>UCCA01000031.1 GCA_900470805.1 Hyphomicrobiales bacterium | reverse complement strand
CCGCCGCCCCGCCGCCTGTCGCGGTTTCGCGAAGATGTCAGCAAAGGAAATCACATGACGCAAATCCACCACAGCCGATCGGGCAGCAAGAACGGACAGACACGGCGCGATCTCGAAGATGCTTTTGACTTCATCATATGCGGCGCAGGCTCCAGTGGCTCGGTTGTCGCGGCGCGACTTGCGGAAGATGGAAACGCGAGGGTCCTGCTACTCGAGGCCGGCGGAGACGATAAATCCGAGACGGTATCGAACCCAGCGCAGTGGCCGCTTAACCTTGGATCGAGCCGCGACTGGGGGTTCGTCGGACAGCCGGCGCCTGGTCTGGAGGGCAGACGACTTCCACTCAGCATGGGCAAGGGGCTCGGCGGCGGTTCGAGCATCAATGTGATGGTATGGGCCCGGGGGCACAAGGCGGATTGGGACTACTTCGCCGCAGAGGCAGGCGATGACGCCTGGGGATATGAGTCGATCCTCGGCTACTATCGCGGGATCGAAGATTGGCAGGGTGCGCCGGATGCGGTTCGTCGCGGTACCGGAGGGCCTGTCCATGTGGAACAACCTCGGTCGCCTCAACCGGTTGCGGAAGCCCTGTTGAATGCGGCGTCCGCCATGGGGATACCGGTCTACGATACGACGAACGGCGAAATGATGGAGGACGCTGGCGGCGCGGCGATCGCTGAACTTCGGATCCGGAATGGCAAGCGAGAGAGCGTGTTTGAATCCTATATCGCTCCGCTGCTGTCGCGTTCGAACCTGACTGTCATGACCGATGCGCTGGTGACGCGTCTCACCTTCGACGGCAAGCGGGTGAGGGGAGTTGACGCTCTGGTCGACGGTAGGCTACGCCGCTTCGTGGCGAATTGCGAAACGGTGCTGTCACTGGGGGCGATCAACACGCCGAAGGTTCTGATGCAGTCCGGTATCGGCCCGGAAGACGACCTGAAACCCCACGGAATTCCAGTCGTGCAACACCTTCCGGGTGTTGGCCGCAATCATCAGGATCATCTCGCCTTTGGCTGCACCTGGGCCTACCGCAAGCCGGAAGGCGTCGGCGGAAGTGGCTGCGAGGCGAACATCTACTGGAAAAGTGACGCGCGTCTGCCCAGTCCGGACATTCTTCAATGCCAATTGGAGTTTGCTGTGCCGTCACCGATTGAAGCGGATCTTGAGACGCCGGCACATGGCTGGACCATGTTCAATGGACTTGCACAGCCGAAAAGCCGCGGTCGGTTGCGGCTCTCGGGTCCGCATGTAACCGATCACGTTCTGATCGAACCGAACTCGCTCAGCGAGCCGGAAGACATGGCTGCCGCATTGGCCGCGGTCGAGTTGTGTCGCGAACTCGGAAACAGCGATGACTTCAGGCCTCTGGTGGCAGGCGAAACGGCGCCCGGCCCACGCGACAGATCGCGCATGATCGATTTCATCCGCCGCTCGGCAGTCACTTATTGGCATCAATCCTGCACTGCCAAAATGGGACGCGACAACATGTCGGTCGTCGATAACGAGCTGAAGGTATACGGGATCAAGGGACTTCGCATCGCGGACTCTTCCATCATGCCGCGGATCACCACCGGAAACACGATGGCACCCTGCGTGGTTATTGGAGAGAGGGCTGCTGATCTGATACGGGCGACACATGGTCTCTTGAAGCACGAGGATGCAGTCTAAGGACGAACGCGCAGGGTTCCGGTCATCGCAATGAGCGGGAAAAGCGCCGCCGCGCGGTCTGGCTGAATGGAGCGGGCAATCAGAGGAGCAATTCTCCGGCATTGCCTTGGGAACGCGTCCGCTGCAAGCCTTTTCGGGAAGCGACCTTCGAGGTCCGCCGGCCGCTTCCCGACTCCGAGCGTTCCGCCGCCTGGCGCTCGAGGAGACGGACAACATACGCCCCATAAGCACAGCACGGTATCAAGTCGATGAAACTCCGATGACGGGTTGCTTTACCGCAGCGCCAAAACGTTCGCGTGAACCAGAAAAGCTGATAAAACTCTGTTGCTTAGCTTGTGGACATGCTGTGGATAACCTGTGTGGGAAAGGCGTGGAAAGTAACCGGCGTTCCATGTCCGTTCACGCCACGCTTGCCTAGCCACCCCGACTCGGTCGACATTCACGTCATCCACCCTCGGCCTCCGCCGCAATCGTAGCCGGGATGGTTCGGGCGCTCCCCATCGGGTTGAGCGCCCTTTTTTCATCTCGCCGCTGAAAGGTCGAAGCTACTCGGCTGCTACACGAACCAACGACAGATGGAGGCCGTGGATCTGCTCGATGATCTCGAATTCACCGAGCATCGCGTGTTGATCGGACCCCAGAAGCGCCAAGGTCCAAAACTCCGGTTCGTCACCGAAGACGTCGGAGATCTGGACAACCGTCGGTCGCCCGTCGAAGTGGTTTTCCGACCGGGCCCAATAGAAGCCACCCGGAATCAAACTCGCGATGCTCATGACGCAACTCCAACCCTACGGAGCCAAAGATAGCAATAATCCAAAAAATGAACAGGTCTCATTTTCCGGATTTCCACGTGCCGCCACGCTCTTCAATGAAGTCCTGCTGCTGTTAAGGTAAGCTTCGCATCCGCTTCGCTGAGGAAGAACTTCTCCTCGTCTCAATTATTGGGATGCTATCATGGTCCCAAGGGCGATCGCCCTCACCGCCACCCATAAACCTCGGGAGACGAGCCGTATTCCACCGGTCGCATGCTGTCGCTCATCATGGCGGCGATGGTGAAGAACAGTGTCGAGACCGAGGCGATCTGGTTTACTCCGACATTCTGGTGGTCGGCTCGCTAATCTGGATGGGTCAGCCTGTTAGCATTTCGAAGCGTGTCCTTGAACGGATGGACGCCTTCTTCGAGGAGACGGACGGCGGGGGCAGGATAGTGTCCTATCGAAAGTCGCCGTCGTCGCGGTTGTTGGCAACGAGGACGGCGCCCATCACGTTTCCGCCGAGCTATCAGGAGCTGAACGGTTTCACGCTGGCTACAAAGGCTGTCGCCTACTGGGCAGGATAGACGCGCTGTGGAATGCGCGTTGGCAGGCAAGGCGCCGGCTCGCTGCGTCGGCTGGGCGCGCTTGAAGGGCCATTGTTCCGCCCGTTGCAGGCTGGGCAATCGGTGCTGCGTGGGCCTCACCGAAGATAGCGTGCTTGATGCGGTCGAAGATGCCCCTGATGTTCTCCTTGTTGGTCCGTGGGCGAACGACTTGGAATAGGCGGCGGCGGCTTTGCAAGGCATTACACGCTCTTGCTAATGACCGCCAATCAGCGCACGACGTTCTCCTGCCGGATGCTTGTCACGCTTTCGGATTTTCTTGCACGGTGCCAACGACCGCGATTCCCGACGGTTGCGAAAGAAAGCCGGACCACGACTGGACGGCGCTCGGTTTATGCCTACGTTGCAGTTAAAGGTAGCGGTCGTACCGCCAAGTAAAAAAATGCAGGGGATGCTGATGAGCACAAGCTTGACTGGTCTTCAGGCCGACGGCCTGGACGGTCGATATCGGATGCTGGTCGATGCGATCACCGACTACGCTATCTACATGCTCGACCCAGGTGGTCATGTCAGTAGCTGGAATTCCGGTGCGAACCGCTTCAAGGGCTATACCGAGGAGGAAATTCTTGGCGAGCATTTCTCACGGTTCTACACGCCAGAAGATCGAGAAGCCGGAGTTCCATTGCGCGCACTTGCAACGGCGAAAGCCGAAGGCAGGTTCGAAGCCGAGGGATGGCGCGTCCGCAAGGACGGGGTTCGTTTCTGGGCTCACGTTGTGATCGATTCGATTCGCGATCCGAATGGACAACTCATCGGTTTCGCCAAGATCACCCGTGATCTGTCCGAGCGAAAGCTTGCTGAGGAAGTACTCAGGCGCAGCGAAGAGCAGTTTAGATTGCTTGTTGAAGGCGTCACCGACTACGCGATCTACATGTTGACGCCCGAGGGCAATGTCACGAGCTGGAACGCGGGCGCGCAACGCATCAAAGGTTACGAACCCGCCGAGATCATTGGGCAGCATTTCTCGCGTTTCTACACCGAGGAGGACAGGGCGGCAGAACTGCCACGCGTTGCCCTGGACACGGCCTCCACCGTGGGACGCTTTGAGAAGGAAGGTTGGCGCGTTCGCAAGGACGGCACGCGGTTCTGGGCGAGCGTCATCATCGATGCGATCCGGGACGAGGGTGGTACGCTCATCGGCTTCGCGAAAGTGACGCGTGACGTCACGGAAAAGCGACAGGCGCAGGAAGCTCTTGAACGTGCACAGCAGGAACTCTTCCAGGCGCAGAAGATGGAAGCGGTCGGGCAGCTCACCGGCGGGATTGCACATGACTTCAACAACCTGCTCACGGCGGTTCTTGGAAGCCTGGAGATTGCCAAGAAGCGTGCCATGTCCGGCCAGAACAACGCCGACCTCATCGATAATGCGATCCAGGGGGCAAAGCGCGGGGCGGCGTTGACGCAGAGACTTCTAGCATTCTCGCGCAAGCAGGACCTCAAGCTGGAGAAGGTCGAGCTTCCTGAACTCGTGCGCGAGATGGCTTCGCTGATCGAGCGCACCATCGGCCCAGAGATCGAGATTGCAACGATCTTCCCCCTTTCGCTTCTACCGGTCATGTCGGACCCAAACCAGCTTGAAAGTGCTTTGCTGAATCTGGTTGTCAACGCGCGCGACGCGATGCCTGGCGGGGGACGGATCACAATCGAAGCGAAGCTTCGACCGGTCGGTCCTGGCCAGATTAAGGAACTTCCGGCTGGCGACTACATCGTCCTAACGGTCGTCGACGAGGGGGAAGGGATGGACGAGGAGACGTTGAAAAAGGCCACGATCCCTTTCTTCACGACGAAGGGCGTCGGCAAGGGAACTGGCCTTGGACTGCCGATGATCCACGGCCTCATGGCTCAATCCGGAGGCGCCCTGGCGCTGAAGTCGCGCGTGGGTGAAGGGACGAGCGCTGAACTCTGGCTGCCCGTTGCCGAACGTGACCAGAAGGGCTCAATCGCCATTTCTCCGATTGCGGAGCCCGCGCCCAGGGTCGATAAGTCTCTGACCGTCCTTGCGGTCGATGACGATGGGCTCGTTTTAATGAACACGACATTGATGCTCGAGGATTTGGGCCACGTCCCGATCGAGGCACACTCGGGTGAGGAAGCTTTACAACTACTCGAGGAGGGATCTGTTCCCGACGTCGTCATCACGGATCACGCGATGCCGGATATGACCGGCGCTGAGCTTCTCGTGCATCTCGCCGCTCGCTACCCCGACATTCCGGTGATCCTCGCGACCGGTTATGCGGAGCTGCCAGAAGGCGTCGGCACGGGGATACAAAGATTGGCGAAGCCGTTTATGCAGGCCGAGTTGAACGAGGCGCTTGTGGCGGTGTTAAAGGCGCACGATCGGTAGCTGGTCGCTCACGTGCGGAACTAGGAAAGATCGTCCTGCTACGGTGAAACGGTGTTTCAACGTCACGGGGTCCGTCGAGGGCCGATGCAGACTGGCCGCCCTGGAGGACAATCTCCGTCTTAACCAAGGTCGTCGAAAACGCTGGTTTCGAAGCATAGAGGCGAGTGACGCCGATCGGGCGATCGCGCTGATCCCGCAAGAGACTTCCTGACCGATATGCTGATCATGTCAGGCAGCTCGTCGCGACTCCTGTGCCAGATGGGACTGGAGGAGCGTGAAGCAACCTTAGGTTCGGCGGACGACGCCACTGTCGAAATTGTCTGGAGCATTCCGCGCGTCGCGGTCGGCGACCAGGTCAAGCGCTTTGGCCAATTTTCCAAACTCATCGACAATCTGGAAGCGGGCGCGTCGCATAGGCATTGCTGCGATTGAAACGTTGAAGCTGGAGATGATATATACCTCTGCTTTCTGCCTACCTCACAATCGGAGCGCCGTGCGGCATCCACTACTAGCTCCCATCCGCAGCGTCCGCGGCTCCTCGCTCCTCGCCATACCTCGGCGGACACGCTACGTAGATCGCGAGAGAAGTTCCCAGCGCCATCGCCGTCGCGCCGAAGATCAGGCCGTAGGTAACCACCACACTGAAGTGAAGGTCGGCGAGAGCGCCAAAAACGGCAGAAGAAGCCGAGACGCCTAGGAAGACGAGTGTGTTGAGCGCCCCTAGTCCGATCCCTCGCATTTTATCGGGCAGCCATGCCTGAGCCTCGGTCATCGCGACAGGGTGAACGTTGCCCATCGCGTATAGAAGAGCCAGTCCAGCAGAAGCGGCGAAGATGCTCGCGTTTGGTAGTAGTCCGAGGAGGAGGGCGCTTAGCAGACCCAATATATACGTTCCGATTATGATCGAGCGCCCGCGCCACCTTAGCAGCGCGAAGGGCAGGGCAAACGATGTTGCAATTCCGAATATGCTTACGGCTGTTAAAACAGCGCCGAGGTCGGCGTCACGCCCGAAGACGTCCTCGACGTATGGCCCCGCCCATGCATTGCGGAACGTGCCGCCTAGCGAGAGCGTGAAACATATTGGCACGAGGTAGAGCAGATGAACTGGCCTCCACTTTCTACCTTGTCCTGGCTCAATTTCACTCGTGGACGACGGCGTGCGACGAATTGATGATGCCACCGCAACGGCGCTGGTGAACATCAATGCGGCCGCCGCCCAGCACGCCGCTCTCCATCCCCATTCCGCCGTGAAACGGGACAGCGGGAATGCGGAAATAAGTGCTCCCAGGGATCCCACGGAGCTTACGGTAGCCGCCAACCGCTCAGCCTTATCCGGAGAGTGCATCCGGCCCAAATAGTAGAGGACACCCATGAAGATCGGTGCACATCCGACGCCAATGGCGATCTGACCGGTGAATGCCGACCAAAATCCGGATGAGGAGCCGAGGAGCGCCGATCCGGTGGCGCCGGCGACCATCATCAACGCCATCGGCCAGCGTACGCCAAACCGATCGAACGCGATCCCAACGGGTATTTGAAGCAAAGCAAACGATCCGAAGAAAGCAGACGCAAGCCACCCGAATTCCACGGGCGACAGTCCAAGTTCACCTGCAATCAACGGCCCTACGATACCAAAGTTGCTTCTAAAATACATGCTCGCGAGAAAGGCGGCGCATAGAGCAGGTAAAGATGTGCGCATTTCAACCCCCGCGATAATCCAAGCCCTATGGCCAAGGCCAAAATTTAATCTGGCTCATCGCGAACTCACGTGCGGTCCTCGAGAAATTGCTCCGCGCCGTCGACCGGCCGGAGCCATTTCTCGCGGCGCTTTGTCCACAGTTCGTAAGTGGGTGTGAGTGGCGTTGGTGATTCGTTGAGGATGCCCAGCTTGATCTCGGCCTCGTTCTCGTCAGCCGAAAACAGCCTGGAGCCGCAGTTTGGACAAAACCGCCTTCCCCCGAACTCCATCGTATCCCCCTTGGATTCGAATTGCGACGCCGGCCACACTCCAAAGAAAGTGAAAGCGGAGCCACTCTCCTGTCGGCAGTCGGTACAGTGACAAAGGCCGATCCGCGTCGGACGGCCGCGAACGGCGACCCGAACGTTTCCACACTTGCAAGATCCGGTCAGCGTCGTCACTTCGGCGCTCCCGCGCCATCGTCCACCACTTCGGTATCAGGTCGATCTCCACCATCGGCGTGTTCGCTCTGCCAGCGGCCATCCGGAAGTTGATAGGATATCTCGGCGTCGCCGCCTTCGAGGTGCTGTCGTTGGGCTGCTGATTTCGCTGCAGAGAGCGCTGCGTCATGATCGGGAAACGTCTCCGACCACACGTCGCCGAGCCTGTAGCCGTAACCCCCGTCGTGCTCGCCGACATGGTACGTGAGTTTCGTCATGCAAGTTCCTCCATTGGACAGATGTATCTAGGGCGACGAGACGATGGGCCAACCCCGCGCATATGGCTGCTTGAAGCCCGATGCTTCCGTACTAGGTTTTAGCTTTCGTCCCAGATGTTGAAAGACGAAAGGAGACCCGGATGAAGACAGACCGTGACGAGCCCGATTTCAAGACGATGTCTGATGCTGTCCAGGCTTGGTACCGTTTCTATGAGCTGGACCCCAAAAACAGTATTTCGAACGTGCTTTGCCAGGCGGCTATCGATTTCTACAATGCAGGACATCGGACTCCCAGCGATATCGCGACCGCGCTCATCGGCACGTACGTCGGCATCCATGCCACGCGGGTGAATGCGCCGACGTCGGCTGCTGTGCATTGACCCGCCCCACGGAGACCTCCTTGTTTCAGAATGCCTCCAACCTCAAAACCGTCCGCGAAGCCCTTTCTAGTCACATGAAGCTTTCCGAATACTTCTTAGCCATGCACGCCTTCTTCGACGGCGAAGTCGTCTTCGCCCGCGACGTCGTCCAGGTGAATATTGACCTGTCGCCGTTCCCGGTGGATTTCGACACTGTCTGGAACTGGTTCAGGGAGCAGCTCCGCGGCCAGCCCGAGCAGGAGACCTTCGCGTATGAACTCGCATTCACGGTCCAGTCCGAGGAAGACCCAGCGAGGGAGAGACTTATGGAGATGACGCGCGGTTCGAGCATGACCGTGTGGATGATCGATCTTGCGCACCAGGATACGCCAACGAACGGGCGCCGGCTGGTCGTTGTCACCGTGCCCGACAAAAAAAGCGCCAAGGCATTTCGCGGCGAGTTCCACGGCAAGAACCTCGCAGTTGCCTGAAAACTATGCCCTTTTCGAGGCGAAGCGTATCGATCAGGCCGCCGTGCACCCTCATCGAAGCACCAGTCGTGGCCGACTCCAGTGGTGGCGCCAGATACATCACGATATTTGCAATTTCCTCCACGCCAGCAGCGCGTTGGGTGAGGGAGCTGCGGTGCTGCTTGACGAAGTCGGCGGCGACCTGCTCGATGGCTTTCCGGTTCTCTTGCGCTCATCGGCCAGCATGGAACCGACTTCTCCTATGAACTGACGGGCCATTTTCTAGACCGATGCCGCTGGTGCATCCCGCAATGAGAGCGGTCTTGTTTGCAAGTCTGGACATGATGCATTCCGTTGCGTTGTTCAATGACGGGCCTCATGCCGGGGCCGATGAAAATGATCTATCACCGGCCGCATGTTCGAATTAGTGGGGTGATGGCAATTCTGCTGTCCGATAGCCTCGTCATCAATTGGCATTTTATTAAATATGTTGGCAAATACTGCGCTTCGAGGGGAGATCTAAATCTGGGCACACGAGTTCATCTCGTATCCACGGAGCGGAGACGGCCATGTACCAGCGTACCGTACTTATCGTCGAGGACGAGTTCCTGATCCGAATGGTGCTTGCGGATACCCTTTCTGACGCGGGGTACAACGTACTTGAAGCGGAAAATGTCCTCGAAGCCGTCGCGGTCCTCGGGCAGCGCAAGATCGACGCTGTCATCACCGATGTCGACATGCCAGGCGGCTTGAGCGGCCTAGATCTTGCGCGAATGATGACGTCCACTCACACGGCGATTCCAGTCATCATTGCTTCTGGCGGTCGTCAGCTACGGCCCGAGGACCTGCCAGGCGATGCGGTTTTCGTGCCGAAGCCATACCGCATGGGGGACATCACTGCGTTGGTCGGCGAGATGACATCGATCAACAAGCGACGCTTTGCTCGCTGAACTTTCGACGGAACATGAGCCGTCGTTCCGGGTTTGATCGTCTCCAACCAAATTTAAGGTTCAGAGATGACTCAGATCGTATTCGTGCACGGCATGTTTCAGAACCCAAAAAGCTGGGACCATTGGGTCCGCTTGTTCACAGACAAGGGATACGAATGTCTCGCGCCCGCTTGGCCGCTTCATGAAGGAGAGCCTGCAGCGCTCCGCTTGAACCCGCCCTCAGGACTCGGTGAACTCAGCCTCGACGAAGCTTATGCGAAAATCGTCGGCGTAGTGTCCAACCTTGACCGGCCGATCGTTGTCGGCCACTCGGTCGGCGGCCTGATCGCCCAGAAGCTTCTGGCAGCGGATCTGGTGTCCGGCGCAGTGGCTATCTCCTCAGTCGCCCCGAACGCGATGCTCGACTTCGACTGGGGCTTCATCAAGAACAGCGCCATCATCGCCAATCCATTGAAGGGCGACGAACCTGTCTTCATGGACGCCGAAACCTTCCACGGCGCCTTCGCGAACACGCTGACCGAAGAGCAGGCCGCTTCCGCGTTCGTCGACACCGCGACGCACGACAGCCGCAACGTTCTTCGAGACTGCATGGGTGCCTCCGGCAAGATCGACCTGTCCCGTCCGCATGCACCGCTGCTTCTGGTCGCTGGTGAAAAGGACGAAATCATCCCAGCCCATCTGAGCGAGAAGAATTTCAGGGCATACGAAGACGAAGGTAGCGTGACGGCCTTCCAGGAGTTTGCCAACCGAAGTCACTACATCTGCAACGAGCCCGGTTGGGAACAGGTCGCCACGTTCATCGCGGCATGGCTAGAACAGTGGTTCCCGGCGTCATTGCGGGATGCTGGCGCACCCGTCACGAAAGTTCCTTCGACAACTATCGTCTGAGCGCCGATGGACCGGAGGCCGCTGCGTCCCGGCAGGAGGACGGATCGGTGCCGCGGCCACGTCATTTCGATCTACCGGTTGGCGGAAAAATTACGGCCGGGCGCATATGCGGGCGCCTCGACAATCGCCGTTAGATGGGAACCGCTCGGGCGGCCAGGGGTTAGTCTAAAGAGGGACAACCACGGAGAAGACATATGTCGTTCAACGTTTTGATTGTCGAGGACCAGCCTTTGATCGCTCTTAACCTCCAGGACACCGTGGAGGAGCTTGGTCACAATACGATTGGCATCGCCAGCAACATGTATCAGGCGCTCCTGCTTTCCAGCGGAGCCGACATCGCGCTTGTCGACGTCAACCTCGAAGACGGGCCGACGGGTCCGATCATCGGTCGCTCGCTCGCTGAAGCAGACGTCTCCGTCCTGTTCATGACGAGCGATCCCGGTGCCATCCGAGGCGGCGTTGCGGGGGCTCTCGGCGTCATCCAGAAGCCGGTCTTAGATCTAGAGCTCGTAGAGGCGATACAGTACGTCGCCAACCGCAGGGCAGGTAAGTCAGACATCCCGCCCCCAAGGTGCTTCACCGAATTCGACACCGATGACACGGTAGCGACGTCGTTTCTGTAGAGGCGGCAATGTCACGGAAACTTGCATCCTTCACCTACCAACACACGTCCCGATTGCTTAAGGCCTAACCTTCGCGCCTCATCCGCGCGACGTGAGCGGCCGTGATGTCTATCTATCTGCACAAAACGGCTGAAGCTGGCAGCCAAATCCCCGACGGGCGAAGCGATTTTCAGTTTCAGTGGGCCGGACAACGTCGGCATCCTTATGGCCAAGGAAGGCGTTGAAAACGAGACACTCAGACTCGCGGACGGCGATACCGAAACCGGTGCGATGCCAGACGAGAGCAACTGTGACGATTGGCCGGCAATTCGCAAGAAATACGAGCCTGAGACATCCCGATACTGGGTAAGCCGACTTGTATGGGGCCAGGCTTCAGGGGTGAGCAAGCGCGCACTTGAGCGCATGGAGGCGTGTTTGGGGGAACTGCCGGACACGAAGGTTGATGTCGTATGGTCGCGTTGTCGCGGTTGCCGTTGTTCGCTACTAAGACGGCGCTCATCAGGCGTGGGCGAGCTCTACCAAGCCTTGAACGACGTCGGTTTTGCGCTCGCCCAATGCAGTCGGCGACTGGGTCGGTTAGGCTATGGTCAGCACTAACGTCATTGATCCTGAAACAGTCCCTGACATTGTGACAACTGCCGTCGACACGCCTGCCCGGAAATAGGGTGCATCTTGCACGTTGATAAAAGCCCGCCCGTTTAATGGCGATAAGTTGGCCGAGCCGGATTGGCTGCGCAGGAGGAGCGCGAACAAGCGGGTTCCCGAACGAGGGGCGGACGCTGCTTCATGGCGCGGAAACAGTCGGTTACAATACGCGCGTCCATAAATAAATCATTGGAACCTATGCGTTTTGTTGGTGTTTCTGTTGCATCCAAAAGGAGGAAACATCAATGAAGAAAATCACACTCGCCACCGCCGGTCTGCTCCTTGTCGCCACTGGCGCATTCGCTCAGAGCGAGACTCCAAGCACTTCGCAGACGACGCCGGCGGTCAACACTGAGCAAAATCCCGGCGCTCCGGTCGCCGGAAAAAATAGCTTCACCGAGGCTCAGGCGAAGTCCCGTATCGAAGAGGCAGGCTACACCAACGTGGCCGGCCTGAAGCTCGATGATCAAGGCGTATGGCGCGCCACCGCTTCCAAGGGCGGTAAGCCCGGCAATGTTTCCCTGGATTTCCAGGGCAACATTACGCTCGCCAAGTAAGAAACCATAACGGAGGAATTCCCATGAAAACCACGATCACAGGACTCTATGACAGCTACGACGATGCCAAGGCGGCGGTAGAGGCGCTTGAAAATGCAGGCGTGTCGTCGGACGACATCAGCATTGTCACCAATAAGGCCAATGGCGACGTCGATGTTCAAGGACAGGGTAACAAGGCAGGTGAAGGTGCCGGGACGGGTGCTGGCATCGGTGCCCTCGCAGGCGGTGCAGGCGGTCTCCTGACTGGCCTGGGTCTGCTTGCGATCCCCGGCGTCGGCCCGGTTGTTGCCGCTGGCTGGCTCGCCGCGACTGCGGCTGGTGCGGTGGCCGGTGCTGTTGCCGGCGGTGCGGTTGGCGGGATTGTCGGTGCGATGGTCGATTCCGGCGTGCCGGAGGAAGACGCCCACTTCTACGCTGAGAGCATCCGCCGCGGCGGTTCTGTCGTCACCGCCCGTGTGGAGGATGGCCATCGCGCATCCGCGGACGCTATCCTTAGCAATTCGCCGCGCGTGAATGTGGCTGACCGTCGCGCGCGATATGCGGAGCAGGGCTGGACCCGCTTCGACGAAACGGCAGATCCTTACACGAACGACGAAATTGCCGCCGAGCGGGACCGCTACCGCGTCAACCGGCTGTAAGCCGCCGGATCGTGTAACCATCGGAGAGCCTCGCAATCGATGCGAGGCTTTTTTGATGTTATCAGCGGGCACGTCGTGCCGCTTTTGAGGTTGTCTTCTCCCGATCCTATCAATGCACAGCCATCGGGCGCCGGCACGTTCGACAACAGCGCAACCGACGAAAGCAGTCGTTTGCCTGCAGCAACCGACGGTTGCCAGCCCCAAGCGGCACTGGCAATGGCCCGACGCAGGTCACGACCCTTAGGGAACCGAGAAAACGCAGTAATCGAATGATCCTCCCGTCCCAGAGCAATCGGGAATATTGAAAGTTCACATTGCGAGATTAGAATAAATCTGTTGCGCCTTCGGGCTTTGACCCCTGGCTTTTGCTTAAGTTTGAGCGAGGTGGGTGAGCTTTCTGTCGTTCGCTGCCGCCATGACCAGGGTGGCTCCGAGATGTGGCACTGTGTCGTTGAGCCCCAGCTGCTCGGCCCGGGCGATGAGCGTGCCATAGCCGACATAGGCGAACGCTCATCGCGAGAGCACGTTTACGGTGCTTAGACGATAGAAGTCAGCCTGCATCTAGCTGTCTTGTTCCAGTCGGACGCGATCGGAGAAAGGAAATGAAAAGGCCCAGCGCACGCACAATAAGGTCGAGGCACCGCCAGGCCATGGAGACAGATTTCCGATCTCAAATTTCGAGCGCCGAGAGCGAGCAGATCTTCTTTGCAACACGTTGTTTTCCGCCCAATGCGGCCGCAACCGAGGAGATGAACACGACGATCAACAATGATAGGGCCCCACCCAACAACCGTGTTTAAGTCCGACTAGCTCATGCCAACGGGAACTTCGCCCTGGTCTTCACCGTCCCAGTATTGAATGGATTTCGCCGAAACCTTGATAAGTACAATACCGGGTGTTTCAACGCCATCGGGGAACCAGCGATCCAGACCAGAAACCCAGTGCTCTTCGAAGGACGCCTTATCACGGATGAGAGTGGCGGCGCCTTCTACTGCAATAAAAATGCCCGGCTTGCCAAATAAGCTGGAGCCCGCGGTGAAAGTCAGCAGGACGTCGTTAATGACCTCTATGTGTCCGATTTTCTTCGTGTCGTCGTACGAGAAAAACCAAGAGTCGCCGTCGTATTCGACGTCGCCGTTGTTGCTCATTGGCCGGCTAGAAATCCGACCGGAACCGGTGCTCGTCGAAAACATGCAAAAATCGATCTTCTTGAGATGGGATGAAAGTTCGTCAAGCGTCATTGATGACATGGTCGTCTCCTGATGTAAGGTGCAGGACAAAAGCGTCCATCGCGCGTGATTGTTCCCCGGCAAGCGTCAGCCGGAGAACGGAACTTCTGTCGGTGAGCTACGTTGCTATCCGCAACCCATCAGGAAAAGACGAATGAGCGAGTTCAAGAAAGGTGACAGCGTGACGTGGGAGACCAGCCAAGGGAAGACCAAAGGCAAGGTCGTGAAGAAACAGACCATGCCGACGAAGATCAAAGGCCACGAGGTCAAAGCGTCCAAGGCCAACCCCGAATACATCGTTGAGAGCGAAAAATCCGGCAAGCGCGCGGCCCATAGGCCCGGCGGACTGTCAAGGCCCTGACAACTACTCCGCGACAACGGTCGCGCAATTAAAGGATTTCAAGACACGCGTTGCAATCATCGGCTCCGGGCGGACAAGAGGGTACACGCTTCATTGGCTCATCGACGCATCTCATCCACCAGCGATCACCGTCCTCGAGGAGACGCCGGAAGCCGGACAGGCACTGTACCTACAGGTGGTGAACGACAGAGCGATACTGGCCGATATCGAACTCTCGCCGAGCGGCCGGCACAATCGACGTGAAAGCCAGACGCAAGATGCACGATATCAAGCCTAGAAAAGCATGACATCGCCCTGTCGTGGGCGGTCGCGGCAGCGCGGTTGGCGATGCCAAGAGATCGTGCTGCGAGAAGTACGCGACGCCGCCTCGTCTCCGGAGCGGCGAACTCTCCCGCCACAACGTCAACCAGCACATATTCCCGACAAATGCCACGAGACGCGCCGCCCAAGGTGCTGCGGGGATACCGCCAGAGTTGTTGCTGAACGGTACCAACGTATCGATTTGCAGAGGGGCGCGAATGCCGAGTTCCGTCGAGAGGGCGCCTGAGCCATCACATCGACGACGACGGGACGACCCCGAGTGTAGGCGTTAGAGAGACATCGCCATCGGTGCGATCGTTTGTTAACCCGACAATCGCCGACCTGACCTCCTCCTCCTCCCATCCGGCATCGACAGACGATGCGATCAGTTCGGCCTGCTTCTCCGCTTCGGATGATTTCGACGTTTCGTTCAAATGCTTGCGCGCGGTGTCCAGGCATTGCTTCAGATCTTCAATGCGGGCGAGATCGCCGACTGGGTGGCTTGGGGACGCGACGTAGGTCATGGTGGATCCTCTGGTTTTGGGAATTAACCGCGAGCATGGTCGAAAGTTCCCCAGAACAGCCGGCATGGCCGAACTTGCGCTGGGCGCAAGAGCAGATGGGAGGAGCAAACACGACGCCGCCGAAGTTGCCGCGGCCATCCAGCACACCTCCAATAGATTCAACTGCGAAGGGGAGAAAAGGCGTCGCAGATCGACTGGCCGCTGGCCGCCGTCCAGGGTTGCCACGGATTGAGCCGTTTACAGAAATCCAGTCGCTAGCCACTCCCCGGCGATACGCTCTCTTCGACTTTGTCCGGCAGCGATCCAGCACCGGGGGTCTTGCTTTCGTCCTGAAGATGCGCTTTGTCATGCGGACCTGCGGGCGGATGGGGTTGCCCCTCGACAGGCTTCTTGTTCATCTCTTCGATTTCCTGCTGCGCTTTCGTGTCCTTGTTCATGCCAGCACTCCTAGCTTGGTACAAGAAACCCGCCGCGTTCAAGAGAGTTCCGCTAAAGGCAAAAGCCGCCGAAACGAGACCGCGCGAGGGGGCCGTGTCCAACATTCGTTTGAAAGCAGCGTTTGCCTGCGCCGTATCATGCAAGAATTGCCAGATGACCGACCATCCCCTACGCGCCAGAGCCCATCGCAATTACCTATGCGCACCGCGTTCTGACACTTCGCGATAGCATGTTTCTGGGCGCGTTCATGACCGATCTGACTTATTGGATGCGCCGAGATGACCTGGGCCAATTTCTCTGCCTGGTTCCTTGCTGCAGGACTAGTGATGGGCGACGCGGTATGGTGAGCGTCATAGACTGGCCGATGGGCCGCTTGGCGGGAATGCATCGACCAGCAGGCGGCCTCTTGTCGGCAACGGCATCGCTCTCGCATTCTCTTTACTTATTGCCCTGGAGTCACAGCCGCGATGCCTGGACACCCGTTGTGCCGGTCGGGTTTGGCTTGCCGGCTGCCGTAGTGGCCCGACGCACTTTCGAATAGCGATATTCTGGCAGTCGAATCCGTCGCGCCACCCCAGGCGTCGGTGCCCCCGAAAGACGTGATCATGGGATTGGTGCAATCTTTGCGACCGGCGGCGGTGGCGCTGAGGCCAGCAACCGGATCGCGTTACTGCGTGACGCCGACGGAGACGGCATCACCGAGTTCGGGAGGTCTTTCTCGACCATCTTAACTTGCCCTTCGGCGTCGCTTTGGTGGACGGCGATCTGTACGTTGCGGCGCTTTCGCCGGAGAACACGGCAGTTGGAACCGCGAGCAGTTTAACGGCTAAAAGGTCGTATTCATTCCCTTCAAGGACGGTCATCCCTGATAGGGTGACAGGTTTTATTGATGCCAAGGACCAGACAAGGGGGACGACCGATCGGCTTGGCCGTCGATAAAAAGGGAGGGCTGTTTGCCGATGATATCGGCAACACAGTCTGGCGCATGTCTGCCAAACAGTAAGATCGCCATCTTCATCAAAAAAGGGCCACGACGTCATTTTGTCGTGGCCCTTTATTTTGGCCCGTTTTCGCACCGCATTGGTCATTGCGGATACATCTTGCGGAAGTATTTTCCTCATAGCTATCCATCAACAGATGCGGTTCCAGTCTTCTGGTAACAATGCCGTCGACCGTCGCGTAGAGCGCTCGGAAGCCTATGGGACTCTTTATGTCGTCAAACCGCAGCGACCGTTCGACCTAGCCAATGAACATGGAACCAATCGTGCCGCTATAGGTTTCCCGGCCACGAAAGCGTTGTGTACGTGGCGGCGCTCGCTCGCAGTTGCCAGCCAGTCACTGCAGCGACCGTTAGACAACGATGTGCTAAATGCAGACCAATGTGATCCGGGGGCCATTCTATGACCATACGCTACAGCCTCGGATGTGATCTGTCCTACGACGTGAAGTCGCCGACAGTGTTCATATTCAATTTGGAAGTCGCTAAGCTCGTGCGTCACCACGATCTGGTTGAACGGCTGTCGATCACACCTCTGCACGACACCAGGACTTACATCGTGCCTGACATACGAAACCGCTACTTCAGCCTGGATGCCGAACCCGGTCCTTTGAATGTTCGCTATGAGGCTGAGGTGACGCTGGACGTTTATCGGGCTGATCCAAGCACGATCGACGAGACGCCGCTGAACGCCATCCCGCTTGACATCATGCCCTTTCTGCTTCCATCGCGCTTCGTCCCGTCGGATCGGCTTGCGGCCTTCGCGCAAAAGGAATTCGGCGCGCTCCCGCAAGGCCATCGCCGCGTTACGGCGGTGTGCAACTGGATCTACGATAACATCGACTACCAGCGTGGCTCATCCGACGAGACCACCACGGCAAGCGAGAGCCTGATAAAGCGTGCGGGCGTCTGCCGCGATTTCTCGCACATAGGCATCGCGTTTTGCCGCGCGCTCAACATCCCCGCGCGCTTTGTTTCTTGTTACGCGTATGGCCTAGAGCCGCGCGATTTCCACGCCGTGTTCGAGGCGTATCTCGGCGGCCGATGGTGGTTGTTCGACGCGACCCGCCAAGCCAACCTCGACGGTCTCGTTCGCATCGGCGTCGGCCGCGACGCAGCCGAGATAGCGTTTGCCTCGCCCTTCGGCGAAATGGAGGCGGGGCCGGTTAAGATCACCATTGAGCATGCGGATGGTTCGCCCGAGCTTCCCGGACGGACGACCGACGCGATCTCAACGGAAGAACCAGCGCCCAACGCGGGGGCGGATTGAGCGCATTCTCCATCGTGATGGTTGCGTACCGGCAGCCGTCGCTTCTTCACTGCCAGCAATCGATCGGATCAAGATGCCAAGCTTTAAAATCGGAGACCGCGTGCGTCTGGCCAAAGGCACCATGCTTTGCAGCTCCCGGGAAGAACTCAATGGCGCACTTGGCGTTATCACTGAGCTTGTCGACGATGGAACACGCCTTGAGCGCATCACTGTCGCCTACGAGGGTGGCACCGAATTGCGCGGAATATATGCCGGCATTTTTGACCGCATCGAATGAGCGACGTGGACCAACTGTCATCTCAAAGAAGTCAAAGGATTGACGCATGATCAAAACTCTTGTCATCACCGCGCTGTTGGTATCCGGCGTTTCGTATTCCAGTGCGCTCGCCCAGTCCGCTACCGATCCTAACGTGGCTGCCTGCAAATCCACGGGTCTCCTGGCGCTGCAGGAAAAATCCCCGGATATCACCGATCTGGTTATCGATATGGAAAGCGTTGCTCTCAGTGCTGCCGACACGAAAGTCGAAGACGTTTCCGTCAAGGCAGTGGTGCTTGGAGAAGCCTATATTGCCAGGAAAGGCCAGACTGGAAAGCCGGACCGGTTCGTCTGTCTTTTGGGCGAAAAGGGCAAGGTGCTCCTGACTTTCTTCACCGCGAAGTAATTCGCGCACCGAGCCGGTCGAGCGGCCTTCGTGTCGGCGGTCTTATCTTTTGTTTGGTCGCTTGCATCACTCAGGATCATCAGGAGAAAAATAATGGCAAAGCAGCGACCGCGAGGACGCCTCGGAGACAACGTTTGGATGGGTGGAGCTGCCGCAGTCATAGCGACGTTCGTTGCTGGAAAGGTTTTGAGGCGACTTCCGTTCGGCGCGCTTGCGTCATTGCTCGTTCCGATTGTTATCGCCAAGTTCCGCGAGAGAGAGCCGGGGAAGCGTGATCAGGACAAGCATTGAGCGAGGGGAGCACTCTTATGGGCGAGTGAGGAGCGCGAAAGCTTCAAATCCAACCGGGTTTGCTATCTTCGCGCTCAAGTAGCTCGACATCACGTCCGGCTCGATCAGAGGCCGGCATTTACGGGAACCCACGTTAAATCCTGTGTGGCAACGCGCCGCCGGCGGCGAAAGATTGGTTCAAATCATACGTCATCGGCAAGAGGGTTGTTGGTCGGATCGCCGGTGCGTCACACGATCGAGTCAAGAGTGGATTATTTAATCCGATTTGTCGATCTCGAGCCTGGTCCTGCCCATAATGTTCTTGCTGCCGAGTTTCGTACGCAACCGAGGTCTTGCGCCTGCTGAAGGAGGTCATGTCTAGCGACACCAATCACGACCTCCAACGCTTCCTGGACGCGCAAGCTGACACATTCGAAAGTGCACTTGCAGAACTGAAAGCCGGTCGAACGGAGACACACTGGATGTGTTACATCTTCCCCAGTTGGCCGGGTTAGGGAGATCGCAGCGGGCTGAAAGATTCTTCATGCGCTCGGCCGATGAAGCCACCGCCTATCTCGAGCACCCGGTGCTTGGGCCCCGGCTTGTTCGTTGTGTAGAAGGGGTCCTCGCGATCAAGGATGTTGGAGCGAACACGATTTTTGGGTCGCCTGATGGCATGAAACTTCGATCAGCAATGACCTTATTTGCGACTGTCGCCAAGAACGGCTCGCCCGTCCATCAGGTAATTCACCAGCTGTATGCGGAGATTACAACCAGCAGACCCTCAAACCGCTGGGTAAACCGCTCGTTAGCTTCCTCTCACTGTAGTTTCCTGTCTTCGACGGTTTGTGCCCGGACCGAATTGGCTTCAATGGTGTTCTGGCTTCGAAGATGTGCGAAACCGCATGCCAACCAGAACAACGCAATCCATGCCGACGACAGCATTGGTGCGCGAATACCGTTTTCGTGCATAGGACGCACGGCTTAGGAGGCGCCAAGCCGTGCGCCTCCTAACAAAAAAATTCGTCCTAGAACAGTGGAGAGAAACAAATGCAGCTGAAAAGCACGAATGCGCCAGGACGACTGAAGGGACCATAATGGTCGAGTTCCACCGAGAGGGAAACGAACTGATTACGGTTCGCATGGCCATGGACCAAGCCGCTGACAAACAGAACTCCATTCTCCGCGCCAGGGGATGAAGGTTCAGATTGCCGCTCTTGGCGATGACGAACGGAGCCTTGCAGTACGAGGCGAAGGGGTAACTCTCGGGGAGACCCTGGAGACCGAGGGCGGCTAAGAGCGGTGGACGCCTCAAGGGCGACGGTTAGGCCGTCGCCCTTTGTCTGGACGCAACTCAGATTGGAGGTGCAGCGCCGCCATGCAGGGCGCCGAGAAGCCACAACACGATCAGGATTACGACCAACAAACCAAGTACGCCGCCCAGACCGCGCCCGCCATATCGACCGTGTGCGTAGTATCCGCCGCCGCCGCCAAGCAGCACGACAAGAATGACAATGATCAGAATAGTTCCCATGATTTTCTCACTTCTGGTTGCGTCCTAGGCACATGCCCAGTCCGAACGGTAAGCTAGTGCGGACGAACCGTTTGTCGACCGAGGCTCGATACTGAATTAAACGTCTGGTTGTCTCGCTTTCGTATCGTGTTATTTCCCATTCTTACGCTGAGCGGCATGGAACGAAGTGGGATGGTTGACGTTTTGTGGTCATCGGAGCAACCAAGTTTCGTTAAGGAGTTTTTCGATGGGCAGTACAGGCGACAAGGTAAGTGGCAAGGCAAACGAACTCGCGGGCAAAGCACGCCAGGGCGTCGGTAAAGCGGTAGACGACAAGGAAATGCAGGCGAAAGGGCTTGCGCAAGAAGCCAAGGGCGACGCTCAGCAGGCGAAAGGCGAGGCAAAAGACGCCGTAAAGAAGGTCGTCGACAAGGCTTAATGCCAGTCGATCGAACGAGGCCCGCCAGTGCTAACCGGCGTGCCTCGTTTTATGCTGGCCCAATCCAAACTCAGAGGAACCCGGGATGATTGACCACTCAAAGATCAAAGAGCATGCCAAAATCATCGGTGCTGACGGTGTTTATGTTGGCACTGTCGACCGCGTCGAGGGCAATAGGATCAAGCTGACAAAGAAGGATAGCGGGGAGGGAAAACATGAGGGCCATCATCACTATCTTGATCTAAGCCTCGTCGCCGAGGTTGAAGGTGAGACGATCCGGCTTTCAGCCAATGCCGACGTTGCGGTTGCGTTTGAGGAAGAAGACAGCGGTAAAGCTGTCTGAAATGGGCAACGTGGGACGGCAGTATGTTGGAACCGGCAGGCGCGGGCCAAAAAAATCTGGATGCTCATACGTCTCTTGACGGCATGTCACGATAAATCGCCGCGGGCTGTAATGGCCGTTCCGTAGCTGCCGACCGGAAGCCACGCAGACGGAACCCTTCCTTCCCCTCATGCGGCGGGTTTTCGCGCATGACGCAATGTGGCAATGCAATCTTGCCCCGCGACTTGGCCCTGCTGCCCAAACCCACGTCGATCAGTGTGTGCAGTAGCTGGCCCAAGAGGCAACTCGCCGATGAAGACCCTCTTTACCGGCCGGACTTCCTGCTGATGATATCAGTCACTTCGGAACCAATTGTGCTTGAGTGACTTCTCTCCGGGATGGGAGATCGAGATGAAGTTTCAAAGTAGAAGGCCCGCTGACCTGCGAAGCACTCCGCGGCAGTACAGCCGATCGAACAGTCTCTGGGTTCAACTCTTGTGTGTGGCCGTCATCGCTTCCGTTGTGCTGTATGGGACTGGTGTCGATGGTGCTTGATGTGGATACGTCTCAACACCCTCTCATTGCGCCCCTCCCGATGACAGATTGTCGAGCCACTGTGGAACATTGGTAGTGAAGGGACGCTCTAAATTTATGAGGAAATTAACAGGACTTTGCGCGGTTATTTCAGTGGCTTGCGGTGGGCTCGCCCATTCTCAAGATTTGTCTCCCAACTTGATCAATACCATCGATCTCACAGCAATAGCGACCCAGCAAACCGCGAAGCAGGTCAGCGGACAACTCGATCCTGCGCTTATTCGCCTGCAGATTTTGCTTGATCGCGCTGGAGCTTCACCTGGCGTAATTGATGGGCTGGCGGGCAGCAACGTCACAAAGGCTATTGCGGGCTTCGAACTTATGCAGGCTTTGCCGATCGATGGGAAGATTGATGATCATGTTGTGGCCCGGTTGAACGACAACCAGCCCGTCATCGGACCTTACATCATCGCGCCGGATGACGATGCGGATATCGTCGCCGAAATTCCGAAAGACTATGCTCTTCAGGCAGCGATGCAGCACCTGGGCTACACCAGCGTTTCGGAAAAACTGGCCGAACGGTTTCATATGGACGTTGACCTCCTGCGAAGGCTCAATCCGACTGCGCAGTTCTTGCCAGGGGAAACGCTTTCCGTTGCAGTCATCGGCGCTCCGCGAACCGGAAACGTAAAACGGATTGAGGCGCACCGTAAGGAAGGCCAGCTTGTTGCCTTCAGTGAAAACGGCGGTGTCCTAGCCGTCTATCCCGCCACAATAGGCAGTGAGGACAACCCGTCTCCATCCGGCAAACACAAGGTCAACGGTGTCGCCCGCAATCCTCCATATGTTTACAATCCGACAGTCAACTTCCAACAAGGAAAGAATAAAAACAAGCTCACGCTTCCAAGCGGCCCAAACAACCCTGTAGGAACCGTCTGGATCGATCTTTCCGAGCCGACTTACGGAATTCACGGCACACCCGAGCCTTCACTTATCGACAAAGCTGGCTCCCATGGTTGTGTTCGGTTGACCAATTGGGACGTGGAAGAATTGAGCAGCATGGTGAAACCGGGGGTCACGGTCGATTTTGACGAGTGAGTACAAGCTAAACCAACTGAGGTTTCTTGAGTTTCGCCATCCAGGGTAGACGCGCTTTTTGACGTTGATTGCTTGGGCAGCACAGTCCCGCCCTCATGAGCCGGATGGCACTTGCCAGCGGTTTGGCGACGCTGAGCGTCGTAGATGCCAGTGGCCATACGCGTGATGGGAGACATCGCCAGCCCGTATCCAGCGCTCAATCCGTCGCAACGCCGCGGCGTCGAATGTAAGTCCCTCCAATTGCTCGCGCGCGACCACGTGGGGTAAAGAGATGAATAGAAACGTTGCGATACTTGCCACAATTCTGGGCGCGGTAACGGCTGCCGCGATTGTCACTCGGCTACCGATCGCCGTTATCAGTCATGGCCGAATTTCAGAACCGGGACATGGCAGAGACGCCGAAACTCCAGAAGCCATTCCTCCTCGGGGTTTGAAGGATGTCCTGTGGCGCGTGGTTCATCAACTGTCCGAGGACCGAGTGACGCTGATTGCCGCCGGCGTGACCTTCTACCTGTTGTTGGGCTTGTTTCCGGCGATTTCCGCACTTGTCGCGCTATACGGACTGGTCGCTGATACCTCGACGATGACTGAGCATCTAAGGGAATTATCCGGCATGCTGCCTGCGGGTGGGTTCGACCTCATCGCCGAGCGGATCAGCAGTTTGTCAGCAAGCCACAATACCACGCTTGGCCTTACGTTCTTTGCGAGCTTGAGCATTGCATTGTGGAGCACACACAGCGCTACACTGGCAATATTCGATGCGATGAATGTCGCCTACGACGAGACGGAGAAGCGGGGGCTGGTCCGACTTAACCTCGTGGGTCTGGCTTTTACGATATGTGCTATGGTATCGGCCGCGCTCATCATCGGCCTTGTTGCGATTATCCCCCTCGTGCTCACTTACATCTGGTTGGACCGATTTGAAGAACAGATGGCACTCGTTGTGCGCTGGCCGATCCTGTTTTTGATCGTCGCGATCGCGACGACGGCCGTCTATCGCTTTGGCCCCAGTCGTCAGCCGGCGAAGCTACGCTGGCTGACTTGGGGCTCCGTTCTTGTGACGGTGTCGTGGTTCGTGATGTCTCTTGGTTTCTCGTTCTATCTGAAGCATTTCGCCAATTACGACGCCACTTACGGGACGTTGGGAGCCTTGATCGGTTTTCTCGTTTGGATTTGGTTGTCGATCCTGATCCTCATTGTCGGCGGCGAGCTGAATGCCGAGCTTGAGCACCAGACGGCGAAAGATACCACCACCGGCTCGCCGCGCCCCATGGGCAGGCGCGGTGCGTACGTCGCAGACACCTTGGGTGAATCTTCAGAAGCTAGAAGTTGATAGCCTGCTTGAGCGAGATCTTTTGTCGCCCACAAGCTGTCCTTTAAGCTGTCGAAAGGTCGCGTATCTCGGACCATTATTCGTCCGAGCTCAGTCCTGGTGCGTCATAACGGCCTGGTCGGCAGTCAGCTCGTTTAAACAAGGGGTACAAGGAGCAGAACAGCAAGATTGAAGCTAGGGAAAAGCAGCCGTGAGTGGGCACGGCTGCGGCTTGACTTGTCATTCGTTGCACAACGGAGGCGTCACCAGCCTCTCGAAAAACACTCGATACCTTGGCTTAATCCGCGGAAAGATCCGCGTTAAACCAGCGGCCACTTATCGCCTTCAGTGTACCATCCGCCTTTATGGAAACGAGGGCGTCGTTGAACCGTTTGACGAGGCTCAGATTGTCCTTTCGCACACCTATTCCAACGCCAGGTCCGAAAGGACCGCCGGACACTTGCGGCCCGTAGAGTTCGACGGTGCGGCCACCATCACTTTCGAGAAAACCATCCCACACTGAATAGTCCGCAAGACCAGCGTCGATCCGCCCAGTGGAAAGATCAAGGTTAAGATTGTCCTGGGTGTCATACGTCCGGATGTCAACGGAGCCGCCTAGGAACTCGCGGACAAACAGTTCGGCATTCGTAGACCCTTGAACTCCCACAATTTTGCCCTGGAAGTTGTTTTTCAAGGTTTGTAGCAGGTCGGTGTCACTGTCGGTTGGCTGAGACAAGTTTATCTTTACGTTGTGAGGTAAAGCGGGAAAACCGCTGGCTTTGGCGACCAAAAAATAGTTGGATGTCGACGCGTAGGGCTCTGTGAAAGCGATCACCTGCTTCCGCTTTTCGGTGATAGACATGCCGGCCATGATAGCGTCGTATTTGCCGACGTTCAGCGCTGGGATGATGCCGTCCCACGCCTGAGTGACAAACGCGCATCTCAATTCGGCACGCTCGCAAAGGGCCTTGCCAACGTCGATATCAAAACCGACAATTTGGCCGGAAGCATCCACGGCGTTCCAGGGCGGAAATGCGCCTTCGGTGGCAATTTTGAGCGTTACCCCTTCCTCGGCGTAGGCCGTGCCGATGAGGGCCATCCATGCTACAGCTGCTAACGTAAATCTATGACTTGCCATGCAAATTCCTCCTTTGTGCTAATCTTCAGACGTAAACTCGTGGAATATGATCTCGGAGCCCGGCGTAAAGACCGATCTGATCGGTGTTCCATTGCGACATGACTTGCTCATGCGTGATGACGTCATTTCCCTGAGAGCCAAGCAGCTTGACCAGGTCGCCAAACCGGGCTTCTGGCACATCGGTTAGATCGACGCGGATGTGCTCCAGGTGAGCCGGTGGAAGTATCCTGACCCTTTTTCCGTGAACGAGCGCCTCAGCCCCTTCCGGAACGATCCGCGGCAAACCGTCACCCCATCCCATGCCAATGACGCCGATCATCATTTCGGATCTCATGCCCAGGTGTTCCGGCGCAGGACCGAGGGATGCATCGATACGCTTAACGCACACAAGTCGGGTAGCAATGCTCCTGAGCGCTGGGCGCAACGTCATCCTGCGGACACAGCCCTCGCCCGGTGCAATACCGAACAGCAGCGCGCCGGGATCCACGGCGTCGAAATCCATCTCAGGATGGTTGAGCACACCCTCGGTACTGGACATCATGACGACAGGCAGTGGCAGCGAAGCTGATCGGGATGTGCCAATAATGGCGTTCATCCGGTCGAACTGCGCACGGGCGTGTTCCAGCCCGGCGCCTGGAAGTTCGCTCATGTGAGCGTAGATGCCATGGATTTCGACCCGGCAGTCTGCCAAAGCCACGTTCAGAAGCGGACCGATCTCAGCCGGCGTCGCGCCAGCGCGAAAGAACCCTAGGTCGGCCTTGATGAAGGCGCGGACCCTATGCAGTGCGGCGCGCCATTGATGCAGTTCGTCCAGACTGGAAATGCTGATTGTCAGATCGAGAGCCTCTATAATCGGGGCCGAGTCGGTGCCTGCTCCCGGATAGAGCAAGATAGGGCGCGAGACGCCGCATTGACGGATTGCAACGGCGTCCGCAATCGAGGCCACAGCGAAGCCGTCGATGCCTTCTTGCGCCAATCTCGCGGCGACTGGCCCCGCGCCGCAGCCATAGCCGTTACGTTTCAGACAAGCATAGACCTTCACGGTCGAGCGCAGACTGCTACGCAGTTGACGATAGTTGTGAGCAATGGCTCCAAGATCCACTTCATAGTGGCTTGTCTGTCCGCAAGCATCGGGCTCCACGGCTGTGGCCCCGGGCTCAACGATAGGGAAAACCTTCATCATTTGCCCTCTACCCGAGCGGCTGCCGTTTCCATCGATGGTTGCGACGCCCAGACCGGCGAAAAAACCGGCCGCGGGCGATGCTTGTCGCCCCGCAGTTCCAGCGCTTGAAAAACGTGCGTGATCAGAATGGTCAAGGCGAGATAGATCATGGCCGCGGCGATGAAAACCTCGTAGGGCGAAAACGTCTGGGCAACGATCTTGCGCGCCGTTCCGGTCAGTTCCATGATCGTGATCGTGCTGGCAAGCGAGCTTGCCTTGAGCATCATAATAACTTCGTTGCCGTACGCGGGAAGCGCGAGACGGATCGCGGACGGCAGGACAAGCCGCCTCATCCGGCATGCATAAGACATGCCGAGCGCCTTCGCAGCCTCGATCTCACCGGCTGGAACGGCACGAATGCCGCCGCGCAAAATTTCGGTCGTATAGGCCGCATGGTTTAACGCGAACACGATCAGCGCGCACCAGATCGGCTCCCTCAGGACATGCCATGCCATTCCCGAACGCACCCAATCGACTTGGCTTGCGCCGTAATAGAGCAGGAATAGCTGCACCAGAAGCGGGGTACCGCGAAACAGAAACGTGTAGAGGAGGATGAGATGAGACAGGGTCAAAAGAGACGATGCCCGCATCATTGCCAGGGGGAGGGCTATCAGTGCACCGACCACAACCGAACCGAGCGTCAAAGCCACCGTCATGGCCATGCCATTTGCAAGGAGCGGCAAGACGTCGAAAATGAGGGAAAAATTCATCCGGACATCCTCACATCACGAACCGAACGCCGCGGGTCACGCGTCGCTCGAGAACTGTCAAACCGACGAGCGAGATCGACGTGAAGAGCAGGTAGACGCATGCCGCAACACCATAAAACGTCAGAGGGTCATGACTGACGCCGGCGGCGAGGTGCGTCTTGCGCATGAGATCTTCCAGGCCGACCACCGAAACCAGGGCCGTGTCCTTGAGCAATGTCAGCCAGAGATTTCCAAGACCCGGTAGCGCCAAACGCCACATCTGCGGGACTATGACAAGTCGCCAGATACAAAACCGCGACAACGCAAGGGCACGGGCTGCTTCAATCTGACCCTGTGGGACGGCGCCGATTGCCGCCCTGAAAACTTCAGTTGCATAGGCGCCGAATACGATCGTCAGCGAAAAAACACCGGCAGCGAAGGCATTGACCTCAACATAGCGACCAAACAATCCGGTTAAGGCAACAGTTCCCCCGAAATAGAGGATCAGGATGATCAAAAGTTCCGGGATGCCGCGAACGGTCGTCGTGTAGATGGATACGCAGCGGACGAGCAAAGATACATGGCTGGTCTTTGCAATGGCGCCCAGCAGGCCGATCCCAACGCCAGCCAAGAGACTTGTCGCAGCCGTTTCAAGGGTGGTGGCTGCGCCGGCAACGATCTGGGATGAAAAATCGAGCAGTGCGCTCATCGATCAAACTCCCGGGCATTCGCAGAGAGAAACTGCCTGAGCCTTGGCGACGCTGGATTGCTAAAAAAGTGATCCGGCTTGCCAAGCTCTTCGACCTGTCCGGCATGAAAGAATGCGACGCGGTCCGAAACCTGTCGGGCAAAACCGAGCTCGTGCGTAACCACCAGCATCGTACGTCCCGTCTCCGAAAGCGCGCGGATTACCTTCAACACCTCTCCCACCCGTTCCGGATCAAGGGCAGAAGTCGGCTCGTCGAAAAGAAGGATCTTGGGTTCCATTGCCAGAGCCCGAGCGATTGCGACACGTTGCTGCTGGCCACCGGACAGATGAGCCGGATAGGCATGCCGGTGGTCAGCCATTCCCACCTCTTCGAGGCGCGCCAGAGCACGTCTCCCCGCGTCCTGCTTTGATAACCCGAGCACATGAATCGGCGCTTCGACGACATTGTCGAAGACGGTCTTGTGGGGCCACAAATTAAAGGACTGAAACACCATGCCGAGCGTCATACGCAACGCGTTGACTTTGCGCGCGCCGACAGAGCCGCGCTCGTCCGACACACGCTGTCCTGCAACCCAAATTTCGCCGGCGGAGGGCTCTTCGAGAAAATTCAAGCACCGCAAGAATGTGCTTTTGCCGGAGCCGCTGCCACCGAGAATAGAGACGACTTCTCCCTGACCGACCGATAGTGAAATGCCCTTCAGCACCTCAACCGGGCCGAAGTTCTTCTTCAGATTGATCACCCGAAGGGCAGCAATCTCGTCATGCGCGATTTTCTGGCTTTCGCAAACTGTCGAATGAATATTCATGCACCCCTCATCTTTTTTTCGAGGGTGCAGGAAGGAAGGCCATTGCGCTTGCGTCCAATTGACCTGGTTGCCAGATCCGATCATGAAATCAGGCAGAGTGACAAACTGCCGTCTTTCTCTGCAGGGCAAGAGTGTCGTGCCGACGACACGACGGAGTGTATGGAAAAAATGGCTCGAGAAACTTCGTCAGGAGGTTTGCCCAACGCTTGCTTTGGCATTCGCCAACATGAGCGGTCGCCGAGGCAAACCAAGGGCTGGTTTGAATTGAGCCGTTTGATCACGCTCCAAGGTAAATTTGCATTGAAGTGAAAACTCGCTTGAAGGAAATGCTGACGCGCGCCTGTCAAACCTGTTGGCGTTTCCGTTTTTGCTGGCAGCGACGCGGGCGATTACACCGGTCAGCCAACCCCGCTGATCGATGTAGACGGCCAAACTTCTCAAACAGGATCATGGCCAGATGGTTTGCCCTGCAAAGCCGCGCGGCGCCACATGGAACCGTGCAGGTGGCTGGGCGACCTTTCGCGCTGTAAGCACGCGATTTTTTTTGGGAAAAACTCTCGGAATTGCACGGGAGACGACTGCAATCGATTTCCGCAACATTTCTTATAATGATTCTTAACTGAAGGCTGCTCATATGCCCCTGTCGTTCCATGGAGCAGTGCATGTCGAAATATCTGAGGGTCATACTTTTAGCCTTTCTAGCCTTCTCAAGTGCAGCGCAAGCCTCGGATGATGGCTGGCGGGTGGCTAAATCCACAACCCAAGTCACGTATTCGCTCGACCTTGATGTCTGGTCCGATGTTCATCTGGGCGAGGTGATTCCGAACAAAGCCTGGCTATCCACCGGGCCTCGCGGTCGCTTGCAGTTGACGAGGGGCGTCGAAACCATTTCCCTGCAACCAAATACGCTCGCTTCCATCACGACCTCGGGCTTCTTCAGCAGAAAGACCGAGATTTTACAGCAGGTCGGAGCAGTGGATCTCGAGATCGAGAAGCGCAGCCAACCCCACACCACTGTGCAAACCCCCTTTCTTGCGGCTGTGGTCAAGGGCACGATTTTTCACGTCACTGTGGGCAAGACAAAAGCATCGGTTACGGTCGATCGCGGCCTCGTCCAGGTCACTTCTTTCTCCAGCGGTCAACGTTCAGATGTGGGGCCGAACCAGAGAGCGACGGTCGATCGGAAACTTGGGATGACTGTGATGGGCGCCGTCAAGCCATCGATCGTCACAGTCGCAAAGTCGCTTCCACGCCTTCCGTCAATAGATGAGCCAAAGGCCGCAAAGGCTACACCCACCGCAGACGATGAGCCGGGCGTCGGCCTTGGAAGCTCGGGAAACAACGCAAAGTCCAATTCTGGGAACGGAAACAATGGCGGCGGAAACGGCAACGGGAACAACAGCGGCGGGAATGGAAACGGCAACAACGGAAATGGCAATGGCAACGGGGGCGGCAGCGGCAATGGTAGTGGCAACAGTGGGAACGCAAACGGAAATGGCAACGGCGGGGGGAACGGAAACGGCAACAACGGAAATGGTAATGGCAATGGGGGCGCCAGCGGCAACGGTAATAGCGGAAATGGGAACGGGAACGGCAATGGAAACAACGGAAACGGCAAGGGTAACAACAAGTGATCGAACGAGCCCGAGCGGCCTGGGGCTTTCTCGGTAACAGGTCTGGCTCGATCGTTCTGCGGATAGTGCTGATCGCCTTGATGCTGGCGATCCCGCTTGCGGGACCAGGGGTCTTTGTCATTCAAGGATGGAACGACAAGCTCGTGGCGAAGCGCTTTCAAATGGCGCCGCGGAATGCCTCCCAAGCGTTGATTTTCATAGCGATCGACAAAAAGAGCCTGGACGCCGTCGGCGCGTGGCCATGGCCGCGCAGCATCTACGCGGATCTCATTGAACGGCTATCGACCGACGGTGCGGGCGACATTTTCGTCGACGTTGATTTTAGCAGCTCCTCCAGTCCGGCTCAGGACGTGCGTCTCGCCGAGGCGTTGAGGAGAGCAGGTGGAAGTGTGCTACTTCCTGTTTTCAGGCAGCAAGTCGCAGCAAGCTCATCCCAAAATACAGTCACAAAGCCTATCGATGCTCTTTTGCAGAACGCGTGGCCCGTATTTGCAAATGTCGCGCTGGACCCAGATGGAAACGTCCGACGCTTCGAACTTGGTGATAAGTTCGACGGTGTCACAACCCAATCCGCAGCCGCCGCCCTTGCAAAAGCGAACCGGAGCGATGGCAACCTTCTGATTGATTATTCGATACGTCCGGAAACCGTTCCAACCTACTCCCTTTCGGATGTTCTAAATGGGACCATAGGTGCGGATGCAATTCGAGGCCGCTCTGTCGTCATCGGGGCCTCCGCGACTGAGTTGAAGGATATCTTCCCGGTTCCTGTCTACAGTGCCTTGGCGGGGCCGCTCATACATGTTCTTGCGGCGGAAACACTGTTACAGAACCGGGAACTCCGTGTAATCAATCAAACGCCAGTTGAACTGCTGTTTGCTGCCGTCTTGATTGTGGGCGTCCTGTGCTGGCGCAATCTCGGGATTTTGGGGGCTTTTGCAGTTTTAGGCATCTTCGGTCTCCTTGGCGAGGCTGGTGCATTCGTTCTGCAAGCACAGCACGGCTATGTCGTCGAAACAGCCGTTTTTTGGCTCATGCTTTTCGTGACAGTTCTGTTGTTCCTGAATGAGCGGGTGGACGTCGGACAAATGCTTGTAGCGGTCGCGAATATAGAGCAGCGAAACACACGTCGCCTGATGCAGCGAATTATCTCGGACAGCTCGGATGGTGTCATCGCCTTCGACAGCGACTTGAAAATCGTCGAATTGAGCAAATCGGGAGCACTCCTCATTGGCGGCGTTGCTGGCGCGCCTTTATCTGAATGTGCTGATGACGACCTGATGAGACATGTGGTGGAGCTAATCGAGCGACACATGGAAGATCCCTCTGTCGTCCATTCCTCGAGCTTCGACTTGGTTAAACACGATGGCAAAGAGGCAACCCATATCGAAGCAACGTTGACCATGTCGCCGGTTGAAAGAGTAGATGGCACCCGTCGAGCCCAAAGCTATGCTGGCTGTCTGATACTGAGGGATGTGACGACGCGTCGTCTTTATGACAACCGTATTCGTTACCTCGCTGAACGAGATGACCTCACTGGGCTTCTAAATAGACGAGAATTTGCCGCACGGCTCGGCGGTTTAAGCGCGCCCCACGATGTCGCGGTCTTCGACCTAGAGAGGTTCTCGGCGATCTGCGCCACCTTGGGACGTGATGCCGGGGACGACATGCTTACGGCTGTCGCTCGGCGCCTATCTCTCTCGATCGATAGTGACTTGTGCGCGCGTTTGGATGGTGACGTGTTCGCTGTGGCTACGCGGTCGATAGACAGGGCGGGACTTGAAAGGCTTGCGACCAGACTTTTGAGCTCGTTCGAGGAACCGGTTGATGTCGGCGCGACGGACCTTCCCATCGCTATTCGCATCGGCCTCGTGCGGGCAGAGACGGGGGCTGCCGAGAATTGGCTGAGAGCTGCGGAGGCCGCGCTTGGCCAGGCTAAGACCACAGTCGGTCGGCCTTGGGCCGAGTATGATCCGACCTCAGCCGTTCGCCATGCTCGGTCGCGGCGACTGGAGACGGACATGAGGGACGGGTTGAAAGATGGCCAGTTTTTCCTGCTGTTTCAGCCTCAGATTGACATCGCCAGTGGACGGCTGGTTGGCGCTGAAGCGCTCATTCGATGGCAGCACCCGGAGTTCGGTCTCGTTTCCCCGGTCGAATTCATTCCCATCGCCGAATCGACCGGCCTGATATGCGAAATGGGACGATGGGCGATTATCGACGCCTGTGCTCAGGCCGCCAGTTGGCCAGAAGATATCACGGTCGCGGTCAACGTTTCGCCCATCCAATTCGAACGCTCAAACATCGAAGCAGAGGTCTACGAGGCTATCGAACGTTCTGGTTTGCCGCCCTCCCGCCTGTGCCTGGAGCTGACAGAGTCGAGTTTTCTCGAGCAGGGAGGGCCTATCGTTGAGCTGATGAACAGGCTGCGGCTCGCCGGCATAACAATCGCGTTGGACGACTTCGGAACCGGCTACTCGTCACTCAGCTATCTCGCCGGCCTGCCGTTGGACAAACTCAAAATCGACCAATCCTTTGTTCGAGCCATGCGCAACGACGTCGGGGTGATGGAAATCGTAAAGGCGGTGGTTGCTCTTGCGCACGGTTTGAAGCTTGGGGTCGTGGCCGAGGGCGTAGAGAACGAGGCTGAAGTCGATACGCTACGTGTTCTCGGATGCGAGACCTGTCAAGGTTACCTGTTTGGAAAGCCGCAGATGGCGTCTGAGCTTTTTTCCGCCAATCGACTGTCCCATCTGGCGGGCTCTCGCTGACAGTCATGCGGCAAGGATTCGACCAGATAGCCCACAATTCGGCATCCCGACCTCGTCTAAGCCTGCATAAGATCGGATCGCGGAACGAAATGCTATCAAAAGTTGCCCGCGCAGAAGCTGCCATTGATTCCTCGGCCTGCTGTCTGGAAGATTTCTAAAACAGCCATAGTTACTGGGCATCGTCTCACATATGGATGAACATGAATTGGCATTCCCGTTGGACACCGCGCTCGCTTGCCGCGCAATTCTCGATCGCTGGCGGACTGGTCTGTTTGGCTGCGATGTTCGTAGCAGGGTTCTTAGCGACAAGACTCATCGAAAGCGCCGTCATCCATAATTCCGGGGCTGCAACCGCGCTCTATGTCGATAGCGTGATCGCGCCGCTGCTTCCAGACATGCGAAAGCAAGCGTTGCTCGACGAGGCAAGTGCCCTTGCGCTTGATGAGACGCTTGGGCAGGGCGCCCTCGGCCGCCGGCTCGTCTCGTTCAAGCTGTGGCGTCGCGATGGGACCATTCTTTACGCCAACGACAAGGACCTTATCGGTAAGACATTTCCCGCGAGCAACAAGCTTCGTCAAGCGTTTGAAGGTTCTTTGATAGCGCGCTATGAGATTGCGGACGATCCAGAAAGCAAGCTCGAGCGTGCCCTCGGTAAGCCTCTGATGGAGATCTACAATCCGGTGCTTCAACCTTGGTCGGGCGAAGCGGTCGCCGTTCTCGAATTTTACGAGACCGCCGACGGCCTCGGTGAAACCTTGAACACCGCACGGCTCTCGAGCTGGCTTGTGGTGATCGCCCTCACTGGCATCTTCTTTTTTTCGCTCTCGGCGCTGGTGTTTCGGGGAAGTCGAACCATTGAGCGTCAACGCCGGGATCTGGCTGCAAGAGTTGAGGATCTTTCGACCTTGCTGACAAAGAATGAAACGCTGCAACGGCGGCTTCAGCGCGCGTCGCAGCGCGCTGCATCTCTCAACGAGAAATACTTGCGTAGCATCGGAGCCGACCTTCACGATGGGCCAGTTCAACACATTGGGTACGCCTCACTTCGGCTGGACAGCGAGTTGCTAATCAGCGCCGAGACGCTCCCGGAAGACCGCGAAAAGGAATTGACCTGGATCCAATCTAGTCTTGCCGAGGCCATGCGTGAGATTAGAAGCATCTGTAAGGGTCTGGTGCTGCCGGAAATCGACAAGGCATCGTTCTCGGAGATCGTCACGCTTGTTGTCGAGGCCCATCAGCAAAAGACGCGCACGTTGGTTGTCGTGCTAATCGATGACGATCGACCTGATCTCGTGCCGGCGGTCAAGATTTGCATCTACCGGTTCATACAGGAGGCGCTGAACAATGCGTATCGGCATGGCGGCGGCAATCAGCAATCGGTCAAGGCCACTTCTCACGACGGATATGTTAAAATCGAAGTCAGCGATCGCGGAGAAGGCTTCGACCCTGAGACAGTAAGGCCTGCAAGCCTTGGTCTTGCGGGACTACGAGAACGGGTCGATAGTCTTGGCGGAACATTCGAGGTGAAATCGGGGGACGAGGGAACGACTTTGACGATGATGTTCGGGCCGATGGACGTGGGAGAATAGCGATGGGTGCGATCACTGTCGGTGTCGTGGATGATCACCCACTTTTTCGGGAGGGAGTTACACGGAGCCTGTCCGAGGTCCAAGATTTTTTGGTTGTCGGTGAGGGATCCAGCAGCGATGATGCGGCGGTGATCGCCTCTGACAAACATCCTGACATCATGTTGTTGGATGTTTCCATGCCAGGCGGCGGTTTGCGAGCGGTCGAAGAGGTTCTTGCTCGCAGCCCCTCGACGAAAGTGCTGATGCTCACGGCGTCTGAGGAGGTGGACACCCTTTTAGGCGCACTCCAACGCGGCGCGATGGGATACGTTCTGAAAGGCGTTGGATCCCGTGGCCTGGCGGAGGCGATCAGAACCATCATGAAAGGATCGCGATACGTTTCGCCAGCAATGTCAGCAAAAGTAATGGATATTTCCCTGCAGGGTCAAGGCTCAAAAAGCAGTCTCACCCCGCGAGAACGAGAGGTGATGGAGCTCGTTGGCCAAGGCCTATCCAACAAGCACATCGGCCTTCGTTTGGAGCTGCAAGAAAAGACTGTCAAACATCACATGACGCAGATTCTGACCAAACTCGGCGTCACTAACCGAACCGAGGCCGCGCTACGTTGGCATGAGGTGCGCTAGTGCGCCAGCCTGTTTAAACGGCGGTAATCAGCAGCGGTGGCCTCTCGATCGATTATCGTCCTACCCCTCGAATCCTTCATAACAAAGCGACCACGGCTTATCGTCTCGGTAATCCCATTGTCGTGGCGGACACCGACCTTGGCGCCGGCACCTTTCGCTCCGGTTGCTCCGCCTAAGCCGCCCTCGTCCGACGATGAAGGTGATCCCGCACCGTTGACAGAACTACCCCCATTCGGCGATCTCCCGTTCCCGTTCCCGTTCCCGTTCCCGTTCCCGTTCCCGTTCCCGTTCCCGTTCCCGGTCCCGTTCCCGTTCGCGCCGGCGCTGCTGCCGCTGCTTCCGTTGCCATTGCCATTGGCGCCGTTCCCGTTGTTGCCGCTCTTTGCTTCCGCCGAATTTAAAACGAGCAGTGGCAGGGATCGGCCAAGGTCGAAGGTCATGGGCGCTATAATGGCAACGGAGGCGCTGGCTGCTCCCCAGCCCAACCTCAGCAGGTCACGTTTCGAAATCGTCATCGCCGTTCCTACCCAATGTTTCATCGGCATTCACTACGCACGACCAGCCTGAAAGGATCTCTCGCGCGTGTTTTGGCAGGGAACGCGATCCCACGTCGACGCAGGGTTAGAGGACCCTTGTCAAAGATCAGGCAACGCCGGCTTCTGCTCCCATCAGGTGACCAACCCCAGACCCCCATCAATGACGAGTGTCTGCCCGGTCAAAAATCTGTTCTCCATCGCGAAGAGGTAAGCCGAAGCCACTTCAGCTAACGCTGCGGTCCGGCCGAGAGGGGTCCTATGTGCGATCATCGCTCTCTGTGCTTCGCGCTGGTCTTCGGGGATATCGTCCCACCTCGGCGTGTCCATCCAGCTTGGTGCGACGGCGTTAACCCTGATCCGTGGTGCCGATGCTACCGCGAGTGTCTGCACTTCAAGCTCAATGGCCCTATTTCCAATTGCGACGCCTGAAGATGCCGGCGCTTTTGCGCACGGGCCTGAGGTCAGGGTCAGACTGCCCCCAGGGTTCAAGTGGGGTAAGACCGCGTTGGCGATACGAAGCGCCACAACGCTCCTGCGTTCAAGACTGGCTGCCTCACAATGCGAGGTATCGAATTGGCCTTCCAGTCCGCCACCAAGCATGCATGCGACATGGTCGACTTCTCCCAATTGATCCAATACGGCTTGCAGCGCGTCGACGTCGGTGGCATCGAGGGAAAAGGAACGAACATCTCGCCGATGCGTCGCGAAGTTCTGTGTGACAGCGGCGAGCTTTTCTTCGTCGCGCCCGATCAACACGATTCGGCCACCTGCTTGCGCTACAAGGGTCGCCACTCCGAGGCCAATGCCCGAGCTGCCACCAATCACGAGAACTGTCTTCTTGTCGAGCATCTAAACTCCATGCGTCGCAGCTAGGCTGTTTGCTGTTTGACCTTGGCGCGTGCACGCCAGCTCAACAATCTGACGCATCTGTGCCAACCGAAGTTCCAGCGCGGTCCTGTCCATCGAGGGCTCCAACCTAGTAAGGTCTTCGGCCAATACATCTATTTCTTCAAGGATCCATTGCAGGTCGAAGGCCCTGCCTTCCGGGTCTTCTGCCTTGTGCTTCATGTCGTCCACTTCCGTCGGAAAGGGCTATCCTTGAGACGAGCCTTTCTAACTGCGACGCCGAATAACAGTGAGGTACCTATTGCCGCGGCGAATTGAATGACCGACCAACCACCACGTCGGCGTAGCTCTCGCGCCTTCAGGTGGGCCGCGGTGGACAAACCCTCTCGCATGTCTGCAACCTCCTTCCGTAGCCAGCCCACCTCTCGCAAACTGGCGTCATCGTCGGGGTGCTCAGATACAGGCTCAGGCGAGATATGCAGGTTATGGACCTCCTCCAGTTCAGCCAACTCTTCGCCGAGTTCGAGCTTGCTGATGAAGCCCTTCACTCGAATGTTGGTCATAGGGCACTCCTTTCCTTGTGGTCGGTACTTCGCATTCATCTTATCAAGTGGGGCTAGCGCCTCTACATGTCTGTTCACGTCGCCAGGCGGCAGCCATTCTGAGTCCCTGGATGACTTTCTGCTTATCTAGCGGCTTGGCTACGACGTTCACGACGTCCTGATCTCCCAGCAGGTCCGGGTTCCCGGTTAAGTAAACGACGCCGATCCTAAAGCGATAAACCAGCTCCTTGGCTATCCCTGGTCCGGTGAGGCCATCCGTCAGCCTTACATCGAGAATCGCGACGTCTGCTTCAGGTGCCAGCTCCATTGCTTCGCGCGCGTTTGTTGCTATGCCGGCAATCGCAAAACCCTCCGAGAGAGCTATATCTTCGATGTCTTGAGCGATTGCTGGCTCGTCTTCGACAATTAAAACCCGCATGGATCCTCCTAGTGGATCGTTGGACGATCAAGATTTGTCTCCAGGACATCGAGTGTTTCCAGCAGCCGCTCGAATTCGGCTAGCAGGCGTAGATATTCGATCTCTTCCATTGCGGCGATCTCTACTAGCGCTGAGGACGCCGCCGCGATCAGCGTGTCTATCCAAAAGCACTTCTCAGGCCGCAGGCCGCTCAGGGTTTCGTCCCTTCGCGTCTGAAGCTCGCCTACAATTCGTAAAATCAGTGCCGGCCTATCAATCCTGTCGAGGAAAGACACTTGGTAGAGGGCTCGGTGGATCTCGGTTTTCACGGACATATGATCTCCACGCGTTAAAGGCTGCGAGCTAATCACAACGGCCACCCCTGCGACACGGGCTTTGGTCTTACGCACACGCATTAAATCCCGACCGACTTTTTCCCAAAAGACAGCTTCAATCGATCGACGCCATATCCTTCGAGTTCTGCACGGAGCAAATTTGGCGGGGGCCGTCATACGGCTGGAAGGTATTGTCTTCTGAACGGTAAGACTTGTAGTGGCTTGCGCACCATGAGGTGGCACTGGATAGAGTCTGCCGATCGGCCGCGTCAGCCTTTGGCAGGCCAGTAAATGGCGACATACAGGTCCGGCGTTCTCCGCTGAAAGAACGATATGTGTCGCTTGAGGGCTCATAGGAGCGATAGTGGGATGTGCACCAACGCGCGTGTTCTGCTGTTCGCTCCGGCGACAGTTCGACAGCGAAGAGTCCCGATAAGTTTTGCACAGTTGGAGATGCAGCGAGTTCTCTGAAATCCCTAGACTGTAGCCGCCTTTCGGTTACATACGTTGAGAAGATCGGCGCGAGCCTTTCCAAGCTTTGGTGCTTGCCATCGACGCGGACCGGCACGCTCGTCCAAAGAGTGTCGCTGTCCATTTTTAGCCTTTTCTCACCTTCGGGCTGCGCAACAACCATCGAAGTCACCGATGCTATCGCCACGCAGGCGCCTATCGATGTTACAATTGCGAATGCAAGGCTGGCGAGGCTGCTCATTTCGCCTCTCGCTCTGTTGCTGGGGGCATCCAGACGCGTGTCTCCGTCCGACCGTGTCCAGCGCCGACAAAAAGCAAGCCAACAGCCATTGCGGCCATCATCAATAAAAGGACAAAGAGCGGCAATGCAGTGCCACCCGACTTTTGCTCAATATCGATCATGGGCTATCTCCAGTTTGCAGGTCGTACAATTGCCTGCTGTTCAACCAAGTTCGACTAGCTGACGAAAGCGACGCGGTTTTCACCGCGCCGCTCACGAGATCAGTTGATGACTTGGATGACCTTGCGCGATGAAGGTTCAATGATGACACGCTCGTTGTTCACGATGGCATATCCGTACTTCGGGTTTTCGGGGATCGGCGTGACGACCACCGTTTCGGGCAATGCGTGGCCGACCACGACCCTCTCCTGGACCACGACCGGTGCAGAAGGCGCGGGAGCTTCCCGCACATACGTAACCACCTTTTCCGGTGGGGGATCGATGATCGTTCCGACCACCGCCCCAGTCACGCCGCCAACCGCTGCGCCTACCGGGCCGCCTACGATCGCACCGGTCACCGCACCGCCAGCCGCGCCGTTGACCGTTCCTGACTGGGCCATCGCAACACCGGACATGATTGTAGCGGCCGCGAATGCTGTAACAATTAATTTGAACGACATCTTTTTCTCCTTTGTTGCGACGCTTCGTCGCTGCCAATCAAACGGCTGTAATTGTTGGTAGTTCCGGCATCGGACCTCAGTCGACGTGAACTAAGACCTAAGTCCGGGTGTCGTTGAGGCTGGTAAGACTGGCATAAAGTGAGGCGGGGAGGCGGGCTCGGATGAACGAATTCCATCGACAGGAAGCGGGCCGAAAACGGCTCGCCATGCGACTTCCCTCCATGAGAGGACGCATCATGGCCGCGCAGACTGCGTCGCAGCTTGCGCTCTTCGAAGCCTACCATTTGGCAGTTATCGCAACAGAGACGTTCAGGCGCGACGAGATCAACAGTGATCTCGTTGAAGATTATGAGGCCTTATGCATTGAGATTGAGCAGGATGTGATCAGGACGCTTTCGCTAACAAACTAAAAAGCGCCATCACGCCCCGTTGCTCGCACACAATGGTCTGCCTCGCGGGGAATGCACCCCAATCAGCGAAGCGTCACGGGATTTCCTGAATTCGTTCCGAGGGGACGATGGAGGCGGATGATATCGTTAACGACCGGCACGCCCATGCACCTCCGTCGGCTCACAGCCATTCGTCATTGTTACAAGGATCGGCGTCTTCCCTCCGGTACGCTCCGAAGTCTACAAAATCGTCGATGGTGTCAATGTGACGCACCACCGCTTCGCCAATTTCGACCTCGACAATCAAGTCCGCAGGCTTCGATCCGTCCTTTTGCGCCACGGTCCGCCCGCAATGTCAGAGCTTTCTCGTTGAGCGGGCCGTAGAGGATGACGGGATTGCCGAAACGCCGGCATGCGCGAATGACCAAGTCTCCTTCCGCTACCTCGTAGCTTCGATAAGTCGATCCAGATTGTCCGTTGTAACATCAGGATGCCGTCATGGATCATCGCGCCGGGGATCCGCAGGCCAGCCGTCAGCGAGCTTGCCATTCCGGACGCATGATCCCGATTGCGCGCGATCATTACGTGACGCCTTCAAGGCAATGTGCGATGTCTGAATGTCGGAAGCCCGTCACGAGATAGATGTTGTTGGTCCGGCTGTCGATCGCCCGCATTGCGACGCGTCGAATCGCGTTCGAATGTCGGCACGATCTTGTGGCCGGCTGCGGGTGCTATCCGACTCGATCTGCCGGTGGCAAAATGACGATCGCGACCGGGATGACGGCCCGGTCGCTCATGCCATAGGTGTCTTGCATCCCAGCCAAGCGAGCGTCCTCGATCTCATGCGTTGACGATGAGCCAGGGCCGTCAGGCGCCAGGGCGGTGGCGTAACCCGTCCATGATCAGGCGGACGATCCTGCGGGCGCGCTGCCGCCAGTCCGGGGTGTCCGGGATCGAATATATCCCGAACAACGTATAAAGCACATCCGCGGTTTCGATATCGTCCTTGACCGTGCCGGCGTCGATCGCTCCACGCAGGAGAGTGTCGAAGGCCGCGTGCATCAGCGTCGATCCTTCCGTAAATAGCGCCGAGTT
>UCCA01000014.1 GCA_900470805.1 Hyphomicrobiales bacterium | reverse complement strand
TCCCCTTTGTCCCCCGCTCGCCCGCCGTGCTACCAATCCCCCGGGAACCGAGGAGGACTGATTCATGACACAGCTGCCGGCAGCCAACTGGGCGGAGAGCTTTCGCTACGGCTTCGAGGATTGCCTCTACCCCTCGTCGCTCGACGCCGTCCGTGAGATCGTCGCGCGAGCCTCCGCCATCAAAACGCTCGGCTCGCGGCATTCGTTCAACGCCATTGCCGACGGCACGCTCGCGCTGTCGCTGGCCGAGCTGCCGATCGATGCGGCGATCGAAGCTGACGGCACGCAGGTCTCGGTCGGCGGCCAGTGCACCTATGGCGAGCTGGCGCTGTTTCTGCAGCGCCACGGCCTCGCCATCCACAATCTCGCCTCGCTGCCGCACATCTCGATCGCAGGCGCCATCGCCACCGCCACCCATGGCTCCGGCGATGGCAACGGCAATCTGGCGACGGCGGTGGCAGCGCTCGAATTCGTCGCTGGCGACGGCAGTCTCGTCCAAGTCAGGCGCGGCGATGCCGATTTTGAGGGCATGGTCGTCCATCTCGGCGCTCTTGGCGTCGTCACCCGCGTGACGCTCGACGTCCAGCCGGAGTTCGATATCGCCCAGTGCGTCTACGAAGGCCTCTCCTGGGACGCGCTGCTCGCCAATCTGGATGCCACAATGGCCGCCGCCTACAGCGTCAGCGTCTTCACCCAATGGGCCGAAAACGCCGGCACCGTCTGGCTGAAACGCACGGTCAGCGCCGGCGACTGGCCGGCGGAGATCCACGGCGCCACGCGCGCCACCGTCAAGCGCCACCCGATCATCGGCCTCGATCCCGAAAACGCCACCGAGCAGCTCGGGCGTTACGGTCGCTGGTCCGACAAGCTGGCGCATTTCAAGATGGGTTTCACCCCGAGCAGCGGCGCCGAGATCCAGTCCGAATACCACGTCTCCCGCAAAGACGGCGCCGCCGCGATCGAAGCCTTGCTGAAGATCAGGGACCGTTTCGCGCCGCTGGTGCAATCCGGCGAATTCCGGACCGTCGCCGCCGACGGCCTGTGGATGAGCCCGCAATACCGGAACGACACGCTGTCGATCCACTTCACCTGGGTGCGCGACCAGCCGGCGGTCGATGCGGCAGCAGCCGAAATCGAAAAAGCGCTCGCCCCCTTTGCCCCGCTGCCGCACTGGGGCAAGGTCTTCACCCGCAATCACATCGGCGCAGCCTACGAAAACATTGCCAAATTCACCCGCCTGCGCGACCGCATGGACCCGGAACGGAAGTTCTCCAATGCTTGGCTGGAAGAGGTGGTGTTTGGGGTGAGTGGATAGGATACCGGTCAAGGCTTGCATACCGCAAACACGGCGGCTTCGCGTGAAACCTCTTGATGCGTGTAGCGCTACACGCTACATTATGGCGTGATCATCAGTTTTCGCCATAAGGGTCTAGAGGTGCTGTACAGCACAGGATCGACGAAGGGGGTGCAAGCAGCCCACGCGTCGAAGCTTTTGCGCATTCTGGCAGTACTGGATGCGGCCGCAGCGCCGGTCGATCTAAGCCATCCGGGCTATCGGCTGCATCCGCTGAAAGGTGAGATGAGGGGCTATTGGTCCATTTGGGTCAACGGTAACTGGCGCGTCACGTTTCGCTTTGTCGGCGTCGATGTCGAACTGGTCGACTATCAGGATTATCATTGAAAGGAGCCTCGACATGATGAAAGTCCATCCGCATCCCGGCGAGATGCTGCGCGAAGACGTTCTCGTGCCGCTCGGCATCGACGTGACCGACGCAGCCCAGCGTCTCGGGATCGCGCGAACCACCTTGTCGCGGGTGATCAACGGCAAGTCGGGCATCAGTCCCGATCTGGCGGTCAGGCTTGAACTGGCCGGCGTCAGCACGGCACGCTTCTGGATGACGCTGCAGACCAATTACGAATTGTCGAAGGTGCAGCAGCAGGAACCGCCGCACGTCGAGAGATTGCAGCCGAAGGCGGCTTAGTGGCCGACAGGAACTTCCTTTGCTACGCCATCTTGAGCGCTTCGAGATCGCCGTTCTCCAAAGCGGCCAGCTTCGCTTCGATCTTGTCCAGCGGCCAATCCCACCAGGCGATATCGAGAAGCGCGTTGATCGTTTCGATGGGGTAGCGCATCCGGATGATGCCCGCCGGGTTTCCGCCGACGATGGCATAGGGCGGAACATCGCGGACGACGACCGACGCAGCAGCGACGATCGCGCCCGAACCGATATGCACGCCCGGCATGATCGTCGCGCCATGGCCGATCCACACGTCGTGACCGACAACGGTATCCTTCACCGGCAGGTCCTTGTAGCCGAAGGTCTCTGGCTTGAAGATGCGAAACGGGTAGGTCGTGAAACCGGCCATCGGATGATTGGCCGAGCTCGTGATGAAATAGCTTCCCCGCGCGATCTGCACGAATTTCCCGATGACCAGTCGCTCGCGGCAGGCGTGCCCGAGATAGGGCGCAAGCACCTGCGCCGTCTCTTCCGGTTTCCCTGAATGGGTGAAGTAGCTGTAGTCACCGATTTCCATCCTGGGATGGTCGACCACGGTCTTCAGATAAACCGTATCGCGATAGACCGTGCCATCAGGCAGCGTGATCGGATGCGTTGCGTTGGCGTCGAGAAGAGGCATCGGAAAATCGTCCAAGGCAAGGGTTTGCTAAGCCGAGGCTAGTCCGGAAGAGCGATCGAATCCATCGCGCGGAGCAAACGCCTGCATCAATAATTCGAATGACTAAGCGCACGAAGTCTTGAGAGGCTCATTCGGATCAAGCGTCCGCGATACAGCTGGTTGATTGGTGTAGATGGGGTGGTTAAGCGGTGCTTGCCAACGTCCCTTGATGAAAGACAATTTTCCAGCCGGTGTCGGATGAGCGCCAAATAGTCGAGCGGCGCGTCAATCTTTCCGGCTCCTCCAAGATGTAGGAGATGAGATAAAGCCGGTCTCCCAACGCGGTCAGCTCGAAGTCGCGACACGGCCAATCGTGCGGCTCTGGACCCTTCAAATATCGCGCCAAAAGCGTCTCGATGACATGGTCGCGCCTATAGACTTTACCGCTCGCTCCGACTTCCCAGAACGAAGCGTCGATCATTTCTTCGAGCTGGTCCCTGGACGTGCCATACTCGCGCCGATGGAATATCGGTTCTCGCGCTGACAACTCGTATAGAATCTCGCTTGGCCGTTTGCTTGACATGTATTCAGTATGCCATCACGCTGCGCTTGTCACAACCTTCGGTATTAGAAGGCGCCCGGCTTCCAGCCCGCCCGCGCCGCCCGGTCTGCGGCTACAGTTCACCCACCCGCGCCAGCAATTCCCGCCAGCGCTTGACGTACCCGGCAACCAGCGGCGGATGCAGGTCGGAAGCCGACAGGCGCTCGGCCAGGAGATCGAGGTCGAATGCCTCCAGCGGCGTATCGCCGGGATAGTGCTTCAGCGTGTATCGAAACACCTCTTCCCAGCTCCGCCTGACGCCAACGGATTCATCCGCCAGATGCGGCCGGTATCGCTGGATCAGCTCTTCGAGCGTCATGATGGCTCCACCGCCCGCCGGCCCTGCTCGGCAAGCCCATCCGCCCGCTCGTTGCCGCCGATCCCCGTGTGCCCCTTGCACCACATCACCGTCACACCCGCGTTCACCGCGAGTGCCCGGTCGATCGCCTGCCACAGATCGGCATCCTGGATCGCCCGGCTGCGCAGTTTCGGGTTGGCGGCGATCTTCTTCCAGCCGTTGTTTCGCCAGATCGGTCGCCAGTCGTTGCAGCCCTTGACCGCGACCACCGAGTCCGACCAGATCACCGCTTGCTCGCCGGCCGCATTGGCGTTCAGCCAGAGCATCGCCTGCAGCAGCGCCGTCACCTCCATCCTGTTGTTGGCGGCATCCTCGGCACCGCCGCACCGGAATGCGACCTCGATGCCATCGCGATAGGCAACGAACGCCCAGCCGCCCCGCCGGCTATCCGGCGCGCAGCTGCCGTCGGCAAAGAGGTTGAGGCCGCCGCGGTTCTCCGGTATCAGTGAGGAAGGGGAGTGAGGTGAGGGGATGTCGTTCATGGTGCCATGTGAAATGGGCCTTCGAGAAAGGCAATATCTCTAGATCGGCAAGCTGTCCTCGGCAGCATGGTGAGACGGCTATTTCCAGATTGCCGGCACGGGAAATTCACGTGCGCACATACGGATCACATACTTCAATGACGGATCTTCCTTGATGGCGAGCGCGCCGAGGAGATCGGAATATCCTTGGATCATGTCATGTGCCTGTTCTCTTGTGCTGCCGTTTTCCATCATGTCGGCGATGCCGCGATCATACAGCGCACGAAATCTCGCCATATAAGCGTCAGCTTGGACCTTGTCGTGTTTCTCGCTGGAGAACTGCGCCAAATGCCGGTAGTAGCCCGCGCAGATGATGGGCCGGTCGTCAAGCTGTCTGCGTGAATCGCTGGCCGCAAGCGCTGCAACTGGCCCACACGAAAAGGCCACCACCACCCACAGGGAGAGGCAGCCGTACCGGCACGTCTGTCGCAATGTCATGATCGCAATATCAAGCATCCGGCTCACCGCAAAACCAGCGTATCGGATGATTATGCAATCAATGGTTTTGGAAAGGCAATAGCTCCACCTACTTCGCCTTCGGTACCACCTGCGGATAGCGCAGCACCGTGCTGCCGCGGTCCTCTTGCGCCGAGTGATACTTGTCGCGGGCCGCCATCTTGACGCTGGGTTCGATGTCAGGCTTGCCGAGCAGCAGGCCCTGCATCTGTTCGCAGCCTTCGTTGGTGACGATCTGGCGTTGCAGTTCGGTCTCCACGCCCTCGGTCACCACCTGGATGCCGAGGCTGTGGCCAAGACCGATGATGGCGCGCACGATCGAGCGGGCGGCGGCGTCGTGTTCGAGGATGCCGGTAAAGCTGCGGTCGACCTTGATCTTGTCGAAGGGCAGAGCGCGCAGGTTGGAGAGCGAGGAGAAGCCGGTGCCGAAATCATCCATGACGATCCGGACGCCGAGATCGTGGAGCCGCATCAGCGTCGAGATCGTCGCCTTGCGGTCGCGGATGAAGGCGGCCTCGGTGATCTCAAGCTCGAGCCGCTGCGGCACCAGCCCGGTTTCCGCGAGAATCGCCGTCACTCTGTCGTAGAGATTGGGCAGCATGAACTGCACCGGCGAGACATTGACGGCGATCGACAGCGGCTGCGCCCAGCGCGCCGCTTCCGTGCAGGCCTGCCGCAGCACCCATTCGCCGAGCTGGACGATGACGCCGCTCTCCTCGGCGATCTTGATGAACACGTCGGGCTCGCTGCTGCCGTGGCCCGGCCGGTTCCAACGCATCAGCGCCTCGTAGCCGCTGATGCCGCCGCTGCGGCTGTCGAGGATCGGCTGGTAATGGACGTAGAGCTGGTTGCGGACGATGGCGTGGCGCAGCTCGTTCTCGATCTCGCGCCGTGCCTTCACCGCCGCGTCCATCTCGGCGTCGAAGAAGCAGGCCTTGCCCCGGCCGGCATGCTTGGCGCGGTAGAGCGCCGTGTCGGCGTTGACGCAGAGCTGCTCCTCGGTCTGCCCGTCGGCCGGATACACGGCGATGCCGAGGCTGACGCCGACGGCGGTCGGGTCGCGGGCGACGTCCATTTCGGCAGCGACGCCGGAAAGGATGGCATCGGCCAGCGCCCGTGCGCCGTCCGGCTGCGGCTTGCCGGTCTGGATGATCGCGAACTCGTCGCCGCCGAGCCGGGCGATCGTCGCCGTCTCGTCGACCACGCGCTTCAGGATCGCCGATATCTTGCAGAGAATGCGGTCGCCTTCGGCATGGCCGAACAGGTCGTTGACGGCCTTGAAGCGATCGAGATCGAGATAGAACACGGCGACATGGCCGCGCTTGCGCTGCGCCACCTGCAGCGCCTGGCGCAGCCTTGTGTCGAACAGCGAGCGGTTCGGCAGGCCGGTCAGCACGTCGTGCTGGGCCAGGTGCTCGATCATCTGCTCGGCGCGCTTGCGCTCGGTGAGATCGCGGATGGCGAGGATCTCGCAGGCCCGGCCGCGATAGATCATCCGGCGCATCATCACCTCGACCGGCAGTTCTGTCTCGGCCTTGGTGGTCAGCAGCGTTTCATGGTTGACCGCCGATGCCATGCTGCTGGCCGACAGCAGCAGGAGGTCCGGCTGCTTGCCGCGCAGCTCGCTGAGCTGCCATCCGGACATCTCCTGGAAGCGCTCGTTGGCGTCGAGGATGTTGCCGTCGCAAAGCACCAGCAGCCCTTCCATCGTCGCATTGGCCAGACCCTTGAGATCGGTCAGGTGGCTGGCGAGGAACACGGCGCCGAGCGCCGTCAGGATCAGCGCCGTCGATACCGCCATGACGATGGCCGCCAGCGTGTGCGGCTCGATGATCGCGGTGGTGATCTGCCGGCCGGGTTCCGGCACCAGCGTGATGTAGCTCATCGAAATGAAGTGGATGGCGGCGATGCCGACCACCATGGCGAGCGCCGACAGCAGGATGCGTTTCGTCCCGGTCAGCGTGCGGAAGAACAGGAAGGCGAGGCTGGCCAGCGCCGAGCCGATCAGCAGCGCCGTCAGCGTTGCCGAGGCGCTGAACAGGATATCGACCTGGCCCTCGATCGCCTGCATGCCGGTCAGGTGCATGGCGGTGATGCCGAGCGCCATCAGCACGCCGCCCTGCATGAAGGCGTAGCGGCTGGTGCTTTCGAAGGCGACGAGAATGGCAAGCAGCGATATGGCGACGGCGATCACCACCGAAAGCGCCGTCAGCCCCAGCCCGTAGGCGATCGGATAGCCGCCGTCATAGGCGAGCATGGCGATGAAGTGCGTCGCCCAGATGCCGACGCCGCAGGCAAAGGCGGCACCCATGATCCAGTTGCGGCGCTCGGCGGGGTCGCATTGCTGGGCGCGAAACAACAGGAGCATGGCGGTGAGGTTGCCGATCAGGCAGACCACCACGGCGGCAAGGATCAGGCGCCAGTCATGGTTGTCGCGAATACAGGTGATCACGGTAAACATCAGGCGCCTCCAGCACGTGGAAGCGGACGTTATCAAGCATCTTCTTAAATAACCGTAAATTGCATATGGCGCGAAATTGAACCGCGAAACGTGCGTTACCGTACCCTTCGGCGATTGCCGGTTGCGGCGTTTTTCACCTCGAAAGCCGCACCGCTTTGGTCTATCGTCCGGCCGAAATTCAACAAGGAGTCGGAAATGCCTGACCTGATGCCGGTCCTCGCCCGTGCGGACCAGAACCTGCCCTCGAGCCTCGACCAGCTGTTCGAACTGCTGCGGATCAAGTCGATCTCCACCGACCCTGCCTACAAGGGCGATTGCCGCAAGGCCGCCGTCTGGCTGGTCGATTATCTGAAGACGCTCGGCTTCGACGCCTCGGTCCGCGACACTCCTGGCCACCCCATGGTCGTCGCCCATCACGACGGCGCCAGCGCCTCGGCGCCGCATGTGCTGTTCTACGGCCATTACGATGTGCAGCCGGTCGATCCGATCGAGCTGTGGGACAACGATCCCTTCGAGCCGTCGGTGCAGGAAGCCGCCGGCCGCAAGATCCTCACCGGCCGCGGCACCGCCGACGACAAGGGCCAGCTGATGACCTTCGTCGAGGCCTGCCGCGCCTACAAGGAAATCCACGGATCACTGCCCGTTCGCGTCACCATCCTGTTCGAGGGCGAGGAGGAATCCGGCTCACCATCGCTGAAACCGTTCCTCGAGGCCAATGCCGCCGAGCTCAAGGCTGACTACGCTCTGGTCTGCGATACCAGCATGTGGGACCGCGACACACCGGCCATCGCCGCGGCGCTGCGCGGCCTTGTCGGCGAGGAAATCGTCGTCACCGCCGCTGACCGCGATCTGCATTCGGGCCTGTTCGGTGGCGCCGCCGCCAACCCGATCCATATCCTCACGAAGATCCTCGCCGGCCTGCACGACGACACCGGCCGCATCACGCTCGACGGCTTCTATAACGGCGTCGAGGAAACGCCGGAAAACATCAAAGCCTCCTGGGAAACGCTGGGCCTGACGACGGAAGCTTTTCTCGGCGACGTCGGCCTTTCGGTTCCCTCGGGCGAAAAGGGTCGCTCGGTGCTGGAGCTCACTTGGGCGCGGCCGACCGCCGAGGTCAACGGCATCTGGGGCGGCTATACCGGCGAGGGCTTCAAGACAGTTATCGCCGCCAAGGCTTCCGCCAAGGTTTCGTTCCGCCTCGTCGGCACCCAGGACCCGGCCGCCATCCGCGACAGTTTCCGCGCCTATGTACGATCGCGGATCCCGGCCGATTGCACCGTCGAGTTCCACCCGCACGGCGGCTCGCCTGCTATTCACCTGTCCTATGATTCGCCAGTCCTGACCAAGGCCAAGACGGCGCTGTCCGACGAGTGGCCGAAGCCCGCCGTGGTCATCGGCATGGGCGGCTCGATCCCGATTGTCGGCGATTTCCAGAAGATGCTCGGAATGGAATCGCTGCTGGTCGGTTTCGGCCTCGCCGACGACCGCATCCATTCGCCCAACGAGAAATACGAGCTGACCTCGTATCACAAGGGCATCCGCTCGTGGATCCGCATCATGGAAGCGCTGGCCGCCTGAGCGGTCTGACCGTGAAAAGGCGCCACGCCTGAAACCGTGGCGCCCAAGACGACAAAAAAGGCCGGGTTGAACCGGCCTTTCGTCATTCGCTTCGCAACAGTGCCAGTACATCCGTGGTCAAGGTGCAAGCGAACATTGCAGTCAGAGTGCCCGCGAAAGGTTAACGAAACGTTAACAGATTTTTTAGCATCGCGTTGATCACCTGTGGCCCTGTCAGGGCCGGGTCGGCGGTCGGATCCGCTGCAACGGATGAGCCCCATGTGGTCATCGCCACGCCGCGTTTCAAGGGCGCGGCCTTTCTCCGTTCAAGCTGCGTTCATTCTCCGCCCAATATAAGTCATTGAAAGACAAGTTGAATCGCGCCCGCCCCACTTTGGTCGGGAAGCTGATGACTGTTGTCTTCGAACAGGCGCGAAAGCCTGAACATCGAGGCGCGGCGACGCGCCCGCAAGGGAGTGCAAACGTGAAAACCACACTGATGAAGATCACCGCGGTCGCTGCCCTGCTGCTGGCGCCGGTCGCGGCTGAGGCGGCGGAGGGTTTCGCAACCGCCAACGTCAACATGCGCGCCGGACCGAGCACGCAGTATCCTGCCGTTACTGTCATTCCCGCCGGCGAATCCGTCGAGATCCACGGCTGTCTGGCCGATGTGCCATGGTGCGACGTCGAGTTTTACAACGGCCGCGGCTGGGTCGCCGGTCGCTATGTGCAGGCGCTCTACCAGCAGCGCCGCGTCTACGTCGATCCGCAATATTACCGCCCGCTCGGCATCCCGACGGTGGTCTTCAGTGTCGGCAACTACTGGGATCGCTACTATCGCGACCGCTCCTTCTACGGCCAGCGCGAGCGCTGGCGCCGCAATCCGGTCTATGACCGCCCGGTCGTGGTCCGCCCCGGTCCCGGCCGCGGCCCTGATTTCGACAACCCCGGCCGCCCGCGCCCCGGCTTCGACAATGGTCCCGGCCGCCCGCGTCCTGATTTCGACAACGGCCCCGGCCGTGGCCCCGACTTCGACAACCGTCCCGGTCGCGGCCCCGATTTCGGTCGTGGACCCGATCCCCGACAGGATAACGGCAGACCCGGCCGCCCGCCGGAATTCAACGGCCAGCCGGGTATGCCGGGCCAGCCCGGGCAACCCGGTCGACGTGGCGATGGCGGCCAGCCAGGCCAAGGTGGTCAGGCCGGTCAACCCGGTCAACCGGGACAGCCTGGCCTCGACCGTGGCCCGGACCGCCGCCGCGACCAGGACCGCCGCCGTCCGCCGGTGTGCCAGCCGGGCGATCCGAACTGCAGGCCGGACCAGCCGTAATCAGCAAAGGGCGATCGAAAGGTCGCCCTTTCTTTTTGGGAAGTGGATGTCCGGCTTCTCTGCACCCTCATGCCTGTGCCCATACTTCGTCCGGGCGATGCCACAGGCATCCAGCCACGGCGCGGACGCTCCGTGAAATGAGTCTATTGCGATCAAGGACTTGATCGCGCTGGATCCCCACCACAAGGGTGAGGATGAGGAGTTTGTAGGTGCTGTCGGAGACAAGAACGCACCGCCGCAATAACCATGTCCCGTCAAAACAATCCCATCCAACGAAAAGCCCGACGCTCCTGAGAGACGCCGGGCCTGAATTCGATCGGCTCGTTTTGAGGGGAGACGGCCGACCAATCGCGAAACATGATCTGCTTCGCTAAAGAGATAATCGGTGAAACGCGGAATGGTTCCCTGAGGTCGCACGGAAGTTGCAGGGCGTATCCGAACCGGGCGCCCGATATTACCAGGCGCGGGCCGAGTTGTCGCGTGTCGCCATCAGGTCGCGCATCTCGGCGAAGGGCCCGTGCAGCATCTTCAGGCGGCTCTCCTCGATCTTCGACAGCCGACAGCGCCGTGCAAATTCGTGCACGCTCCAGATTTCCCTGGGCCTGAAATCGTCTGTTTTTGCTGAATCGATGGTCATGACTGCCTGCGTAATGCGCGAACTGCGCGAATAACAGGCGCAATCGGCTCGATATATGTCAGATTTGTGACTTCCGCAACGAATGGCAGCCATGTCGAAATCGCGTGGCTCGCAGGCGCCGCACCGTGGCCCGGACAAAGGAAAGGCCCGGGCGGATGCGCGGGCCTTTGAGTGTCATGGCGGTTGTGCCGGTCAGATGTCAGTAGCGGTAGTAGCCGCGATCGCGATCGCGCGCCCATGGCGGCGGGCGATGGCCGCGATCGTCACGCCAGCCGTAGCGTGGTGGCGGGCGGTGGCCCCAACCGTATCTGCGTTCATAGCGGCGTTCGTAACGTGGCGGTGGCGGGCGGCGCCAGTTCGGCCGGCAATCGCCCCAAGGCGTGACATGGTAGCCGCGTCCGCAGGCGTAATCGACCTGCACGACATTGCTGTTGCTGGTCGCGCCGCTCTGGACGGCACCCATGGGCATGGCTTCGGCGACCGAAACACCAAACCCGCTCAAAGCGATCGCCATGGCGATAATTGTCTTGCGCATCACTGCACCTCATTCCTTCTGCAAGTCCCTTTGCATCAGGATTAGAGGGCCAGCGAGGTGAATGGGGGCTGAACCAAACTGGGCATTATTGCGGCAGGCTAGACTGTGGCAGATCGGCCGGAAAATGCCGGTGTTGAAAGCTTTTGCCTTTGGCTAACGAGGTCTTAACTCCCCCTTAAATCGCCGCATTTAAAGTTCAACCGGGTAAAGATGCGACCGCCACCATGCGGTTGCCGCGGCCGAGGGGCTGATGGGCGGATGCAGACCGCGGGTTTGCAGTGAAACGGGTTGTTCAGGGCATAGATGGCGGGCAGGGGCAGATCAGGCGATAGAATCGAACCATCCTTCGGTGGCCGCAAAGGCCGCGAGGACGAGGACGATTTCGCGCTTGGCGCCGATGACCGTGTCGCCGGCGGGCGGTCCGTCAAGCGTGCGGCGGCCAAGCCGTCGCGCCGCGAGCCCGAGCCATCCCGCCGCCGGGAACCGGATTACGACAGTTACGACGACGATCGGGACGAGGCGCCACGCCGCGTCCGCGAGCCGCAGCGACGCAGCGGCAGCAAGCGCCGCGCGCCGCCGCCGCGCGAAGGCCTCGGTTTTTTCGGCCTGATCCGCCGCATGCTCTACTGGTGCGTCGTGCTCGGCATCTGGGCCGGCATCGGCGTCGCCGGTCTCGTCTTCTATTATGGTTCGCGCATGCCGAGCGCCAGCACCTGGGAAATTCCTGCCCGGCCGCCCAACGTCAAGATCACCGCCGTCGACGGCAGCGTCATCGCCAACCGTGGCACCACGGGCGGCGAAGCCCTGGCGCTCGAGGACATGTCGCCCTACCTGCCCGAGGCGATCGTCGCCATCGAGGATCGGCGCTTCTATTCGCATTTCGGTGTCGATCCGCTCGGCCTTGGCCGTGCCTTGCTGACCAACCTGACCTCCGGCCACATGGTGCAGGGCGGCTCGACGCTCACCCAGCAGCTTGCCAAGAACCTGTTCCTGTCGCCGGACCGCACGCTTGAGCGCAAGGTGCAGGAAGTGCTGCTCGCCTTCTGGCTCGAGCAGAAATACACCAAGGACCAGATCCTGGCGATGTATCTCAACCGCGTCTTCTTCGGCTCCAATGCCTATGGCGTCGAGGCCGCCTCGCGTCGCTATTTCAACAAGTCGGCGCGTGACGTGAATCTCGGCGAGGCGGCGCTGCTGGCCGGTCTCGTCAAGGCGCCGTCGCGCCTGTCGCCGGCCCGAGATCCGCAGGCCGCCAACGACCGCGCTCAGGTGGTGCTGCAGGCGATGCGCGATCAGGGCGTGATCTCCGACGACGAGGTCAAGACCGCAATGTCGCAGACCCCCGCCAAGGCCAAGCGCTACTGGGACGGCGCCGGCCACTATGTCGCCGACATGGTCATGGACCAGCTGCCGGCGCTGATCGGCGACGTCAAGGAAGACGTGATCGTCGACACCACCATCGACAAGACGCTGGAAAAGCGCGCCGAACAGTCGATCACGGACGTGCTCGGCAAGGAGGGCGCCAAGCTCGACGCCTCGCAGGCGGCCCTCGTCTCGATCGACGGCACCGGCGCCATCCGCGCGCTGGTCGGCGGCAAGGATTATGCCGACAGCCAGTTCAACCGCGCCGTCAAGGCCAAGCGTCAGCCGGGCTCGTCGTTCAAGCCGTTCGTCTACGCGGCGGCGCTGGAAAAGGGCCTGACGCCGTTCTCCGTCTTCAACGACGCGCCAATCCGCATCGGCGACTGGACGCCGGAGAATTACGAGAAGAAGTATAATGGCGAGGTGACGCTGGCGACGGCATTGGCCAAGTCGCTGAACACCGTCGCGGCCCAGCTCGTCATGTATGACGGCCCGGACCAGGTGATCAAGCTCGCCCATCGCCTCGGCATCGAATCGGACCTGCAGCCGAACGCCTCGATCGCGCTCGGCACCTCGGAAGTGTCGCTGACCGAACTGACCGGCGCCTACGCCGCCTTCATGAACGGTGGCTACAAGGCAACGCCGCACGTCATTCGTCGGGTCACGACCGCCGACGGCAGCAAGGTGCTTTACGAGAACACCTATGACAGCCCGCCGCGGGTGCTGTCGGAAACCGTGGCCGTCAACATGAACACGATGATGATGGGCGTCATCGACCAGGGCACCGGCCGCAGCGCCAAGCTGCCCGGTTGGCAGGCGGCCGGCAAGACCGGCACCACGCAGAACTCGCGCGACGCGCTGTTCGTCGGCTTCACCAGCAATCTGACCACGGGCGTCTGGTTCGGCAACGACGACGGCAAGCCGATGAAGAAGGTCACAGGCGGCGGCCTTCCGGCCAAGGCCTGGCAGCAGTTCATGATCGCGGCCCACAAGGGCCTGTCGCCGGCGCCGCTGTTCGGCAACGGCCAGTTCATCAATCCGAACGCGCCCGTCGACAACGGCCAGCCGATGGCATCAGCCGATCCGAACATGCCGGCATCAGGCATGCCCGGCGACATGCAGGGCAACATGACCGGTTCGACCGGCGGCATGCAGCAGCCGGTCGAGGAGCAGAGCACCATCGGCAGCATCATTTCGGGTGTCTTCGGCGGCGGCTCGAACGAGCGCCAACACCAATACAATGACGGCCAGTATAATGAAGGCCAGTATCCGCAGGCGCCGGTGCGCCGCGGCGGCCAGCAGCAGCCGGTTTACGGCGGTCCGGTACCGCCCGGCGATGTGGCCGAGGACGGCGGTTACGGCTACGGAAATGCGCTGCCGCCCGGCGATGTCGGCGGCGAGCAGCAGCAGGCGCAACCGCGCGCGAAACGCACCACGCTTCTCGACCTGATCATGGGTCAATAAGCGCTTAGTCGCGCAACAAAAAACGCCGTCTCGGTCCGACGGCGAAAATTAATTGCCGCTTGCTTGTTTTGCTGGTTTTCGGGACATTTCCCGCCTTGCAGTCGCGAAAACCCGTCCTTATATACGCCCCATCGCCGCAATCACGATTGCGTTAAACTTTAAGACCCATCCCGTAAGGGGCTGTCATTGAAATGCCTTCCCGGGGTTCAGACAGCTTGCTTCAAGGAGAGAATGACATGGCAAAAGTAATTGGTATCGACCTCGGAACCACGAATTCCTGCGTCGCGGTCATGGACGGCAAGGACGCGAAGGTCATCGAAAACGCCGAAGGTGCGCGCACCACGCCTTCGATCGTCGCATTTTCCGAAGATGGCGAACGCCTCGTCGGTCAGCCGGCCAAGCGCCAGGCAGTCACCAACCCCACGGATACGCTGTTCGCAGTGAAGCGCCTCATCGGCCGCCGCTACGACGATCCGACCGTTGAGAAGGACAAGGGCCTCGTTCCCTTCGAAATCGTCAACGGCGACAACGGCGACGCCTGGGTCAAGGCACGCGGCAAGGGTTACTCCCCCGCACAGATCTCCGCGATGATCCTTCAGAAGATGAAGGAAACCGCTGAATCCTACCTCGGTGAAAAGGTCGAAAAGGCCGTCATCACCGTTCCGGCATACTTCAACGACGCACAGCGCCAGGCAACCAAGGATGCAGGCCGCATCGCCGGCCTCGAAGTGCTCCGCATCATCAACGAGCCGACGGCAGCTGCGCTGGCTTACGGCCTCGACAAGAAGGACGGCAAGACCATCGCCGTTTACGACTTGGGTGGCGGTACCTTCGATATCTCGATCCTCGAGATCGGCGACGGCGTCTTCGAAGTGAAGTCCACCAACGGCGACACCTTCCTCGGCGGTGAAGACTTCGACATGCGTCTGGTCGAATATCTCGTCGGCGAGTTCAAGAAGGACAACGGCATCGACCTCAAGGGCGACAAGCTTGCTCTGCAGCGCCTCAAGGAAGCTGCCGAAAAGGCCAAGATCGAACTGTCGTCGGCCCAGCAGACCGAAATCAACCTGCCGTTCATCACCGCTGACGCCACCGGCCCGAAGCACCTGACGCTGAAGCTGACCCGCGCCAAGCTCGAAAGCCTGGTCGACGATCTGGTCCAGCGCACCATCGCACCGTGCAAGGCAGCCCTCAAGGATGCCGGCGTGACGCCAGCCGAGATCGACGAAGTCGTTCTGGTCGGCGGCATGAGCCGCATGCCGAAGGTGCAGGAAATCGTCAAGCAGCTGTTCGGCAAGGAGCCGCACAAGGGCGTCAACCCGGATGAAGTCGTCGCTCTCGGCGCCGCCATCCAGGCCGGCGTTCTGCAGGGCGACGTCAAGGACGTTCTGCTTCTAGACGTAACCCCGCTGTCCCTCGGCATCGAAACGCTGGGCGGCGTCTTCACCCGTCTGATCGAGCGTAACACCACGATCCCGACGAAGAAGTCGCAGACCTTCTCGACCGCCGACGACAACCAGCAGGCCGTCACGATCCGCGTTTCGCAGGGCGAGCGCGAAATGGCTGCCGACAACAAGCTGCTCGGCCAGTTCGACCTCGTCGGCCTGCCACCGTCGCCGCGTGGCGTTCCGCAGATCGAAGTAACCTTCGATATCGACGCCAACGGCATCGTTCAGGTTTCGGCCAAGGACAAGGGCACTGGCAAGGAGCAGCAGATCCGCATCCAGGCCTCCGGTGGTCTTTCCGACGCCGACATCGAGAAGATGGTCAAGGACGCCGAGGCAAACGCCGAAGCCGACAAGAAGCGTCGCGAAGGTGTCGAAGCCAAGAACCAGGCCGAAAGCCTCGTCCACTCCAGCGAGAAGTCGCTGAAGGATTACGGCGACAAGGTCACCGAAGCCGACCGCACTGCGATCTCCGATGCGATCGCCGCGCTGAAGTCCGCGACGGAAGCGTCCGAGCCGGACGCCGAGGACATCAAGGCGAAGACCCAGACCCTCATGGAAGTCTCCATGAAGCTCGGTCAGGCGATCTACGAAGCGCAGCAGGCTGAAGGTGGTGCGGCCGACGCATCCGCCGAAGCCGGCGATGACAATGTCGTCGATGCCGACTACGAAGAAGTCAAGGACGACGCCAAGAAGTCCGCGTAAGCTGGACTGAACGGTCACGTTTGAAACTGACATTCCGGCTGCTCACCATGGCAGCCGGAAATCCATTTCCGGGGTCTGATCCTTAATGGCAAAAGCCGATTTTTACGAAACGCTGGGTGTCGCCAAGACGGCGGATGAAAAAGAGCTGAAAAGCGCTTTCCGCAAGCTGGCGATGAAATACCATCCGGACAAGAATCCCGATGATCACACCGCCGAGCACAAGTTCAAGGAAATCAACGAAGCCTACGAGACGCTGAAGGACCCGCAGAAGCGCGCGGCCTACGATCGCTACGGTCACGCGGCCTTCGAGCATGGCGGCATGGGCGGCGGCGGTGGCGGTTTTGCTGGCGGCGGCGGCTTCTCCGATATCTTCGAGGATATCTTCGGCGAGATGATGGGCGGCGGCCGGCAACGGCAGCGCTCGGCCGGCGGTCGCGAACGCGGCGCCGATCTTCGCTACAACATGGAAATCACGCTGGAAGAATCCTTCGCTGGCAAGACCGCGCAGATCAGGGTTCCGACCTCGATCACCTGCGACGTCTGTTCCGGCTCCGGCGCCAAGCCCGGCACCCAGCCGAAGACCTGCGGCACCTGCCAGGGCTCAGGCCGCGTACGCGCCGCCCAGGGCTTCTTCTCCGTCGAGCGCACCTGCCCGACCTGCCACGGCCGCGGCCAGATCATTCCCGATCCCTGCACCAAGTGCCACGGCCAGGGCCGCGTCACGGAAGAGCGTTCGCTGTCCGTCAACATCCCGTCGGGCATCGAGGACGGCACCCGCATCCGCCTGCAGGGCGAAGGCGGGGCCGGCACCCGTGGCGGCCCGGCGGGCGATCTCTATATCTTCCTGTCGGTCAAGCCGCACGAGTTCTACCAGCGCGATGGCGCCGATCTCTATTGCGCGATTCCGATCTCGATGACGACGGCGGCCCTTGGCGGCACCTTCGACGTGGCGACGCTCGATGGCACCAAGTCGCGCGTCAGCGTTCCCGAGGGCACCCAGGCCGGCAAGCAGTTCCGCTTGAAGGGCAAGGGCATGCCGGTCCTTCGCTCAAGCCAGACCGGCGACCTCTATATCCAGATCCAGATCGAGACGCCGCAAAAACTCTCCAAGCGCCAGCGTGAGCTGTTGCAGGAGTTCGACGAGCTGTCCTCGAAGGAAAACAATCCCGAATCGACGGGCTTCTTCGCCCGTATGAAGGAATTCTTCGAGGGCTGATTGAGATCAGTTTTCGGTTTCCAAAGCAAAACCCGGTTGCGCGCAGCCGGGTTTTTTCATTTGCATCTGGAAAACAGTATATATTGTTGCCTCCATGGCTCGACATTTGCATTTTTTGTTTCTTTATTAGCGATAGACACATTCTACCTGTATCGCAGCGCGGAATGGTACTAGACTTGCATCTCCGTTGGGTCAGCAGTGCCGAGGTCGACTTGGAACGCCGTCTTGCAGCTATTCTCGCAGTGGATGTCGTCGGCTACAGCCGAATGATGGGTGCCGACGAGCAGGGAACACTGGATGCGGTGAAGCTTTGCCGCAGCGAGATCGTCGATCCCCGTGTCGCCGAGGGGCGCGGCCGTATCGTCAAGCTGACCGGCGACGGCATGCTGGTGGAGTTCGCCAGCATCGTCAACGCCGTCTCTTGCGCCCACGAGGTGCAGCAGGCGATGGCCGAGCGCAACGGTCGCGCACCGAACGACCAGCGCATCGAATTCCGCATGGGCATCCATCTCGGCGACGTCATCGTCGAGGAAAACGATATCTTTGGCGACGGCGTCAACGTCGCGGCACGGCTGGAAGCGATCGCCGATCCCGGCGGCGTGGCGATCTCGGCCTCGGCGCGCGATCATGTCGGCACCAGGCTCGACCTGTCGTTCCAGGATCGCGGCGTCTTCACGCTGAAGAACATCGAGCAGCCGGTGCGGGTCTATGCCATCGCGCCCCGGCGCGCACTGCCGCTGAAGGTCAACGAGGCAGCCCTTGCCGCCGCGCGCGAAAAGCAGAAACCGCTCGTGGCGGTGCTGCCCTTCACCAACATGAGCGGCGATCCCGAGCAGGAGTATTTCTCCGACGGCATCACCGAAGACATCATCACCGACCTCTCGAAGATCTCCAATCTCTACGTCGTCGCCCGCAACACCTCCTTCACCTACAAGGGCAAGCCGGTGCCGGTGAAGCAGATCGCGGCCGAGCTTGGCGTCAATTTCGTCCTGCAGGGCAGCGTTCGCAAGGCGGGCGCGCGGGTGCGCATCACCGGCCAGCTGATCGACGCCCGCAACGGTACGCATCTCTGGGCCGACCGCTTTGATCGCGACCTGACCGATATATTCGCGGTTCAGGACGAGATCACCCACGCCATCGTCGACCAGCTGAAGATCCAGCTGCTGCCGGAAGAGCAGCGGGCGATCGCCGCCGAGCCGACCACCAATGTCGAGGCCTACACCTACTATCTCCGCGGCCGGCAATTCTCCCACAGCTTCACCCGGCACTATCTGCTGATGGCGCGGCGCATGTTCGCCACGGCCGTGGCGCTCGACCCGAACTATGCCCAGGCCTATGCCGGCATTGCCGATTGCGAATCGACTCTCCGAGACTGGCATGCCGGCGAGTACACGCTGAAGGGCATTCTCGAGCTGACGGCAAAGGCGCTGGCGCTCGATCCAAACCTCGCCGAAGCGCACGCCTCCCGCGGTCTGGCGCTGCACCAGGACGGCCGCGACGAGGAAGCGCTGCTGGAGTTCGAAAAGGCGCTGGCGCTGGAGCCCGATCTCTACGAGGTCAATTTCCAGTACGGCCGCTTCCTGTTCATGCAGGGCAAACTCGAGGGCGCGGTGACCTTCTTCACCCGCGCCGCCGAGATCCGCCCGGACGATTACCTGTCGCCGATCCACCTGACGAGCGCCTGCCGCTCGCTGGACCGGCTGGACGAGCGCGAGCATTGGGCGCGGGTCGGCATCGAGCGCGCCGAGCAGGCGCTGGCGCTGCATCCCGAAAATGCCAGCCCGGCGCACCGCGGAGCCCTGGCGCTGGCGCATATGGGTGAGGTGGACAAGGCAAGGGAGTGGGCAAGCCGCGCCGAGGCGATCGATCCCGACGACGTGGTCTCGCAGTACAACATCGCCTGCATGCACGCGCTGCTCAACGAGCGCGAGGAGGCGCTGGACCGGCTGGAAGCCCTGCTGCCGCAGTCATCCTGCTACCAGATCCTGTGGTTCAAGAACGATTCCGACCTGGATTCGATCCGCGATCATCCGCGCTTTCAGGTCTTGCTCGATGCCATAGAAGCCTGCACCTTCCAGCAGGACGGCTTTCGCGTCGCCTCCGAATAGGCTTCAGCGGCGCTCATTTGCATCATTTCGGGACAAGGGGTTTCCCCGTTCCGTCTTGTATTAACGCAGCCGATGGAAGTCGCTTTGCAACGGCGTTATTTATATTCAATATGATCGAAGGGGAATACACCACGCAACGAGAGCAACGCCATGACGGTAGCCGCCTTGTCCTTTCAGTCTGATGATGTCGATGTGCTTGCGGGCGCCTTGTACACCTGGTGCGCCGAGCGCAATATCCAGCTGCGCAGCCAGCAGGGCCTGTCGATCGCCAGCCTCGCGATCGATCTCTATCACGCCGGCCATCAGACGCAGGACCAGCTATTGGTCGCGCTGCACGAGTGCGACATGCACTGAGCATCCGTTCGCCGAATCTGCCTGACGCTTGATCGACCGCGCTCGATGAATGGCTCAGGCGTAGGCGTCTTCACCCGACATCAATGTCACGATGGTCTTGACCGCTTCCTTGCCGGCGGTCGAGGGCAGCTTGTCGTAGATCACCGCAAGCTCATAGGCCTCGGCGCTCAGCCCGGGCCGTGCCGTCGTATCGGCGCCTTCGAACAGCGCTGAAACATCGACGCCGAGAAAAACCGCGATCTGGTGCAGTTTGCTTGCGGAGACGCGGTTCGTGCCCTTTTCATACTTCTGGATTTGCTGAAAGGTCAGCCCAAGTGCTTCGCCGAGTTCAAGCTGGGAAATCCGTCGTTTCGCGCGCAGCGTCCTGACGTTCTGTCCAACAATAATATCCACCGGATCTGGCACTTCTATGTTCCCTTTTGAAGCAATTAATTATTGAAAGTCACTATGCAGAGGTTTGAGAATATCTCAACCCGTGAGTTGCAAATTTCAACCGACTTCCGTGCCAGTTTTGGGCTGTTGTCATAAAATAAAGAATCACGAATATACCTGGGCGTGCATAAAATTGGATACGCTATTTTGTAGATGTGCTTGAACGTTACTGATGAAGACGTTCGCGCCAGGCAGGTTAGACATATCCGGGCGAATTCGGATCTTGCGCCGCCCTTCGCACTTGACCGGGATCATCCCGCATCCTATTTTAGAATTATTCTAAAATGAGGATACCATGCTGCAACGGCTTTTCAGATCCGCCAGACGCTCTTTCGACACCTTGTCCGAGCAGGAAATCCTGGCGCTCGCCATCGGCTCCGAGGAGGATGACGCCCGTATCTATTTCGCCTACGCTGATCGGCTGCGCGCCGACTATCCGGCGTCGGCGAAGGTTTTCGAGGACATGGCGGAAGTCGAAAACACTCATCGAAACTCGCTGATCGCGCTCTATAGGCAGCGCTTCGGCGAGCGCATCACGCTGATCCGCCGCGAGCATGTGCGCGGTTTTTACGAGCGCAAGCCAGATTGGCTGCGAGCCAACCTGTCGCTGGAGAAGATCCGCGCCGAGGCGGAAGCGATGGAGAGTCAGGCCTACCGTTTCTACATCGAGGCCGCCGGTCGCGTCAGCGACGCTGCGACCCGCCAGTTGCTCGGCGATCTCGCGCTTGCCGAACAAGGCCACGAAGACATCACCCGCATGCTGGGCGACAAGCATGCGCCCGCGGAAATCCGCGAGGAAGAGGACCAGAAGAGCCGGCGGCAGTTCGTGCTGACTTACGTGCAGCCGGGCCTTGCCGGCCTGATGGATGGCTCGGTTTCGACGCTGGCGCCCATCTTCGCCGCCGCCTTCGCCACCCAGGATACCTGGCAGACATTCCTGGTCGGCCTCTCGGCGTCGGTCGGCGCCGGCATTTCCATGGGCTTCACCGAAGCCGCCCATGACGACGGCAAGATCTCCGGCCGCGGCTCGCCGATCAAGCGCGGCCTGTCCTGCGGCATCATGACGGCGCTCGGCGGCCTCGGCCACACGCTGCCCTACCTGATCGCCGACTTCTGGACCGCGACGACACTTGCCGTCATCATCGCCATCTTCGAACTCTGGGCCATCGCCTTCATCCAGAACCGCTTCATGGACACGCCGTTCTTGCGCGCCGCGTTTCAGGTGGTGGTCGGCGGTGGGCTGGTGCTTGGTGCGGGGATATTGATTGGGAGTGGGTGAGGAGCGATCTAAGGGATTTTTGCGGGCAGTGCCAACAACTTCCCTCATTCCTGTGCCCGGACGAAGTCTGGGCACAGGAATGAGGGTGCATGTTGTTCTGCTTTCGCCACGCAGAGATGTTGAGTGGACGCGGCGAGAACATCCCGCCGCCCTTAGTATCCCTACTTCAGCGCGCCGACCAGCACGTCGCGGCCGTTCTCGATCGTCACCCAGCGGCCGGCATTGGCGCTCGATTGGCGCTTGATGAAGGAGTAGGGGGTGTCGAACCAGGGCTTCACCGTGGAGGCCAGGTTGTCGAGGATGAAGTCGCCGCGCGTGGTGCGCAGCGTCAGGATCGCGTGGCCTTCGCCATCGGGCTTGCGCACGACGGTCATCAACAGATTAGCCGGCGAAATTCCGCGCTGGATCAGGATGCGGCGCTTCAGAAGGGCGAAGTCCTCGCAGTCGCCTGCCGTCGTCGGGTAGGCCCAGACTTCGTCCTTGCCGTAGATTTCCTTGTCCGTTTCCGGAATGATCGTGGTGTTGACGAGGTTGTTGACGAAGCGGACGAGCTCCCACTTGGCGTCGGTCATGTCGAGCGCCGATGCGCTGCGGTTGGCGCCGCATTCGTCACGGTGCGTCTGGCAGAACTCGTAGTGGCCGATCGGCTGCGACGTCGCCGCGCCGGTGACCATCGAAAGCGTGTTCGTCGACGCCGGGGTCGCGGCTGTCGACATTGCAAACATGGCCGTCATGGCCACCAGGAAACCCTTGATCCGCACGCCCAAAGTCATCGCATCGCCCTTGAATTATTAACAAAAAGTTAACGGACAGGGGCGCGCGGAGTCAATCACTACTTATGACGAGGGGCGCAGAAGCGCCGAACATAGTTAAAATCCGTTAGGATTTGCGACGACGCGGCATGCGTCGCCGTCTCGGTGGATGAATGTCATCGTCCACAAGTGATTGAAATCGCGATGAATTCCTGTGGAGCGCCTTAGCGGACCAGTGTTTTCACCGCAGCAAGCATGCGCTCGATGTCCTGTGGACGCGACAGGCGGTGGTCGCCATCACGAATAAATGTCAGCACCACGTCATCGGCCGGAAGGTGCTCCACCAGCGTCATCGCGTGGCTGTAGGGCACGTCGGGGTCCTGCATGCCCTGCAGGATATGGACCGGGCATCCGGTCTCGATCATGCCCGTCAGAACCAGGTTCCGCCGCCCGTCGTCGATCAGGTCGCGGGTGAAGATGTTGGGCTCGGGGCTGTAGTCCGAATGCTCCTCGAAGAAGCCGCGTTCGGCCAGCGAGGCCTTTTCCTTGTCGCTGAGGTTCGGCTCGATCAGTTCCTTGGTGAAGTCAGGCGCCGGCGCGATCAACACCATGCCGTCGAGTTTTGGCGCGCCCGTGATCTTGCCGAGCTCCTGCGCCAGCCTGAGCGCGATCCAGCCGCCCATCGACGAACCGACCAGGATGATCCGCTCCGGCGCGACGTGAAGGATGACGGCCAGCGCCTCCTCGAGCCAGCGCGAAATCGTTCCCTCGCGGAATGCGCCGCCGGAAAGGCCGTGGCCGGAGTAGTCGAGCCGCAGGCAGGCAAGCCCGGCCTCGTCAGCCATCCGGTCGAGCTCGACAGCCTTGCTGCCGCTCATGTCGGACCGGTAGCCGGACAGCCAGACGAGCATGGGTCCGTTGGTCGCGTCCGCGCGGTCGCGTTTGATATAGGCGATCTCGCGTGCGGCCGGCCCGTCGCCGACGGTGAGGAATTGATGGGAAAGGGCGCGATTGGCGTCGGACATGGCGGAACTCCTGATGTTTTCGCCTATAAAACAGATTCTTGAGAGGCTGACAGCAGGTGATTTTTCGTCTAAAGCGTGCTAATGACTTGGCCGCAGCGATGGCGAAACTAGGTTTGCACCCCATATAGGGAGGCAACCCGCTGCAGCAATCCGAAACAACGCGAGGAGAATACGACCATTCGCAGACCTTTTAAAAACGACGCGCCTGTGAAGGACGGGCCGCGCTCGAACAGGGACATTCGCATTCCCAAAGTTCAGCTGATCGATGCTGAAGGACAGAATTTAGGTGTAGTGGCGACCGAACAGGCGTTGAAGATGGCTGAAGAAGCCGGTCTCGACCTGGTGGAGATCTCCCCCAATGCCGAACCGCCTGTGTGCAAGATCCTCGATCTGGGCAAGCTGAAATACGCCAACCAGAAGAAGGCCGCCGAGGCGCGCAAGAAGCAGAAGATCGTCGAAGTCAAAGAAATCAAGATGCGTCCGAACATCGACACCCATGACTATGAGGTGAAGATGAAGGCGATGGGTCGCTTCTTCGAAGAAGGCGACAAGGTCAAGGTGACGCTGAAGTTCCGTGGCCGCGAAATGGCCCACCAGGAACTTGGCATGAAGCTTCTGCAGCAGGTCAAGTCCGATACGCTTGAATATGCCAAGGTCGAAGCCGAGCCCAAGCTCGAAGGCCGCCAGATGATGATGGTGCTCGCGCCCAAGTAAGGTGAAAACCGAGGCGCGTCGCCACTGTCCGTATCAAAGCCGTCCGCAAGGGCGGCTTTTGTATTTGGGGCAGGGCTGAATGGGCCCTGCTGGAGCCTGCCGCGAAGATTCCTTCGCCGCCCCGTTGCACTTTCATGACGCTGCGGTTATAAGCGCGCGTCCGAACTGACCGGCAGGGCATGCCGTGGCAGTTTCGAATGCTTGCGGAACGGTTCATCACCGGAGCCGCAGATCAACAACAAACGCTCCCGCAGCTTGTTGCGACGACTGGGAAACCGGGCATCGCGAGAAGGCTTCTTTTGAAGCGCGCCTCTTTGAGGGTATGTGGGAGATCAGAAACGGAGTAGCAAAATGCCCAAGATGAAGACGAAGTCCTCTGCCAAGAAGCGGTTCAAGATCACTGCCACCGGCAAGGTCAAGGCTGCAGCTGCTGGCAAGCGCCATGGCATGATCAAGCGTTCCAACAAGTTCATTCGCGATGCACGTGGCACCATGGTTCTCGCAGAACCAGATGGCCGCAAGGTCGTGAAGAACTACCTGCCGAACGGTCTCTAAGACTTTTCCGCGAACGTTTAGATTAAGGAGATCATGATATGGCACGTGTAAAAAGAGGCGTTACCGCCCACGCCAAGCATAAGAAGGTTCTGAAGCAGGCCAAGGGTTTCTACGGCCGCCGCAAGAACACCATCCGCGCTGCAAAGGCTGCGGTTGACCGTTCCAAGCAGTACGCTTACCGCGACCGCAAGATCAACAAGCGCAACTTCCGCGCCCTGTGGATCCAGCGTATCAACGCTGCTGTGCGCGAATTCGGCCTGACCTACGGCCGCTTCATCGACGGCCTGAACAAGGCTGGCATCGAAGTCGACCGTAAGGTTCTGTCCGACATGGCAATCCATGAGCCGGAAGCATTCGGTGCCCTCGTTGCCGCCTCCAAGAAGGCGCTCGAGTACCTGAAGGATGCCGGCACGAAGAACGAGTTTGAAGCAGCGGTCAACTAAGCCGGCGCTCTCAGAACATTCGTTTCGATGATTTGAAACCCGCGCTGGCCAGGCTTGCGCGGGTTTCTTCGTTTTTGATCTGGACGAGGACGCCCCTGACGTGGCGAACGATTTCGATAATCTGAAAGCCGGCAAGGGCCTGCGCGAGGAAGACGTACCCGTCCTGCTGGCGGCGCTGCTGAGCGGCTCCAAGCGGGTCGAGCGCGTTGCCTTGTCGAGCGGCGCCGTCTGGATCAAGCGCTACGGCACCGAGCGCGCCCCGCGCTGGGTGGTGCTGCAGCGCATGCTCGCCAACCTCATCCGTGCGCCGTTCCTGCGGCCTTCTCCGGTGTTGGCCGACGAAGGCATGGCGCAGCGCGAAATCCGGCGCATCGCCCAGTTCTCCGAAAAGGACGTGCCGACCGCCCGCGTCGTCTACTCCTCCGGTTCCGCCGTGGTTTTCAGCGATGCCGGCGACACCGTCGATAGCAGGCTCTGGGCAATCCGTGACCACGATCCGCAAGCCCATGACGACATGCTCGTCCACTGCGCCGCCGAACTCGGCCGGCTACACGCCAAGGCGCTCTGCCACGGCCGGCCCTATCCGCGCGACATGTTCCTGAAGGATGGCCGCGTCGGTTTCATGGATTTCGAGGAAGAGCCGGACAAGGTGATGCCGCTCGAAACCGCGCAGGCGCGCGACATCTGGCTGCTGTTCCTGCAGGTGGCGACCCGCGCCAAGCTCGGCCGCGTCACCCATGACCGGGCCTACCACGCCTGGGCGGATGTGGCGCCGCCAGCCGCAATTGCCGAACTGCGCAAGCTTACCGGCTTTCTCGGGGCGTTTTTGTCAACTGCCCGGTTGATTGGCCGCGTGCACATGGGTAGTGATCTGCGACGTTTCATCGTGGCGACCAGCTATCTCGTGCATGCTTTCGTGAATTATCGACAAGACTGATGCCGTTCAAAGAATGGCGCCCTCAAGGCAGGAAAACATGACCGAACTCGTAACCCTGGAAAAGCAACTCCTGTCCGACGTCGCCGCGGCAGGCGACGAGCCCGCGATCGAGGCCGTGCGCGTCGCCGCGCTCGGCAAGAAGGGCTCCGTCTCCGAGCTGCTGAAGACGCTGGGCGCGATGAGCCCGGAAGAGCGCCAGACCCGCGGTGCCCAGATCAACGCGCTGAAGACTGTCGTCACCGACGCCATCAACGCCCGCAAGGCCGATCTCAAGAAGGCGGCGATCGATGCGCGGCTGAAGGCCGAGACCGTCGACGTCTCGCTGCCGGTGCGCTCCTCGCCCGCCGAACGCGGCCGCATCCACCCGATCAGTCAGATCGTCGACGAGATCACCGCGATCTTCGGCGACATGGGCTTTTCGATCGCCGAAGGTCCCGACGTCGAGACCGACTACTACAACTTCACGGCGCTGAACTTCCCCGAGGGCCACCCGGCCCGCGAGATGCACGACACCTTCTTCTTCCAGCCGGACGAGAACGGCGAGCGCAAGGTGCTGCGCACCCACACCTCGCCGGTGCAGGTGCGCACCATGGAAGCCCAGAAGCCGCCGATCCGCATCATCATCCCCGGCAAGACCTACCGCCAGGACAGTGACGCGACGCATTCGCCGATGTTCCATCAGGTGGAAGGCCTCGTCGTCGACAAGAAGGCCAATGTCGCCAACATTCGCTGGGTGCTGGAAGAGTTCTGCAAGACCTTTTTCGAGGTCGACAGCGTCACCATGCGCTTCCGCCCGTCCTTCTTCCCCTTCACTGAGCCGAGCTTCGAGGTCGACATCCAGTGCGACCGCTCCGGCCCGATCGTCAAGTTCGGCGAGGGCACGGACTGGATGGAGATCCTGGGCTGCGGCATGGTTCACCCGAACGTGCTGCGCGCCGGCGGTCTCGATCCCGACGAATACCAGGGCTTTGCCTGGGGCATGGGCCTCGACCGCATCGCCATGCTGAAATACGGCATGCCGGATCTGCGTGACTTCTTCAACGCCGATGTCCGCTGGACGACCCACTACGGTTTCCGCCCGCTGGATATGCCGACGCTGTTCGGCGGGCTGAGCAGCTGAGTTTATCGTGGCCACAAATAACTGAGTGTGGTAGGAATGGAGCTGGAGTGGGATGAGGATAAACGTCAGATCACCCTCCAGCACCGAGGGCTGGATTTCGCCGACGTCGAACGCTTCGATCCCGACAGCATCGTCACGGTACCGGACCTGAGAGCAGACTATGGAGAGGATCGTTTCAACTCCTATGGACGGCTCGATGGCATTCTCTGCTGTTTTTGCTGGACCCCGAGAGAGGGCCGGGTTCGAGTTATATCGCTGAGGAAGATGAATGACCGCGAACAGAAGATTTACGAAGAGCGACGGAGGGACGAAGAGTAGTTCGCTCCCGACGCTCGACGATGTCGAAAAGGGTCTGGTCTCGCTCGATGAATATGAGATCGCCCACGGTGAAGATGTGCCCGCCTTCGGCGACGCTGGTGATGTCGCGATCCTGTCGTTGCAGGAAACGCCGACACTCGGTGCGGTCTTGGAGAAGGCGCGTGGCAAGCGTGGTCCGCAAAAGGCGCCTGTGAAGGAACGCATTGGTTTGCGGCTCGACAAGGACGTGGTCGATTACTTCCGCAGCATGGGGCCGGGTTGGCAGGGTCGTATCAATGATGCGCTTCATGCCTTGGGCGCCGCGGACGTGGAACAGCGCCCGGTGGCCGCTCGTTGCGACGATGAATTCCTCTATGTCACACTGGCGGACGGGCGGCAGATCCGGACGCCGCTGTGGTGGTATCCTTTCCTGGCCGCCGCGACCTCGGAAGCGCGCGCCGATGTTGAACTGGAATTCTCCGGCGTCTGGTGGCCGGGTCTGGACGAAGGCGTCTCCGTCAAGGGGCTGCTGCTCGGCTGGAAAGCCCCCGGCGCCAAGGCGCCCGAGCGGGCAGCCTGAACGATCTGAACTTTTCGATGATTTTTGAGACGAGAACAACACAATGAAATTCACGCTTTCCTGGCTCAAGGATCACCTTGAAACCGAAGCCACCCTCGATGAAATCTGCAAGCGCCTGACCGAGATCGGCCTCGAGGTCGAGGATGTCGACGACAAGGCGGCCTACAAGCCGTTCGTCATCGCCCGGGTTCTGACGGCCGAAAAACATCCGGAAGCCGACCGGCTGAAGGTGCTGTCGGTCGATGCCGGCCCCGATATCAACGGCGGCAAGCCGTTGCAGATCGTCTGCGGCGCGCCGAATGCCCGTGCCGGCCTCGTCGGTGCACTGGCCCGACCGGGTGACTATGTGCCCGGCATCGACGTGACGCTCGGCGTCGGCAAGATCCGCGGCGTAGAAAGCCACGGCATGATGTGCTCCGAAAAGGAGCTCAACATGTCCGACAGCCACGACGGCATCATCGATCTGCCCGCGGACGCGCCGATCGGCACCTCATTTGCGGCCTACGCCCATCTCGACGATCCCATGATCGAGATCAACCTGACGCCGAACCGCCCGGACTGCACCTCGATCTACGGGATCGCCCGCGACCTCGCCGCCTCCGGCCTCGGCACGCTGAAGACGCGGCCTGCACCGTCGTTCGCGGTCGCAGGCGAGACGCCGGTCAAGCTGACGCTCGATCTCGACGACGACAGGCTCTGCCCAGGCTTCGGCCTGCGCCTCGTGCGCGGCGTCAAGAACGGCCCGAGCCCGAAGTGGCTGCAGCAGCGCCTGCTGGCGATCGGCCTGCGTCCGATCAACGCGCTCGTCGATATCACCAACTACATGACCTTCGACCAGGGCCGCCCGATGCACGTCTTCGACGCCGCCAAGGTCAAGGGCAACCTCACCGTTCGCCGCGCGAAAGACGGCGAAACGGTGCTGGCGCTCGACCAGCGCGAATACAAGCTGAACCCGAACAACGTCGTCATCGCTGACGAGAACGGCGTCGAATCGATCGGCGGCATCATGGGCGGCGAGCATTCCGGCTGCGACGAGAACACCGTCGATGTGCTGATCGAGAGCGCGCTCTGGGATCCGATGAACATCGCCAAGTCGGGCCGCGGCCTCGGCATCATCACCGATGCCCGTTACCGCTTCGAGCGTGGCGTCGACCCCGAATACATGGTCCCCGGCCTCGAGCGCACCACCGAGCTGGTGCTGGAATTCTGCGGCGGCACCGCCGCCAAGGCGGAGATCATCGGCTACAAGAGTTATGAACCCAAGGTCGTCGATTTCCCCTTCTCGGAAGTGAAGCGCCTGACCGGCCTCGAAGTCTCTACCGAGGAGAGCATCGAGATCCTCACCCGTCTCGGCTTCAAGGTCGCGGGGTCCAAGACGGACGAGCGTGTCTCCGTCGCCGTTCCCTCCTGGCGTCCTGATGTCGATGGCAAGGCCGATCTCGTCGAAGAGGTCATGCGCATCCACGGCGTCGACAACATCAAGCCGGCGCCGCTGGAAAGTCACGCTGCCGTCAACGGCAAGATCCTGACGACGCTGCAGATCCGCACCCGGCTTGCCAAGCGCGCGCTTGCCTCGCGCGGCATGCTGGAGGCCGTCACCTGGTCGTTCATTTCGGCGGACCAGGCAACGCTGTTCGGCGGCGGCGCAGCATCGCTGAAGCTCGCCAATCCGATCGCCGCTGACATGTCCGACATGCGCCCGTCGCTGCTGCCGGGCCTGCTCAGCGCCGCACAGCGCAATGCCGACAAGGGCTATGGCGATGTAGCACTGTTCGAAGTCTCCGGCACCTATGAGAACGATCGCCCGGAAGGCCAGCGCCGCGTTGCCGGCGGCATCCGTCGCGGCACCGCCTCGATATCAGGCGCCGGCCGCATGTGGTCGAACGCGGCCAAGGGCGGCGGCAAGCCGGTCGACGTGTTCGACGCCAAGGCCGATGCGCTGGCCGTGATCGAGGCCTGCGGCCTGCCGATGTCAAACATCCAGGTCGAGCAGGGCGGTCCCGCCTGGTTCCACCCGGGCCGCTCCGGCACCATCAAGATGGGCCCGAAGGTTGTGCTCGGCTATTTCGGCGAGTTTCACCCGTCGACTCTGGAGGCGCTTGATGTCTCCGGCGCGCTCGCGGGCTTCGAGGTCTATCTCGACGCCATGCCGGAGCCGAAGAAGAAGGCGACCCGCACCAAGCCGGCGCTGGAACTATCGCAGTTCCAGGCCGTCAAGCGCGACTTCGCCTTCGTCGTCGACAAGGCCGTGGAGGCCGGCGCCATCATCAAGGCCGCCTCCGGCGCCGATCGCAAGCTGGTATCGGGCGTCAACGTCTTCGATATTTTCGAGGGTGCGTCGGTCGGCGAGGGCAAGAAGTCGGTCGCTATCGAGGTGCAAATCCAGCCGGTCGAGCGCACGCTGACCGACGAGGATTTCGACGCGCTGACGCAGAAGATCGTCGCCAGCGTGACCAAGGTCACCGGTGGTGTTCTGCGCGGGTAAGGCTCGCGTGTGATGCGAAGGGTCGGCGCACGATAGTGCCGGCTCTGGATTGCTGCCTACACCAAGGGAGCGGCAGCAAGCGAGAGCTTTTGCACCGGGTGCCAGCTCACGATGGATCGCCCGACGCCAACCCCATTCTCCCTCATTCTCGCCCTTGTGGCGGGAATCCAGCGCGATCAAGTCCTTGATCGCGAAAGACTCTTCTCACGGCGAGGACGCGCCGTGACTGGAATCCTGTGTCAAGCACAGGAATAAGGTTGGTGTATAGGTAGGCGCAAAAGAACAACCGCGATCTGGCAGCAGGCGAAGCCTTGCGACCGCATCCATCCCCCCAATCACTCGTGCAAATAATACACCTTGCTGACGATCGTCCATCGCCCGTCGATCTTCAGCATCGAGAGATAGTCGGTGAACCGCATCCCGGCGAAGTCGTCGGTGACCTTGACGCTCGCGGCGTCGCCGACGAGGTCGAGCGTTTGGATGTCCATGTGGGGCTGGGTGCCGGGCGGTGCCGATCCCTCGGCGACGATCGCGGCGATGAATTCGTCGCGCGTCGACCATTCCACCGCCTTCTCGTAATGCCCGATCACCGAACATTGCGGATGGAATGCCTTGCGCAGGGCCGCCTCGTTGGCGAAGGTCATGCCTTCGACATAGAGATGAACGACTGCTTCTATCGCCTGCCGGTCCGTCATGGCTTGCACCTCGATAGCGTGGGTAATCCATTATAGCGCGGGCCAGCCCACCCGCAATGGGATCGCCTCGATCGATTCAATGCGTGGCGGGAAAAAGCGCCGCCTTCGCGGTGCCGAGCAACTCCTCCGCATAGCTTTGGGCGACCAGCGAGGCATCGTCGGAGAGCCCCATCTCGCTGCACTTGTTTTCCACCGCCTCGCGGATCATGTGCAGCACGCTGGTGCCGGCTTCGGCGTTCTCCAGGTCGGATGTGTCGAGCACCAGAGCCAGCGACGTCATCGCCACCACCTCCAGCACCAGCATTCGCCCTTCCATTTCTGAGTGTCCATTCTGGGTCTGCTGTTCGTCCCGTTTGGCACTTGGCATGAGGGGTTCCTTCCTTGCAACGGAAAGTTTACCTAGTGCTAATGTTTGCAATGAGAAGGTCCAAGGCCCTACAAAGCCGAATTCCGTGCGGAACCGTACCGGCCGCCCCGGAATGGGGCAGCCCGTCGTCGCAAGCATCGCTCAGAGATTGGTCATCGCCAGCGAGGCATCGGAGTAGCGCTTTCCGGCAATCTGATCGACCGGCATGATCGACCCCAGTGCCACGATCTCGGCATCCGAAAGCACGATCTCGGCGGCAGCCGCGTTCTGTTCGAGGTGGTGCAGCTTGCGGGCGCCGGGGATCGGCACGATGTTGTCTCCCTGGTGCAGCACCCATGCCAGCGCCAGTTGCGCCGCCGTCACGCCCTTGTCGGCCGCGAGTGCTTCGAGCTTGGCCACCAGTGCCGCATTGGCATCGAAGTTGTCGGTCTGGAAGCGTGGCAGGTGGCGGCGGAAATCGTCGGCGGCGAGATCATCGACCTTCTGGATGGCGCCGGTGAGGAAGCCGCGACCGAGTGGGCTGTAGGGAACGAAGCCGATGCCAAGCGCCCGGCAGGTGGCCAGCACGTCGGCCTCCGGCTCGCGGCTCCACAGCGAATACTCGCTCTGCACGGCGGCGATCGGATGGACCGCGTGAGCGCGGCGAATGGTGGCGGAGCCGGCTTCGGAAAGCCCGAGCGCCCGCACCTTTCCTTCCTTCACCAGCTCCGCCATGGCACCGACCGTGTCCTCGATCGGAACGGATGGGTCGACGCGGTGCTGGTAGAACAGGTCGATGACATCGGTGCCGAGCCGCTTTAGGGAGGCCTCCGCCACCGCCTTGACATGGGCAGGCCGGCTGTCGACGCCGATCATCGCCGCCGGACCGGACCTTGTGGTGTCGAGCTTGAAGCCGAACTTGGTGGCGATGACGACACGGTCGCGCAAAGGCTTCAGCGCCTTGCCGAGCAGCTCTTCATTGTGGAACGGGCCGTAGGTTTCGGCCGTGTCGAACAGGGTGACGCCGAGATCGACGGCGCGATGCAGTGTCCGGGTCGATTCGACATCGTCCTTCGGGCCATAGGCGAAGCTCATGCCCATGCAGCCGAGGCCGACGGCCGAAACGGTGAGGTCTTTTCCGAGTTTTCGGGTTTTCATCCGTGTGCTCCTTGAGCTGGTAGGTCCGGCGGAGGGGGATCAGCCGGTACATCAGGGAAGCTAGAGCGGCAGGGGTCGTTTGAAAATCCGTGCAAATCGCAACGAGCTGATCTAATATTTAGAACAATGAACAGAACCCAGCTTGCTCAACTCGCCGTTCTCGCCGCCGTCTCCGATCATCGCAGTTTTCGCGCAGCGGCGAGGGAACTGGCGATCGCTCCGTCGGCCGTCAGCCATGCCGTATCGAGCCTCGAGGAGAGCCTCGGTGTCCGGCTTCTGGCCCGAACCACACGCAGCGTCGCGCCGACCGAGGAGGGGCGCCTGCTGCTGCAGCGGCTGAAGCCGGCGCTGGAGGAAATCGGGGTGGCTCTGGATGCGCTTGTCGAGGCGCGCGAACGGCCGGCCGGAAATCTGCGCATCAGCGCCCCGCGTTTCGCTTCCGATGTCATCCTTGGCCCGCGGCTCGGCGCCTTTCTCAACGCCTATCCCGATATCACCCTTGAGATCGCCAATGAGGATGGCTTCACCGACATCGTCGAGAACGGCTTCGACGCCGGCATCCGCTTCGAGGAGAGCCTGGAGGCCGACATGATCGCCATCAGGCTCACCGGCGACGTCAGGACTGTGATTGCCGCATCGCCCGGTTATTTCGCACAGCATCCTAAGCCGGAACATCCGCACGATCTGGTTCACCATCGCTGCATCAAGCGTCGCTTCGGCAATGGCAGCATCTATCGCTGGGAATTCGAAAAGGACGGGCAGGAACTGGTGGTCGCGATCGATGGCCCGTTGATCGTCAGCGAGGACAGGCTGGCCCTTCTGGGTGCGCTCAGCGGCGTCGGCCTCGCCTATCTCTTCGACATGCGCGTCCATGAGGAATTGGCGCAGGGAAAACTTGTACGGGTGCTGGAGGATTGGTGTGCGCCCTATCCCGGGCCGTTCCTCTACTATCCGAGCCGCCGCCAGATGCGCCCGGCCTTGCGCGCCTTCATCGATTTCTTCCGTCACGCCGGCTAATAAGGACGGCTGACGCGGAAGCGGGCGCCAAGTGCGCCCGCTCATCACTGTTAGCGATCGTTTATTGCTTAGGCTGCGGCCTTCAGGTTCGCCGCCGATGTGGCCAGCTTGGAGAGCGTCTTGTCGGTATCGGCCTCTTCCTGCAGCGTCTGGTCGAGCAGGCTGACGACGTCCTTCTTGCCGAGCTGTGCCGCCCAGGTCTTCAGCGTCCCGTAGCGCGCCATCTCGTAATGCTCGACCGCCTGGGCCGACGAGATCAGCCCGGCGTCGATTGCCGGCGATCCCTTGAATTCCTCGATGATTTCCTCGCCCTCGGCGATGATCCCCTGGATGGCTTCGCAGGTCTTGCCCTGCGCGCGCTTGCCGATCAGTTCGAACACCTGCTGCAGCCGGTCGACATGGCCCTCGGTCTGCTCCCGGTGCTTGGTGAAGCCGGCTTTCAGTTCCGCCGATTGCGCCGCGCGGGCCATTTTCGGCAGCGCCTTCAGGATCTGCTTTTCGGCGTAATAGATGTCTTTCAGCGTATCGTAGAACAGATCGTCGAGTGTTTTTTCCTTGGACATGTCGCAATTCCCTGTGTTCGAGGATAGCCGCACCGCGCGGCTTCACCAGAACAAGTTCGACGGCCGCGAATGGTTCCGATCATTTCGGGTAGTCTTATCGAGGAAAACCGGCAAACTCGTTCTCGATCAGCAGGGAGGCGCGTGATGAGAAAGCCGGGGTCGATGAAAGCATTGGAGGATCTCGGCCGGGCGCGGCTGTCGAGAAATTTCTTCCTGCGTGATTTTCTTCACTCCGAGATCGCCGATTTCTACCGCATCCCCAATATCCCCGAAAATCCCGATCTCGCCATCGAGGCGGGCACGCGGCTTTGCGAGGAGCTGCTGGAGCCGCTGCAGGCGACCTTCGGGCGGCTGCACATCCGCTCCGGCTACCGGTCGCCCGACGTCAACCGGTTCGGCAACCGCAACAAGCTCAACTGCTCGACCAACGACAGGACCGCCGCCGATCACATATGGGATCGGCGCGATGCCGAGGGCTCTATCGGTGCCACCGCCTGCGTCGTCGTGCCCTGGCTGGTGGATCACCACGGAAACGTCGAAGACTGGCAGAAGATGGCCTGGTGGATCCACGACCATCTGCCCTACGCCTCGCTCTGCTTCTTCCCAAAGCTATGGGCCTTCAACATCCAGTGGCACGAACGCCCGCGCCGCATCATCCAGAGTTATGTCAGCCCGCGTGGCACATTGACCAAGCCTGGCATGGCCAATTGGGAGGGCGATCATTCGGCTCTCTATGCGGGCTTTCCCGATCTTGTTCGCTGATACCGACGAAGCAGCTCAGAAATTGATGCGGTAGCGGATGTGGCCGTCGCTCTTCACGTAGCTGTCGTAGAGCGCCTGGGCGCGCGTGTTGCTCTCGCTGGTGTGCCAGTAGAGCCGCGACCAGCCGTTCTCTTTGCTGAGCGCGATGAGATCGTCGAGCAGCGCCCGCCCGACGCCGTGACCGCGGGCAGCGGCATCGACGAAGAGATCCTCGAGATAGCAGTCCCTGCCGGATATCCAGGTGCCTTCATGGGTGAGGTAGAGCGCAAAGCCGACAACCGTGCCATCGAGCTCGGCCACCCGCATGCCGATTGCCGACGCCGGATCGAAGACCCGGCGCCAGGTGCCGTCGGTGATCTCGGGCGCGACCGTGACCTCGTAGAAGGCGAGATAGTCGGCCCAAAGAGCCCGCCAGCGGGCCTCGTCTCCAACGCTTGCTTCACGGCTGGTCACGGTCATCGTTCTCTCCGATCTTGGCGTCAGGTCACGCGCCGGCCTTGTCGAGCAGCGTCACGGCATCGTTGCTGAGCTTCAGCGATGCCGACTTTGTCAGGCTGTCGAGCTGGGCGATGCTGGTGGCGCTGGCGATCGGCGCGGTCACCGCCTTCTTGGCGAGCAACCAGGCCAGCGCGATCTCGGCCGGCTTGGCGCCCGTCTCCTTGGCGACGGTGTCGAGTGCGGCGAGGATCTTCAGCCCCTTGTCGTCGAGATAGGCCGCCGCCTTGCCGCCGCGGGCCTTGCCCTCGGTGTCGGCCTTGCTGCGATACTTGCCGGAAAGGAAGCCGGCCGCGAGGCTGAAATAGGTGATGACGCCGATGTCCTGCTTCACGCACAGCTCGGCGAGCGGTCCTTCGAAGGCGGCGCGGTCGTAGAGATTGTATTCCGGCTGGATCACGTCGTAGCGCGGCAGCCCGGCTTTCTCGGCGGCGTCGAAGGAGGCCTGCAGCTGCGTGGCGTCGAGGTTGGAGCAGCCGATGGCGCGGATCTTGCCCTGCTGCTTCAGCTTGGCGAAGGCGCCCAGCGTTTCCTCATACGGCGTTTCAGCGTCCGGCCAGTGCGAAAGATAGAGGTCGATATAGTCGGTCTGCAGCCGCCTCAGCGATGCCTCGACCGCCTCAAGAATATACTGCTCCTTCAGTCCCTTCTTGCCCGGTCCCATCTCCGCACCGACCTTGGTGATGATGATGGCCTTGTCTCGGGCGATCCTCCCCTGCTTCAGCCACTTGCCGATAATCTCTTCCGAATCGCCACCCTTGTTGCCGGGCACCCAGGCCGAATAAACGTCGGCGGTGTCGATGGTGTCGAAGCCGGCATCGAAGAACGCGTCGAGAATGCCAAACGACGTCTTCTCGTCGGCCGTCCAGCCGAACACGTTGCCGCCGAACACGATCGGCGAGACCGAAAGGCCTGTTTTTCCAAGACGACGCTTCTCCATAATGAACTCCTGAAATGTTGATCTGATTGAAATCGATGAGGCGGCAGGACGCCGCTCATGGGTTAACCTAGTGCGCATCCGGACGAATGGAAACCGGCGCAGCGACCACGCCGCGAATTGTGATCGCGCCATTGCGCCGCAGCCGGCCGCTCTCTAAGCTTGCGCAAAAATCAAATCAGGAGAGGAAAAGACCATGCTGCGTTTCGGTATCATCTCGACCGCCAAGATCGGCCGCGAGCTTGTCGTCCCCGCCATCCAGGACGCGGAAAATTGCGTCGTCACGGCCATTGCCAGTCGCGATATCTCCAAGGCGCGGGCCATGGCCGACCGCTTCTCCGTGCCGCATGCCTTCGGCTCCTACGAGGAGATGCTGGCCTCCGATCTGATCGACGCGGTCTATATCCCGCTGCCGACATCGCAGCATGTCGAATGGACGATCAAGGCGGCCGATGCCGGCAAGCACGTGCTCTGTGAAAAGCCGATCGCGCTCAACGCCGGCGAGATCGACAGCCTGATCGCCGCGCGCGACCGCAACAAGGTGCTGATCACGGAAGCCTACATGGTGGCCTACGCGCCGGTCTGGCTGAAAGTCCGGTCGCTGATATCGGACGGCGCCATCGGCACGCTGCAGCACGTGCAGGGCGCTTTCACCTATTTCAACCGCGATCCCGGCAACATGCGCAACATCCCCGAGCTCGGCGGCGGCGCGCTGCCCGATATCGGCGTTTATCCGACGATATCGACCCGCTTTGCCACCGGCCAGGAACCGCGGCGCGTGCAGGCCGTCACCCGCCGCGATCCGGAATTCGGCACCGACATCTATTCCAGCGTCAAGGCCGATTTCGGCGACTTCGAGCTCAGCTTCTACATCTCCACCCAGATGGCCAACCGCCAGATCATGGTGTTCCACGGCACCGACGGCTTCATCGAGGTGAAGTCGCCGTTCAACGCCGATCGCTGGGGCGCCGAGGAGGTCGAGCTGACCAACCGCAGCCACAACGAATCCACCGTCTTCCGCTTCCCCGACAGCCGCCAGTACAAGCGCGAGGCCGAAGCTTTCGCGCGCGCCGCCAATGGTGAAGATCAGGAAATCGTCACACTGGAGAGTTCGAAACTCAGCCAGAAGTTCATCGACGCGATCTACCGCGCCAGCGACAAGGACGGCTGGGAAGCGGTTTGATCACTTCTCGCGGAAGACGAAGCGCGAGTAGCCGAAGAAGCTGAAGAACATCGACGCGGCGGTGGCAAACACCATCGCCGCCAGCGGCTGCAGGTCCGGCATGCTCAGCAGCAGCGCCGAGTAAAGGCCGTAATTCACAAGGGCTGCGGTGATCCCGACAGAGCCGTAGCGAAAGCCTTCCGCGGCAAGGGAATCGCCCGACCTTTCGAAGGTGAAGGTCCGGTTGAACACCCACGTTGTCACCATCGCCAGCGCGATGGCGATCAGCCGCGCCAGAAACGGTCCGAGCGGCGTCGTATGCAGCAGAAGCGCCAGAACGCCGGCATCGACGATGAAGCCGAGACCACCGGCAATGCCGAAGCGCAGCAGCTTCCTCACGCAGCACCCGCGCGCGGCGCATGCTGGCGCTGGAGATCGATCTCCTCGACCTTTGAGGCGAACACGTTGTTGCCAAGGTGTGGAGCCTCAAGGCTCATGTAATGGATTCGCAGTTGCTCGGCGCGCGAGCGGGCGACTGAATCCAGGATCACGCCGGCGGTGAACATCATGAACGAGATCATCATCAGCGCCATCGACATCACCCATGTCGGCATCCGGCTGACGAGACCGGTGGCGAAGTACTCGGCCAGCACAGGCGCCATGAAGCCGAGGCTGAGTGCCATGAAGACGCCGGTGACAATCCCGAAGAAGGCAAATGGCCGCGTCTCCTTCATCAGCATGGCGAACATCCAGAGGATCTTCGCTCCGTCCTTGAAGGTCGACAGCTTGGAATGCGAGCCCTCCGGCCGGCGGCCGTAGTCGAGTTCCAGTTCGCTGATCGGCAGCTTCAGGCGCGAGGCATGGACAGACATCTCTGTCTCGATCTCGAAGCCAGCAGACACCGCCGGAAAACTCTTGACGAAGCGGCGCGAGAACACCCGGTAGCCGGAGAAGATGTCGGTGAAGTCGGTGCCGAAGATCGTCCGGTATAGAATGTTGAAGATCCGGTTGCCGATGGCATGGCCCTGGCGGCCGGCATCGTCGTGAACGCCGCGTCGCGTGCCGACCACCATGTCGGCGCGCTCGGTCAAAAGCGTGCGGATCAGCTCCTCGCCATCCTCGGGCGAATAGGTCCCATCGCCGTCGGCCATGATGTAGATGTCGGCGTCGATGTCGGCGAACATCCGACGCACCACATGGCCCTTGCCCTGGCGCCGTTCGCGCACGACATGGGCGCCGGCCAGCATCGCCTGCAGCGCGGTGCCGTCGGTGGAATTGTTGTCGTAGACATGGATCTCGGCACCCGGCAGCGTCGCCTTGAATCCGCGCACCACGGCGCCGATCGTTGCCGCCTCGTTATAGCACGGAAGCAGGACGGCAATGTTCAGATTGTCTGTACGCGATCCCATGATCACACCTGTGCGAAGGAAGTTGCGGCAACTCTAAAGGATGGCCGTTAACAAGCTCCTATGCCTCTCGCGCAGCCCTTGAGAGACCTCGTTTCCCTTGAAACTGTGCTTTACGCTTTCTTGATATGCGCATCGTAAGCTCTCGCCGCATTCAATGACGAGATATGCTTCATGGCGACCGTTGCCCCGATGATTGGCGAACCGACACCCATGTCCTTGCGCGAGAAGCTGCGCATGGTGATCCAGAGGCTGTGGCCTTCCGTGCTGTTTTACAGCCTGTTGCTGATGGTTGCGATCATCGTCATGAAGGTTCCCAATGCCAAGGATTATGTCGGCGCCGACAATGACGACGGCATGCGCCTCGTCGAGGTCCGCGATTTCCTCAACGGCCAGGGCTGGTTCGATCTCATGCAGTATCGCATGGGCCTCGGACCGGGCACGCTGATGCACTGGTCGCGGCTGATCGATCTGCCGATTGCCGCGCTGATCCGCTTCTTCGGCCTCTTTTTGCCGCAACAGAGCGCGGAAGCCGCCGCGCTGCTTGTTTGGCCGCTGTCGCTGATCGTCCCCAGCCTCTGGGGCATGGGCCTTGCCGGTCGGCGCGTTGGCGGCGTGTTCGGCATGCATATCGCGCTGCTGCTCGCGACCTTCCTGCTGGTCACCAGCAACCGTTTCCTGCCCGGCTCGATCGACCATCACAATGCCCAGTTCGCGCTCGCGGCGATCATGACGGCGATGCTGCTCGACGAGGACCACCGGCCGTTGAGCTATGCGACTGCCGCCCTCTGCGCGGCGCTGGCGATCGCCATCGGCGCCGAAACCACTCCCTTCGTTGCCGGCGTCTGCCTCGTCGTGGCGATCTCGTGGGCGTGGGAAGGCGAGGCCTTCGCGCCCGCCGCCAAGGCCTTCGGCCTGACGCTGGGGCTGTCGATCAGCCTGTTCTTCTTCGGCACCGTGCCGCCGCGCCTTTATTCATCGGTCACCTGCGACAATCTCTCGCTCGGCTACTACAGCCTGGCGGCGATCGGCGGCGGTCTTCTGATGGTGGCCGCGGCCTTCGCCAGCCGGCTAGGCCGTCTTGTCCGTTTCGCGGTGCTCGGTGCCGTCGGCGGCATCGTGTTGGCGTCGGCCGTCGTCATCGCGCCGCAGTGCCTCCACAATCCACTGGCCGACCTCGACCCGATGCTGATCGACCTGTGGCTGAAGAACGTCCAGGAGGCGCAGTCCATCGTCGCCAGTTTCCATCAGGATCCCTACACGATCGGTTTCTTCTACGCGACCGGCGTATTTGCCATCATCGTCTGCATTTTCCGCCTCTTCCATGCCGACCGGGTACGCATCCATCTCGTGCTGCTGTTCCTGCTGGCGATAAGCTGGGCGATCGCCGCGGTGCAGATCCGCGGCGCGATGTTCTCCAATCTGCTCGCCGTCTTTCCGCTGACGCTGCTGATCATCGATATCCGCCGCGTCTCCAACGCCGAGAGGGAAAACGGTGCGGCCGCGCTCAGCTACATCCTGACGGTTCTTCTGAGCGTCGCCGCCGTCTGGGGTCTGGTCGGCGGATTGATCGGCGATCGGCTCAATAGCAGCCGGACGCAAGCGGCGGCCGACGCCAAGGACAAGCCGAGCTGCGCGTCGCAGCAGTCGCTCGCTCCGCTGATCGACCTGCCGCCCGGCCTCGTTGCCGCGCCGTCCGACATGGGCGTGTCGATCCTGCGCTTCACCGAGAACCGAATCCTCTCGGCACCCTATCACCGCAATCAGGGCGGCATGCTGACGGAAATCCACATCGGCCTGTCGACGCCTGCGGACGCCGAGGCATTCCTGCGCGGAACGGGCGTCACCACGCTCGCCTTCTGCAAGGATTTCCTGCAGACCAAGGAGATCGCCAAGATGAAGCCTGACGGTCTCTACGCGCAGCTGGAAAAGGGCATCGTGCCGCCATACCTGCAGGCCGTTCCCTCGCCTGAGGGATCACCAGTCCGGTTCTTCCGCTATATCCCGAGCGGATCGTAGTCAGCGAATAGTGTGAAAGCCGTCAGGCGAGCCGCCCCTTGGCGCGTGCGCGATCGATCACATGCAGTCCGGCCAGCGAGATGAGCAGGCTGAGATTGTAGCAGACGATGGCAATGGCAAGATCGATCAGCGATGTCGGGCCGGAGAATGCCGCGCAGGCATAGCTTCCGCAGATGAGCACGCCCACGAGAATCATGGAAAACAGCGAGCGCATCGGTGCGGTGGCAATGCCAATCGTGGCGGCAGTCAGAGCAATCATCCAGCATCTCCCGAATCACTGCAGTATAGGGGTGGCAGCTTTGACGAACAATTAACGGTGCGGCGAGCCGCGCCTTCTCCACGACTTGTTAAACGGGCGAGGTCGGGGATGGTTGCAATCGAGCATCAGACCAACCCAACAATATTGCTGGCCGTCGTGCCCGTCGCCGCCACGCGAACGATCCGCAGCGGCAGGATCGCGCCATCGGCAACGGCATCGAAAGCAAGGACGACGCCCGAGGCCATCTCCACCGTCAGGCTGCCGCCCAACCCGACAAACAGCGCTCTCGTTGTTTCGGGAAGTGCCGACGTGTCGTCGGGCGTTATGGCGAAGCCGGAACTGGCGGGGCCGGTGAGGGAGGGCGCGTGCGAGGAAAAACGGTCGGACATGGGAACTCCTTGGTTGTTCCCGCCATGATGGCGCCGAACCGGAAAACGGGGAAAATCGAAGGGCCGATATTTCGCCGGAGCGCGCCTGTGCCGCGTGCAAGCCTCTGAAAAGGTGCCGATAACGTCTTGCTCGTCATGCCGAGACGGATCAATATTGGTGCTTGAACCTCCCCGTATCCCGGGCTGCGCTTGCGCTTCGTTTCGGCTAGAAAGGTTGCATGAGCAGCATCTTCGACAATGATTCGCCGAGCAATCTCACCGAATATTCGGTGTCGGAACTGTCGGGTTCGATCAAGCGGACCGTCGAGACGGCGTTCGACCAGGTGCGCGTGCGCGGCGAAATCTCAGGCTATCGCGGCCCGCATTCGTCGGGCCATGCCTATTTCTCGCTGAAGGACGATCGCTCGCGTATCGATGCGGTGATCTGGAAGGGCACGTTCTCGCGGCTGAAATTCCGCCCGGAAGAGGGCATGGAGGTGATCGCGACCGGCAAGGTCACCACCTTCCCGGGCTCGTCGAAATACCAGATCGTTATCGAGACGCTGGAGCCGGCCGGCGCCGGGGCGCTGATGGCGCTGATCGAGGAGCGCAAGCGCAAGCTTGGCGCCGAAGGTCTGTTCGACCCCGCCCGCAAGCGACCGCTGCCCTTCATGCCGCGCGTCATCGGCGTCGTCACGTCCCCGACCGGCGCCGTCATCCGCGATATTCTCCACCGCATCGCCGATCGCTTCCCCGTACATGTGGTCGTCTGGCCGGTCAAGGTGCAGGGCGAGGGCTCCGGCGAGGAGGTGGCGAATGCCATTCGTGGCTTCAATGGCTTCGATCCCGATGGCGCCATCCCGCGGCCGGATGTGCTGATCGTCGCCCGTGGCGGCGGCAGCCTCGAGGATCTGTGGAGTTTCAACGACGAGATCGTCGTGCGCGCCGCCGCCGAAAGCGCGATTCCGCTGATCTCGGCCGTCGGCCACGAGACCGACTGGACGCTGATCGACTACGCCGCCGATATCCGCGCCCCGACGCCGACGGGTGCCGCCGAAATGGCGGTGCCTGTCAAGGCCGAGCTCGAAGCGCAGCTCGCGCAGCTCTCTGCCCGGCTGCAGGGAAGCACGACAAGGCAGATGGACCATCGTCGGCAGGCTGTGCGGGCGCTGATGCGCGCGCTACCCTCGCTCGACCAGCTGCTGGCGCTGCCGCGCCGCCGTTTCGACGAGGTGGCCGCAGGCCTCGGTCGCGGGCTGGAGCTCAACACGCTGAACAAGCGCCGCAGCTTCGAGAAGACCGCCGCGCATCTGCGTCCCGACATGCTGTCGAACCGCATCGCCGAGAAACGCCAGATGCTGGCAGAGCGTATGACGCGGGCCGAGCGCACCGTCGAACGGCTGCTCGATCGCTCGAAGTCGCGGGTCGGCCGCGCCGATGCCGTCTTCGCCTCGTTGCCGGCGCGGCTGCGGACGCAGACATCGCGAATGCGCGACCGTCTCGCCAATCTGTCGCGCAACGCAGACACCGCCGTCCGCCACCAGTTGGCGCGCGCCCGCGGCGATCTGCAGGCGCAGGAGCGGATCCTGCAGTCGCTGTCCTACAAGAACGTGCTGAAGCGCGGCTATGCCGTGATCCGCGACGAGGAGAACCGGCCGGTCTCGCAGGCGGCGATGCTGTCGGCAGGGGCTGGCATCTCGATCGAGTTTTCCGACGGCCGCATCGGCGCCATCACCACCGAGGGCGGCGAGCCGCCGGCGAGTGCCAGGAAGCGCGGTGCGAAATCTTCGGAACCAGCCGCGCCACCGAAGCAGGGCAGCCTGTTCTGAGCACCATGATTCTGGCTGCCGTTTAAAAGCGGCCATTCGCCCCCTATCTACACTGTGATGATGCCGCGTGACGACGCTGGCCGCGCGTTTGGAGACAATGAGATGAAGAGAGTTTTGCTTGCCCTCACGGCGATTGGGATCGTATCCGGCGCGCTATCCGTGACCCCTGCGCTCGCTGAGCAGTCAGCGCTGTCTCAGGTCATTTTCGGCAAGGCCTACAATGACGGCGTGACGGCGATCCGGCTGACCTCGCAATCGCAGTACGACCAGCCGCTGCCGCTGCAGCTGAAGCACCCCATGCCCTCGATGATCCGCAAGGCGCAGGCGAAAGTCAGCGGCGATCCGCGCCTGATGCAGGCGATAGAGGCCCGCCGCATCGCGCTCAAGAATGTGGTCGAGGTCGTCACCGCACTGAATGGCGGCCACGTCATCTACTACCGCTGATGAAGGGCCTTCATTCGAAGGCCGCGAGGAATTTTCGCAGCAGCGCGTCGAGTGCCGCCTTTTCGGCGTCATTGAGCGACGCCGTCAGCCGCTGCTGATTGGCGACATGCGCGCCGACGGCCTCGTCGACGACCCTCAGTCCCTTGTCCGTCAGCGCGATCAGCACGCTGCGCCGATCCTCCGGGTGAACGACGCGGGCGACGAGCCCCGCCTTTTCCAGCTGGTCGATGCGATTGGTCATCGTGCCGGAGCTCACCATCGTCATCTCGAGCAGGTCGCCGGGCGAAAGCCGGTGCGGAGCGCCCGAGCGCCGCAGCGTCGCCAGCACGTCGAAGGCCGATGACGACAGGCCGTGGGTCTGCAGCACCTGCTCGACCTCGCGGCCGAGATGCGTCGTCAGCCGCTTCATCCGCCCCAGAATGCCCATCGCCCCGGTGTCGAGATCCGGCCGCTCGTTGGCCCATTGCTGCAAAATCCTGTCGACGCGGTCCATTTGATATCTCTCCTGTCTAGAAATATCTGCCAACAAACTATCTTGACGTCAAGATAAATGAGCGTAAGCTTGTTTTATCTTGAGTTAGAGATACTTGATATGAAGAGAAATTCGACTTACGTCGCCGACGTTCTGACAACCGCATCGGCGCCGGCCATTTGGGGCAGCACCTATTTCGTCACGACGGCATACCTGCCGCACGGCTATCCGCTGACGATCGCTCTGCTGCGCGCGCTGCCGGCCGGCCTGTTGCTGCTGGCGATCGTGAGAAAGCTGCCGCAAGGGATATGGTGGTTCCGCGCCTTCGTGCTCGGCGCGCTGAACTTCTCGTTCTTCTGGGCCATGCTGTTCGTCTCCGCCTATCGTCTGCCGGGCGGTGTCGCCGCCACGGTCGGCGCCGTCCAGCCGCTCATCGTCATCATGCTGTCGCGTCTCGTGCTGGGGAGGGCGATCCGGCCGCTGGCGGTGGTCGCCGGTGTTATCGGAATCGCGGGCGTCGCGCTTCTGGTGCTGACGCCGAGTGCGGCGCTCGATCCGGTCGGCATCGCCGCGGGCCTTGCCGGTGCCGCCTCCATGGCCTGCGGCACGGTGCTGACCCGCCGCTGGACGCCTGATGTTTCAAGCCTCGCCTTCACCGCGTGGCAGCTGACGGCGGGTGGTCTGCTGCTGGTCCCCGTGGCGTTGCTGGTGGAGCCGGCGCTGCCGATGCCGACGATGACCAACCTGCTGGGTCTCGCCTGGCTTGGCCTGATCGGCGCGGCGCTGACCTATATCCTCTGGTTTCGCGGCCTTGCGCGCATCGAGCCATCGGCCGCGGCGTCGCTCGGCTTCCTCAGCCCCGTCGTCGCCACGCTGATTGGCTGGCAGGCGCTCGGGCAATCGTTGACGCCCGCTCAGCGTTGCGGTGTCGCAATGGTGCTGGCGAGCGTCTGGTTCGGTCAGCGGGTGATGATGCCGCCCGCCAGCGGCGTCAGGCCCATTCGCCCTTCCGCATGACAGGAACCTTCGATCCGTCCGCGTTGATGCCGTCGATATCAACCTTGTCGGAGCCGATCATCCAGTCGATGTGGATCAGGCTGGAATTGCCGCCCTGCGCCTTGATTTGCTCCTGGCTCAGCTTGGCGCCGTCGAGGAAGCATTTCGAATAGCACTGGCCGAGCGCGATATGGCAGGAGGCGTTTTCGTCGAACAGCGTGTTGTAGAACAGGATGCCGCTGGCCGAGATCGGCGAAGAATGCGGCACCAGCGCCACTTCGCCCAGCCGCCGCGCGCCCTCGTCGGTATCCAGCACCTTGTTCAGCACCTCTTCGCCGCGCGAAGCCTTCGCCTCGACGATCCGGCCGCCCTCGAATTTCACCCGGATGTTGTCGATCAGCGTCCCCTGGTGCGACAGCGGCTTGGTGCTCGACACGTAACCCTCGACACGCAGCGCATGCGGCGTGGTGAACACCTCCTCGGTCGGAATGTTCGGGTTGCAGGTGATGCCGTTCTTGGCGGTCGATGCGCCGCCATGCCATTCGTGGCCGTCCGCAAGCCCCACCGTCAGATCGGTGCCCGGGCCGGTGAAATGCAGCGCCGAAAAGCGCTGGCCGTTCAGCCAGCCGGACCGCTTGGCGAGATTGGCGTTGTGCTCGGCCCAGGCCGCGATCGGGTCCTCAACATCGACGCGCGAAGCGGCGAAGATCGCCTTGGCGAGTCTCGCGACCGCGATCGGCTCGGGATCACCGGGGAAAACCAGCTTGGCCCAGGCCGGGTTCGGGTAGGAGACGATGTTCCAGTTGATGTCGAAGTTGGAGATTTTCTCCAGCGCCGGCTTGTAGGCGGCAGACGTCGCGCGGTTGGCGCGGCTGACCTTCGACGGGTCCTGTTCCGATAGCATCATCGGGTTGTCGCCGGCGACAGCAAGCCGGGCAGCACCATTCTCATAGGCCTTCGCCATGCCCTCGTAGAGCCAGCCGGATGCCCGGTCGAAGCTCTGGTCGTTGCCGTATTGATAGCGCGCCAGCGTCGATTCCTCGTCGGAATAGAAGGCGCTGACCAATCCTGCGCCGGCCATGTAGGCATGCTTGGTGATCTGGCGGACCAGCGGCAGCGCCACGACGGGCGCGGTGATGACGAGATCCTGCCCGCTCTTCAGCTGCAGCCCGACCTTGACGGCGACTTCGGCCAGCTTGTCGAGCTTGATGGGGTCCACGGCGTTTTCGCCCTGCGGCATGTAGTTCATGATCGATCACCTTCTGAAACGAACGGACAGGCGGAGAGACTTAGACCTGTTTAAGGCGAAATTGAAGCTCGCGGCTTGTCAATCTCGGGCGATCACGCCACCAGCGCCGCCGCCACTGCCTTGAGCACATCAAGCGCGTCCTTCGGATCAAGCCGCACCTGCAGCCCGCGCTGGCCGCCGTTCATGTAGACCAGCGGCTCGGAGAGCGCTGCTTCCTCGATCGCCGTTGGCACCAGTTTCTTCTGGCCAAACGGGCTGATGCCGCCGACATGGTATCCGGTCAGGCGCTCGGCATCGCCGGGTTTCATCATGCTGGCCGACTTGCCCTTGAAGGCGGCGGCCAGCTTCTTCATGCTGACCTCGTGATCGGACGGCACGACGACGCAGACCGGTTTGCCGTCCACCTCGGCCATCAGCGTCTTCAGCACCCGATGCGGCGCTTCGCCGATCGCTTCAGCCGCCTGCAGGCCGATGCGCTCGGCATTCGGGTCGTAATCGTAGGTGTGGACCGTGAAGGCGACGCCTGATTTGGCAAGAATCTGCGTGGCACGCGTGGTTTTCGACATCGGCTCAGCCCTTGAAAACGCTGCCGTAGATCTCGGGCTTGAACCCGATCGTCAGCGTGCCGTCAGCCTCCAGCACCGGCCGCTTGATCATCGACGGCTGTTCCAGCATCAGCGCGATCGCCTTGTCCGCATCGAGATCGACGCGCGCCTCGTCCGGCAACTTGCGGAAGGTGGTGCCGGCGCGGTTGAGCACCGTTTCCCAACCGGCTTCCGTCACCCATTTTTCCAAATGCGCCCGGTCGATGCCCGACGCCTTGTAATCGTGGAAATCATAGGCGACGTCATGCGCTTCCAGCCAGGTGCGGGCCTTCTTCATCGTGTCGCAGTTCTTGATGCCGTAGATGGTGACGGTCATTTTCTTCTCTCGCTCAGTTTTCCAGCGCGCCCGGCTTGCGCGACGCCTTGCTGGCGCTCCTGCAGGCGATCTTCATCAGGTCGGCGCGGCGGCGCACGAGGCGGGCCGACGTGCGTGTGACGATCAGCCCGGCCTGCGGCGCGCGCACCTCGATTGTGCCGTCGGGCTGGCCCGGACGGGTGAGGATGGTCGCCAGCAGCGCACCCTCTTCGACCTGTTCGCCGATATTGCGGTGAAACAGCACGGTGCCGGCCTGCGGCGCGCGGATCATCTCGATATTGTCGAGCGGCACGGCGGGGCCGGTGAACGGGGCAAGCGCCACCGGCGCATCGATGCCGCCGCGGCCGGCGAGAAACTTAAACAGCCCCTCGGCATCCTTGCGCGCCATCTCCGGATAGACGTCGCGCATGCCGCGCAGTTCGACGGTAACCGAAAGCTTGCCGGGCAGCTGTTTTTTCTTCTCCGACGTCTCATGCTTCCAGGCATAGCCGACCGCTTCCTCGAAGGCCGAGCTTTCGCCGTCCGATAGAAGCACCGCTTCCATGTCGAGCGCCGAGGCCAGATCGGCGGCCTCCGGCCAGAAGGCGTCGTCGATATAGGCGTATTGCAGCGATTCATCGTCGCAATGCAAATCGATCACCAGATCGCAGCCGAGCGCCATATGCATCAGCTGCCGCTTCAGCCGGTCGACGGCGCCATGGCGATCGAGGTCCTCGATCAGCGTATCGCGATCTCCAACCGAGATCAGCGGAAAGTCGCGGTTGAAATTGGTGCGGGTGCCGAGATCGAAGCGGCCCTGCAGCTCGCCGAAATGCGATTGCGACGCGCCGATCGGATTGGCATGCGGCACGATGGTGATGTCGCTGCGGATACGGCCCGCGGCGTCCGCCTCGCGCAGCATTTCGCAGAGAAAATGAACAAGCGCCGTGCCCGGCAGCTCGTTTGCGTGCAATGCCGCCTGGATGTAGATTTTTGGCGCCTTCGGGTCGCTGCCCTTGAAGCGCAGCACCGGCAGCCGCCATTCGATCCCGGCGGTATCGCCGGAAAGGATGATCTCGGACGTGTCCATCTGTGTCTCCGCTGCCATTGTCTCTGCCGCAGCTTTAAGCGACTTCCGGCGGTCGAGGCAAGCCGTTATCCGCGCGCCTGCAGCGGCCAGCGACCGAGTTGCTCATAGTCGCTTTCGCCGGGTCGATGGTGCAGCAGCACGAACTCGCGGGCAGTGAGCCTCACCGGCTTTTCCAGCGTCGTCTTCGGCACCGTGTCGCTGTCGTAGAACAGCGTCACATGCGGCTGGAAGTCGGGCCGGATTCGCGCACTTTCGCCGATATGGTGCATCTCGATACCGATCCTGACATGCAACTGCCGCAACAGTTCGCGGCCGCCATTGCCGGCGAGCACGATGGCGTTGCGCACCGACGACGTGAAGGTCGCGACATGGTCGAAGCCGAGCTCGAACTGGCAGGCATCGATGGCGCCCGCTGCTCGGCAGGCCGCGAAGATCACCGCGTCCGGTATCTTCATGCCCTGATCGACATGATAGAGCGAGACATGCAGGCGCTCGCGCGGTCGCGGCGTGGCGAAGGGCAGGTGTCGGTTTTTCAGCCGGTCCTGCACGTCGATGCAGGCGGCGATTGCCTCGCGATCCGGCAATATCGCGAAAAACAGGTTTTCTTTGCCAAATCTTGACGATTGCGGCTGCATGCTTGGGCAAGCGAAGTCGAAGGACGATTGCGTGTTCTGTTCATGCATGGCCATCTCGGGATCCGTCGCCCCGCCTCTCACTCTCCAGGGAATGGGCGGATGGTAACAGCTACCGAGTGGAAATCAAGAACAAAAGAAGAACAAACAGTCGCCGCTCTGCCCGGCTCTGGAGTTTTGTCATGCGTATCCTGATGGCCTGTGCTGCCTTTCCGCCGTTCATCGATGGCGGCGGCCCGATTTCGGCGATGATGATCGCCAAGCTGCTTCTCGCGGCCGGTCACGATCTCGAAGTGGTCAACGTCGCGGGCGAGGACAAGCACGAGATCTATGATGGCGTGCCTGTGCACCGGCTGAAGACGCTTAACATCGACTGGAACTACAGGCTACCCCGACCGGGCTGGAAGAAGCTGATCTGGCATGCGCTGGAGAATTTCAATCCGCGCGCCTATCTCGTCATGCGCCGCGAAATCCGCCGCTTCAAGCCGGATATCGTGCTGACCGACAGCATCGAGAACATCAACGTCGCCACCTGGGCCGCCGCCAAAAGCTGTGGTGTGCCGGTCTGTCATATCCTGCGCAGCGCATTTCTTCTGTGCTGGAAGGCCAGCATGCGCCGCGGCGACGACAATTGCGTGCGCGCCTGTTCCTCCTGCCAGGCCTCGTCCTATGGCAAGAAGGTGTTTTCGCGCTATGTCGATGCGGTGATCGGCGAAACCGATTTCATCATCGGCCGTCACACCGAGCACGATTACTTTCCGAACGCGACCACCCACCGCGTCCCCGGCGCCGTGCCGCCTGTCGCCGGCAGTGCACCGCGCGCTGCCCCCGTCGGGCCGATGCGCTTCGGCTTCATCGGCGTCCATGATCCGGTCAAGGGCCTCGACACGCTGGCGCTTGCCGCCCATCGGCTGGTCGATAATCCCGACGTGCGCTTCATGATCGCCGGCAGCTCGAAGAGCGACTATTCGAAATCGCTGTCGCAGAAGTTTCCGAGCGAGAACACCAAATTCCTCGGCTGGACCAAGCCGGATGATTTCTTCCCTCAGATCGACGTGCTGGTCGTCCCTTCGCTGTTTCGCGAACCTTTCGGCCGCGTGGTGATCGAGGCCTTCGCGCAAGGCGTTCCCGTGATCGGCGCCCGCTCCGGCGGCATCCCGGAATCGATCGATCCCGGCAGCGACGGCTATCTCTTCGATCCGGGCGACGACGCGGCGCTGGCCAGGCAGATCGCCGAAATGGCCGCCCATCCCGAAGCCATCCCCGACCTGTCGCGCGCCGCACTCGAGGCCGCCAGGCGCTACGAACCGCAGAAGATCGCCGCCGGCTACGAAGCCGTATTCGCCAGCCTGCGGCCGGATCTGGCGAAGCCGGTGAGCAAGGAAACGCCGCCGGTGAAGGTCCACGCCTGAACGCTGGAAAATGTCGCCGGCGGGATACGCTTCGCAAGAAACGGGTTGAATTCGATCCGCCGTCGCACGATTTTCAGCGGAGGCCGGATTTGACGGCCGCGAGCTTCGATTGTTAGGAGGACTGGGCATGGGACAGTCACCACACCACTACGCCATCTTCGAAACGGCCGGCGGCTTTTGCGGCGTCGCCTGGAATGCCGTCGGTATCACCCGCTTCCAGCTGCCGACAGGCAATTTCGAGGCCACCGAGCGCCTGCTGCGCCGCCGCATCCCGGACGCGGAGCCGGCCGCGCCGACCCCTACCGTGCTTGAGGCCATCGCCGCCGTAAAACGCTATTTCGCCGGCGAACCGATCGATTTTTCCGGTGTCACGCTGGATCTCGACGGCCAGGACGAGTTCTTCCGCGCCATCTACGCCGCCGCCCGCCAATTGCGCTGGGGCGAAACGACCACCTACGGCGCGTTGGCCAAGGCGCTCGGCCACGGCCCGGAAGCAGCCCGCGACATCGGCCAGGCGATGGCCAAGAACCCCGTCGCCCTGATCATCCCCTGCCACCGCGTGCTCGCCGCCGGCAACAAGATCGGCGGCTTCTCGGCACCAGGCGGATCGGTATCGAAGGCGCGCATGCTGGAACTGGAGGGTGTGAAGCTCGCGCCGCCAAAGCCGGTGCAGCAGTCGTTGTTTTGAAGGGGTAATCGGCTGCGGTTTACCGTTATGCGGGATTATCCATTTCGCACCGTCGTGTAACCCGCCGCTCTCGCAATTTTGGTGAACTTTCGGTCAAACGTCACGAAAGCGTCGCAATGGCTGCATTCGAAGAAATGTAGCGCATCCGCGAGATCAGCCTTTTGGGCCGCAAGATCAAGTGCCGCCGAAATCACCTGCTCGTCGTTTAGCGTCACTGTGGGAAGACCGCAGAAGGCTTCTAAGGATTCGATGACTCTTGCGGGCGTATAGCCATAGCTATGACGCAGTACCCACTCGACTTCCAGTATAACGGTCGTTGGAACGAAAACCTGTCCGCCGTTGATGATTTCGCGAGCGCGAGCCGATTGATCCGGATCGTCGCCGGTTAGGTATCGGACGACAATATTGGTATCAACTGCGTTCATAACGACGGCGTACCGCGGACGCGATTCCAGCATCCATCTCTTCCAACGTCTTCGGTTTTCCCTTGTAGGCGAGCATGCCGAATACGTCTTCTGGTCGCGTCGGCGCAAACGCCGGCGCTCGCTTGAGCAACACGCCATCTGACGTCTCTTCGACGATCAGACGCGTACCAGCCTCCCAATCCCGCCGCTGGCGGATTGCCTTGGGGAGTATGACCTGCCCCTTGGTAGAGACGGTCGTGATCAGGGTTTCACTTTGCGCCATGGCTTGAATTCCCAAGGTAAGACGGACGTAAGATAATCCGCCTTTCCTGTTCCTTCAAGCGCGATCGCTCACTCCCACTCGATCGTGCCCGGCGGCTTGCTCGTCACATCATAAACCACGCGGTTGATGCCACGCACCTCGTTGATGATGCGGGTGGCGGCGCGTCCGAGGAATTCCATGTCGTAGTGGTAGAAATCCGCCGTCATGCCGTCGACGGAGGTGACGGCGCGCAGCGCGCAGACGAATTCGTAAGTCCGCCCGTCGCCCATCACGCCGACGGTCTGCACCGGGAGCAGCACGGCAAACGCCTGCCAGATGGCGTCGTAGAGGCCGGCCTTGCGGATTTCGTCGAGATAGATGGCGTCAGCTTCGCGCAGAATCTCCAGCTTTTCGCGGGTGATACCGCCCGGGCAGCGGATCGCGAGGCCGGGGCCGGGGAAGGGGTGGCGGCCGATGAATGAGTCGGGCAGGCCGAGTTCCTTGCCGAGCACGCGCACTTCGTCCTTGAAGAGTTCGCGCAGCGGCTCGACGAGCTGCATGTTCATGCGCTCGGGCAGGCCGCCGACATTGTGGTGCGACTTGATGGTCACCGACGGACCGCCGGTGAAGGAGACGCTTTCGATCACGTCGGGATAGAGCGTGCCCTGGCCGAGGAAGTCGGCGCCGCCGAGCTTCTTGGCCTCTTCCTCGAAGGTCTCGATGAACAGCCGGCCGATGATCTTGCGCTTGGTCTCCGGGTCGGAAACGCCCTCGAGCTCGCCGATGAACTTGTCGGCAGCGTCGACGTGGATCAGGTGCAGGTTATAGTGTTCGCGGAACATGGCGACGACATTGGCCGCCTCGTCCTTGCGCATCAGGCCGTGGTCGACGAGCACGCAGGTCAGCTTGTCGCCGATCGCTTCGTGGATCAGGAGGGCCGCGACCGAGCTGTCGACGCCGCCGGAGAGCGCGCAGAGCACGCGCTTGTCGCCGACCTGTTCGCGGATCGTGTCGACCGCCTTCTGGCGGTAGGCCGACATCGACCAGTCGCCCTTGATGCCGGCGATGTTGTGAATGAAGTTGCCGATCAGCTTGGCGCCATCAGGCGTGTGCACCACTTCGGGGTGGAACTGCACGCCGTAATACTTGCGCTTCTCGTCGGCGATGAAGGCGTAGGGCGCGTTCGGCGAGGTCGCCACAACCTTGAAGCCGTCGGGGAGTGCCGTGACGCGGTCGCCGTGGCTCATCCACACCTGATGGCGCGATCCCTTCGACCAGAGGCCCTCGAACAGCTTGCTGTCTTCGTCGACTTCGAGGAAGGCGCGGCCGAATTCGCGGTGATGGCCGCTCTCGACCTTGCCGCCGAGCTGCATGCACATCGTTTGCTGGCCGTAGCAGATGCCGAAGACGGGCAGGCCGCTGTCGAAGATGATCTGGGGTGCGCGGGGCGAACCCTCATCGACCGTCGAGGCCGGGCTGCCGGACAGGATCACGGCCTTCGGCTGAAGGCGGTGAAAACCCTCTTCGGCGGACTGGAAGGGAACGATCTCGCAGTAGACGCCCGCTTCGCGCACGCGGCGCGCGATCAGCTGGGTTACCTGGCTGCCGAAATCGACGATGAGAACGCTGTCGGGATGTGCTGTCTGGGTCATGGCGAGCCTTTAATGAAAAGCACCCGGTCTTGCAATGCGGGAAATCCGCCGCAAGGGCATTTTATTGTGCTGATTGTCCTGCTTTCGCAGGCGATGTAGACGGTTTCGAGGCCATCGAAGCGACTAGAACCAGAATACCCCATCTTCAAGCGCCGTGAACAGGCTATCGGTGGCATCGGACAGTTTCCTGTCGATCACATGCAGATATTCCGTCCAGCCGGAAATGTGCTGCAACTCCTCGACGCCATCGGAAATCCCGCGCAGGCCGATCAGCGGCAGCTTGTAAGCTTGGCAGGCCCGCAGGATGGCGAAGGTCTCCATGTCGACCATGTCCGCGTCGATGGCCGAATAGGCGGCGCCCGAAACGACATTGCCGCCGGTGGAAAGGCTGGCTTCCGCCACGCCCGGGACCCGGAGCGGCAGGTCGATCACGGCAGGCAGGTCGAGAAACGGCGTGCGGCCCTTCTCGAAGCCGAGTGGGGAGGCATCCATGTCGCGATAGGAAACGGACGTGACCTGGTAGACCTCCGTCTGCTCCAGCCTGGCGGAGCCGGCCGAGCCGAGCGAGACCACCAGCTGCGGCAGGTCGCCGGCGTGTTCGAGCGCCGCCAGCGCCCGCGTCAGCACCACGGCGGCCTCGACAGGGCCGACGCCGGTCATCAAGGGTTCGAAGCGCGAGCGCAGGAAAGGGCCGTATTCGGCCTCGGCGGCCATCACGAACAGGATGGACTTGCCGGCAACCGATTTCAGTTCGAACGTCATCCCGTAATACCCTCTCTGCCGCGTATGATCATCATGGTGCTGGTCATCGAGGCGATCAACTTCGCCGGGCCGTCGCCGATCGCGTAGCCGCGGCCGTCGCCGACGATGATGTTGGTTCCCGGCTTGGTGATCTCGCCGCGAAACAGGAAGCGCTCGCCACGCCCGGGAGACAGAAGATTGACCTTGAATTCGATGGTCAGAACCGAGGCGTCGGAGTCGATGACGCTGTAGGCGGCGAAACCGCAGGCCGAATCGAGCGCTGCCGAAATGATCCCGGCATGCAGGATGCCGTGCTGCTGCGTCAGCTTCACGTCGAACGGCAGTTCGATCTCCACCATCGCCCGCTGCACGCGCGTCAGCTCGGCCCCGATCGTGTGCAGCGCCGCCTGTCGCGCGAAATTGGCCTGGATGCGCTCCTGGAAGTCGCCTTTGTCGATGTCACTCATATGTCTGCCCCCGTGCGAGCGCGAAAGTGCCATGCTGCGCCGCGCCAGACAAGCGCAAGTGACGGCTATCGGGTACGATTCCATCCCGGCGCGGCAGCCCCTCCGCCGGTCCTCAATTCAGATAGACGATGGAGCCGTTGAGCAGTGTCGCGAACGACACCCAGGCGAGATAGGGCAGGAACAGCAGCGCCGCCACGCGGTCGGCCTTCCAGCGGTTGCCGATGAAGGCGAGGATCAGCGCCAGCAGGATGAGGATGATGACAAGCGCCACCGGCGGCATCTGCAGGCCGAAGAAGAACGGCGACCAGAGGAAGTTCACCACCATCTGCCCGGCCCAGATCAGCATGCCGACCGAGAGATGACCGCGCAGCCAGGTCCGGGCGCCTGATATGCCGATCAGCACGTAGAGGATCGTCCAGGCCGGTCCGAACACCCAGTTCGGCGGGTTGAACGGCGGTTTGGCCAGCGACTGGTACCACTCGCCGGGAAGATTGTTGATGCCGATGGCGAGACCGCCGCCGAGCGCGATGGCAATGAAGACGATGTAGGTCAGGGCTCTGTTCATGCGACGGAGATAGGGCATCGCCGCTTTGCCCGCCAGAGCCACCTTACCGCGATTTAACCTGCCGCGCCTTGATCGCGATTGCCGCCTGCGGCGATCCGCCTATGCTTGACGAAGCAGACATCGGACCGGCGCGCCATGGCAAACATCATCCAGTCTTCACAGTCATACGAGAGCTGGCTTCGCGGCCAGCTCGGCAGCGATCTCGTCGAGGACGATCTCCTGCGCAAGCACATGAAGATGCGCTCGAGCAGCTTCGCTTTCCTGCGCGCCACCTATTGGCGCTTCGCCGAAACCGTCCTCGACATCTGCCCCGATCTCGTATCCGCCCCGACCGTTCTGGCGATCGGCGACACGCATCTGGAGAATTTCGGCACCTGGCGCGATGTCGAGGGGCGGCTTGTCTGGGGCGCCAACGATTTCGACGATGCCGCCGTCATGCCCTATGCGCTCGATCTTGTCCGGCTGGTGGCGAGCGCGCTGTTGGCGGTCGGCGCCGGCGGTCCGTCGGCGCAGGCCATCGCGACATCGGTCCTCACCGGCTATGATAGAGGCATCAGGACGCCGATGCCCGTTGTCCTCGAGCGAGACCATAAGTGGCTACGAAAGGCGCTGACCTTGCCGGACAGCGAACGCCGCGATTTCTGGGAGAAGTTTGCGGCGCTGCCGGTCCCCAGCAAACCGGCGCCAGCCGCCTATGCGCAAGCGCTTGCGGCATCGCTGCCCGCAAACTGCGCCGCCTATGTCCCCAAGCCGCGTGCCGCCGGCACCGGTAGCCTCGGCCGCCCGCGTTTCATCGCCTATACCGACTGGCAGGGCGGCCCGGTGCTGCGCGAGGCGAAGGCCATGCTGCAATCGGCATGGTCGCTCGCCCATGCCACAGGCGATCGCGCCATCCATGCCACGGAGATCGCCGCCGGCCGCATGCGCTCGCCCGATCCGCATTACCGGCTGGTCGGCGCCGTGCTGGTCCGGCGCCTGTCGCCGAGCAGCACCAAGATCGAGATCGATCGCAATCCGGATCTGCTGCTGTCGCCCGACATGCTCGACCTGATGGGCTTCGAGATCGGCAATTGCCACGCCAATGACCCGGCCTCCGGCGCGGCGATCACCAAGGATCTCGGCGCGCGCAAGCCGGGTTGGCTCACGGATGCGGCGAAGGCGGTGGCGACGATGATCGGCGCGGAGCAGAAAACCTGGTCACACGCGTCGTGACGGCGCGATCCTTATGATGTGCTGATCCCAGGCGACATTGCTGTGCGCCCCGAGAAAATCGCCGTCATAGGACGACACCGCGAAGCCCGATCGGGCCGGCGCGATGCCGGCGGCATCAGGCACGATCTCTTCGCGCAGCACCCGGCCGGTCCTGGCATCGATCGTCACCGACGCCCCGCCCTTCGGCGAGGTCACGCCGACCAGCCCGTCGCGGCGGTTGACGGCGATGGCGCCGACATAGTTGGCCAGCCGCCGCGTCGTCTCCTCCGGCAGGTCGACGAAGCGGATATCCTCGCCGCGCGCGAAGGAACCGACGAGCGGCGGCAGGTCGTTGCGGTGGCCCTCGTACTGGCAGGCAAACCAGATGCGGCCGCTGTCGTCCATATCGACATGCCGGGTCGAGACCTGCGCCCATTGGGCCGGCAGCGCGTGCTTCTCGATCAGCGCCCCGGTGGCGGCATCGATCAATGTCAGCGATGGCTGCATGCTGGTCAGGTTGAGCTTGGTGCGGCCGAAATCCGGATGCGTTTCGATGCCGCCATTGGCAACGATCAACATCCTGCCGTCGTCGGAAACGGTCATGTCGTGCGGCCCGACGCCGAAGGTCTCGAACTCGCCGATGCGCGCGAACCGGTTGGTGGCGTCATAGAGGCCGATCATGCCGCGATTGGCGTCGAAGTCGTTCTCGCTGGCATAGAGGATGCGGCCGTCGGGCGAAAACGCGCCGTGGCCGTAGAAGTGCCTGTTGTCGGCGGCGGTGATGACGATCGGCTCCGCCTTGCCGTGCGGATCGAAAATCACAGCATAGGTGCCGGGCCGTCGCGCGAAGGCGACGGTCTTCCCGGTTGCCGGGCTGAAGGCCATGCCGTGCGAGCGCGCCGGCAACGCCACCTGGTCGACGATCTCGCCGCGCTCGGTCACCGTTGCCACGGCATAGTCGCCGTTCGCCTGCCTGAGGCCGGAGGCGTAGACCGCGTCGGCCCGCTCAAGCGCCATCAGCGCGCGCGGGGGAAGGCCGGCCAGAAACGTCAGGCCGGCCGCCTTGATGAAACTGCGCCGGTCGATCGCGGCACTCCTGATCATCGGATCAGTCGCCGTCGGAAAAGGAGAAGCCAGCCGAAAGGCCGATTGCCGCGCCGTATTCGTCGCTGATCGTGGTCACCAAGTCGCGCGTATCGACCAACAGCTGGTCGAGCTTGGCCTTCTCGGCCGCGCCTGTGGCGGCATCGATGTCGGGGTTGAGCTTCGGAACGGTGTCCAGCAGGGCCTTGAACCTGGCATCGATCTCGTCAGCCACCGGCTTCTTGTCGGCAGGCAGGAGGTCGGCCATGTTGGCCTTCTGCCACAGCGTGCGCAGGCCCTCGATATTTGATGTCATCGACTTCCAGGTGTTCTTCGAACGCCAGTAGATCGCCATCCGCGGCCGCGGCGTCGAATCCTTGCCCTTGTAGAACTGCTCGAGCCGCTGGTCGCGAACATTCTCGGCGCCGTGCACGAGAATGCCGAGCAGCGCGGTCACGGCTTCCTTGTTGTCCATGAAGTCGGGGCTTTGCAGGCCCGGATGCTTCCAGCTGCCCTGAATGCCATCCGGCTTTTCCCAGGCGGCAACGACTTCGCTAACTTCGCGCTGGATGTTGCCGGCAACGGCTGCGCCGTACTGGCAGCGGAAGCTATTCTTCTGCGCCGTCAGATCCTCGGAGCCGGAACCGTAGAGCACGTATTCGAGCGCCGTCAGCCCTTGCAGCGCCACGCTCTTGGCGGCGATCGCATCGACGGTGGTGTCCTTCGGATCGCCCTTGGCGATCAGCGTCTGCACCTGCCGGAGGCCAACGCCCTTGCGGTCGGGGTAGAACAGCACGTGTTCAAAAAGATTGTCCTGGATCACAGGCCCGACTTGCACCATCTCGATCGCCGACCAGTAGCGGATCACGTCGTCGAAGGCCGATTTCGCCTTGTCGAGACTCTGCGGCGTGCCGCCCTCGCACAGATCCTTCATCGCCGTCGTCAGCCGCGCCGCCGCCTGCTGCGCATTGCGGTAGCCGGGCCGGATCACCTCGTCGACGGCGCGCTGCATGACCGCCGGAACGGCATCCTCGTTCAGTCCCGCCTGCGGTGTGCCGGCCTGGGCAGGAGCGGCGGGGGCAGTCTGGGCCGGAGCAGTCTTGGAAGGAGCAGCCGGGGCAGGGGTCGTCTGGGCAAGGGCAGAGGAGGCAAGAGCGAGCGAGAGAACGAGAGGTTGCCAAAGGCGCATCAAAGAGACTCCAGAAATGTAATCAGTGCCTGCCTGTTACCCTCGGGCAGGGATGCAAACGCGTCACGCGCCTTCTGCGCCTCGCCGCCATGCCAGAGAATGGCCTCGGTGAGGTTTCTGGCACGGCCGTCGTGAAGGAAGAAGCTGTGTCCGCTGACGGTCTTCGTCAGACCTATACCCCATAGCGGCGGCGTGCGCCATTCACGTCCGCTTGCAAGTCCCACCTGTTGTCCGTCGGCCAGCCCTTCGCCCATGTCGTGCAGCAGGAAGTCGGAATAGGGCCAGATCAGCTGGAAGGACTGCGCCTTGTCGAGGCTGTCGCGGCGGGTGACGAACTTCGGCACGTGGCAGGCGGTGCAGCCGCTCTCGTAGAGTATCTCCTTGCCCTTGAGCGTTTCGGGAAAGCTCGCCTTGCGCCGCGCCGGTACGGCGAGGTTTGCGGAGTAGAAGGTCACGAGGTCGAGAATAGGCCCCGGCGCTTCCTCGTTTCCGAGACGCTTCTGCACGCCGGTTGGCATTGCCTGGCATTTGGTCTCGGCCGCCGTGCAGTCGCCATGCGCATCCGGCCGGTCGGGCGTGGAGATGCCGATATCGTTGGAAAAGGCATCGGCGGTCTGGTCGCGCACGCTTGAATTCTGCGCCTTCCAGCCGAAGCGGCCAAGCGCGATCTTTCCGGTTCGGTGGTCGCGCACGATCTGCGCGTGGCCGCGAATGCCGTCGCCATCCCGGTCCTCTGGATCGGCATGGGCAAGGATATCGGCTTCCGGAATGGCCTCGATCAGCCCCAGCCCGATCATCGCTGGCGCTACGCGTGGCGACAGCGTCGTGGTCGGATCGAGCGGCCCGTAGCCGGGATTGGTGACGGCGTAAGTCGGACGTCGCAGCGAAACGATCTCGCCGCCGGCAAGCGTCACCGGCTCCTCGCTGTAGCGGATCGCCATCTTCCCCTCGGAGGGCAGGCCGGGCACGGCGAGATCCTGCAGCTGGTGGCCGTAGATGGGATCGGGGAAATTGACGATCTCGGCGCTTGCTATTGCGCGCTGCTCCTCGGGCGTCGCCGCCGGCCGCGACAGGCGCAGGAACATCGACGTGGCGCTGACCCCGCCTTCCGGCGGCTTGCCGCGCCCGTCGTTGACGTGACAGCTCATGCACGAGCGCGCGTTGAACAGCGGTCCGAGCCCATCGGAGGCCTGCGTCGAGGAGGGCGCGGACACCCAGAGCTTCTTGAACAGCGCGTTTCCGAGCCGGAACGGCTGCTCCTCTTCGAACGGGATGGTCGCCGAGATATGCGAGAACGAATCCTGCGTGACAGGATCGATCGACGTCGCGCCGCCCGCCTGCATCGCCTCGTACTGCTCGGCCTTGGAAAAATCTGTGGTCGGCCGCGTCACGTCGGCCACGCGTTTGGCGTCGGCCTCCGTCAGGTCGGTGCGCTTGGTCGGGAGATCGAGATTGGCCGCGAGGGCGGCGGAAAAACCGGCGATCGTGGCGCAGGCAGCTGCGCTCAGCAGAAGACGACGGGCCGGGAAAGGCAACATGTCAGAGTTCGGGCCGCCTCGTGCGAAGCGGCCCGCCTTTTCAACTTATTTGAAGACCGCGCCAGGATTATCCAGGCTGTCGGAACCTTCAAGCTTGACCGTGCCGAGGTCAAGTGCCGCGATGACGCGCTGCACCGACTTGGTCTGGTCGACGAGGCCGTCGATGGCAGCCTGGACAACAGCGTTGCCCTTCTTGTTGCCTTCGCCGATCATCTGGTCATACTTCTCGACGTTCTGGCCGCGCTTGGCCATGACGTTCATGGCCTTCAGCGTCGTGTCGAGCTTGCCGGTCATTTCCTTGTCGAGCTTCTTGTCCTTGGCGGCGACGAGATCGTGCAGCGACGGACCCTTCAGCTTCGTACCGTCGACGCGGGTGTAGTTGCCGCTATAGGCGGCAGCGATGCCGATCGCGTCGTTGAGGTGGGAGTTGTAGGTGTTGTCGGAGAAGCAATCATGCTCTTCCTCGGGATCGTGCAGGATCAGGCCGAGCTTCATGCGCTCGCCGGCCAGTTCGCCGTAGGAGAGAGAGCCCATGCCGGTGAGGATGGCGACGAGGCCAGCCTTCGGATCGGCTTCGACATTCTTGGTGGCGGCGCCATCCGGCGTCCAGTTGCTGACCATCTCCTGCAGGTCGGAAACGAGCAGCGTCGACGCGGACTTCAGATATTCTGCGCGGCGGTCGCAATTGCCGTGCGTGCAATTCTTGAGGTCGTAGTCGGTGGCTGGCCGGTTGCCGGCGCCTGGGCCGGTGCCGTTCAGGTCCTGGCCCCAGAGCAGGAATTCGATCGCGTGGTAGCCGGTCGCGACGTTGGCTTCGATGCCGCCGGCTTCGGCCAGCGTGCCGGAGAGAAACTCGGGCGTCAGCTTCGAGGCATCGACATCCTTGCCGTCGATCTTGATGGTCTTGTTGGCAATGACGTTGGCGACGTAGAGCGAATTCTCGTCGCTTTCGGTGCCGTAGGAGGCGTCGACATAGTCGATCAGGCCTTCGTCGAGTGGCCAGGCGTTCACCTTGCCTTCCCAATCGTCGACGATCGGGTTGCCGAAGCGGTAGACTTCCGTCTGCTGGTAGGGCACGCGGGCCTTGACCCATGCGGCGCGGGCGGCAGCCAGCGTCTTGTCGGTCGGCTCCTTCAGGAACGCGTCGATTGCCGCGTCGAGGGCCTTAGCCGTCGTCAGCGAGTCCTCATACTTGGCGTGGGCGATTTCGGTGTAATGCTTGACCACAGCCGCAGCATCCGTCGCCGCGTGGGCCGGAATGGCGGACACGGCGATTGGGGCGATCGCCAGCGCCAGCGCTGCGTAGAATTGCTTGTTGAGTTTCATGGGATCCTCTCCTGTGACGGACGTTCCGTCTGAAGTCCGGCGAAGATTTCTTCGCGCAAAAGCAAAGTTGTGTCAAACACTCTAGTTTGGAATGATTTTAAGGAAGGAAATGCGCCGAAAGCCATTGGATCGGATTCGATTTGCTTGGAAAATCGGCAGAAAATGGATAGGAAATTGTGCAATTGCACAAACATTGTCCGGACAGATCGCCTATGCGTCGCCACATCAAGCATTTCACCCATCGGCACGAACCGAAAGGTGCTGCTCACCTTCACCTGAAATCCGGTATCGGCGCCATGGTTGGCATGGGATCCGTCGGCGCGCTGACGGTTCTGACGGGTATTCCGTTGCTGATCGCGCCGTTCGGCGCCACTGCCGTGCTGATTTTCGGTCAACCCAAGAGCCCGCTGGCACAGCCGGCCAACGTGCTTGGCGGCTATCTCCTCGCCGCCTTGATCGGCGGTCTGGCCGTGTCCCTGTTTCCGGGTCTCTGGTGGGTCGCAGCTATCGCGGTGGGCCTGACCATCGCCGGCATGCTGCTTTTACGCGTCACCCATCCGCCGGCCGGCGCCGTGCCGTTGGTGGCGTTCGGCTCGCATCTTGGCGGGCCGACCTTGTTTCTGATCGTCGGGCTGGGCAGCGCCTTGCTGATCGCGATCGGTGTGCTGCATCACCTGATCCCGCCGCGGCATCAATATCCGCTGCGGGCGCCGCACTGACGTTCAGGCGTTTCAGCCCTTGCGCTGCATCCGGCAGAAGAAGAAGCCATCGGTATCGGTGGAAGCGGGCGTCAGCGTCACGGTCTTGCCGTCGGACGAGCGCGGCCGTGGACTATCCTTGCCGAACAGTTGATCCCAGCCGGTAAGCGCGCTTGCAATTTCGAACTCCGGATCGGCCGCGGTGAAGGCGCGAACCTGTTCCTCGTTTTCCTGCGGCAACACCGAGCAGGTCACGTAGATCAGCTCGCCGCCACGGCGCACATAGGCGCTCGCTTGCTTCAGCGCATCCTGCTGCTGCGCCGTCCGCTCGTCGAGGTTCTTGGCGTTCAGGCGCCATTTGGTGTCGGGGCGGCGGCGCCATGTGCCGGTGCCGGTGCAGGGCGCGTCGACCAGCACCTTGTCGCAACGCTCTTCGAGGCTCTGCAGTGCCTTGGCATTATCGTGCACCTGGACATTGCGGGTGCCGGCGCGCTTCAGCCGCTCGATGATCGGCGCCAGCCGCTTGCGGTCAGCATCGTAGGCGTGAACCTGGCCCTTGTTGTGCATCGCGGCCGAAAGCGCCAGCGTCTTGCCGCCGCCACCGGCGCAATAATCGAGAACCTGGTCGCCCTCCTGCGGCAGCACCAGATCGGCAACGATCTGTGATCCTTCGTCCTGAACCTCGAACCAGCCTTTTTGGAACGAAAGCTCGGCTGTCACGTTGGGTAGACGGGACGCACCCTCGCCGGCGGCAATCCGGATGCCGTATCGCGCGATCTTCGCGTCCTGCGCGCCGGACCGATCGAGCGCCTTGACGGCCTTTTCGCGGGTGGCCTTCAGGATGTTGGCGCGGAGGTCGAGCGTCGGCCGTTCGGCCAAAGCCTGAGCTTCGGCGAGCCATGTGTCGCCAAAGGCCGTCTCGAATGTCGGCTGGATCCACTCGGGGATATCGCCCTGGATATGAGAAGGAGCATCGGAGAGATTGCGGGACTGGAATGCCAAGAGTGCTGTCTCGGACAGAGGCGCCGGAGCGAACTTGTCATCGACAAGCTCGGCGGCAAGCGTCTCGGGCGTGAACCCCCACTGGCGGAACATGACGGCATGGGCAATCGCCGATGCGCTGTCGTCGTCCATCAGCCAGGCATGTGAAAGCCGCATGCGAAGCGCGTCGTACACGATGTTGCCGATTGCGGCGCGATCGCCGGAGCCGGCGAACCGGTGCGCGAGGCCCCAATCCTTGAGAGCATCGGCGACAGGCCGTCTGCGGGCATCGATATCGTCCAGAACCGAAATTGCCCCTTCGAGCCTACCGCCCAATCGCATTCACAACGCTCCTATAGCCTGGGTAAAAACCGGGCTTGTGAACGATCCGCAGGAAGCGCGACAGACGCAGCAGATGGTACACAAGTCTCAACCGCGTGGTATCCGCGATTGGCGGCAAGAGCAAGCGGTGCGTATCGAAGGGTTTAGCTGATCACTTCGTAGCAGACCTTGGCGGTGCCGCTGCTGACCATGCCAATGTTGCTGGCGGCCGCGCGGGAAAGATCGAGAACCCGGCCGCGGATGAATGGGCCGCGATCGTTGATGCGAACGACGACGCTGCGGCCGTTGTTGCGGTTGGTGACCTTCACCTTGGTGCCGAAGGCAAGCGAGCGATGCGCGGCAGTATTGACGGTGGGGTTCATACGTTCCCCGGAAGCGGTTTTGGAGTGCAGTGCGTACCACGAAGCGCCACCACAACCGTTTGCAGCATTTCCTTCCATCGGAAGGATGGTAGAACAGGCTGCTATAGTTGCGACAGCGATAATAGAACGGCTGAGTTTCTTCAAAACGGGTTGTCCCTCGACTATTGAACTTACGCCTTGTGGGCGGCGGGGGCTTAAATCCGTTCAAAAGTGGCGAAAAAGTGCCGTATACGATCACGGAATATTACAAATTGAAATATTTGTGATGAGCTGGCGAATGATTCGAAAGGGCGTCAAGCGCTGATCGATAAAAAAAGTGCAATTGAATCAAGTAAGATTAGAACATTTTTTGCGGAACGGCCGCGCAACGTGGCGCGATCACAAAAACAGCGAAAATAATTTTGCGCGCGCGCCATAATTCTCGCCCCATTTGGGCAATTTCCAAGGCCGCATGCCCAAATTTGGCGCCAAGTTTTAACGGAATGCCGTAAAAGTAGGAATTTCCTACCGTTTCATCGCATGCGATATGATCGTCACAAAGCCCAAAACGAAGCCGGACCGGTCAGCCGCGCCAGCGGTCTCCCTGCAACAACTGCGCGAGTGACATCGGATATTCCGGGAACGAAAACACGAAGCCCGAGGCCTTTAGCCGGGCATTCGAGACGCGCTTGTTCTCGCCGTAGAAGGAGCGTGCCATCGGCGTCAGTTCCGCCGTTTCGAACGCCTGTTCCGGCGGCGGCTCAACGCCCATCAGCCGTGCGGCCTCGACGATCACGTCCTGCGGCGGACCCGGCCGGTCGTCTGTCACATTATAGATGCCGCCGAGTTTGCATTCGGCAAGAAAGCGCGTGCTGGCGCCGATGTCCTCGACGCGGATGCGGTTGAACACCTGATCCTTCTTGATCAGCCGCCGCGCCGTGCCACGCGCGAGGTTGACGAAGGCGTTGCGCCCGGGACCGTAGATGCCGGACAGCCGCAGCACGGCGGCGGGAATGCCGAGGCGCACACCAATCTCCGTCCACGCCGCTTCCGCCTCCAGCCGCTCCTTCGAACGGCCCGAAACGGGAACGCAGGCGACGTCTTCGCCGACCCAGTTGCCCTTGTGATCGCCATAGACGCCGACGGTCGAGAGATAACCGATCCAGGTCAGTTGCGGCATGAGATCGCCGATGCGCTCGTCCATCAGCTTCAGCACCGGATCTCCGGCATCGCGCGGGGCGATCGACTGCACCAGATGCGTGGCGGAGCGAACGGCGTCGACAAGCGCAGGTTCAAGCGTCTCGCCGTCGAACACGAAGGTCTCGATGCCCTGTGCCCGCAGGGCGGCCGCCTTTTCCTGAGATCGGGTGGTGCCGGAAACGCGGAAACCGTCGGCGAGGAACGCCTTGGCGATCGCCGTCCCAGAGTAGCCGCAGCCGAAAATCACCAGATGCATCACGCCGCTCCTGCCAGTCTCCACTCGTTCAGCACATCGCTGTCCGACTCATCCTTCGGCCTTTGTGCCGCAAACCGCGCGAATTCGCCAGCCTCCAGCAACCGCGACAACGCCCACACCGCCATGGCGCGCACCACCGGTGAGGGATCTGCCGAGAGCAGCCGACATTGATCGACGAACCCGGCATCGCCGGAATTGCCGGCGGCGATCAGCACGTTGCGGACGAACCGGTCGCGGCCGATGCGCTTGACCGGCGAGCCACTGAAGAAGGTGCGAAATGTCGGGTCGTCGAGTGTCAGAAGTTCGGCGATCGCCGGCTCCTTCAGATCCTCGCGCGCCTGCAGCTTCATCTCGGACGCCGCCCGCGCGAACTTGTTCCACGGGCAGGCGGCCAGGCAGTCGTCGCAGCCGTAGATGCGGTTGCCGATCAGCGGACGGATGGCGGGGTCGATCGGTCCCTTGTGCTCGATGGTCAGATAGGAGATGCAGCGCCGCGCATCGATCTGGTAGGGCGCCGGGAAGGCGTCGGTCGGGCAGGCGTCGAGACAGGCGCGGCACGATCCGCAGTGATCGATCTCGGGCGTATCCATAGAGAGATCGGCGGTGGTGAACATCGAGCCGAGAAACAGCCAGGAGCCGTGCACGCGGCTGACCAGATTTGTGTGCTTGCCCTGCCAGCCGAGCCCGGCGGCCGCCGCCAGCGGCTTTTCCATCACAGGCGCGGTATCGACGAACACCTTGACGTCGGCGCCGGCGCGCGCCGCAAAGCGCGTCGCGATCTCCTTCAGCCGCCCCTTGATGACGTCGTGATAGTCGCGGTTGCGGGCATAGACGGAGATGGCCGCCTTGTCGGGTTTGTCGAGAATGCCGCGCGGGTCTTCGTCGGGCCCGTAGTTCAGCGCGAGGACGACGACGGATTTCACGTCGCTCCACAGTGTCCGGGGATCGCCGCGCCGCTCGCGCGTCTCGGCCATCCACTCCATCGTCCCATGCCGCCCGGCATCGATGAATTCGCCGAGGCGGTCTTTCGCATCGGGGATACTGTCAGGCCGGGTGATCCGACAGAGATCGAAGCCGAGCGCCTGCGCTTCGGCCTTGACGAAGGCCGTCAGCGTCTCGCGACGCTTCAACTCCTTGGCCTCTGTCGTCCGTTCGGGCATGGAGGGCCCTCGTCAGAAATCCAGGTCGGCGTAATGGGACACGGGCGTCAGGCCGCGCACGCGCTCGGTCAGCATCGGGCGGAACGACGGGCGCGACTTCAGACGCTGGTACCAGTCCTTGACCACAGGCGCTTCAGTCCAGTCGATCTCGCCGAGATAGTCGAGGATCGAGATCGAAGCGGCTGCCGCCAGATCCGCATAGCTCATCCGCTCGCCGGCCAGCCACTGGCGCGAGCCGGAGAGCCAGGTGAGGTACTTCATGTGCTGGCGAATATTGGCGCGCGCCGTGCGCAGGATCTTCGAGTCAGGCGCCCCGCCGCCCTGGTCGGCGGTCATCTGCAGCTTGTAGACGCGCTCGCGCGCCAGCGGTCGGGTTACGTCGGTCTCCATCTTCACCATGAACCATTCCGTCAGCCGGCGGATTTCGGCGCGCTGGAACGGGTCTTCGGCAAGCAGCCGCCGGTCGCGCTTCAACACGCCGTGGGTCTCGTCGAGATATTCGGAGATGACGGTGGCGCCGCAGAGCGCCCGCATGCTGTCGTCGACATAGACGGGCAGCGTGCCGGCCGGATTGAGCGCCAGAAAGTCGCGGCGCTTTTCCCAGGTCTGCTCTTCGATCAGGTCTGCCTGGTAGCCGTACTCCGTCAGGATCAACCGGACGAAGCGTGATGCGGATGACATGGGGTGATGATAGAGCGTGGGCATCGAGACTCGGATTTTTTGATGGGTGGGGTGCACGTCGCAGGGACGCGATGATTATAGCGCCCTAGTCATGACTCATTCGTTGAAGCTATAGAAGTTTGGCCCCTCCAACACAAGCGAGTCGGGCCGCCCGCCGCCTGACAGAGGAAATCGACGCGATTGACCGATATCGACAGCCGCTCCCTCGATCTCACGACGCCCCTGTCTGGTGACCATCGTTGCCGTTTCCCCCGCGGCACAAGCGCAATTCAGGTCTGACCGAACACCCAAGCGGAGACAATTGATGGACTATATTAATGCGATCATTCTGGGCATCGTGGAAGGGATCACCGAGTTTCTGCCGATCTCGAGCACCGGCCATCTAATCATTGCGGAGCAGTGGCTTGGCCACCGCTCGGACATGTTCAACATCGTCATCCAGGCCGGCGCCATCCTCGCCGTCACATTCATCTACTGGCGTCGTCTTCTGGACCTCCTGCTGGGCTGGCGTGAGCCCGAAAATCGGGCCTATCTCGGCAAGCTGCTGCTCGCCTTCCTGATCACCGCGGTCCTCGGGCTGATCGTCAAGAAACTCGGCTTTGAACTGCCGAGCACAGCGACCCCAATCGCCTGGGCTCTGATCATCGGCGGTTTCTGGATGATCGCCGCCGAATGGTTCGCCGCCCGCCGTCCGCCGAGCAAGGAAATCACCTGGCCGGTCGCCGTTCTTGTCGGTGTCGCTCAGGTCATCGCTGGCGTGTTTCCCGGCACCTCGCGCTCCGGTGCCACCATCTTCGTCGCGCTGCTGGCGGGAACCAACAACCGCGCCTCGGCCACCGAGTTCGCCTTCCTCGTCGGCATTCCCACCATGTACGCGGCCAGCGCCTATGAACTGTTGAAGACCTTCAAGGACGGCGGCGCCGCCAACGAGGACTGGACGGCCCTCGGCATCGCTTTCGTCGTCTCGACCATCGTCGCCTTCATCGCTGTCAAATGGCTGCTCACCTATATCCAGAGCAACCGCTTCACGGTGTTTGCGATCTATCGCATCATTCTCGGTGTGATCCTGCTGGGCATGGCCTCGTACGGCCTCGTCGGCTAAGTCGCCGCGGCTTCACCCAAGCGCTCGGGCATTGCCCGGGCGCCCCTACGGCTCGTCGGCTCGGAGATGTGGGCGCATAAGAGCCTCCACACCGCGCGGACGCGTCGTGTTCGGATCTCGGTATAAAGCAATGCGGGATATCAAATGAAGCGCGAGCGAAGCTCGCTGGCAGCAGACGGAACCGGCGCTTGAAACGCCGGTTTTTTTCAATCAGTGCGGGATCGAGCCGGTTTCGCAGGGGTCGACACCATAGGCCGGCGAGCATTCGCCCTTCACGGCTGCGACCGAACCGGGCGCCATGAAAGAGCCGGCCAGAATAACCAGCGCCGCACACGCGAAAAGAAGCGCGATTGACCTACCCATCGAAGAACCTTTCAAGTCGTTAAGCGTGCCAGGCGGAGGGGCTGAGTCCAAGCACCGGTGCGCGGGGTGTGTAGTCAGAGGAATGGCAAATAGCAATAAACGTTCCGGCTAAATTTCCTCTTAATTCCGCTAAATTTCTCATGCGACTTTTATGCAACGTCCGCCGTGTCCGCTGCGAAAAAAAATCCGCTTTTCCGCGGGTTTCCTATCAATGATTTCTAATGCACAACGCCGCCCGTGGGTCACACGGACGGCGTTGTGGAAAACAGAGTTGGATGAATCAGGCGGCCTTGCCGGTGCCGGTGTACTGGCCGTGCGGGCGGAAATGCACCAAGTAGGAATCGAGCACCGAGCTCACCATCGTCGGCGTGATGCCCAGACCCTTCAGCGTCCGGCCTTCAGCTTCGGCTTCCTTGGAGACGACGTTGTCCTTTTTCAGAAGCTTCACCTGGTCGGCGGTGATCGGCGGCGCGATCAGCGGCACCATCGATGCGACGCTGCCGATCAGTGAAGCGATACCGAAGGGCAGCGACACCAGCGGATTGCTGCGTGCAGTCGATTTCAGCACGGCTTCGAGACATTCGCGGAAGGTCAGCACTTCAGGGCCGCCCAGTTCGTAGATCTTGCCGCCGGCAACCTTGCCTTCGAAGGCCTTGGCCACGGCTTCGGCGATATCCATGACGTAGACCGGCTGCAGCTTCGTCTTGCCGCCGCCGATCAGCGGCAGCACCGGAGCCGAACGGGCCATGCCGGCAAACTTGTTGAAGAAGTTGTCCTCGGGGCCGAACACGATCGACGGGCGATAGATGATGGCGTCGGGCACGATCGAATGGATCGCCGCCTCGGCGCGACCCTTGGTGCGGGCATAGGTGGAATCGGACGTGCCGTTGGCGCCGATCGCCGAGAGGTGGATCAGCTTGGCGCCGACGCCGCGGGCGGCTTCCGCCACGGCCTTGCCGCCGAACTCCTGGACGGCCTCGAACGAGTTGCGGCCGGATTCAAACAGGATGCCGACGCAGTTGACGACATAGGATGCGCCTTCGACCGCCTGATCGACCGAGTTGCGGTAGCGCAGGTTGGCCTGGACGAAGGAGATCTGGCCGACATTGCCGAGCGGCTGCAGGAAGCCTGCGAGATCGGGACGGCGCACCGCGACGCGGATGCGGTAGCCGCGCTTTGCCAGTGCGCGAACGATGTGCCGGCCCACGAAGCCGGAGCCTCCGAACACGGTGACGAGCGGCGGCAGATTGGCAAGTGTCATGGAAGGTTCCTCGGGAGGCTGATTTGGATGCGGGTCATCTCGTCTTAGCCCAATCGGGGTGCGACGAAAAGACCTATCGCGTTGCCGATCCCGTGGCCTTGATGTCGATCAAACGCCTTCGACGACAACCATCTCGGCATCGGCGACTTCCTGCCGGATTTTCGCTGCGATCTGGTACTCCGGCGAGTTGTAGCAATCGACTGCATGCTGCATCGACGGAAACTCGATGACGACGTTGCGCGTCCGCGCCTTGCCCTCGAGCTCGGTCAGCGCGCCGCCGCGCGCCAGGAAATTGGCGCCATATTTCTCGAAGGCCGGCTTGGCGGCGGCGACGTAATCCTTGTAGCGCTCGGCATCGCGCACGTCGACGCGGGCGATCCAGTATCCCTTGGCCATGGTCTTCCTCCTGAATGATGCGGGAAATCAGCGGTTGGCGGGCCAGAGCGCGCTGACCATCTCGTCAAGAATGGTCTGCGCCGCGTGCTTCGGCTCGGCGGCCTTGACGATCGGGCGGCCAACGACGAGATGCGTCGATCCGGCCTTCAGCGCATCATAGGGTGTCATCACCCGCTTCTGGTCGCCGCGCTCGCTGCCGGTGGGGCGGATGCCGGGTGTGACGATCGCCATGTCGGGGCCGACGACGGCGCGCACCACCTCGGACTCCTCGGCCGAGCATACGATGCCGCCCATCCCGGCTTCACGCGCCTGTTCGGCGCGCTTCAATACCAGCGACCGCGGATCGCCGCTGTAGCCGGCTTCGGTTAGGTCGCCTTCGTCCATCGAGGTCAGCACGGTGACGCCGAGCAGGCAGAGGCCGGAGCCCCTGGCGGCCTCGACGGCGGCTCGCATCGCCTTCGGGTAGGCGTGCAGCGTCAGCATCGACATGCCCATCTTGGCGATGTTTTCGACGCCTGAGGCGACCGTGTTGTCGATGTCGAGCAATTTCATGTCGAGAAAGATCTTCTTGCCGTCCTTGGCAAGATCGCGGGCGAATTCCAGCCCGCCGGCAAACACCAGCTGATAGCCGATCTTGTAGAAGGAAACGGTGTCGCCAAGCGTCGAGACCATGTTTTCGGCCTCGCCAAGCGTTGGAACATCCAGTCCGACGATCAGCCGCTCGCGTGCGTCCATGTCACATCCATCCCTGCCAGTCTTCGATAGCCGTCCAGTCGCATGATAGGCGCCGATCCGCAAGACGGAAACAATAGAGATTGCCGCCGCCGGCAGGCTGGTCGCGGTCCCGCCCGATCGGCCGTCCCTGCATATGGCATTTCAACAGCGTCCCCACGCCGCCATGTCCGACAAAGGCGATCGGCTGGCCGGCATCATGGGTTTTCAGGATCGTTTCCACCGCCGCCACGATCCGCCGCTGCGCATCGAGCGCCCGCTCCCAGCCGCGAAAGCTTTCTTCCGGGTGAGCGAAGAACCAGTCGGCGGCTTTCTCGAATTCCGGCGGCGGCAGGAAGCCGGTGGCCGAGCGGTCGTTCTCGTGCATCCCCTCGACGATTTCGATATTGACGCCGGAGGCGGCGGCAAGGATTTCGGCGGTCTCGATCGCCTTGGTCTCGTCGCTGGAGACGATGCGCCGGAGTTGCGACGCCCAGGGTCTGGTCGCAGCTTGTCGCGCTCTCGAGGATCCGAGATCCGACAGCCCCCATTTCGGCACCGGCACCGCGGCATCGATCTTCACCTGCGGGTGGGTGATATAAAGACCGAACACCTCAGCCTCGCCGGTAGATCCACAGATGCGCCGGCGGGATATTTCGGACGATGAAGTCGAAATGCTGGATGTGATAGCGATCCGGCCGGGCGATGATCGGCGAGACGACACCGTAAGAAATCTGGACGAAGGGGCGGCCAGGTGGCAGCCGGTCGAGCGCGCTTTCCAGCATCGCCACGCGCGCCTGCATCGGGAAGTTCAGAAGCGGCACGGCGGAGACGACGGAATCGAACTTCTGTCCTTCCATGTGCGCCAGCGTCCGGTCGAGATTGAAGGCGTCGCCGTTGATGAAGTTGACGCCGGGATAGAGCTGCACGAGGTGTTCGTAGAAGTCGGTCGAATATTCGATCGCCACCAGATTTTCCGGCTTCACGCCCCGCCCGAGAATGGCCTTGGTGATGGCGCCTGTGCCCGGCCCGAGCTCGAGAACCGGCAGGCCGGAGTTCGGATTGACGATGCTCGCCATCTTGCGCGCCGTGATCGCCGATGTTGGAACGATCGAGCCGACGGTTTTCGGCCCCTGCATCATGCCCTTGAAGAACCGGATCTCCTCGTCGAACTTTTTGCCCAGTCGTTCCTTCAGGCGCAAGCCACCCATGCCGTTCTCCTTCGTGCAGCATATGCTGCAAGCTTATGTGCAGGCAAACGGCGCCAAAACAAGGCAGGGCGTCGCAATTGGCAAAGTTAGGGCGGCAAATGCGACGCGCTAGACGCGCATCGGCATCAGCACATAGAGCGCATCGTCACCGGCCGTGTCGCGAACGAGCGTCGGCGAGCCGGCATCGGCCAGAAGGAAGATCGCGGCGTCGCCGGAGAGTTGGGCCGTGATGTCCAGCAGATACTTGGCGTTGAAGCCGATCTCCATCGCATCGGCGTCGTAGCCGACCGCCACTTCTTCCGTCGCGCTGCCCGAGTCCGGATTGTTGACGGTAAGCAGCAGTTGCCCGTCCGACAGCGCCAGCTTCACGGCGCGGCCACGCTCAGACGAGATCGTCGAGACGCGGTCGACGGCCTGGGCGAAGCTGGTGCAATCGACGCGCATTTCCTTGTCGTTGCCGGTCGGGATGACGCGCTGGTAGTCGGGGAAGGTTCCGTCGATCAGCTTCGACGTCATGACGATGTTGCCGATCGACAGGCGGATCTTGGCGTCGGACACTTCGACGGTGACCAGCGCTTCCGGATTGTCGACCAGCTTCTGCAGTTCGCCGACGGTCTTGCGCGGGATGATGATGCCGGGCATGCCCTCGGAGCCGGAGGGCGCCTTGACGTCGGCGCGTGCCAGACGGTGGCCGTCGGTGGCCACGGCGCGCAGCTTCAGGTCGCCTTCGCTTTCGATCGTGTGGAAGAAGATACCGTTGAGATAGTAGCGGGTCTCTTCGGTCGAGATCGCGAACTGCGTGCGATCGATCAGCATCTTCAGCTCGGTTGCCTTCAGCTTGAACGTATGGCTGAACGTGCCGGCGGTGAGATCAGGGAAGTCGGACTCGGGCAGGCACTGCAGCGAGAACTTCGAGCGGCCGGACTGCACGGTCATGGAGCCGCCGTCGGTGCTGGTGGCGAGCAGGACTTCCGAGCCGTCGGCCAGCTTGCGCACGATGTCGTAAAGAAGATGGGCGGGAACGGTCGTCGCGCCGGGCTGCTCGACATTGGCGGGCGTCGCTTCGGTCACTTCGAGATCGAGGTCGGTCGCCTTCATGTCGAGGCTCTGGCCTTCGGCGCGCAGCAGGATGTTGGACAGGATCGGGATCGTGTTGCGGCGTTCGACCACGCGGTGAACGTGGTTCAGCGACTTCAAAAGGTTTGACCGCTCAATAGTAATACGCATGGGATGCTACCGCTTTCGACCGTTACTGCCCGGGCGCGTCAGACGCGCCTGAATAATGCCTTTCCCAAAACCTGGGACCGGAGGAGTGGACGGGCAAAATGGCAGAATTTTGCGGATGAATGCAAGAGGCGCATCGGCGCACGCCGGGTCAATTGGCGATTTCGCTGCAGATGCTCACAGAAATCACCTTGGCTTCCCACACGTAGCGCTTGCCAAAGCCCCTTGCCGAAGGGTGGGGCCTCGCCCATAAAGGCCGGAAGCCAGAAAGGGCGTACATATCTTGAGCAATGACGACGAAACGACAGAAGGCGGCAGGCAGCGCAGCTTCCGCCTGCACAACATGGCCGTTCCCGCCCGCCCGCAGGAGCCCGGCCTCTATCTGGTCGCGACGCCGATCGGCAACCTCGGCGACATCACGCTGCGGGCGCTGGAAACGCTGGCTGGAGCCGATGTGCTCGCCTGCGAGGACACCCGCGTCACCCGTGTGCTGCTCGATCGCTACGGCATCCAGAACCGCCCCTACGCCTATCACGAGCACAATGCCGACGAGGCTGGGCCGCGGCTGCTGGCGGCCCTCGAGGCCGGCAAGTCGGTTGCGCTGGTCTCAGATGCCGGCACGCCGCTGGTTTCCGATCCCGGCTACCGTCTGGCGCAGTCGGCGATCGAGGCCGGATACCGCGTCATCCCCATTCCCGGCGCGTCGGCGCCGCTGGCCGCCCTTGTCGGTTCCGGCCTGCCCAACGACGCGTTTTTGTTTGCCGGCTTCCTGCCTACCAAGGACAAGGCCAAGCGCGACCGGCTCGCCGAATTCGCGGCCGCGCCCGCCACGCTGATGTTCTTCGAATCCCCGCACCGCATCGCCGCCACGCTGGTTGCCGCGGCCGATGTGCTTGGCGACGATCGCCAGGCCTCGGTCTGCCGCGAGCTGACCAAGACCTACGAGGAGTTCCGCCGCGGCTCGCTTGCCGAGCTTGCCGCGCACTATGCCGACGTCGACAACGTCAAGGGCGAGATCGTCCTCGTCATCGGTCCGCCGCCGGAACGCGCCGTCGAGGAGGCAGATATCGACGCCATCCTCGCCGATCTCTCGCAGACCCTGCCGACCGCCAAAGCCGCCGCCGAAGCCGCCCGCATCACGGGGCTCCCGCGCAAGGAGCTTTACCAGCGGCTGCTCGACCGGAAGGCCGGCGATGGCCGATAGGGACGCCGCCAGCCACCGCCGCAAGGCGCTGCGCCGGGGACACGTCTCCGAATATCTGGCTGCCGCATTCCTGATGCTGAAAGGCTACCGCATCGTCGCCCTGCGCTACCGCACTAGGCTCGGCGAAATCGACATCATCGCCAGGAAAGGCGATCTTGCCGTCTTCGTCGAGGTTAAGTCGCGGCGCGAGGCGGCAACGGCCGTCGATGCCGTTTCCGCTTCGGCGCAGCTGCGCATCCGCAACGCCAGCGATCTTTGGCTGGCGCGCCAGCCCGACCAAGCCCGCCTCTCCCAACGCTACGACATCGTCGCCATTGTGCCTGGCCGCTGGCCGCTGCATCTGCGTGATGCCTTCTAAAGCAAGATCATTAGCCGGTTAATATGTTTTGAATTTGTAATGTCGCTGTCATGAAACCGTTACGGAGGTGTCACAATAGGCCTCTATTGCGTCCTCACCCCAACAATGGTGGAGAGGTTTTTCATGTTCAAGAAGATTTCATTGGCCGCTGCCGCGGTCGTTTTGTCTGCTTCCACGTCTTTTGCCGCAACCGAGATCAGCTGGTGGCACGCCATGGGTGGCGAGAACGGCAAGAAGCTCGAAGAGCTTGCCAAGAAGTTCAACGACAGCCAGACCGAATATCACGTCACGCCGGTTTTCAAGGGCACCTATCCTGAAACTCTGACGGCCGCCATCGCCGCCTTCCGCGCCGGCCAGCAGCCCGCGATCGTTCAGGTATTCGAAGTCGGCACCGGCACGATGATGGCCGCCAAGGGCGCCGTCTATCCCGTTTACAAGCTGATGAAGGACGAAGGCGAAGCCTGGGATCCGTCGAAGTTCCTGGCGCCTGTCGTCGGCTACTATTCCGATCCGGAAGGCAACATCCTGTCGATGCCTTTCAACTCCTCCACCCCGATCCTCTACTACAACAAGGACGTCTTCAAGAAGGCTGGCCTTGATCCGGAAGTTGCTCCGAAGACCTGGGCCGAGCTTGCCACCATGGGCAAGAAGATCGTCGACAGCGGCGCTGCCAAGTGTGGCTTCACCATGTCCTACGGCGCAACCTGGGTTGGTCTCGAAAACTACTCCGCCATCCAGAACCTTCCCTACGGCACGAAGCAGAACGGCTTCGGCGGCATGGATGCCGAGTTCACCTTCAACGGTCCGAACCAGGTCAAGTTCTGGGACAACCTCAAGAAGTGGCAGGATGAAGGCGTCTACAAGTATGGCGGCCCAAGCGCCGGCGCTGACGCTGCCCCGATGTTCTACTCGCAGCAGTGCGCCGTCTACATGAACTCGTCCGCTTCGCGTTCCGGCGTCATCAACAACGCCAAGGACTTCAAGGTTGGCTTCGCGCCGATGCCTTACGACGACACCGTCACGCAGGACCCGAAGAACTCCATCATCGGTGGCGCGACGCTCTGGGTATTGAACGGCCAGAAGGACAAGGCAGTCTACAAGGGCGTTGCCAAGTTCTTCACCTACCTCTCGACTCCGGAAGTCCAGGCTGACTGGCACCAGTTCACCGGCTACCTGCCGATCACCAACGCCACCTACGAGCTTGGTCAGAGCCAGGGCTACTACGCCAAGAACCCGGGTTCTGATATCGCCATCAAGCAGATCATGCGTGGCACGCCGACCGAAAACTCCAAGGGCGTTCGCTTCGGCAACCTGACGCAGATCCGTGACGTTCTCGACCAGCAGCTGGAAGCTGTCCTGACCGGCAAGAAGACCGGCCAGCAGGCTCTCGACGATGGCGCAAAGCAGGGCAATGCCATGCTGCGCGAATTCGAAGCCGCCAACTCCAACTAAGGGTCTCTCCCTCCCATCAGCCCTCCCCGGACAGCCCGGGGAGGGCATTTTCCTTGAGGGGTCTCGCCATGCAAACCAAGCGCACCGTTTTCAAAAGCCGTTTTCTGCCTTACGCCCTGCTGGCGCCGCAGATGATCATCACGATCATCTTCTTCGTCTGGCCGGCCTGTCAGGCCGTGTGGCAGTCCTTCCTGCGCCAGGACCCCTTCGGTCTCAAGGACACCTTCGTCGGCCTCGCCAACTACACGCGCTTGCTTCACGATCCCGACTATCTGAATTCCTTGACCGTCACCCTGATCTTCTCGATTGGCGTGACCGTGCTGTCGATGGGCCTGTCGCTGTTGTTCGCGGTCTGCGTCAACCGCGTGATCCGCTCGCAGCGCTTTTATACGACGCTGCTGGTCTGGCCCTACGCCGTCGCGCCTGCCGCCTCCGGTCTGCTGTGGTGGTTCATGTTCAACCCTAGCGTTGGCATCATCCCGTATGCACTGAATTATTTCGGCTACAACTGGGATCACCGTCTCAATCCCAACAACGCGATGGTGCTGATCGTCATTGCCGCGGCCTGGAAGCAGATTTCCTACAATTTCCTGTTCTTCGTCGCCGGCCTGCAATCCGTGCCGCATTCGCTGACCGAAGCCGCCGCCATCGACGGCGCCGGCCCGGTCAAGCGCTTCTGGACCATCGTCTTCCCGCTGCTGTCGCCGACCACCTTCTTCCTGGCGGTCATCAACATCACCTATGCGATGTTCGACACCTTCCCGATCATCGATGCGGCCACATCGGGCGGTCCGTCGCAGTCCACCAACATCCTCGTCTACAAGGTCTATGCCGACGGTTTCGTTGGTCTCAACCTCGGCCCGTCGGCCGCGCAATCGGTCGTGCTGATGCTGATCGTGGTCATCCTGACCGTCGTCCAGTTCCGCTGGATCGAACGCAAAGTGCAGTATTGAAGCGAGGTCAAGCCATGGTCGAAAACCGCCCCTTCCTGAATTTCCTCACCCATTTCGTGCTGATAACAGGCATCGCCGTGGTGGTGTTCCCCGTCTACCTCGCCTTCATCGCCTCGACGCGCGGGCCATCGGACTTCCTGACCGGCGTCGTGCCGCTGACGCCCGGCCACGAGATGCTGAAGAACTACGGCACCCTGCTCGGTTCCGGCGCCTCGAACGCCGGTGCGCCACCCTTCCTGCTGATGCTTGGCAACAGCCTTGTGATGGCCATCCTGGTCGCGGTCGGCAAGATCGCCATCTCGATCATCTCGGCCTTCGCCATCGTCTATTTCCGCTTTCCCTTCCGCACCGTCGCCTTCTGGGTCATCTTCATGACGCTGATGCTGCCGATCGAGGTGCGCATTCTGCCGACCTACAAGGTCGTCGCCGATCTCGGCCTCCTGAATTCCTATTCCGGCCTTGTCATCCCGGTTATCGCCTCGGCCACCGCCACCTTCCTGTTCCGGCAGTTCTTCCTGACCATTCCCGAAGAGATGATGGAGGCGTCACGCGTCGATGGCGCCGGCCCGCTGAAATTCTTCTGGGATATCCTGCTGCCGCTGTCGCGCACCAACATCGCCGCGCTCTTCATCATCATGTTCATCTACGGCTGGAACCAGTATCTCTGGCCGATGCTGATCACCACCGAGCCCGGCTATTACACCGTCGTCATGGGCATCAAGCGCCTGGCCGCCGTGCTCGATGGCGACACGCAGTGGAACCTGGTGATGGCGGGCGTCATCCTCGCGGCGCTTCCGCCGGTTCTGGTCATCATTTTCATGCAGCGCCTGTTCGTCAAAGGCCTGGTTGAGACGGAGAAATAACAATGGCTTCCATCGATGTCGACAAGGTCGGCAAGATCTATCACGGCGGCGTCCGCGCCGTCTCCGACATCCGTCTCACCATCGCCGACGGCGAATTCATCGTGCTGGTCGGCCCGTCCGGTTGTGGCAAGTCGACCCTGCTGCGCATGGTCGCCGGTCTCGAGAGCATTTCCGAGGGCGAGGTGAAGATCGGCAACCGCGTCGTCAACGACGTCGAGCCGGCCGATCGCGATATCGCCATGGTGTTCCAGAACTACGCCCTCTATCCGCATATGTCGGTGCGCCAGAATCTCGAATACGGCCTGAAGAACCGCAAGACCCCGAAGGCCGAGATCGACGCCCGCGTTGCCGAGGCGGCACGCATGCTGGAGATCGCCCAGTATCTCGACCGCAAGCCGAAGGCGCTCTCCGGTGGCCAGCGCCAGCGCGTCGCCATGGGCCGCGCCATCGTCCGCAAGCCGGCCGTCTTCCTGTTCGACGAGCCACTGTCCAACCTCGACGCTAAGCTGCGCGTCTCCATGCGTGGCGAGATCAAGCGCCTGCAGCGCCGTCTCGGCACCACCTCTATCTACGTCACCCACGACCAGCTGGAAGCGATGACGCTGGCCGACCGTCTCGTCGTCCTCAATGGCGGCCGGATCGAGCAGGTCGGCACGCCGCTCGACGTCTATCACCGTCCGGCCTCCACCTTCGTCGCGAGCTTCATCGGCTCACCCGCCATGAATCTCCTGAAGGGCGAACTGCACGGCGACAAGCTGGCGCTCGGCCCGAGCCTGATCGATCTGGCCGGTTGCGCGCCGACATCGGGTGCCGTCACCATCGGCATCCGCGCCGAGGACCTCCGCCTGGCAGATGCCAGCGAGCACGCGCTGCCCGTCACCGTCGAATATATCGAGGAACTCGGCGCCCAGCGTTTGATCCACGGCCTGCTCGGCGACCAGCCGATCACCGCGGTGCTGTCGCCCGACATCACCATCGATCCGACATTGCGTCTCACCATTGCCCCCGAAAAGCTGCACTTCTTCGCCGCCGACACCGGCAGGCGTATCGAAGCCGATCGGGCCGAGGCTGGGATCGCGGTGCAGGAGCCGCAACCCGTCTGAGAAAAATACGCGAACATGGACGGCATTCGCTACAACTTTAGCGAATGTCTGAACCGCTCTGTCAGATATTTCTGTTATTTCCGGCCTTATAGGGGATAGCGAGAGCAGGGGGTTCTCATGGCATCATTGCATCTTATGTTCGCGAGCGCGATGGCGGTGGCCGCACGCGCCATGCCTGATCTCGTCGCGCTGCCGCGCGGCAAATCCTTCGTCGCCCATTCCAGCGATCTGGTGCCGATGACATCGACGCCGATCAACCCGGACTGGATCGTGTCAGGCGATCCGCAGGCTCGCACCGGCGAACACTCGCGCGGCCACGACGACGCCGCGCTGACGGCGATCTGGGACTGCACCGCCGGCGAGTTCCGCTGGTTCTTCGGCTGGGACGAAACGGTGATGATCCTGGAGGGCGAAGTTCACATCACTGCCGATGACGGCACCGAGCGCATGCTGCGCACAGGCGACGTCGCCTTCTTCGCCGGCGGCACCTGGGCCAGCTGGCGGGTGGACAATTACGTCCGCAAGGTCGCCTTCCTGCGCAAGCCGTTCCCAAAGCCCGTGGCGCTCGCCTACCGCCTGCGCAACCTCTTGCGCAACGCCGGCCAGCAGGGCATCGCCGCCTGATAGGCCAAGGCCGGGCGCGGCACAAAAGCCGCGCATCGCCCGTTGCGTTCACGACCTCGGCGGCCTACATCTGTCCCGCATAAGCTAAGGGACGAAAATGGCCAAGATCAAGAACGTAGCGGTCCAGATGGACCATGTCGCCTCCATCAATATCGCCGGCGATTCCACCTTCGCCATGAGCCTTGAGGCGCAGACCCGCGGCTACAAGCTGTTCCATTACACGCCCGACCGCCTGAGCTTCCGCGATGGAAAGCTCTACGCCTCGGTCGAGCCGATGACGCTGCGCGACATCAAGGGCGACCACTACGAGCTCGGCGCCCCGGAGCGCGTCGACCTGCAGACCATGGACGTCGTCCTGCTGCGCCAGGACCCGCCTTTCGACATGTCCTACATCACCTCCACCCACCTGCTCGAGCGCATCCACCCGAAGACGCTCGTCGTCAATGATCCCGCCTGGGTCCGCAATTCGCCGGAGAAGATCTTCGTCACCGAATTTGCCGACCTGATGCCGAAGACGCTGATCACCAAGGACGCCGCCGAGATCCGCCGCTTCCGCGACGAGATGGGCGACATCATCCTGAAGCCGCTCTACGGCAATGGCGGCGCCGGCGTCTTCCACTCGACCAAGGACGACCGCAACCTCTCCTCGCTGCTCGAAATGTTCGGCCAGCTGTTCCGCGAGCCCTTCATCGCCCAGCAATACCTGCCTGACGTCCGCAAGGGCGACAAGCGCATCATCCTCGTCGATGGCGAGCCGGTCGGCGCCATCAACCGCGTGCCGGCGGAACACGACAGTCGCTCCAACATGCATGTCGGCGGCCGCGCCGAGGCGACCGAGTTGACCGCGCGCGAAAAGGAAATCTGCGCCCGCATCGGCCCCGCGCTGCGCGAACGCGGTTTCCTGCTGGTCGGCATCGACGTCATCGGCGACTACATGACCGAGATCAACGTCACCTCTCCGACCGGCATCCGCGAAGTCAAGAAATTCGGCGGCGCCGACATCGCCAGCCTGCTCTGGGACGCCATCGAGCGCAAGCGCGGCTGAAGATAAGGGTCGTAGGAGGAGTCGGGTCGTCTCCTGCTCTTCGCGTCATACTCTGGCTTGTCCCGAGTATCTGCCGAGGGCTCGGCTTGCTCGACGTGAATGGATCGCCGGCTTAGCCCGCCCCCTCGCATCCGTGGCAACATGATCAGATCCTCGGCTCGATGGCCGAGGATGACGCAGAGTATGAGGAAGCGCTGCATTCTCAATCACTTGGTGGCACGGCGATCCCTGCCTCATCACGGCTTTGTTCTTCCAATGCAACCCACCACAACCTCATTGCAGCGATGACGCGCAATTGTTCCTTCATTGTTCTTGTTTCATTCCATTTTCTATGCCAGATTGCAATCCGCGACCATGATGGGTCGCGATTTCAGGTGCAAGGGGTTGCACCGCAGGGGATCTGGGCATGGTGGCACGCGTCAGCACGGTTGCATTCCAGGGCATTGAAGGTGTTCCGGTCGAGGTCCAGGTGATGGTCGCGCCCGGCAAGCTTATCACCCAGATCGTCGGTCTGCCCGACAAGGCGGTGGCCGAAAGCCGCGAGCGGGTGCATGCCGCCCTCCACGCCTCCGGCCTGGCGCTGCCGGCCAAGCGCATCACCGTTAACCTCGCCCCCGCCGACCTGCCCAAGGAAGGCAGCCACTTCGATCTCCCCATCGCGCTCGGCCTGATGGCGGCACTCGGCGCCATCCCGGCCGATGCGCTGGCCGATTACGTCGTCATCGGCGAACTCAATCTCGACGGTACCATCGCCGCGGTCACCGGCGCGCTGCCGGCCGCGATCGGCGCCAATGCCATGGGCAAGGGCCTGATCTGCCCGGCAGACAGCGGCCCCGAGGCCGCCTGGGCCGGCGCCGAGCTCGATATTCTCGCCCCGCGCAGCCTGATCGCACTCGCCAATCATTTCCGCGGAACCCAAGTGCTGTCGCGCCCCGAGCCGTCGATCCGCGCCATCGCCGCCAATCTTCCCGATCTCGCCGACATCAAGGGCCAGGAAAGCGCCAAACGGGCGCTGGAAGTGGCGGCCGCTGGCGGCCACAATTTGCTTATGGTCGGTCCTCCCGGTTCCGGCAAGTCGATGCTGGCCGCCCGCCTGCCGTCGATCCTGCCGCCGCTGTCCGCGGCTGAGCTGCTCGAGGTGTCGATGATCCACTCGATCGCCGGCCAGCTGTCGGGAGGCAAGCTCTCCGATCGCCGGCCGTTCCGCACCCCGCACCACTCCGCCACCATGGCGGCGCTGGTCGGCGGCGGCTTTCGCGCCCGCCCAGGCGAGGCATCGCTGGCGCACCACGGCGTGCTGTTCCTCGACGAGTTCCCCGAATTCTCACCACAGGCGCTCGATGCGCTGCGCCAGCCGCTGGAAACCGGCGAATGCATCATCGCCCGCGCCAATCACCGCGTCAGCTATCCCGCCAGCATCCAGCTGGTTGCCGCCATGAACCCCTGCCGCTGCGGCATGGCCGGCGAACCCGGCCACAGCTGCGCCCGCGGTCCACGCTGCATGACCGATTATCAGGCGCGCATCTCCGGCCCGCTGATGGATCGTATCGACATCCGGATCGACGTTCCCGCCGTCTCCGCCTTCGACCTCATCCGTCCCGCGCCGGCGGAAAAAAGCGCCGACGTCGCCCGCCGCGTCGCCCGCGCCCGTGACCTGCAGCGCGACCGTTTTCGCGCGGCGGGGCTTGGCGACATCGGCACCAATGCCCGCTGCTCGACCGCGATGATCGAGACCTACGCCGCACCCGATGCGGCCGGCCTGCAATTGCTGCGCGACGCCGCCGAAAAGATGAAATTCTCCGCCCGCGGCTATCACCGCGTTCTCAAGGTCGCCCGTACGCTCGCCGATCTCGACGGCCACGAGACGGTCGGCCGCATCCATCTGGCGGAGGCGATCTCCTACCGCATGGCCGGTGAGCGGCTGACGGCGGTGGCATGACGGGTTTGTGGTGGGTCGAGGTTATTGCCTCAGAAAATTTGGATATAGCGGAGCGGCAACCAAAGCCACATCAGCCTCCAACCCACCAAACGCCGCAGGCACTCACGTCTCCCGTGCCTCGCCAACCTCGTAACTCTTGAGCTTGCGGTCGCGGATACCCAACTCCGGCCACGCGGCGCGCCAGTCGCCGAGATGCGCGGATTGAAAATGCCGGTCGAGCGACGGCTGGTCGCGCCACAGTTCCTTGACGTGGATAAGGCCGCTTTCCAGCACATCCTCGGCATAGGAATACTCCAGGCACCCGTCCTCGGCGCGGCTCATCTCCACCATCCGCGCCATCACGGACCGGGCAGCGGCAAGGTTTTCGGGCGGCAGGCGTATGGTGCCGACGATCAGCAGCATGGGAAGTCCTCGTTTTCGCTTGGTGTTCGATCCGCTGTGGCCGACAGCATGAAGGGCGCCGCAGCGCCCTTCGATCTGGTCAGGAGGGAGCTGAAAATCAGCCGCCGAGCCCTTCGAACAGCGCCGTCGACAGGTAGCGCTCAGCGAACGACGGGATGATCACCACGATGGTCTTGCCGGCGTTTTCCTCGCGGCTGCCGATCTTGATAGCGGCGGCGAGCGCGGCGCCCGACGAGATGCCGACCGGCACGCCTTCAAGCCGCGCCACGTGGCGGGCGGTTTCCAGCGCCGTGGCGCTGTTGATGGTGACGACCTCGTCATAGATGTGGGTGTCGAGAATGGCGGGCGCGAAGCCGGCGCCGATGCCCTGGATCTTGTGCGGCCCGGGCTGACCGCCGGAGAGAACCGGCGATTCCTCCGGCTCGACGGCGATAACCTTGAGGCCGGGCTTCTTCGACTTCAGCACCTGTCCGGCGCCGGTGATCGTGCCGCCCGTGCCGATGCCGGAGACCAGGATATCGACCGCGCCCTCGGTATCGTTCCAGATTTCCTCGGCGGTGGTCTTGCGGTGAATCTCGGGGTTGGCGGGGTTTTCGAACTGCTGCGGAATGATCGCATCCGGCAGCGTCGCAGCCAGTTCCTCGGCCTTGGCGATGGCACCTTTCATGCCCTTCGGCCCTTCCGTCAGCACCAGCTCGGCGCCGAGCAGCGCCAGCATCTTGCGGCGCTCGATTGACATGGTTTCCGGCATCGTCAGGATCAGCTTGTAACCCTTGGCGGCGGCGGCGAAGGCGAGCGCAATGCCGGTGTTGCCGGAGGTCGGCTCGATCAGCGTCGTCTTGCCGGGCGAAATCTTGCCCTGCGCTTCCAGCGATTCGATCATCGCCACGCCGATACGATCCTTGACGGAGGCGATCGGATTGAAGAATTCGAGCTTGGCCAGCAGGTTCGCCTTCACGCCCTTTTCCTTGGCGAGCTTGTCCAGCCTGACGATAGGGGTGTCGCCGATCGTTTCCGTGATCGAGGAGTAGATGCGGCCGCGGCCCGGTTTCTTCGACATAATAGGCTCCCTTGATGAAATATGGTTAGAGAATAGGGTCAAAGCCGGGGTCCGACCAGAGTGGCTTCATCCACGAACGGCCGGCTTCAGAGAAAAAAGCCTTTGCGTCAGGCAGTTTGCCGAACGAATTTTTCAGGCCGCCCGGGTGGCGATGAACGCCGCCGTACCGGCAAGGATGCTGGCGGCCACGCGGTTCAGCGTCTGCAGCGCGCGTGGCCGTTTCAGCAGCCTCCGCGCCCGCGATGCCAGCATCATGTAGGGGATCAGTACCACCAGCAGCACCGCGAAGGTGGTCAACAGCAGCAGACCGTACTCGCGCAGGCCGATGTTGTTGATATCAATGAGCGTCGGCACCAGCGCCACGTAGAACAACATGGTCTTCGGGTTGCCGAGCGTCACCATCAGGCCCGAGAGAAAGCTCATGCCGATGCTGCTCGATTTCTTCGCCGCGATATCCTGCGGCAGCAGTCCCGCGGTCCAGAGTTTGTAGGCGATGTAGCCGAGATAGAGCGCGCCCGCGATCTTGATGATCAAGAACACCTCGGTGAATGTCTGCGCCACGAAGGCCAGGCCGAGGATGACGGTGGTGAGGTAGGTCATGTCGCCGAGCACCAGCCCGAGGCCCATGAAGAAGGTCTCGCGGAAGTTCGATCCGAGCGCACGCGCCACGATGGCGGTGATCCCCGGTCCGGGAATGGCGGCTGCGATGAACAGCGCCGCGGCATAGGCGAACAGGGCGGTGAGCGACATTCTATCCTCCAGGGTCGGCGCTTTTTACGCCTGCGGCATCGCTGTTTCAAGAGCAACACCAGTCGCCTGCGGCGATCTGCATCAACCGCCGCCGGACCCTATTGACGGCAGCGCGCGCGGTGCTACTTCAGAGGCTGTGGCAGTCGTCTGGCCTTATGCCGGAGCCGACGTGAGCTGCCGCATCCAGGGGGGATCGCAAACCCTTCCGGCAACCTCGAAATTCACGCCTGTTCAGGCGAAGGAGACACGAATGAGCCCCACCACCCCGGCCGAAAAGCGCAAGACCGCGGCATTGGCCACCCCGACCGATCTGAAGAGCAACGCCATCCAGGATATTTCAGGCGCGCTCGCGGCATTGCTGGCCGATACTTTTGCCCTTTACATGAAGACCAAGAATTTTCACTGGCACATGTCCGGCCCGCATTTCCGCGATTACCATTTGCTGCTCGACGAGCATGCCGACCAGATCTTCGCGATGACCGACGAACTCGCCGAGCGCGCTCGCAAGATCGGCGGCACCACTATCCGCTCGATCGGCCATATCGCGCGCTTGCAGCGCCTTAGCGACAACGACGCCGACTACGTGACGCCGGAAGACATGCTGGCCGAATTGCGCGACGACAACAAGCAGCTGACCTCGATCATGCGTGAAACCCATGAGGTCTGCTCCGAACACAATGACGTCGCCACGACGAGCCTGATCGAGAATTGGATCGACGAGACCGAGCGTCGCCACTGGTTCCTGTTCGAGATGACCCGTCAGGCCAAGTAGGCCTCGGATCTGCTCAGGTTCGGACGCCCCGCAGCCGCGTGGGCGTCCAGCCGAGGTTCATCCCCGCCGCCGAGAGCAGGATGATTGCAGCGCCGGCGATGTGCAGCGGCTGCAGCGCATGCCCGAAGGCAAGCCGGTCGACGACGATCGCGGCAATCGGATAGATGAACGATAGCGCCCCGGTCAGGTGGATCGGCAGCTTCTGAATGGCGCCGTAGAGCAGCACATACATCAGCCCGGTATGAACGATGCCCATGGTGGCGAGCAGCGACCACGCGCCGGCGTCAGCGGGCAGGGCGGAAAAATCGGTCAGCGGTAGCAGCATCAGCACTCCGGTCGAAACCTGGATCAGCGCGATCAGATGCGGCGGCGTGCCTTTCAGCCCTTTGGCGGCCAGCGCCGCCAGCGCGTAGAAGAATGCCGCGCCCAGCGCCATGCCGATCCCCGTGAGATAGTCGCCGTCCATGCCTGTCGTCGCGGGCTTGCCCTCGACGATGGCGATCATCCCGGCGAAAGCGAGCGTCAGCCAGAACAGCTTGGTGGCGGTGATCCCCTCGCCCAGAAACAGCGCTCCCAGCGCCAGCAGCATGAAGGGCTGCGTGTTGTAGACGGTCGTCGCCACCGAGATCGAAACATGTTTATAAGCGCCGAACAGCAACAGCCAGTTGAGCACGATGGCAATCCCGCCAAGCACGGCGATTGCAAACGACCGCAGGCTGATCGCGCCCGGCCGCAGCAGGCCCATATAGCCGCAGACGGCGAGCAGGCTGATTGCGCCGAACAGGCAGCGCCAGAACACCACGCCGCTCACCGGCTGGCCCGACATCACCACGAACCAGCCGATCGTCCCGGAAATCAGCATTGCCGCTGTCATCTGTATCGTGCCGCTGCGGATCTCGCTCTGCATCTCTGTCTCCATGTCGATGGAGACAGAATATTGCTGCAATCGATCGGTTTCTATATCCTGCAGAAAGAGGATGAGCACCAAAGCCTAATTATGAGAGGGTATATGGCAGTTGTTCCTAATCCTGAAATCGACGATATCGATCAGCGCATGTTGGAAGCGCTGGCCGGCGATGCGCGGATGTCGCTGAAGGAGCTGGCGCAGGCGGCCGGCCTGTCCTCGCCCAGCGCCGCCGAGCGTCTGCGCCGACTGCAGGAGCGCGGCGTCATCACCTGCTTCACGATCGATATCGATCCCGCAGCACTCGGCTATCCCCTGCAGGCCATAGTCCGCATCCGACCGCTGCCCGGCCAGCTGCATGTGGTCGAGCGGCTGATCAAGGAGACGCCGCAATTCGTCGAATGTGACAAGGTCACCGGTGACGACTGCTTCATCGCCCGCCTCGTCGTGCCGTCGATGGGAGAGCTTGACGCCATTCTCGATCGCATCGTGGAAAAGGCGGAAACCAACACCTCGATGATCAAGGCCTCCCCCGTCAAACGCCGCCTGCCGCCGTTGGGCGGAAAACCCGGCTAGAAATCCGCCATCGGCGACAGCATCGCCGGCTGCGCGAGGTCAACGGGCGTATCCGCCCTGATCATGAACCGCGTCGTCGTCTCCAGCAGTTGCGGCTGCCCCTGCCAGCCGAGCTTGTCGGGCGCAAACAGCACCTCCACCGTCCGCGGCGACATGCCGAGGCCGCCGAAAATGACGGGCAGGGTGGGGATCGCCGATGCCACCACGTCCGACAGGACGAAGAAAGCAGCGTCGTCCATCTTCCAGGCGATGACGGCCTGCTGCTCCGGCAGCCAGCTCAGCCGGATATCCGGGTCGAACTGCGTGTTGATCAGGAACATCGCCGAACTCCGGCACACCGCCAGACGCTCCGAGACCGGCGCCCGGGCGTTGAGCGCTTCCCGCAACAGCGCAAGGTCTTCGGGGTTCCAGGGATCGAGCCGGCGGGCTGGCTTTGTCTTGGGGATCGGCGAGGGTGCGTCGCCGGCATGTAGATGCATTGGCAGCGAGACGAAGCCGTGGGGCGTATAGAGATCGGGCTTGTCGGTGTAGAGCACGACCGCCTCGAAGCCCTGCCGGTCGCACCAGTCTAGCGCCTTGGCTGTCACGTCGCGATAGAGGCCGCGTCCGCGCCATGGCGGTCGCACCGCGCCGGACTGCAGACCGGCGGCGTTGATGATGCGGCCATTGAGCGTGATCGGCATGGCGAAGGCGGAGAGATTGGCCGCTAGCGTGCCCGTCTCGTCGAACCAGCCGAACGGCATGCTGGTCGGATCGGTGCCGCCGAGTTGCCGCAGCGGGTCGATGTCGATGCCGAACGTATCCTGCAGCAGCGATACCAGCGCGGCCCATGCCGCGTCGTCGCCAAAATAATCCTGGCGGAAGGTGAGCCCCGAACTGTCGGTGGCCCCGCGCATCACACGCCGGTGGAGCCGAAGCCGCCGGCACCGCGCGTGGTCGTGCTGGCCTCGGTGATCTCGGCAACGCGTGCCTGCGTCACCGGCGCGATCACCATCTGGGCAATCCGCATGCCACGGCTGATCTCGAACGGCTCCTCGCCGAGATTGATCAGCAGCACCTTCACCTCGCCGCGATAATCGCTGTCGATCGTGCCTGGGGTGTTCAGGCAGGTGATGCCATTCTTGAAGGCTAGGCCGGACCGCGGGCGGATCTGGCCTTCGTATCCCTCGGGGATTTCGAAGATCAGTCCGGTCGGCACCAGTGCGCGCTTGCCGGGCGCCAGCACCATCGGAGCGGCGTCGTCGACGGCGGCGCGCAGGTCCATGCCGGCGGCGCCCTTGCTTTCGTAAGCGGGCAACTCGAGGCCTTCGCCATGGGCGAGGCGCAGCAGATTGACGGTCGGGCGGGTATTGGTGTGAATGGTCATGGCCCATTACTTTGCGCCCGCACGCCCAAGGTCAATTGCAAAGCGGTGCCTAAATCGCTAGATACGCCGCAACTCCACAGGATTCACACCATGGCCGAAAGTCTCGCCGAGGCGGTTTCCCGCCGCCGCACATTCGCTATTATTGCCCACCCGGACGCGGGTAAGACGACGCTGACCGAAAAGCTGCTGCTGTTCGGCGGCGCCATCCAGCTCGCGGGTGAGGTCAAGGCCAAGAAGGATCGCATTCAGACCCGCTCGGACTGGATGAAGATCGAGCGCGAACGCGGCATCTCGGTCGTCACCTCGGTGATGACCTTCGAATATGCCGACAAGGTCTTCAACATTCTCGACACACCAGGTCACGAAGACTTCGCCGACGACACCTATCGCACGCTGACCGCGGTCGATGCGGCCATCATGGTCATCGATGCCGCCAAGGGTATCGAGCCACGGACGCTGAAGCTGTTCGAAGTCTGCCGCATGCGCGACATTCCGATCATCACCTTCATCAACAAGATGGACCGTGAAAGCCGCGATGTCTTCGAAATCCTCGATGAAGTCGAGGAAAAGCTGGCTCTGGATACCGCCCCGATCACCTGGCCGATCGGCCGCTCCAAGAGCTTCTGCGGTACTTACCACCTTGCCGGAAACCGGGTGCGCGGATCGGACAAGGAAGATGCGATCGAGGTCAATGGCCCGCAGGCCGTGGCCGATCGTCTTCCGGAAAACGAACGTGCGGCTTTCATCGACGAAGTCGACCTCGCAAAGGAGGCTTGCCGCCCCTTTGATCGCCAGGCATTTCTGGAAGGCCACATGACGCCGGTGTTTTTTGGTTCGGCGCTGCGCAATCTGGGTGTCCGCGACCTGATCAATGCACTTGCCGAGATCGCCCCGCCGCCGCGCGACCAGGTCGCCGATGTCAGGACCGTGCACGCCACGGACGACAAGATGACGGCCTTCGTCTTCAAGATCCAGGCCAACATGGATCCCAACCACCGCGACCGCATCGCCTTTGCCCGCATCTGCTCCGGCAAGCTGGAGCGCGGCATGAAGGCGCGTCTGGCGCGCACCGGCAAGCAGCTCGGCCTCACCGCGCCGCAATTCTTCTTCGCTTCGCAGCGCCAGCTGGCCGATACCGCCTATGCCGGCGATGTCGTCGGCATCCCGAACCACGGTACGCTCAGGATCGGCGATACGCTGACCGAAGGCGAGGCACTGGTGTTCCAGGGCGTGCCGAACTTCTCGCCCGAAATCCTGCGCCGCGTGCGCCTGGAAGACGCGATGAAGGCGAAGAAGCTCAAGGAAGCCCTGCAGCAGATGGCGGAAGAGGGCGTCGTGCAGCTGTTCTCGCCGGAAGATGGTTCGCCGGCTATCGTCGGCGTCGTTGGCGCCCTGCAGCTCGACGTGTTGAAGGAGCGACTGTCGGCGGAATACACGCTGCCGGTTTCGTTCGAAATGTCGCGCTTCTCCGTCTGCCGCTGGATATCGTCCGACCAGCCGGCCGAACTCGACAAGTTCCTCACCGTCAAGCGCGGCGACATCGCCCGCGATCTCGACGGCGATCCGGTTTTTCTCGCGCAGGACAGCTTCTCACTGCGCTACGAGTCCGAACGCTTCCCGGCCATCAAGATGGTCGCCATCAAGGAATATCAGGTCGCCAAGGCGGCGTGATGTTTCCTGGGCTATAACGCCGTGCCATACTGTCTTCCGAAAACAGGAGCGCAGTATGGTCCGCGAAAACGAAATCCGTGAAAACGAGGTCGTCGTTGACGCCCCGGAGCCCACCGATGCCGGTCTCGTCTTCATCGGCCGCATCTGCACGCCCTGGACCTCGCGCATGGAAACACCGCGCCAGGGCAGGCACGACGGGCCGCTCTGCAGGATCGAGATCTTCGAACCGTGGACGCAGGCCTTGCAGGGTGTCGAGGCGTTCGAGCGGCTGGAAGTCCTCTACTGGCTCGATCGCTCGCGCCGCGATCTCGTGCTCCAGAGCCCGGCCAACTCAGGCAAGGTACACGGCACCTTCTCGCTCCGCTCTCCCGTCCGCCCCAATCCGATCGGAACGTCGATCGTCAAGCTCGAAGCAGTGGAGGGCGCGGCGCTGCTCGTGCGCGGCATGGATTGCCTCGACGGCACGCCGCTGCTGGACCTGAAGCCGGATCGAACGCTGTTCAAGCCGATCGCGCCGCCGCAGCCGGGCGATTTTCAGACCGGCGACGACGGCACGGCGCATTATTGCCAGAAGGCTTGATCAGTCAGTCAGCCGTCAGTCAACGGCGACCATCACGTCGGATGCCTTGACGACGGCATAGGCCTCGGAGCCGACGACAAGGCCAAGTTCCTTGACTGCCTCGTTGGTGATCGACGAAGTCACGATCGAGCCGCCGCCGATATCGATGCGCACATGCGCCGTCGTGGCGCCCAGCGTGATCTCGACGACCTTGCCCTTGAGGCGGTTGCGGGCGCTGATTTTCATGAGATGTATCCTCCTTGCGATGGCCGGACCCTATCCGGTCACCGGCAATCGGGCAATCTCACTCGCCGCGCGGATAACGCTGGTTCTCTTCCAGCACGTTGAGATCCATGTGGTTGCGCATGTAGCGTTCGGAAGCTTTCTGCAGCGGCTGGTAGTCCCATGGATAGTAGGCGCCGTTGCGCAACGCCTCATAGACCACCCAGCGCCGCGCCTGGCTTTCCCGCACGGCGGCGTCGAAGGTCTCGAGGTTCCAACGCTTGTTCGCCTGCGCGGTCAGAAGCGCCAGCGTTTCGGCATAGGCGGGATCGGTGGCGAGATTGGTGAGCTCCTTCGGATCGGCGTCTAGATCAAACAGCATCGGCGCGTCGGCGTCGCAGAGCGTCAGCTTGAATTTGCCGTCGCGCAAGGCCACCAGCGGCGCGATCGACCCTTCGGCCGCATATTCCATCGGCACCGGCCCGCGCGTGCCGGTTCCCGTGGCGAGCGGCGTCAGATCCTCGCCGTCGGTCCAGGGCTTCAGCTTGGTGATGTCGATGCCGGCAAGCGCCGCCAGCGTCGGCGTCACGTCGAGCGTCGAGACCGGCTGGTCGATCAGCTTGGGCTCCCAACCCGGTGCCGAAATCGACAGCGGCACGCGGGCCGCACCGTCGAAGAAGCACATCTTGAACCACAATCCACGTTCACCCAGCATGTCGCCATGGTCGGAGACGAACAGGATGACCGTATCCCCGGCCATGCGGCCACGCTCAAGAACGTCGAGCAGCTCGCCGACCTTTTCATCGACATAGGAAATGTTGGCGAAATAGCCGCGCCGCGCCCGACGCACCTGCTCGCGCGTGATCTCGAAGGCATCATAGTCGCAGGCCTTCAAAAGCCGCTGAGAATGCGCGTCTTGCTCCTCTAACGGGATCGTGCCGACCTCGGGGTCGAGGTGAGGGCAATCCTCGTAGAGATCCCAGAACTTGCGCCGCGCCACATAGGGGTCGTGCGGATGCGTGAAACTGACCGTCAGGCACCAAGGACGATCGTCCTGCCGGCGCGAGAGGTCGTAGAGCTTGCGGGTCGCGTTGAAAGCGACCTCGTCGTCATATTCCATCTGGTTGGTGATCTCGGCGACGCCGGCACCGGTTACCGAGCCGAGATTGTGATACCACCAGTCGATCCGCTCGCCCGGCTTGGTATAATCGGGTGTCCAGCCGAAATCGGCCGGATAGATGTCGGTCGTCAGCCGTTCCTCGAAGCCGTGCAGCTGATCCGGGCCGACGAAGTGCATCTTGCCCGACAGCGCCGTGTGATAACCGGCCGCCCTCAGGTGATGCGCGAAGGTCGGGATATCGGAGGCGAATTCGGCGGCGTTGTCGTAGACGCGGGTGCGGCTCGGCAGCTGGCCGGACATGAAGGACGCCCGCGCCGGGGCGCAGAGCGGACTTGCCGTATAGGTATTGGCGAAGCGCACGGAGCGCTTCGCCAGGGCTTTCAGATGTGGCGCGTGCAGAAATTCGGCCGGCCCGTCGGGAAACAACGTCCCGTTATATTGGTCGACCATCAGGATGAGAAAATTCGGGCGCGCCATGCTGTTCAGGTCCTTGGGTATCAGAGGCCGAGAGAGGCCTTTACTGCGTCGGCGGCAGGCTTGCCGTCAAGCGTGGTAACGCCGGAGAGCCATGGATCCACGGCTGTCGGGTTTGTCTTCAGCCAAGCGGTCGCCGCTGCCTTCGGGTCCTCGCCGCCGAGGATAGAGCCCATCAGCGCGTTTTCCATGCTGATGTCGAACTTGAGGTTCTTCATCAGCGCGGCCGCGTTCGGGCACTTTTCCGACCAGCCGGTGCGCGCCAGCGTATAGACCTCGGCACCGCCGTAGTTCGCGCCGAAATAGGCGTCACCGCCGGAGAGATAGGTGATCTGGAACTTCTCGTTCATCGGATGCGGCGCCCAGGCGAGGAACACCACGGCGCCCTTGTCCTTCCCGGCGCGCTCGACCTGTGCCAGCATCGCCTGCTCGCCCGATTCGACGAGCTTCCAGTCCTTGAGGCCGAAGTCGTTGGCGTCGATCATCTTCTGGATGTTGGAATTGGCCGGCGCGCCCGGCTCGATGCCGTAGATCTGCTTGCCGAACTCATCGCCATGCTTGGCGAGGTCGGCGAAGTCCTTGATGCCCTTGTCCGCAACGTAAGTCGGCACGGCCAGCGTGAACTTGGCGCCTTCGAGGTTCTTGTTCATGACTTCGATCGCCTTGGCGGCGGTCAGGTCGTCGATGAAGGCCTTCTGCGCCGGCATCCAGTTGCCCAGAAAGACGTCGATCTCGCCGTTCTTCATCGACTGGTAGCCGATCGGCACCGACAGCGTCTTGACGTCGGGCTCGTAGCCGAGCGCGGTGAGGATGACCGAGGTGACGCCGTTTGTGGCTGTGATGTCGGTCCAGCCCGGATCGGACATGCGGATCACCTTGCACGACGCGTCATCGGCGGCCGATGCTGCCCCGGCGGCAAGAACAGAGAGCATGACGCCGGCGGCTAGACGGCGGATCGCAGAAATTCTCGTCATCGCATTTCCCCTTTTTGTCATTTGATGGTTTTATTGAACAACACTAAGCTTGCGCCTGTGAAGGCAGCTTTTTTCGATGGTTGGCATAAGGATTTTTTATGGCGGAGCGCCCCTTGGACCTCGGCTGGATGCGCATCTTCGCGGAGATCGGCAAGGCGGGCAGTCTGTCGTCCGCCGCTTCCGCGCTCGGCCTGACGCAGCCGGCGGTCAGCTACCAGATCCGCAGGCTCGAGGAACAGCTTGGTGTCAGCCTGCTCACCCGCCAGCATCGTGGCGTCCAGCTGACCCCGCAGGGGCAGCGGCTGTTCGAGATCGTCGCCAAAGGCGTTGATGACATCGACCAGCTTGCGCGACGGCTGCGGAGCGAAGTCGAACGCCCGTCGATCCGGCTGCACACCGACTATGCCTTCTCGGCGCTGTGGCTCATTCCGCGCATGCATGCGTTTCGCCTGCTTTATCCCGATATGGATATCCAGATCGTCGCCACACAGCGCATGGAGCGCGATCAGTCCGGCACGGGAGATATCTCGGTGGTGTTCGGCTCCCGCGCCGAGTTTGGCCGCGATGCCAGGATGCTGTTGCCGGAACGCGTTGCGCCGGTCTGCAGCCCGGGCTTTCTGGAGCGCAACGGCCCTTTCGCCACCCCCGCCGATCTCGCCCGCAACCGTCTCGTCCATCTCGACACCGCGGCACCCTCTCCGTGGTTTGACTGGCGCAGCTATTTCGCCGAACTCGGCGTCGACCGTGAAGTTTATTCGGGGCAGGGGGACCTCCGCTTCAACACCTATTCGCTGGTGGTGCAGGCAGCGCTCGGCGAACAGGGGCTGGCGCTCGGCTGGATGGGCTTGGTCGATACGCTGTTGTCGACCGGTATCCTCACCATTGCCGGTCCGGCGCTCGAGGCGCCGGATCGCGGCTACTGGCTGCTGCAGCCGAAGAGCCGCACGCCGCAAAGCGAACAGCTCGGCGCCTGGATGCTGGCGGAGGCCGGTGTCTAAAGCAATTTCAGGAAAAGTGTGCAGCGGTTTTCCGTCCGAAATTGCGTGTTAAAGTCCGTCAGGCAGCCAGATCTTCCAGGAAGTCGTCGCACCAGCGCGAGACGTCATGGACAAGCAGATAGTCCATCATCCGCTGCCAGCGCTCCTTGCGCTCCTCCAGCGGCATGTTCAGCGCCCGCGCCAGCGAATTGGCGGTCCCCTCGATATCGTATGGGTTGACCAGCAGCGCCCCCTTCAGTTCGCGCGCCGCACCGGCAAAGCGTGACAGCACCAGTACGCCGGGGTTCTCGGGATCCTGCGCCGCCACATATTCCTTGGCGACAAGGTTCATCCCGTCGCGCAACGGCGTCACGAGACCAACCTTGGCCAGCCGGTAGAGCCCGGCCAGGATCGGACGGCTGAGTGAGCGGTTGATATAGCGGATCGGCACCCAGTCGACGGTCCCCAGCGCGCCGTTGACACGGCCGGCCTGCTCGGCGACGGTGCGCTGCATCTGCTCGTATTCAGGCACTTCCGAGCGCGATTTCGGCGTTACCTGCAGATAGGTGACGTTGCGCTGGTTGGCCGGGTTGTTGAGCACGAAGCGCTCGAAGGCGTCGATGCGCTGCGTCAGTCCCTTGGAATAGTCCAGCCGGTCGACGCCGATGATCAGGTCGCGGCCGATGATGCTTTCCTTGGCCTTGTGCACCATCGCGTGGCTGACGGCCTTGCGGGCGAATTTCGCGAAAGCCTCCGTCTCGATGCCGATCCCGTAGACGCCGCCCTTGAAGATCTTGTCACCGGAGTTGAAGCGCCCGTCGCCAAGCGCATCACCCATCTCCTCGCGGCGCAGGCAGCCGGCGAAATTCTCGAGATCGTGGTCGGTCTGGAAGCCGACCAGATCGTAGGCCGCGAGCCCCCGCATGATCTCCTCGTGCACCGGCATCGTCGCCAGCACGTCGGCCGGTGGCCAGGGGATGTGGTGGAAGAAGCCGATGCGGTTCTTCACCCCCATCTGCCTGAGTTCGGCAGCCAGCGGGATGAGGTGGTAGTCATGGATCCAGATCGTGTCGTCGGGCTCCAGCATCGGCGCCAGCCGATGGGCGAAGAAGCGGTTGACGCGGAAGTATCCGGTCATCTCCTTGCGGCCGTATTCTGCGAGATCGAGGCGATAGTGGCAGATCGGCCAGAGCACCCGGTTGGCGAAGCCGAAGTAGTACTCATCGACGTCCTTCTCGGTCAGGTCGGTCAGCGCATAGGTGATCTTGCCTTCTTCCTGGATCGAGAGCGGGCCGGGCTCCGTCTCGCCGCTCGATTTGCCCGACCATCCCATCCAGATGCCGCCGCGCTCCTGGAGCGCCGCCTGCAGCGCCACGGCGAGGCCGCCCGCCGACGCTGCCGCACCGCCCTTCTCGGGAACGGGGACACGGTTGGAAACGATGACAAGACGGCTCACGGGCAATTCCTTTCAAGAACGCAATACGCATAAAACGGCAATGGTTGTGCTGCGGTGATCAAACGGCGAGATGCGCGATCAGTTCCCGCAGCGCGGCTGAATTGGGGACTGTCAGCGATGCGGCGGTGTCGGAGAGCGGCGCGCCGACACGGATCGAATGACCACCCAGCCGGTTGGCGACATGGAACATCGCCTCGTCGGTGATGTCGTCGCCGATCGCGATCGGCAGCCTGCCGGCGAATGGCGCTTCCGCCAGGAAGGTCTCGACGGCATGGCCCTTGTCGGCGCTGGCCGGGCGGATTTCCAGCACCATCTTGCCGCGCTGCAACGTCCACTTCTCGCCGGCCTTGGCCAGGAACGCCTCCATCAGCGGCTCGAGATCGGCCTGCCTCTGTGGCGCCAGCCGGTAATGGGCAGCAACGGCCGCGCCCTTGTCCTCGATCAGCACGCCGTCGAAGTTGGATGTTGCCTGTCGCAGATCATTCTTCAGCGTCTCGAATGCGTCGGATGTTTCGGCCCGCACGACGTGGCCATCCGGTAGCCGCTGCTCGGCGCCATGCAGGCCGGCGATCGGGAAGTGGTAGGGGGCAAACAGCTGGTCCGCATAACCGAGCGCCCGCCCGGTCACCAGCGCCACCGCGCCATCGAGCTTGCGCGACAGCGCATCGAGCTGCGACGGCAGCGTCGGCGGCACGACGATGCCGTCAGGCGTGTCTGCGAGATCGAGGAGCGTGCCGTCGATATCAAGGAACAGCGCGCACTCGGCGGCCGAGGACCGGAGCAGGTTGAACAGGAACGAGGTCCCGGAAACCTGCTGCGGCTTCGAGGATTTGGAATGCTGCGCTTGATAGGACATGTGGTCTAAATATGGCAGGAAACCACAACGACAACCCCAAAAGGTGATTTGGCGCCACCACACCGGCCCCGCACGCCGGTCATCCGACGCTCAATCCCCCGGCGTCGCCGAGGTCCGGCCCTGATAGAACGCCTTCGCATCCGCGGTGAAAAGTGCGCCCTGATCGGCCCTGGTGTAGAACATATGGCCGCCCTGATAGACCTTCAGCCCCACCCTGTCGCCGGCAAGCGATGTCGGCAGGTGATCGACCACGTAGCGGCTGACGCCATAGGGCGTGACGAGATCGCTGTAACCGTGCGCGATCAGCAGCCGGAAGCTCGGCGTGGCGGCCAGAAGCTGGCGGATATCGCCGGTGACGCTGGCCTGCAGCCGCGAGCCGCTGCCCCGGCGGCCGCCCCATTCCCACTGCCTGTTCACATCGCTGTCGAGCAGCGTGTAGGTCATCTCGGTCTTGAAGCCGAGCTCGTTGCGGGCGTAATCGGCAAACGCGCCGCCATAGGCGCGGGTGAAGCCGTCGAGGATCGCGTCGTCGCCACGCGCATCGCTGCTTTCGGGATAGGCATCGGGCGTGGTGAAGGCGGCGTCGTATGCGCTCGCCACCTGCCCGTCCGCCTGTCCGACCTGCTTGACGAAGGCGTTGCCGAGAAAGCCGCGGTTCTTTGCGACCACGTCCTCGGCAATGCCGGTCAAGGTGGACAGTTTGGAGTAGAACGCCTTGGCGGCCTCGCCTTCCGGTGCGGCGCCCGCCAGCGTCGTCAGGTATTCGCCGAGCGCGAAACGCTCCGCCTCGCGCTGCTTCGTTTCGTCGAAGGCTTTGCGCCGGTCCATCTCGGCGGCGGCCAGCGACGGCAGCTCCAGCGCCGCGCCGAGCGCGAACTCGTCCGCGCCGAACATCAGCTGCCCCTCGAGCAACGGCGAAAGCATAACCGCGCCGGAGACGATGATCCCCTGCGTGTCCTTCAGCGCACCCGCCACCTTCGCCGCGCGAAAGCCGCCATAGCTCTCGCCAAGCAGGAATTTTGGCGACGACCCGCGGTTGTTGTGGGCGACATAGAGCGCGATCGCCTTGGCGACGCTCTCGGCATCGGCGTTGACGGTGTAGTACTTCGCCGCATCGTCGGCTTTCACGGTGCGGCTCCAGCCGGTGCCGATCGGGTCGATCAGCACGAGGTCGGTGAAGTCGAGCCAGCTGTGCGGATTGTCGATCAGCTTCGCGCCGGCCCCGTCATCGCCCTTCGGTCCGAAATCGACGATCCGCGGTCCGACAAGCCCGAGATGAAGGAAGGCCGATGCAGCGCCCGGTCCGCCGTTGAAGGCAAAGGTCAGCGGCCGGTCCTTCCCGCCGTCCTTCTTCACGTAGGCGGTATAGAAGATCGCGGCGGTCTCTGCCCCATCCTGGCCGAACATCTCGAGCGTCCCGGCGGTGGCGGTATAGGTGAGCTTCTGTCCGCCGATCGTCATTTCGTGCTGTGTCACGGCGTCGGCAGGCAGCAGCTTCAGAACGCCCTCTCGGCTGCTGGGCTCTGGGCGCGGGGCCTCGTTGGAGGATGACGCACCGCCCCCCGATACAGCCGGATTGCCCTGTGCATGCGATAGGGCAGGGGCGAGAGCGGCAAGCAGGGTCGCGGCCAGAAAGGCGGATCGAAGACGCACAGGCTGTTCCTCCAGAAATGCCGTCGGTGCGCGCAGCCTAGCATCAGCGACCGCGCCGCCGGCATCAAGAGATGGTGATGTGGGCGTCAGCCAAGTTTCTCGACCGTCCGCGCATTGACATGCAGCGAGCGTCCGGCGTTCCAGCCGTTGATGGCCGCGACGATCCCGATCGCCACGAACAGCACGGCGCACCACGCGAAGCTGCCGGTCCAGCTGCGGATCAGCCCGACGATCAGCGGCCCGATGGCGGCGAGAGAATAACCGACGCATTGTGCCATGCCGGAAAGATGCGCCGCCACATGCGGATCGCGCGAGCGTAGCACGATCGTCGTCATCGCCGCCGCGATCAGGCCGCCCTGACCGATCCCCTGCAACACCGCCCAGAACCACACGGTCGAAAGCGGCGCGAAGAGAAGCCCGAGCAGCGCTACGACCGCGATCACGCAGAGGCTGGCATTGATCAGCCGCTGGTCCTTGCCGCGAACGGCGATCTGCGGTGCGACGAGGCAGGACGCCGCCTGCACCATTACCGAAACGGAGACGATCGCGCCCGCCGTCACCCCATCCATGCCGCGTTCGCGCAGGATCGGCACCAGCCAGCCGAAGACGCAATAGGCGAGCGCCGATTGCAGACCCATGAACAGCGTCACCTGCCAGGCCAGCCGGTCTCGCCACAGCCCCTCGACCGAAAAGCCGCTGCGCTTGACTTCGTTTTTGGTCGACAGCACCTGCGGCAGCCAGATCAGCCCAACCAGCAGGGCAGGCAGCGCCCAGACGGCAAGAGCCGCCGCCATCGAGCCGCCGAACGCCTTTTCGAGCGGCAGCGTGAAGCCCGCGGCTCCCGCGGCACCCGCGCAAAGCGCCATCGTATAAAAGCCGGTCATCAGCGCGGCGCGATCGGCGAAATCGCGCTTCACCAGGCCGGGTAGCAGCACGTTGCCGACGGCGATGCAGGCGCCGGCCAGCGCCGATCCGATAAACAGCAGCGGAATGGAAGACAGCCCGCGCATCGCCGTGCCCAGCGCCAGCAGCAGCAGGACGCCGAGAAGCGTGCGTTCCGCGCCGATGCGCTGCGCCAGCTTCGGCGCCAGCGGCGAGAAGGCGCCGAGGCAGATCACCGGCAGTGTCGTCAGCAGGCTGGCGCCCAGCGCTGACAGCCCGAGCTCGCTGCGGATTTCGGGCAGCAGCGTCGATGCGCTTGAGAACAGCGGCCGCAGATTGAAGGCGATCAGCACCAGGCTGATGCCGAGCATCACCCGGCCCGCGGCGCTCTTCCCCGATGGCGGGCTCGGCTGCGGAACACTGTCGGCCTCCGCGTCGATCAGCTGTTCGTCGGCGTGATCGTAGATGTGGGCGGCGTCTTGCAGGGGAGCAGTCATGAAAGGATCATCCGGTCGAGTGCGGTGATGACGGGTGCCATGAAGCGGCGCACGGCGGCATCGGCATAGTTGGCATTGCCTGTGGCGATCGCATCGACGATGTCGGCATGCGCCTGCATGTCGGGCTCGGGAATATCCTCGCCCAGCGTCGCCTCGATCGTTTCGGTAATCGACGACGAGAAGAAATCGTAGATCTCGATCATCGCCCGATTGCCGGAAGCGGCGATCACCGCCTTGTGGAAGGCGAGGTCGCGGGCAACGAAGGCCGCCTTGTCGCGACCATCGAAATTGCCGCGCGCGGCAAGCAGTGCGCGCAGCGTCGCCAGTATCTCAGGCGTGTGGCGCAGCGCCGCGAGCCTTGCCGCCTCGACGTCGAGCGCGCAACGCGCCTCGAACAGATCGCGCAGACCGGCGCGTCGCGCCATGGTCAGCGGCAGCGCGGTGTCGGTAGTCGAGAGCACGTAGGTTCCGGACCCCTGCCGTGTCTCCAGCAGCCCTTGCGAGGCGAGCACCCGCACCGCCTCGCGGATCGTGCCGCGACTGACCGACAACATCGCCGAAAGCGCCGCCTCGTTCGGCAGTTTGTCGCCCACCGCCCAGCGCTTGGACAGGATTTCGCTGCGGATCGCCTCGGTGGCGTTTTCGGCAAGGTTGGTCTTGGAGAGCGGTTGCATCTTCATCTCGTAAAGTCATCAGATGACTTTACGATTATGCTGCGAATTGCATTTCGTCAATCGGCGAGTCTGAAAACGGAAAAGGGCCGCACGAAGCGACCCTTTCCATGAGTTTGGCCTGTAATCCGGCCGGACCGCTTTGGGATCCCAGGAAGGCGGAGGTTCAGTGCGAGGGCTGCCTCGCCGTCATCACCACTTCCAAGCCAGTTACGAGGTCCGAAATCTCATTAGACATTGGATCACCTTCCTTTCGTTCTGTTGTCGATAAACAAAAGGTAAGAGCATTTTCGCGGGATGCAAGACCCAATTTCGATGGAATGGAAATTGCAACCAAGGGATGATATTGGTTGTGGCGTGGGTAGCAAAGCAGCGTCCGCCGTGCCAGCCGGCGGGATCGGGGAAGATGGGCAACCCCGACCGCGGCGATCGGCCTCGCTATCTCACAAGGAGGTGAGCTATGTGGTTTCCACTTGGCATCACGTTTAGGGTAAGAAAAACCCGGACCAGCTGGCTACTGGAGATCCGGGTCAATATCTTAGTCTAAGCAAGCGGGAGGCAGGCAGCAACCTGCCTCTCACTCCTGGAATATAGGCTATTTCGCCCGCTGCATCAAGCGCAGGCCGGACCCCTCATTGTGCCCTCGCAAAGCAACCTCACGAAACAAAATGCCGCATCGCGCAAATTGATCGTCGGCAATGTCGGAAAAACGTCATCTTCGGCTTGCAAGCCATGCCGGCGTTTAGTTCTTATTAACCATCGGATTCGACAATCGTCGGTGCGTTTCAGCATTTTCCCGCCGCAGGCATGGCGGGTTGCGGAGTGAAGTGAGCATGTGTCGCTGGGCAGCCTATCGCGGTAAACCCCTCTATCTCGAGGAGCTCGTTTCCTCGCCCGCGCATTCCCTGATCGAACAGTCCCATTGCGCCACCCGCGCCAAGACCGCGACCAACGGCGACGGTTTCGGCATCGCCTGGTACGGCGATCACCCCGAGCCGGGCCGCTATCGCGATACGCTGCCGGCCTGGTCCGATTGCAATCTGAAAAGCCTGGCGCGGCAGATCAGCTCGCCCTTGTTCCTTGCCCACGTCCGCGCATCCACCGGCGGCGGAACAAGGCGCGACAACTGCCATCCCTTCGTCTTCGGCAACTGGTCGTTCATGCACAATGGCCAGATATCAGGTTTCGAGCGACTGCGCCGGTCGATGGAGGCGATGCTCGACGACGATCTTTTCAATGCCCGCGGCGGCACCACCGATTCCGAGCTGATGTTCCTGCTGGCGCTGCAGTTCGGCCTGCGCCAGACGCCGATATCCGCGATGGCCGAGATGATCCGATTCGTCGAAGGGCTGGCGCAAAACATTCTGGGTTCCGCGCTGGTGCGCTACACCGCTGCCTTCTCCGACGGCAAATCACTCTATGCGATCCGTTACGCGACCGACCGCAAGGCGCCGACGCTCTATGCCTCACCGGTCGGAAACGGCTATTGCCTGGTGTCCGAGCCGCTGAATGACGAAGTCGATGCGTGGGCGGAAATTCCCGATGGCAGCGCCGTGATATTGACGGACAGCGGCCTCGAAATCACCCCGTTTGGACCAACACCGACTGTAACAAGAGACGCGCCGATCGCTATCCCTGCCTGAAGCGGTCGGCGATCAGCGCCGCCAGCTTCGATGCCACCTCGTCCTTGGCCATGTCGGGCCATTGCTCGATGCCGTTGTGGCTGACGATCTTCACCCGGTTGCGAACGCCACCCATGATCCCGGTTGCCGGTGAAACGTCGTTGGCCACGATGATGTCGGCGCCCTTGCGCGTCAGCTTCGCCTTCGCATTGTTGTCGACGTCCTGCGTCTCCGCCGCAAAGCCGATCACCAGCTTCGGCCGCATCGTGTGATGGCCGATGGTCTTCAGGATGTCCGGGTTCTCGGTCAGGGCCAGCGTTGGAATGGATTCGCCAGGGTGCTTCTTGATCTTCTGGTCGGAGGCAGACGCCACGCGCCAGTCGGCGACAGCAGCCACCATCACGGCGATATCGGCGGGCAGGGCGGTCAGCACCGCATCGCGCATCTCCTCGGCTCGCTCGACGTGCACCGTCGAGACCCCGGCCGGATCGGCGATGCTGACGGGTCCGGAGACCAGCGTGACATCGGCGCCGAGCTTTGCGAGCGCTGCGGCAATCGCATGGCCCTGGCGGCCGGAAGAGCGGTTGGCGATGTAGCGCACCGGATCGATCGGCTCATGCGTCGGCCCGGAGGTGACGATCGCCTTGCGGCCGGCCAGCGGCTTCGGGCTGGTATCCAGCAGCGCTTCGGCGGCCGCCACGATCTCCAGCGGTTCCGCCATGCGTCCGACGCCGGCCTCGCGGCTTTCCGCCATCTCGCCGGCCATAGGGCCGATGAAGCGGATGCCGTCGCCTTTCAGCGTCGCGACGTTGCGCTTGGTCGCGGCGTGGTTCCACATATGCGGGTTCATCGCCGGTGCGACCAGCACCGGGCGATCGGTGGCCAGCAGCACGGTCGAGGCCAGATCATCGGCCAGCCCGTTCGCCATCTTCGCCAGCAGATCGGCGGTAGCGGGCGCGACCAGGACAAGATCGCAGTCGCGCGCCAACCTAATATGGCCGACATCCTGCTCGTCCTGCCGCGAAAACAGGTCGGTGAACACGTGGTCGGCAGCCAGCGCGCCGACGGCAAGTGGCGTCACGAACTGCTGCGCGCCTGCCGTCATTACGGGCCGCACCGAGGCACCTCGCTCGCGAAGCCGCCGGATCAGGTCCAGGCTCTTGTAGGCCGCGATGCCGCCGGAGATGATGAGAAGGATGCGTTTGCCGCTGAGAACCATGACGCCTATCCGTCGCAAAAGGAATGGTGAGAAACCCTAAGCCTTTGGCGGATAATAAGCAATCGACCGTCAGGCGTGCCGCTGCTGGCGGACACGGCTGAAGATCGCGATCGCCATGCCGACGCCGGCAAGCTGCAGCAGCGAGCCGCCGGCTTCGGCCACCGTCGGAAGCCGCTGTTCGAACACGAAGCCGAAGATCAAACCGAACACGGTCTCGGCGACGATCAGCTGCGCGGCCAGCGCCAGTGGCAGCCGCTTGGACGCGATCATCCATAAGAGCGTCGCCAACCAGGCGCCGGCAAGCCCCATGATCAGCGACCAGAGCGCGAAGCGCAGCAGGTCGATGTCGGTATAGACGATCGGCGTGTTGAGCGATGTCAGCGGGATCAGCACCAGGCTGCCCAGCCCCGCGCCGATGCCCTGCAGTCCGGTCCATTGAAGGATGTCGGGTGCATCGGCGGATTGCATGGTGGCCGTGCTGGCAAGGCCGTAGATGACCCAGAGCACAAGGCCGATCGCCGCCGAGGCGATGCCGTAGACGATCATCGCCCGGTCGCCGATGGGCGTCGAGGAGAACACCGAAATATTGACCCAGGCAATCCCGGCGGCGATCAGCCCGAGCGGCAGCGCCAGCAATCGCCAGGAGACGGAACGGTCACGAAAATTGGCGATCAGCGCCAGGATCACCGGCATCGTGCCGATCACCAGCGGCGGAATGGCGGCGCCGGCGAACCGCACGGCATAGGCGACGCTAATGAAGTAGCCGACATAGCCGACGCCGCCGAGCAGCAGCGCCGTGATCATCGGGCGAAGCTTGATCCCGCTAGGCCGGAATCGGGGATGGATCATCAGCACCACGCTGGTCAGCGCAAACAGCCCGTAGCGCGCCACGGTCAGATCGAGCGTCGTGAACGGCGCGATGGCGCGCGGCACCACGAATGTCAGCCCCCACAGGGCGCAGGTGGCAATGCCGCAGAGGACGCCGAACAGCATGGGAATCTCCGGAGCGGCTGGAGGCCGCTCGAAATGGAAAGGGAATCACGCGGTCGAAATGCCGCTGATGCAATGTATGGCACGCCGCCCGCGGAAATAAATGCCCAACTGCGACATGCGTCTGGCGACGAGTGAACAGGGCGGTGGATGGCCGTGTTGCGAATTTCCGTAACACCTGCTGAAAGCGCCTCAGGCCAATCGTCGCAGGGGTGCCGAAAGAAGGAGTTTTGGTGTACGAAATCAGATAATTAACATCTATCAAGCGGGTTTCGGTTTCGCGTGACACGCGGCTGAACCTGTGGCATGCACGTCGCATGGGGATGATCAGATCAGTATTGCGGGACAGGTTATCGGCAAGCGCCATCGCGCTGCTCGTCGCCTGCCTGTTGATGATCCAGGGTCTGCTCTCCGGCCAGGCGCAGGGCGCCATGGCGGCGATATCTGTCGATCCCCTCCAGGCGATCTGCTCGATCATGGGCGAGGTTTCCCCGCAGCAGGTCGACAAGGACGATGCATCGCACGGCTCGTCGCATGGCAAGGCCGCCGATTGTCCCTGCTGCACGCTCTGCCGTCTCGCATCCTTTGCGATGCCGGCCATTCTCGGTGCGGATACCGCCGTCGCCCATGTCGCGCTCGACACCTCCGCTGTTGTGGCGGTTGCCGTCGACACAACGACCAGGCCAGCGCTGCGCCGGCTGATTGCCCAGCCGCGAGCGCCACCTCTAGTTTCCTGACGCCCGATAAACCGGCACGCGACGCCGTGTCGGCCCCATCATCATCGTTAGGAGACATCCAATGTCCGATTTCACCATCGGTCGGGAGAGCACTGGCACAGCCGTGCGTTCCTCATCCGATTTCTACCGCGCCGTTTGGCGCTGGCATTTCTACGCCGGCCTGCTGGTTCTTCCGTTCATGCTGTCGCTGGCTCTGACAGGCGCGCTCTATCTTTTCAAGGATGAGATCGACAACGTCGTCCATGCCGACCTGAAGCGGATCGAGGCAACCACTGCTGCTCCCGCCCAGTCGCCGTCCGCCATGGTGGCCGCGGCGCTTGCCGCCTATCCCGGCACGGCGATCAAGTTCACCGATCCCGCCGATCCCCAGATGTCGGTCGAGGTGACCGTCAACACGCCAAGCCAGGGAAAACTCGCCGTCTATGTCGATCCCTACAGCGGCAAGGTGCTCGGATCGCTGCCGGATCGCGGCACGATCATGTGGACGGTGCGCTATCTCCACAGCCTCAAATATTTCGGCTCCTTCACCCGTGCGTTGATCGAGATCACCGCCGGCTGGGCGATCCTGCTTGTCGGCACCGGCATCTATCTCTGGTGGCCGCGCAAGCAGAGCGGCGGCGTGCTCAGCATTCGCGGCACGCCGAAGAAGCGCGTCTTCTGGCGCGACACTCATGCGGTCGTCGGCCTTTTCGTCGGCGTCTTCATCGTCTTCCTGGCCGTAACCGGCATGCCATGGTCCGGCGTCTGGGGCGCCAAGGTCAACGAGTGGGCGAACGGCAACAATTTCGGCTATCCCGCCGGTGTCCGCGTCGCCGTGCCGATGTCCGACGAACATATCGATCATGTCGCCAAGACCACATGGTCGCTGGAGCAGGCGCAGGTACCGCAATCGCCGGATCACCATCACGGCGGAACCGCGATCGGTCTCGATCAGGCGATCGCCACCTTTGACCGGCTGGGCCTGCATCACGGCTACGCCGTTAACATCCCCCCTGACGCGATGGGCGTCTACACCGGCTCCGTCTATCCGGACGATCTCAGCCAGCAGCGCGTCGTGCATCTCGATCAATACACCGGCGAACCGCTGATCGACATGAGCTACGCGGATTATGGCCCACTCGGCAAGGCGCTGGAGTGGAGCGTCAACGTCCATATGGGCCAGGAGTTCGGCCTCGCGAACCAGCTGGTGCTGCTCGCCGCCTGCATGGGCATCGTCGTGCTGGTGGTCTCGGGCGGCGTCATGTGGTGGAAGCGACGCCCGGCGGGCTCGCTCGGCGTGCCGCCGATGCCGTCGGACCCCAGGGTTTTCCGCGGGCTGATCGCCATCCTCGTGGTCGGCGGGGTCATCTTTCCGCTCGTCGGTGTCTCGCTTGTTCTCATGCTGGCGCTGGACTTCATCTACGTCAGGACCCGGAAGGGCCGGGCAGGATAATGGCAACGAGGCACCGCAGCCCGAAACGGCTGCGGTGCCTCTCATACGTTGCCTGTCCGAACCACGAGGTTAGAGATTGCTCATCCCGCCATCGATGATCAGCTCGCTGCCGACGATATAGGCGGCCTCGTCGGAGGCGAGGAAGATCACCGTCTTGGCGACTTCGGCGGCATCGCCGAAACGGCCGACCGGGATCTGTGACTGGATCTGTGCCGCCATAGCTTTCGAGTCGGCTTCCGATGCGCCGAGCTTGCTGTAGAGCGGCGTGGCGATCGGGCCGGGGCTGACGGCGTTGACGCGGATGCCGCGGCCAATCAGCTCCCCGGACAATGTCTTTGCCAGCGTCAGCAGCGCGCCCTTTGTCAACGAATAGACGCTGGAATTCGGCATGCCGATATGGGCGTTGATCGAGGTGTTGAGCACGATCGCGGCCTGCTTCGAAAACAGTGGCAGCAGTGCCTGGATCAGGAAGAACGGACCCTTGACGTTGATGGCGATCGACTTGTCGAAGGCGGCTTCGCTCCATTGTTCCAGCGGGCCGAACTCGGCCACGCCGGCATTGACGAAGAGGATGTCGAGATGCCCGAACGCGTCCTTGATCGCGCCGGCGACCACCTGCTGTCCCGCAACATTGCCGGCATCGGCCTGGATGATGAGAGCCTTGTCGCCGAGTTCGGCGCGGGCAGCCTCGACGCTCTTGGCGCTGCTGCCGGTGATCGCGACGCGCGCGCCCTCGGCGATGAACTGGCGGGCGGTTTCAAGCCCGATACCGCTGGTGCCGCCGGTGATGAGGGCTGTCTTGTTCTGCAAGCGTGACATTGACGTTGATCCCTATGATGCGGGCCTGTCGCCCGGTTCTGTTGACTATGCGGTGTAGGGTGAAATGCGCGGCGCCCGATCATCCGCGCCTATGGAGAGTATGATCGGGCCTGCGGTCAAGTGCGGGTGATCGAGGCGCCGCCATCGACCAGCGAAGCAGTGCCGGTGACGAAGCTGGAATCGTCCGATGCGAGGTAGAGAACCGAGCGGGCAAGCTCATCAGGCGTGGCCACGCGCTTCAGCGCATGCAGGTTGGTGATGAAGCCCTGCTTGTCAGGCGTGTCGTTCATCTCGCGGTACATGTCGGTGTCGACGGCGCCGGGCAGGACCGCGTTCACCCGGATGTTCTTGGCGCCATATTCGGCGGCCAGCGCCTGCGTCAGGCCGATCAGGCCGGACTTGCTGGCGGCATAGGCGGCCACGCCAGGGAAGGCGAAGCTGTAGCCGACGAAGGTCGAGGTGAAGATCACCGATCCGCCGCCGTTCTGTTCCATCTGGCCGATCTGGTGCTTGGCGGCGAGGAACGAGGCGGTCAGGTTGATCGTCAGCGCCTCGGCAAAGCCTGCTTCCGAGACGCCGGTGCTCGGGCCGGCCTCGCCAAGGATGCCGGCATTGTTGAAGGCGATATCGAGCTTGCCGTAGCGCTCGACAGCAGTGGCGACCAGCGCCTTGTGATAGTCTTCCAAGCGCACGTCGCCGGCGACGGCCACGGCGTCGCCACCAGCGGCCTTGATCTCCTCGACCAGGCTGTCGAGTTCGGCCTGACGGCGGGCGCCGACCACGACCTTGGCGCCTTCGGCTGCAAACAGCTTGGCCGTTGCGCGGCCGATACCAGCGCTGGCGCCGGTGATGATGGCGACTTTTCCATTCAAGCGGGTCATTCTTCCATCTCCTTTTTGGGGTGGGGCAGCGTGTGCCGCCCCGTTCGATGAGTGGAAGATGGCATTTTCTTTTCGTTCGGATTAGTCTGCAAATAGCGGAACTCGAATTCGGAAATGCCGAACGATGATCAGGATTGAGGGAATAGTCGCTTTCGTCTCCGTCGTGGAGTCGGGATCGGTCAGCGAAGCGGCAAGACGCCTTCGCCTGTCGAAGTCCGTGGTCAGCGAAAGGCTGGCCGAGCTGGAGCGCTCGCTGGGCGGCGTGCTCCTGCACCGCACGACCCGCAAGCTCACTCTGACGGAGGACGGCACCGCCTTTCTTCAGCGCGCCTCGCGGATCGTCCAGGAGATCGAGGATGCCTCCGCCGAGATGGCCGAGCGGCGCGGCACGCTCTCCGGGCCCTTGCGCATCGCAGCTCCCGTCACTTTCGGCCGAATGCATCTCGGTCCGGCGCTTTATCCGTTTCTGGCGAAGCATCCCGAGATCGAACTGGTGCTCGACATCGACGATCGCCGCGTCGATGTCTCTTCCGAAGGCTATGACGCGGTCGTCCGCAACGGGCCGATCGTCGATTCCCGGCTGGTCGTCTGGAAGCTCAGCCGCAGCCGCCGCATCCTCGTCGCCTCACCGGATTATCTCGCCCGCCAAGGAACGCCGAAAAAGCTGGCCGATCTCGATCGCCACAAGGGCATCTTCTACACCAATCGCGGTGTTTCCGACTGGCGGTTCCAGACACCGGATGGCGCGATCGTCGTGCGCGCCAGCCAGGCGGTGGGCATGAACAATGGCGACATGATCCGCGATGCCGCCGTCGCCGGTCTCGGCATAGCGCTGCTGCCCGCCTTCATCGCCGGCCCGTCGATCAGCGACGGTCTGCTGCAGGGGATCGACGTCGGCTACAAGCCGGAAGCCGAGTTCATCTACATGGCGCATCCGGAAGGCCGCAATCCATCCGCCAAGCTCAGGGCCGTCGCCGATCATCTCAGAAAGACCTTCGGCGATCCGCCCTACTGGGACCCATCGGGATAACGGGCAGCATTTAGATCAGGCTCATCATGTTGGCCGCCACCCGCGACCGCTGCGCCTTCAGCACCGCGAGCCCAAGTCGCGCCAGCAGAGGCGGTCCGGCGATCGGGCGGTAGGCCACGCCGTCGAGCTTGAGATGCGCCAGCGAGGCCGGCACGATCGACACGCCGAGGTCGGCGGCGACAAGGTTGATCACCGAGGGTATCTGCGGCGCCTCCTGCGTGACCACAAGCTCGAAGCCGGCATCGCGGCAGCCGCGCACGATGTCGTCATAGAGGCTGAGCCCCACGGTGCGCGGAAACATGATGAAAGGCTCGCCAGCCAGTGCGGAGACCGGAACCTGCTTCAGCGCCGCCAGCGGATGATGCGCCGGCAGCGCGATCAGCATCGGCTCGTCCGCCAGGCGCTTGAGGTGCACGTCCTTCGGGTCTTCCAGCCCGGGGCGAATGAAGGCGACGTCGATCTCCTGCCGCATCAGCTTTTCCATCAGCCAGTTGCTGTTCATCTCCATCAGCGACAGGCTGACCTCGGGCCACTGGCCGCGAAAGCGCCGGATTGTGCCGCTGACGGCCGTGTTGAAGGCCGAGGAGGCGGTAAAGCCGAGCGCCAGCCGTCCGGTCTCCCCGCGCGTCGCACGCTGGGCCGCGAGCTTGGCCTTCTCCGCCGAGGCGATCGCCGCTCGGGCCTCCGGCAGGAAGGCGGCGCCCGCTTCCGTCAGTTCCGCTCCGTGCGGCACGCGATGAAACAGCGCTGCGCCGATCTCGTTCTCCAGGTCGCGAATCTGCTGGCTGAGGGGCGGCTGGCCGATGCCGAGCTTGGCGGCGGCGCGGGTGAAATTGCTCTCCTCGGCCACGGCGAGGAAATAGCGGATATGACGCAGCTCCATCGGTATCTCCAAAACCTATCAAGAATGCCAGTGTCATATATTGGACAAATGATGTCGGCTTGGCTAGATCAAGCTGCGTGAAAGGTTGGTTCCCAATGCAACGCGCAGCAGACAAGCAGACAGACATTCTCGACATTCCCTCCCGCCCAAATCTCAAGATCGTTCCCAGCGAGGCGATCGAGCCGCGGGAAAAACAGTTCCTGGTGCGTGGCACGCCGGCTTATCGCCGCGCCAGCATTGCGCTCTTCCTCTCCGGCTTCGCCACTTTTTCGCTGCTCTATTGCGTCCAGCCGCTGATGCCGATCTTCGCCGAGCATTTCGCGATCAGCCCGGCCGCAAGCTCGCTGTCGCTGTCGCTATCCACCGGCCTGCTGGCCTTCGCGATCTTTTGCGCCGCCGCCGTCTCCGAAAGCTTTCCCCGCCGCAGCCTGATGTTTTTCTCGCTGCTCGGCGCCGCGATCTGCACCATCGCCTGCGCACTGGTTTCCAGCTGGCATGCGCTTCTGGTCATTCGCGCTCTGGAAGGCCTGCTTCTCGGCGGCGTTCCGGCCGTCGCCATGGCCTATCTCTCGGAGGAAATCGATCCCCGTGGCCTCGGCGCCTCGATGGGCCTCTATATCGCCGGCAACGCTTTCGGCGGCATGGCCGGCCGCGTCGTCACAGGCATGCTGGCTGAGTTTTTCTCATGGCGGATCGCGCTTGGAGCACTCGGCGTTATTGGCCTTGCCGCCGCCGTGGGCTTCTTCCTGCTGCTGCCCGCCTCGCGCAATTTCACCCCGCGCAAGGGCTTCAATGCCCGCTTCCACATCGGCGCCTGGGTCGGCCACATCAGCAATCCGGCGCTGCCGCTGCTGTTTTCCATCGGCTTCCTCGCCATGGGCACCTTCGTGACGGTCTACAACTACATCGGCTTCCGCCTCGTCGAGGCGCCCTACAGCCTGAACCAGACCGAGCTCGGCCTGATCTTCACGGTCTACGTCTTCGGCATCGCCGGGTCGTGGATCGCCGGCCTGCTCGGTGATCGCTTCGGCCACTTCGTGGTGCTACCGGCCGGGATCGCGCTGTCGATGACCGGCGTGGCGATGACGCTGTCCGCCTCGCTGCCGCTGATCATTCTCGGCATCGTGCTATTGACCTCGGGCTTCTTCATCGCCCACTCGGTCGCAAGCGCGCTGGTCGGCCGTCTGGCACGCGGCACCAAGGGCCACGCATCGGCGCTTTATCTCCTGTCGTACTATCTCGGATCGAGCGTCGCCGGCTCCGTCGGCGGCTATTTCTGGGGTGCGGACGGCTGGAAGGCCGTGGTGATCTTTGCGCTCACGCTTCTGGCGCTCGGCATGGTCGCGGCTCTCGGCGCCGCAAAGCTGTCGCGACGCTAGGCGCGGAGAAAGGGCGCTTCATCAGGAAGCGCCCGCCGGTCAGGTGACCACCCAGGCGATATAGATCAGCGCCAGCGCGATCACCCACAATGCCAGCCGCCCGGAGCGGCTGTGGCGGGCTTCCGACTTGCCGATCGCCTCGGCGGTGTCAGCGTCGAACCGCAGGCCGTTCTCGCTCATCCTGAGCAGTTCGTGGTGGAACTTCTCCGTCTTGGCGGCGATCTCGGGTGCTGCTTCGGCGAGCTTCAACGCAGCCTTCAGCCCATCCTTGATATCGGTGGCGATCCGCTTCGGCCCAAGATTGTTGCGGATCCATTCGCCGACAACAGGTTCCGAAGCCTTCCACATGTTGAAGCGCGGGTTGAGAATACGGGCGACGCCCTCGACCACGACCATCGTCTTCTGCAGCATCACCAGCTCCGGCCGTGCGGCCATGTCGAACAGCTCGGTCACTTCGAACAGCAGCGTCAGCAGTTTGCCCATCGAGATCGTCTCGGCCGGCTGCCCGTGGATCGGCTCGCCGATCGCCCGGATGGCCTGCGCGAAGCTCTCGACATTGTGGTGGCCGGGCACGTAACCGGCCTCGAAATGCACTTCCGCGACTCGGATATAGTCGCGAGTGATGAAGCCGTAGAGGATCTCGGCGAGGAAGCGGCGCTCCTTCTTTCCGAGGCGCCCGACGATACCCATGTCAACGGCGACGATCATCCCCTTCGGATCGACGAACAGATTGCCCGGATGCATGTCGGCATGGAAGAAGCCGTCGCGCAGCGTATGGCGCAGGAACGACTGGATCAGCGTGTCGGCCAGCGCGTTGAGATCGTGGCCGGCGGCCTTCAGTCCCTCGACATCGGACATCTTGACGCCGTCGATCCACTCCATGGTGATGACGTCGCGGCCGGTGCGCTCCCAGTCGACAGCAGGGACCCGGAATCCCGGATCGTTCTGCGTGTTCTCGGCGATCTCCGAAAGCGCTGCAGCTTCCAGCCTGAGATCCATCTCGACCTTGGTGGTCTGCTCCAGCGTCTTCGTGACCTCAACCGGCTTCAGGCGCCGGCTGGAGGGCATGAAGCGCTCCTGCAGGTGGGCAACGAGATACATTGCCTCGATGTCGTGGGTGAAGCGCTGGCGCACGCCGGGCCGTACCACCTTGACCGCGACCTTCTTGCGCCCTTGCGGCGTCATCACCTCGGCCGGATGCACCTGCGCGATCGAGGCGGCGGCGATCGGCTCGCCGAAGCTGGCATAGAGTTCGTCGATCGGCCGGCCGAGCGAACCGGTGATGCTGGCCTTGGCAGCCACATCCGGAAAAAATGCCATCTGGTCCTGAAGCTGCGACAGGTCATCGGCAAACTCGACGCCGACGACGTCGGGACGTGTTGCCAGGAACTGGCCGATCTTCACATAGGACGGCCCCAGCCGCTCGACAGCCTTGGATAGCCGGTCGCTGCGCTTCTGCGTCTTGGCGCGCTTGCGCGCGAACATGCCGACAAAGGATTTTGCAGCCGCCACCGATGGCGGCAGCTCGTCGGAAGGCAATGCCGAGATCACGCCTTCGCGCACGAGGATCCAGCCGACTCGCCAGAGCTGGAAATAGGCGGAAACGGTGCTCATCCCGGCTTAAATCTTCCAGCCGGAGTGCAACGCTGCAATACCACCGGTGTAATTCGTATAGTTGACGCGCGAAAAACCGGCGTCGCGGATCATCGCCGCGAAGTTTTCCTGGTTCGGGAACTTGCGGATGGATTCGACCAGATACTGGTAGGGTTCGGCATCGCCGGTGATCGCCTTGCCGAACTTCGGAATGGCGTTGAACGACCAGGTCTCGTAGACGCGGTCGAGAAGTGGCATCTCGACTTCAGAGAACTCCAGTACCAGCAGCCGGCCGCCGCGCTTCAGCACGCGATAAGCCTCGCTGAGCGCCACGTCGATGCGCGGCACGTTTCGGATACCGAAGGCGATCGTATAGGCGTCAAAGCTGTTGGCCTCGAACGGCAGGTCCTCGGCGTTGGCCTCGACGAAGGTCAGATTGTCGGAGAGCTTCTTCTTGGCGGCGCGCTCGGCGCCGACCGCGAGCATCGAGCCGTTGATGTCGAGCACGGTGGAGTGCGCCATCCGGTTCGAGGCTTCGATGATGCGAAACGCGATGTCGCCGGTGCCGCCGGCGACGTCGAGCGTCTTGTAGTCGGGCTCCTTGCGCGGGTTCAACGCCGAAATCATCGCATCCTTCCAGACGCGGTGCATGCCGACCGACATGACGTCGTTCATGATGTCGTAGCGCTTGGCGACCTTGTGGAAGACGTCGTTGACGAGGCCCTGCTTTTCGCCGCCCGCCACTTCGCGGAAGCCGTAGGATGTTTCCATGCCGCCTTCGGCGGAGGTGCGGCTGTCTGACATCGAACGACTCCAATCTCTTAAATCAACGCGGCGACCATAGCGAAAACGGGCCGGCGGCGCTATCTGTTGCCACGGTCCTGTCCGCGACACCTTGGCGCTATAGCGCACATTGCGGACGGTTGAAACATGTTCGATATAGATGGGTTAAGATGCCGGAATTGCCAGAAGTCGAAACCGTCAAACGTGGACTTGCACCCACCATGGAAGGTGCGCGCATCGTCAGACTGGAGCTGCGCCGCGGTAATCTGCGCTTCCCCTTTCCAGAGGCGTTCGGTGAGAAAGCCTCCGGCCGTACCATCGTCTCTCTCGGCCGCCGCGCCAAATATCTTCTGATCGATCTGGATGATGGCAACACCATCATCTCGCATCTTGGCATGTCCGGCTCCTTCCGGATCGAAAACGGTCCGATCGTTGAGACGCCAGGCGAATTCCACCATCCGCGCTCGAAGGATGAGAAGCACGACCACGCGATATTCCATCTGGAGGGACCGGGCGGCATCAGCCGCGTCATCTATAATGACCCACGCCGCTTCGGCTTCATGGACATGGCCGCGCGCACCGCACTCGATATCAATCCCTTTCTCTATGGATTGGGCCCCGAGCCCACGGGCAACACGCTGAGCGCCGCCTATCTCGCCGAGCGCTTCGTTGGCAAGGCGCAGCCGCTGAAGAGTGCGCTGCTCGACCAGAAAAACATCGCCGGCCTCGGCAATATATATGTCTGCGAGGCGCTGTGGCGCTCCCACCTGAAGCCGACACGCGCCGCCGCCACGCTGGTGACGAAAACGGGAAAACCGACAAAACAGATGGAGCTCTTGGTCGCCTCGATCCGCGACGTCATCGCCGATGCCATCCTCGCCGGCGGCTCGTCGCTGCGCGATCATATCCAGACCGATGGCTCGCTCGGCTATTTCCAGCACTCCTTCTCTGTCTATGATCGCGAAGGCCAGCCTTGCCGTACCCCCGATTGCGGCGGTACCGTTGCCCGCATCGTCCAGGCGGGCCGCTCCACCTTCTATTGCCCCGTCTGCCAGATCTAGCCAGATCGACACTGTTCCACCGGGAGGAAGCCCATGCCCTATGAAACGCTGATCGTCGAAACCCGTGGTCCTGTCGGCCTCATCACGCTCAACCGGCCGCAAGCGCTGAACGCGCTGAATTCCACGGTGCTGATGGAACTGCTGCGGGCACATGCCGCCTTCGAGGCTGATGACGGCATCGGCGCCATCGTGTTGACGGGTTCCGAGCGCGCCTTCGCCGCCGGCGCCGATATCAAGGAAATGCAGCCGCTCGACTTCGCCGACGTCTACGGCAGCAATTTTCTTGGCGGCTGGGATGACGTCGCGAAGGTTCGCAAGCCGGTGATTGCCGCCGTCAGCGGTTTTGCCCTCGGCGGCGGCTGCGAGCTGGCGATGATCTGTGACTTCATCATCGCCTCGGAAACCGCGAAGTTCGGCCAGCCGGAGATCACGCTCGGCATCATTCCCGGGATGGGCGGTTCGCAGCGCCTCACCCGTGCTGTCGGCAAGGCCAAGGCGATGGACCTGATCCTCACCGGCCGGATGATGGATGCCGCGGAAGCGGAGCGGTCAGGACTTGTATCGCGTGTGGTGGCGCCCGAGCGGCTGCTCGACGAGGCGCTGGAAGCGGCGGCCAGGATCGCCTCGCTGTCACGCCCCTCGGTGCTGATGGCCAAGGAGGCGGTCAACCGCGCGCTGGAGACGACGCTGGAAGAAGGGCTCCGTTTCGAGCGCCGCCTGTTCCACAGTCTGTTTTCGACACAAGACCAGAAGGAGGGCATGACAGCCTTCATGGAAAAGCGTAAACCCGCCTTCAAGAACCGCTGAGCCCGAATGGAAAAGGCGGCGGTTCCTTCAAAATGCGCGTTGACGCCGGTCGGCTTTAGGGTTATATGCCCGCCCAAGGTTCGGGAAGCCAGTCCGGTTTTCCGATAATGCTCCCGCATTGCTGTGTAGGAATTGGCCGCAAGGCCCGCGGCGGTTGCGGAGTTTGTTCGAATTCTTGAGAGAGGCATCCATGGCCAATACAACTTCGGCGAAAAAAGCGACCCGCAAGATCGCCCGCCGTACCGACGTCAACAAGGCTCGTCGTTCGCGCGTTCGCACGTATGTTCGTCAGGTCGAAGAAGCACTCGCATCCGGTGATGCTGCCAAGGCCAAGGAAGCTTTCCTGGTCGCGCAGCCGGAACTGGCACGCGCCGCAAGCAAGGGCGTTCTTCACGCCAACACGGCATCCCGCAAGGTCTCGCGCCTCGCTGCTCGTGTGAAGGCTCTGTCGGTCGCAGCGACCGCGTAAGCTTTCGTTAAGAAAACCTACTATATGATTAGCCCGGCAACTTTGTCGGGCTTTTTCGATTCTGTCTGCCGCGCCTGCTATGGTTAATTCGGCGACGATTTCATGTCGAACGAATGACACGAAAAACATAGCAAAATCAGATACTTGCATCAGGTTGCTCTCAGCCGGATAGACTCGGACCTTCCGTTGCGGGGTCTGAAACGAGTCAAGCGGCTTTTTTCTTTTTTTCTTTTTATGCGTGTCAAAATTGCCGGTTTCCTGAATCTCCTTGATTCAAAAGCGATTCTTTTTTGGTACTTGTGCACCGCCCTAAATCTGCCGCCGGAGTCAACCGGCTGTGCTTAATTTTGCGGAAATATCACCGTTGATCTCGACCCCCGATCCTGCCTAAATGCCTCTCAACAAGGGGCTCGGACATCACCTGTTTTAAGGCTGGTCTGAAACTGCCACGCTGGCAGGCTGATTGCTTTGTGCCTTTTGTTACGGAAGTTTCGACCTCCGGATTTTCACGCACTGGTGCAGGTTGGACCGCGGCTGTGGCTGCCGCGGACTGAGATCTCCTGTGCGCTTTTTTTGAGACTTGCACGCGAGGCGTGCGCTCGGAAGGAGAAGACATACGCAGGCAGGGCCGATGTTCGATGGACGAGGAACGAGCATCGGTAGGAGACGGGAAGCACAGGACCGCATGAAGCGGATCGGCTTGCCCTCCGACAGTCGCCTCTTGTTATGAGGCACGCGTTTGAGTGAACCGGCCGGCAGTAGAGCATGAGGGTGCTGCTGCAGGGTCATAAGCGGGGAATTGATCGGGCGACCGCAATTAAGGTCGGCCGGTGGAACTATAAGGCGGCAATATGCACATGAATTCTATGGCGGCGAGTGCCTTGGACAGCTCGGACAAGGTCTCTCAGGCGTTAGGCTCTATTTGCCCAGAAGCGGCGGGGGAAAAGGGAGACATGAAGAATGGCATACTTTTTGAAAGAGTCAGTGCTCGCCTGAAGGCGCAAGTCGGCCCGGATGTCTATGCAAGCTGGTTTGCCCGGCTGAAGCTTCATTCGGTCTCCAAGAGCGTCGTGCGCCTGACGGTGCCGACGACGTTTCTGAAGTCCTGGATCAACAATCGTTATCTCGACATGATCACCGGCATTTTCCAGGCGGAAGATTCCGAAATCCTGAAGGTCGAAATCCTGGTTCGCACCGCGACCCGGGCGGCAACGAAGCCGGAAGAAACGGCCTCCCAAGAGCCGGCCTCTTCGGTCGCTCCCATCCGCCGTCCTGTTGCCCAACAGGCCGGCCAGATCGTCCAGCAGGCGGTTTCGGCTGCATCAGCAGCCCGTCCGGCCACATCAGGCCAGCCGCTGTTCGGCTCGCCGCTGGATAACCGCTTCACCTTCGACACCTTTGTCGAGGGCAGCTCCAACCGCGTTGCTCTCGCAGCCGCCAAGACGATTGCCGAAGCCGGGCAGGGCGCCGTGCGCTTCAACCCGCTCTTCGTCCACTCGACGGTCGGCCTCGGCAAGACCCACCTGCTGCAGGCGATCGCCAATGCGGCGGTGCAGAACCCGCGCCAGCTGCGCGTGGTCTATCTGACGGCGGAATACTTCATGTGGCGCTTCGCAACCGCGATCCGCGACAATGATGCGCTGACCCTGAAGGACTCGCTGCGCAACATCGACCTTCTGATCATCGACGACATGCAGTTCCTGCAGGGAAAGATGATCCAGCACGAGTTCTGCCATCTCTTGAACATGCTGCTCGACAGCGCCAAGCAGGTCGTCGTCGCTGCCGATCGCGCCCCGTGGGAGCTGGAATCGCTTGATCCCCGCGTCCGCTCGCGTCTGCAGGGTGGCGTCGCCATCGAGCTCGACGGCCCGGATTACGAGATGCGTCTCGAAATCCTCAAGCGTCGCCTCGAGGTTGCCCGCACCGAAGATCCGTCGCTGGAAATCTCCAGCGAGCTTCTCAACCACGTTGCCCGCAGCATCACCGCCAGCGGCCGCGAACTGGAAGGCGCCTTCAACCAGCTGCTGTTCCGTCGCTCCTTCGAGCCCAACCTGTCGATCGAGCGTGTGGATGAGCTTCTCGCCCATCTGGTCGGCTCCGGCGAGCCGCGCCGCGTCCGTATCGAGGATATCCAGCGCATCGTCGCAAGACACTACAACGTGTCGCGCCAGGAACTGGTCTCGAACCGCCGCACGCGCGTCATCGTCAAGCCGCGCCAGATCGCCATGTATCTGGCCAAAACTCTGACACCGCGCTCGTTCCCGGAAATCGGCCGTCGCTTCGGCGGACGTGACCACACAACCGTGCTGCACGCCGTTCGCAAGATCGAGGAACTGATTTCGGGTGACACCAAGCTGTCGCACGAGATCGAGCTCCTGAAGCGCCTGATCAACGAATAGTCGTCGATCTCATGCGTGATATCAACGGCCGGGAGCGATCCCGGCCGTTTTCTTTTGCCGGTCCGTAGCGGCGGGATATGCGGTGAGATTATTGCGGGTTGCGTTGGCTCGGCAGGGCGCAGCGATTGCCGCAGCTTGGCACGCCAGGCAGCATGTAGCGGAGGCAGCAGATCTTGCGCCGCTGGATCATCTGCCCGCCGTCCTCGACCTGCTTGACGCTGCCGCAGAACGGATTGGGACCACCATTGGGAAGACAGCCGCGCACGAAAAGCGGCAGGTCGGGGGCGGGGCGCCCGGCAACGCTATGAGCATCCGTCAGGCGCAGCGTGTAGTCGATATAGACGGCCGCGTTGTTCCAGCAGAGCTTTGGAGCGATGCCGCACGCCTTGAGGCGGGAAACGACCTCTCCGAGATGTGAATCGAGCAGCGGGCCGACGGTCCCGAAGTCGTCGACTCTATCCGCTTCACCGATGCTGCCGTGGTGATGCACCCCGAATGCGCGCGGCAGGCCGTCGTCGTTGAGCGCGATCGACATCTCCTCGAATGCGACGGGCAGCAGCTGACCGGCCAGGCGGCGGGCAAGAATATAGGGAATGGTCAGTCCGGCGAAATAATAGAGCGACCACATCGAGACGACGGCGCGACGATCTTCGCCCTTCGAAACCTCGGCATAGCGATTGATTGATCGTTCGAAGCCACCGTTCGCGAAGAACTCGGGCAGCGGAACACCGCCCTCAAGCTCGTCGGCAAGCATCATCCGTTCGCGACACCACGCATGGTCGCCCGAAAATGCGTGGGAGAGGCCGATCGGCTGCGGTGGCCGAGGTGCCGCCCGTGCAACCTGTTGAACTGTCATAGTGCAGTATCGGCCTTGCCCGTGTACGTTCTGATATCCTGACTATGATAATCAGCTAAAGCGCGGCAGGAAAGTCTTTTATGAGCCATTGGCTCCACTTTTGTAGTGCGACCGCCGCCGCCTGCCGATCGCCGCCAATGTGTCGATAGTGCTGGTCCCGATCATACGTTGCGAAGACCCGTTTGCGCGGGATCTGGCGATCCCATAATGTCGGCATCAAAGCCATGGCAACAGCAGCGCGGGAATCGGGTGGCGCGGTGGCGCTTGCCGACGTATCAGCGTGCGGCAAAGGGAGAGAGACAGATGCAGCAGAAGCAGATGGGCGTGGCGGAGTGGGGCATGCTGCTGGTGCTCTCGCTGTTATGGGGTGGCTCGTTCCTGTTCAACGGTATTCTGGTCAAGAGCCTGCCGCCCTTCACCATCGTGACCGGCCGGGTGCTGATCGCGGCGCTGGCGCTCAATGTCATCGTCCGCGCCACTGGCCATGTCATGCCGCGCGACCGTGCCTCCTGGGCCGCCTTCTTCGGCATGGGCATTCTCAACAACATGATCCCCTTCTGCCTCATCGTCTGGGGGCAGACCCATATCGCCAGCGGCCTCGCTTCGATCCTCAACGCGACCACGCCGCTCTTTGCCGTCGTCGTCGCGCACCTGATGACCTCGGACGAGAAGATGACCGGCAATCGCCTGTTCGGCGTTCTCGTTGGTTTCGCCGGCGTTGCCTATATGATCGGCTTCGACGCGCTGCGCGACCTCGGGGCCAATGTTCTGGCGCAGCTGGCGGTGCTCGGCGCTGCGATCTCCTATTCGTTCGCCGGCATCTTCGGCCGCCGCTTTCGCCAGATGGGCATGGCGCCACTCATCCCCGCCGCCGGTCAGGTGACCGCCTCCACCATCTTGATGCTTCCAATCGCGCTCATCGTTGACCAGCCTTGGACGCTGGCCGCCCCATCGGCCGAAACCTGGATGGCACTGCTCGGCTTGGCGCTGCTATCGACCGCCGTAGCCTACGTACTGTTCTTCCGGATTCTCGCCGCCGCCGGCGCCACCAACCTGATGCTCGTCACGTTCTTGATCCCCGTCAGCGCCATCCTGCTCGGTGCGGCCGTGCTGGGCGAGCAGCTGCAGGGAAAACACCTGGTCGGCATGGCGATGATCGCGATCGGCCTCGCGGCGATAGACGGGCGGCTGCTGGCGCGGGTTAGGAAACGCTTGGCGTGATCTCCGGCTGCCTGCTAACCTCGATCGACAACGCCTGAGCAGCGATGATTGGAATCACCGGAAAATGACCGTTTCTCATTCGTTTCTCGGCCTGCCCGATCGCCTTGACGACAACGCCGAGCCGCGTATCGTGATATTCGGAGCAGGGCACGGCAGCACCTATCCCGGCAAGGACAGCAGCGGCTATGCGGTTGCCGCCGACACCATCCGTGCGGCAAGCCACGCCGATGCTGATCTTATTGAACATTGGGATTTCGACCTCGGCGGGCCGCTGTTCGACGGCAAGCCTGTGTGCTGTATCGACGTGGGAAACGTCCCGACAACCATGCATGACAATGCCGCAAACCGGGCGGGGATCGAGGCGAGGACGCGCCAGATCCTGGCATCGTCCGCTGTGCCGATCCTGCTGGGCGGCGACGATTCCGTGCCCATTCCATTTCTTGCGGGATTTGCCGGCCATGGGCCGATCTGGATATTGCAGATCGATGCCCACATCGACTGGCGCGACGAACTCCACGGTGAACGCCACGGTTATTCCAACCCGATGCGCCGCGCGAGCGAGATGCCGCATGTCGCCGGCATCGTGCAGGCAGGCATCCGCAGCGTCGGCAGCGCATGCGTCGAGGAGCTGCAGGCGGCGAAACACTATGGCAGCCGGATCGTCACGGCGCGTGAAATTCACGCTGACGGCGTCGGCGCCGCCCTTCGCCATATTCCCGAAGGCGCGCGGGTCGTCGTCACCCTTGATTGCGACGGTCTTGATCCGGGCATCATGCCGGGTGTTGCGGCGCGCGCGCCCGGCGGCCTGACATATACGCAGGTCATCGATCTGATCGCAGGCCTTGGCAGACGGGCGCATATTGCCGGCTTCGATCTTGTGGAGCTCTATCCGCCGGCCGACATCGATGGCCTTTCGGCGCTGACCGCCGCGCGCCTTGTCGTCAACGCCATCGGCGCCATCGTCCGGCAGGCGTGAACAATGCGGCCTGAACAGTGCGGGATGACCGGTGTCCTGTGCCTCAGCAGGCGAGATCGGCCACCACTGAATCGAGGATCAGCATCCCCGATGGCGTGCAGCGCAGCCGCGAATTGCCGATCCGCTCGATGAAGCCGTGTTCCAGCAGGAACTCTTCGCGCTTCGGGTCGGGATCGCGGCCGGACAGCTGCTGCCAGCGGGCGAGATCGACGCCTTCGGTCAGCCGCAGACCCATCAGCAGCAGTTCGTCGGCCTGTTCGTCATAGCCGAGTTGTTCCTGATCGAGCACGCCATGGCCGTCACGTTCGACGAGGTCGAGCCAGGTCTCCGGCTTGCGTTCGGTGGCGGTGGCGAGCTTGGTCGAACCGCGCGTCAGGCGCCCGTGTGCGCCGGGGCCGATGCCGGCATAGTCGCCATAGCGCCAGTAGGTCAGGTTATGCCGGCTTTCTGCGCCGGGGCGGGCATGGTTCGACACCTCGTAGGCGGGCATGCCCTCGCTGGCCGTGATATCCTGCGTCGCCTCGTAGAGCAGTGCCGACTGGTCGTCGTCGGGAACGATCAGCTTGCCCATTTTGTGCAGGCCGTAGAAGGGCGTGCCCTCCTCGATCGTCAGCTGGTAGAGCGACAGGTGGTCGACCGCATAGGAGATCGCCTCGCGCAGTTCGCGCTCCCACTCCTCCACCGTCTGCTTCGGGCGGGCATAGATCAAATCGAAGGACATGCGCGGAAAGATGTCGCGCGCCAGCTTGATCGCCTTCAGTGCGTCCGCCACGTCATGCAGCCGTCCGAGGAATTTGAGATCGCGGTCGTTCAGCGCCTGCACGCCGAGTGAGACGCGGTTGACGCCGGCGGCGCGGTAGCCGCGAAAGCGCTCGGCCTCAACGCTGGAAGGGTTTGCTTCCATGGTGATCTCGATGCCGTCGGGCATGTGCCATTCTTTTGCGATGCCATCGAGAATGGCGGCGACCGTCGATGGGTTCATCAGCGAGGGGGTGCCGCCGCCGAGAAACACGCTGGTAACAGTCTTCGGACCGCTCAGCTGCCGCATCGTCGCCATCTCTTTCAGAAAGGCTGATGTAAAGCGCTCCTGGTCGACAGGCTGGTGGCGGACATGGCTGTTGAAATCGCAATAGGGGCACTTGGCGGCGCAGAACGGCCAATGCACGTAGACGCCGAAACCGGGTTCGCCGGTATCGGGCAGGAGTGCGGCATTGCGCGTCAGGTTTGGCTGTTCCAAGGTGTCCACGATCGGGTCTTATGCGTCCAGGCAGGTTTCGACGAAAATCTTGAAGGCGCGGGCGCGATGCGACAACGCCTGCGCGTCGCCAGGCTTCCACCCGTGCTTTTCCTCGGCGCTCATCTCGCCGAAGGTGGTGTCATAACCCTCGGGCTGGAAGACGGGATCGTAGCCGAAGCCCGCGGTACCGCGCGGCGGCCAGGCAACGGTGCCCTCGACCTCGCCACGGAAAAGCTCCGTATGGCCATCCGGCCATGCCAGGCAGAGCACGCTGACGAAGCGCGCCGTGCGCTGTTCCGGCTTCGTGGCGCCCGCTTTTTCTAGTGCCGTCTCGACCTTCTGCATGGCCATCGCGAAATCGCGCGTGCCGTCTTCGGTCTCGGCCCAGTTGGCGGTGTAGACACCGGGATCGCCACCGAGCGCGTCGATGACAAGGCCGCTGTCGTCGGAGAGCGACGGCAGGCCGGAAGCCTCAGCCGAAGCCAGCGCTTTGATCCTTGCGTTTTCCTCGAAGGTCGTGCCCGTTTCATCCGGTTCGGCGAAGTTCAGCTCGGCAGCCGACTTGGCGGTGAAGCCGAGCGGGCCGATCAGGTCCTGGATCTCGCGGATCTTGCCGGCATTGTGGCTGGCGACGACGATGGTCTTGGTATCGAGCTTGCGCATTCTTGTTCCTAAAGGCCCCAAAGTTTCGGTTCGGCGCATTCCAGACTGTTGCCGTCAGGATCGCGGAAATAGATCGATCGCGCCCCGTTCGGCCAGCAAAAATCGCTTTCAATGGAAACGCCCGCTTTGTTGAGCTTTTCCGCGATCAAGTCAATCGCTTCCGCATTCATCCGGAAACAGGCATGCCCCGCTCCCGTCGTGCCGTGCGGTGGAACCGGTAGCGCTTCGGCGGTAGGTGGCTTGATCGTTTCGTTGCGGTTGAAAATCAGAAGAATGCCAGGGCCGCAGCGGAAGAAGACGTGTCTGTTGTCGTGGCGCAGAACACGTTCGAGGCCGAGGAGATCGCCATAGAAGCGCTCGGCGGCATCGAGGTCGTCGACATAAAGCGCGGTTTCAAGAATGCCGTCGATCATGGTGCCATTCTCCGGGGCGCTTGTCTTTGCGAATTGGGCTAAGACCCTCTCTGGCCTGCCGGCCATCTCCCCCACAAGGGGGGAGAAGACCCGTGGCGCGCGCCTGCCTCAATCGAGGTGCGGCGGTGAAGCCGGGTTAAGCCCTCCCCCTTGTGGGGAGGGTTGGGGAGGGGGCTTACTTCAAACCTAAAGCCTTCAGGCAATCGCCTGCTTCTGCAACTCCACCAGTTCGGCAATGCCGTTCTTGGCAAGCGCCATCAGCGCGCCGAATTCCTCTTCGCTGAACGGCGTGCCTTCGGCCGTGCCCTGAATCTCGACGATGCCGGCCTTGCCGGTCATCACGAAATTCGCATCGGTTTCGGCCGACGAGTCCTCGAGATAGTCGAGATCGATCACCGGCTGGCTGGCGAAGATACCGCAGGAGATCGCCGCGACGTGGTCCTTGAGAACCCGCTCGACCTTGATCATGTTGCGGCTTTCCATCCACTTCAGGCAGTCGTAGAGGGCAATCCATGCGCCGGTGATCGATGCCGTGCGCGTGCCGCCGTCGGCCTGGATGACGTCGCAGTCGAGCGTGATCTGTCGCTCGCCGAGTTCCTTGAGATCGACCACGGCGCGCAGCGACCGGCCGATCAGGCGCTGGATTTCCTGGGTGCGGCCGCCCTGCTTGCCGGTCGCGGCTTCGCGCTTCATGCGGTCGCCGGTGGCGCGCGGCAGCATGCCGTATTCTGCGGTGACCCAGCCCTTGCCGGAATTGCGCAGCCACGGCGGCGTCTTTTCTTCAAGGCTGGCCGTGCACAGCACATGCGTATCGCCGAACTTCACCAGACAGGAGCCTTCGGCATGCTTGGAAAAGTTGCGCTCGAAGGTGACCTTGCGCATCTGGTCGGTTTTTCTGCCTGAGGGCCGCATCGTATTCTCCTGAATGCACGGGACCGGAAACGCAACGCGCGACGTCCGGTTCGATCATCTGTGCTTGTATGTTGTTGACCGCTTCTACGATTGGCGGCGCGCATTTGCAATTTCCCTTTTGCTAGTGCGGGGAGAATGGCTATATTTTGCGACATCATTGTCAGCCGAGGTGCGCAACGCTTAATGGAATTCAGGTCGTCGCCGATTTCGGATGCCGTTGCCGCGCTGGATGAACGCTCGAAGGAAATCTTTCGCCGTATCGTCGAAGGCTATCTGGAGACGGGGGAGCCGTTAGGCTCGCGCAACCTGTCGCGCATCCTGCCCATGTCGCTGTCGCCGGCCTCCGTGCGCAACGTGATGAGCGATCTCGAGGAGCTCGGCCTCGTCTATTCCCCGCATGTCAGTGCCGGCCGCCTTCCGACCCAGATCGGCCTGCGCTTCTTCGTCGACGCCTTCATGCAGGTCGGCGATCTCTCCGCCGAGGACCGCGCCAATATCGACCGCCAGGTGCGCGCCGAACACCGCGACAACCCGATGGAAGCGATGATGAACGAGGCAAGCCGGATGCTCTCTGGCATCTCGCGCGGCGCCGGCCTCGTCATCACCTCGAAGAACGATCCGGTGCTGAAGCACGTCGAGTTCATTCGCCTGGAGCCGACCAAGGCGCTGGCCGTCCTTGTCGGTGAGCACGACCAGGTGGAAAACCGCATCATCGAGCTTCCGGCAGGCGTGACCTCGTCGCAGCTCACCGAGGCCGCGAACTTCCTCAACGCCCACATGACCGGCCAGACCCTGCCGGAACTGCGCACCCAACTCGGCCGTCTTAAGGACGATGTACGCGTCGAACTGGATGCCCTCTCGCGTGATCTGGTCGAGCGCGGCATCGCCGTCTGGTCCGGCAGTGCCGACGAGGGCAAGCCGGCGCAGCTCATCATCCGCGGCCGCGCCAACCTGCTGGAAGGCCTCGCCGGCGCTGACGACCTCGACCGCCTCCGGATGTTGTTCGACGACCTTGAGAAAAAGGACAGCCTGCTGGAGCTTCTCAATCTCGCCGAGAGCGGCCCTGGCGTGCGCATCTTCATCGGCTCTGAAAACAAGCTGTTCTCGCTGTCCGGCTCATCGCTGATCGTCGCGCCCTATCGCGACGAGGACGACCGCATTGTCGGCGCCGTCGGCGTCATCGGCCCGACGCGGCTCAACTATTCGCGCATCGTGCCGATGGTCGATTACACCGCGCAGCTGATGGCGAGGCTGTCCCGCCCCGCCAAATAGGCCGGTTTGCACCGCTATTCCGGCAGCTGCTGCCCCGATCCGCCCATCTCGGACGGCATGTCCTTGAACTTCGGCAGCCCGTCCTTCACGTGCAGGATCGTATCCTCGTAGTTCACATGCATGGTCGGGACATAGACGAGGTCGGGAATGATGGGCGCATAGACGTCGGTCACGCCCCAGAGCGGATGCTCGCTGTAGAGATGCCCGCCGCATTTGTCGCAGAACTTGCGCACGCTGTAATCGGTCTTCTGGAAACTCTCGACATGCTCGCCGCCCTTGGTCACCCGCACCGATTGCGGCTGCCACAGCGTGAAGGTATTGATCGGGCCGGCCGACCAGTGCTGGCAGGAGCGGCAATGGCAATAGCCCATCGCCACCGGCTCGCCGGTCACGGTCAGTTCGACGGCACCGCAAAAGCACTTTCCGACATAGACATTGTCTTCGGCCATTTCAGTATCTCCCTGGCTGATATCCAACTCTGCCACCACATTAGGAATTGTGAAAGTAACGAATTGCGCGCCCCCGGTGTCTTCGCGCTGGCCCGGTCCGCGATGCGCCGACTAGGGCCGATCCCCGCAATTCATAGGTTCTTCGTCACGCAGACTTGATTTTTGACGTTCAAAGTTCGATATCGGGCTCATCCAAAAGCCACCAATGACCGGAGAACGTCATGACTGACGAGACGACGAAGAACGGACCTGACGCCGCCGCGGCAGAAGCCGCAGCCGACGCCGCCGCAAACGTCGAGAACGAAGCCGCAGCGCAGCCCGATCCGCTGGAACTGCTGCAGGCTGAAAATGCCGAGCTGCGCGACCGCTACCTGCGCCTTGCCGCCGACATGGACAATCTGCGCCGCCGCACCGAGCGCGAAGTCAAGGATGCCAAGTCCTACTCGGCCGCCGGTTTTGCCCGCGATATGCTTGCCGTATCCGACAATCTGCGCCGCGCGCTCGATGCCATTCCCGAAGAGGTTCGCGCGTCCGCCGACGCCGGTCTTGCGACGCTGATCGAAGGCGTGGAGATGACCGAGCGCTCGATGCTGTCGACGCTGGAGCGTCACGGCGTCCGCAAGCTCGAGCCGGTTGGCCAGAAGTTCGATCCGAATTTCCACCAGGCGATGTTCGAAGTGCCGAACCCCGACGTGCCGAACAATACCGTCGTCCAGGTCGTGCAGGCTGGTTTCTCGATCGGCGAGCGCGTGCTGCGCCCGGCCATGGTCGGCATCGCCAAGGGCGGCCCGAAGGTCGTCGAAGCCGAAACGAATTCGGTGTTCGACCAGAAGGACGCCTGATCCGATCGGGCGTCGCTTTCTAAAACTGCTCAAAAATCAGCGACCGGGTGCCAACGCCCCGGTTGCTTTTATATATTGGAGCGTGTGGTGACATGGCGAGAGCGCCGTACTGATTGCCTCAGCGGTGAGACTTCGGATTGGCTTTGTGGTCAGGAGCGGGATCGCTGGCGTCGCCCTTCAGCTCGCGATCACGAACCTCCTGCATTTGCTGTCGGTAGTCGGACTGTTCCCCGGCCTCACGAAAGGGGCGGTCGATTAGACTTTTCGCCAGTTGCGGGCGTCCGCTTTGCCGAATGCTCTCCCGTAGGTCTTCCGCACTTGTAATCAGACCAAGTCCCTCCAACGCGACGAAAAATGCGCGGGTACTGAGGACGTGCGTGTTTGGCGGTATCTTACCATGCGGCGGACGTCCGTTCAGGTAGTCTTTGTCGTCCGAGATGATCAGACCGACATGTCGCCCCGGTTTCAGACGCATGTCCCGGTAAAGCGCCTCGACATTGTCCATCGTCCAGCTTGTCGCCCATTCTCCGAAGTTTTTTGTGGCGCCCTCCATTCCATTGGCTTCGAGTGCCAGCGCTTCGAGATAAGCCGCGCCAAATGGAGTCTTGACGATCCGGTGCTGATTGCCTCCCGCAACATCGAACCACTCTCGAAGACGATCGGCGCCGGGCCGGGAACTGAGGCGCGTGCATTCATACATCACCGCGTCGGTGACAAAGACGGGCGTGCCGAAACTTTGCAGAAGGTCCAGTCTGTCGACCAAGGCAAGACTGATGAGCGGACCCGTATCCGCGATGACCAGCGTGACCGGAGAGAGCTTCGTCATGCCGCATCGGTAATGGCGGCGATGAACGCCTTCGCCATCTCGACATCACGGCGCGAAGGCGTTCCGGGGTAGGGGATATCGTTGTCGTTCGCCGCTTCGTAGAGCTCCATCTCGTCATCAAGGTGAAGCGACGCTATCGCACGCTTCGTGGACATGAGGCCGCGGCTCCATGCCCACAGAATGTCGTGAACGGTCACAGGGTTTTCGTGGTCGAAGACAATGTCTTGTTTCATCTGCGTCCTCGTCAGTTCCCGATATCATACAACATGGAAGGTCGTACTGCCAGTTGCCGGCAAGTCATCCTGTCAGATGCGGGCGAAGCGTTCGATCAGGAGATCGAAGAAGCCGTCCGCATCCACGTCGCGCATCACCTTGGCGTTGCGCTTGCGGTCGGTCACATGCCACCAGTCGACCACGGTCATCCCGACCGTCAGTTCCGACGTCAGCTCGATCTCGACATTGCAGTCCCGTCCCTGAAACAGTTCCGGCTTCAGTAGATAGGCAACGACCGTCGGATCGTGCAGTGGCCCGCCGTCCGAACCGTATTTCTCGACATCGAAACGCTCGAAGAACTCTAGCATCTCGACCATGGCGATCGCCGGGCGCGTGCCGATCTCGGCCATCCGCTTGACGCGATCCTTGCGGGTCAGGAGCTTGTGGGTCACGTCGAGCGGCATCACCACCAGCGGGATGCCGGAGCGGAACACGATGTCGGCCGCCTCGGGATCGACGTAGATGTTGAATTCGGCGGCCGGCGTGATGTTGCCGCCCTCGAAGAAACCGCCGCCCATCATCACCAGTTCGCGGATGCGGGGAATGATGTCGGGCGCCTTCTGGAAGGCTAGCGCGATATTGGTGAGTGGTCCGAGCGTGCACAGCGTCACCGTGCCCTCGGGCTCGCTGCGCAGCGTCTCGATGATGAAATTGACGGCGTGCTGCGCCTGCAGCGGCATCGTCGGCTCGTCGAGCGTGGGACCGTCGAGGCCGGTCTTGCCATGCACGTGCTCGGCGGTCACCAGCGGGCGGGAAATCGGCTTGTCGGCGCCGGCAAAGACCTTCACGTCGGTCTTGCCGCAGAGCTCGCAGAGAATGCGCGCATTGCGGCTGGTATAGGACAGTGGCACGTTGCCGGCGACGGTGGTGATGCCGAGCACCTCCAGCGCCTCGGGACTGCCGAAGGCCAGCATGATCGCGGCCGCGTCGTCCTGACCGGGGTCGGTGTCGATAATGATCTTTCTCGGGTCTGCCATTCCGCTCGTTCCATCCTCCTGGTGCATATCCCAAGGCATGCACCTTATGTTCATGTTCCCGCCGCAAATCGGCACAGGCAAATCGGCCGGGCCGGGGCGGGGCACGATTTGATGCGAGCCACGGCCTGCTTTGTCAAGAGAACGCGCCAACGCTGTCGGCGGCGCGACTTGCGCGGGCCGCTCCAAGTTCCCATATTAGCGGTGTCCGGATGCTGCAGTTCAGGTCCGGCAGGGTCGCTTGCATCAAGGACTTGGAAGAGTGATGAGCCGAATGACGCCTTTCGCCAGCCCGCTGCTGCTGGGTTTTGACGCCATGGAAAAGACGCTGGAGCGGATTTCCAAGGCGAGTGACGGATATCCCCCTTATAATATCGAACGTCTGCCCGCCGATAACGCCACGGACGATCCCGAGCGTCTCCGCATCACGCTCGCCGTCGCCGGCTTCAGCGAGGAGGAACTCGACATCTCGGTCGAGGAAAACCAGCTGGTCATCCGCGGCCGCCAGGTCGAGCAGGGCCAGCGCGAATATCTCTATCGCGGCATCGCCGCCCGTCAGTTCCAGCGTACCTTCGTGCTTGCCGACGGCATGCAGGTTCTTGGCGCGGGCTTGAAGAACGGCCTGCTGTCGGTCGATCTCATTCGCCCGGAACCGTCGCGTATGGTGAAGAAAATTAACATTTCGGTCCCACAGTAGGACAACGGCGCAAATCGAGCCGTTGGTCCCTTCTCTCTGGAGGTACAGGAATGTTGATGAAAGAAGCCAATTCGCACCTGACCAAGACCGAGCTTGCGGGCATCGGAAACGGTGAGGTGGCATATATCAGAAAAATCCGCTCCGAGGACGTTCCCCGGTGTTTCCCGGAAGCGCCGGATATCGATCCGAACGTCGATCTCTGGGCCCTGTTCGGCGCCGACGGCACGCCGATACTGCTCACCGACAACCGCTCGAGCACCTTCTTCAAGGCTGCCGAGGATGAGTTGAAGACGGTCAGCCTGCACTGAGACATCACGTCGATAAAAACAGACGGCGTTCCCCGGAGCGCCGTTGTTTTGCAACACGAGAGACTCATGCTAGCGCTCATGCATGCGGATAGCCTCATTCCAGCGGTTCCCGGTCTTCGATGACGCGAAAGCAGCGGCTGATGTCCTGCTGCGCGACCTCCTGTGGGCCAGCGGCGAAGCTGTCGACCTAGCGATCTTTCCGGAAGGCTATCTCCAGGGACACAGCTACGATCGCGCCATCATCGACCGGCGAGCGCTTGCCGTTGACGATCCGCTGCTTCTCGATTTGCTGAAACCGCTGCATCAGGCCAAAACGGCAGCGATTGTCGGCTTCTTTGAGCGCCGTGGCGAGCATCTCTACAACAGTGCAATGTTGATTGAGGGCGGAGAAATTACGGGCGTCTATGCCAAGGCCAATCCACTTGAGGATGGTTGCACCAGTGGAGACGAATTCCCCGTATGGAAGCGCGGGGGGCAGGCTTTCGGAATCAACATCTGCAGCGATTTTCGCGAGCCTCGGCTTTCCGACAGGCTGGTGGAGAGCGGTGCGAGTGTCATCTGTGCGCCGCTTAATATGATGATCCGGGCGCATAAGGTCGATCAGTGGCGTGAGCCAGCCATCGAAAGCCTACGCTCATGCGCGATCCGCACCGGCTGCTGGGTCATCTCATCGGATGTGGTCGGCGACAACGGCGAGGGATGGATGAGCTGCGGCTGCACGCTTGCCGTCAGCCCCGACGGCACGATCGTGGAAAAAGTCGCGGAATGGGAAGAGGGCACCATCCTGATCGACATCGACTGACGATGCCGCCGGATGCCCCTATACGCGCTTGAACGTCAGATACGCGGACGACCGTCCCTCGCGCTTTGCCTTCGCCTCGTAGCGTGTGCTCGGCCAGCCTTCGTAGGGCGTCAGCCAGTCGGCGGCATTGGACGCCAGCCATTCGAAGCCGCCATGGTCGCGGCATTTCAGCAGCGTCCAGTTTACATAGGTGTCGATGTCGGAGGCGAAGCAGAACAGCGCGCCGGGCTTCAGCACCCGGTGGAAACGGTTGAGATTGGTCTTCGAGACGAACCGGCGCTTCCAATGCCGCCGCTTTGTCCATGGGTCGGGGTAGAGCAGGTCGATCTGGTCGATCGAGCCATCGGGCAGCCAGTCGAGCAGCTGTGTCGCATCCTCGTCATAGACCCGGATATTCCTGGCGCCGGCGCTGTCGATGCTGGACAGCAGCTTCTGCATCGAGTTGACGAAGGGCTCGACACCGATAAAGCCGGTGGACGGGCTTTCCACCGCGCGGTGGATCAGATGCTCGCCACCGCCGAAGCCGATCTCCAGCCGCAGCCGGTTGGTTTCGACAGGGAAAAGCTCTTTCAGCGACTCCGGCGGAGCCGCTGAAAGGTCGATGCTGAACGCCGGCAGCAGGGTGCTCAGCTTCTCCGCCTGTTGTTCGCGAAGTGGCTTGCCCTTGCGGCGACCGAAGAAAGCTTCGGTCGCGCGGCCGCGACGTTCCATATCGGTCATTGGTCTGCCTTTAAGCCTTGATCGCTTCCTTGAGCGCCTTGACCAGATCGGTCTTCTCCCAGGAGAACGAACCGTCACGGCCGGCCTTGCGGCCGAAGTGGCCGTAGGCCGAGGTCTTGGCGTAGATCGGCTTGTTGAGGTCGAGGTGGCGGCGAATGCCGGTTGGCGACAGGTCCATCGTCTTGCGGATCGCCGCTTCGACCTGATCCTCGGTCACCTTGTTGCCGGTGCCGTGCAGATCGACATAGATCGACAGCGGCTGGGCAACGCCGATGGCGTAGGCGATCTGGATCGTGCAGCGCTCGGCGAGACCGGCGGCCACGACGTTCTTGGCGAGGTAGCGGGCGGCATAGGCGGCCGAACGGTCGACCTTGGTCGTGTCCTTGCCGGAGAATGCGCCACCGCCGTGCGGAGCCGCACCGCCGTAGGTGTCGACGATGATCTTGCGACCGGTCAGGCCGGCGTCGCCGTCAGGGCCGCCGATGACGAACTTGCCGGTCGGGTTGATGTACCACTTGCAATCGGCGGCGATCGGCAGTTCGCCCAGCGCTTCGCGGATGTAGGGCTCGACGACGGCGCGAACCTTCTTGCTGTCCCAGCTCTCGTCGAGATGCTGGGTGGAGAGCACGATCGAGGTAACCTCGGCCGGCTTGCCATCGACGTAGCGAACGGTCACCTGGCTCTTGGCGTCGGGGCCGAGCTTGGCGACATCGCCGTTGCCCGTCTTGCGGGCGGTGGCGAGCAGCTGCAGGATCTTGTGCGAGTAGTAGATCGGCGCCGGCATCAGATCAGGCGTTTCCTTGCAGGCGTAGCCGAACATGATGCCCTGGTCGCCGGCACCCTCGTCGCCCTGCTGGTCGGCGGCGTTGTCGACGCCCTGGGCGATGTCTGCCGACTGCGAGTGCAGGAGCACGTCGATCTTCGCTGTCTTCCAGTGGAAGCCGTCCTGCTCGTAGCCAATGTCCTTGATGGCGCGGCGCGCCGCGGTCTTGAACTTCGACGGGTTGATGACGTCGACGCCGTTCTTGTCCTTCTTCATCAGGCTCGGCGGCAGGCGCACTTCACCGGCGATGACGACGCGGTTGGTGGTCGCCAGCGTTTCGCAGGCAATACGCACGCCCCAGGGATTGATGCCGGTCTTGGCGGCTTCGCGATACACCAGATCGACGATCTCGTCGGAGATCCGGTCGCAGACCTTGTCTGGATGACCTTCGGCAACGGACTCGCTGGTGAAGAGGTAGTTGGCACGCATTCCGGGATTCCCCTCAAAGAATAAAAAGCCCGGTATTGGTACTCAGTTCAGCCCGATAAAACAAGCGCAGAAGGACATAAATATATCTTTATGTCTGCGACAATCTGGCAAATTATGCCCCAAAAACGTAAAAAAGCGGCCATTTCGGCCGCTTCCTTGTTCTGCTACTTCTGAGGGGTGCTTATTCGGAGTCGGCTTCGGCAGCGAGCGCCTTGACCAGTTCGACGACCTTGCGGCGAACCTTCGGGTCGGTAATCTTCACAAAAGCCCGGTTGAGCTGAAGGCCCTCAGAGGAGGACAGGAAGTCGACCACATAGTTGGAACTCGAGGCTTCCGCCATGCCACCTGACATGCTGGAATTCTCGCCGGGTGCATCCTCGAAGAAGAAAGAAACCGGAACGTTCAAGATGCTGGAAATATTCTGCAGGCGGCTGGCACCGACGCGGTTGGTGCCCTTCTCATATTTCTGGATCTGCTGGAATGTGATGCCAAGGCTTTCCCCCAGCTTTTCCTGGCTCATTCCAAGCATGGTGCGGCGTAGCCGGATGCGACTGCCAACGTGGATGTCGATCGGGTTTGGCTTTTTCTTGTTCTCAATCATGGTGCTGCCCTAACAATAATTTCAACCCTGTTCAAACCGGCACGCCCAAACCCATCCCCAAAACGCCACGTTGTAAAGTGCGCTACATTCACCTTCAAACATACGTTAAGAATGCCGATCCTAACCACTATGCAATTTTAGGGGTTTTCGGTCAATTCCGCTTGAAAACAAAACCTAAGCGCGAAACCAGTGCAATTGCAAACAGAAGTATTTCTATCAACCAGAAGTACGTTTGGCGAGATAACGGCAGATGCCTTGGAGGGACGAGACTATCAAGGGTTGCGTCGATAAAGCCTGTCTCATTGAGGGCGAGACCCGCAATAATTTCTCCGTGCGGGTTCACCAGCGCCGAAATGCCGCTGTTTCCATTGCGAATCAGCGGCAAGCCTGTTTCCACCGCACGCACACGGGCCTGCTGAAAGTGCTGGTAGGGTCCAGGCGTCGCTCCGAACCAGGCATCGTTGGTGATGTTGAGAATGGCGTTCGCCGCGCCGATATCGCCGGTCATTTCACCGGGGAAGATGATCTCGTAACACACCAGCGGATAGAGCTTGAGGCCACTTGGCAGCGTCATCAACTGGCGGGTCGCGGCCGCCGAAAACCCGCCCGGCATCTCGACGACATTCTGGATGCCGAACTCGTTGAGAACGCTCTCGAACGGAACATACTCGCCGAACGGGACGAGGTGCACCTTGTCCGATGCCGCGATGATCTGGCCGCGGCCGTCGATCATGTAGATCGAATTATAGTAGCGCGGCGGATTTCCGGGGCCCATGTCCTCGGCCCTGACAGCGCCGGCAAGCAGCACCTGGTTGTCATCAAGCGTATCGGCGATCCGGGTGAGGGCATCCTGATTGTCGGTCAGGATGAACGGAATGGCCGTCTCCGGCCAGACGATGATATCGGGCTTCCTGCCTCCGTCCTTCGGCGCTTCGGCGGAAAGCTTCAGATGCTTCTCGAAGATCGCGGCGCGATCCGCATCGCTGTCCATCTTGGAACTCTGGTCGATCATCGGCTGCACGAGGCGGATCACCGGGCTTTTGTCCGATATGGTGGCCGGTGCCTTCGGCGTTCCGTAGAGCACATAGGCGCCGTACCCGAGATGCGCTGCAAACAGCAGGATCGCCAGCGGCACGCCGATCCTCGCACCCTGCTTGGTGCCGAGGAGGGCGGGCGCGGCGAAGATGAACACCGAAAGTGCGGTGATCCCCATGATGCCGATGATGTGCGCCGATTGCATCATCACGGGCACCGGTGTCATGCCGTAGCCGATCGCGTTCCACGGGAAGCCGGTGAACAGCACGCTGCGCGCCCACTCCAGCAGGCCGAAGCTCGCGGCCAGCGCCGCGATCCTGCCGACGCCGTCGGACCAGACGATACGAGCAAGGACAGTCGCGAGACCGAAGAAGATGGCAAGCACGGCCGGCAGTCCGAAGATCGCCAGCGGCAGCGCCCAGGCAAATTCCTCGGCATCGATCATCAGCGCGTGCCCGAGCCACCAGAGACCGGCCACGAAGTAGCCGAAGCCGAACAGCCAGCCGGTGGCGAAGGACGGCCACAGGCGGCCTATGATGCCGCTGTTTGGAGCAGCAGCCGCGCCGTCGATCAGCCACACCAGCAGGGTGAAGGACACGAACATCGCGGCAAAGAAGCCGAAGGGCGGAAGGGCGAGAACACCAAAGGCTCCGGCAAGTATTGCCAGCAGCACTCTCTTGTAACCCCAGATCAGGATGACCCTGTCCGCAAGTCGCTCCATGCACACCCCACCAATCCGCGAATCAACTGAGGTCGCAGTGTTTCAAAAAAGCAGCCGCTTGTCGTCGCGGCTTGTCGTCGCTGGCCGTGATCAGCTCGCCGTCGGCGTCTCGGTCTGCCGTTCGTCGCTGTGATCGGCACCATGCGCGCCGTCGCCATCCGCCTTGACGCGCCGGCGGATAGCCTGGCGCTTGCGGGTGATGCGGACACGCTTGATCCGCCGCGGATCGGCGTCGAGAATATGGAATTCGAAGCCGGGCAGCGCTTGCACCACCTCGCCGCGCACGGGAATGCGCCCGAGTTCGGAGAAGATCAGCCCGCCCAGCGTATCGACCTCGTCGACCTGCTCGGTGATGTCGAAATCCGAGCCGATGGCCTCGGCGATATCCTCGAGCTCGACGCGGGCGTCGGCAACGAACATGTCTTCGGAGACCTGTTTGAACATCACCTCTTCGTCGTCATGCTCGTCGTCGATATCGCCGACGACCATCTCGACGATGTCCTCATGCGAGGCCAGCCCGTCGGTGCCGCCGTATTCGTCGATAACAAGCGCCATCTGCGTGCGGTTGACCTGCATGCGGCGCAAGAGGTCTGAAGCCAGCATCGATGGCGGAACGAACAGGATCTTGCGGATGATCCCGGCCTCGGCCAGCGTCTTCTGCAGGTCGACGCGGGCGAGATCGAAATTGGGCTTGGCCGAGCGAGGCGCCTTCTGCAGGCTCTCGGGCGAAACCTCGACGATCGGTGCCGCGCCCTTGACGGCCTTGGTCGCGGCACGGCGCTTGTTGCGCGCCTGTTTGGCGACGTAGGAAAGCAGATCGCGGATATGCACCATGCCGCGCGGGTCATCCAGCGTCTCGGCATAAACAGGCATGCGAGAGCGGCCGGATTCCTCGAACAGGATCATCAGCTCGCCGATGGTGATGGTCTGATCCACTGCCTCGATGTCGGCGCGCGGCACCATCACGTCGGCGACGCGCACTTCGCGAAACCGCAGGATATTGTTCAGCATCGCCTTTTCGTCGGCGGAGAAGGCATCGCCGTCGGCCGCGTCGGTCATCAGCGCATCGGCAAGGTCTTCGCGAAGGCGCGAACCCTGCTGTGGTCTCAATATGCGCGCAGCCCGCGACCAGAAGGATTGGGATCGTCCGGACTGCCTGCTACTACTGCCACCCTCGTCGGAGGATGATTGATCGGCGGTGTCCTTGGCCTCGGTGGCCGGTCTCGTCGTAAAGTCGCTCATGGTTCCATTTTAAGGTCTTGACCCTCGTATGGGTCAGATAGGCCGAGTTTCGCCAGAATGCGAGTCTCCAGCCCCTCCATTATCTCGGCTTCACTATCATTATTATGATCGTAGCCGAAGAGATGCAAGAAGCCATGCACCATTAGGTGGGTGAGATGGTCGTCGAAGCTCTTTTCCAGCTCCACCGCCTCGCGTCCGACGGTCTCCCGGGCGATGATGATATCGCCCAGCATCGGCCCCGGCACCTTGCCGGGCTGAACGGGAAAGGCTGGGAAGGACAGCACGTTGGTCGGCTTGTCCTTGCCACGCCATTCCGCATTGATGTCCTGGATAGAGGCGTCGTCGGTGAAGACCAGCGACACCTCTGGTGCCATCTTCGGAAACGGCTGCTTCTCGGTTTCGCGCAGATAGGTTGCGGCCGTTTCCAGCACGCGTTCCGCCAGTGTGTGCAAAGCATCCTCGGAGGGCCATTCGCCCTCCTCGATGCTGATCTGTATGTCGAGCTCGGCCATCAGTCCTGTCGGATCGCCTCGCCGGTATCAACAGCATAGGTGGCGTCGTAGGCGCGCACGATGCGGCCGACGAGCGGGTGACGCACGACGTCGGTATCCTTGAAGCGGACGATCGAGATGCCCTCAACGCCGTTCAGAAGCTGCAGCGCCTCCACGAGACCGGATTTGACGCCGCGCGGCAAGTCGATCTGGCTTGGGTCGCCGGTGATGATCATCCGGGAATTCTCGCCGAGACGCGTCAGGAACATCTTCATCTGCATCGACGTGGTGTTCTGCGCCTCGTCGAGGATGACGGCGGCGTTGGCCAGCGTGCGTCCGCGCATGAAGGCGAGCGGCGCGATTTCGATGACGCCGGCGGTGATGGCGCGATCGACTTTGTCGGCCGGCATCATGTCGTAGAGCGCGTCATAGAGCGGGCGGAGATAAGGATCGACCTTTTCCTTCATGTCGCCGGGCAAAAAGCCCAGGCGCTCGCCGGCTTCCACGGCCGGACGCGACAGGATGATCTTCTCGACCACGCCACGCTCCAGCAGCTGCGCCGCATGCGCCACCGCCAGATAGGTCTTGCCGGTGCCGGCAGGGCCGCAGCCGAACACCAGTTCGGCGCGCTCCAGCGCCCGGAGATAGGCATCCTGTGTGGGGGTGCGGGCAATGATGGTCTTCTTGCGGGTCGAGACCTGCGCCATCGACAGCTTGGCTTTTCGCTCCATCGTCGGCAGGCTGAGCTGGTCGTCGGCGGCCACCGCCATGCGGATTGCGCCTTCCACGTCGGATCGTTCCACGCTGCCGCCTTTCTGCAGTTTCTCGTAGAGATAGTCGAGCGTACGGCGCGCCTGGTTGGTGGTGACGATGTCACCCGAGATCACGACGGAGTTGCCCCGCGCTCGCGCGTCGATGTTCAGGCGTTCCTCGAGGAGCTTGAGGTTCTGGTCGAATTGCCCAAACAGTTCGCTGGCGAACCGATTGTTTTCGAACGTCAGAATAAAGTGATTGGCGTCGCTCGCGATACGTGGGGGGCGCGGTGAAGAAGAAACCAATTCTTGTCCGTTCAAGCGGTCGAGCTCCTTGGGTTAAACCTCGCCCGCTGCAATCTCGGCAAACAGGCTGTTGGTTCCGGTTCCTGTGATTCGCACGTTAATAATGTCACCGATTTGCGATGCTTTTGCATCAACATTCACCGACTGAAGCCAGGGAGAACGGCCGATAAGTTGTTGAGACATGCGACCGGGCTTTTCAAGCAACAGTTCGATGGTCTTTCCGACGCAGGATTCGGCAAATTCCTGCTGCTGCTTCAAGAGAAGCGCCTGCAGGCGTTCGAGCCGTTCTGACTTGATCTCTTCCGGCACCTGGTCCTTCAGATCCGCCCCGGGCGTACCCGGCCGCGTCGAGTATTTGAAGGAGAAGGCCTGCGCATAGCGGACTTTCTCCACCAGACAGAGTGTATCCTCAAAATCCTGATCTGTCTCCCCCGGAAAACCAACGATGAAATCGCCCGACAGCGCGATGTCGGGGCGCGCGGCACGGATGCGCTCGACCAGCGTCAGGTATTCCGCCGCCGTGTGCCGCCGGTTCATCGCCTTCAGGATCCCGTCGGAACCCGCCTGCACCGGAAGGTGCAGATAGGGCATCAGCGCCCGGAGATCGCGGTGCGCCTCGATCAGCCGGTCGTCCATGTCGCGCGGATGGCTTGTCGTGTAGCGCAGCCGTGCGAGGCCGGGAATTTCGGCCAGCCGGTAGAGCAGGTCGCCGAGCGTCCACTCCTCGCCGTTCGCGCCGACACCATGCCAGGCATTGACGTTCTGGCCAAGCAGCGTGATCTCGCGCACGCCGCCCGCAACCAGGCTCTCCGCCTCGCGAACGATCTGCTCGACCGAGCGCGACACTTCCGAGCCGCGCGTATAGGGCACCACGCAGAAGGTACAGAACTTGTCGCAGCCTTCCTGCACCGTGAGAAACGCGGTCACGCCGCGCGCGCGGATCTTCGCCTTCTCGGCGATCGGCAGATGCTCGAACTTGTCTTCCAGCGCGTATTCCGTGTCGACGATCCGCTGGCCTTCCTTGGCCTTCCGCAACGCCTCCGGCAGCCGGTGATAGGTTTGCGGCCCGATAACGACGTCGACAGCGGGCGCCCGGCGGAGAATCTCCTCGCCTTCCGCCTGCGCCACGCAACCGGCGACCCCGATCATGAACTCGCGGCCTTCCTTGTTGCGCGCCTTCTTCATGTCGCGCAGCCGCCCGAGCGCCGAGTAAACCTTCTCGGCCGCCTTTTCGCGGATATGACAGGTGTTGAGCAGAACCAGATCCGCCTCTTCCATGTCCTCCGTCGGCTCATAGCCGTCGCGGGCCAGCGCATCGCTCATCCGCGTCGAGTCATAGACGTTCATCTGACAGCCATAGGTCTTGATGAAAACCTTGCGGCTGTTGCTGCCATCGCGGAGTGTGGTCTCCGGGGCGGGAAGAAGGGCGCTGTCCTGGGTCATCTCGGCTGTTTAGTGGTTTTTGATCGAGGAGAAAAGGGATTCTTATCCCGTCTTCCGATGGCGTTCCATGTACATCCGCAAGACGGCGTTCATCCGAGTCTGATAGCCACGCCCCTGCGATTTGAACCAAGCCACCACGTCCGCATCGAACTTGGCGTTAACGGCCTCCTTGAGAGGCGGCAATCCAACGATTGAGTCCGCCCAATCTTCCACTGTGCTCGTCGGGTTGTCGATATCGCTGGCTGCCATCCGCTCGATCTCGTCATCCGTGAGAGCGTCGACGCGCGCCCAGTCCGTGCCTTTACCGGCTTTCAGCTTTGTCATGATAAAAACTCCTTTCTTCACGGCTTGCCGGGCGCACGGAGATGAGGTGGATCTTGCCGCGGCGCGGTGTGAACGTCACATTGATCAGCCGGTCCCTGAACATGACGAGAGAATTGTATCTGAATTCGCCATAGTCATGACGGGCATCCTGCCTTGTGATCAGAAAACGACCATCGAAAATCTCTTGGACATCCGCGAAGTCATAGCCGTGGGTGGCGATGTTGCGCGCGCATTTAGCATCGTCCCATGAGCATTTTTCGTTCTGCCCCATACGTGAAATCTACATAGTTATGTAGATTTGTACAATATGCGCTAGCTGCGTCCCCGCAACGCCGCCGAAAGCATGGTGCGGATCCGTTGCGCGATCGTCGCGCTGACCTGCTTGCGGTTGGTGCCGGCACCGTAGGAAACCGCCTCGCCGAAATGCACGTCGACGTCGAAGGCGCCGCAGCGAAGCATGTCCTTCAGGTGCGGCAGCATCTCGACGTCGCCGGGCCACGAGGCCAGCGGCCGGTGGTAGCGGCCCATCGGCAGGCCGTGGACGCCGGTATAGGCGATTGCCACCGGCTGCACGATGACGGTGCCCGTGGGTGAGGCCGGAACCGCCATGGCTGCGGCGCCGAACAGCGAGGATTTCACCTCCAGCAGCCGGTTGCCATCCGATGTCGTGCCCTCGGGAAACAGCACGACGATCTCGCCATCGGCCATGCGCGCCGCGATCTCGTTCACCTGGTTGCCGGTATTGCGCTTTTCCTCGCGCACCACGAACACGCTCTTCTGCAGCTTGGCGAGCGTCCCGAAGATCGGCCAGTCGCGCACCTCGTTCTTGGCGATGAAGGCGACGTCGGCGATCGAGGACAGCACCATGATGTCCATCCACGAGGAATGGTTGGCGCAGATCATCAGCGGCCGGTGCGTTTCCATCTGTCCATGGACGCGCACCCGGATGCCGAGACAGAAGCAGATGATCCGGTGCCAGATACGCGGCAGCCAGCGCCGCATTTTCCAGTCGAAGCGCAGCGCCAGCAATTGCCAGGGCATCAACACGAGACTGACGATGAGAATGGCGATGCCCGCGAGGGCGACGCGCAGCCAGGCGATCAAATCCGACACTCCGCGGCTGCGTTCATGGCCTCAGTGATCGTCCTTTTTCAGCGGTATGCCGTAGAGCTCGAGCCGGTGATCCACCAGCGTGAACCCATGCTCGCGGGCAATCCGCTCCTGCAACGCCTCGATCTCGGGCGAGCGGAACTCGATGACGATGCCGGTCTTCAGGTCGATCAGGTGGTCGTGATGCTCTTCCGGCACGGTCTCGTAGCGCGAGCGGCCGTCGCGGAAGTCGTGGCGCGCGATGATGCCGGCGTCCTCGAACAGCTTGACGGTGCGGTAGACCGTGGAGATCGAGATCTTGGCATCGACCTTCACGGAGCGGCGATAGAGCTCCTCCACATCGGGATGGTCTGCCGATTCCTCGAGAATGCGCGCGATCACCCGGCGCTGCTCGGTCATGCGCATGCCGCGCTCGGTGCAGAGATCCTCAAGGGTTTTGGCCACATCAGTCATGAGGCGCCTTCCGATAGTCAACGTTTCAAAACGGAACTAGCGAAGAATGCGCTTCATGACAAGCGCCGTGGATACGTCGCCATTGGCATCCTTGTAGTATCCACGCCGTTCTCCGACCTGGTCGAAACCGAGCTTGCGGTAGAGGCCGAGCGCCGCGACGTTGCCGCCGTCAACCTCGAGGAAGATGCTCTCGCCGCCGCGCTGCTTGGCCTCGCGCATCGCCGCCTGCATCAGCCGCCATCCGAGACCCGATCGCCCAACCTTGGCCTGCACGGCAATCGTCAGGATCTCGGCCTCGCCGGCAACCTCACGCGCCAGCACGAAGCCCGGCAGCGGCTTTTTCAGAAAGGCGTTGGTCTGCCGCGCCACGAAACCGAAGACGTTGCTCTGGCTGAGCAGGCTGTAGAACTCGCCGTCGCCCCAGGGGCGGGCGAAGCGCTCGCCATGCAGCGCCGAGACCGCGCGGCAGTCATCGGCATCCATCGGGATGATTTCGAATTCCGGTTTCAGCGACAGATAGGATTCCAGCATGGTCATACTCGCGCAATCGCAAACCCCGCCTGCGGCTTGGCGTCGGGTCCGCGCAGATACAGTGGCTTCGGCTTTCCGGAAGAGGGATCGGCGGCGGCGGCAAGGCGCGCCACGATGGAGATCGGGAAATGATTGGCATGTTCGCCTGTCACGTCAGGCCGCAGCAAGGGTGTCGCCGAGCCGGTGATCGCACCGTCGAAGGATGCGGCAAAGGCCTGCGCCTCCTCGACGGTCACGGCCCTGGCTTCATCGAGCGGCGCGCCATCCGCATCGAAGGCTTGCAGGTAGATCTCGTTGCGCTTCGCATCCATGGCGGCCAGCACCGGCTTGCCCGGAGAGCGTTCGCGCTCCGCTTCCGCCATCACCGATAGCGTCGAGATGCCGACGGCATCAATGCCGAGCGAAAGGGCAAAGCCGCGGGCGGCGGCCACGCCGACGCGAATGCCTGTGAAGGAGCCGGGACCGACGGTGACGGCGATGCGCTCGACGGCGGACAATTCGACGCCCGCCTGATCCAGCGCGCGGTCGATAATGCCCATCAGATGTTCAGCGTGCCCCTTGCCGATCATGTCCGATGCCTCCCCCAGCACCGTATTCCTGCCGCTGTCAAAGAGAGCGGCAGCGCAATCCACACCTGCGGTGTCGAGCGCCAGTATGATCATGGCATCTATTTCCGAATAAAACGTTCCTGACTGTCCATACGTCGACACGCCACGCTTGCAAACGCCGCGTCATCGCGAATGTCGGCTCATGGCGTCAGACGGCTTCGACTTCCTGAACTTCCGGCACGAAATGGCGCAGCAGGTTCTGGACGCCGTGCTTGAGCGTTGCCGTCGAAGACGGGCAACCCGCGCACGAGCCCTTCATGTTGAGATAGACGGTGCCGTCCTTGAAGCCGCGGAAGGTGATGTCGCCGCCATCCTGGGCAACGGCCGGACGAACGCGCGTTTCCAGCAGTTCCTTGATGGTGAGAACGATGGTCTCGTCACCCTCGTCGAAGAACTCGCCATCGGCATCAGTGGCTTCACCAAGCACCGAGGCAGCGCCCATCACAGGCTTGCCCGACATGAAGTGTTCCATGATCGAGCCCAGGATGGCGGGCTTCAGATGCTGCCACTCCTGGTCTTCCTTGGACACGCTGATGAAGTCGTAGCCGAAGTAGACCCCGGTCACGCCTGGGATTTCGAACAGCCGTGCGGCCAGCGGCGAGGCGTTCGCTTCGTCGCGGTTGCGGAATTCGGCGGTGCCGTTCTCCATGACGATCTTGCCCGGCAGGAACTTCTGCGTGGAAGGGTTCGGCGTGGCTTCGGTCTGGATGAACATGTTTATCTCCGTGCGGCAGGCATGGCCCACGCCGTCTTTAGAATTCTTCAAAAGTAGAAATAAGCCTTTTGACAGTGCAATTCAAGAGATTGATACTCAAGAAAATGCCTCATGCCAACGCGTCCAGTTCCTCGTCGGTCAGTGTATCAGGCAAAACGGTGACAGGGATGGGAAAGGCGGCGCCGCGGCCGGCGACCGACGAAACCAGCGGTCCCGGTCCTTCCTTGGCCGAGCTCGCGGCCAGCACCAGAATGGCGATGTCGCGGTCGTCCTCGATGACGGCGTTGATCTGCTCGGCGGCACTGCCCTCGCGAATGACGATCTCCGGCTCGATGCCGATATTCTCGCGCACCAGCTGCGCCGATTTAGCCACCACGGCTTCCGCTTCCTCGCGTGCTTCCGCCCGCATGATCTCCTCCACGCCCAGCCATTGCTGGAAATCGCCATCGGGGATCACATAGACAAGCACCAGGCCGCCATTGGAATTCTTCGCCCGCCGGCCGGCATAGTGGACGGCGCGCTGGCATTCGGGCGTGTCGTCGATCACGGCCATGAACTTGCGGCGGTGACCTTCGAGCCGTGAGAGTCGTTTTGATACCATGGAGCGAACTCTGACACGCGATCCGGAAAATTTGCAAGTCCCCGTTTTGCCGCAAACGGGTCGATCACCGACAGCCCGTCAGGCCGGCACCAGCCCGTAGAGCAGCATGATTTCCTTGACGTGCTCGATGTCGGGCTTGCCGACCACATTGATCGCCGAGGCGATCTCCTCGAAGAACCTTCGGCCGATCAGGCCCGGTGTCATGGTGATCAGCACGCGGGCGGTTTCCGGATGCAGGTTTTCGTGGGTGTGGACCACGCCGCGTGGAATGAAGATGGTCTGCCCGGGACAGACCTCGTGCTTTTCGCTGCCGACGGTGGTCGTCATCCTGCCTTCGAGGCCGTAGACCACTTCATCGACGTCGCTGTGGTAATGCGCCGCCGGCACGCGCGACTGGTAAGGCACGACGAACTCGAACATGACCAGGCTTTCCGCGCTCTGATCTTCATCGACCAGAAAACGGAGCTCCATCATGCCGATCTGAATGAGGTCGCGGTCGCGCATCTTGGCCTCCTCACAGCTGCAAGGAGAGTACGCTGTCACCTGATGTTCGACAAGTCCGGGCGGCCTGACCGCCCGGATGTCTGGAGTGTCGAGGCCTAGTAGAGGAAGCCGACGATATCGCGCACTTCCTTCATCGTCACTTCGGCCCGCGCCCGCGCCCGTGCGCCGCCATCACGCAGGATCGCGTCGATATGGCTGGTATCGGCCATCAGCCGGCGCATCTCCGATGTGATCGGCGAAAGCACGTTGACGGCAAGCTCGATCAGCGCCGGCTTGAACACCGAGAACTGCTGCCCGCCGAATTCGGCCAGCACCTCGGCGCGGCTCTTGTCGGCGAGCGCCGCATAGATGCCGACGAGATTGTCCGCCTCGGGGCGACCCTTCAGGCCGTCGATCTCGCTCGGCAAGCCATCCGGATCGGTCTTGGCCTTTCGGATCTTCTTCGAGATCGTCTCCTCGTCGTCCATCAGGTTGATGCGCGACAGATCCGACGGATCCGACTTCGACATCTTCTTGGTGCCGTCGCGCAGCGACATGACGCGCGGCGCCGGACCATCGATCAGCGGCTCGACCATCGGGAAGTAGGCATGCACCGGCTCCTTGCCGACGGTGATGTCAATCCCGTATCCCGCCTTGCGGATGTGCTCGGCATAATCGAGGTTGAACTTCATGGCGATGTCGCGGGCAAGCTCGAGGTGCTGCTTCTGGTCGTCGCCGACAGGAACATGGGTGCCGCGATAGACCAGAATATCGGCCGCCATCAGGCTCGGATAGGCGTAAAGGCCGAGCGAAGCCTGCTCGCGGTCCTTGCCGGCCTTGTCCTTGAACTGCGTCATCCGGTTCATCCAGCCGATACGCGCCACGCAGTTGAAGATCCAGGCGAGTTCCGCATGCTGCGGCACGGCCGACTGGTTGAAAACGATATGCTTCTCGGGGTCGATACCGGCTGCGATGAAGGCCGCCGCGATCGACCGGATCTGGTTCGGCATGTCCTCGTGCACCAACTGCGCCGTCAGCGCATGCATGTCGACCACGCAGTAGATGCAGTCGTTGCCGTCCTGCAGCGCCACGAACTTGCGGATCGCGCCGAGATAGTTGCCGAGATGGAGATTGCCGGTCGGCTGAACGCCTGAAAAGACCAGTTTCTTGAATTCGCTCATCATGTCCTCGATTAGGCTTGTGGAGGGCCCCAGGGCCAACGGCCCATGTTGCTAACGTCGCGGCTTATGCACGCGGGACGGCCGGCAATCAAGGGGGTGTTGTGGCACCGCCTTCCGCCCCCGTTGGCGTTGTGCCGTGGAACACCCCCCTCTGCCCTGCC
>UCCA01000005.1 GCA_900470805.1 Hyphomicrobiales bacterium | reverse complement strand
CGGACATGCTTGTCGACTTCAGCTTTCGCTAGGCGCGAGGCCGCTTCCCAGCTCAAAAGAAAGTGGTCGAGCCCCAGTCCGGCGTCGCGAGCACATGCATTTTGGAAGCAGCCCGAGAAAGTGTTTATGCGCTCGTCCGGATGCAGCGTGCGAAGCGCATCCGTCCAACCCTGTTCCATCAGGTTCTAGAGAACATCTCGTACTTTAACGCGGAAGAGCGCGTCGACCCACTCTGTCTTATATACGTCGAGCTCATGACGTTATAGTCCCCGGCCAAATGACCGGGACTTGAAGTTCGAGTAGCTCGGCAGCGTAATCGTGGAGACGCTCAAGCCAGCGAAGCTTATAATCAAATTTCGAGCCCGGATACGGATTGCCGTTCGGATGATATAGACCGCCGATGACGACGCCGTCGGCGATCGCTTCAATATAACGGGGGCGTTGTCCGGATCGCCGGGAAGGCTTTGCGTGTGAGGTGTGGTTCCAGGCCCGTGGCAAGGATCGCTACCCCGTTCCACGACTTCTGGCCATGCCAGACCGCGCCACAGATTCTCATTGATTGTCTAGTACGGCGTCGGCCAATCATCGGGGGGTTCCGGAAAAAGCGCTTCTATCAGCCGTCGTAACTCAGACGGCACATACACCACTAGTCGGAGACCATCATGAGCCTCGCGAATTTCTTCGCGAGCGTGCGAATGTTCGGCGGCTCGAATTGTGTCTACGCGATCAGGGGAAGGTTGCTTCTTGCACGAGCCACCAGACTGGCAAAAAGGCCAATGTGATGGCGACAATCCAAGCTGAAGCAAACTTGATAAAATACTGGCGACGGAACCGTACTTCATTCCACTCGTAGTACATTTGCAACTCCCACACCGTAGGCGCAGAAAGCATTTCTTTCGCTAAGAGTCGAGTGCGGGAATGCAACACATGGTGACAAGTAAAAGCCCACGACGCGCGGACACTTTCGCGGCGTCGGAAAGTAATTGAGATCCGGTTGTTTTCCTCGTGGGTCCGCTCACCGGATCTCGTTCGTCGCAAGCATTGAGGGGTGTGCGACGCGCGCTAGCCTGATCACTGAAACGAACGGCAGTCTAGCGTTTGGGGCGCAGCATCGCTAACCGACCGTTACTTTCCACAAGCAAAAGCCCGCCGGGTCGTTGGCGGGCCTTTTAGCTTGTCAGGAAGAGCGGCTCGCTCAGTTCATCACGGGCCAAAGAAAAGGCAACGTCACGACAGCCAACGCAATCACGGACGATAGCCCGAGTTTAATGCGACGAATGCGTCGAGTGCGGATGCCCTTCCAGTCATATGCCATACCGAAGATCCTCATGATCGCCCGCGAAAGAATGTCCGCGTCATTGATGTTGGCAAGACTAGATAGCACGAAGCTTGCCTGAACCTGTTGCCCGGCGGATCGTTTTCGCCACCAAACACCTTTGAAACTCGGAGACTTCCGTGACCGTGCAGGCGACTGCCGCGCATTTGCGCGCGGCTGCAAAGGGGCTGTAACCGCCCAAAACATGATGTCCGTGCTTGTAGCGGTCGATCGCTGCGGCAAAGAGCTTGGAATGGATCGGACACATCGTTCCGTTCAGTTCTTAATGATCGTCGATAAGCTGCATGCGGGCAGGGGCGATCGTCGGCGCCTTTCTGACGTTTGCTCCGGCCTATTTCACCGGCCGCCACGATGCCAATCAGGCGTCCGCCACTGTCGCACTTGAAAACTCAGTGCGCGTTCTCCGGAAGAGGAACCAGATCAATGACGAAGTCTCGGCTTCTGATGCTGCCGCTATTTGCGGCTGTTACGGCCTGTCAGTCGACGTCGAAGCAGAGTGCGTGCGACGGGTTCGAGAAGCTGCGGCCGAGCTGCAAACAACGGTGACGATCCTCAAGACCGATCGCCTCTTCGCTGATCAGGTCTCAACTCACAATTGTTTCGGGGCTTCCCAAGGCTGCTGGTAGCAAGGGCCCGACCTCCTCGTCAGGCCGGACCCTCCCGTTGCCGCCTCATGGCTGACGAGCGCGGCGGCGGCGGATTTAGTCGATCGGATGACACCGGTCAAGCATGGCATTCGATCGAAAGGGCATACGGGGTTGCTAGGGAAAATTGACATGGCGGCTCAAACTCCACGACGGCTGGAAGAGCTAGCACAGGACACAGGAGACTGGCTCGCACGAGCGACCAGCAGATGACGTGAGGCAGGCATTTAAACCACGGCCTGAAGCGTCTTCAGTTCGTCTGGCCGGAGATCTAAGATGGTCCATGACCTTCAAACAGTCGGGCGGTTCACGAAATGGCTAATGATAACGCTCATCGGCATCTTTTTGGGGACGGTGGTGCTCGGCGAGTACATCCCCAAGGTGATCGGGTACATCCGTGGAGGGCCAGCCCATTGAAGTGGATTATATGGAGAACCGTCGGCGTGCTGGTATTCCTGCTCGCTATCCTTGGTTCGCTCAATCTTAGCCTGTGGGTGGCGGACAGCGAACCGCCGATCGAATATGAGGCAGCGACGGCGCTCGCTAAGTCGGTTCCTCAGGGCGGAACAGTCGACGTTGAGTTTTCTGTTTTCCGTAGGCGGATATGCCCTTTGGTGGCTAAACGCTGGCTTTATGACGCTGCAGACGAGAGACACTCTATTCCGCAATACCCCACACGACTGAAGCTGTTTGCTGGTCGGGAAACTTATCCCCGCTCAATCACGGTCCCAACAGCAGCAACGCCTGGCCCTGCCCGATACGAGGTGACGCTCGATTATATCTGCAACGCACTGCAGAAGTGGATCGGCCCTATTCAGGTGGTGTCGCCACCGATTCTGTTCACCATCACGCCGAGCGACCCTGCTTGGCTACGTACCTAGGCCGGATGCTTAGATTACCACGAGGCGGTTCCCTTCTGGTCTTAACCAAAGCGCCTATCCCTCGCCGGGTAGGGCGGTCTTGTGTTTGTGGCAGAAGAAAACCCCGCCGAAGCGGGGTTAGGCGTCTGCTTGGGAGGAGTTCTAAAATTTCACGCCGAGACCGACTTTGACAACATTCTGGTCGAGATCAACGTCGAGGCCGAGAATGTCTTTGCTGCCATAGTCATTGTAGCGATATTCAACGCGGCCAAAGATGTTGTTCGTGAAGGCCCAATCAACGCCCGCGCCGACGGTGTAGCCGTTGAACGTTTCGGTCTCTTTGTCAAAGCCTGGAGCGTCTATGAAGCCACGGGTTGCAGTCCAGCCAGCGGCACCGTAAAGCAGCGCGTGATCGAATGCATACCCAACACGTGCCCGCACAGCACCGGACCAGTCAGTGCCAACGTTGAGACCTGGCACGAGATCCTTATCATTCCAGTTGTATTCGAGGTTGCCTTCAACGCCCAATACGATGCTGTTATCCAACTGCCAATTGTAACCAACAAAACCGCCGAAAAGGCCGCCGTTGAAATCCTCCGAGACAGATGCACCGCCGGCGGAGAAATCGCCATTGAGCCAGCCTGCGCCACCGTCGATACCGAAATACGGACCCGTCCAAGTGAAGGCTGGTGCAGCAACGGGCTGCTCTACAATGTCGGCGGCAAAACAAGCAGTGCTGGAAGCTAGCATCATCGCTGCGGCCAAGATGTAATTCTTCATGAATGTCTCCTCACGCATTTGTTATGCACTCTACTTACAGTATAGGCACCCAAATTGCTGTAGCTGGAATGCAACACGAGGTAGCGGAGACACTCAAAAGAAAACCCCGCTCATGGCGGGGGTTAACAAGTTGTGCTGAATTGGGGTCTGCATGTTAACGCGGGATCAGCAAATTGGTTCCGTTTCGCTTCAGCGATGGCTCATACAAATTGCACCAGTTGCCAGCCGCCGTCTGGGATCTTCCAACCTTTCGCGACAGCACGGCGGTTACCCTCCTTTTCAGCAAGGTTCTTGGCCTCTGCTGTTTTTGCAATGGCTTCCTCGGTTCTGGTCATATCTGTGCCCCTATTCAGTTCTTGTTATGTTCTAATTTTGGGAGCAAGAGTCAATAGGGAACAGGGCGGCGAAGAGCTGCCTGGGGGGCGCGCCCTTCGCCTGTCACCGGAGTGTCTCTGAAACTTCCTAGCGACGGCATGATGGTAGCTAAACTTTCGACGGCGGCAAGTCGGCAAAGCGGCGAAGGGTTGGAAGCCCTGGAGAGGCACCCTCCGCCTAGCGCCGGGGATAACTCGAACAAGCACCCACAGCGATGCCCCTCAACATGTATTCGTGCCAAAGGTTCCGGAGGGGGATCGGTAGCGATATACCGGCACAGGAAACTAGCTAGCAAAGAAAACCTGCGGTGACTGGTCCGTCACTGCGGGTCGCTGAGGTGCTGGACTCTGATTAAGTCAACGTCGCATTAACGGATCAAGTCCAGCCCGTGAACCATATGCGCATTAAAGGGCTGCGACCACGCCTCCCGCGCATTGCAAATCTCCGCTTAGGAAAATGATATTGACCAATCCTAAGGACCTGGACAGCTTCGAACTACGAGCGCTCAAAAACCTGGTGAATGGCGAAAGCGCTTACGTTACCGATTCCGTTGTCCAGCGCTTGATTACCATGTCACTGGCGACCCTGTCGGACGATCGCAAGGTTAAAGCTTCCGAGCTTGGGAAGGTTATCGTGTTGCAGTCCCGTAAGCTTCCATAGAATTATTTCCCGTCGGTGGAACTTTTCTTCCGCATCGGTTGCGACTGCTCGATCCTGAGAGTTTCGCGTACGCGATATGAAGCAGGCAGATCGTTTTCGATCTTGTCTCTCGGACAACCGTCGTTTGCTTTCGCGACACTATCGAGATGTTCGGACCGTTTGCTGATCGCTCGGAGGGGATCCACGCTGGTGAACAGCACTGTCGCAATCGCGGCTGGATCGACGCGCTCCGACCCTATCGGACAGCAGGGCCGGGTGATATGGCGATACCTTCAAGGGGCTCGCCGTGCTGCATTCACTCGAACTCCTTCGGCTTCGTGTTCGGCCACTCAAGGCTCATGAGCAGCGCCGACATTCTTCGACGCTTGAGGCTTCACCGAGCGCTGTGTCGCCTTTTGATGCACTCGACCAGGTCATAAAGCCAGCGACCGCCCGAGAAGCGTTCGTCAACGCGGCACACGCTGCCGGCATGCATGTGCTCCCTGACGACATGGCGGAAGGTCCGGACAAGCGTCGCTGGGTCGACGCGACCGCAAGTCTGCTTTCACCCCGCTGCTCCAGCCCACTGACATATCATCAGCGCGCGACGGGCGGCGGAACTATCTGAAGAGATTCCGGTTCTTCGCAAGCCTAGACTCGGGCGCTTTTGGTAAGGATAGGTCGTCAATGGGGAGCCACATGAAGCAGAACTGGCCGAAACAAATCTGGATCGTGCGTCACGGTGAAAGCGCCGGGAACGTTGCCCGTGATGCCGCCGATCTCGCAGGCCACCCTCGCATAGACATCGCAGAACGAGATGTCGACGTACCCTTGAGTGCGCTTGGCCAACAGCAGTCGGACGCCTTGGCTGCATGGTTCGGTGACCTGCCTTTATCGGAACATCCCAGCGTAGTTTTGGCATCGCCGTACAAACGCGCCGTCCGGACGGCGGAAACCATTGCTCAGCAGCTGTCCGCGTCGACGGGAATTCCAGTTAGCGTCGATGAGCGGCTGCGGGAAAAAGAGTTTGGTGTTCTTGACCGGCTGACGAGGCGCGGTATCGAGGAGCTGTATCCGGATCAGGCGGAGTTCCGGCGAATACTCGGCAAGTTTTATCATCGGCCACCGGCTGGAGAGAGCTGGTGCGACGTCATTTTGCGGCTGCGAAGCATGCTCGATACGATCAGCCTGCACTACGCCGACCAACGCGTCCTGATCGTTGCCCATCAGGTTGTCGTCTTATGCATGCGCTACATCATCGAGAACCTGTCCGAGCAGCAGATCCTGGAGATCGATCGTCAGGGTGACGTTTCAAATTGTGGTGTCACCGAGTACGTAGCGAGCCCGGACAAGGACATCGGAGGCGGCCTGGTGCTGAAGCGGTACAATTTCGTGGCACCGCTTGTCGAAGCCGGAGCGGAGGTGACGGCTCAAAAAGATGCCAACGTGGCTGCTCGATGATGGACGTGCAGATAATCGACGCATACCTTCTCAAAGGCCTGCCACTGCCGCAACCTGCGGGAGGTAGCAAGGAAGAGCGAGGCCGTGTTTGCATCATCGGCGGCAACAGGGAAGTTCCCGGGGCTGTCCTCCTGGCAGCGTTGGGTGCCATGCGGACCGGCGCCGGCAAGCTTCAGATTGTCACCGTTGAAAGCCGGGCCGGAGCCTTGGCCGTGGCAATGCCCGAGGCGTTGGTCATCGACCTGCCGGAAACGGAAGCCGGCGGACTGCGGTCTGGGCCCGTCGCCTCCATCACCTCGCGGTGGGCAAACACGCATGCTTTGCTCGTCGGACCAGGAATGGTGGAAGAGAATGACTGCCACGAGATCCTGACATCTGTGCTCGATAGCAGCGGCGAAGCAGTGATTGTCGTCGATGCTGGCGCTCTCCCGCGAATTGCCGAGCTCGGTGAGATTCTGCAAGAACGGGCCGGCCGCGTCATCGTCACCCCGCATGCGGGAGAGATGGCGAACCTGCTCAAAGTAGAAAAGGAAGTCGTAGATGCCGATCCTGCGTCGGCGGCCTCCCGCCTGACGGACGAGTTTGGCTTGGTCGTCGTCATGAAGGGCAGCCAGACAGTCATTACTGCACCGGGCGGCATGTGGCGCTACGAAGGCGGCGGTGTCGGACTGGCAACCTCCGGTTCCGGGGACGTTCTCGCCGGCGTCATCGCGGGATTAGCCGCGCGTGGAGCCACACCGATAAATGCCGCCCTTTGGGGCGTTTTCCTTCACGGCGAGGCGGGGGCGCAACTGGCAAGGACGTTGGGTCCGCTCGGATTTCTGGCGCGTGAAATCCCCGGCGCGATACCGAAGCTGATGAGCGAGACGCGCTGATGTTGAGGAGCTCTGTGCGGTTCTCAAAGACGTCCTTAATGGATGGAAGCGCCTCCCGGTCCGATATAACTTGTCGTTTAACTAAAGCACGGAGCTAAAGTCCTCGGCCTGCGGCCACTTTGGCTGGTGGGCTCACGGGGTGAGCGCAACATACTATTCTTTTCTCAAAGAAGAGTGTGGACATGAAGCGCAGACCCCGCATGTATCTTTCTGCTGCTCAGCGATCGGAGATTTGGGACCGATGGCAGGCCGGCGAGTCAATGAAATCGATCGGACGTCTTATTGATCGAGGCTCTTCATCCGTATTTTCGGTGATTTCGCCCACCAGTGGCATACGCCCAGCCGAGCGGCGTCGGGCGCGAAGGGCACTCAGCCTGCATGAGCGTGAGGAGATCTCCCGAGGGCTGAGTACGCGATCTTCGTTACGGTCTATTGCATGCGCATTAGGTCGATCTCCCTCAACGATCAGCCGCGAAATCCGTCGCAACGGCGGAGGACGCAGATCATTCAAGTCTTGCAATCTCCAAATCTCTTCGGTCTTCGCTGACCCATGCAACCAAATACCGCCCTCGAGCACGCCGAATTATCGTTTTCGACAGTATGCCACCAGTCTGATCTTTTTGTAGTTAGAGGTCCTCGTGTGGCTGGACCGTTCAACAACGGCCATCCCACTGATGTTCCATAACCTATCTTATCTGATCTTTGTTTGTAGCGGCTATTTAGTAATGCGACAGTTGGGCCAGTTAGAGATGCGACAGTCTCGCCTCTCGACGCACTGGTCAAAGCCAACGTTGGGAGCAAGGATGACGATCTTCAGTCTGGTCGAGACCATGAGCGGTCGGAGTCGTCATGTCCTGTTTGATCACCATGTCGCAGAAAGAATTGCATCGCCTCGAGCTTATCCAGAAGATCCGTGACGAACGCCTGACCGTCGTCGAGGCCGCCGAACGGCTCGACCTCAGTCGAAGCCAGGTCCATCGGCTGCTGCAAGCCTATGACCGGGATGGTCCGGCCGGGCTCGTTTCCAGGAAGCGATCTCGTCCGAGCAACCGGCGCCACAGCGAGGAGTTTCGCAATGCGGCGCTGGATCTGATCCGCGAACGCTATCTAGATTTCGGTCCGACGCTGGCGCGTGAGAATGCACCGGATTTCTGTCGCCAAGGAGACGCTGCGGCAATGGATGACCGAGGCTGGCATCTGGATCTCGCGTCGGGAACGCAAGAAGCGGGTTTTCCAGCCACGCGGCTGACGTGATTGCTTTGGCGAACTGGTGCAGATCGATGGCTCGCATCACTGGTGGTTCGAGAACCGTGGGCCCAAATGCGCCCTGCTCGTCTATATCGATGACGCGACCGGCAAGCTGCTACATCTACGGTTTGCCGGATCGGAGAACACATTCGACTATCTGCACGCGACCAAGGCCTATCTGCAATGGGGCAAACCGCTGGCCTTCTACAGTGACAAGCATGGTGTTTTCCGCTCCACGCATGCGTCGGAGAAGGACCGGACGAGCGGCCTGACGCAGTTCGGCCGGGCGCTTTATGAGCTGAACATCGACATCATCTGCGCCAACACCCCGCAGGCCAAGGGCCGGGTGGAACGTGCCAACCAGACATTGCAGGATCGGTTGGTCAAGGAGATGCGACTCCGGGGTATCGATACAATCTCCGCAGTAGTTGAAAAGCTTCGAGTTGCATAGACTCGCCTAGGTTAGCTTTTCTCCTTCTCGTCGAACTCGACGGACGACAGTATCGGGTTTCTGAATGCGGTCAAGAAGCAGCCAATACCTATGCACCTGAGTTCATTGCGGATTTCAACGCGCGTTTCGGCAAGCCGCCGCGCAGTCCGAAGGACAGCACCGGCCGTTGGCCAACCATGAGAACCTTGATGGCGCCATGTGCCGCAAGGAAGTTCGCACGCTGTCGCAATCCCTGACGCTACGTTACGACAAGGTGCTGTTCATTCTCGATCCGACCGAGATTTCCAGGCCATTGGCAGGCCGGAAGGTGATTGTCTGCGATTATCCAGACGGACGGCTTGAGATCATGCACAAGAGCTTTGCCCTGCCCTACAAAACCTTTGACACATTGCGCTCGGTGCATCGCGCCGAGCTCGTCGACAACAAGCGTCTGGACGACATGCTGTTGGCTGTCGCGGAGATACAGGCCGGGCGTGAGCAGCAGCGCGCAGAAGCGGTCCTCGCCATATGTTTGGCATTCGCGATGGCAGCACGGCGAACGGCTATCAGAAGCGTGGCCGCAAGCCGAGGACATATTACATGAACGACCCGGCGGTGATTGCCCGGCGAGAGAAAGCGTTATCGAAGCAGCCAGCGACAGAATATAAGATCGTCAATGTACGCCGATGTCGCTTTGTGTATCCGATTCCAGCTGCAGGCAGGCTGCCCAAAGCGGCGTCTTATGGTAGGATCCATCCTGGAAAAGCGTGAGCCCTTCTCTTGCTTCATAGAGCAAGCCGAGCCAGCACAAGCGCCGTAAGACGCCGTATTTTAGATCGGATTTCAACTCCCAGGCTTCCAGGGTCATTTGGGTGTCCGATAGGGGCGCGAAGTCTGGTTTGAGGATTTTTACAACATCCAATGGCGTGCAACCTTCTCTGGCCTTGATATTGAGAAGGTTGAGGAACATACGCCACCAACGCAATCGCGCCTGAACATCCGCTTGCCGATCGGTCACGTGGACATACGAATAGAGGTAATCAGTAGCGACCAGATCGAAGAAGGCTTGTGGGTTCACCAGGAACTCGCGACCTCGTTTGGTTGGCAGCAGCACATCCTTTTTCCGGCGAAGCAGTTTCAGATGGCGGGTCATGTCCCGCACGACCCAGAGCGGCGGCATGTCGCTTTCGTTCAGCACTTTGTTCATGCTGTAGAGGTCTTCGGCTGTGAAGTCGGGCCAAAGGAAGTTCACAGCGGCCCAATGCACGAATTTGCGGTTCATGGCGCCGGTCGCTGTCAGTCCTATGCCACCCTCACCGTCGGCATAGGCGACAGACAGAAGCATACCGCGAACAAGTGGCGACAGCGCGGCGACATCGACGTCACCCTGCAGCTTGATTTCCGGAAGCATCGTACGGCTTTGATCCCTAACCGCCCTATGCGGTGTAAACGAGTATCAGCCGACGACGAAACAATTGCCACTGAGAAAGCCGTGGCAAAAAGGAACCGTCGAAAGTACCAACAGGCGGGTACGGAAATGGCTTTCGGGAAAGGGCCGTCATCTCTATAAGACCAAGACGCGGCATATGATCCATCTACAGGTCATAGAGGTCAAGGTCTGTCGCCTGAATCACGCGGACGGAAGAGTGCGTGCACTCAGTTTGTTTCCGTCGGGATCGCGAAGGTAGGCCACGAACGACCCGTTCGGCCGCTCCGAAGGCGGGCTCTCGATCGCTGTCCCGCCATTTGCGGCGCCGGCGGCATGCCAAGCAGATACGTGATCTGGCGTCAGGGCAGCGATGCCGATGGTCCCCCCGTTAGCCGCCGTCGCTGGCTTGCCATCGATCGGCGTCGTGATCATCAGGCGGCTGTCGTCGTGGACATAGACGAGTCTGCCTCTCACATCCATTTCGCCGGGGTTGCCTCCCAGGGCGACGAAAGTGGCGTCGTAAAAACGTCTTGCTAACTCGAGGTCGTTGCTGCCAATCATCACGTGCGTGAACATTCGTCGTCTCCGATTATTTGACCAACCTAGCTCGACGTTGATCAATCGGGAAGTGCTCCGTTTAGCGCTCTCTTTTATCAAGGAAGCGCGCTGGGCCACTCGTTCGACGGCTCCTCGGCCCCCACACCGGGACGATCCTCCGCCGGGTCCGGATCGTAAGCAGTCCTTGGACTGGATGATCGCAAGACACCAACACGGACGAGCTTCAGGCCGACGATCAGCTATCGCCAGCGCCATAGCTCGATGAGAAGGGCTCCCACCCTCATCGCGCGCATGACGCGTCATCGGATGGTGCCGATGACGACGAGCGCATTCCAAGGCCGGCGACGTCGGAATGATTGATACCATGTGCAACAGCGCCATGACTGAACACGGTACCACCACGGCGATTGAACGCCATCTGGTCTAGTTGTCTCAAGATCGTCCGTCGACATAGGCCGAGAGCTCGTCGGGCGATCCGTTTGGAAAGGCGGTCTTCAAGTGGTCGAGGAAAGCCGAGACGCGTGCGCTCAGCAAGCGCCTTGATGGATATAGTGCCCATAGACCTATTTCGGAGGCCTTTACATCGCCCCACGTTGCGATCTTGCCTGAGGCGATATCTGCACTGACGAGGGAGATAGGTAGTCGTGCCGCTCCGACGCCCATCCTCAAGGCGTCGCGTACGTTCAGCAGCGACGACAGACTGAGGACTGTTTCAACATTGATGGAAGTGGCGGACCCGGTTCCCGTGGTCATCGCCCACGCATTCGTCGGGTCAGCCGGGCCGCGCACAACCACAGGAACGACGGCGCCGGCCTTTGGATACTTCATTCCTGCAGGTGCGACCACCACCAACCGGTCTCGAAGAAAAACGCGTCCGATGAGGCTGTTGTCGGGATCGGGATTGACGCGGATGACCAGATCGTAGCCTTCCTCGATCATGTCGACCACGCGATCCTCAGTGGTGACCTCAAGCCTCACCTCCGGAAACTTGAGGGCGAAGCTGGCGGCGAGCTTTCCCATGGCCGTTTGCGAGAACATCATCGGCGCGCTGATGCGCAATCTGCCCCGCGGTTTGTCGCCTCCCGCCGCGATCGCCGACGCTGTCTCATCCAGCTCGGTAAGAAGCGCCCCGGCCCGCTCATGGAGCGCCCGCCCCTCCTCCGTAAGCTTCAGCATCCTGGCACCGCGTTCAACGAGCCGCAGTCCAAGACTGGCTTCCAGCTCGGCAACTCGTCGCGAGAGCGTCGCCTTAGGACGACCTGTCGCTCGCGCTGCTTTGCCAAAGCCGCCATGCCGGGCAACCAAGACGAAGTCGGCAAGTCCTAGAAAATCCATGATCGTTCCACTGGTGAGACAAGGTGTTCAAATTATCCGTCTATTGGATCATCAGTGAGCCATCTATATTCGGGTTGTCAACAACGAACGGAGAACTTCAATGACAATCCTGGTAACTGGTGCAACTGGCCGCGTTGGCCGTCATGTCGTCGAGCAGCTCGTTTCCCGCAAAGCCTCGGTACGGGTCCTGACCCGCGACGCCTCGAAGGCGACCTTTCCGATCGACGTGGAGGTGGTTCAAGGCGAAATCCTGGACCTCGATTCCCTGCGCAACGCATTCAAAGGTGTCCGCACGCTTTTCCTGCTCAATGCCGTGACGGGCGACGAGTTCGCTCAGGCGATCATTGCCCTCAACGTCGCCAGAGAAGCCGGCGTGGAGCGGGTCGTCTACCTGTCGGTCTTCGATGCCGACCGTGCTGTCAACGTTCCGCACTTTGCAGTAAAATCGGGCGCGGAGCGGATGCTCAAGGCAATGGATTTCAGCGCGACGATCCTGCGCCCAAGCTACTTCATCGACAACGAAGTGATGATCAAGGACGTCGTCCTAAACCACGGCGTCTATCCTATACCGATTGGCAGCAAGGGCATTGCGATGGTGGACGCACGCGACATCGCCGAAGTGGCGGCGATGGAACTGATCCGCCGCGACCAAGCGCCTGGCAAGCTGCCGATCGAGACGATCAATCTCGTTGGACCCGACACGCTGACCGGAGAAAGCGTCGCCGCCATCTGGTCGGAGGTCCTTGGTCGTCCCATCGTCTACGGTGGCGACGATCCGAGCGGCTTCGAACAGACCATGGCGACGTTCATGCCAAAATGGACGGCTTATGAAATGCGCCTGATGGCCGAGCGATACGTGAGCGACGGCATGATCCCAGACAAGGGCGACGTGGAGCGTCTGGTCGAACTCCTTGGTCGACCGTTGCGTACCTACCGCGAGACTGCAGCTACTCTGGCAAAGGCCATTTGATCGACGAATATCAATTGAACAACCAACGGCCGGACGCGAGTTTCGGCCGTTGGTTGCGGTGTTACGCCAACGCGATACTCTTTATCCTGGCCTCGACATACATTTGTTCTTCAAGGGCTTTCCTGAATGTCCAGTAACGTATGAAGGAAGAAGTGGGATGGCCGAGCGGCGGTTGAAATATTGCGTCCTAAAATGCCCGAGAGTTCTCTCCCATCTCATTGACAATCGTCCCATCGATTGCCCCCCAAATGAATTCGGCGCGGCTCTTCTGCGGCGACTAATCGCGCGACTAACGAGACTACCCTTTTGAAACTCTGATGGCGCCCACTTCTCCGAAAACTCTCTGAACGACAGCCATCTGAGATGAAGCAATGTCGACAGAAACCTCGATGTCTCCGCAGAAAGCGCCATCGTCGCGGGTACCATCTTCGTGTGAAACATCGCCGCCAGAAGGCCGTGAACCGGATGTGTTCTCGTCCGTCGTAGACTGAACGAAGATGTCGGGCCGCGAAATTCCCTGCTGTTGGACTAGATGCTCAACCGCTAAATCGGCGGCCTCGCGGGTCGCGAAGCTCGCGCGGATTGTGACGGTGCTATCGTCTGCCATCATGGACTCCTATTGATTCCTATAAAGACGAAACTCGCAGGATGCGCCGTTGTTTCGACTTTTCTGTCTTTCTTCTCTGCGTGCGCCGGAGCGCCAAACGTAAGATAAAGCGGCTACCGCTGTCACTCGACTGGATCACTGGGACAGTCTTGAAGCGAGGAAATCTTGCAAAGCTCAATGCCGAAGCACGTGGGTGATCGTGCTAGAAGGTCCGGTGCCGCATCTTAAGATCGAAGCTCGCGACGATCCTGAAGACCCACGGGAGATTAAGACGCGGTCCTCGGATCGGGTTTTGCCGATAACTGGGATGGCACTGGAAAGCGCCTGTTGCGGAGTCAGGGATATGAACCCACGAGGCGCGAGGCAGGCCGGAAGGTGGAGGACTACTATCACGCGTTGATGGCGGCGAACGGCATGAAGGGCAGCAAGCAATGAGCGACCTCGACAGCCCCCGACAGACGACATTGAGTCATCCCGAGCACTATTGCGACCACGAGGATGCCGCTGGCGTTCGATGCAAGGCGTGGGGCAGTTACGGCTTCGAGGAGAGTAGCTCCATCACGCTGTGGTATTGCAAACACCACCAGCCAGCAGCCTATCGTGGCCTGAGGCTCACGGGTCGACAATGCAATGACGACTGGAACCTAGCTGATTGAGCGGAGTTATTGCCGAGGTCGCCATGCCCCAACTCGTGGCGACTAGGCGAGGAGCCTACAGAGCCCCAAGCTACGGGGCTCTTCGCCGCTCAATTTCCCGCGAAGCTCTTGACCCCGCAGACTGGTTTACTACCTTTCACCAAGGAATTCGTCTCTGACCTTTGACCACGGATGTACTGGCATCGATCATCGAGACGATTGAAGGAAGGTCGACACCGGGAGGTACCGGCCTTTTTCTTTTGCTATCGATTACCCGGAACATTTCTTCGTTTTCGCGGTTGATTGACTGTCAGGCTTGGAGCCCAGCCTGATCTCCTGGCGGTAGCTGCCGCCTAATTGCCCCGCCACCCTGCGGGGCTTTCTTTTAGCAATTATACTTAGGGCCGCCTTGGACGGGCGGTGGCATTGCAGTATATTTGCCATTGCATTCTACGATGTCGCCAAGATGAATACTGACATCGACCACGTCGCCCATGGCTGGGCGCTACTGGCGTTACGAAATCCCGAAACACGGGCGCTGTCGGAGCACCGACAGTTGATCGGCGAGGTGTGAAACCTACAGCATCGCGTCCTGCACCTGCGCGAGTTGAGAAACCCTGCCCCCGACACCGAACAAATCACCGAGTATGTGGGCCTTATCGCCGACATCGAGCACGAAACCTCGTATTACTTGACGATGCGCGCCCGACCATCGGCCTCGCTGTGCCGGAGCGATCAGTTGTCCCTGCCAGCGGCTGGTTTTGTGTTGATTTGATCGAGTGTGCTTGGCGTCAACGTGAGATCGACCCGATATGGGGGTATCACCTGGGCGCCTCGTAACGCATTTGGCTTCGAACGGGTGGTGAGTTTGTTGGAAGCGAGAGGCCGTTTGTCGGTACCTCTATTAAGAGACAGCGGAGGCATTTTTGTTCTCCTTCTTCGGCTGTGTCTAATGGCAACCACGAGACTATGTATTTGTTCCGCTCTCTTCCCCGATCATAGGCTACAGAATCGATCTCGGCCATCACGGGCATCTGGGGATCTCCCGGTGCTTCAAGTTGCTTTTTTTGATACGGACAAATCCGAAGTGCCGCCTTGCACGTGTAAGTTATCAGTTGCCATGGTTATCGAGATGGAAGGACTGATGAAGCCGACGGACGGGAAGCAACAAGACCCTGATATCAATTACACATTGGGAAAGCGGATCAGGACTGCTCGTAAATCTCTTGGGTTGAGCCAGACCCACATTGCGAAAGCCCTTGGAGTATCATTTCAGCAGGTCGGAAAGTATGAAAGCGGCGCTAACACGATGTCCGTTCCAACCTTCTTGGTTATGTGTCGAGCTTTAAATATCAAGCCCTCGGTCCTGCTGGATGAGTATGCGCGGCCGTGAGCCCGGAACATAATGACGCCAAAACGGTTGGTGCTCTGATTGTCGGTGGCGGGGCTGGCACCGACAATTTGGCGAAGAGTCCATTTCTCCCCAAAGCAATCGGGCTCTTCGCCGCTCTTCTCAGTTATTTGCTCGCCCAAAGGGTGGGGAATGGCAAAGACTGGTCGAACGATTACGGAGCCACAATGTCGAAACAGACTTTCTCAGTCACTACAACTGTCTTAGTCGAAGCCGCATCGCCACAAGAGGCTGCAGAAGCGGCGTCCGCCGAACTTACGAAATCTCCCCCAACAAAGTTTGACGTCGTGGATGAGAGTGGATCAACGTTCCACGTCACCCGTGAGCATCCGCAGAGGTCTGTAGACACGATCGAGAGCCAAGTCGTGCAGTATCCGGAGTTCATGGAGAATGACGCTCCTCCCGGTGCCGGCGGCTGACTTGATAGGCTGGAGAGATATTGGCCGAAGTCAGCCTTTAGGTTCTTCGGTCCGAGATGACTTCGCCATGATGTATCCGCCGGAATTAGCTTGAACTGATTGGCGATGATGCTATCCTCGGATACCTGATCTCCAGTACACATCACCCGGCCTGTTGGCCGGGTCTTTTTTAGCCGGCCTCCCTACCTCAGCCGTGTCATCGGGTAGGACGTGCATCCCCGTGGCGTGTGCGCCGTTCACGAGGGCGTCTCTGGCGGTCGCAGGTTTGATGACGTGGTCGAGAGCATCAAAAGACGACACTTGCGCTCTGTAAAATTCCTTCGGCGTCTTGTTCGGCCACTCAAGGCTCGTTAGGAGCGCCGTCAGCTCTTCAACGCTCGAACCTGGACCGCGTACTGCCAACGCCATCGATTTCGACGTCGAGTGGTGCAATTGGGGTGTGGTGGATGCCATCCATGACGCTTTACCTCGATGACTGTTGACGCGACTCAACTGTCGTCGAAGGGGTTCGTTCCGAGTGCCACCGCCGGAACATTTCACGCGAATTGGTGTTGAGAGGCATCGCTGTGGTTGCTTGTCCGAGTTCTCCACGGCGCTAGGCGGAGGGTGCCTCTCCAGGGATTCCAACCCTCCGCCGCACCTATCGTCAACGCTTCCTTCATGCTTAAGTCAGGACCGTGAAAGCGATTTGAAGCTCTCGCGCTGCGAGAAAACGCTGCTTCATGCAGGAACTAGACCGTCTGTCACCCTGTTTACCGGTGGTGTCGTGGAGGACAGAATTTGAACAGATACTATTTCCACCTGCGTACGGACCAAGTTCTTGAGGTCGATGATGTCGGAGCTGAGTTCGAGACGGACAATCTGGCGGTTCTCGACGCGTCCAGAGCAGCTCGTGATGATGCTAGACGCCGTTGTATCTGAGGATACCCCACTCGTTCAGCAGTTCGAGATTGTTCGAGAAGACGGGTTTGTCGTCAGCATCCTTCCATACAAGGCCGTTATTAAAAAAGGGTAGACAAGCATCGCGCAGCGGGAACAATCCGATGGGTAGTGAGTTTTGAAGCACGCGCTCGTTGATGCATGCTATGAGCGCCAGGCGGAGGGTGTTATTCCCTCAGAGTTCAACCCTCCGCCGTCTGATGACCCGCCCATTACCTTGAGCGCAGAGAACATGCGAAGTGCGCTAGCGATCCGTTTCAGTTAGCCGGACGGCGGGCTTTGCAATCTCCGTCACCTTTCGGAGAAATTCTGATCGAATCTGGCGGGACTGCAACACAACTTCCTTCCCAAGCTCTGAAGCGTGGACCCTGCCATCGACCGACCGCATCGCCAATGAAAGCCCAATCAAGCGGTGGACAACGGAATCGGTGAGGTATGCACTTTCGCCATTCACCAGGTTTTTGAGGGCACGAAGGTCAAACTTGTCCAAGTTCTGAGAATTGGTCACGGTCATTCCCTAAATCTAATTTCACGGTCCGCGGACATATAGGAGATCCAATACCCTTTGCGAGGACCTGTCGCGGCAAGCTCGGAAATTTTTCTTTTGCTGTCGCACTACGCCGGATCAACTAGCATCTTGTTGCCGCTCGCGCGTCCAGAACCCTTTGGCCCTAATCCTCGATCTCGCCCCCACTTGACACCTCACCGGTCTTGACATTTCCGGTCAAAAGCGAGAACATAAAGGGAACAGATGTGAGGTGATGCGATGACCAGAACTGAGGAAGTGATCAATAACGCACTCTCTGTTGCGGCAGCTTGCCGAGCGGAGCGTGAACGAGACGCTGAGCGTCGTCGCAAAGTTTTCGGGAATATCCAAATTGGACTTCCACTTCCTACGATCAAAGGACAGCAGCTTAAGTTGGATTTGCATTGATGTTACCAATGAGTAAGGAAGATCTTGATTTAGAAGTCGAAACAGGGTTCGCCTGGCACAACGCAATGTGCTCCCGACCGTCGCAGTCTTGCTTGGGGATATCCGCCATCTACGTCGCAATTGGCCCTCGCAGAACAGCCCTGAGCTTCGGGATGGTCCGTGGGTGGAAGCCACGCTACGGCCGAGGTCGATCGGAAAAAGACGTGAATTTTGAGCCGGCCGCCACGACCGAGGCAAAGCTAGCTAGCGAGCATCCCGCTAACAGTAAATTCAATTAAAGATTGAATTGTAGTTTGTGGCATTCTACACAGGATTGCTATCGAGCCATCCTGTAGTCCACCTCGGGAAAGCTTTTTTGCTGACCCGACCTTGGCGGCCACTCCATTGCGGGCATCGAACTCTAGATGTCGTAGAGGACGAGTTGCGGATCGGCTTCGACGCACCGCGCGGACACCATCTTCCCGCTCGGCTGTCGATACTCGCCCAGCGCCACGAACTCTCCATCGACGTCGACGCCCAGTTCCTCGCGGCTCTCCCGGACAGCTGCTTCAAAGTCGCTCTCGCCCGGGTCGACCATCGCTTTTGGGATCGACCAAGCGCTCTCGTCCTTCTTCGCCCAGATGGGGCCGCCGGGATGAACGATTAGAACCTCGAGCACGCCGGACGCTCGTCGAAACACAAGGAGGCCTGCGCTACGAACGGGCATGACGGGACCGATGGTTCAGCACGGGCACGGATTCCGGTGTTTCATCGGCGCTTCTCTGTCGTTCGCGAGACTGAGACGCAAGCGGCTTTGAGATAGGATAGGATAACTGGTCCTGCGACAGGTGTCGGACGCGGAGCCTTGCCTAGTCCCAGTCGATTGGACGCACTTACCGATAAGATCGTTGGCTACCGAGCGAGGTTCCCTTGCTGCGGACTACTGGGCGTTGTCTGCCCACGTCCTTCAAAGCCCCGCTGACGCCACCAAGGCGGTCCTAAGTTTAATGTCACTGAACTTTCTCCGTTCCTGTAGGAGTGGTGACCTGTGTCGGGCCGCTCCCACTGCCAGAAGGTGCGGGCGAACGGTCTGTAGCCTCTGGAGCACGGCTACTTCCATCCGATGCGTTGTCATCGAATGTTCCTGCCCCCGACGGCTGATTCTTAACCGGATCTGATGCCGCAGACGCCGCAGGCCGATCCTTATCGATGCTCTCGCCCCAGATCTCGACGCCTCCCCAGGCAATGAGCGCCAATATCAGTCCGCTTATCAACACAATGAAAACCGGCTTGCCTAGCTGACCTTGCCGAGCTTCTTTAGCGGTTTCGGTAACCGGTGCTTCTGTGACTCCCGCAGCCGCTGTCGTGTCGGGCGTGCCATCTCTGGGTAAATTTGGTGTCATATTCGTGTTCCTCCTGCCCATGTAACGTAAATGCGTCGTCCCTGTTCCGACCAGCGTTGGCGTTGCGACATCTGACGTTGGGGATGAGCTTCACCCTGGATACCACTTCATGCCCGTGAGGTTGTAAATCGTTCGAGATGCTGGCACTCCAGCGTGTCGAGGATCCTTTTGCGAAAACCAGGCGTCGGGGAGCCAAAAAAACCGGAACCGTTCCGCGATGACACTCCGTGGTCAGGGACTGTTGCTTAGGCGACGCCAGACGTTTCAGACAAAGGCTTCCAGGCAATGCAAACTAAGTCTTACCGGGTGCTCCGGATTGCGGCAATGAAAGGTGATAATCAGGTTGAGCGCGCGCGCCGCTATCCTGGGCAAGCTCGATGTCGCTGACAGCAAGATCCCCTGCGACCAAAAGTAGTGCGGTCCCGATCGACTGCATGACCATTTCCAGCGCGGCGTCACCTTCCTCCGCAGCCCAGGTTGCATTTCGTTCCAGGGTCAGCGCGAGACGCTCGAGGATAGCCTGGCGTTCATCCACCGGCAATTTGTGAAAGGCTATATCGGCGATCAAAGGTTTCGCTTCCTCAAGTTGCGGTCCAAATGACAGACCAGGGGCCCAGGCCCTTGTCGCTAACAAGCCCGATTTCCCAAACGCGTCTGCCCCCAGGCGGATCCGCGATCACTCGATGATCAGGGGACAAGTTGGCCACAAGCCGGAGTCGTTGCGTTTCCCCAATCTTCCAGGTTACGTCGATGCTGCCGTTTGGCGCATCTCCCGCCTCTGCGCGAAAAAGGTCGAGATGAGGAACTACCTCACGCCGACGTAGTTCGATCAGGTTTTGGTAGAGCGCAAGCATCGCCATGCTTTCCGGATGCTTAAGCTCGCTCCAGTCCAGCGTTGCCGAAAGGAAGGTATCGGCGCTGGTCGGATCCGGTGTTGTCGCCGCACTGTCGTCATCGAAACCTGGCAGTCTTGACACCTCTTCGCGCCTTCCTTTCCGAACACTTTCATTCAATCCATCATCAAAGTCGCAGAAGTAGGGGAACGGGCTGCCGGCTTTCCACTCCTCCCCCATGAAGATCATCGGTATCTGCAGCATGGGAAGGTAGACGCTGGCCAGCGCTCTGATCGCTTCGATCGATGCGGTTTCTGACAAACGATCGCCAAACGCGCGATTGCCAACTTGATCATGGTTCTGAATGAAGGAGATGAATGCTGTCGGCGGAAGATGTCCGCTGGGCTGCCCACGAGGGCTTTCTCGATATGGCATCAGCTCACCTTGATGGACGAACCCTTCCGTGAGAGCCCGTGTTATCTTCGCGACGTCGTGAGCGAAGTCCGCATAGTAACCGAAATCCTCTTCGGTAGCCGCAGCGTGCAGGACGTGGTGAATATCATCGTTCCATTGCGCGGTGTAGAGAATTGGCTCGCCGTCGGCGTGCCTTTCGAGCAGTTCAGCGGAGTTATCTTCATTCTCGACAATGAGATGAAGGAAGCGGCCAGCCGCCGCGGCTCTTGCCTCTCTTGCAATCACATGTAGCAAATGTTCGTCGCTGTCATCTTTGATGGCGTGGACCGCATCAAACCGCAAACCATCGACGTGGAACTCGGAGATCCAGTACACCACATTTTCGACAACGAATTTTCGAATCTCCTCGGAACCCTCGTCGTCGTAATTCACGCCATCGCCCCAAGGCGACGCATGCTTGTCTGTGAACAGGGGCGCGTAGGCAGGAATGTGATCTCCATCCGGACCGAAGTGATTGTAGACGACGTCCAGGAAGACGCTGATTCCGTGCTGGTGAGCGGCGTCGATGAACACCTTCAGGTCAACGGGGCGGCCGTAACTGCTTTCCGGTGCGTACGGTAGTACTCCATCATAGCCCCAACCGCACTAACCTCGGAAATCGTTGACGGGCATGAGCTGAATCGCGGTGACGCCAAGCTCGCTTAGATGCTCGAGACGCTCGATAGCCGCGAGAAAAGTGCCATCTTGGGTAAAAGTCCCTACTTGGAGTTCGTATATTACCATCTGGTTCCACGGTCTGCCTGACCATGCCGACGAGGTCCACTTGAACTTGGTATCGTTCGCCACCTCGCTTGGACCGTGAACGTCTTCGGGCTGGAACCGCGATGCCGGATCTGGAACCACGAGCCCGTTGTCCAGTACAAAGCTGTAGCGCACGCCAGGCGCGAGCCCTTCAACACGTATTGTATGCCAGCCGTTTGGAGCGGCCTGCATCGCAATGTCGGGCAGGCCAGCGAGCCTCAGGTGCAAGACTTCCTGCTTGGGCGCCCAAATTCTGAAAGTCACGCCCGCATCATCGACGAGAGGTCCGTAAGATAGCTGAGACATGTGGTTTCACCCCAATGCAAATGCGGTTCAGGAACCGCCCGCCTCTGGTTTTGTTTTCGGGTTCGCATGGGCACCAGAGCAAATCTTGCGAACTGCTGCGGTAGTCGGTTGAAAGAGCGAAGGAGCGGCGAACGCACATCGAGGTGCAGGAGCCGTCGGCGTCGCGACCGATTCTCGCGCGAATGCCGTCCTCGATCCGTCGTTAGCAGGAATGGTCGCACGAACCCGTCGGGCTGTAAGCCCCGTCATGTCTTTTGAATCCAAACCTATGCATTCCACCATCGCACCTTTGCCCTCCCCTCGTGGTACTAGGTCCGAGAAGACGCCAAGGAAACATGGAAGGTCGTCGGCACGATGTGGGGGCTGCCTGCGGAGACAGACGGGAGAGATCCCGTCCAGCTCGCGCGAGGTGACGCTGTCGATCTCGAGACCTTCAATGAGGGATCTGCTGGCCATAGATTACCTGGGTTTCAAGCAGGGATTGTCGTGGCCCCTCCTCGAAGTCATTATTCTTTTCGGTGAGACAATCTCTTACTTGGAGGTCAGGCCCTGGACGCGCACCAGATGCATTCGTAGATCGGGCAAGATCTTGCCAGCGGTATTTTTAAGCTGCCCGTCTGGACCAGTTTTTGAATAGTTTTCGAACAGCTTGACGGCTTCTTGATGGGCCGTTAGCTGCGTTGAGAGATACGCCTGATCGAGGTTTGCGCTGTCAGCGGAAGCCAGGGCATCGACCTTCTTCTTGCTTTCGGCATCGATAGAGGTTGGAACGGTCATTCCATCCGCCTTCGCAGCGGCTTCCAACTCTCGACCGGCCTTGGCGTGATCCTTGAGCATGTCTGCCGCAAACTGCTTGGCAGGGCCGTCCTTACCTTTTGCGGCTTCGACTTTGGCGGCTTCTATTTCAAACATGTTAGCGGACGCCGCTGCCGTGGCGAAAGCCTGAGCTGCCTTCCTTGGGTCGTCTGCCGCGATACAGACCGTCCCCGCGAGGGTCGCTGCAAGTACGATGGGTAGCATTTTCGAGATTTTCATGTGTTTTAAACTCCCTTGTCGACCTGAACCTCCAGTTGAGAGCTATGTTCCGCGGCTGCGATTCATTCGTTATCGGAAGGTTTCAAGAAATAAGTTTGGCCATTCCGAAATTTATCGGCGAGCGCGAGGAACAACGGTCTCAACTACAGGTTTGCCGCTGTCTCCATTGAAAGGATGATCCAATGTTTATGCGAGTAGACCAGCTCCAGGCGGAGCTGCCAGCGCCGAAACGTGCCGATCCAAACGCCGCCGCAGCACTTCAGGAGCTGCTTGGCGGCAAGTATGGCGAGATGTCAACGCTGGGGAACTATATGTTCCAAGCTTCAACTTTCGCTCTAAGGAGAAGCTGCGTCCATTCTATAGTCTCGTCGCCAGCATCACGGCCGAAGAACTCGGTCACGTCGAGCTGGTCAGCAACGGCGTCGCGATGCTCAACAACGGCCCAGACATCCCGGATGGCGACGTCGGCGACGGCGGCGACATTTCAGGCGCTCCTTGGGAAGGTATGAAGGATATTCGGCTGGCGGCTGCCTTCTTGTCGGGCGGCGGCGGGGCAATGCCGGTCAACAGCAACGGCGTTTCGTGGAACAACGACTTCATCACCACGACCGGCAACGTCGTCGTCGACCTGCTGCACAACTTCCATCTCGAATGCGGCGCGAGACTTCATAAGCTTCGTGTCTACGAAACCCTCTCCGATCCAACCGGTCGTGAAGTGTGCGGCTACCTGCTCGTACGCGGTTCGGTTCATGCTCACGCCTATGCGCTTGCGCTAGAGAAGATCACGGGCGTCGACGTCAAGAAATTCCTGCCGACGCCGAACATCCCGCTGGGGAACATTCCCGAATGCCAGAAGTACCTGGACGAGGGTTCGCATCGCCGTCTCTATACGTTCAGCCCGAACGACTACAAGGAAATGTCAGGTATTTGGGGGAATGGCGAAGTCGCACTACCGCTCGATCCACCCGGTGAACTGGAAGTCGTCGACGGCATGCCCGAGGGCGGCAAGATTCAACAGCTCGTGGGGGTTCCGTCAGCGTTTACGCCTGACTACGCACCTAAGGAAATGTTCGAGATTGCCGAGAAGCTCTACAAGGCGTCTCGCTAGCTTCCACGATCGCTTCACGTTGCGATGCTCGGCGAACCCTCGGGATCGCCGATTTTTTTACCAATTCGCTAGCCGTTTCAGATCGACTCGAATTCTCACTGTGATGCTCCTTTTTGTCCAGCCGTACTCAATGGTCCGATCGAGCGGACCTTCGATTGTACGATGAAGGAGCATGCTACCGTAGCCTCACGGCCCCGTAGGTGGGCTGACTTCCGGCCCTCCTTGCTCGGTCCAAAGGAGCTCCACCAGATTACCCTTGATCGTACCAGAGACGTTGAGCATTCCCGTGGCGCCAGATAGAGAGCCGCACTTCAGAGAGTTCGTGGCAAGTTCGTGGATGACAAGTGCGAGGTGGGTCGCGGCACCCTCGCCTACACCGGTGCGTGGAAGCGCAACTCTGATCCGCCCGGCAAAAGCACCTTCGTCGTCATACGGCGCGAGCAGGACGGCGAAGAGATCGCCCAGGAGCGCGGCGGTCCCCTGTCCGCCGGGTAACGGTCGAACGAGATTGTGAGCGCGGCCAAGAGCTGTCAGCCTTTGGATTAGGGCTTTCGCCGTCTTCCTTCGAGCCGGCGGATCGCGAGGTCATGTTCGACAGACCGGCGGCAAGCGCTAGCCGGCTCTTCAAGCGATGGCTCATGTCGCCGGCCAGAAGCTCGTGTCCTTCTTCCGCTTGCTTGCGTCCGGTCAGCCAAAAAATATGCCCGTCATTATGCGATCGACGATGCCCGCGTCGTCTCCCTCGCGACGCGCGGAAACCCAGCGCACGTTGGCGGCCTCGGTCAAAATCCGAAAATCGATTTCGTAGGGGCCAACGATCGCCCTTGTCGCAACGAACGCAGCGCGTACGCGGTCGCGGTCTGCTGGATGAATTTTTCCAGACAGGTGCTCGAACGTCAGCGCCCCGTTTCGTGAGACGTCCCATAGCTGATACCCCATCTCGTCCATCACGAACGTGTCGCCGTCGACGTTCCAAGTCCAAAAGGCCACGCCCGCGGCTTTAATCGCACTGCAAAGCTGGAGGGGTTCCGTTCTTTGCTGTTGGTCACTGAGCTCTACTTGCTTTAGTCAGGGATGGCGTCTCGGAATTTGGATCGTAAAGAAAACATCATTGCCGCGTAGTGTAGATTATCGGTTGCTGACGTCTGGCGCGACCGGCTGGGAGATCCGATTTGCTCTTGCCTCATCAGGAAGAGCGAACATGCAAACTCCCAACGCGTCCCCTTACCGAAACAACCTGCTCATCCGCATGGGCCGGGACGACCTGACGAGCATAGCGCCGCACCTCCAGTTTCTGGATCTACCCCGCAGCCTGAACCTTGCCGAACCCGGCAAGGCAGGAGACTTCACGTATTTTCCAGAAAGTGGGATTGGGTCTGTCGTCGTTCCGTCGATGACCGAACCAGACGCCGAAATTGGCCTGTTCGGCCGGGAGGGATTGACGCCCGCTGCAGGCGTCTCCGGTGTCCACTCGAGTCCCTACCACGTCTTCATGCAGGTGCCGGGCACCGGGCACCGCATCGAGAATGTTCGCCTCCAAGCTGCCATGGCGGAGAGCGTCGCGCTTCGGAATTTGCTCGCTCGCTATCTCCATTCGGCGTCGGTCCAGGTCGCCTACACGGCCTTCTCCAACGCCACCCAGCAAATCGAGGCGCGTCTGGCCCGATGGCTGCTGATGTGTCACGACCGTTCCGAGGGCAACGATATCGAACTGACACACGAGTTCATCGGCATCATGCTTGCGGTACGGAGGCAGAGTGTAACGACAACCCTCCATGTTCTCGAGGGCAAGCATTTGATTACGGCCTCCAGAGCCTCCATAATCATTCGTGACCGGGCCGGTCTCAAGATGTTGGCGGGTGACGCCTACGGAATTCCGGAGCGCGACTACGAGGCGAATGTCGGTGGCCTTCCGACGAAGGACTGAACCCATCAGCCTCGATCGCATTCCGCTCCTTCGGATTTACGATCAGATTGACGATGTGGGCACTCGCGAGCTTTAGCGCTGGTTCTGGTGAGGAACGCTGCGATTACATCGACACTTGAAGTTTTGCCATTTCACGCCGTAGAGGACGTCGCCCATCCAGAACGGGAAGCCTTCGCGAGCGGAGTGCGGTTCCCGCCCCTCGAAGAAAGCTCGTTGATCGACGCCGTCGATGACGCGGTCTCCGGGAGGCGGAGCTCCTGCCCAGTTGGTCAGCGTCGTAAACATGTCTGTGATGTGGACGACATCGTTGCTCTGGCCCCCCGCCGGCACCTGGCCCGGCTAGTAGCAGACACGGCGTTCGGGCCTGTTCCGCCGTTACGGAGGCTCGGCGCTCAGTTTTGATGAATTGGTTCAACGTGTTCAAGCGAACGAGCCGCCTCGATCAGAGCATTGACGATTTCTTCTGCGGGCCAGCCTGCCTCGACTGCAGAAGCTACGATCTCGGACAACACCCTGCTAGCAAGCGCTTTCGCTTCGTCTATACGGTCGACCGCCTCTTCGCTTATCGGCGATGGGAAAATGATGTCCATCGGCTCGACCCACGGCTCGGTCAATGTCCGAAGACCCTGCCGATCGATCAGTCCGTCGGGCAATCCCTCCTCTCCGTCAGGATGGGAAATCGAAACGTCCAGTTCCTCGGGAAGATAGAGCGCTTGTTTTGCATTCATGATGCCGATTGGCAACTGCCCACCGTCGTCAGTCAGCACCGTGACTTCCACGATCTTGTTTTCCTCGACCATCTCGGCACAGCCTTCTTCTCGCAGAGTTACGCAACCAAACGCCGGTTATGGACGCAAGTTCCGCAGGCCTTGTGGCCGACGCCGATGCGCTCTGCCCTACCACGCCTTCTTTGGAGGATTGGATCCAGTCGTGACACCATTGCCTATCGAGGCGGCTACTGGTGGATTGCTGTCCGCATGAGGACGAAGCAGAATCCATGCGCCGAGTCCTAGCAGGAAAATAGCGGCTATCCCGAAAGCCCATGCAGAGCGCGCTTTGCCCGCGCGGGCGCCGCGGTGGCCCTGCGCCTCATAAGAGGTCGTCTTGTCTGCCGAGCCATACGGGTCGTCGTCGTGATCAGTCATGGGTTGGCGCTCCATTAAAGAGGTAAACCTACGTGTCTGAATCTGGTTCCCATCTTGCGAGGACATACGTTCCAAGGGCGGCGATCTGGCCCGAACGCAAATCGGCCGACGAGATGCAACAATGACGACTACGGTCGTTTCCGTAACGTTGTCGCGCCGGACGGCGATGGAAGTTAGCCGGGCCTCATGGCGCGAGGCAAGCTTCGCATATGCCGCAACTGTCCTGATCGAGCTGAGAACGACGCCCACAACAGAGGCAGACTTGCATGGAGGCCGCGCGAGGGTCGTCACGTTCCGGCGGAATGATTTCGACGGTGAATAAAAGGCGGGGAGCCGTCCGATCAAGAATTGCCGGTTGGCTGCTTTTTGTGGTGTTGAGAGTGTCCATCTCGAGTCTCCAATTCGAGGTCTCCAACACGAGATAGGAAGCGTTCGGAAATTCGCAAGATGGGTCCTTGAAGGTTACGGCATCAACGACATTTCTTGCTCCTGAGCAGTTCCTTTCCCGTTCCAAGCCAGAGACGCGGACCATTTCCTGCCTTGTCAGGAAGTGATGGAGGACGCCTTCGAGGCGCTGGCGCTGGCGCCGGCCGCCGTGGCGGCCGTATGGCATGCGGAACAGGTAGCCACCGCGCTCGTCGAGCTCACCGACGAGTTTATGCCGGGCGTGTCGTCGAACCGGGGCATGGAAACGTCATCTCCCCAAACTGAAGAGTTCTTGACCGCGTGAAAGACGTCAGCTTCATTGCCACCGAAGGAGAAGTTTGATGTGCGGCAGGTTTGTTCTCGAACATGAATGGGCGGCGTTCGTCGATCTGTACGATCTCCCCTGGAACGAGGAACGTGGCCGTAACACACAGGTTCGATGGAATATCGCGCCCACACAGGATGTCTTGATCGTCCACAACGACGCCGATGGTAAGCAGACGGCAGAGACTGCCCGATGGTGGCTGGTGCCTCTTTGGGCGAAAGAACTGCCTAAGGCGACGCTATTCAACGCTCGCATCGAGACGATCGACACCACGCCCGCATTCAGGAATGCGTTCAAGACAAAGCGGTGTCTTGTCCCAGCGGATGGATTCTACGAATGGACGGTGAATGCCAACAACGGGAAGAAGGATCCGTGGTTCATCTATCAGCCGGGCGGCGCGCCGTTCTCTTTTGCGGGCGTCTGGGCAATGAGAAGCTGGATGTCACGAGCTGCTCGATCGTCACGATGCCGGCGGGCGAACCGATGTCCAAACTTCACGACAGACAGCCTGTCATCCTCGATCCGGCCGTCTACAAGGACTGGCTCGATCCGGCGACCCAGGCTGCGAAGGCAAGGAGCTGTTGACGGAAAACCTCGATGGCCGGTTGGAATTCCATCGTGTATCGCGCGACGTGAACTCATCGCGGTTTGAAGGCAAGCGGGAGATCAACCCGTTATGACTGTGACGACCGATCTGGTGTCTGAATTCGTCCGTGCCGCGAACTGTTTGCCCAAGCTGCCACAGGCCGAACGGCGACGCCTTCTGGAACGGGGCGTGACTGCGTCCGGAGCGCTTCGCGGACTTCTCTCAAGGACAGGAAAGTTGGTACCGTTCGACGGGTCGACTGAATACGTGATCGGCGAAATCGCGCGGAACGTTGAAAAGATGCCCGACGAGACAGTGGCGAAAGCGTTGCTCGCGCTGGCCGGACAAATTAGAGCCCTGCGCATCCTCAACAAGGAAGACGCCTAGGGCCACCGACGATCCGGCGTCGCTCTCATTGACTCTTCCACTTTTCTGGCGCCGTTGTCGCGCCATTCCAGCGGGGCAGCGAATGTCATCATCCCACTATACGCATGGATCGAGTGAAGCCGAGCAAGCACGGTTGACGGCGTTGAACGGACGGCTAAACGAACGCTGGCGCGGGCGACCGGAGTGCCGGTGCTGGGTATCGAGCGAAGCGGCGAACAGATCGCAGAAGCCATGCGCCAAGCGGCGGCCGACAACGAAGCCGACATCCTTGAGATGAGACAAGGCGATGTCCTGGATCCGCCTTTCCGCGATGACGAGATGGGTCAGTTCGATGTCGCTCATGCGCGCTTTGTCCTCGAGCACATTCCCGACCCGCTGGAGGTGGTGCGCAACATGGCGCGCGCGGTCCGGCCGGGAGGACGCGTCATCCTCTCCGACGACGACTACAATGGACTGCGCCTGTGGCCGGAGCCGCCGGGGTTCTCGTCGGTCTGGAACGCGTACCAGCGCACTTATGACAGGCACGGAAACGACCCGATCGTCGGACGTCGCCTCGTCCAGCTACTGCATCAGGCAGGCCTGCTTCCTCGCCGCAACACGCTCGTGTTCTTCGGGGGATGCGCAGGCGATCCCGATTTCGAGGACGTGGTCCGGAACATAGCGAGCATCGTCGACGAAGCGATTGGCGACATCACAACGACCGGGCTTTCGCGAGACGCCGTCACAGCCGCCCTCGACGCCTTGATCGACTGGGGCAAGTCGCCGGACTCTGCCGTTTGGTTCGGAATGTCGTGGGCGGAAGCAGTCCGGCCGGTTTAAAGTCGACGGTTCAGGCTCGTATCTCCTTGCTAATCGGACAGAAACGCGACGTTCTCTTCGTTGATCTAGCGAAGCGCCATCTCGTCACCGGCCTTTGGCCCGCGGCAAGGTCGTCTTTGGCCCCCATGTGGCTGATACGTGTTGTCTTCAATCCCGTAAGACTGATAGCGGGCGGCGCACCAAGCTGCCATGCCCTGTGATGTGGACGAAGATTGCGCCGACTGACCCAGGTATTGGTCGGAGGAAGATTGGCGACCCTCGAACGGTGACAAACAGGTTTTCATCTCACCACTAAACGATCGGTAGGTGTTTGTGTCTGCGTTGAACGAACGGTACCGGCTGGCGCACCAAGCAAGGTGTTCGTCTGACGACTTTCGGACATCGCCCGCTGCATTTGTCGACACTTCATTGGTCCGTTCCGCTGCCAACGGGGTCCTTGCAATGCGAACAGGGGACGACGCGTATGTCGACAGAACTGCTGGCAAACGCTCGAACGATTGAGAAGTTCGATCAATCTTCACGGGTGTCATGGTCCATAGATCGGATGCCCCAGGCGCCAGGCGTGCCGAACTATCTCGCTTGGTGACGACCGCGGAAGCTACGGACGCTAAGCCGAGCGATGCACCGACGGCGCAGGCTATTCCGAAAGCGAGGGTGGCGATTGCCTTCATGACGTCCCCGAAAAGTTAACATTTTTCGGGTGGTTGAACGCTCGAAATCCTAAACCGTTCAAATTGGGCGATAAAAATCGTTAACGTCCGCTCGCGAGTGACACTAGGGCGTCTGGCGTCAGTTAGTCCGGATGACTTATTTCACAGGAGACACCCATTTCGGGGACCCGGGCGTCCTCCGACTCGTCCGTTCCACAGCATGACCTATCACGATGTCGTTCTTATATAGCTGGTGTGCTCCCATCCTCGGACATGCTTGTCGACTTCGGATTTCGCTAGGCTCGACGCTGCTTCCGAGCTCAAAAGAAAGTGTCGAGCCTCAGTCCGGCGTCGCGAGCATATGCTTTTTGAAAGATTGCGATCAATCCCCAGTCATCGTCGCCCTGAACGGTCAGGCTGATCCCGTTGGATATGAGTGCGCTCACCTTGGATGCATGACACGACTTGCCCACTGCCACGCTCTTCGTCAGTAAATCGCCGCCAAAACCCGACCGCATAGCTGGAGCAATCTGAACTGCAACGAAGGCCGAGACCGATGGCGAAGGACGCTGCTCCAGGACCCTCTTGATCCACTTACGAACGAGATTGGCATACACACCGTGTTCACGTGCTAGCCGAGAGACCGGAACGCCCGGTTATAAACACGCTGCGACGAGCTGATCACGAGAAACAGGGTCATATGGACGGCGGCCGTCGCGGCCAACAAGCCGCACCTGCATTATCCATGATCTGGTGCCCACCTGTTTTTGATGGACACTTCATGCATCAAAGCACTGCGCGTCAGAAGGCGCATAGAAATTCGCGCGTACCATCCTTCAATCGGATAGCCTCAACCTAACACACCCCACGGAGGCAATCGATGACGCATCATCTCAGCAACGCATCCGCTGCCAGGTCCTCCGCATTTGAGGCTGCCTTTCTTGGCAATGGAACAAATGACCGATCGATAGCTCACCGGACTGCCATCCTGCGGCGCCTCTCGCAAGAATGGTCTATCTCCCTGAGCAGGCCCGAAGGCTCCACCTTGGCAGCCTTGAGGCAACCCTGGTCAGAACCGCTGCCGAGGTACTCACGTCATCCTCTGAAATAGCGAGTGCTCAATACGCGCCTTTGCTGATACAGCGCCTATCGCTGAAGATCGACCAAATCGAAGATGATCTCAGAGCCGATATCATCGATCATGCGGTAGCTCATTGAAGGAATTGTGGGTTGAGGTTTGGTCACCGCCACCTAGTTTCGAGATCTGACGGTACATGCCAGGAGCACCCCATGAAGTCCAAGGTCGCTGACGTTCTCACAGAGGTCCTGCATTCCGCCGGTGTTGAGCGCATCTACGGAGTGGTTGGCGACAGCTTGAATGGGCTGACGGAGTCGCTTAGGCGGCGCGGAGACATCGAATGGGTCCACACCCGCCACGAAGAGACGGCCGCTTTTGCTGCAGGGGCGGAAGCCCACCTTACCGGTAAACTCGCGGTTTGTGCTGGCAGCTGTGGCCCGGGCAATCTCCACTTGATCAATGGCCTATTCGATTGCCATCGTTCTCGTGTGCCGGTTCTTGCAATTGCGGCTCAAATCCCGTCGGCTGAGATTGGGCGCGGCTACTTTCAGGAAACCCATCCGGACCAACTCTTCCGGGAGTGCAGCCATTATTGCGAGATAGTCAGTCGGCCTGAGCAGCTTCCGGCTGTTATCGAGTCCGCGATCCGAGCTGCCGTCGGCAAGCGTGGCGTAGCGGTCGTTGTTATCCCTGGCGACGTTGCGCTGACCCATTTCACCGCGAAGATCTCGCAGTCGATTGCGCTTGCTCTGCCGCAGCCGACTGTGGTGCCTGCTGGCGAGCAGATCGACCAGATGGTTGAGCTTTTGGACAACAGTTCGAAGGTCACGTTGCTTTGTGGCAGAGGATGTGAAGGTGCCCACGACGAGCTGATCGTCCTTGCAGACAAGCTCAAGGCTCCGATCGTCCATGCACTTGGTGGCAAGGAGTTTGTTGAATGGGACAACCCATTCGATGTCGGCATGACCGGCTTGATCGGCTTCTCTTCCGGCTACAAGGCCATGCTCGAATGCGATACCCTCTTGATGCTCGGGACTGACTTTCCCTACCGGCAGTTCTATCCTACCGATGCAAAGATTATCCAAGTCGATATTCGGCCGGAGAACCTGGGTCGTAGGACACCGCTTGATCTTGCCGTCGTAGGTGACGTTAAATCGACGATTAGCGCACTTTGGCCGCGCCTGAAGGATAGATCCGAGGACGGTCACCTCAGGGATTGCCTGGCTGCCTATAAGAAAGCCCGCGAAAGTCTTGATGATCTGGCCTCGGGCAAGCGTGGCGGGAAAATTCATCCTCAGTACGTTGCACGTCTTCTCAGTGAGCAGGCATCAGATGATGCAGTCTTCACGTTTGATGTGGGTACACCAACGATCTGGGCTGCTCGATACCTCAAGATGAACGGCAAACGGCGACTGATTGGCTCCCTCGTCCACGGTTCGATGGCGAACGCCCTGCCCCAAGCCATCGGCGCCCAGGCAACTTTCAAAGGCCGCCAGGTCATCAGCATGTCGGGCGACGGCGGCTTTGCCATGTTGATGGGCGATTTTCTGACACTCGTGCAGCAGAACCTGCCGGTGAAGGTGGTGATATTCAACAACTCGACGCTTGGGTTCGTGGCGATGGAGATGAAGGCGGCCGGTTTCCTTGAGACGGGAACTGACTTAAAGAACCCCGACTTCGCGGCCGTGGCGCGAGCGGCGGGTGTCCACGGCATCCGGGTAGAGGACCCGATGGAACTTGAAGGCGCCGTCAGGGACATCCTCGCTCATCCCGGCCCTGCCCTATTGGATGTGGTCACGAACACCCAGGAACTTTCGATCCCGCCTAAGATCGAGGCAGCTCAGGTGAAGGGTTTCGGGCTTTGGGCTATCCGTGCGGTCATGGATGGTCGTGGTGACAAGTTGATCGATCTTACGGTGTCTAACTTCTTCTCACGATGAGGACGTAGAACTACGGACGGCCGCACAGCTCAGTTGATCCGCTCCGAAGATGATATTTCGTGTCATCCGACCCGAAGCCTTCTCCATCCGGCGTTATCGTATAACTGTTACGACGACGTTGGTCGATGCGACCCTTGGCAATTTGGCGCAAGGCGACGGAACCATCTCTCATGACGAACATTTCCCTCGCGCAATTTCGAGGGGTTTCATGAGCACTCATTTCCAAAGCGACTTCGTCAAGGGCGAAAGACTTCGAGAAGTTCTCCGCGTCGAGGATTTCGCCGACCGCTACCGCCTAGATGACATGCAGCGACGTGACCTTCTGAAGCTTTTCGGTCAGTTCGCCACGCTCCAAGAGTTGCTGACCAACAGGCGTATCCCCCGAGAATACAGATAGGTGCCTGCGAGCGATCGTCAGCTCGCCACAAATCCACCACGCATCCATCGTCCGAGAGAAATCCCGCTTAGCATTTCGGAGAACCGTATGAACAAACGCACGCTCCTGCAATTTTTCCATTGGTATTCGCCAACCGACGGTCATCTTTGGAGAGAGGTCAGCGAAAAGGCTGAGGATCTTGCAAGGATCGGCGTCACCGACGTCTGGCTACCCCCTGCCTATAAAGGAGCCTCTGGGGCTGCCTCGGTGGGCTATGACACCTATGATCTCTTCGACCTTGGGGAGTTTGACCAAAAGGCAAGCGTGGCCACCAAATACGGTGACAGGACCGCCTTCGAAAACGCCTGCAGGAACCTTGCCGACCACAAGATACGGTCGATCCATGACGTTGTGCTGAACCACAAGATGGGAGCGGACGAAAAGGAAAGCGTGGTTGTCAGACGTGTGAACTCCGAAGACCGAACGCAAATCGAAAAAGAAGACGTGAAAGCGCTTGCCTACACGCGTTTCACTTTTCCGGGAAGGCAGGGAAAACACTCTGAGTTCATATGGGACAAGCAGTGCTTCAGTGGAGTGGACGTGATTGAGCAGCCCGATGGAACAGGCGTCTTCCGGCTCATGAACGAGTATGGCGAAGGTCAGTGGAACGACGAAGTGGATGATGAGTTGGGCAACTTCGACTACCTGATGGGAGCAGATGTCGAGTTTCGCAACAAGGCTGTGTATGAAGAGCTTAGATACTGGGGACGTTGGTTTTCCGAGCAGGTGCCGGTTGGCGGGTTCCGTCTTGACGCAGCCAAACATATCCCAGCGTGGTTCTTCAAGGATTGGGTTGGCCATATGCGGGACACGATCGGCACCGATCTATTTGTCGTCGCCGAGTATTGGCATCCCGATATGGCAACGCTCGCCAACTATCTGGAACTCGTCGACAAACAGCTGATGCTTTTCGACGTGGCGCTCCACCACCGTTTCCACGATGCCTCCAAGGCAGGTGGAGACTTCGACATGCGCACTATTTTTGATGGCTCGCTCGTTTCGTCCATTCCAGATCACGCCGTGACTCTGGTCGACAACCACGACACGCAGCCTTTGCAGTCGCTCGAAGCGACAGTCGAGCCTTGGTTCAAGCCCCTCGCCTATACGTTAATCCTGCTGCGCGAACAGGGCACGCCTTGCGTCTTCTACCCTGATTTGTACGGCGCGGAATACAGCGACAAAGGCGACGACGGGAAACAGCAGAATGTTGAGATGCCAGCAATCGGCTGCTTGCCCAAGTTGATCGAAGCACGTCAGCGGTTCGCAAATGGACCGCAGATCGATCATTTCGAAAACCCGAATGTGATCGGTTTCGTCCGTCAAGGCACCGCGAGCGAGCCCGGCTGCGTCGTGGTTATGTCGAACGGCGTAGGCGGTCATCTATCGGTCGATCTTGGTGCGGATTATTCCAACGTGCCGTTCATCGACTTTCTGAGTCACTACGAAGGTGAAGTCACCACCGACGATCAAGGTCGGGCGGATTTCGCAACAAATGGAGGAAGCGTCAGCGTATGGGTTCGCAGGGATTTCCTTCACCCGTGATACTCGTGATCCAACAATTTCCCGAATCAACGCGGTCCGTTAACTTATTGCTTTCCAAGCGCGTCAAGGAACCAACTCGGGTTGGGGAAGTTTCTGCGGCGTCACAAGGAGAGAGACATGAAAAAGACCTTACTAACTGCCGCACTCGTGCTCACAGCGACCGCTGCCCTCGCTCAGTCTGCAACTGAAGCGACCGGCGTGAATTCTGCGCTCGGCGTTGCACCAAAGACGGAAGATTTCGTATTGGAAGCGTCTGCAAGCGACAAGTTTGAGATCGAATCCAGCAAGCTTGCCCTCCAGAAGGGTGACGATGCGATCAAGACCTTTGCCCGGCAGATGGTTGCAGACCACGAAAAGACGTCGGCCGAGCTAAAGGCGCTCATCGATAGTGGCAAGGTCAAGGCCGCTCCAGTCCCGTCCCTGACGGAGGACGACAAGAAGCGCGTTGATGATCTTGCCAAGCTACAAGCGGCAGATTTCAATGAGGAATATGTCGACGAGCAGGTCGACGCTCACGAGGATGCAGTCGATCTGTTCAAACGGTATTCGGAAGAAGGCGAAAATCCAGAGCTGAAAGCATGGGCCGCCAAGACACTTCCTGCACTCCAGCACCACTACATGATGGCTCAGGAACTCGACAAGAAGTAGGCCATAACGGCAGCAGGAGACCCTGCGGTTCGCGGGGTCTTCTCCAACGGCTTACGAATCGGGGATACAAAATCACCCCAAACCCCGAACAACGAAACCTTGTGTACGGCAACGTCTGTCACGGTATTCCAATTTCTCACTCGACGATCCAGAGATCTTCCGTAAGGCGTGACCAGCTCCTGTCAGGACAGGCGATCAGCATCTCTCGTTTTCAGCCACTTCACGACCCGAATCTCTTCATCATCCATCCATTGGAGCAACCGCTCGCTTCGGGTCTTGAACTTTAGGACCTCGCGGAGAGTGCCAGCTTCAAAATCCTGGAAAACGCCTGGGTGAATGTAGGATGATCGGCAGACGGATCGGGTGTTGACGAGCTTGGCGGCAACTTGATCGATTGCCTCATTCAGCTGTCGCGCAAGTGCTCTTTTTGTATCTGCTGCCTCAATCGAGGCCAACGCTTCCACTGCCATGCATGTTGCACCCAGGTTCGGAACTGCCGAGAGCTGAAATCCTCGCCGGTCACTTCCTTAATGTATGCATTCACGTCATTGGACGAAATTTGACGACGGCCGCCATCGTCGCAGAGATATTGGAAGAGATGTTGGCCGGGCAGTTCCTGCAGTTTCCGTACGACGTTGGCTATCCGCCGGTCGCTATGAGCCAGGTTCCACTCCTTGCCGGATTTGCCCTTGAAGCGGAACTTTACACTACCGCCTTCGACCTTGACGTGTCGATTGCGCAACGTGGTGAGGCCGAACGATTTGTTTGACTCCGCGTATGCTGCATTTCCGATGCGGATATAGAGGTTATCCAGCATCCAAACGACGGTGGCGACGGCCTTATCCATTGTCAGACCACGCAAGCGCAAATCGGCGTCGACCTTCTCACGCAGGTCGGGCAGACGGTGCGCAAACTCCGCTAACCGCTCGAACTTCGCCTTACCTCGCTCAGCGTGCCAGTCAGCGTGATAGCGGTAATGACGCCTTCCTCGTGCATCTTTCCCGATCGCTTGGAGGTGAGAGAACGGATTCGTGGAGATTACGACGTCCGTGTAGGCTGGCGGGATCGCAAGCGAATTCAGTCGACCTATTTCCGCAGTCTCCGTGATACGGCGCCCATCCGACCTGTAATACAAAAAGCCCTTTGCTCCCATCTTGCGGGTGATCCCGGTGTCCAATCCCGGAACGTAAACCAGGCCTGAAGCAAGCTTCGCCTCGGCAGCTATGGTATCGATTTCCGTGAGTGTCTGGTTCATTTCGCGGTAACTCTGAACGCATGGTTTCGTTCCAAAAAGGGTCCGAGCATAACTCACGCGGCAAGGTCCTGCCCCAGCAACATGCTAAATTGTCGCGGTTTCTCGGAAAACCCAGATGCTCTCTGGCAGCAGATTTTGTACGCCTGCGTACAGAGCCGTTTGCGGGGAGTAACGGCAATCGAAAGCCTCATACCCGCCTAGATCCATGATCGACCCTCCTCTGACTTGCCTCTTTATGTCGTCACCGGAACAAATTCCCGGCAAACGCATTTTGCCGCCAAACCAAGGAGGCTGCTGATGAGTGACATCGTGTTCGAGCGTGCAAAATCCCTGAGGCGCAAGCCATATTCTCTCGAACAGTTTCGGGCAAAGTACGGTGGAGATTCAAGTTGCCGAAGATCTGTTCAGACCATTTGGACCTTCGTCCGTCGAACAGGATCTCCTGATGGCAGCCAGCGGCGCAAGCCAGCTTTTGAGGCCATTGCCGCCGATATCATCTTGTGAGGCAGATATGCCAAGATATCTTTTCCAGCTCCTTGATGGGACAGGCGCAAACGCCACCGAGCTTGAGCACGATTGCGACACGTTCGACGACGCTCGGTCCAATGCTAAGGAACATGATGTCTGTCGAAATTTTCGACGCTGATAAATTGCAACTTGTCGAATTGCAAATGACAGACGAAATCGCGAAGAGAACCTAGCGAACCAGTGAATCTCGGGGGGAGCGGAAAACCACTTACCCCTCACGACTTAACATCGCGCAGGAACTGAAAGCGCAGTTCAGTGTTCCCCAATCTGACAGGAGGAAAACATGGAAGATTCTGGCAAATCGCCCGCAGTCCAGTCCTTAGATGCAGAGAAGGCACGGCAACGAAATACAGATCCAGACGCTCTTGATCAGGGGCTCGAAGCCACCTTCCCCGCCTCCGATCCCGTATCGGCGACCCAGACATCCGTCGCTAGTTCCATTGATGCCAAACACCCGGGCGAACGTGATGGATATGCGCTTGTCGAGGAAGCCCTGAGGTCGACCGGGGACCTGGATGGCGCTACTCATCAAAGCCATGTTCACTCCCTCCGCCGCGACGCATCCCGCCTGTCGGAACAAGCTTCCGAGGTCGCAAGTGGTGCCGTTGCGGTTGGGAAGGCTGAAGTCAAGTCAGTTATCCAAAGCATCGAAGACCTCGTCAGGGAAGGACCGCTCACTGCGGTCAGTGTTGTTGCGGCAATCGCCTGGATCTGGGGAGCGACCCGATAGAGGCCGGGGCGACAGTTCAGGCGCTGTGGCGCTATCCAGTTAGTTCGCTGCGCGGAGAACGCGTCAACACGCTAGCTGTCGGGATTAATGGCGTTGGAGGAGATCGTAGTCATCTCCTCGTCGACCTCGTCTCGGGAGATATAGCTGCACCGGAAAAGATCGCCCGCTGGCGCCCAGCGCTGGAGCTTGATGCCCGTATCGACGACGGCAACGTCATAGTCTCATCCAGCAGTTGGACCATCGGGATCGACGATCCCACTTTGGACGCTGCGCTGTCAGCTCATTTCGATTTTCGCTGTGCAATACGGCGCGTTGGGAGCATTCTCTCGACGAACGCGGGGGAAGTCACCCTGTACCCTCGCTATGCCGCGAGCCCTCTCCATTTGCTTTCAACGAGGTCGCTTTCCGACTTGTCCAACTCCCTGCCACAGGCGGTCGTGAACGTTCAACGATTCCGCCCGAATGTTGTCGTGAACACCAGCTCAGACGAGAGCAACTGGATAGGCAAGCAAATCGTCATCGCTGAGTATCGTGGTAGGGTCACTGAGAGAACCAAACGTTGCGGTATGACCATGGTCGCGCAGGCAGACCTACCCGAAGACCCGGAAATCCTCCGTACGATCGTCAGGAGCCGCCAGCGGTGTCTCGGTGTTTATGCCGACGTTGGCTCCGCGGGCGTCATTTCCGTTGGAGACAGCCTATTTGTCGAATGAGCGTTACCCTGAGTGCACGAGTAGATCCGAATCCCTCACGGCATCGATGATCGCCGCCGCCACCGTAGTCCCCATTTCGTGAGCGCTGGTAATGCCTTGGACGAACGGCATCTTGTGAAGCAGGAACGGTACTGACACGCAGTAGAGATTGTTGGACAAACCTGCTTCCAGGCGTGGGCGAAAATTGTCGTCAATCTCAATGCCGCCCGTCCGTCGAGTCTCGTCCTTCGCGTCGAAGTCAGCCTTTCGGGTCTTGGCTTCCTTGATCGCGCCGGGCTGGCGAAGGCTAGGAAATGGAAGATCGGAGGCGGAAAGCGCATGCTGCCCGGTGGCATCGATGAAGGCGCCGAACCTGGTTTTATCGCCGTCCACAATCACAATCGCCCCTGGCTCGTCACCATCTTGTTCAATCTCGTAGTCGTCGCCTAGGGCTCTCACACGAAGCTTGCCCGCTTGATGCAAGGCAAGAAGCCGTTCGACCGATTCGTGCGGAACCGTTGCGTAGTCATCCACGAAAACGGTCTTGAAGTGCTTGTGAAATCGCTTCAGATCGCGGTCATTCAAACGGGGGATTGCGAGAGCGATCACTTCATGCATGCGGAGGATCGCATATCGCCACCCAACTGTTCTCCGCTCCGCTTTGTTTTTCTTGGCTTCAGCCAGGTTCTGTGCTGCCCAAACAAACGGATCTGCATCCTGTCGGGCGCGGAAGTAGCGCTCGGCAATGTCCTCAACCGATGCCAGCGCAAGCCCGGTGCTTGCCGCGTAGTCAGGATCGGCTGCGGCAAGCTCTTGCTGGAACAACTCAAACACCTCGTCGAGAAGCCGTTCGCGCTTATGCTCAATCAGCAGCTGTACGGCCTCTTCAGTGCAAAAAAGGAGAGGCTCGTAAGGGATCGGGCAATAGAAGTCAGCCTCGGGCAACAAACCCTTACGAGACATCATGGTAGTATCAAAGCCGGTGCTTGAGGGTTGAGGCTCATATCGCAAGGTCCCATCATCTTCACGAAGGAACATGCCATGGGCGGTGGCGACGGAAACGACCGCGTCGATGCCACTAAGCGAGGTGCCGAGAACACCAACCTTGACGGCGCCAATCCTCTTGATCGCCGCTGCAGGCCATGGCGACACGAAATAGCCAGGTGACGATTCCGTATTCTCGGGCCAATCGTGACCTGTGGCCATGACGACGTGGTCGAAGGACATCGCGGCATCGTCCCCGCCGCGCTTCTTGAACTTGAGTGAAATTGCATCCTGGCCAAGCTTGATATCGAGAATACGGTGGCTGCCTTTCACATCTATTGAGTGGCCGAGTGAGAGCCCCCGGTTCACAAGTGACCAGAACTGCGCAGCCAGGAACTCGCCCAAGACGATGCGAGGGTAAAATTCACGTTCGCCAATCGCTGACCTCTCGATGCCCAGCTCTTGAAGCTGACTGTCACTCCGCGACGAAAGCCACTCAACGAGTGTCTGTTCGATGCGAGGAAGCTCGATGCTCGCGATATTTGCCAGCATTGCGCGGTCATTGACTGCCGGATGGTACGGCGTGCCCTTCCCTGGGTCCGGGGTCTCCTCAAAAATCGTGATGGACAACGGCGCACTGCTGGAGATCAATCCGGCGAGCGTGTAAATTCCGGTGGGTCCAGATCCGATGATGGCAACTCGTGGCATGAAGGCTGTGTTTCCAGATGAGGGGCGGCCGGGCGAAACGAAAGATTTAGGAGCCGTTAGGAAGCGGCTCCTTTTCGAGTTAGTTGATAGACGGCCATTGAGTGCGAACTTCTTCCGCGCTCTTTGTCAGATGTACGTGTTCGTCGACATGATCGACCCAGTCCAGCGGGATAAGATGATGCTGGCCATCATCGGAATCTGTCTTCGTCAGCTTGATCCGAGACGTGCCATCCATATGATCGACCGTGCCGACATGCATACCATCGGCGCCAATCACTTCCATATGCTCGCGTACCTGCTCTGCAGAGATCATGGTGTTTTCTCCTTTGTAAGATTGCATCATGGCAACGTTCACTGAGTTGCTTGGTTCCCGCATATGCGGAACCACGGCGGACAAGTAGGGCGCTCGACTGCTCTTTTTGTTGGCCATGGCGAGAAGCCGGGAAAATCGCCGTGTTCACCATTCCTGTCGCGTGCAGCTGACACGCCACGGTCCCGATCAATCAATGTCCAGGCCGCGCCCGTGTTGCTCTGAGGTGCATCTGTGTGTACGCTTTGGATAAAAAGTATTTGAAATTCTCTGGCGATCGTTATTCGCCAATAATATTCAATAAATTTGGGAACAGACTGGGTTTCCCAGACCTAGTTTGCAAGCGGAGCACCAGGATGCATTACGCCGTCGTTGACATTGGATCGCCAAAGCAAGGCAACTTAGGCAACCTCTGCGGATGGGCAACGTGCGGAAGCCGGTATGATAGGTCGTGAAGGGTTTGCACCAACTTCAGGTTGAGTTGGCGGCGCAGTGAGTGTACACGAGGTAACAGCACAAATCGCGGGAGACGGCTTTCGAATTTCCTCGGAAACGATGGGAAAGTTGCTTTCGATAAATCGTGGATTTTCGAACCTGCTCGCCCGGTTCGTTCAGAGCTTCGCCACACAAGTCTCATTCACTCTTCTCGGAAGCGCAAATTTCGTCGTGGACCAACGGTTGGCTCGCTGGTTGCTGATGTGCCACGACCGTATTGACGGCCGGGAAATCCTGCTAACGCATTCCTACATCTCTCGAATGCCCGCCGCTTTCGCAGGCCAAGAGTCGCAATTTCAGTTCATGTGCTTGAAGGGCAGAAGCTCATCGCAACTGAGCGTGGGCGGATAACGATCCGGGACAGAACAGGTTTGGAAGGCTTCGCGGGAGGAGCTTATGGCCGCGCCGGGGAAGAGTACAAACGGCTCATCTGCAACTTTTTGAACGGCCTACTTGTTTAACTGAGCCTTCACTACTTCCAGGAACGAAACGCTGAAGTAGACCCGCCCACCCTCGTCGGTGGCGTCCATAAAGTCGTCGTTGACTGTGTTTCCACGTTTTATCCGCTCCGCTAGGAGTTCGCGCACCGCTTCAAGCGCGTGCGATTTTGCCTGCTCCAACGTGTCAAACTCGTCACCCTCTTCGTCAGCTAGAGTCCCGTCGGCATGGCGGAGGTGAAAGAAATAACGGTTCATACTCGTTTCCTCCGGTAGTCACGACGGTTGAACTAAAATAGGTCGCTCATCAGACGCTGATACTCGCGTTCGGGTCTTCCATATGCGTCACTGGCAAACTCCTGAAGCGCGGGTCGGTTCCTGATGGTAATCAAGCTACGTTCTGATTTGATGAATCCGTTTCCCTCAAGGGTCTGGAGAGAGGTCGTTACGCTTGGCCTTCGGACAGCGAGCATTCGCGATATGAAAAGATGCGTGATAGCAATCTCATTTCCGGAAACTCGATCGTGACACATCAAAAGCCACCTCGCCAGCCTCTGGTCCACATCGTGAACCGCATTTGAGACGGCCGTGTGGGCAAGCTGGATCGAAAACGCCTCGATCGAGCGTAGCACAACTTTTGAAAAACTCCGGTTTGTATCCATCCATTTCCGAAAGCTGTTGTAAGTCATCTGATATGCGCCGCCGGGAAGCTGGACCGATATGTCGTGGGAACTCAGTTCTACATCCGCCATTGCGGTCGTTGGCAAATACCCGTCGTATCCGAAAATCCCGGACTCCGCTTGTAGTCCTGATGGCGTAGTCGTGACTAACGAGCCAATTCCAGAAGCCAAAAAGTAAACATGCTCAATGGGATCACCTACACTGGCTAATACGGTGCCGCGCCGAAGATCGACATAGGTAAGTTCAGGAGCAATTTGGCGAAAATCGTCAGCCGGAAGCATTGTGAGGAGCTTGTTCTTGACGTTCGACTGCACTGGTAAGGTCATTGCATCCCCCGATGGTTGGGCAGTCGGGATCTCATGCCCAACCTGAAACTGTATCCGTACCAGATCTTCGCGCAAGAAATGAACCTGGTCCGTGAGCCTCGACGAAAGTTCGGAAATCAGAAGCTCTGATCGAGCTTAGACTGGACAACGTCTGTGGCGATCGCAATGGCTCGCCGCCCATCGCTGCTATCGATTTCACAATGGTTCAAGCGATACCATTCCCGAACTGTCTCAGTGACAAGCTCTATCTCGTGGTCTGACAGGGAAATTAGGGGTTGGAGCATTGGACCGCCCTCCCTTCGGCAAGAGCACTGTCACTCCCGAGCAGTTACCACCTCAGCAACCGAGAACGACCCTTGGACTTTAACCGCAAAAGCGATCAACGGGCGGAATGCCACGGGACAACGGGCTGGCCTCCGACGCGGAATCCCGATTGGCCGATCAATCTACCAAGAGATATTCGAGTTCACCAATCTGCCGCGACGTTCAACGCCCGCCCCTCCGATGCGGCATTTGCCTTTGCCAGGCCTTGCTGAATTCGCTCGTCCGAAAACGGCTTCCCGATCACGTCGACTGCGCCATCAAGGCCGTGGCCGACGTCCCCCGGGCTCCCTGTGACAAAAATAACTGTTATTCCATAGCGATCTATCAATCGACGCGCCAGTGCTGCGCCGCTCATGCCATCGGCGAGGCCGAGATCAACCAACGCCGCATCGATGCGCGGCGCGTGAGCAAGTGCCTGCTCCACGGTTGCGACGGGGCCAATTGTTTTATGCCCTGCTTCCGTCACGATCCGTTCAAGCTCCATCGCAATGAGCGCTTCATCCTCGACTATCAAAACCCGCATGTGATCCTCCTTCATAAGCAACAACTTAGTTCGGATTCGAGGAAGTTCGAGGATGGTCACGAGTTCTTGAACGACGGGGGTCTCCATCATGTGACGCCTACTTTCCTCTTTTGTTCAAGCGGTTGATTGCTTGTTCCAACGAACGCTGCCCGTCGCAGTAGTCCTGCCAAGCGGTGCTGTTCTTCAGCAGGTCTGGCACCGTCCGGATGGTGAAACGCTTCGGATCTAGCCCCGCCTTAACCTGCGTCCAGTTGAGGGGCATGGAGACCGTGGCGCCAGGTCTTGCCCTTGGAGATAGGGGTGCGACAGCCGTCGATGTTCGGTCGTTCCGGAGATAGTCAAGGAAGATGCGGCCGTTCCGAAGGCTCTTGGTCATTTTGATCAGATAAAGGTCGGGCTTGTCCCGGGCCATCTCTTGGCAGACGTCATGAGCGAACGCCTTCCCTTCATCCCAGGAGAGCTTCTTTCCCTTTGGCACCAGCAAGGGGGTCACCACATGAAGCCCTTTGCCCCCTGTCGTCTTGCAAAAGCTGACAAGACCAAGCTCCTCAAGCCTGTCGCGGATTTCACGCGCACCCTCGATAACAGTGTCGAAGTCCACATCGGGACCGGGATCAAGGTCAAAGACCAATCGTCCCGGTACTTCGGGCTGGTTTGGCTCGCAATTCCAGGGATGGAGTTCGGTGCCGCCGATCTGCGCGATGGCGGCAAGCCCTTCGACGCGGTCGACCTGCAGGTAAGGTTGTTTGTCGCCGCTGACCTTCACCTGCTCGATGAGGTTGGACGAACCCTGCATCGCGTGCCGCTGGAAAAACTGCTCACCACCGATGCCATCGGGTGTGCGGATTATGGAGCATGGCCGACCCTTGATGTGGTCGATGAGCCACAGGCCAACGGCCTCATAATAGTGTGCCAGATCCACTTTAGTGACCCGCTCGTTGTCGAGTGCATCCGGCCACAACGGTTTGTCCGGGCTGGAGATAAGCACTCCCATGACGTCGACCTTCGCCCCCTTCCGAAATTTCGTAGGTTTCGTCGGCTTTGGTTCGTCCGTCGCGGGGTCAGGCACATCCACTGCCGCGGGCTTGGCGGGCTTTTCTGCCTCGACCTCGCCAGCAGGCTTATCTTCTCGCAACCCTTTGAAGGATGCTTGGCGAACCTGTCCATCGGCGGTCCAACCGGCGAATTGAATTTCGGCGACCAGATCCGGCCTCAGCCAAACGATGTCGTCGGTTTTCTTAGGAGCGCCAATGCCGGTGAACGGGGATTTTGACGACTTCAGCTCCTCAAGGCGCGGTAGCAGCTTGTCGACAACGCTGCCCCCATATCCTGTACCAACTCGACCAACATAGACGAAGTGATTGCCGCGATTGACACCGACCAGCAAGGACCGAAATCGCCCGTTTGTCGTGGCGTAGGCGCCGATGACAACCTCATGCCCTGCCCTGCACTTCGATTTCGCCCACGTTTTCGTCCGGCCCGACTGATAGGTCGCATCGGACTGCTTGGAGACAATGCCCTCGAGCGACAACTTGCAGGCAGATTTCAATACGGCATCCCCACCGGTCTCGAAGTGTTCGACGAAGCGAAGATGCGGGTCTTCACCTGCAGAAGACAGCAAGGTCGATAGCCGTTGTTTCCGGTCGGTCAGCGGCAGGTCTCGCAGGTCTTCAGTTCCTTCGAACATCAAATCGAAGGCGAAAAAGACCAGATCGTCGGTCCTCCCTTCGGAGAGCGCTGCCTGAAGCGCCGCGAAATCCGGAGCGCCATTTTCATCGAGAGCGCAAATCTCGCCGTCGATGATCGCGTTAGCGACGTTTGCCCCAGACTTGGCAATTGCCGGGTACTTCGCAGTCCAGTCCAGGCCTTTACGAGTTTTTAGGGAGACATCGCCGTCGTCGATGCGCATTTGGATGCGGTACCCATCAAACTTGATCTCGTGAATCCAGCCTTTGGCCGATGGCGGGCGCTCAAGACTCTCGCAAAGTTGCGGCTCGATGAAACTCGGCATTCCTGACGAAGACGCCTTTTTCTCAACTTTCTTGGGCGACTTCGATCCAGCCTTGCGCTCTTCTGCGGCTAGTCCTTCGCTGCTGTCCCAGACAGCATCGGCCTCAATGGCAACTCCAGCCGTCATGAAGGGCTTCGGTTTCCGACCCTTTCCAGACGCGATCGCGTCCATCGTGCGGCCTGATGCGACAGATGTGTCGTTATCTTCGAGCACCGATGCGCCGTCGCATTCGACTGAATAGTCATCATGATGCTTGATCAGGAGCCAGTTTGTACGTTTCTCGTCCTCCTTTCCACGCATACGGACGAGGACAAAGCTGCCGTGCAGTCGGCTGCCTTCGAGCGTGAACTTGAAGTCCCCCTTGGCGAGCGCCTCCTCCGGCGCCTTGTTTCCCTCCGGCGCCCAATAGCCCCGATCCCAGAGCATGACTGTCCCACCGCCATACTGGCCCTTCGGAATAGTGCCCTCGAAATCACCGTAATCGAGCGGGTGGTCTTCGACTTCGACCGCCAATCGTTTGTCGCCCGGATCTAGCGATGGCCCCTTCGTGACTGCCCAAGATTTGAAGACCCCATCAAGTTCAAGCCGGAGATCGTAGTGAAGGCGGGTCGCGTCGTGCTTCTGAATGACGAAGCGGCGCCGTTTGGACGGCTTTACAGTCGCTTCACCGCTAGGTTCAGCCGTTTTGTTGAAGTCCCGTTTGGAACGATACTTAGAAAGGTTGTCGGACATGGATTTCCCCGATCGCAATCGAGAGTCAGAATGCCCAGCATCGCCGCAAGGTTCCCGCCCGCGCCATCCTGAACCGTCGTTTGGACGAGATCAAGGGCGACAGAGATAGCACGACGCTTCTTGGTGCCGTGATCTAGTGTAGAGCGAGCGCGACCGGATATTGCGGGTGACGGCAGTGAAAAGCGGTGAGAAGACCTAAAGCGCGGAGAACCACGCTCTCAGTGAGGTGTGTGTCCCGTAGTGCCAGCTCGTCTGCCGCTGCCATCATACCAACAGATGGAAGGACCATTTCGAGGGTGTCATCTCCCTCATGTCCCGCCCATTGCGCATTTCGCTCCAAAGCTGTAGCCAAGCGCTCGATCGTAGCCTGACGCTCCGCGATAGTCATCTCCGCCACATCTATCGTCTCGCCTGCCATCGAACCTCGCATCGCTTGTCTGTGAGTGAGCGCGCAAGGGCGAAAAGGTGCATCATTGCGCGAGGGGCCAACTCCTTTGCTGCTCGAACGTGTGGAGGCATCGGAACACCACTGCCGTCCGCCATTGCTCAACCGGCAAAGTTCTAGGAATGAATCTGAATCGGGACAAATTCGAAGTCATTGTCCGTTGCGGACTTTCTGGATTACTTGCATGATCAGGAGGCTCAAAACAAAGGGGATTGAAGTGGCAAATGGTACCGTGAAGTTCTTCAACGCTGATAAGGGGTTCGGATTCATCTCACCCGACACTGGATCAGCCGACATCTTCGTCCACATATCAGCACTGCAGGCCTCCGGAATACAGTCGTTGCGTGACGGCCAGAAGGTCTCCTTCGATACAGAGTCCGACCTGCGGGGGAAGGGCCCCAAGGCGATCAACATAAGGGTGGCGACAGCCTAAGCGCCAACAGCCCCCGGTTGCCTGCTCAGGTCATCGCGCACCTTGACCTTAAACGGAATGCCCAGTCGCGATATCGTCCTCTTATGCGGCTTTCTCCTTTTGTCGCCCCTCGAAGATGCTTGTCATCAGGCTGCGTTCCCGCTTCCTGAAGAGGCCGTCTGGAACGAACTGCTCTTCCAGAGGTCCGGAGAAGCCACAGTCTCACTTTCGTATCGCATGGACGAAACGGCCTCTTAGTTGGTGACCCATTTCTGTCGAAACGCAGAGGTGGCGGGCGATGTTCAAAACTATTGGTACAGTGCCTACCTGTAGCCCGTCATCTCAAGATAGCCTACACCGGTGGTAGAGCCGTTCAACGAAATAGGTCCCTCCCAGTACGGGGTCGACGTTGCCATCCACGATTGGTCGTTTAACGGTTGCGTTTGAATATCCAGCGATTTTGATGGGATCTCTATCCGCCATGACACCGGGACCTGCTTCCCATCGACTGTCGCGTCACGCAGCGGCGTGAGACGAACCTGCTGGTTAGTCAGCGGCGTTGTGCGTCCATCAGGATAGATCCAGTTCGCCGAGATAAACCCATCCTTGTCATCGCGGAGACGAAACGCCATCAGTTTCTCGCCACTGGCCAAGTGCAGCGAAAACCAATCCCACCCCGTTTGGTTCGAAGCCAACGGTTGCGAGGACCACTCCCTGTCGAGCCACGCGTTGCCACTCACTGCAATGGGCTTCCCCGATACCTCTATTGTCCCGGAGACTTCATAGAACGGCTGGGAATAGTAATAGCTCGCCTGCCCGCTTTCCGACTTCACCGAGTACCCGTTTTCGCCTTGGAGAACGAGTGGACCGTTTGCTCTGAGGTCCAGAGCGTAATTAAAGTCTAGCCCAGTCGCTTTCAGTGAGAGGTTTGCGAAGGGATAGGAGCTAGAATTTTCGACGGCTGACATTGTCCATTCGTCTATCCAAGCGCGGAATGGCGCGGTCTCCACCCCCGCTTGACCAACCCCACCCCGGCCGAGCCGCTCGGCGACGTATTGGTGGTCGGGCGTCGTTAAAGCGGCATGTCCGATCCAGATTTGAGGATCAGCGAAGCCAGCCTTGCTTTCCGGGGCAAGCGCGGATCTGAAGAGCGTCCACTGTGCTCCATATTGTTTGCCGTCATGCCCCTTGAGATTGGCAGTCACGTACCACCATTCGATGCGATATTCCGGGTGCGCTCCATGATCTCTTGGAAACGATAATTGGGAGCCGCGCTGAGGAACCGCAAAGCCTTGGGCGTCCGATCCCAGTCCGGCAAACCCTTGCCCCAGTGTTTTTCCCGCCGAACCCATCATGGCGGCGCCCAGCAAAATTAAAGCAACGGCTCTACCGTTCATTGGCAAAAATCCTAAGCAGATCGGCTGGATTGATCGTTGCAAGGCGACGCACCGGAAGAAGCACCGAAGCGAGAGCCGCGAGGAGAGCGATAGCACCTAGCAACAGCCAGTCCATGGGGAACACGTACATGGGTAGTCGCCATCCAAATGCCTCAACGTTCACCCGCGCCAGCAGGGCCCATGCCAACAAAAGACCCACGGGTATCGCGGTGACGAACGTGGCTAGCCACAGCGCCAGCGTACGGACGATCTCATACAGTGCCAGATCACGCCGACGCACCCCCATCGCCCAAACAGGCGCCAGTTGGGGGAGTCGAATTCCGGAGAGTGTCAGGAGACTGGAAAACATGGCAAAACCGGCTACAGCCAAGGTAAGCACGTTGAGGGCCCCCGTAACCTTGAACGTCTGATCGAAAATCGCCCGCGATTGCCTCTTGAGCGAGGCCTGATCCACGACGGAAGTTTCAGGAAGACCAAAATCCTCGATTAGCTGTCGCTTCAGCTCCGTCGAACGTTCAGGCGGAACTCGTACGCCGTATCGAAGCTTAGCGACCTGCGGGTAATGGGCGACCAAGGCGTCGATACCGATGATGACCTGCCCATTTGGGTTTCCATAGTCAGAGAAAACCCCTGCCACCTCCGCATTCCAGCCCCCGGGCATGGCTACTTGCTCTCCCATTTTTGCCGCCCCGCGCCGCCACATTTGCTCGTTGATCAAAGCACCCTCACCTTTGGCGATCTTGCCCCAAACGTCATCCTGGGACGCGATCAGGGGCCAATGCTCGCGGTATGTCGGATCGTCCGCAACGCCAAAGATCTGGACCTCCTCGCCGGTAACGTCGCCTTCGATGCTCCAGATTGGAAGGACCGATGTGGAGTGTGCTGGAAGCCAGGCCCGTAACCTCGCCGCCTCGGCTTCGTCTTTGGCCGTAACGTACAGTTCGGCGGCCAAACGTTGATCGAGCCACCCGATGAATGTCAGCCTGAAACTGGAAACCATGGTGCCGACACCGATATTCGCCGATAGCGCCAGTAGCAATGCCATCAACGCGAGTGAAAGCCCCGGAAGCTGAAGGCGGGTGTCTGCCCAAAACCATTCGACAAGTGCGCTGCGCGACGTGAGTTGCATAGCGGCGAGAAAAGCTGCCAACATCGCCGGAAGCATGAGAGCCGCGCCCAACAACAAGCATCCGAGCACCGCGAAGCCTGCCACTAATCCGGACGCGGCTATTGCCAAAACACCTGCAAGTATTAGCAGCGCCCCTCCCACCGCTGCCTGGATCAGCAATCCTCCGATGGACTCTCGCGCCCATGCTCGTGGTTGCGCGGTCGCAAGGATGGTAAGTGTCCAGACCCGATAGAGGCTTTGAGCAGAGGAAATTGCTGTCCCGGCAAGCGCCATCGCTAGCCCTGCGAGCCACCAGTCGGTGCGAATAGACAGCGATCCGGAGACGCTTGCCCCGTATAATCCGCGAAGGGTTGCGGCGACCCCCGGCATGAGAACCGACGCAACCAGATATCCAAGGACGACCCCGATCACGCCGGATGCAAGAGCAAGCATCGAAAGCTCAAGAACGAGCATTGTGGTTAGCTGACGGAGGGAGATGCCAAGGGATCGCAGCGTTCGAAACGTGCCGCGACGTTGTTCGAAGGTCAGCCCTGTTGCTGAGTAAACGATGAAGTGGCCAACGATGAAGGATAAAAAGCCAAAGGCTGTCAAGTTTAGGTGGAAGCTGTCAGTCAATCGCGCGACGTCAGGTTGTTCAGCCGGTTTCAGCAAGAAAAGTCGAGGCGAAACCTCTTTGAGGGCGATGGCGCTGATCTCCTGGCCGGAGGCGACGGCCAAACGATCAATCCTGCCGTCCTTGTCGAGCAACCGGTCAGCGACTGAAATATCCACGAAAGCCGCGCCTTCGGGTACGTTTTCGTCAATTCGAATGCTCATGTCCGTGTTTCCACGGACCCGCTCCGCCGTCTTGCTGGACAACAAAAGCTGTCCGGCCGGAGAGAGAAAACTTGTAAGTTCGCCTCCGCTCGTCACCCTCAAAGCGTCGCTTTCCCTTGGCATCGTTAGAGGGTCTATACCAACGAGCCGAATGCGGGTCGTCCCGATGCGCAGAGTCCCTTCGATGACAGGGGAGACTTTGAAGCCAGAGCGCCGGAGCTTCCCATAGATTTCGGTGGGGATGCCGTTGCCGTCTTCAGACACGATTTGCGCGAAGGAGCCTTGCTCAAGGACAGACGCCGCGCGAGCATAGCTTGCCCTCGCCTCGGAATTGATTGCTTGCACTCCGGACCAAAGCGCTGTCGCAAGCGCGATCCCCAGCACTAAAGTAAGTAGCTGCAGAGGTTTTCGGCGCCAGTGCGATAAAAGGGCGGGAAACGCTACCCAGCTCATTAAGCGATCTTTCCACCACGAAGATGTACAGTGCGGTCCAGCCGAGCCGCGAGCCGCGTTGAGTGAGTGACGAGGAGCAATGCAGACCCCGCGCCCTTTGCCAGGTCAAGCATCAGGTCGAGAACGGCGTCGCCTGTCTGCTCGTCGAGATTTCCCGTTGGTTCATCGGCAAGAATAAGCTGCGGCCTGGCCGCTAAGGTGCGACCTATGGCGACACGCTGTTGCTGGCCTCCAGATAGCTGCTCGGGATAACGGGTTGCGAACTGCCGTAGACCCAACGCATCGGTCAACGTCTCTTCCCAAGCGCTGTCGTGGCGCTGAGCCAACTTTGCGTGAAAAGAAATGTTTGCCGAGACGGTCAAGGAGGGGATCAGGTTGAACTGCTGAAAAACAAGCCCGACCTTGGTTCGTCGGTACCGGGCTCGCGCGCTCTCGGAGTATTTGCTGAGATCATCGCCATCCATGAGGATGGACCCGCTGTCTGCCCGGTCGAGCCCCCCAGCCAGGTGAAGAAGCGTACTCTTACCGCTGCCGGATTCACCGGTAAGGGCGACGGTCTCCCCTGAGGCCACACCAAGGTCAATCCCTTTCAAAATTTCAATAGGCCCCTCAGCTGTAGCGTAGAACTTTCGAACGTCACGGATGGCGAGGATCATAATGCTCTGGTCACTTCTAAAGCTGGTCGACCTGACAACTAGGCGCGAAGACACTGAACCACAATATCAGAGTTGCTTATTGCAGAGCCCCAGCACTGATGTTGTCCAAGGGCTCCGCTCTAGTCGACCTGCCGCAACATCGCACAAGAGGCGGCCTGCGAACGGTGCGATTTTGAACAACCATGCCGACAGGTATTGGTTCCTTCACCTGGGTTCGCTCGGATTGCCTTGAACCCTACAATGGGGAGATCCACATGAACATAGAAGGAACAAAGACGACGAAGGGATGATCAGATGACCAGCGATACCTCTGTCTCACAACGCCACGTCGATGCGCTGGGCGCTATCGCGAGATTTCGCAATCAACGTCGATCGAGCCGGGGTTGGCTGGTGAGCGATAGGCGATTTTCGTCTGCCGCGATCTCGCGTCTTGAACACAAGTCTTTCGTTAAGCAAATTGCGTTTAGCGGTGAGCCAACTCTTGTGCTCACGGAGGACGGTAAACGTCTTCTGGCCGAGCGCATGCCGCGATAGTAGAGAAGATGCAACGAGCGCGTCAACCCGCCATGGAACAGTCCCCTACCGATCTTTGATGTCACTTCCGCTTTACGCGAACTTGTCCGGATCGATTGGAGCGATGTGGCTAACCAAGTCGTCAATCGCACGAAGCAGTTCATCCTGGGATGGTTGCGGCTGCAGTTCTCCATCATCCGCTTGTGCAGTCCTCTCGTCTTCATGGCCCAGCAAGGCGACCGCTATCGACTCGTGTAAAGCGGGTTGATGCGCGTCTGGAGTTGATGCGGCAGAGGATTTTGACTCGACGAAGCCATGCTCCCTAGACCCCATAGCAACATCTCTCATTTCGATGCGGCCATCGATCCATTGCTCGATCAATTCCATGAACCGGGGGTTTCCGTCGATACGGATTCCAAGGTCGCGATATTTCGCAACTGACTTCAGGAATATCAAACGACGACGCTCGCTCTGAGGAAGCCGGGAAAGGTCGTCGGTGGAAACGGCCATAGAATACTTCCGATACAATGCAGATTGAGGGAGAGAATGGCTCGCCACGCGTGAGGGAGGCGAGCCGAAAGTGGCCATCCATGGGAATGGCTAAGAGGAACCGGAAGCATTGCCTCCGACTGGGATACTTTGAGTTACCTTGATTAAGATTTCAATAATATACACGGGGATCGCTTAAGGGCAGTGCAATAGCTCGCTCGACCTTAGTCGCCATACGGTGATATGATGTCATCTTCTCATATGGGAGGAAATCGCATGTCCAGGAACGACGAACGCGACACACAGTCCCGCCAGAATGACGAGCATCGCAAAACCGTGGGAGTTGGCGATAAGCGAGAACCCCACAATACCAAGGGCGACCCGCGAGATGACGAGCACCAACTCGAAGCCGTGAAGATCATCGGAAACGGATAAACCGTGCGATCACTTCGGATATAGAGCGGGTCTAAAGCACGACGTGAGCCGTCGCGGACAGCACGTCATAGTGCCGCTGCAGAATTCGGACAATCAGTCGTTCAACAAACTGATGGTGCCGAATGGGATTGCTGGTTCGATTTTTCTCTTCTTGTGTTGGTGCTTGCGTCAGCTCAAACGCAAGCACAGTTCTCGCTTCCGGCGGTGGTGGAGGCAGGGCCGCAAAACCCACTTGGCACCCGAGCCGTATATCTCGCCAACGGCCTGCTACGCATTCACGGTACTAATAACCCCTCGTCTATCGGCACCAATGCCTCAAGTGGGTGTTTCCGTACGTACCGCCAGGATGTCGAGGAACTTTACGAGTTCAATATGGCACGCAGGTCTTCGTCAGGTAACGATCACCTCACGAGCACGGCTGAGACCAACCAATTCAATGAGTTCGCTGCCTGTCGAACAAAAGTCGGTCTTGCGAATTGAGCTTGGTGCGATGCGGGCTTCCCGGAGGCGATATGGACGTCCAAGAGATCATCTTCGAAAAAAGCGACTGGGTGCCCAATAACCGGTGGCTCCCAGTCCTGTATTATCGGTCTGTGTTCCTGACCGAAAACGGCACTGAGGAATTTGCTCGCCTGTTTACATCTCACGGCTGGCAAGGAGTTTGGAGAAACGGTGTCTTCGACTACCAACACTATCATCTTGGAGCCCACGAGGTATTGGGGATAGGAAAAGGCCAGGCAAAGCTTTTGATTGGCGGGCCGTCCGGAATGGCTTTCGATGTGAAAGCTGGAGACTGCATCCTCTTACCGGCCGGAACTGGCCATATGAATCTTGGAGCCAGCCTCGATTTCGAGGTCGTGGGCGCGTATCCGCCAAAGCAGTATGCTGACATTCAAACGTCCGCCCCATCAAAGGAGGCCGCTGAGACCATGGCGAAGCTCCTGCTTCCTGAAAACGATCCGGTTCAAGGCGCAGTTGGTCCCATGATGAAGGCCTGGTGGTAACCGGCCATCCATGCTGACTGTAAGTGATAATAAGGAGCATTGGTGATCTCGGCAGCATCCAACGCGACTACAAGAGGCTACCTTGAGCGGGCTCCCCCTGACGACGGCCCGGCCCCTCGCCTCGCCGGACTAATTCTGTTTCAGCGGTAAACCGCACGTCTCGATCTCGATCCATGAGGAGCTCCTTTACCACCGCCAGGTCTGCTTGGTCCCACGACTTTCCACGTTCAGGCCCGGCTGGGATACGAGGCAAGAGCCCCGGTTCGGCGCTCCATGCGAGCAACTGATCAATCGAAGCCTCGTTGATCATGTCGCGGAGATGATGAGCGGTTACGTAGGCGTCCGGCATCGCGCGATGAGCGGGCAAACCTATCTCGTGGATCAGTCCCGCTGGCATGCGTTGGTATCGAAGCATTTGATTTGAAAAGCGCGGAAGGTGTGGCCATAACCGCAATGCGCATTTCCAGGTGCAGATCCATTGGGCGCCTCCGGTGAGACGCGGGGTGCAGTAACGCTGTTCGAAGGCGGCGCGGTGGGCAGCTAACGCCTGGATCGGCCTGTCGGGCCGCAGGACCGATGCCGCCACCTCCTTCCAAAGGGGCGCTCCGGCGACCTCGCTGTCGAGAATATGATGAACGGCCATCGTCTCCGGCGAAATCGGGCGGCCGGGATTGATCATAAGCGAGCCTCGTTCTGCATCGATCTGCCAACGGCCCCCCTCCACCCTGTACCACATCTTGCCAGCCGACTTCGCAGACATCTTGCGGCCCGTTGCCGCCCGTCTCAAGATCGATCACGCGGACCACGGCGATGTGTGTTGCGTCCGTAGGCTTCATCGAGATTTCTACGTCCGCGTCCGTCCGGGAATACTGGTGAATGTCGTCGAAGCTGGATCGCTGGCCGGAAAGCCACTCTCAAGTCTCTCCTCCCATTCGTCTCGATCATCACTATTGCGAGCACTTGGGACGCTATTGGGGCCCTCACTGCCTTGGTCGAAGTTCCCGTTGCTCATGGCATCATAGCGATTGATGGTTCCGTCTTCTGGCCGCTGGTCCAGCATCCTGGATACGGTCGCTGCCATATTGCCGCCCGATGACTGATCGGCCGCCATGTGGTCAAAGACGCCCGCCATTCCCGAAAATATCTCTGCGCTGGGGTCATCCTTGCCAAGGAACTCCGCAATCTCCTGCATCTCGGCAACCCAACGGTAGGCCTTTGGATACATGTCTGGGATCGTGGTCGAGAGTTTCGCCAAGAGCTGGGACTGGCTTTCTGCCAATTCGGCCATGAGCGCTTGGTCAGCTCCACTTTTTGCAGCAGCCAAAAGCATCGCCGTAGCGAGTCCGGTCAGTCCCTTGCTGATCCCCGCATAGCACATCTTCAACGCCGAACTCGCTCCGATATCACCATCGAGGACACGAGCATCCAGACCGTACTCTACGAGGATCGGGACGACCTTGTTCGCACCGCCACTGATATAGACGCGTGGGCCACGCTTGCCTGGCATCGGCGGCCCACCGATGATGCAGCCGTCCAGGACCTTTGGACCGCCCGCGCCGAAAGTTTCCGCAACCTTCGTCATTGTCTGCGGCGAGATCGCATTGCAATCGATGTAGATGCCAACAGAATTTCTGGAGCGCATGGCCGTGGCGACATAATCAGCGACTTCGAGCGCCTGGGACGGCGGAACAATAGACAGGATGATATCTGCGTCCAGCATTGTCGTGATGTCCACGTCCCGTATGCCAGCCGCGATAGCTCGCTCTCTTGTCGCAGATGAGCGTCCTTTAAGGTAGGTGACGATCTCCGCGCCTGACAACAGCAGCGACTTGGCCACGGCGCTCCCCATCGCTCCCATTCCGATCACTGCTATCCGCACCGCGTCGCTCCATCTCTACATGTCTCTCGTGGAACTAGCGTGGTTGTGCTTCGGTGCAAGCGCCTTAATTCGATGTCGCCATCCGAAGTCGTAATAGATGGTGCGTAGGATAGAGAAACTGTTTCGACCCAAATCCAGGGACCTAGTCTGCAAACAGATATTGTCCATCGCGCTGTTGGATGTAGACGGCTAGCGTCAAGTCAATCTTCGTACCTCGGACACATTGGGCCGAGTAGCGCTTCAATGCACCTAACAATGCTTTGGATAACAGATATTGCAGATTGCCTAAATTAGTATGCGCTATCACCTTGTGGTGCCACGGGAACTCGGAGGAATGTGACTTTGCTCAATCGCGTGCTATCAATCGCCACGGTAACCATCCCGTTGCTCACCACTACATTTGCCGTGGCCCAAAATGCCCCGCCTACCGTTGAGCTTCAGCCTGGCGTGTCAGCCAAGATCCTCGATCTGAAGCGCGTCCCTGGTCAGCAGATCGTGCAGCTGGATTATGAGATCAGCAACACCGGAGACGCTCCTGTCAACCTGGCGGAGATCGGCATCGGGCGAGCAAGCTACGGTCTCAATGAAATCACCTTGTATGACTTCCCAAAAAAGATCAGTTTCAAGATAGGCGTCGCGAGCGAATGCCTTTGCACACAGCCGCCAGAAGCACCACTGAAGCCAGGGGAAACATTCAAGGGATGGGCATGGTTCGCGCCGCCTGAAACAAGCCCGGGTCCATTTGCCGTTCGCTTCGGATCGACGCTTCCCGTGATGGACGTTCCTGTCCAATGATCACTAGGCTACCAATTCACGCGTTTACGATGCTGGTAGTCACAATCGGCACAACGCAAGCTCAAGAAGCCCCTGCCGAGGCGCCACCGAACTTTTCGGCCCGCTCGCCTAGCGTGAGCTTTGTGTCGCCCTCGATCGGCTACTCATCGCCTCGCATCGAATTTCGGTCGCCGCCGATGACGGAGGAAGAACTTGCGTTAGGGCCAAAACCCAAGGTTTTTCCCGTGCCCATCGTCAAGGGTCTTGAGGTGACGGAAGTCGAAGGTGGAGTTCGATACACGCTCTCGGCAGACATCCTCTTCGACTTCGACAAGGCGACACTGCGTCCGAAGGCTACCCAAGCCCTTCAAGCGATGTCAAATGATGTCCGTCAGCGTTTCAAGCAAGCAAGCTTCGTTGTTGACGGCTACACGGACAGCAAGGGTAGCGACGCCTATAACCTCAAGCTGTCACTCCGAAGAGCGGCGGCGGTCAAAGACTACCTCGCGAAGGCGGCGAAGTTCGACCCATCGAGTGTCGCAATCCACGGGCGCGGCGAGGCTAACCCGGTGGCCTCGAACGAGACCCCGGATGCAAAAGATGATCCCGAAGGCCGTCAGAAAAATCGACGCGTCGAGATCCTGGTCAGGGCCGCAGAATAGAACGTTATGTGCTAAGGCCGATCTGCTTTCGTCAAAACGAACAAAAGCTCACGACGTGGGATGTGGGGCAGACCTGTTAGAGGGGTGTCCAAGACTCGACAGGTCAATTCAGCCCGACAGCGGGGCCCTTTGCTACTTCGAGTTCGCTGCCGTGTCTCGGAGCTCGGACTTTGCTGCCAAGTCTATCACATAATCTTCGGCTGCATCAGCAAACTGGAGGGCAACTTCCTGCTCTCGCCACCCGGCGTCGACCATTTCGAGGATCATCCGTCGGAGCGAAGTTTCGCACACTGCAGCACATTCGCTGGAGCGACCAATTTCATCAACTTTGCATCTTGGTGGGACAACATCTGACATTTGCACATCGTGCCGCATCCTCTAATAAAGGCAAGCTTTACGTAACGTTAACCCTACCCGGCAAGGTTAAGGGACCTATTCAGCGCGTTTATTGCTCGACGCTAACCCTCCCAATCGTCCCGGTAGGCGCTATAAAATCCTGTGGATGCTCTTGAGGTAGGACACGATCGCGTCCTTGTGTATGCCCGGATTTGCGACTCGCCTCCGATCACGCGCATCCATGACATCAAACGCGTTGGGCGGATCGACGATCACGATGACGTCCTCACCTATAACGTCGATTGCAAAGCCATCTCGAAGTAAGCTTTCAACGTATGCTTTCGCCAAGTCTTCGCTCATTGGTCCTCCCAACGATGAGATCGGGGCATGCAGGTAGGGCACCTGGTTGCCACTCGCTTTCGAAAATGCGGATTTAACCAAGACGTTCCGTTCCTCTGCGCTGCGTGTACGCTAGGGTACATATCGAGTAAAAGAGACAGGCGTCGATTGAGCTTTGGAACCCCCTTCCGCCTGGTGTGTTTTCCATCGTCATTTCAAGGAGGACACAATGGCTACCAACAAAACACTGGACGACCTGTTCCTGGACACTCTCAAGGACATCTACTTCGCCGAAAAGCAAATCCTGAAAGCACTGCCAAAGATGGCTCGTGCGTCCCAGTCCGAAGAAGGCAAAGCTGGCTTCCTCTAGCATCGCGATGAAACGCAGGGACAAATCGAGCGTCTGGAACAGGTTTTCGAACTTCTTGGCAAGAATGCCCGTGGCAAGACTTGTGAAGCTATCAAAGGCATCCTCTCCGAAAGCGAGGAAATCATGGAAGAGTACAAGGGCTCTCCTGCCCTTGACGCTGGTTTGATTTCCTCGGCTCAGGCGGTAGAGCACTACGAGATCGCTCGTTACGGCACGCTTATCGCTTGGGCAAATCAGCTTGGCTTGAAAGACGCGATCCCGCTGCTCCAAGCAAACCTTGAAGAAGAAGAAGCGACCGACCAAAAGCTGACGCAGCTCGCCGAAACGGCCGCGAATGCTAAGGGCGCGAAAGCTGCCTAACGCCTGATCAGGGCCGCCTCGGAGGGGGAAGCCCTGTCGTATGTCGGCCAATAGCCATCCTCCAGAATGTTCACTGGGATCGGCGAGAGTTTGGCCAGCGCTTCCACCGCGAACTCCACCTGCAGCATGAACACCCGCATAGTGGTGGGCAGGGCGATGCCCGTCAGCTTTTCGCGTGCCAGATAGTGCTCCACTCCGGCCTCTCGCAGTCGCCTTTGCCCTTCCGCCCTGATCCGCTCACTGTCGTACTGACCGATAGCATTGGATTGGTTTAGACCGCCTTGGATTACCTTGAACATCCCGTTGCCCCGATAGCCGTTTCGCCCATGTCAAAGACAGCGACGATTCTTGGCAAGGCTTCTGGCTCGCAGCCGCAGTAACTTTCACTCTCCGTGACATATTCGTGACATCGCTCATCTGCGTTACGGGAACCGTTCGCAGCTGACGCTGCAAGACGATGCGCGGTCACGGCTCCCTCGCGCGTGAGTGTTTCGATCTCTATCTTAAGATCCTGTGGGAGCAATTCCCGCAAGAAAACTGATTTTCCCAACAGGTCAGTGGCGACCATCCGACTTCTCAGGTTCGGAGACAGGTGCCGTGCGCCTTCGACGATGCACTCCGCATTCGGCAGGCATGATGGCGTCCGGCACATGCGGGGGCGCTTGGCACGAAGGCCTCCTTGATGTCCATATGCCTGAAGGTTTCGCCTTTGCCTTTTCCGATTGCTAGTAGTGCAGCGACCCGGAGACGTCCAAGGGAACTGCAGCCCTTTCTTCAAAAGGCGGCATCCACCACCCTTACCCTGCCACCGTCGTTCGCGCGGAGTGTCGATACAAGCTCAGGCGGAGCGATGGCGAATGTCTTGCTTGCAGCATACCCAGAGGTGTTCGCCGCAGGGGCAATCGTCGCAGAATTGCCGTACGGCGTTGCGTCATCAGTTCCTGAAGCGCTCGAACGCATGCGTGGTGTCGGTCTCCAGGCGGGAAAAGTGCTTTCGAGCAAGGTGAGAAAGGCATCGAAATCGGCTGGACCTTGGCTCGCAGTCTCGATCTGGCATGGCTCCGCAGATCACACTGTTACCAAGGCTATCGCCCACGCGCTCGCTGAACAGGGGCTTGGAGTCCATGGTTTGGCTTTTTCCCAGCTCATCGCGGAGGGACGGCGTGCAACACACAACCGCTTGGTCCGACGGTAACGGCTTTGTGCGGGTTGAGATTCACATCATTGAATTTGTCACGGTACGCCGGTCGACGCAAATAGCAAACTAGGGAGCGCCGGGCCGTTTATGCTTGACGTAGGCGTCTCTTCGACAGCGGAGGTAGCGCGAACGTGGGTCTGACCCCGTCATTTGCAGTCGCTGCGATCCAGGTCGCAAGTCAGGTAGATGCCTCGGGAGTAACAACTCAAACTGTCCCCGCCACCGGAATTCAAGAGGTTGTCGAAAAAGCCCTTGTTCGGCCGGACTGATGCGTTGATCGGGCATAGAGTTGGAGTTTGCCCCTCCCGCAGGACGCGAACTGAAACACACCACTTCAACCGATGCGCTTGGCAAGTCCTCTCCGTCCTGATAAATACTCCGATGTCGAGACTACTAGTCTGTGAAGTGCCCGCCAAATACCCAACTGACTTCGAAGCGTCAATGTTGACGGAGCGTGGACAGTAGCGTCCTTTTGCGGCCTTGTGATAGCAATCGCGAAAGCTGCCACAGGTACGACTAAGGCCTTCCCAGAAGCTCGCAGGCGCCACGCCCGCGAGTTGGTAGTGGGTGGGTCTGTCTCTGTCTCTGGCTCTAGCTCTAGAATCAGGCGCCGCTCGACGAACCATTTTCTTCAGCTGACAGTGTGTCCTCTATGCTCGCACCCTCCCCTTGAACCGGGGCACTCCCCAGCTCCTCACCGAATGCAGTCAGCTGAACCATCATTTGCTTGGCGTGCGTTATGGCATCATCATCACTGATCGTTGCATCTTTCGCCATGCGGACGCTCACCAGCTCATTACCTTCACCATGGAATTCGACAGTAATCGTTCCAGCCGTGGTGCTTGCGACATTCGTGTTTATCAGTTGCATCAGGAACTCTCCATTTATGATAATTGGAAAGTCCTAAGCGTCCTTCTTGTTCCAGCTAAGCACGTCTAATCTCAAGAGAAGTTTGTTCGGAATTGCGACGCATCAACGGGAAAAGCTGGAGGGCGCGGTATCGAATTAAATGAACTGCTTATATGATCTCGGCGGTGCCGCAACTGCCAGCCTGTGGCCACGCAGGGAAACCCCGTCGGCCCCTCACGGGGCGAGTTTTGTGTCTCCCCCTAAAGCGGTACCCACCAAGTAGCAACTTTTCCCTCTTCCAAGGATTGTTATCCTGCCGAACCCCACGTCCGTCAGCCTGTTCGGACGTTCGGCATTTGGGGGGACTGCGAGGAGCAGTCCCCTCGCCCACGATCAACGTTCCACCCTCAGTCGCCAAGCGGGAACCGCAAATGGTCTGGTCCGATGCTGAACCGGACCGCCGCGCAACGGTCCAAGACCGTGGACATCGAGCCTCGTTGAAGCGCACTGTCGATCCGGAAAGCTATGCAGACCGGGTGCCAGCCATAATCGGAATTCGCACCGGTTAAGCGGTCATTCACCAACTTAGTGAATCGCCGGTCGGTAAGCTTGCTCATTGGCAGGAGATTAACGGACGCACACTAGCTTCCAATAACGAGAATCCAGAGGCATGCGCGTGAACAGGTACGAGATCGAAGAGGCGGGCGACCATTGGGTCGTGCTCGATATAATGACCGGCTTGCCTTTCGGAGGCGCCGTCGATCGCCCACTTAACATGCTGCAGGCACAGGCTTTGGCGGACTTTCGCAACGGCTTGGAAACGCCGGTTCAAGAGCGAGTTCGTTCACGGCTCAACTTTATTCGGATAGCGTGGCGCTCCATAATGGGCCCGGGCCGCTAATTGCGTGGGCTGGAGAGGGCTGATCGACCCTTTGGGGGCAGCTCTTGACTTGCAAGGCCACCATAGTCACGCCGCGTCAGAATTTAAGCAGCCGCCTGATGCCGTGCAATTCATTAAATATTCATCAAATGCAAACTAATCGGGGCTTACTTTCGTCCGCTTGCTGCATGACCGCATCGTGAGCGTGAGCGCGGATGATCAGACCATCCCGCTGCCACAATGCGATGTCAGGAAAAGCGCAAAGAAAGAGGATCGCGATGGTAAAGAAGCAGCTTCGACATTGCCTAATGTTGGCAGCTCTGTCGCCTTTTTTCATCGCATGCTCTCATGTCGAGCCGCTAGAGACATCAAGCGTCCGCAGCCCATCTCCCCGGGCCGCGCCTGTGACAGATCAGAACATCATTGCTCAAACAGTTGGGAATGCGCCCGCCGGTAGCACCACATTAGCATGGGCCAACCCGGCGACAGGAAGCGCGGGGGTTATCGAGCAGATCAACGCGGTGTCGAGCGGCTCGGGAGGTTGCCGACAATTCGTTACGACCCAGCAAACCATCGAGGGGGCTTCACGGTTCGATGGCACCGCCTGTCCTTCCGATGGTTTGTGGAAGGTTGCCGGTACGTCGGGCTTACACTGACCGGTTGTTCCTGACTAACTGATCTTGCATAGGCACTGGAGAAACGGGTCGGAGGCAGACATGGCATCAGATCAGGTGTGCGAGATCGCTTCAAACTCAAATGGGTTCCGGTTGGAGTCCACGAAGGCCAACTCGGGAGTATTCGGTTTTCCTCGCAAAGAGCGCTGACGAGCGATCAATCGTTTCAAGAACCGCTTCCCCTGACGAGTGTGAGCTTATTGCTGCACTTGAGGTTTCGGCCGCAATGCATACCGAGCTGTTGAACGCAACCCTGGGAAGCATCACCCAGGAAAAGGTTGACCGGTACCCGGAGCGTTACCAATGGGGCGAAAACTAAACAAGCGCAGCGCATCATGCCGCGTATAACTGACCCCGTCCTAATCTCAGTCCTCGCCGTTGAGGATGAATACCTCATCTCGGACAGACATCACCGGTACGATGCCAGCCCGTCGGGTCAGGTGTCGGTCATAGCTCGCACATCGCCGCCGATGCGCCGGGGTGTGTTCTGCAACCAGCGCAGCGCAGCTGTCGACGCCCGGATTTAACATGTACGTACGTAAAGCGCTATCGCGCCCTGGCCAACCATTCGCTTCCGTTGAGCTCACAGTGATTAATGGCAGAAACGCTACAACACGATCATCTAGGATCTCCATGGCGTCGAAGTGTCAAAAGTGATTCTCCAAATTCCAATTTTAGATGGTAGACAGCAGACGCTTGCGTACGAAAGCTACCCTTAAACTGTTGGTAAGTGTTAGAACGCCAGTTGCTGCTATTGTGGGGTAACGCATTGATATAAGATGGTAAATTGTGACGGCCAGGACATTCTAGATTAGCTGAAGGCTACCGTTAACGTTTCATTCATCAAAAAGGTCTTGCCGGAGCACTTGGAATCGGCGCTTAGTGACACTGGCGAAACCAAGCCGGCTTCGCGAAAAATACCGCCACTAGCAGAAAATGGGTTTTGGAATGGCGAAGACCGCCGAAAAAGCAGCGCCGCCACTTGAAGGGTTGACCGCCTTGATGGAGCGCCATGCCGATGCTTTATCGAGCCAACTGCAGGCCCATCACCTCAAGGTCTTTGCTCCGACCGCGGAAAAGGGCATCCGCACCTTCGGCCCAAGCGAAGCCGCCAAACTCCTCGGTGTAGGTGAGTCTTATTTACGTCAGACCGTGACGGAGATGCCAGACCTGAACGTCGGCACGAGCCCTGGCGGGCGCAGGATCCTGTCAATCGAAGACATTCACGCGATTCGCAAACATATGGACCACGTGGGGCGCGGGAAAAACCGCCGTTATCTTCCCCACCGGCGGGACGGCGAGCAGCTTCAGGTCATTTCCGTGATGAACTTCAAAGGTGGGTCAGGGAAAACAACCACCGCTGCACACTTGTCCCAGTATCTGGCTATGCGCGGCTATCGCGTCCTTGCGATCGACCTCGACCCACAGGCCAGCTTGTCCGCGCTCTTTGGCAGTCAGCCGGAAACCGATGTCGGTCCAAACGAGACGCTTTACGGTGCGATACGATACGACGACGAGCAGATTCCCATCGAGCAGGTCGTCCGTGGAACATATATCCCGGATCTTCATTTGATCCCTGGCAACCTCGAACTGATGGAATTCGAGCACGACACGCCCCGGGCGTTGATGAAGCGCAAGGAGGGCGATACCCTGTTCTACGGGCGTATCAGCCAGGTCATCGAGGACATTGCCGACAACTACGACGTCGTCGTCATCGACTGCCCTCCTCAGCTTGGCTACCTTACCCTTTCTGCCCTCACCGCTGCCACCTCGATCCTGGTGACGGTCCATCCGCAGATGCTCGATGTGATGTCCATGAATCAATTCCTGGCAATGACGTCAAACCTGTTGCGCGAAATCGAAAATGCCGGTGCGAAGTTCAAGTTCAACTGGATGCGTTATCTGATCACTCGTTTCGAGCCCAGCGACGGACCGCAAAATCAGATGGTCGGCTACCTGCGGTCGATCTTTGGAGAAAATGTCCTCAATTTCCCGATGCTGAAAACAACTGCTGTATCGGATGCCGGATTGACCAATCAGACATTGTTTGAAGTCGAACGAAGCCAGTTTACCCGTTCGACCTACGATCGCGCCCTGGAAGCCATGAACGCGGTCAATGATGAGATCGAGACATTGATCAAGAAAGCATGGGATAGACCCACATGAGCCGGAAGCAGATCCTCGGCGTCTCGTTGGACGCCCCTGACGCAACGACAGCGGACAATCGTTCCGCAAAAGCCCGTTCCATGCCCCTTCTCGGCGTCGCAAGAAAGGAGCGGGATCCGGCCACAAAACTGACGGCAAACATCGGTAACGCGCTGCGCGAGCAGAACAATCGCCTTGGCCGTGCAGATGAGATCGAGCGCCGTCTTGCCGAAGGTCAAAGCGTCGTGGATCTGGACGCGTCCGTGATCGATCCGTCATTCGTCCAGGATCGTATGCCCGGCGATATCGAAGGTTTGAAGACATCGATCCGGGAACAAGGCCAGCAAGTGCCAATTCTCGTTCGACCCCATCCCGAGCAGCCGGGTCGTTACCAGGTGGCGTTCGGACATCGCCGCTTGCGGGCCCTGACGGAGCTGGCACGTCCAGTTAAAGCCGTCGTCCGAGAGCTCAGCGACGAGCAATTGGTCGTTGCTCAAGGACAGGAAAACAATGAGCGCGAGGATCTGACCTTCATCGAGAAGGCTCAATTTGCCCATCGGCTCAACAAGCAATTTTCGCGCGAGGTCGTCGTTGCCGCGATGTCAATTGACCGAAGCAATCTGTCGAAGATGATCTTGCTGGTTGATGCCCTCCCGGCGGAGGTCATCACTGCGATCGGTTCTGCTCCTGGTATTGGTCGACCAAGCTGGCAGCAACTTGCGGCACTCGTTGCGAAAACCTCGTCATTAGACGATGCTTCGCAATTTGCGGCATCGCATGCAGTGCAATCCCTATCATCGGCAGAGCGATTTAAGGCGCTCATAGCGCATCTGAAACCTGCCAAAATTGCGCGTGGAATTCCACAGGTTCTCTCCGCACCCAATGGACTACGGCTTGCGCAGGTCACGCAAAGCAAATCGAAACTTGAAATCACGATCGACAAGAAGGCAACGCCCGACTTTGCGGCCTTCGTGCTCGAGCACTTGCCGGCGCTCTACCAGGAGTACAGGCACAAAGATCAACGGAACAACGGAGAGTAAGCCGCCAAAGAAAAAGGCCCCAACAGCGTCGCCACCGTGGAACCCATTTCTGTAGTCGTGAGAAACACAGAATCGCATTTCCACGAATCTTCGTCAAGAGTTTATGGCACCGTTTTGGTGAGCCGATTTCTTTTGCCTTCTGAAAGGTGAGAGACAATGCAGACAGGAAATGTGACGACGCCCTTCGGGCGGCGGCCGATGACGCTTGCGCTTGTGCGGCGCCAGTCGGAACTGGCCGACATTCGGCCGGGCAAGGCTGCCGACAAATGGAAAATCTTTCGCGACGCGTCAGCGGCCATGCATGTGCTCGGGATTCAGTCAAACAGTCTTGCGGTCCTTGATGCGCTGCTCAGCTTTTATCCCGACAATGAATTGCGCCAGGATGACAGCCTGATCGTTTTCCCATCCAACGTACAACTCACGCTGCGTGCCCACGGCATGGCGGGTGCAACGCTGCGTCGACACATTGCGGTGCTGGTGAACGCTGGCCTGATTGTTCGTCGAGACAGTGCAAACGGGAAACGCTATGCGCGAAAGGATGCCACCGGCGAAATCGAGAATGCCTTCGGGTTTGATCTTTCGCCACTTCTGGCCCGTTGTGAGGAACTGGCGCTGTTGGCGCAGCAGGTAACGGCGGAGCGCGCGATGTTGAGGAAGGCTAAGGAAAGCCTCACGATTTGCCGTAGGGACGTTCGCAAGCTGATTACTGCCGCCATGGAAGAGGCGGCTGAGGGCGATTGGCAGACAATCGAAGGCATGTATGTCGCGCTGGTTAGCACCATACCGCGGGTCCCCACGCTTCCGGTTATTCAGAGCGTTCTCGAGGAAATGCAGATGCTGCAGTCGGAGATCCTTAAGCAGCTCTATCCGTTCGATAATTCTAAGAATACTGGCACCAATGCCGCTCATACTGAGCGGCACATACAGAATTCAAAACCCGAATCCCTAAATGAACTTGAACCATGCTCCGAAAAAGAGCAGGAGGCGAAGCCGAGTGTTTACCGCGAGCCAACGAGCCAGCCGATAAAGGCCTTCCCTCTCGGAATGGTCTTGAAAGCGTGTCCGGCCATTGTCGATTATGGGCCCGGAGGCACGGTCGACAGTTGGCGCGACCTAATGGCGGCGGCCGTCGTGGTTCGTTCAGTGCTGGGTGTGAGCCCGACGGCCTATCAAGATGCCTGTGATGTCATGGGTCCCGAGAACGCCGCGGCGACCATGGCCTGCATTCTGGAACGAGCAAATTTTATAAATTCAGCCGGCGGATATCTGCGAGACCTCACACGGCGAACAGAACGTGGGGAGTTCTCCCTTGGTCCAATGATCATCGCGCTGATGAAGGCTGGTGCGAACGCAGGTGTGAAGGTGGGGTAAGTTGTGGGAGGTGGCCGGTAGCTGGAGATCGCAATATGTGATCGCCGAACCTTGACCGTAAGCGCGCAGCCGTTCTAGCGCGCCTCGCGTTGGGATTTGCGTAAGAGAGCCGCGATATCGGCGACTAAACCACATCACTGCCATTTCCGTAATGTCGACGGCTTGGTGCTGATTGCGATCGTCCGGGTTAATTCAATGCAATTGACCCTTGCCGTCGAACAATGTGATTGTCATCTTCTTATACTTTTCGCCAGCTCCTCAGAGCAATTCCTCACAAGGCCAAACATGTTTCATATAGTGCCTGGTCCACTTCCTTGAGGAATACCGATCAGAAGAGCAGTGGCCGGCATCCTTCTGGTCGGCGCGCAGCATCTTCTGATCAATCGCCTGTCGTCCGGATCGATCTTCGATCCAGAATACCCCCGCCCATGGATCATTGCGTTCAACGTGCTGTTTGGTGCAATGCTGTTTCCTCGCGCAATGCAGATCCTCTCGATGCAATCTGCCTCGGCCCTTTTGCCCTTCACCGGGCATTTCCCGTCCGTTCCCCCGGAAGTCAGTTATGGGATGGGGGAATTGCGCTGGTTCTCGCATCTTGCTGGTCTCTCAGGCGATTAGAATCCCAGCTGTCGGAAACGTTGAAATCCCCATTGATGGACTTCCTTCGAAGTTCGATGGCTATCGCATTCTGCAACTGACTGATCTCCATCTCAGTTGCCTCTTTCCCAGATCCTGGGCCGAGGCCGTGGTTGCGAAGTCCAATGCCGTGAACGCCGATCTGACAGTGGTGACCGACGATTTCATCGTTGGCGGCATTGAAGCCCGCAGCGACGATATAGCACCGCTTGCGGGATTATCCGCAAAGGACAGTGTTCTTGGGATCCTGGGCAACCACGAATTATTTTTCGGCTACGATGACTGAATGACACACGACAGCGGGCTCGGAATTCGCGTGCTAAACAACACTCATATCGCGATCGCGCGCGGTCAAAGCAGTGTTGTTGTTCAGGCGTGACCGATCTCGCATCGTTGAGACAATTACCCCGCCCCTGCCCTCATTTCTGCGCTGTCTGGCGTTCCTGCAGGAGCTAGATCACTGTCCTCGAGCACCAGCTCGGAATGGCGGAGCGCTCAGCGCGGGCAAGAGTTACTCTACAGCTGTCTGGGCATACGCACGGCGGGCGGGTATTCGGACTGATCGCCTGGTCGCGCGCGCAAATGATGGCTTTGTGTCCGGTGTGTATCAGTTCGGGGACATGCTGCTCTACGTCAAAAACGGTGCGGCCCTATGACCGGGTTTGCTCTTTGTCTGGGAAGGCAGCGGCCGCGAGGACTGGTTTGGCGGCGGTGTGGAACTCGATGATGAGATCAAGGCCCGCTTTCGCGAGACACACCTTGCACTCGCGTCCGGACCTGCCAACGAATGGAGCCACACGCCGGAAAATCGGCTGGCAATGATTGTCGTGCTCGATCAGTTTCCCCGCAATATCTATCGGGGCACAGCGCTTGCCTTTGCCACGGATGGCTTGGCGCTGGCCCAAGCCGAGCAGGCGATTCAGGTTGGCGATGACAGGCGCGTGCGAACGGAATTCAGGATCTTCTTCTATCTGCCGTACGAGCATGCTGAAAACATTGCTCACCAGAATCGCTCGGTGGCGCTCTTCACCGAGCTGGGCGATGGCGAGTATCTCGACTACGCGCGGCGCCATCGGGATTTGATCGCATCGTATGGTCGGTTTCCTCATCGAAACCAGGCATTGGGACGAACTTCGACTGATTCTGAAGCGCGTTATCTCGCGCAGCCGGGAGCCGGCTTTTGAGCCGCAGTGGTTGGCCACCGCGTTCGTGTAACAAAGTGGACGCGGATATGAGCAGAACGCTCCTGCATAACGGCAGGAACACTCTGTCCACTGGGGACGCCCCTGCCCTATCTCGTGCAACAAGGCGAGGACCTCCGCTTCACGCAAACAAGGACACAGCGTCATGGCGAAACTCACAAAACCCTTTGTTGCTTCATCCGCTGCCGCGATCTTCTCCCTTACATCCGTTCGGGCCCAATGCCTCCGCAGCAGCCAGATCACAAGGCGTCCAAGATTGGCTCTTCAGGTGTCATTGCACTGCACGATGCCAAGTTTGTACGACCGAATGACAGCAAGATCTTTGGCGTCGGACACACGCCTCAGGAGGTCGGCGGTATGCTCAAGGCCGCGGGTGCCCACCGATATCGTCACGCTAAGTGTCGACGCACTGCTCGTGAAGGAACCGAAGCATGTCGCTCTGATCGACACTGGTGTCGGTGGCGCGCTTCAGCAGTCTTCGGCTCAAGCTGGTGTGAAACAGAGGAAATTATCGAGGCACTTATAACTCACTGACATCCGGACCACATGGGAGGACTTGTGAACGACGGCAAACTGGCTTTCGAACGCAACGATCAGGATGTCGGCGGCGGAATGGCGTTTGCCGGCAGGAACATCCAACTCACTGATATCGTCAAGGTTCTCGACGGGCACGTGGAAACTTTCAAGCCAGGTGCGAAGGTCGTGTCACAGATCACATCAGTGGGGCTGAAGGCCATACGCCGGGTCACGTAGGCTATCAGATCGTCTCGGGTAACGTGAAGCTGTTCGATGTCGGCGACACGGTTCACAGCTCGATCATCTCACTCGTCAAGCCCGCGTGACCGATTGGCTCCGACACAGACGAGAAAGGCGGAGAAAGGAACCGCATCGAGACGTTGACGAAGCTTGGCAAGTCCAACGAACTCGTCTTGACGCCTCACTTCCCGTTCCCCGGTGTCGGTCACATTCAGGCTGACGGCGATCATTTCAATTGGGAGCCTGGCGATCCGACGTCGAACTGATGGCTGGCTTTACGACCGTGTTTTGCACGGACAGGGAACCTTGCAAGAGATCCTCGATTATACCTGCTTCAACACAGGAGGAAATCATGGATCACACTAATCACGTTCGGCTTTCGCCATCCGACTTGACGCCCTCGGTTCTGGAAGGCGCAACGATCTATGGCGCGGACGATCACAAGGTCGGCAAGGTTGATCATATCCATAGCCGAGGCGCTAGTAGCTCGGTGGTGATCGATGTCGGTGGCTTTCTCGGGATCGGCGCGAAGCCCGTCGCACTTCCAATGTCGGAACTTGATTTCATGCGCGACGAGGATGGTGACGTGCACGCAGTGACGAGTTGGACGAAGGATGAGCTCAAACAGATGCCTGAGCATCGCGATTGAGTAGCGAACTGGGGCCTGACACCGTCAGGCCCCAGTGCTATCTGACTAAATCTGATGCTCGTTAAAGTTGACGGCGTTGCGCTTGCGCTTGGGCACAGAGGACACGCAGATGTTCAGCCCTCGCGTCGTGGGGAATTTTTTTCAGGGCAATGGCGAGCGTAAGGAGCGACGGCACTTCGGGATATTTTCCTGGGCAGGTCGGTTGGGCAATGCGCCGCGTCGCGGAGTTCTCGGTTATGGGTGTTCCCTCGATCCCCAACGCGTAGCGCGCGAACACGGAAAACGATGCTCTGCTCGTTTGAAGGTTATCAAACATTCTTGGTAAAGTAGAACTTAGGCTCGCCCTTGCATCGCCTGGGTCATCATCAGCGTGTAGTCCTCCTTGGACGGAGGGGGCAGAGTGTCTTTCGCTGTGGAGGGCACGTGTCCATGCGCCGGGTTGCCGCCTTGTGCGAACTGGGCGCGGGAGGGCAGCAATTCCGCGTTTCGATTCCGGCAGTCACTTTTTCTGCGAGACATTTCAAGCTCCGTTGGTGCGCCAAGGTTTGCTGCGAAAACGGCGTTGACGAGGGTTCGTTCCAAAAAGCGATCGATAGTTTGTGTTGCGGGCGGAATTGCACGCCGATACCCCTTTTCAAGTCCACTCAACCCAGCGGCCAATGGCGGCCTTCACCCATACGTTCCGGTCTACCTGTTCCCCTCCCCTCCCTACTATTGCGGATTCGCCGTGGCGGAAAATGCATGCGTCGGAGGTAGTTGGGTCTATGGTCAGCTGACCACACAGGCTCCAATCACAGCCCGTAACCGGAAGGCCGTCGAAACTCACTTTACCTAAATCTTGCGGGAGATCTCCAAGAATAATGCCGAAATGAAAAAGCATTATTTATCAGTATGTTATGGCCGTGGTCAGCTGACCATCTCTTGTCGGGTCATCAAAAAACGTTTGAAGAAACGCACTCTCAGTTTGCCTGAGATATAGAGGGGTAAGTGCGCATCGAAGGCAAGCGGTGTGAAATTTGCAATAAAATCAATAAAATACCCTTGTGGTCAGCTGACCACAATGTATCACGATATCGCTCGGACGTTCGCTCTAAGAGAACAGGCAGGCGGATATCGTCGCGAAGGTCGGTTCATCGCCACCGGTTACGGCCGGATGGCGGGCGGCGTCTGCCATGTAACCTGCTCTCCGCAGAGATGGCGAATGGGACGCGAACCACGCCGGGCGAAGAGGCAATCGTCGTCGATATGACGCTGAGGAATATCTCGGCACAGAGCTTCAACCTCTATCGTAACCCGATGAACCTCGCCGATCTGCCCGATGGACCGATGCCGCAATATATCTGCCGCGTGACCGGGCCATATTGTGGTACTGCAGCCGAGAATTCCCGAGGCGGTCACTGCTGTCTGGGCGGTTCCTGCCAATCTCACCCTGCCTGATATTTCGCGGTTGCAGGTAGAGTGATGTCTTCGAGCCGTAGGACAACCTCTACAGCGCGCCGGCTGGTTTCGGGCGCCGTTGCACAATTTACCTTGCCGCTGACAGACGACACGTCTGAAATGAAGCCATGGCGCGCCCGTCCTGACGATCCCGGTGGTCCTTTGCGGCAGCGGTTCTGCTTGCCGCTCTGAAAGACACGCCGCCGCGCTGTGTCACCTTGACTCGGCCGATCAACACTGCGGGCCCGCAAAGCGAGACAGTATCGAGCATGACGTTCAGCGTCAAAGTCGATCGCGTGCTGAAGACAAGATCACTCGTCATAGGCAGATCGGGCAAGGTTTCGGTTTGCAGAACTCAGGGGTCTGGGTGGTGGTCTCACCCCAGCTGCGGGCCTTCCAGAAGACCATGTGGTTCGGTCATCGACCCTGATCGGTGCTTCCGGCCGGCTCTATAGCCAATAGCGGGGAGCGGGGGACGCCCCGACAATCTCTCGGCAAGACAGTGCGGCCCGGCCCACCGACGGCGGCTAGGTTCGTTGTGGGCATTCCGAGGACGAGACAGGGCGCGTGAAATTAACGCCTTCAGCACAATTGATCCGCAGCTCAAGGATGAGATTGGCGTATCATTCGAGGCTGTTGAAACGGCGCCGAGCGCCGGGCTGGAGGTCCACAAAGATGGTAGATGACCGCGAGAGAAGGGTCTGGTGGCTGTCGGTTGCAAGCCTGCCGCTTCTCGTAGCTGCGGCTGTCGCGATTAATGCATGGCGCAGCATCGAGAATTACGGGCATCGGATCGAGACCGTCGTAGCGCAGGGGTCCAAGCAACGCGACTATGTCGGCGCCACCTGGCGGCTCGAGAACGTGGGGCTGATTGGCGATGGACGCGACGCAGAAGTGCGCTTCCCTGGCTAGACGCGCCTTGTTATCGTCCGCATGGTTGCGACCGCTTCCGCCAAAATCGGCGAGGCTGGGGGCAATGCGAGGTCAGCCTAGCGGATGCGACGGGACGCCGCTGGCTGCCGCTCGAGGTGAGACAGTCGAACGATATCAACCGTGACCTGTAGCCCGAAAATGAACCCGTGGAGGGTTGCGGCATCACCTCTCTCAATCCACCAGAGCCGAACCACGCCGCTGCGATCGAAGAGAATTTCGTGTATCGCGCAGATGCATTGGCCGCCCTGTCCGGCAGACTTAGCGTTGCGGGTCTGCGGCCGCGGGCGATTGGCTTCCCTTTGTCACGGAAGTAGCGGGCATCCTTTATCTCGATTGGCGCCAATGGTGATGCGATCATCGAGGTCGGGATAGCGTTTCAGTCGAAGCGTAAGGTCCATTGGATGGTTTAAGTGCCAAAAAAGGGGTTTGGATTGCGCTTTGTCGCCGGGCGAAGGCCACTGTGCCGCTTCGCCTAAGCGCAATCAATCTCGTTGGATTAATACAGTTTGTTGCCTGCCAGGATCATTGAAACCTTCCTGGTTGGCTGGAATGCGCCATGTGTGGACTTTCGCTGCATCGTCAGGACACCTACGCAAGGATGTCGAGGAAGGCGCGAACGGCCGGGTTAGACCTTCGGCTCTCGGGCCAGAGGGCGGTAATATTGTGCCGATCTACCGCATAATCGGCCAGAACCGGCACGAGCGCTCCGCGCCTCACCCAGGTGCTAGCCATGAAGCTGGTTGCCATTCCGATTCCGGCACCTGCCGCGATCGCCGCAAGCACGGCTTCGCTCGCATCAACGACGATGCCGGAGGACGGAACGATCTCCACCTCCCTGTCCCCGACGCGGAAAGGCCAGCGGAATATCTGTCCGCTACTCTGGTAGCGCATGCCGACAGTCTCGTGTTCTTCCAGCTTGTCCGGGTGCGTCGGGGGGCCGCGCTCCGCTAGATATTGGTGCGAGGCGTAGCAGCATAAACGATGCGGCAGGAGCCGCCGCGAGAGCAGGCGGGAATCTGACAGATCGCCGATACGGACCGCGAGATCGATGCCGCCTTCGATAAGATCAACTATGTGATCGCTCAAACGCAGATCGATGTTCACCTTCGGATGGAGTCTACGAAAGCGAGGAAGCGCGGGCGCGATGACGTGCAGGCCGATCGGCAACGACGCCGCGATCCGCAATGTGCCGGCGGGCTCGGTGCGCGCCGCTTTTGCCGCCTGCTCGATCTCTTCAGCGTCGTGCAGTAGCCGCAGCGCGCGCTCATGCAGATCGCGCCCCTCGGCCGTCAGGTTTAGGGAACGTGTCGTGCGCGCAAAAAGCGAGACGCCGAGCTGCTTCTCCAGCCGCTGTATGCTTTTGCTGACCGCCGAGGGTGAGATGGACAAGGAGCGGGCGGCGGCGGTGTAACTCCCGAGCGAGCCGGCGCGGGCAAATGCGATCAGTCCCGTCAGCCTGTCAATTCCGATCTGTTGCTTCATGGCACTATTAAAGCGAATTATGGCCTGATTATCAATCGAGGCAGAAGATCGTATTTTCAGCGATGGAAACGAGTATTCAACCGAGGCTATGATGACTGATATGATGAAAGCCGTGCGACTGCACGAATTCGGGGGGCCGGATGTTCTTCTCTATGAGGATGCGCCCCGCCCAAAAATCTCGGCTGATGACGTGCTCGTTCGTGTCCATGCCGCGAGCATCAACCCGCCCGATCTCTATCTTCGTGACGGCTATCACGCTCTCCCACCGGAATGGCAGCCAAGCCCCAGCTTTCCGCTGATTCTCGGCACGGACGTTTCCGGCAAGATCGCCGCCGTCGGCGAAGATGTATCACAGTTCGAGGTTGGCGACGAAGTCTATGCGATGGTTCGGTTCCCGCATGACCTGATGACGGGCAGCAACGCCTATGCCGAATATGTTCGCGTACCTGCATCCGATCTGGCGCTGAAGCCTGTCGGGATCGACCATATCCAGGCGTCCGCCGCACCGATGTCGCTCCTGACCGCCTGGCAATTTCTGGTCGATCTGGGACGTCATGCGCCGAACCCGTTCCAGACCTTCTCGCATTCACCGGTGCCGCTCGCCGGCAAGACAGTCCTGGTGAACGGCGCCGGTGGCGGGGTCGGTCATTTCGCAGTCCAAATCGCGAAATGGCAAGGCGCAAAGGTAATTGCCGTTGCTTCCGGCAAGCACGAGGCGCTTCTCAACGATCTCCGCGCCGATATTTTCGTCGATTACACGAAGGTTGCTGCCGAGACAGTAGCGAGGGATGTCGATCTGGTATTCGATGCCGTCGGTGGCGTGGCCATGGAACGCTTCCTCCCCAGCATCAAGCCAGATGGCGCCCTGTTCCTCGTCAACCCGCTGGGCTTTTCTGGCCATGACGAAGCCGCCCGACGAAAGATCACGGTCTCGACGATGCAGGTGCGTTCGAACGGCGCGCAACTGGCAGAGGCTGGCCGTCTGCTCGATGACGGATCCGTTCGGGTGGTGATCGACAGCACCTATCCACTGGCCGAGGCATCGGCGGCGCACCATCGTGCATCTGAAGGGAGCATCCAGGGGAAAATGGTGCTGGTCGCCGACTGATCACCACTCGACCAGTCAAGCGCCGACCGCCGCAAACAGGGCGATCGGGACCCGAATGGAGGGAATATCTCGTGCTTATTGTAACGGGCTACATGCATGTCGATCCGACCGATCTGGCCCACTTCATGACAGAATTGAATGCGCTGGCTTCCACAACACGAAAGCGTCCGGGAAGCATCACCTACGATGCCGCCATGGACAACCTGCAATTAGGACGATTGCTGATATTGGAACGTTGGGTCGATCAGGAGGCGCTAAGCGCTCATTTGCAAGCAGCCGACACTGTCGCGTTTGTCAGACGCTGGAGCGCTAAAGCGCGAGGCGAAATCCGGAAATACGACGCGTTGAACGAACGCGACATCATGGATTGCTGATCGCCTCCTGATCCAGAATCTAAGTCTGCTTTGGGGCCGAAAGCAGCCGTCCTTGTTGGTGCGGCTTTGGGAACCAAGTGTGTTTCAACTGTCATCTAAGGGAGCAACGGCACCTGCGGCGACATGCGGGCTTGTGAGACCGGTGCGGCTGCAAGAAATCGCCCCACGGCGCTTTGAGGATGAACTTCTCAGCTGTTGGCGTTGGCGGGTTGAGAGCCATTCCTTCCAGTTCGACCCGGCAGATCGAGAACCGGATACGTGGCGCTTGGGGAGCCTCGAATCCGCTTATCTTCAGTGACATAGCGACCGAACAATCGGGCACCCGTTTATAAGCGCTGGCCTGTCGCTTGACGCAAGCAGATGTGGAGCGACTGTTTCTGCAGAGTACCGGGCGCAGCAGGGCGTCATTCGCCAGCGACCCCGCGCATCGAGGCGTTTGTCCGACATGCTTGGACGAGGATGCCGAGGAGGGGAGGGACCACTATTGCCGACGGTCCTGGGCATGTATCGAGGGAGTGGTCTGCCCCGGCACAAAGGGCGCGACATCAACTGCGTCGGATGTTTCCGCGGCGGCCTGTTTCAGGTTGGGTCTACACCTGCCGGCCTCGCCAGACTGTTTTGTCGTGAATGCGATGCGATTATCTCGGCGAGAGGGTTCCAGCGCCGCGATCAAACAGACTTGCCGCAGGTCGCCTCGTTGATCGGCGGGGCTATCGGCGAGGGCGGACCGCAGTTTGATTGTATCGAGACGGCAAGCCGATTCCTCTGGTTGCTGCGGCCGGAAGGGATGCCATACATCGCCGCGCTGAGTTTCCCGCTGCCATATGGCCAGCGACCGTCAATTACAGCGGGCGCGGCGCCGCTGGCCAGCCTTCCGGAGCACCATGAGGTACCTCCACCAAAGCGGGTGGGGTCAGTCCTAAATCTCCGTTCCGAGAACGGATTAACGGCGGCCGGCCCGCGGTATCGCCAAAAGCGACGGCTGGAAATCTCTGCCGTCCAAAGCAGGGCGCGAGGAGCGGGCAATCGGCAAGCTGATGCTCCGCGCCCTCAATGGCGGATGAGGCCAAACCGATGAGCCTCATCTAGCAGGTGGCGAACAGAGGAAGGCTGCCATTTCCTCCCACCACGCGCCGGCCGCTCACCCATCTGATCCAGCTGGGCGGCAATATCGCGTAGCGACAGACGAGGATCAGCAATGGCAATCGCCGCAACGACCTTCATAAGGCGATCTTCTGGCGCACGGCGAGGTGAGCGAGCGATCAGCTCGGGCTCTGCCAGCTTCTCGCGTACCATCCGATGCACTGCGCGGCGCAGGCGTTCCACGGTCCAGTCATGGCCCCGGCGATTGAGCACCCGGGCGACATTGTCCCAGCTGTGTTGAGGCCGAAGTTGTCGCACTATTGGCAACCAGGATTGGGCGGACGAGATCAGCTCATCGAGATAGAGTTTTTCTCTCGCCTTCGACACCGCCTTGATCGCTTCTGGTCGCCGCTCTCGCAGCCCAGGGTTGCCTGGCAGGTTTCCGCGTGCCTTTGCCGCCTTGATGCCGGCTTTGGTTCGTTCCGCAATCAGCGCCCGTTCGAGCCGCGCGACAGCTCCGAACACTTGAAGAGAGACCATGCCCTGCGGCGTGGACGTGTCGATCCGATCGCGGATCGATCTAAAATGAACGCCGCGCGTTTCGAGATCCTCGATCACCTGCAACAAATGGCTGACGGAGTGGCCGAGGCGATCCAGCTGGACGACGACAAGCACGTCGCCGGCAGTCAGGTTCCCGAGCAGTCTGGTTAACACCGGCCGTGCGCGCGATGCACCTGAGCCGTGCTCCTGGAAAATCCGCTCGCAGCCGGCGGCGCGCAACTCGTCCATCTGCGCATCATGGCCCTCATCATCGGTAGACACACGTGCATAGCCGATAAGACGTTTGGGTGCTGACGGTGGGTTGGCGCCTGGCCGTTTTGCCATGTTTGACTCGCGCGACTTTAAAGTGCTCTGTACAGATAAGGGATGTACGAGAAAAGGATGAGTTGCAAGCGTGTCTTATGAGTTAGATGCAGCCCTGTCAGAGCCGAGAGGAGTTACGGGACGCATATCCGGGCATAGCTGACGTGAAACGCGCTCTGGCGGCCATCTGTGGCGGAAATTGCTTGAAGCATAGCGTTCGAGAGAGGGATGTTTCGGCCTCCACGCGGAACGAACATGCATTGATGGCAAAAACACAGGGCGCAAGCCCAGAAACATCAGATAGCCATCACGGTGGCAAATGCCATCTTGATGGCTACCTCAATTTCGATTACTTTGGATTCAAAAGAAGGAATACGCGATGGTAACCCCGCAGCTGTCTGTCCGCAGTTCCAAAGCGCGCGACCTTGCCCATAAGCTTGCCCGCCGAGAAAATCGCACGATTGCCGATATCGTCGAGCGCGCACTCGAAACTTATGAAGCTCGTGAGGCCGGACGTGAACCCGCTGCGAAATTCTATAGTCGCCTGACATCGCAGTCGGGTACGGATATCGATTTCGACAGTATCATCGATGAAAACAGACGCTCTCACAAAGGTGTCGAGCTTTGATTTTTCTCGACACGAATGTGATGTCGGAGACATTGAAGAAAGCGCCCGATTCTGCGGTCATAGCATGGCTGGTTCGCCACGACGCCGAGTTGGCGTTGTCGACGGTTGCCGTTGCTGAGATCGCTTTTGGTATTCAAAAGATCAAGCCGGATCAGCGCGCAGATCGGCTGGAAGAGGGACTTGCGAGCTGGCGTCGCCGGTTCTCCGACAAGATGTTTGGCTTCACGGAAGAAGCGGCATTGGCCTATGGGGATATCATGGGAGACGCTTCGCGGCAGGGGAGGGGAATGTCAGCTCCGGACGGCATGATCGCGGCGATAGCGCGGATGAATGGTGGCCGGCTGGCGACCCGAAACCTCAAAGATTTCGAGACAACAGGACTAGAATTGATCTCGCCCTGGCAATTCTGACAGTGAGATCCGATCTACAACAGTCGGGCCGCTCGCCCGCTTCTCCGGGTAGCACTGTTGTAATAGCTGGATGCTTGCTGAACGGATCGGTGGCGTGATTGCTCCATCGCCTCCGGGAGCGGGATGCCGCGGTTGGCGGCCTCGGTCAAATAGCCTGACCGCAACCCGTGCGCCGAAAACTCCCCCGGCTCCAACCCGGCCATTTCCGCCCTTTGCTTCAAGATTGCGTTGACCGACTGCGGATCGAGCGCCCGCTTCGAAACCGTGCCCCAGCGCCCGATCCCGCGAAACACGCTGCCCTTGTCGATTTTTGCCGCAGCCGTCCACGCATTGAGTGCATCGACTGGCCGGCCGGTCAGATAGACGACACCGTCCTGTTCCCCGGAGTTGGTTTTCGTGCGGCCGAGATGGATGGCGAGCGAGGGGAGGGGAGGTCCGTCGGCCACTTCGATCGGCGCTTCTTCGACCAGCTGCTCGACGCGCAATCCGGCGATCTCACTGCGCCGGCGGCCGCCGGACGCAAACGCTACCATCAGGATCGCCCGGTCACGCAGATCGCGCAGGCTGTCGGTCCCGCAGGTCGATAGCAGTTTTGCCAGGACGTCACCGGTGACCGCCTTGGCGCTCTTGCGACCCCGCGTCCGGGGGACGGCGCGAACCGCGAGACGAATGGCGGATTTGAGGGCAGGGGAGGCGAAGGCACCATCAAGGCCGCGCCATTTGGTCAGGGTCGACCAATTCGCCAGCCTCCGGCGCACCGTCGCCGGCGCATGCGGGCCGACGGATTTCAGAAACCCTTGGCTTCGAAGCTTTTCGTCGACGGCGGCCGGCATGCCGTGGCTGGCATCTGTTTCGCGGCGTTGCGGGTCCCAGAGATGATGTGCAACGAATTTTAGTAGGAGCGCTTCGGGCGCGGGCCACGGCAGCGATTTCCCGGTTGCTGACAGGCCCCACGCCTCGAGATAGGTGAGATCCGATGTGAGCGCCCGCAACGTGTTGTCGCCCATGCCCTGATTGACGAGATGGCGCAGCGTCTCGATGTCTTGGTCAGTGAGAAGCTCAGCGAGTTCGTCGCGGCGCTCCATCGGTAGCACGGAAGCGATGGTGTCGAGTTCTTCGGCGCGGCGCTCGACGGCAGTCGGTGATGTCTTGGGCTTGCTCACGGACGCTCCAAAAGGACGGTTTCGATGGCCGACAAAGCCGTGTTTTGCCCCGATTCTCACTGATTTGCGACTCCAGATCAACTACCATCGATAAACGTTTGTTATCGATGGTCATGACCTCACCCAGTAATCATACCATGTGGCGAACCACAATATTCATATAGAGTTCCTTTAGCGAATCGTTTACCGTAATATCAATGGCTTACGATGTCTCTAAAATCAGCATGACAGCCCTGATGCGGCCGGCCTTCGACGCCGGTGTCGCACTGACCCGTCTCGACGAGCGCATCGTCCGTTCGCCGGTTGGCGCAGGCTTCCTCGAACGGCAAAACTTCGCCGACGCCTGCGCCTCGCTATGGATCGACGGCGAACTCGTGCATCTCGAAGACCTCGTCCTGCATGACGCCACCCGCGACATCCGCACCCCGACCCATGAACTCACCATCGCCCGCGACGTGTTGCGTACCCGCCGGCGCATTGCCGCGCAGGCGCCGGATTGGGTACTGTCGGCCGACGGTATTCGAACCTTGCGACAGACATCGGACATCAATCCGACCAGCACTGAGGTGATGGAGCAGTCCGGCACCATTCGGCACGCGGCCACGGCGAAGAATGCGGAAGGGGAGGGGGACGATGTAGACGACGTCGAGAACCTTCCGGGTGTCGACTACGCCGAGATCGACGCGGTGCTGGCCCGATCGGAGGCGGCGATCGAACGAGCCAGAAAGCCCGGCCGGGCTCCGGCCGATCCGCTGGTCTATGATCTCGACTGGGACGAGGATGCCCGGCTCGACGAATGGCGTGGCGTGTTGCGTCAGGCCGAAAACTTGCCGGCGGTGCTGCAGGCGATCGTCGCCCTCGATGCCTGGAACGAGCTGTCTGTCCTGCAGCATGCGCCCTGGCTGGGCCGGCTGATGGCCGCGTCGATATTGCGCCAGACCGGCGTTACCACCGGTGCCCATCTCGCCGCCATCAATACCGGCCTGAAATCCATTCCGGTTGATCGACGCCGGCATCGCGATCGTGAGACGCGCCTTCTTGCCATCGCTTATGGCTTGATCGCAGCGGCCGAGCTCGGTCTGAAGGAGCATGACCGGTTGGCGTTGGCGCGCACGATGTTCGAGCGAAAGCTGAACGGACGCCGGGCGTCGTCAAAACTGCCGGAGCTGGTCGAGCTGGTAATGGCAAAACCATTGGTGTCGGCCGGGATGGTGGCTAAGACGCTCGATGTGACACCGCAGGCGGCGCGGCGGATTGTTTTGGAGCTGGGCCTCAGAGAGATGACGGGGAGGGGGAGGTTTCGGGCCTGGGGCGTGATCTAAATGAATTTCAACGGTCCTTTACCGCTCTGCTGTAAAACCGCCAGCGGCGACTAGCATAGTTTTCGAGCCAGCCCCAAACGCCACTGCGCGCGATTGCCCAAGGGATGGCGAGACCGGCGTTTTTAAAGGCCCGAATTTTTTGGCGTATTGAGCGTTGCCCGGCTGGTCCGCTGAGCCGCGGGTGTGGATCACCGTCAAAGGCATCGCAGGCAATTGAGACAGGAAAAGAAATTTGACAATCTACATTGTCCTGAAATCAGAGAAACAAGACAGGAAGCCCACGGGCGGCAACTCACAGACGTTGCTGCAACAGCTTGCTCGAACCCCGGACAAGCTGTTCGGGAAAGCGTTTGGGCAGCAGTACGGCGCTCTGTGCTTCCGCTACAAGGAAGGTGGTTCCGAAATCGAGGTCTTAGTGATCACCTCGCGCGAAAGTCGGCGATGGATCATTCCCAAGGGATGGCCGATGAAAGGCAAGAAGCCCTACGAAGCGGCGGCTATCGAAGCTTGGGAAGAAGCCGGCGTGCGCGGTAAGGCGAAAAAGAAGCCGGTAGGTCGCTATACCTACCTGAAAGAACTTGATGACGGTAATGTTGCACCCTGCATCGTGGAGATGTTTCAGATTGAGGTGACCGAGATCAGCACTGATTTCAAGGAGCGGGGACAACGCCTTTTCGATTGGGTGAGCCCAAGCGAGGCGGCCAGGCGCGTTCGTGAAATCGAGCTTAAATCCCTGCTTGTCAACTTCAAGCCGAATGCGACCAAAACCCGCGGCTGACAACTTTATTGTCGATACGAGGTTGGAGGGGCCGAACAGGGGGAGGACGGCTTTCTTCTGAACGGGGCTCCTCGCGCCCGATTGGCTAGGGGGCCCAAGTGAGCGGGTGATGCAGTAGGCGCATCCGGGATAGGAGGCAGCCCCGAACTGTTTGTCGAGATGCCGGCCTCTGGGTCCGACACCTGCTTCGCTCGGTTTTTTGCTCGTTTAGACCCATCCCATGAGAAGGCCATAGAGGAGCCCGAGGATCGAGCAGGCGGCGAGCACCGCCAGCATGCCAACCTTGAAGCGGAATACCGCAACAATCGCGCCGACGGTCAGGATCAGCGACGGGATGTTGACGGAGGTCAGCACTGGCAGGTCGACGGTCATGCCGAAACCGTGGGTTTCGTGGAGATTGCGGAATAGCACATGCAGCGCAAACCAGATCGCGAGGTTCAGGATGACGCCGACGACGGCAGCGGTGATTGCCGCCAGCGCTGCGGAAAGCGCCTTGTTGTTGCGCATAGTCTCCATGAACGGTGCGCCGAGGAAGATCCAGAGAAAACAGGGGACGAAGGTCACCCAGGTCGTCAGCAGGCCGCCCAGCGTGCCGGCAAGCAAGGGATTGAGGACACCGGGCGCGCGATAAGCGCCCATGAAACCGACGAACTGCGTCACCATGATCAGCGGGCCCGGCGTCGTTTCCGCCATGCCGAGGCCATCCAGCATCTCGCCGGGCTTCAGCCAATGATAGTGGTCCACCGCCTGTTGCGCGACATAGGACAGGACGGCGTAGGCGCCGCCGAAGGTGACCATCGCCATCTTGGAAAAGAAGATCGAGATGTCGGTGAAGACGTTGCCCTGGCCCAGAAACACCAAAAGCACGAAGACCGGTCCGCCCCAAAGCAGCAGCCCGATGCCCGCGACCTTGAGCGACCAATTGACCGGCGGGCGGGCGTGCTCCGGAATTTCTTCGCCAAGCGCGCTGTCGGCGTCCGCGACTTGTTTATCACCGACCTTGCCATGGCCGTTGCCCGGGCGGAATGCTGCCCAGCCGGCCCGGCCGCCGATGTAGCCGACGATGCCGGCAGCCAAGACGACGAGCGGGAAGCGGGCGTGGAACAGGAAGAGAGAGATGAACGCGGCCGCAGCAAGGCCGACCATCACATTGTTCCTGAGCGCGCGCCGGCCAATCCCGAGCACGGCTTCGAGCACGATCGCCAGCACGGCGGCCTTCAATCCGAAGAACAGCGCCTGAACCGCGCCAACATTGCCGAAAATGGCATAGATCCAGCTCAGTGCCATAATGGCGACGACGCCGGGCAGCACGAACAGGACGCCGGCGACCAGCCCGCCCTTAGTCTTGTGCAGCAGCCAGCCGATATAGATCGCAAGCTGTTGCGCTTCCGGTCCGGGCAGCAGCGTGCAGTAGTTCAGCGCATGCAGGAAGCGCGTTTCGCCGATCCAGCGCTTCTCCTCGACAATGATCCTATGCATGACTGCAATTTGGCCGGCGGGGCCGCCGAAGCTGAGAGCGGCTACCCGCGCCCAGACGTGAACTGCTTCGCCAAGTGAAATCCCATGAGAGGGGGGATCAGCGCGCTGTACCGGGGTAGTTTCGAGGCTCTCGATCTTGTTCATCGTTGGTGTCCGTGTCAGCCACGCTTCGCGCGGAAATATTGATAAAGGTTGTCGAAGATCGGCCCGCCCTCGACGAGGCGTTGCTCGTCCTGGGGATTGGCCGCACAAATTCCCGCGATCAGGCTGGCGATGCCGGCCGCCTCCTCGCGCCCGAATTTTGCGTCCTTCAAATCGATGTCGTGGATAATCTCGGCAATTGCCTGCAGTGCGCGGTCGTCGAGTCCGGCCCGGGTAAGCAGGACTTCGAAACTGCAGTGATCGCCCTCATGGGTAATCTCGCCCTCGAACATGTCGAAGCGAATCTCGCCAGGATTCGGGACGTATCCTTTGCCCGGCACGAAGCGAATAATCGCATTCGGATCGACGAAACGACGGATGAGCCAGCTGCAGGCGATACGATCGACATGCACGCCCTTGCGGGTGACCCAGATGCGTCCCTTCAGATCGTCCGGCTCGAGGGACGGAACCCTTGCGTGTTCTTCGATCATGTCCGCGTCCTCCGCCAGCCTGTGCTCCAGTTCCGTGATCAGGCTCTCCGCCGAGAGGCGGCCGGTTGCTCCGAAGAAATCGATCGTCGCGATATCGGCAAGCCGCTTGCGCAGGCGAACGGTCTGCGAGCGGACCTCCGCACGTTCTTCCGCTGACGCAGCAGCTTCTGCCTCGACTGAAAGCAGCCGGACCTCATTGGCAATTGCTTCGTAGTCGTCGTCGCGTGCCGCATCGAACAGTGCGTGCGCCTGTGCGTCGGAAAGGCCGTCAATCAGGCGCGCCTCGCAAACCATGGCCTCGCCGCCGCCTTCGAGAATTTCCTTCAGCAGCCATCCGAAATCTTCCTGGGTCTCAGCATTCGCTGGCAGCGCGTAGACCGTGCTCTTGACGGCAACAGCGCCGATGCGCTGCAGGCGGCGCCAGATCTTCACTCGAAAGTAGGCCGGCTTGCTGGGCAATTGGTGGATCAAAAGCAGCCAGCGTTGCTCCGGCGGAATCGTCGCATCTTTCATGCTATGACCGTATCATCTAATATCTGGAAAGCAACACCTGTATCATTTTACTTCTGAAGCGGACGTCATCCCGTAACGTTAGCCTGAGCGAGGCGCTTGGCTCCTGACTCGCCTTCAAGTCTTTGGTGCGTGCCGCGGAGTTGACGGGGCGATCTCATTCTCGGCCGACTGGAGGTCGGCTCGGTGGGCTGATCGCCGAAGACGGAAGGTCGGTGCTTCATCTATCGTCGATTTGTCCCGGAGCAAAAGTCCACGTGGAAGGCAGTTATTGAAACGATGCTCCCTGTCGACGCTGCTTTTTGAAACGAACGAAGTCGGCGCGCCTTCCGGAAGTCGATAGAGTGCTGCGAAACGATGTTCGACAGGAGTAACGGATGATTGACCTCTATTACTGGCCAACACCAAATGGCAAAAAAGTTTCAATTTTCCTCGAAGAGACCGCTACTCCGTATAGGGTCGTACCCGTGCAGATCTCCCGCGGCGATCAATTCAAGCCGGAATTCCTGAAAATCAATCCCAATCATCGCATGCCAGCGATTGTCGATCGCGAACCGATCGGCGGCGGCGAGCCAATCAGCATTTTCGAATCCGGGGCCATTTTGTTTTATCTCGCCGAGAAGACCGGCAAGCTTTGGCCGAAGGATCTTCGCACCAAATACGAAGTAACCCAATGGGTCGTCTGGCAGGTGGCGAACCAGGGACCCAAGCTGGGTGAGGCTGGCCACTTCCGACGCCTCAGCCAGCGAGAGGGTGACCAATCCTATGCGGTTCGCCGTTTTACTGATGAAGCCAATCGACTCTACGGTGTCCTCAACATGCGGCTGCGAGATCGGCGCTATCTCGCTGGCGACGAATTCACCATCGCCGACATCATTAGCTTTCCATGGACCGTAAATTGGCAAGCCCAAGGCCAGGACATCAGCGAGTTCAAGCACTTCAAGCGCTGGTTCGAGGAGGTCGGTGCCCGCCCTGGAGTCGAGCGGGGTCTTGCGGTCGGCGCTGACCTGGCGGTCGACAATGCGACGCTACCGCCGGAAGAGCAGGCGCGCATCCGCAAAATCCTCTACAATCAACGGGCGATCCCGGTTGATGATTGATGTGTGCGCGATGGCTTCGAGGTCAATACAAGGCTGAGTTATCACGAGCATCCGCACAGCCCGTTCGCGACGGGGGTTCCTACGCCCTACAAGCTTCGGTCAGTCTGCTCACAACCGTCTTTGCGGCGCCTATGGGCGAGCGCCGTTCGCAATTACGACTTCGCGCCGGCACTGACGGGCCTCATCCTCTTGTCCGTCTGGAACGCGCGACCGGGTCATCGTGGCGCTGATGGCCGCAGCAGGCGTTTGTTTTGTGTCGCATAGACGTATTTGGAGACTATCATCATGGCGTACGATCCCATCATTGAACCGTTGGCTCTCGGAAACCTGGCAGGTTTCCATCTTCTCGATGTACGCGATCCCGAGACCTTTGATGCGGAGCATGCCCCTGAAGCAGTTCGCGTCCCCATCGAAGTATGGGAGGCCGCAGCCAAAGCCGGAGAGACGTCCTTTGACAACGTCGCCTATTGGGAACGTGCAATCTCAACACTCGGCATCGACCAGACGACCCCGGTGATCGTCTATGATGATGGTCGGATGACCGAGGCCGCCCGCGTCTGGTTTATCCTTCAGTACTACGGCGTTGACGCTTCTATTTTGAACGGAGGCTGGCCAGCAATACGCGAGCGCGATGGTCTGCTTGGAGCAGTTCCCGCTCTTGCAACACCGTCGGTGTTCCGAGCCAGTCCTGGAAGTGGTCGAGTTGGTTTGGTTGATCGCAACGCCCTGAAGGCAGAACTCGACACCGACATCCGCATATTCGATGCGCGCACCAAGGGAGAATACGACGGCGATGACCTCCGCCGGAATGCGAGGGGCGGCCACTTGCCGGGGGCAACATTGTTGCCGCACGCCGATCTTCTCGACGGCAGTTTCGTGCGTCCAGCAGGCGAACTACATGAGATATTGAGCACTGCCGGTTTTCAGCCCGGTGATCGCCTCGTGACCCACTGCGATGGCGGCGGCCGGGCGGCACTGGCGGCTGCGGCGGCCGCCCGGGCGGGCTACAGTAGCGTGCGCGCTTACTATCTTAGCTTTTCCGATTGGGCGAAGGACGAAAGTTGCGCGATCGTTAAATAGCCGTGTCGGGAGGTGGCGCGCCCGGTCTTTCGTGTGCTTGCCTAGTTAGCATCGGAAGTACTCCTGCGCTGGAGCCTCTGGGGAAGGGGAGATTGCGGGCATGGGGGTATTGTGATGAAGGCACGACCTTGCTCACGCCAGATTACCTCTGGCTAGCCGGGATCCTCCATAGGGTCATAAGCAAAATCGCGCTGCGCAAGCACCTGAGTGGTTTCATAAGGAACGCCAATCCCGCTGATCCGGCCGGTTTCGGCGATGAGGTGCAGGTTCTTTCTGGGGCGAGAGGCAACGACATAGAGCAGTTTGTTCGCGCTCTCCGCCGCGTTCGGATCTGAGAAGTGTGGAACCATTCCCTCAAGGAGCGCAAAAGCGATCACGGTATCGAACTCCGCTCCCTTCACCCCGTGAATCGTCGAAACCGTTATGCCTGCTCGGGTGGCGAACACACGTCTGAACATGGCAATGCTCGAAACGCCTTGAACGCCGGCATCTTCCAGTCGTTGGATTTGAAGTCGGGACCGTTCGAAAAAAGCGACGTGATCTTCCTGGAGCGGAGGGAAAAGATCGATCTCAATGCCGAGAGCCAACAGCAGTTCCGCGAAGAACAACTCCAAATACTCCAGCCCGTCCTCCACAGCAATCTCGATGCTATTGCAATGGCGCAGCAGGTCACGCGACGAGATCTTCGAGACGTCGATACCCGCCGACCTGAGGTGATCCAAAACCTCCTTGGCCCATCGTGTGCGCCGGACGAAGAGGTGTGGATCTGGACGGGTCAGGGCGATACGTGAGATCTTGAACCAAATGTTGTCTTGGTCACGAGAGAAAGGCGCCATGCCGGGGCCATCGAAGCTATACTCTGGAAGTGCTGCAACCAGACGCCTCGTGACCGCAGCCAGCTGGATCCACTGTGGTCCAACCACGCAAATTTCGTGTGGAGGAATGCCAAGCGTCTCGATATTGTGACGAATGAGCCGGACGATTTCGTCGTCCAGCTCCTGCCGATTGATCTCCTGATTGAACGAGACAACGCTTGGATATTCTTTGTCAGGACCGACCGCTTCGATGAGCGCCGGGACGACGCAATAATTGGAAAAGTAGTCGACGACCCTGTCCGAGGAGCGGTAGTTGCTGGCAAGGCTTTTATCGGCAAGTGCAATGCCTGCCAGAGCGGCGAAGTCCACACGGCTCATGGCGAACCCGCCTAGCGACCCGTAGATGGCCTGATTAGGATCGCCAACGATGAATGTCTTTGTATTCCCAGCTGACGCACCAAGTATCGCGGCGACGATCGCGTACTGGATTTCCTTTGTATCTTGATACTCGTCTATTAGGATGTATTTGAACAGCTTCCCAAGCAGGAGGGAAATAGAGGGTTGGGCGGTGATAAGGTCGTAAGCGCAACCCAAGATCATCTCAAAATCGATTAGCCGGTTCTCCTCGAGATGCTGCCAGTATCCGTTCAACACGGAAAGCGCAGCCAAGCGTCGGTTCGGGTTCGCATTCTCCAGCTGACACCCGGCTGTCGAGTAATAATATCTGCAATCGAATGCCCGAACTTGATACGGTGACTGATGGCAAAGTTGGTCCAGAATCGCTTCAGTTTCATACTGGTCCACCACGCGAAATCCATTCTGCAGCTTCTCGTGGTAGACGGCGTAAGGCCGCAAGATCCAATCAAGGCAAAACGAATGGATTGTGCCGATCCAGAGCTGGTCCGTTGCCACGCCTAACCGCTCGATCCGCTCGGAGATTTCCTCGGCGGCGCGATGCGTGTAGGTGATGGCGATCACCCAATGACGTTTGCTTTCGAGCTTGGATAACTCTAATGCGATTTTATAGGTCAATGCTCTGGTCTTGCCGCTTCCGGGGCAGGCGGCTAGGTACACGCTTCCGTCGTGCTCAATGGCGTCGGCCTGCTCCTCATTGAGGTCGCTGTCTTCCCAAACAAACACCATCAAGCGTACCCCAGAACGTCGATGATGACGTCTCCTGCCATTGCGCCGATGATCGCTTCTCGAAGCGGTTCGATCTCCAAATCGCCGAGACGGAATGCCTCCACCTGGGCACGCAACGCCAGGACCTGAGCCTCTGAAATTACGGCTGGATCGGTGTGAAATTTTAGCCGGTGATTAATCATGTTCGCCAGCACGCGTCGGCTCAGAGGTTTGTGCGCAGCAAAAATCGCTTCAACCAGGTAGCTGGGGATTCGCGTTGTCCCTGTCACAAGCTTGGCAACCTGAATTGCCAGCCAGCCCTTCTTGGCATAGCTCGCCATTGCGAGGATTCGCTTTCCGTAGAGTGCCACATCGCCGGACCGCAGCTCCTCGGTCGCAGCAACAATGGTTGCGGCGTCGCTGTAGACGGAGTTGAGCACCGAAACTGTCAGCTCGACGTTCCCGGCCGCAACGAAGTCGACTTCGAACGTATGCGGCGCGTAGTGAACCGAAATCCAGTCGTTTCCATCCCTGAAGGCCGTCAGACGAGTGCGTCGTGCGACACCAGCTACCTGCGAGCCGAGCGCCTTCTCTTTGGCACTCTTCAAAGCATCAGGATCGTCCGGATGCGGGTCAGTGTTGAAAAAGGCGGCGTCAAGATCCGTCACGATTGCGCAACGTCGACGAATACGATCATCGTGAAACAAAACTGCGACGTTCTCGAAGCCAGTGCTGCGGATGTTGATCAGACTGATGCCCAGTTCGTCGAGGCTGACACCCAGCACCTCTTTGACCAGCACCGGCACGAGGATTTCTTCGGCGTCGCCCTCTACCAGGATCACGCTTTTCGCGAACAGTAGATTGCTGCGGACGGCGTCGAGATAGCGCTGAATGCTACGGATTTTTGGTGCTTCCAGGCCGGCACTCGGCTGGAACGCTTCGCAGCGAGAACCGCTCCGGCCCAAGATGTTGACATTCTCAATATTGCTAACTTCGGAAATTTGGGTTGAGTGCGTGGAGTATATCACCTGGGTGTCGGGGTAGTTCAATCTGTCAAAAAGGGTCTTCTGAATATGTGTGTGAATGTGGGCTTCGGGTTCTTCAATGACTAGGAAGTTGGCGCAGGCCTGCTTTGCTTTCTGATACTTGAACTCGAGAAGCTTGAGGGTGAGAAATATGAGGTTGGCGCCGCCGAGACTCAGCTCGTTGATGGCTCCCTCGTATTCATCATCGGTCTCGCCAACAAACAATTTTAGAGATTGGAAAAGGCGATCCGCTTCACCCGGGACAGCCGATCGGACTGCGAGGCTCGCTGGCGAGTAAGTTTCGCCGGCAGCATCCCGGATCGTTTGGCGGATGTCGGCCCGGATTTCTCCGACGTCGGGAATTGCTTCGATTTCACTGTTCAGTTGGTTCACCCGATCAGTGATCGGCGCAAGCACCGCTGGATCGAGATCCCCGCTTTTGCTGCGGAGGAGCGTCAAAAGGGGATTTGTTCTCTGGCCTTGGAACTCACTGACTACGTCACGAAGGGCTTGGATGAAGGTGAAGCAAACCTCCTTGCTGACCGACATTATGCCTGGAACCCGTCCTCCAAGGGTCGCGGGATGAAGCTCTGCCGGAAACTGGACGGTCTCGAAATTTCCGACGAGTTCCTGGTACACGGCTGGATCAGAAAAGTCCGCGGTGCTTTTGCCGGTGAAGACGGTCTCGTAGTCGTCCAATGTGACCGCATTCAAGATCGCAGCCAAACCCGCCTGGTCGTCTTCATCGAGTTGCGCCAAACGCGTCCGGATTGCGGCATTCGGTCGGAAAATGAGATTGTAGGTTGCCCGAGCAATCGCTTCGTCTTCGATAACTCCGGTCCCATGCAGGAAAAGTGCTTGTACGGCTTCGTCCTGAGACACCTCCGCAAATTCTATGCTGATGATGATCCAATGACCGCGCCAGTTGCCGATCCCGCGATGAAAATCGCTTTCCTCCATGCGATAGGCCCAGCGAAGGAAATCGTCGTCCAGCATGAGACGCATCGCGCGGAATAGATTGGTCTTGCCCGATCCGTTTTCACCGATGACGGTGTTTATGCCTTTGTTAAAATGAAAACTTGCGCGCTCGAAATTTCGATAGTTAACGAGCTGAACGCGAGAGATATGCATCGGGAACCCTTTGTGGATCGCCTAAGGCGTACGAATTCGATGGACCGTGAAGGCCCGTTGCTTCCAATCTTCTTGGCCGCGTACCTTCGAAGGGTAGCGTGCTATAGCGACCGGTTCAGGAGAAAGACGGCGATGCTGCACGCAACGCTGACAACGAGCTCAGCCTCGGCAGCACTTGCGTCGCGCCCTTCCTGTACATGTCGACCATTTTGCGAAGCATATCCCCAGAGCTTGTGTAACGCCTCGCCCAATGGGGGCGTGAGGGCGAGACCATTGATGAGCTGACCCAGGTTCATGTTTGGCGCGTTGGATAGGTCACGAGCGACACATTCGAGCGCCGCCATAGAGTGCTGGATTGCGCCGGTGCGATCGGGTTCGGGTCGGCGTGAAATATCCTTTAAGGCTTCGCGGATCTCCCCTGCTGCCGTATATCTCCCACTCTTGGCAAAGGTGGCGACGGCCTCCTCGGTGGCAACCTTGAACGTTTGGCCGCCTCGAAAGACAATACCGTCCGGATGCTTCAGCTCCCACCCGATGCCTTTCTCACGAAATACGCGGTTTAATTCGTTTCCAAATCGAGTTTGCTGATCAGGTCGGCGGTCGAGAGACCGCCAGATAGCTTCGGCGACGTCATAAACTTTATACCAATCCAGTGCTGGAGGAGCCCAAGAACCTCGTCCCAAATGTTCGGATATTCACTCCAATTCCGGGAATCCGGTACCTCCAAGAGAACGTTGCAAACGATGGACCGAATTTCGCCGGGCCTGAGGTCGCATTTTTCCGCGATGCTGGCGACCTGAAAACGGAGAAAGTCGGGCGCATCTTCCCGAATGGAAATGTCCGGCTCGGCCCCGCTGTAGCCGTGCCTATCTGAAAAGGATCGGTCCATTTCCCCTCCGCAACAACGCAATTCGACCATTGGATTTGCTCATTTTGCGTTCGAAAATGCAACCGAATCTCCGTAGTCTCGCAGAGATTCGAAGTTGAAGGTCATGGCAGTGCAAGGAAACGTTACGTTCGATCCTCTCGCTTTCGCCGAGCCTGTGAAGGATCCCGAAATCAGCGAGATTATCGATCTCGAAACTGGCGCTTTCCTCGATGTTGTCTCGTTCATCTCAGGGCGCCGATATGACCGCCTCATTTCCGAGAGGGTGTCGATTAGCGAAAGTCTCGCCAACGCACCGAGGTATGGGTGCGCTCTGTGTGCGACTCCGGTCTATCTCGTAGCTTCACGAGAGAAACGCTTTTTTTTCCGGCACAGTCGCGAGGATGGGTCCTGTCCGTCCGTCACCCGATCCCTTTTGAGCCGGGAGGATATCAAAGCTCTGAAATATCGAGGCCAGCGGGAGAGCCTTGCCCATCGAGTGGTGAAGGAGCGGATCGTGCGAAGTCTATCCGCTGACCCGTCCAACGAAAAGATCCTGGTTGAAAAGCATTGGCGCTCCATACGAGATCCAGCAAGCCGACGGCAACCTGATGTCCAAGCCATCACCGTGCACGGGCGCGTTGCTTTCGAGGCACAACTTTCAACAACCTTTTTGGACGTCGTCGCTGGTCGGCGAACATTCTACCGCGACGAAGGAGCACTGCTTGTTTGGATAATGGCCGAATTCGACCCTAATTACCGCCGACTGACGACGGACGATTTGTTGTTTCCCAACAACTCGAACATCCTTGTGGTCGATGAGGAAACTACGGTTCTCTCTGAAAGCACCGGGACCTTTTATCTTCGGGCGCATTTTCGCGTGCCGGAAATTGTTTCAGGCACCATACAAGACCGATGGAAGTCAGAAATCATAGCCTTTCGGGATCTCACCGCCAATCTCGATACACAGACGGCGTGGGCCTTCGACTACTCAGGCCAGTCGGAACAGCTCCTAAAGCAGGAGAAGGACAGCACTGAGAGGCGCGACGACGATTTGCGCGAACGGATTTGTTCGTTTTGGATCGGGAGGAACCACCATACGCCTGGCGGCGTGTGGACCGAGGAAGCTTGGCGCAGCCTGATTGGAGAATTGTCGGCCCGGGGCGTAACGCCACCGGCCAACGAGAGATATGATCGAGCTGTAACCGGTCTTATGAACGGAATTCTGAGCGCTCGCGAGAAGCAGCCGGTTTGCTGGGACTTCAAGCACCTCGTCGAGGTGGCACACCGAATATGTGACGGCTATCCCGAGCATGCATTGGCGATGGGTTTCGCGCTTCGCATGTACGGGTGCGAAGAATTGCTGGTAGCTCAAGACAAGAGCAAAAAGTGGGAGAAGCGCGCCTGCTTATTGAAGGAGGCGATCCGCTCCGGTGATCAGCGCTATCTGCCTGATCAGGATACACTGCCATTTCTGAAATTTATGTTTCCTGAGGTTGGTGAAAAGATCGAGCGGTTCCTTGCCTCGCGGCTCGCACAGTCGAACTTATGAGAACAATGTCGGTGCTGTCACAACAACGGAAAACCCGCACCAGAGGACCGAGATCATGCTCCGATGGGGTCAGTTTCTCGCCGGTCGAAACGTGTTTGAAGCACCAGCCAAAAGTTCGTCAGTCCTGCCGTGCACCTGTGCGCTGAACCTGTGCAATGACTTGGGTGGCAAAGAGAGGAGAAATTCTTTTATCTCGACGGAAAGCCCTCGAATGGAGCCGATTTTCAAGGTGTAAATTTTTGTGTCTTTGCTTGGTGCGGCGTCGTAACCGCTAACATATAGGCTTTTTTGGCAGGCATCCCGGGCGAAGCGCTTCATCTCGCGCACATCCACTGAGACTGCCCCTCTTTCAATCGAAACGCATGTCGAAAGAAAGATCATGTGCGCGGCCGGCCCATCGACGGAGTAAATCGACGAACCACCCGCCAGCATCTCCCTGAGCTTGAAGATCCCGACTTTGTTCAAAATGAAAGCAATGAGACGTTCCAATAAAGGCTCGCATTTAGATCGGCCAAGGTAGTCGGCGGACAGCGCGTAAGCTACGCCCACTCTGTTTACGGGAGTCGCCCTCGAGAAAGTGTTGAATATGAAGCTTTCGATCTCCTGCTGAGCTCTCCCATTCTTCATAAGGTACTGGTAATAGACGTACAGGCGGCCAGGCGTTGTATTGCCCTCCGCCAGTGTCTTCTCTTCCTGCTCGATCGCCGGGTCCCGCGCAGTTATCATGAGGACCTCTTGACTAATCGTGCCTTTGGCGTGCTCAAGCCCGGAGCGCATGTTCGAAACTGCCTCTGCTGGGCCTTCCGCAATGAACGACAGGATCTCGCTATTCATGTAGCGGAAGAAGGTAGTGTACATTTCGATGCTGAATTTTTCTCGACAGAAGAATTCTGCGACCAGGAACTCGACGTAGCTCTTGTGGGGGAAATAGTAGATCCGCGGCCCTTTCGTCCCAAGTACGGTGGGCTCGCCAACGTGCTCCACCACAGATCCGACGATGATCTCTCTGAGTGCTGCGTCGCTGCTGCGCGAATTTCGTATTGATTGCGGGACGAAATCAGCCGGTACTTCGTTGGCTCTAAAACGGTTTTCCTTTTTCTCGGTTAGAAGCCACCAGGCCAACCTCTGCATGAATATTGTACGGGGATCGCTATATCCGATGGACGAATCACCCAGCTGATCGACAGTTAGCTTGCGGCTCGCCTTCGAATGCTCACGGTGGACAAAACGGTAGATGAATTGAAAATAGAGATCATATCGGCTGAATTTGCCCTCCGGCGCCGCGGCACTGCTCATGATTGTCGTGAACATATTCAGCTGGACGGGCCTCGACAGAATGTCGAGCTCGTCTTCGAGCGCGCGGTCTTTGAATTGCATTAGCCGGCTGATGTTTGGATCAGCGGCTTTCCGTACTAGAAAGTTGTCGAGGTAAGTGGCTACTTGGTCCCTGTGCAACAGGTCAACCTCCACTTTTCGAAGGCGGCGCAAATCGCCCAGCACATTCGTTAAGATCGCGTCGATGACAGCATTCTCTTCCTCCGCCGAGAAGAAGGAGTCGGGTCTGCCAAGGATAATTGTTTTGGAATTGCCTTCGAAAAGAAGGGCCATATCCTCGAATATGAACTTGAAATCGTCTAGCGTCATGGCGTGACGCATCTCGTCGAAGCCGTCCAAGATCAGAAGGAAATATCCCTCACGGTTCATCTGGAGGAAGAGATTGTAAGAAAAGTTTTGGACGGCGGCGCCCCCATCGGCGCCGGTCAACGCTGAGCATATGACACCTTTGAGGTCCTGTTTGGTGAATAGGTCTCCAAGCGTCAGTCGGATTGGTATCCTGTCGAATTCCCCCGATCGGTGCCGTTCGGTCATCAATTTACAAAAATACAGGCTAAAACTGGTCTTCCCGACGCCGTATCCACCGTAAGTCAGCAGGATATTCTCGTCTGATTCGAGCCAATCGAGAGCTGCTTGCTCCAAGCTCTTGTTTTGCCCTTTTACGTTGGTGTGGATGAAGTTCTTCGAGGAATCGTGATTGTGATAAGCCGCAATGTTGTCTTGAAGAACGTAGCTAAAATTCATCAGCGTCGTGACGAACCGCTCAAACGAGACGTACGTCACATCACGCAATGCTGCGGTCGACCTTGACGGCTGTTGTGAAAGCTCCTTGTCCCCGATGATCAATAAATTATCGATTTCGCCGCTGTCGAGTGACGGCCTGTAGAGATTATAAATTTCCGCGATGTCAGAAGAGGCGAGACCTTTCTTCCAGTCTTTGCACTCAACGGCAATTTTCTTCGGAAAAAGCTGGCTGCTTTCATCAATGAAGAAGACGTCTGCAGTGGTAACTGCGAGACCTTTTTCGAGCTCTACGTCAGCGTGGATGCATTTTAAAAGACCAGCTACTTTATCTCGGAGAGAGGAGCCTGCGGGTTTCAGCTTTGGCGCCATTTTCGAACAATCCATATCGTTTGATGAGTAGCTGACAGAGCCGGTTGTCGGCTCGCTCTTCACGCAGAATTCAGAGCCAGAGCCCGCTTCACAATTAACTCATCTTCACGGTACCGAACATTCCACTCTCAACCATCGCGAGATAAATTTTCTTCATTGCCAGTGCTGTATCTTGGTTGACGAAGAGCGATGATCTGCTTCCATGTGGAGCGCCGAGAAGATAAGGCCGCATGGTTTCCCAGTTCTCCGCCCGGGATGACCATCGCCAAACCGGGATTTCCTGCTCAAGCATAAGTGGGACAGCAAGCGATTTTGGCACCAGCTTCCCCGGTTCAAGCATTGCATCCCATTCACAGCGAACAAGAACCGCTTGGGTACCGGTATTGTAGAAGGGAACGTCAAGAATCTCAGCGGTGATCTCTGCACGAGGATGGTGCGGGAGACTGTCAGCGGATGCGACAACTTTCTCGCCGTTTACATATGGGCAGGTTAAAAAGCCGTGCGCGAAATAGACCGTATGATCAAGCCCCTGATAGCCACAACGATCACTGGGATAAGTCTCCGGATTGTGCTCATCGTGACGCGATACCAATGGATGCCATGTCGGATAGCCTTCAACAACTGGTCCACACTCATCGATGATATCCAGTAGCGCACGCTCGCTCCGCAAGCGTTCAGCGGGAGTGAAATTTCTCGACACTAGATAGCTTTTCGCTCGTTCGAAACCATTGACGGCGGCTTCATCAGCTCTAAACGCCATTCTCAGCACTCCTCAATCGGCTAATGCATAGAATATAGTTCAAACGCACGAAAAGTCAATTTCGTGCGCAGAAATTCGATTCCGTTTGAAGATTCTGCTCACGACGAGCGAGGACCGAGCCGAACCAAGGTTCGCCCATCGATCGATCACCTCGGATAAGATGGACTTCCTACGCGAGTTCATGTGAATGGTGAGGCACTAGTTGCTCGTTCCGAAGACCGAACCCCAATGAGTAGCCGAAATATTCGGAAATAGTAGAGTCGGGTTGACGTCATACGTGCAGCGCCCGTCTTGAACTCGAAAGTTCGAGGCCGCCAAGCCCACCCAGAACAGCGCCATGTCCCTGTCCGCAGTGCAAAGCATAAGATGTTCGTGCGGAAAAAAACCGAAGAGAGCTGTCAGGATCTCCAGCGCCCGAATGTCGGCGAGCGCGTTGTAGACATCCGCCAAAGCGTACTCCTGGCCAAACTTAAGCAGGCCTTTAGCGGGATTGTTCTTTTGTGGCGAGACGACCGCACTCAGTGCAGCCAAGACGACGAGGGAAGCGGTCGGAAGACCGTGACGCGCTGCTGCATCAACTACGCGATTCCAAACGACGTCGCGGCGTTGGCGGCTCACGGGTGATTTGAGGTGTTGGTTGATCTCAAGAAGGAATGTCTGCTTGCGCTGCGCTCCCTCGCGAATGTCTTCGATGAGCCCAGTACGCCACGAAGACCTTGGTCATCTCCGGCAACTATCTCGCAGTTCGGCAAGGCCGACCGTAGCTTCATGCGTGCTTCAGCCAAGTGCCGGCCGAGTTGGTCGGGCGTTGGACTGGTTCCCTGGTCTCCCTCAAGCACAAAAAGTAAGGGATTGATTCGAACAGGATTGGCTGCGAAGAGGTCGATGAAGTCCGGTTCGGCTCCGTCTCTCGCAATCCCATCCTTCAATCGTGAGGCCAGCTGGGCGACCACGCAGCGGTCGGGTAACACGACGGTATCTGCGATATTTGCTAAAGCCGACGGCAGCCATCCGCCCTGCACAAGTCCGATGGCTTTCGATGTAAAGCGGCTCTCCAGGATCGTGTTGAAAGTCGCAATCTTTCCTTGGTGGATATCAAGGCCTAGGGTCGAATGGACCCGACCGCGGCCTCTCAGCGGGACGTCCAACCGCTGGTGGAGCTTTGCGTCCCGCAGAGCGTTAAAATCGAGCGGCACAAACTCTACGTCGGTGATCGATATCTCCCGGCCCTGCGACCCATCGCTGCCGGTCTCTCGAACGGACAAAACATTACCCGCCACCTCTACACCTCACCTTCGAACGTCCCCGCATGCTCCACTTGGTTAGCTTTCATCGAGCCAGGCTACCGGGTTGATGGAAGTGGCGTCCATTCCGCCGGCGTTCATCAAGTCACCACTAATTTCGTTCAACAACACCGAAATATCCTGGGAGTCGCCCAAAGTGTAAATCGGGAACACCGTTCGGGAAGCTAAGCGGCCAAACACTGCTCCGCCATTGAACCCATCGAACCGTCCAATGCCGACTTCGCCCATCGCGTGGATGTCAACACTCACGTCGGCGGGTGCTGCAGGGTAGCTGCTCTTGCGCCTCAAGCGGTCGAATAGCCCAACGGCGAAACCCGCGGCGGTTATAACGAGATCCGCCGTGCATGTGCAGGATGACGTCGGGCGGACCTGAATGAAGGATACTGTGACTAGGCCGTCGCGCATGACTGTCACGGTCTTGTCGAACCCTCCCTCCTGGCGCGACGTCACCCCGCCGAGGATTTTGCGCCCGGAACCTTCGACGTAGGTGTAGGTCCCAATCCAATGCGTAGGTCGCCGCTCCGAGCCCTGTAGAATGCCGATGGCACCGGGATCGGGAACAAGGTCATTGAAGCTTTCGAGCCGTGGGAGACCGATTCCGAAGTGTGGAACGATTGTGACCTGTAGGCCCAAAGCCGCCTGACCGGTCTGCTTCAGCCATACCGGAACGCCGCTGTCATTCGGGCCACCGAGAAAATTCGCAGGCTTCAGATGAACGAGGTGGTCTGCGAAGTGCTTCTGGAATCGACTCCGTTCCTCAACCAGCCGTGCGGCAGCCTCGTCCAGCGATCTTGCGCGTCTGAGCACCATGTCGTGAAGCTCCGGCATTGAAAGGGTATCGCATCGATCTTCTCTGCGAATGGTCGGTTTTCTGCTTTTCTTCACCCAATGAGGACTAAGCGATGAAGGTGAAGTTTCTATAAGCACGACCCCCGAGCCATCATTCTCGGTCACCAGGGCGCGTATCGCAAGGTAGGGGAGCCTGGGCTCGATGCAATCGTTGAACGCATCGCGCAGGCGCCTCTCGAGGTCGAAGACATTCGGGAGTACGTTCAGCCGCGAAGCTCTCGGCGGCGCTGCCTCGGTCTCCTCCATTCCGAGAACGAGCGTCCCGCCGTCAGCATTGGCAAAGGCAACAATCTCTTCGGCAAGTGCATCGCGTCCAAAGTTCGAAATGCTCCCGGAGCCCTGCCAGCCGCGAGGAACGGAAAGCGACGGATCCTTCGCTCGCTGGGCCTTCTGCTCCTCCGGGCTCACCGGGATATCCAGTTTGAATTCGATGTTGAGGCTCTCGCTCACGCCGTCCACAATGAGCTGACGGACATCTTCGATCGTGATGAACTCGATTGCTTTCCCGCGCATGGACCTGCCGTTCCTAAAGTGTCGCCCGTCTGTCAAACGCTGCGTGGGCTTAGCTGAAAGTCGCGTCTTCTAACTCTCGCAGATCCTTGACCTCGCGTCCGACCAGGGGCTGGTCGTCGAGGCGCGCCACCGCCTCGGCATGCTCCGCCCCTGCAAACTCGCAGCGGCTTGGAAGATCGCCGGCGGGATAACCGTGTGTCATGGCGCTCCACCAGGCGTTCATGAGCATGATGAGGGTAAGCCCCTTCTCCGCAGCCTCTCTCGTTCGATAGAGCCATTCCGATGGTCCGATCATCAAACCGATCTCTCCGCGCTGAGCGCATGACAGGAGATAGCCTCGGTCGGTCGAGGTGAGACGGTATCGATGTTCGGTATCGATTTCGGTTCTTAGAAGCTCAACCATCTCTTTTTCCCTGAACTGTTTTGATGTAAATCCGGCCGGCAGCCGCGCTCACGCCACGCTTTCCGAAATATCGTCATCGTCTCTCGCCATCCGCTCCATCGTGTCAAGCAAGATCGTTTCCGGACGCCCGAGGTTCAGGTAGGCGAGCGCGCTCGAATTGGCGATCGCCGTGTCGAGGCAGGTTTTCAGTAGCTCTCTCCTGCGGCCGTCCTCTTCGAGCAGATCGAGCACATCCTCGAACGGGCTACTTGACCCGCCATTGATGTAAAAATTGCCTTTCTGATGGACCCCCACGTAGGTCGCCTCGTCGATTATTTCTCTGTGCTGAAGAAATCGCAAAAAGTCCGTCAGGACCTGCATTCTCAACATGCCCGAGACGATCTCGGTCCAGGTCAGCGCCCGGCCGAATGTCTCCACCGCGGCCGGGATAAAGTCGGAAATCCGAAAGACCAATCGTGCAGCGAATGCGGCGGCCGCGCGCGCGTCGAGGGGAAAGACAGCGCTGAGGACGGATCGGCATCCCAAAGCCAAGAAACCGTTTGCGACCGTTGCATGGTTTCTATCGGCCGCGTGGGTATCGCAGGCGCTCAAAATGACGATCGGCGGCGGTTGCGGAACGCGGTCGCGCAATTGCCAGACGTCAATCTCCTGGTCCTTGAGGTGCAACACCCCAACCCCGTCCTTTGGATGACTGCCATGTCCATCAAAGATTACCAGGGGGCCGTCGAACTCATTCAGAACGGAAACGAGCTCGTCGGCATTGGAGACCTCCACGAAATCGACTTGAAGCGTTTCGTGCCAGTGCTTGCCGAAGGCATCAAAGGCGATTTCGAACATCGGCCGTATTGGGTCTTCGCGTTTCAGTGCACTGATGACGAGAATCCTGCGGAAACTTTCGGGGATTAGCCTGATCAGAGGAAGCGGCCCCAGCTGGTCGATGAACAGGTTCCCGGGCGTGACAGGAATTCTTGAGACGTTCTTCCTCAGGCAAAGCGGAAGGCCATCGATATCGAGCCATTCCACATGGGCGTCGGCAACAATGCGAACGCCGTCTTTTGATGATTTCACGAGCGGCAGAAAGCGTGCGGGGAAGGCCGAGGCGAGTGCTGCCTGTACCTGCTGAAAGGCTCGTAGCCGCTTTTTTGATCCGTCCCCGTCGCTACGATAATGCGCTGCGAACTGCCGTACCGCCCCCGATGTCGTGTTGATGGCGTTTGGAAGACGAATGGTTGCCGAGAGATCCGAGGCTGAAAGGGCGGCGATCGCCTCGGTCGCGAGAGCGAGCTCCAGTTGGCGAAGTCGCGAGAGCGGGTGGGGTGACGGTCTGGCTCGCCCTGCTTTTATCTCCTCCAGCGACGCACCGAATAGAGCCTCTGCCTGATGCGGTGTTTTCGCGGTGTACCCGTAGCCATTCTGGCGTACAAGGGCGTTCCTAACCGTCAAGAACCGCTTCTTTTCCGGCCCCACCATGTCAGCAGGAGGAGCCATCGTCGCCACGTGGGAGAACAGTGCCGGCGCAAACAGGTTCAGGTCGGGGAAGCTGCGATAGGCGTCGCTGGCGCCTCCAGCATCGGATTTTTTTCGCTCCGCGTAGATGCTGTTGGTAGTTGCCACGACTTGCTCGACATATGGGTCAATCCCGTTGCCTATGTCGTCAAAGGGGCCTTCCACCATATCTGCAAACCCAAAGGCCGACAGGGCCATCAAGTTGGGGACGATGGTCGCATGCCCTCGGATGTTATATTTGAGACGACGTGAAGGAAGAGGCGACCATCCTTGGAGCGCTTCTCTGGCGTCACGAACGTAGTCCGGGTCGATCGATTGCGGCAGGCGATCGCAGGCGCGTAGGCAATAGGCTTGTAACGCGCTGATAGTGAGGTCCGATAAGGCCAAATCACCCTCTTTATCTGCGACGACGAGGGGAGCGATGGCGCAGGATTGCGCCCAAGTACGAAAGTCGGCGGCAGCGTGCATCTCGCCAACCAAAAGGATGTTGAAAGGTAGATAAGCGGGCAACGGCGCGGAACGGATCGCCCGTGGAGACATCGGAAACCAGTTGATCGGATTTACCCCGGAGATTCGCCGGGGCGCGAAGGTGCGCAGACCATCCTCGGTTAGATCATAGATGGAAGACGGAAGGAACGACGCCGCGCGAATGAGCCGCGCGTTATGGCATAGGCTCACGGAGAAGCCTTGGAGCGGTGTTGCCTTCGTGGGTTCGCCGTCGGCCACGGGAATCAAGAATCGAATTGAACTGTCGAAAGTCGATATCTCCGGGAGTTCACTCATTGGCTTGCATTCGCACCACATTGTACCGTGAGTCCGCACGCTATCTAACCGTGGCGCCAAAATCTACTTCTTGAAGTTGCGGGTTGTCGAATGGAATTCCCTTACCCTGAATCGAATATCGGGTTGCCGAAACGGATCCCTTTTTGGGTCCCCCCGCGCTGGGAAGACGACCACGTCACAGCCCAGCAACAGGGCTACACGGAAATCAAAAGCGGGAAATTCGCTGAGCGCGCAAATCTCGAACGCGAATCGCCTGCCCAAATTTCTTAATTGGGGTGTCACGCGGCGCCTGCGGTCAAAACACCCTGAAGTTCTCGGCCTTCGACTTCCCCTCTAGCGGTCGGGGCGGGAGGGGCCCGAACGTGATCTAATTTATTTGCTGCACAGTATATATAGACAATTCTGCAAATATGCGACATAAGGGCTATATTTGCTGCGCAGGGAATATCGATGGAAGAGCCCATAGCTTTTGATATGTTGAGGGAGTTGGCGACTAGCCTAACGGAGGCAGGCGGGGAAATCACGTCCGAGCCAAGGTCTGAGGCGAAGATCGGAAAACCTTACGCAGATTTCCTTTTAAACGCGCGATTTTCCGAAGCACCGTTCAAGCTTGTTGTTGAAGCCAAGAGATCTGCTTTTCCAAGGGACGTCAGGGAAGCAATCTGGCAGCTAAAAAGGTACGTTGCAGCGATGCCGCCGGGCAATGCCAGAGTTCTCCCACTATTAATGGCCGACTCCATTTCCCCTGGTGCCAGGGCGCTTCTGCGCGAGGAGAAGGTTGGTTATTTCGATCGTAGCGGCAGTCTCTATCTTTCGGCCGACAATCTTTTTGTTCTCATTGAAAAGCCTGCCTTAAAGAGGCAGGCTCGATCGCTCAACAGCCTGTTCGTCGGAAGTCGCGCGCAAGCCCTCCACGGGGTTTGGACGTTCAAGGACCAATGGTTCGGTGTGCATGAACTGGCCGAGCGAGCATCCGTGTCTCCGACAACTGCATCCCAGGTTCTTATCGAACTAGAGCGTCGCGAATGGGTGGACTCCAAGGGGGCCGGTCCGTCGAAGGAAAGGATGCTCGCCAATCCCCGCGCGCTGCTTGACGAGTGGTCTTCCTATGTCGCTTCGCTCAAGCCAAAGTCGCTCCGCTCGTACTATATGCGGATGGCCAACATAGATGAGGCAATCCATGAGATTGACAGGATCTGCGACGAGACAGGCATTCGTTACGAGATATCGGGGCTGATGGCTGGGCAGATACATGCGCCGCACCTCTCGAAGATATCCCAGATCCATTGTCGCATCGATCACGGCGGCGAAAACCTTCTCCTAAATTTGGGAGCAAAGGCTGTTAAAGAGGGCTGGAATCTGGGAGTTATAGATTCAAATCCACGCCACGACTTTCTGTTTCGCCAGAGGGTCGGCCATGTCTGGGTCACAGACCCTCTTCAAACTTACCTCGACCTTCTGCAGCTTGACAGCGGTCGCTCAAAGGAACTAGCCGAGCATCTTCGGCTGACAAAACTCGCGGTACCCCAATGACAAAGCCTCAAATACTGACCGAATACAGTGCCGATGTTACCCGGGACTGCGAGCGCGTCCTGGTTACGCTCTTCAGCGGCCTCGGCCCCTGGCGCGATTCCGTCTTTCTGGTCGGGGGTCTGGCACCGCGCTACATCGTCACCAAGCGGCCGCCCGACGTCCCGCCCCATGCAGGAACCGGCGATATCGATGTCGTGGTCGATCTTTCGATTCTCGCCGACACGGAGGCGTACCGGACGCTCGAGCAGAACCTCAAAAAAATGGGTTTCGAGCGTGCGCAAAATGACAAGGGCAATAAAGTCAACTGGCGTTGGCAGACAATGACCGAGCATGGCATTCTCGTCATTCTGGAGTTCTTGGCGGACGATCCGAAGCTCCGGGGCGGCGCACTGCAGGAACTGCCGACCGAAGGAAATGTCTCTGCGGTAAATATCCCTAACGCGTCGCTCGTGTTTCGGCACCACGACCGAATGGAGGTCACTGCTGACTTGTTGGGTGAAAAGGGCCGCTCGACAGAATCCATTCCTTACGCTGACATCGTGGCATTCACATGCCTTAAGGCGTTCGCCTTTGATCACCGGCGTGAGCGCAAAGATGCGCACGATCTCGTCTACTGCCTCGAGCATGGAGAAGGCGGGCTTGCGGGTGCAATCGCCAAATTCCAAGAGGCGCTGAAAGGCAACGACCGCGAGGTCATCGAGCGTGCCCTCACGCTATTGCTCAACCGCTTTTGTGATCCAGAGCCAGACGATGGCTATCTTCGCGAGGGCAACGTAGCCGTCGCGCAGTTCGAAATCGAAGGTGCCGCGGACGACACGGAAATCAGAGAAGCGCGCGTTTTGCGCCAGCGTTCGGTCAACGACGTCATGCTAGAGTTTTTAAGCGCGCTAGGTATTGCGTTTAAGTGATGCTCGGAGCGCGGAAGCTGGTAGATTGTGCGGAAACTTGATCGATAGCACGTTCTGATACCACTGTTTTTTATGCACATTCTTAGCGGAACAATGGGGTTGCGGGTTCGTTTCCTATCAAGAGCGCGATGCCAACTCGCCAAGATCGGCAAGACCGCGATGCAGGGACATGGCGGTGTCCAATTCCTGCCTGGTGTCATGTCCCTCGCGATACAGGTTTATGATGATCGCAGCGGCAAGCTCAGCCTCTGCGCTGTTCTTGGCCAAATGGTGAGTTTCCAGCCAGTCTTTGAATGATTGATCGATAACCGACAATTCGTTCGGACCAAATGACGTTTCTAAAAATGCGCGCATACCCGTTCCCTTCTCGCGGCGCACATATGGGAAATCAGCCAGAAAGGGTCAAGTCTGCTGCTTTGGTGAGCTGAAATCGGTAGCGGTCTGTCGGATTGGAAGCTGATTTCATTGCGAAAAGACCTTGCTGCGACCATCTCACGCTATACATTGAGCACTGGGACGAACGTTTGCGACGTCGCAACGATTTAGAGTGGGCGCCGATGCAGAACGAAATGGGGGCAACTTTCTCAGGGCAAGACGAGATTTCTCGAATGCTTGAGCGGGGAGACTGGGACCAGTCCATGCTTGGCCCGCCTTCGGTTTGGCCTCCGTGCCTGAGATCCGCTGTCGACATTATGCTGCCTTCCATGGCGCAGATCGTTTTGTTCTGGGGGCCGGACTTCGTCGCCCTCTACAATGCACCCTATGCACCGTCGATCGGACAACGGCACCCGAAGGCTTTCGGTCGCCCGGCACGAGAAAACTGGAGCGAGCTATGGGACGACCTCGAACCGCTCCTGCGCCAGGTGTTGGATAGAGGTGAGACGGTCGCCGCCAAGGACCGCCCATTTTATATCGAGCGGCACGGCTACCCGGAAACTGTCTATTTTGATATTTCTTATTCCCCGATCCGCGATGGAAACGGGACGGTTTGCGGCGTCTTCTGCATTGTCAACGAGACCACAGATCGCGTCCGCGCCGATCGGGCGCTCCAGGCAAGCGAAGAACGGCTGCGGGCGGTAATATCGCAGTCGGCGGCCGGGATTGGCCAAGGGAGCCTCAATGGCGAGATCCTGCACGTCAACAAGCGGTTTTGCGAGATTGTCGGCTACGAGGAACAGGAGCTGCTCGGTAAGAACATCCGCGACATCACCTATGCCGACGATATGCCCGAGCAAACCCGATTGTACCAGCGGCTTGCACAGACCGGCGAGAGCTTCGATCTCGAAAAGCGATATGTCCGAAAAGATGGCAGTCTCGTCTGGGTGAACAATACCGTCTCGCCGCTTCGAGACGATAGCGGCAGGATTCGCCAGGTTGCGGTCGTCTCGATCGATATCAGCGAACGCAAAAAAGGGCAGGAGGTCGAGCGCCAGCTGGCGTCCATCATCGCATCTTCCAATGATGCCATCCTGGGCATCGATCTCGATATGACTATCACGTCCTGGAACGCCTCGGCGGAGAGGCTCTACGGTTACAAGGCGGACGAGATCATCGGTCAGTCTGTACTGATCCTTGTGCCTGCTGATCGGATCGAAGAGGAGCCGACGCTGTTGAGCCGCGTCAGGGCCGGATCGACGGTGGAGCCTTACGAAACCAGACGCCGTCACAAAGATGGCCATCTCGTCGATGTTCTCCTCAGCGTCTCGCCAATCTACGACAGCGTCGGCCGGATTATCGGCGCTTCCAAGATCGCTCACGATATTTCTGCGAAGAAGGAAGCGGATCGGCTTCAGGCGGTGCTGATTGGCGAGTTGCACCACCGGGTGAAGAATGTCTTTGCTACGGTCATGGCGATTGCCCGTCAGACCCTGGCAAAAGATGCTGAGGCCAGCGGTGCGGTGACCGCTTTCGAGGCTCGCCTTTCGGCCATGGCGCATGCCCACGACCTTCTTGCCGAGGGGCATTGGCAGAGTGCCGATCTCAAGGCTGTGGTAGAGCAGGCTATCGCTCCATATCCTTCAGAGCGGTTCGATGTTTCTGGCGATCCGGTCTTGCTGCCGCAAAAAGTCGTTGCGTCACTCTCGCTTGCTCTCCATGAACTCGGCACAAATGCTGCCAAATATGGTGCACTCTCCAATGCGACAGGTAGAATTGCCATCAGCTGGAGCTTCGCTAAAGAGACCGGAGATCTTCGCCTCGTTTGGAGGGAGATGGACGGACCGGAGGTTCTCCCTCCGACCCGCAAGGGCTTCGGGTCCCGCCTCGTCGAACGCTTGTTGGCCGCGGAGCTGAACGGCAAATCGACAATCGCCTATGATCCGTCCGGTGTGATTTGCGAGATCGAGGCGACGATAACGTCTTTGCCCTGACAAAAACCGGAACCAATTCCCCAGCCGCGGCATTTGTTGCGGACAATACGATCAGGACCCCCATGCAAGAAAAGGATCAATATCGGACCGATGCCCGCAACGCCGGCGACCGTCTCGTCGCCGGACATGTAAGCGAGGATCCATTTGCGGCCGCGTTCAAGGCGACCCGGATGCCAATGATCGTCACCGATCCGAACCAGTCCGACAATCCGATCATCTTCTGCAACGAAGCCTTCCGAAGGCTCACGGGCTACAGAGACGACGAGATAATCGGGCGCAATTGCCGTTTCCTGCAGGGTCCAGAGACTGACAATGCAACGATCGCGAAGATCCGGGAAGGCATCGCGGCCGGCCACGATGTTGCTGTCGATATTCTTAACTACCGAAAAGACGGCACTACATTTTGGAATGCGGTATTCATCAGCCCCGTCCGGGACGAGGCAGGGACCATTATCTATTTCTTTGCGTCCCAGCTCGATTTCACAACGGTCAAAAGCCGGGAAGCAGACCTGGCGGCTGCGCGCCATGAGGCGGAGGCGGAGGTGGCAAAAAATACCGCCACCCTTAAGTCGGCACTGGAGGCGCGCACGCTGCTCGTCCACGAGGTGGACCATCGGGTGAAAAACAACCTGCTGACCATGGCTTCCATCGTAAAAATGCAGGCACGCATCACCACCGATTATCGGCAAAGGCAGACACTCATGTCGGTCCTCAACCGGATCGAGGCCCTCAGCACGGTTCAACGAAAGCTGTTCACGCTCGATGACGTGTCGAAGTTCGATATCTCAGAGTTCACAAAGGAATTGGTGACAGATCTTGTCGATGCCACTGGCCGCAACGACATCCGTCTGTCTCTGGATCTTTCCCCGCTGCTCGTGCCCGCTGTCAAGGCCACGCCTTTGTCGCTGATCGTCAATGAGTTGGTCGGCGATGCAGTTCGACGGGGCCTCATGGACGGCGGCGGCGACATCCACGTGGTGGTCAAACGCCTCAACGGTCATTTTCTGATCCGTGTCGAGGACACATCCGAACCAGTTGAGCCGGATATTGAAAGCACCGAGCTTGGACGCATGTTGATCGAGGCGTCCGCTTTGCAGCTCGGCGCCGAAATCGAACGTACACAGGATGGCCGCAGGACGGTTGTCGACGTAGTGCTGCTTGTCGGCGACCATCAGGAGAATACGCATTGAAAGTTATGATCGTCGAAGACGAAATGCTGCTCGCCATGGAGCTTGAAAGTGAGGTGGAGATGGCGGGCCATCAGGTCACAGGACTTGCCATGAGCAGCAGCCAGGCGCGAGAGCAGATCTGCACTTCGAAGCCGGATTTCGCATTCGTCGATATCCACCTCATGGATGGCCCGACCGGGATCGACGTGGGTCGTGAATTAGCAGCGGCGGGCATTCCCTATGTCTTCGTGAGCGGTAATATTAAAAAGATCCCCGAAGGGTTTGCCGGCGCCCTTGGTGCAATTGAAAAGCCTTACACGATGAACGGAATGAAAAATGCCCTGACTTACATTTCCGCAATCGTCGGAGGCGACGAGAGTGGGTCGCCGCCCGCAAGTCTGGTTCTGGCGGATGATGCGAATGCAGGGAAGCGGTTTGGCTAAGACCCAGGAGGAGCGTCGGCCAACATGGAGCAAAAATGGGAGGAATTGATGAGTGACAACCAGAACATTTTGAAGGAGGTCAAACCGAGGCTGCACGCGTTGATCGGTGAACTCGTCGCTAAAGGTGCCGAGAGATCCGCGGTGATCTACATGATCGAGAAGGAATCTGCCCAGCTTCGTGATACGATGGAGATCCCAGATCATCAGATCGACGAGCCCTCAAACGATTGGCCGTCGGCGACCAAAGGCCAGTAAGTCTTGCTCGCCGTCGAGGTAATGATGGCATCAGGCATCCTGGTGGTCGGTTACGATTGCGCAGTTGCTAGCATCGGCATCCCTGGCTTGACGGTCTCGATCAGCGTAGGACGTCATCGTGTTAGATCATTTCGCGTATCGCATGAATCACACGTGACGGATCATAGGGCTTACTGAAAAAGCGGCCGACGATCGGAAGGGTATCATCGCTCATGTTGCGATGACCCGATGTTACGATGATCTTGACTGGTGGCCATCGATCTCGAACCGCGGCCGCAAGTTTCAAGCCATCCATGCTGCCAGGCATATCGATATCGGTGAACATCAGACGAACCTCCGGATGTGCGTCGAGCAGGCTGATGGCGTCGTCGGCGTTCGATGCTTCCAGCACATGAAAACCTTCGTCCTCTAGCAATAGCGCAATATCCATACGAACGAGAGCCTCGTCCTCCACGACCAGGACCGTTACACCGTTGCCGCCCATCCCCAACGCTCCATCATGATTTACAGGCAGATAAAATGGTCCAAGAGTATGATAACGTCTCTCGTGCGAATATGATCCGCCAGGTTCGGGAATGTCTTCAGTAAGGTGTTTATCCCTTCCGATAACGGACTGTATCAAACAGCTTCCGCCGACTGCCGGACAAGTCTTGCCAGCGGACCAGCGGCGTGGCAGCGAAACCCATCACGATCGAACGTGATCGTCGGCGCTGCCCCCAAGAGCGAGGCGAGAGCCGAGCGAACATATTTTGTGCCGTAGCCCTGCCGCGTCGGTTGAACGACTTTGGGGCCGCCCGATTCGATCCAGTTCATTGAAAACATGGGTGGATCTTCCTCCGAAACGGACCAGGCAATGTTGACGCTGCCGTCGCCCTGAGACAGTGCGCCGTACTTGATGGCATTCGTCGTCAGTTCGTGGAGGCAAAGGGCGATGGTTGTCGCAGCGATCCGTCCGACAAGGAGGTCCGGGCCGGCAATATTGATCCGAGTCAAGCTCTCACCGTTATAGGGTGCTACGGTTACCGCGATCACGGACAGCAGTGAGATTTCGTCTCCGCCTGCTTCGAACACTGCGGTGTGGACGTCGGAAAGAGCACGAAGCCGGCCTGTGAAATCTGCCGCAAGCTCATCAACCGTAGACGCTCCGCGTCGCGTCATTTGAAAGATTGAGGTGACGCTGGCAAGAATGTTCTTAATGCGATGATTGAGCTCCAGCCGCAACTCGACTTCGCGCTCAATGGCATCGCGCACCTGCTTCTGGCGCAATCGGACGAGCAGGTTGGTCTGAATGCTATTGGCTAGCTCCAGTCGCGCGATTGGGCGTGTATAGAACAGGAGGCGGGCGCTCGGCCAGGCGCTTTGAAGCTGAGTGCGGATCTGTGCAATGGGAGCCGCGCGCTCAAGCAGGACCACGATTGGCACTTCGGACCAATTAGGCTGGCCGGCGAGATGATCGCCAATGATTGCGACGACGGGCGGGCTCAGCGCCTCATGGGTGATGAGGATGACGCCCGGCAAAAGCGCTAAATTTTCAGCTAGGTCCTCGCCAGCCTGGCCACGGCGGACTGCGATGTTCTGCTCCCGCAAGGACGCCTCGATGTAGTCGGCGTCCTTGCGAAACGGGGCAAGTATGAGCACCCAATCCAGTTCACTCGGTGTTTCATTCATTTCGGGTCAGGAAGGGGGTTGTAGGAAACGACGCTGACGCTGCCGCTTTCTATCAGCAGTTCCTGAATGTTGAGGTCATGTGGACCGTGGCGCTTTTTGACGACGGTGATGTTACGGCGCAGCCGACCCTCATGCTCCATGATCCGCAGCAGGAGCACGGTGTCGCCCAGAAAGCTGACATCTACGTCGATGCCGACATTCTGACCGATCAGGCCGTGCTGAGCGACAATTAGCATCGTCAGCACGCCCGAACGAGCCAGGAATTTGAGAAGGGATTGGATGTCGCGGACCGCCTTTTCCCGATGAGGTAGCGAGTTCAGATAGCCGGTCAGGCTATCGATGACGACGACGCGGACTTTGTTTTGCGTCACCGCGTCCTGGACGATTTGACCAAATTCACCCGGTGAGATTTCGTTCGGATTGAAATCCCGCAGAATGAGCTTTCCATCCTTATGGAACTGCCGAAGCTGCATTCCCAGGCCTTCCGACCGGCGGAAGAACGTTTCCAGCCTCTCTTCGAACAAGAATAGCGCGACGCTCTCGCCGCGGTCGAGTGCTGCGGTCGCATAGAGTGACGACATGGTCGACTTGCCAGTGCCCGACTGTCCGATGACCAGCGTCGTGGTTCCAGCCTCCTGGCCGCCGCCAAACATGTCGTCGAGCGCTGCGACACCTGACTTGATCAGTTGCGGCTTGGTGGTCTCCGACGCAGTATTGGGCATAATGCGAGGAAAAACGATGACCCCTTCACCTTCCCGTATCGCCATGTCGTGATAACCATCGGCAACGGGGACACCGCGCATCTTGGAAACTTCCACGCGACGTCGCACAGCGCCGTACTCCTCCAGTGACTTGTCGAAACGGATGACCCCATGAGCAAGACCCTCTACTTCCTCGCCACTGCGGTCATAGCCGGTTGTCTGGGTGTCAAGGAGAAGTGCGACGACGTTGCGCTTGGCCAGAAAGGCCTTGAAACCGATCAGTTCGCGACGAAACCTCGGGGAGTCACCGGTGATCAGGCGGATTTCGAGGAGGGAGTCGTAAACAAGGCGCCGCGGCTTGTGTTCTTCGATCGCTGCCTCGATCGCCTTTCGCGTCTCGTCGAGCCTGAGGTCTGCGGTCAGAAATATGCTCTGGTCATCGGCTTCGCTGACCGAGCCGGATGTCGACAGTTCTTCGACCCGAATGCCATCGAGTGTCCAGCCGTGTGAGACAGCAATGGCTTCGAGCTCTGCCGCCGTCTGCGACAGTGTCACGTAAATACAGCTCTCTCCCGCTTCCACCCCGGCGCGAAGGAACTGTAGCGCTGCTGTCGTCTTTCCGGAGCCCGGAGCGCCTTGCAGCATATAGAGATTGGATGCCGGCAGACCACCACGCAGAATTTCGTTCAATCCGGAGATGCCTGTGCTGACAACCGCTGGCGCTTTTCGTTTCGGCATAACTCATCTTTCAGAACTGTTAGCGTGATCCGGGCCGGAGCGCGCGCATCATCGTCGTTGAAAGATGCTTTTCCCTTATATTTGGGTTTCTCAAAACATCAATGACACGCTGGAGGTGTTGAAGCCGCAAGCCTGCCCTGAGGGAGTCCTACGGCTTTACGGCCGGGTCGGTCCCATCGCCAAAGAGTTCCGTGTCAGCAGCACGGTGTGCTTCAGCCAAAAGAACCTGCCGTTCGCGAATACCCTTATTAAATAGCTTCGCGACCATGATGGTCAGCGTCGCAATCGCTTGGTGATTGCCCCTCAGCTGTCGCTGTTCAACGATCTCCCTGATCACGCTCGCGCACAGGCGCGCATCTTCTTTCGACGGCAAGCTCATAGTTTTCCTCAAGAAAGGCTCGCCTCTGGCGGTAAGGCGAGCCCGCATTATCAATTAGAACTCCATCCCGGCGCCGGCAGGAAGGGCGGGGGCGGCGTCCTTTTTGGGCTTCTCGGCGATCATCGCTTCCGTCGTGACCAAGAGACCGGCAACAGATGCCGCGTCCTGGAGTGCTGTGCGGACGACCTTGGCAGGATCGATGACGCCCTGCGCGTAGAGGTCACCGTACTCGCCGGTCTGCGCATTCCAGCCGAAAGAGAAGTCCGTTTTCTCCCGCAGCTTGCCGACGATGACGGAGCCTTCGGCGCCGGCATTCTCAGCGATCTGGCGCACCGGGGCTTCGATAGCGCGGCGGACGATCTCGATGCCAACCTTCTGATCCTGGTTGGCGGTTGCAAGATTGTCGAGTGCTTTGACGGCCCGTAACAACGCAACACCACCGCCCGGCAGAATGCCCTCTTCGACGGCTGCGCGCGTTGCATGAAGGGCGTCATCGACGCGGTCCTTCTTCTCCTTGACCTCGACTTCGGTCGAGCCGCCGACGCGGATTACGGCGACGCCGCCGGCAAGCTTGGCAAGCCGCTCCTGCAGCTTTTCGCGATCGTAGTCGGAGGTGGTTTCCTCGATCTGCGCCCGAATCTGGGCCACGCGGCCGTCGATCTCGGCCTTGGAACCGACGCCATCGATGATCGTCGTGTTTTCCTTCTCGATCGCCACCTTCTTGGCTCGGCCAAGCATGTTGAGCGTGACGTTCTCAAGCTTGATGCCGACGTCTTCGGAGATGACGGTGCCGCCGGTCAGGATGGCGATGTCTTCGAGCATCGCCTTGCGGCGATCGCCGAACCCCGGAGCCTTAACGGCAGCAATTTTTAGACCACCGCGCAGCTTGTTGACGACGAGCGTTGCGAGCGCCTCGCCTTCGACATCTTCCGCGATAATCAGCAGCGGCTTAGAGGACTGCACGACGGCTTCGAGGACCGGCAACAGGGACTGAAGGTTCGACAGCTTCTTTTCGTGAATGAGGATATAGGGGTCCTCGAACTCGACCCGCATCTTGTCCTGGTTGGTCACGAAGTAGGGCGAGAGGTAGCCGCGGTCGAACTGCATGCCTTCGACGACTTCCAACTCGGTCTCGGCGGTCTTGGCTTCCTCGACAGTGATTACGCCTTCATTACCGACCTTTTCCATCGCTTCAGCGAGATACTTGCCGATCTCCTCATCGCCGTTGGCCGATACAGTGCCGACCTGGGCGATTTCGGAATTGCTGGTGATCTTGCGGGCGTTGGATTTCAGCTCTTTAACGACTGCATCCACAGCGATATCGATGCCGCGCTTCAAGTCCATCGGGTTCATACCAGAAGCAACCGCCTTGGCGCCTTCCTTGACGATTGCCTGGGCGAGGACAGTTGCGGTGGTGGTGCCGTCGCCGGCAAGATCATTGGTCTTCGATGCCACTTCGCGCAGCATCTGGGCGCCCATGTTTTCGAACTTGTCTTCAAGTTCGATTTCCTTGGCGACCGAAACACCGTCCTTGGTGATGCGCGGTGCGCCGTAGGACTTGTCGATGACAACGTTGCGGCCTTTTGGGCCGAGCGTGACCTTCACGGCGTTGGCAAGGACATCGACCCCACGAAGCATACGTTCACGGGCATCGGTGTTGAATTTGACTTCTTTCGCAGCCATTTGTTCACTCCTTCGATAGGCAGCTTTTTGACTGATAGGCTGTAATGCGTGATTACGCAGCCTGCTTCTGCTCGACCTGAGCTTCAATAATGCCCAGGACGTCGCTTTCCTTCATGATCAGCAGATCTTCGCCGTTGATCTTGATTTCGGTGCCGGACCATTTGCCAAACAGAATGCGGTCGCCAGCCTTGACGTCCAGCGCCTGGATCTGGCCGGCCTCGTTGCGCGCGCCAGGACCGACGGCGACGACTTCGCCTTCCTGCGGCTTTTCCTTGGCAGTGTCAGGGATAATGATCCCACCCTTGGTCTTTTCTTCGGATTCAACCCGACGGACAAGAATGCGATCATGAAGCGGTCGGAACGACATGTTTTCCTCCATTGGACAAAAAAGATGACGCAAAATCCCGACCGGACCGGGCGACCAATCCGGACGGGTGCGAACCTCACCTGAGCGTTCGCGTGCAAAATTTATTTTCGAGATTTTTCGATTTCAAGAGGGGCGGGAGAAAAAATTAGCACTCGATGTCTCTGGCTGCTAACACGCTGGAAAGGAACAATAAACGCCTTTGTAGATTTAAGAATACGGTTGATAGATGGATGATTTTACGTCACCTTCGCAGTGTCATGAAACGGAGTTGAAGCATGCAATTCTCGTCGGATTTGGAGCGTCAACTCAAGGGCTACGGTCTCACTACCGCGCACATCCTCTACCGCATTCCCGATTTTGAATCCGTCCTGCAAACCTACGTCTGGCAGGACTACGACCTCGCCCCGGACTTTCCCGAAATGCGCAAGTTCCTGGACTTCTGGCGCGACAGCCTCGACGGACCGCTGCACTCCGTCCGCTATACACACCAGCGTCTGATCGGACCGAACGAATGGCGACGTGTTGAGGGCGACTTCAAGCTGAACTAAGCTCTTGAAACGGAAATTTTCGCTTCCTAGCTCTTTGCGCGATCGAGGCTCCGATGAGCTCGGTCACTATCACACGTCTATCCGGAGTGAGATCGAGAATGGAAGAGAAGATCAAAGTCATCGAAGACCTCAGCATCGAGGAGCGCGAAGAGGTCTTTGCCGATATCGCGCATGTCCTGGAGGCAGCTGCACGCGAGGCATATGTCGAAGGCAACCGCCATTTTGCCGCGCTTTCCGCCAATATGGCACAGGCGATCTTCATCAATGCTGACGAACTGGCGCGTGACGACGTGCGTAAAGCCGAGCGCGTGTTACAGCAAGCAACCGCCATGATCTCGCAGTTCAAGGCCGTGCATCCTTATCGTATGGTGAGCCACGCACGCGACTAGAGGTGTGAAACCGCTAGGCTTCTGATGCCGTCTCAATCCTGAATGAAGACCAATGTTGTGACGGCGATATCGGTTTCGGCGCTCAGGGGTGAGGATGGCCGGATCCGACAAGTTGGGTTCATTGCCATCCCATCTCGGCAAGCAAGATTGTGCAGGAGGCTGAACGCCACCTGGCTGCCATCATCGAGTCCTCGAATGACGCGATCCTTGGCATCGATCTCGACTTGACGATTACCAGCTGGAATGCCCCCGCCGAGAAGCTTTACGGGATTGACTGGCGAGCTCAATCATCGCGTCAAGAACGTCTTTGCCACCGTCATCGCAATCTTGAAACAGACCCTGGGGCGGGGGGACGGGGCAGGACGAAGTGGACGCCTTCCAGGAATTGCTGACCTCTGTGGCGAAGGCGCATGATCTCCTTACACATCGCGACTGGCAGCACGCGGATCTTTCAGCCCTGGTCAGGCAAGTCCTGGAGCCCTATCCCGCAGAATGTTTCGAGATCGAAGGCACCCCTGTGCTTCTGCCGCAGAAGGCAGTCGTCTCGTTTTCTTTGGCTATCCACGAGCTCGCGACGAATGCTGCAAAGTACGGCGCATTGTCGGTTGCTCAACGCAAGATCTCGATCTCCTGGCGGCTTGGCGACGGTGATGAGAGCACGAAAGCAAGGCTACATTTCAGGTGGGCTGAACACGGTGGTCCCGCAGTGAAGCCCCCAACGAAGAAGGGTTTCGGATCGCGTCTGGTTGAGAGGCTTCTTGCCGCCGAGCTGAACGGCCGGTCGACAATCAGTTACAATCCCGCCGGGCTCGTCTGCGAAATCGACGCGGTGCTGGATGTAGATGTATGATCAGCAGACGATCCGGCTGAGTGGCGACGACCGGTGCCTCGCGCATCGGCCGCCGCCCCAGGGTCCACCGCGAGCTCAAGGAGCGCTCCTTGGTACGCTTTGGCTTCAGATTTGTGAATCCCTAAAGTCGAGAATTTTTTGGTGAGTTGCCGTTCCTGGAAGTCTTATGTTGGTAGTCTACCGGCTGAGCCCCTGCAGGAAACAGGCAAAACGCGCTGCGCCGCGGGACGATGGAACTTTCATTTCCTGCCTCAGTTAGCTTCGATCATAGGAGGAAGCGAACATGGGTATGAATTCACCAAAGGACGGGGCTCCGGGCACGACGGATCAGTCACCACGCTGGGAAGGTCTCCAGGAAAATACGCCGAGGGGCTACCTTCGCGCGAAGGACGATCCCGACCGGGACCGGGATGCAAATGGCGAAAGCAACGGCGACCCTGAGGTCAAAAAGGTTTCTGACGCTTTCAAGACGAAAGACGACTGATCTTGTCACACTCGGGAGCTGCGCGACCCCGGGCTGTGAATGTTGCCCCGGCCACGCTCGGGAAAATGGCTGTCGTCGCCATTCTGTGTGCCGGCACCGCGGCGGCGACCGGCTGGTATATAAGCGCAGCCCGCCCGCCGTTTTCGCAAGGCGATCCGCAGTTCAAGGGTGCCGGTGACGCGGTGCACGGGCAACTGATCTTCGCGGCTGCCGATTGTGCGTCCTGCCATGCGACCCCTGGCGAACCCGATCGACTGCAGCTTGGGGGCGGCATGGCGCTCGGCTCACCGTTCGGCACCTTTCGGCCGCCTAACATTTCTCCGGATCCGGTGGACGGCATCGGCAGATGGACGGCCGTCGATCTGGCGAACGCGCTCGTCGGCGGGGTGTCGCCTGAGCATGAGCATTATTATCCCGCTTTTCCCTATACGAGCTTCACTGGAATGACGGCTGGCGACATCCGGGACCTCTACGCGTATCTCATGACGCTTCCCAACGTCTCGGGGCGGGCACCGCCGCATCACCCGTCTATCCTATTTCGCATTCGCCGGTTCGTCGGATTCTGGAAGCTGCTGTTTTTTCGAGAGGGTCAATCGGAGGCCCGGCTGAGTGGCGAGCCGATCCATGATCGCGGCGCTTATCTTGTCGAGAGCGTCTCCCACTGCGCCGAATGCCACTCCAGTCGGAGCGTCTTCGGTGCCATCAAACCCGACACCCGATTTGCCGGAGGAGTTGATCCGCAAGGGACAGGGTTCGTGCCCAACATCACGCGGCAGAACCTGGGCAAGTGGAGCGAGCGAGACATCGCAAAGATGCTAAAAACAGGCGACACGCCTGACCATGGCCGTGTCGGATCGTCGATGGCCGACGTCGTGACCAACACGGCCATGCTGCCCGACAGCGATCGTAATGCGATTGCGCGCTACATCAAGGCCCTCCCGGCCGTGCCGACGCCCCATCCCTAACCTCAATGTGCGTAGAGGTAGGCGGCAAGGTCCTTGGCTTCCTGCTCTGAAATGCCGGTGTTCGGCATCGCGGTCTGTGGCGAAAAGCTCTGCGGCGAAACGATCCATGCAACAAGGTTGTCGGAGCGGTTTTCCAGCACGCCGGCGATATAGACGTGTTTGGATAACCCGACGAGTGGCGCGCCGGTTTGGCCGTCCGCCCCCGGTATCCCCGGAATGGTATGGCAACCCGAACAGCCATAGCGACGAAAGAGTGCGGGAGCGCGCGCCGGATCGCCACCGGTCAGCGCCACAGCTGCGGCCGTCCTTGTCTGACTGTCGCGTATTGAATTGGTAACCACAAAGGCGCTCAGCCCGGCAGCAACAGCGGCGGCAACCCAGACTATGGGGCGAGGGGCCAAGCCGGCAACATCAGGCATTTCGCGCTCCTCTCTCGCTGGAACCGCGGATCCAGAGCGCCAGCATCATCATCGCCGCAGCTGCATAGATGGTACCGGCCGGCACCCACATGATCATGCCGGCCAGTTGCTGATCCTCCAGGGGTGTCAGCCCCCAGGCAGAAGCGGTTTGCGTCTGGGCGATATAGAGAACGCGCGGTGCCAGCGCCATCAAGGCGCCGAGGATGCTCGTGTGTAACATCGTCAGGAACATGTGCCAGGCAGCGGCGCCGTAGTCGCTTTTCCAAACGACCGCCCACCAGAACAGGACCGCCGTTGCAAAAAAACTGAGGTGCTGGAGGCGATGCATAGCGGTATTGGTCACGGCTGCGTCGAACAGGAAGGGCAGGTGCCAGCCCCAGATGGCGACACCATGGATGGCGGTGGCGCTGGTCGCTCCCGTGCTCCAGTCCCATGACCGCCGGATAAGAGGAGTTCGCATGGCAGCGCCTAAGCCAAGACGCGCTCGTTTTGGCAGACCCCATAGAAGGAGGCCGACCGGGCGCGCAAGCACGATCAACGGTGCCGAGACGGCCATGACAATCTCGTGTTCGATCATATGAAAGGTAAAAAGGTGTTCTCCGAGCCAGTGGAGCGGCGAGATCAGCGCGCCCGCGAGAGTCAGCATGCCGCTATAGAAGAACAAGCTTTGGCGGTGCATCGCTCCAAGCCGGCGCGCCCGACCTGAAAGCCTCACGATGCCGAACGTGTAGAGTGCGCTGATCACGGTGATTGGTAGCACGATCCACGGATCGAATGTCCATGCCGACGCAGCCGTATGAGGATCGTCTCCATGGGCCAGCGCCGGAGCGGCCATCATCAGTGAGATCAAGGTGCAGATCAGCGCTGACATGGGTCCAGCAGCATCGATGCCGCTCCCTGCAATACCAGCGCAAAAACAAAGGCGGAGGCGATCACAAATCCCGCATCGATGACAAACCGCTCAGTCCGGCCGACGGGTCTTGGCGCGAGACGAGAGGCAGCAGCTCCTGCAATCGACATCAACAGGAGGGCCGAGCAAACGGCGGGTGTCCAAACCATCTGTCGACGGCAATCGAGGTAGGGGGTGATCTGCCCAAGCTGTGTCCCCACGGCCCAGGCCAGCGGCGGCACGGCAAGTCCGCAATATCGCATCCAGGTTCTGGTCATAGGCGCGGTATCCAGTAGAGGCAAATGTACATTGGCAACCAGGTCGCCACGACGAAGTTCCAGTACATGGCATTGTCGCTGACATCACCGTAGCGCCGGGGATTGTCGCCATGCCTGGAAAACATCAGGCACGTCAGCACCAGCGTATCAATCAGGTCGGTTATGATATGGGTCGTGTGCAGTCCAAGCATCACCCAGACGATTGAACCGTAGGCATTCTGGTCCCACGAGACGTGCATCGCCGGAAATTCGAAGATACGAACGATGAGCGGCGCCACCCCCAGCAGCGACATGATGATCAGGCCGACACGGACCTTCGCCAAATTCTGCTGCCGTGCCCAGCGGGCAATCAGGACGTTGGGAAGCAGGCTGGCAATCAGCAACGCCGTCAAGGCCGTTCCGGGCAGCAGATCGGGGGGCGGTGCATTCATCGGCCAGTGCGGTGCCAGGCTCATGAGGTAGAGGTAGACAACGATCGAAAGCGCAAAGCCTGTTCCCTCGATCAGCATGAAGGCAAGCGTTCCCCACCAGGTCAGGCTTGCGGTGCCAAGCCCATGCGGGGGCAGTTTCGTGAGATCGAGTACGACGGATTGTTTCATGAGTCGTCCTCCGGAGTGCCTTTCGGCCAGAACCATCCGATCAGGGCAATCGAGACAGGGATCGATCCCCAGACGACTGCCCAGGGCGTGAAGATCGACCAGATCAACAGCACCGTGGTTGCGAGCGCCGACCAGAGCGGCCAGATCGAATTGTCAGGTGACGACTCGCGCGCCTCCGGAAGCGCTTCGACGACGCTGCTGACCACCAGCTCGCGGCGGTCGACCGACAGGCCGGAAGCAACGGCAAGTGTTTCTGACGTCTCAGACAACGGCTCGAGGCTTCCAACTACAGGCAATCGCGCGAAATTATATGGCGGCGCTGGTGACGAGGTCGCCCATTCGAGTGTCGACGCCCCCCAAGGATTAGCCGGCGCGGCCGCACCGGTTGCGGCGCTGCGAATTGCGTCGATAAAGAACAGCAGGAAACCCGCCGCAAGGATCACGGCACTCAGGCTAACGAACATGTTCAAGCCAGACCACGGCATTTCCGGCTGATAGGTATAGATGCGGCGCGGCATGCCCTGCAGCCCGAGGATATGCATAGGAAAGAAGGTCAGGTTGAAGCCGGTAAAGATCAGGCCGAACGCCCAGCGACCGAGCCTCTCGCTCATCATTCGGCCGGTGATCTTTGGGAACCAGTAATAAATCGCCCCGAGCAGCGGAAAGACCGCGCCACCCACAAGAACGTAATGGAAGTGAGCAACTACGAAATAGGTATCATGAACCTGCGTGTCGAAGGGCACGGAGGCCACCATGACGCCTGTCATCCCGCCGATGACGAAGATCACCATGAAGCCGATGACGAACAGGAACGGTGTCTTGAACACCGGTCTGCCGGCCCACATCGTCGCCAGCCAGCAGAATATTTGCAGACCAGCAGGAATGGCGATCGCCATGCTCGACGCCGTAAAGAAGCTTTCGCCCAGACGCGGCAGCCCGGCGACGAACATATGATGCACCCAAAGTCCAAAAGCCAAAACCCCTGTCGCGATCAGAGCCATCACCATGGCGAGGTAGCCGAACACGGGGCGCCGCGTGAAGGTCGCGACGATCGTCGAGACCATACCGACCGCTGGCAGGAAGATGATGTAGACCTCTGGGTGGCCGAAGAACCAGAACAGGTGCTGCCACAGCAATACGTCGCCGCCTTCCGCCGGATTGAAGAAGTGGGTGCCGACCAGTCGGTCGAGGATCAGCGCCGAGCTGGCGATCATGATCGCTGGCATCGCCATGATGATCAGAAAGGATGTGACCAGCATCGACCAGACGAACAATGGGATGCGGTCGAGCGACATGCCGGGTGCGCGTTGCTTGAACACGGTGACGACGATCTCGACGGCGACGGCCAGCGCCGAGACTTCGGTAAAGGTGATCATCTGCGCCCAAATGTCGGCGCGTTTTCCAGCAGCATATTGCGGTCCAGATAACGGCACGTAGGCAAACCAGCCGACGTCAGGGCCGGTATCGACCGCAAAGGCGATCCACAGCAGTAGCCCGCCCGCCAGATACATCCAGTAGGAGAACGCGTTGAGGCGCGGGAAGGCGATGTTGCGGGTGCCGACCATCAGGGGCACGAGGTAGACCGCCATCGCCTCCATGACTGGCACGGCAAACAGAAACATCATGTTCGTGCCGTGCATGGTGAATATCTGATTGTAGCGATCCGGACCGATGAACCGCGCTTCGGGCTCGGACAGTTGCAGCCGCATCGCCATCGCCAGGATTCCGCCGAGCGCCAGGAACACGAAGGCCGTCACGATGTAGCGGCGGCCGATGATTTTATGGTCGACGGTCGAAAGGGCGCCCCACAATCCCCTGGGTGTCGACCAGGTCGCTGCAAGACGGTGGTCGAGCTCGATCTCGCCCAATCCGGTATCGTGCAGATCCTGGCCGTCCTCCCTGATGGTCATTTAAGGCTCTCCATATAGGCGGAGATATCCCGCAGCTCGACGCTGGTAAGGGGTACCATCGGCATGTTGTTGCCGGGCTTGAGGGTCTGCGGATCGGCAATCCACGCCGCGAGCGACCCGCGTGTGGTTTCGAGAAGCCCGGCCGCAATCGTCTGACGGCTGCCGACATGGGTCAGGTCGGGGCCGGTGGTGCCAATGGCCGGAGTACCGCGAACCGTATGGCATGCAGCACAATGTTTTGACAGAAAAGCGAGCTTTCCGGCGGCAGCGTCGGGGTCCGTCGGCATCACGCCGTTTTCGCGTTGGACCGCAATCCACCGCTGATAATCCGCAGGCTCATCGGCAATGACCATCATCGCCATGTGAGTGTGCTGCAGGCCGCAAAATTCGGCGCACTGGCCGCGATAGTTGCCGGGCCGTTCCGCTCGCAGAAGAAGACTGTTGCTGCGGCCCGGCACGAGATCCTGTTTGCCGGCAAGGCTCGGCACCCAGAACGAGTGCACAACATCCGCACTTTCGAGCTGGATCCGAACATCCTGACCGACCGGGATATGGATTTCGTTGGCAGTCTGGAAGCTGAGCGCCGGATTGGCGTCGGCATAGATGACCTGCCACCACCACTGCTGCCCCCTGACGGTGATCGTCAGCGCTGCGTTTTCCGGCAAACCGATGCCGCGTGTGGTGTAAAAGCTTGCGATCGTCAGACCTGCGATAATCATGACCGTCGCGGCAACGGCACTGCCAACGCTCATCGTCAAGGGCCGTTCACGGGCCTCGCCGCCGTCGCCGGACCGTTTCCGCAGCAGTGCCCAGCCGAGCACGATCATGACCAGGAGCCAGACGACCGTGCAGATGACGGTTATGCCGATGATCAGGTGCTCGACATGGATCGCCGGAGCGCCCTGAGGATCCAGAGCCGACTGGTTGCCGCTACAGCCAGCGACAGCAGCAATCATCGACAGCGCAAGGATCCGAGCGGTTCTCAAGGGGAGGGCCCCTGGTCTGGGTGGGCGCCGACCGGTCCTTCGTTAAACAGGATCTTCGCCGGCGCCCGGTTTTCGGCCGGCCGCGTGTGGCGGTCGTCCCTGCGACCCGTCGCCGCCATTTTGGCCGAATAGTCGCCGATGGTCTGGACATAACCGGCCAGTTGCCAGATTTGCTCGATCGTCATCCGGTCACGAAAGGCCGGCATGCCGTGCGGGCGACCGTCGCGGATCGACGCGACAATCGACACCATCTCCGGACCATACAGCCACCAACCGTCGAGGAAGGAAGGACCTACGTTTCCGCGCCCATCGCCGTGACACTCTTGGCAGCCGAACCAGCTATAGAGTCGCTGGCCCTGGCTGAGATTATAAGCGTCGCTTTCGTAAGGTTTCCCCTCAGCGAAATAACTCTCGGGCGGCGCACCGCTGATGCCATTGGACATTAGCCGGAACCGGTCGAGGTCGGCGACGACGGGTGGATCGGTCCGGAGTTCCCGCGGCTGCTGAGCCCAGCCGAGAAGCGCGGCCCCGGCGGCGACCAGCAGAAAGGTTGCCAGAAACGACCACTTTGCGTCGTTGATGCTCCCGAACATCATGTGCTCACCCGGTCACCCCCTCAATCATGTGGAACTTCTGAGGATCGATCGAGACGCACCGGAAGGAGCTTGTAGGAGGGCGTTTTCGATTTCGGATCATGGTGAGCCAGCGGAAAGAGCGGGTTCGTCTCAGGATAATACGCGCCGCAACATCCCCTGGGAATATCATAGGCAACGATCCTCAACGCCGTCACAGTCCGAACGTTGTCTGTATCGATCGCAGTGGTCAGATCGACACTGTCGCCATCCTTGAAACCAAACCGAAGGATATCCTCCGGGTTCATGAACACCACCTTGCGAGTGCCTTCCACACCGCGAAATCTGTCGCTGTACCCATAAATCGTGGTGTTGAACTGGTCGTTAGATCGCAGCGTCGCCAGGTGGAGGACGTCGGTGCTCCGCGCCGTCGAAAATTCCGGAAAGAGTTTCTCCGGCGTCAGGAAGTTCGCCTTGCCGCTCTTCGTCACCCACTTGCGTTCGCGCGCCGGCAGCGGCCTGACAAACCCACCCGGCGTAAACAGGCGTTTATTGAAATCCTTGAACGTCTCCGGGTAGGTTCGCTCGATCGCATCGCGGATCTCCGCGTAATTCCCGACCCAGCTTTCCCAGGGTACCTTGGTTTCGCCGAGGGTCGCCTTGGCAATGCCAGCGACGATTGCCGGCTCCGAAAGGAGTTCCGGGCTTGCCGGTCTCGTCTTGCCGCGGGAGCCGTGGAAATGGGCGATGGAACTCTCCATCGATACGGCCTGCGGACCGGTCGCCTGCTCGTCCAGTTCGATCCGACCGAGACACGGCAGCAGATAGGCAATCTCGCCATGGACGACATGGCTGCGATTGAGCTTGGTGGCGATCTGCACGCTAAGCCGCAGCCTACGCCACCCTTTTTCCATGGCAGTCGTGTCGGGGACGGCTCTCAGGAAGTTGCCGCCGAGACTGATGAAGGCTCGCGACTGCCCGCTCATGATCGCCTCACAGGTCTCGATCGTCGAGCGGCCCGTCCACCGCGGCGGTTCGAAGCCGTAGAGTTCAGAGAGCTTATCGAGCGGCGCCAGGCCCGGTTTCTCGGTAATGCCGACGGTGCGTTGTCCCTGAACGTTGGAGTGGCCGCGGACGGCACAGATGTTGGCGCCCGGTTTGCCGATATTGCCGCGCAATAGTGCCAGATTGCAGACCATATGGACGTTCTGGACGCCCATAAGCTGTTGCGTCAAACCCATGCCATAAACCATCATCACCGCCTCGGATTTGGCGTAGGTGTCCGCTGCCTGCGTCATCTCATCACGGCTGAGACCTGAAACCCGCTCCAGCTCCTCCCACCGATGGCCGCGTGCGGCGTTGGCGAATTCCTCGAAGCCGGTGGTGTGCTCCTTGATGAAGTCATGGTCGAGGACATGCTTCTTGTCGGCCGCCGCAATCGAGGCCGCAAAGGCAACCATTGCAGCGTTATCTGGATCCTTTGGTTTGCCGTCGTCACCGGCGACACGGCTTTGATGGGAGGCTTTCAAGGCATCGTCGGCTTCGATCAGCGCCTTGCAGACGCCAAATAGTGCGGCGATATCGCCACCGTTGTTGACCTGATAATATTCGGAGGAAATCTTCGTTTCGTTGCCGGTGAGCATCTGCGTCGGCGCCTGCGGGTTGACGAACCGCTCAAGGCCGCGTTCGCGCAACAGATTGAAGGTGACGATCTTGACGCCGCGATCGACGGCATCCTGGAGATCGTGCAGCAAGCGCGGCGACGACGTACCAACGTTCTGCGCGATGTAGAAGATGCAGTCGGTATTCTGGAAGTCCGAAAGGACGGCTGTTCCAACAGCGGCCCCGATGCTTTCCGGAAGAGCGACCGATGAGCTCTCGTGACACATGTTGGAGCTGTCGGGCATGTTATTGCTGCCGTACATGCGCGCAAACAGCTGGTACATGTAACCCGTTTCGAGCGATGCCCGACCCGACGTGTAGAAATCGACCTGATGCGGGTCGAGAGCGCGTAGCTCCCGACCGATCTCTTCGAACGCCTCGGCCCAGGTGACCGGAAGATATTGATCGGTGGCTGCGTCCCAGCGCATCGGATGCGTCAAACGACCTTGTTCTTCGAGGTCGTGATCGTTCCAAAGCTCCAATTCGCGAAGAGGATGTTTATCGAAGAATGCCCGGTCGGCACGTCGCGATGTCACCTCCCAGGCTGTGGCTTTGGCCCCATTCTCGCAGAACTCAAGAGGGTGAGTCTTGGCAGGTTTTGCCCAGGCGCAACTCACGCACATATAACCTTCCGGCTTGTTCTGCGCCGATAGCAGCTTGGGTCCACGTAGCGCCACCTGCTCTTTCACGGTGATCTCCGCGACGGATTTCGCAGAGCCCCATCCGCCCGCAGGTCCGGTATAGGGTTTGATTTTGGGAGAGCGTGTTTTCGACGTCATGGATGCCTCAAGATATACCACGAGGCGAGCCATCTCGGTTGAGGCTCCCCGGTTACAGTAAACCTTCGATGTCGCACCAAGTTCCGCTGCGCCGGGAAGGCGCAGCTTGCTTCATAGCTCTATCCTCGAAACTCGCCCTCGTTCATGTCGCGCTCGTCATAATTGATGTCCCAGTCCGCGGAGTCTTTGCCCTTGCCGGGCGTTTTCTTGTTGACCGTCGCGTCGTCGGAATGAGTGATCACGCGCGGCTTGGCGCTGCTGACGCCGTTGTTGGATCCACCAGCATGGTTGCTTTCGGACTGCCCTCTGGCGTCCTGTTCAATCTGCGCCTTGGACGGTTTGCCATTTTTTGTCATGATTGAGCTCCTGAGCGTTCCGACCGGCGGTTTCTCATATCCTCCTCGGCCTGCGTCTCGCCCACCGCGCGGCCCAGTCCCTTTTCTGCCTCTCGAGCCAGACGCGTGCGACGCCGGGCGGCGGTCGGATTATCCGCAGCGCGAGAAGCATCCGTTTCGGCTGGAGCCGTCTCGAGATCATTATTTTCGAGTGCCCCCCATGACGGATCCCATTCGACGCCTTCTGTCAGCTCCACGAAGATCGGCTCGCCGCAACCTCCATTGTGGGATTGGGCCAGTTTGAAAGCAGCCTCCGGCTCCATCTCCTCACCAGGAAATATCGAATCGTCTTGCCCGGTCTCGGCGATCTTGCGGACATATCCGCGAACTTGATCGCCGGAATGATAGAACTTGATCACCAGTGACCCAGCAGACGCCGCGCCAGCAGAGTAAGGCATGTAGTGAGCGCCTTGACCTGTAGCGCTGGCCTCGCCGTCTGCCGCCTGATACCAGTGCGCAAGATCCCGTCCTTCCGGCCGCCCCTCGCTTTCCCAGATCTGATAGGCGCGCAGTCTTTTTTCCTCTTCGTCGATCATGACTGCCTCCTGACTTTTCACAGGTCTACTTGTTGAGGTCCTTTGCCATCATCAGATGGTGTTCCAGAGCCGGACGCGTAGTGGCGGCCCACGCTTTCAAATCGGCATTGTCGCCATCATCGCCATACCGCTTGAACAGATCGACCGCATCTTCATGCACGGACTCCTGATCAGAGTGGTATTGCTTGTTAAAGTCGGCGCCCTTAAGGCCGTTCAGCTTGTCGAGCATGCTTTGCTGACTGGATGTCATCGCTGCCGGAAGCGGTGCTTTGGCCTTGCCGCTGGTCACCAAGCCCTTGAGTTCATCCGTGGTTTTCTGGTGGTCGGTGACCATCCGCTGGGCAAAGGCTTTCGTTGCTTCGTCACCACGCTCCAGGGCAAGCTTGCTCGAGGCGATCTCGAACATATCGCTGGTGGCGGCTTCCTTGACGAAGTCTTCCGAGGAGCAACGCCCATCAGCGAATTGACGCCGGTTTTCTCGGCGGCAGATTGCGCGAAGGCCGGACCGGCAAGCACGAGGGCAAGCGAAGCGATAGCAAGGTGTTTCATAGGGATCTCCTGAATTGTCTTCGCCTAAAAACGGATTTGCCAGCCTGACTGTTCCACGGAAAATCGACCGAGCGGAGCGCGGTGCCCGCTGCCAAGATATCGACAAGAGAGACGCGCCCGGATGAAGGGTCTCCAGGTGCGCCTCCAGATCGGTGGATTAATCCACGACTTTCAGAACGACCTTGCCGCGGATATGGTTCTCCTTGAGGGCTGCCTGCGCTTTTGCGGCCTCGCGAAGCTCAAAGGTGCTCGCGATCACCACCTTGACCTTGCTCTCATCGATCAAGTCCGCGATTTGCTGCAATTGAGCGCCGTTCGGCTGCGCGGTGTAGCGGCCGACGCGAATGTCACGTTCAGCGGCGCGCGCCTTGTCCGGCTCCTGAAGCGTGGAGATCAGCGCGCCTCCTGGCTTGACGACATTGAAGCTTCGCTCCTGCGTCTCACCACCAATCAGATCAAACACCAAGTCTACGGGCTCGATCAGGTTCTCGAACTTTTCGGACTTGTAGTCGATCATCTGATCGGCCCCGAGGTCGCTGACGAACTCCTTGTCGGCCGCAGATACCGTGGTTGCGACCCAGGCGCCCTTTGCCTTGGCGAACTGAATGGCGAGATGTCCGACCCCGCCGGCGCCACCGTGGATAAGAACGCGCTGGCCCTGCAGCAGACCGCCATGGTCGAAGAGACCCTGCCAGGCGGTGATGCCGGCAAGCGGCACGGCGGCCGCGCCGACCGCATCCAGCGATTTTGGCATGATGGCCACCTCGTCGGCGCGTGCTAGGACGAATTCCTCGTAGCCGCCATGTTCTGGCGAGAGAAACGCAAAGACCTCGTCGCCGATGAGGAAGCTTGAGACATCGTCGCCGGCGGCCGCGATTTGTCCGCTGACATCGCGCCCGAGCACATAGGGCAAGTCCTTCTCGGTGACCACAGGATACTTGCCCTCGCGCATCTTCCCGTCGACCGGATTGACGCTTGCGGCAAAGACTTTGATGAGCACTTCGTTGGCAGACGGGATCGGACGGTCAATTTCCTCGATTGCCATGACCTCTGGTCCGCCGAAGCGATGAATGCGCACAGCCTGCATGATGAAACTCCTTTGATGTTCGGGATTTTTTGTTGTTCAAAACGGAAACCGCACCGCAATGCGATTGTTCCCTTACAGCCGGCGCGCAGGGAACAACTCGGCTGATGATCGGTTTCGCTTGCGAGTTGGAGGTACCAACGCTTCCCGAACATTAGGCTGTTGGAACAGCCGGCCCATTTTCACAGCAGGAGCAACTATGTCTTTGAAAGCACTTGCCTTGAACGGCACTCTGAAATCCTCAGATGCCTCAGAGCCATCCTCCACCGGCAAATTGCTCGAACTCATTGCCGAAGAGTTCAAGACGCACGGCGTCGAAACCGAGAGCATTCGGCTTTCCGATCATAACATCAAGCCGGGCGTGACGTCGGACGAAGGCGAAGGAGACGCGTGGCCGGCCATCCGCAAAAAGGTTCTGGAAGCCGATATTCTGCTGATCGGCACGCCGATTTGGCTCGGGCAGCCGGGAAGCGTTTGCAAGCGGGCTCTCGAGCGGATGGACGCGTTTCTCGAAGAGACCGACGATCAGGGCCGCATGGTGTCCTATGGCAAGGTCGCAGCAGTTGCGGTGGTCGGTAACGAGGATGGCGCCCACCACGTTTCCGCGGAAGTGTTTCAGGCCCTCAACGATGTCGGCTTCACGATTCCGGCCAATGCGGTTGCCTACTGGGTCGGCGAGGCCATGGGATCGACGAACTTTGTCGATCTCAAAAAGACCCCGGGGGCGGTTCAGACGATGATATCGATGCTGGCGCGCAATACGGTTCATCTCGCCAAGCTTCTGAAGAAATCCCAATATCCGGGCGAGGAGGGCTAGCAGGCAATGCCGACGACCACCCGCAAGGCGCAGGTCCCGCCTGCTCTTGCAGAACCCCATCCACAGGCAACAAGTTTGAGCGCGTTGCGGCACCAAGCTGAGGCCTGTGAACGCTGTGATCTCTACCGGGATGCTACCCAAACCGTGTTCGGCGAAGGCCCGTCCGAGGCGAGGGTTGTGCTGATTGGCGAGCAACCGGGAGATCAGGAGGACATCGCCGGCAAGCCTTTCGTCGGCCCCGCGGGTAGGCTGCTCGACGAATGTCTGCAGGAAGCCGGCGTTGATCGATCACTCTGCTACGTGACCAATGCGGTCAAGCACTTCAAATTCGAACGACGCGACAAACGGCGCCTTCATGCCAAGCCAAACGCCGGTGAGATACAACGTTGCGCCTGGTGGCTGGGCGGCGAACTTGAGCTCCTCCGGCCTGACCTCATCGTGGCGCTCGGGGCGACAGCCCTCTACACTCTGATGGGCCGATCGGTCGGACTGACCAAGGAACGAGGACACGTTCTACCTGCAGCAAGCGGGACGCCTATCCTGGTCACGATCCATCCGTCCTATCTGCTCCGGATCCGCGATCACGATGATCGTGAGAGCGAGCGCCAGCGCTTTATCAGCGACCTCAAGAGCATTGGCGACCATCTGAATGCGTCACTGATGACGGCACGGCAAAATGGTTAAGGATCGAAACTCCCGACGGCCGGTAGTTCCGGTTGCGGTCCGAGCTGTTCCTCATCGGTCCAAAGGTTATCGGCGAGATCGCCCAGCGATTGCAGCACGAGGCGGCGGGGCCAGCCGGCAGCAACGGCTTCCTCGATGATCGACAGAAACGACGGTTCCAAAGCCTGCTGGCATTCGAGATCGTCGTCGCGCGGATTGTCATTCGGCGCTTTTATGACCGGCATCGCCACTCTCCCTTCAGCATCAAACGAGAGGCTCTTTAGCGCTTCGGCTGCTTGCCAAAGTCCTTGCGCAACTCGTCCTTGGCGCGATTGAGGGTCGCCAGGCGTGATCGAGACAACTGCTTACCGGCACGATTGATATAGAAGGTAAGCATCGACATCGCAGACTGGAAAGGGCTGGCCTTTCGCCGCGGGCTTTCCTCCGCGGAATGCTTGAGAGAATCCGCGATCTTCTTGGCGCTGCGCTGCTTGAACACCCCGCCTTCGAGGTCCATCGCATCGCTGTTGTCGGTCACGTCCTGCGACCATTTCTGCTTGGGTTTCTTTTTCGGCATCGGATCCTCCGCATGTGAAGCGGCGCCCTGGGTCGGGCGCCATATCAGGGGTCAATGATGGGCGTGGTGCTCATTGCGTTTGCGAGTGGCAGCGGCCTTTTTGGCCGAAGCGGAACGCTCTTCCTTGGTCCGCGATGCAGCAGCGGCACCACCCCTGCGCCCGCCTTTTTCGGAGGATGCATGGTTTTCGGCATGGCCACGGCCCGATCCGGACTTCTTGCCACCGCCGCTCTCCTTGTTGACGGTGGCCCAGGCGCGGCGCTCGGCTTCCTTTTCGGAAACGCCACGATCTTCGTAGCCTTCCTCGATATGCTCGGCCTTGCGCTTCTGCTTGTCGGTATAGGCGGACTTGTCACCTTGGGGCATGGAACATCTCCTTGACTGACATGAGATTTGACGCAGGGAAAACTGCGGTTTTCGACCAAAGTTCCGCTGACTGTGAATTGTGATCGCGTCTCTGCGCTGACGCTCAGGACGTCCGGATCGAACCGCTCCAGATCGGATTTTCGGAGCAGAAGGGATCTGCCGCCATTGCGGACCAACACCCGGAAACAAGGGTTTGTTGCAGACCTATTTTGATGTGACCCAAGAGGCATCGATATGACACAGACCGTCGGCGATTTCGTCCTTTCCCGTCTTCACGTGTGGGGCGTCCGCCGCATGTTCGGCTATCCCGGCGATGGCATCAACGGCGTGTTCGGCGCGCTGAACCGTGCCGGCGACAAGATCGAGTTCATCCAGGCACGCCATGAGGAGATGGCCGCGTTCATGGCGTCTGCCTATGCGAAATTTTCCGGCGAGCTCGGCGTATGTATCGCGACCTCAGGCCGAGGGGCGGCACATCTTGTGACAGGCATGTACGATGCGCGAGCCGATCATCAGCCGCTTCTTGCCATCGTCGGCCAGCAGGCAAGGGGTGCACTTGGCGGACACTACCAGCAAGAGGTCGATCTCGCGGCTCTTTTCAAGGATGTCGCCGGTGACTTCGCGCACCAGGCATCGACACCTGCGCAAGTTCGCCATCTCATCGACCGCGCCGTACGCATCGCGCTGGCAAATCGAACGGTGACGGCGCTGATCCTGCCCAATGACTTACAGGAAATGGCTTACGAAGAACCGGCGCGCGCCCACGGGACCGTCCATTCTGGGTTTGGCTATCGAGCCCCCAAGATCGTGCCATACCAAGAGGACCTGCAAGCCGCAGCGGATGTCCTCAACGCCGGCGAAAAGGTTGCAATCTTGGTGGGTGCCGGCGCGCTCGGCGCAACCGACGAGGTGATCGCCATCGCCGATCGGCTTGGTGCCGGGGCTGCGAAAGCTTTACTTGGCAAGGCCGTACTTCCCGACGACTTGCCCTGGGTCACAGGGTCGATTGGTCTTCTCGGAACTGAGCCCTCCTGGGACCTGATGCGCGACTGCGACACGTTGTTGATGATCGGTTCCGGCTTTCCCTATGCGGAGTTTCTGCCCGAGGAAGGACAGGCGAAGGCGGTCCAGATCGATATCCAGCCGGGCATGCTGTCGCTCCGCTATCCAATGGACGTCAATCTCGTCGGCGACGCGAAGGAAACGTTGAACGCATTGCTGCCCCTGCTTGAGCAGAAAGATGGCAAATGGCGCAACCGCATAGAAAAGAACGTTGCCGCCTGGTGGAAGCTCCTTGAGGAACGGGCCCACGCCGAAGCCAATCCCGTCAGCCCGCAATTGGTCGCTTGGGAGCTGTCGTCACGCCTGCCTGACAACGTCATCTTGACCAGCGATTCCGGCTCCTGTGCGAACTGGTATGCGCGCGATATCAAGATTAGGCCCGGGATGATGGCGTCGCTTTCGGGCGGACTGGCATCGATGGGTGCCGCAGTTCCCTATGCTATTGCTGCCAAATACGCCCATCCGGACCGTCCTGTCATCGGTCTCGTCGGCGATGGCGCCATGCAGATGAATAACATGGCGGAGCTGATCACCGTTTCAAAATACTGGCGTGACTGGGCCGACCACCGCTTCATCATCTGCGTTTTCAACAACGAGGATCTGAACCAGGTGACCTGGGAGCAGCGGGTGATGGAGGGCGATCCGAAGTTCGAGGCCTCACAAGGCATTCCGAACGTGCCGTACCACCGGTTCGCCGAACTCATTGGCCTCAAAGGCCTGTTTGTCGATCGCCCGGAGAACCTGGGGCATGCTTGGGACGAAGCACTTGCCTCGGACCGGCCGGTGCTACTCGAAGTCAAGACCGACCCTGAAGTCCCGCCGATGCCGCCACACCTGACGTTCGAGCAGGTCAAGAACCTCACCTCGACGCTGATAAAAGGTGATCCCAATGAAGGAGGCATTATCCGCGGCACGGTGCGGCAGGTATTGAGCTCGGTGCTTCCCGGAAAGAGCGACGGGTAGTGTCTGTGGACCTATTAAATCACCCTTCAGAACAAGGTCGCAAGCAAATCGGTCAGACAAGAGGAAGACGCCCTGGCAAGGGCATCAGACGTCTCGGTCGATGGATCTATGCAGAGGCTATTCCGTTTGGAGCGCTCGGCTAAGGGCCGCACTGACCTGGTCGGGCGACGCCGGTTTTCCGAGCATTTCGCCCTTGCCAAAGACCGGCTCGTTTTCGATCAGCGAATCCGGTTCTCCGGAGTAGACGACAAAGGGAACGCCAAGATCTGAAAGGCGTCGAACGACGGTGGTGCAGATCCCGTCCGACAGTCGCGGGTCGATGATCGCGGCGGCTGGTGTGTGGGCGTCCAACCAGGCCGAGGCGTCTTTGCACGTCGAAAGTGTCACATGGTCCTGATGGCCGCTTTCAACCAGCGTCTCCTCAAGGTCCAGCGCGATAAACGGTTCGTCTTCGAGGATGAGGATCGTGGACACATGAATCTCCTGCCACCGCCGTACGCACGTTTGAGGCCGGGGCTGTAAAAAGTGGGCTCCGGAACTTGTGCCGCCGACGGGATTTTGCCGTAGAACTGTAAAATTAGGAAGTAGCATGAAGCCCAAAGTCCTGGTCGTCGAAGACGAACCCCTCTTGCTCCTGGCCGCCGTGGATCTGGTCGAAGAAGCCGGGTTCGAGGCGCTTGAGGCAATGAACACCGCGGATGCGGTGCGGATCCTGAAGACTGTGCCAGAAGTCTTTATCCGGTTCACCGATATCGACCTGCCGGGCTGGATGGACGGCCTGAAACTCGCCGTCTCCATCCGCGACCGCTGGCCAATGGAGATCATCGTGGTCTCCGGCATGAAAATGCCGCGCCCAGACAAACTGCCGTCGCGAGGCGTATTTTTCGCCAAACCCTGTGACTCCATTGCTGTCACAAAAACGCTTGTGGCGATGGCTGCGTAGGGAGACCAGAATGAGAGGGCCCTGGATCCATCTCTGCATCGACATGCAACGGATCTTTGCAGAGGAAACGCCCTGGCACGTGCCGTGGATGAAGGAAGTTTGTCCGCAAGTCGAGGAACTTGCAGGGCGTTTCCCGGAGCGCACCATCTTCACCCGGTTCATTACCCCCTCGCGCTCCAGTGACATGCCCGGCATGTGGCGGGACTATTATGAAAAGTGGTCGCAAATGACGCGCGAGCGTCTAGACCCCCAGATGCTCGATCTTCTGCCCATCCTGAAACGACTGGTCCCTCCCGCGCGCGTTTTTGACAAGATGACCTATTCGCCGTGGATGGGCGACACGCTTCATGGGATACTTTCGGCCGAGGGCGTCGGCACCGTGGTTTTGACCGGCGGCGAGACTGACGTCTGCGTTCTATCGGCGGCACTAGGAGCAATTGACCTCGGTTATAGCGTTATCGTTCTTCGTGACGCCGTCTGTTCCGGCGCCGACGAGACCCATGATGCGTCGCTCGAACTGCTGGGCGACCGTTTTTCGGTGCAGCTCGAACTCCTCATGACAGAGCAATTTTTGCAATCTATCTAACCCGAATTCGCGTCGAGTTCATGTGGTTCACGCTGCTCGGCGCCGATCATCGGTTATGTTGGCTATCGTTGAAACGGATCATTTCGTCAGTTTTGGCCTGGAGCGCCCTCGTGTCTCGGTTTTGAGAATGCTCCATCAGAAGCAAGAGGAGCAAAACAACAAGGGTTAGAGCATGTTGTGAGAAGAAACCATTTCTGCCGAAAATCAAGCCCGACACCGACCGCGCACCAACCCGCCGCCGACAGGACAGCTGCCGCGACATCATGACGATGTCGCGCGAGTGCAACGGCTATCTCTGGATCCGAAGAAATCGTGATCGTCCGGCCATGGCGGAGAATGCGCAGCCTGCCCAGGTTCTGCTCTCTTACAACCACACAAAAGGGAACAACTTCTCGAAGTCGTGGTTTCCGTCGCAGCACGGCATGACGGCCGCGGGAGGAAGATATGAAAGCATTAACCTGGCACGGCAAGCACGACATTCGATGCGAAAGCGTTCCTGACCCGCAGATTGAAGAAGGCCGCGACGCGATCATCAAGGTCACCGCCTGTGCAATCTGTGGCTCCGACCTCCATCTGTATAATGGGATCATGCCCGATATGCATAGTGGCGACATCATGGGACACGAAACCATGGGCGAGGTTGTCGAGGTCGGCAAGGACAACAAGAAGCTCAAGGTCGGCGACCGCGTCGTCGTTCCCTTCACCATCTCCTGCGGCGAATGCTTCTTCTGCAAACGCGGATTTTTTTCTGGCTGCGAACGAAGCAATCCCGATCCATCGAAAGCGAAGAAGCTTTGGGGAGGCTCACCTGCGGGGCTATTCGGCTATACGCATCTGCTCGGCGGCTATAGCGGGGGGCAGGCAGAATATCTGCGCGTGCCCTATGCCGATGTCGGTCCGATCAAAGTGCCCGAGGGACTGACAGACGAGCAGGTCCTTTTCCTGTCCGACATCTTCCCGACCGGCTACATGGCGGCCGATTTCTGCAACATCCAGCCGGGTGATACGATCGCCATCTGGGGCTGCGGTCCCGTCGGTCAGATGGCGATCAAGTCCGCGTTCATTCTCGGCGCCGAGCGGGTCATCGCCATCGATACAGTGCCGGAAAGATTGGCGCTTGCCGAAAGATCCGGAGCCATCACGCTCGACTACATGGACAAGGATATTTATGACCGGATCATGGAGCTGACCAACGGCCGCGGCGCGGATGCCTGCATCGACGCTGTCGGAACGGAGTCAGACCCATCCGCCAGTTGGGACGCGCGTCTCGATCGCATCAAGGTCGCGACCTTTATGGGCACCGATCGTCCGCATGTGCTGCGTCAGGCGATCCATTGCTGCCGCAACTTCGGGACTGTCTCGATCGTCGGCGTTTACGGCGGCTTCCTCGACAAGATTCCCATGGGTTCGGCGATCAACCGCGGCCTGACCTTCAAGATGGCCCAGACGCCGGTGCAGCACTACCTGCCGATCCTGATGGACCGCATCCAGAATGGCGAGATCGATCCGTCGTTCATCATCACCCACACGGGAAGCCTGGAAGATGGACCGGATCTTTACAAGACGTTTCTTGAGAAAAAGGACGGCTGCATCAAGGTCGTTCTGAAACCCTGAGGAAGAGGAGCATGATCATGGGAAGCGCACAACAGAAAACCGGCCTCGCCGTCGTCACCGGCGCCTCGAGTGGTATCGGTTTTGAACTCGCAAAGATTGCTGCATCGAAGGGTTACGATCTGATCATTGCTGCCGACGAGGAGGAGATCAATGACGCGGCCGCCGAACTCCGCCGGATGGGAGCAAACGTCGATGCTGTCGTCACGGACCTCTCGACTGTCGAAGGCGTCGATCGGCTTGCCGAAAGCATTGAGGCCGACGGCCGCTCTGTCGATCTGCTGCTGGCAAATGCCGGGCGCGGGCTGGGCAAGGGCTTCCTCGACCAGGACTTCGTAGAGGCTCGCGAGGTCATTGATACGAACGTCGTCGGTACGGTCTATCTGATCCAGCAGATCGGCAACCAGATGCGGGCAAGGGGCGCGGGTAAAATCCTCATCACCGGATCGATCGCCGGGTTCATTCCGGGCAGTTATCAAGCCGTCTATAACGGCAGCAAGGCTTTCCTCAACAGCTTCTCGTTTGCCCTTCGCAACGAGCTTCAGGATACCGGCGTGACCGTCTCGTGCCTGATGCCGGGCCCGACGGACACGCGCTTCTTCGAACGCGCCGACATGCTGGATACCGACGTCGGCCAGGCCGAGAAGGACGATCCGGCCGACGTTGCCAAGGTCGGGTTCGATGCCATGATGGATGGGGAGGGCGATGTGGTCGCCGGTTGGAAGAACAAATTCCAGGCGGCGATGGCCAACGTCACGCCGGCGTCAGTTTTGGCGGCTCAGCATGCGAAGATGGCGGCGCCGGGAACGGCAAAGAACTGAGCAGACGCCACCTGCTCGGCTTCGGGAGGTCTGGTGCAATTGACGGCCTCACCTGAGTGAGGCTCTCCTCCGCTTTCGCTAGTACTACATTCCTCGGAAGATTGTAATCGCCATTGTAAATCCCCATATGCGGGGCTTGCTGAGCAAACCCTAGGGTTTGTCTGCAGAGTTTGCCTGCGGCAGCAAACGCTTGCCCTCCATGTTTTGACGGGCGAATCCCAATCAAATTGATGATGCCAGCCAACTGGCCGGCAAAGGAAACCCATTGAAAAAAATAAACATCGCTTCCGCACCCGCGGCGGCGAAGCCGCGCGAGCGCGATGAGGCCGTTACTCGGCCGACTGAGAATAGGAAAATCTCTCCCTGTCTCCTCACCCGTCGTGAACTGCAGGAGCTGATCGCGGAGCAGCTCGGCTGACGGGAGAAGACTGGATCAAAAAAAGGAGAATTCGATGCAAGTGCTCGTCAGAGACAACAATGTCGACCAGGCCTCAGGGTGCTGAAGAAGAAAATGCAACGCGAAGGGCTGTTCCGAGAAATGAAGGAACGGCGCGCTTACGAAAAGCCGTCTGAGCGCCGCGTTCGCGAAAAGGCGCAGGCAATCAGCCGCCACCGAAAGGCCGCACGTAAGAAGATGCAGCGCGAAGGCCTCATCGCCACACCAAAGCGGAAAGCATCCGTGCGTTAGTACTTCAGAAATCGCTCCGCCATGGGCGGAGCGGGATTCCGTGAAGGGTAAAAGATGGAAGAGCTTACCAGCATAACGATTTCCGAAGAGCGCCTGGAGGATTGTCGTGACGTCATCGAACCCGAATTGCAGGATTTGATCCGGGATGCGCTGCGGGCGGGTTTCTCGCGCGAAGAAATCCTGATTGCCGTCAGCGAACTGGTCGCCGAGGACTTTGCGACCGTGATGAAAACGCCGCGCGTGCATTGAGACGACAGGTAGCTTGAGAACCGGATATGAGCGAGATGAAACAGCATGACCTCTTCGGCGCGATCGAGCCGGCGCTTCCGGACGGTTTTCGCTATGCACCCGATTTCGTCCCCGACGATCTGCAGCGGGCGCTTCTCGAAAAGATGCCCGGGCTGCCGTTTAAAGCTTTCGATTTCCACGGTTTCGAGGGCAAACGCAGGACAGTTTCATATGGCTGGAAATACGACTTCGATACGGAGCGTGTCCGAAAAGGCGAAGACATCCCGCCGTTTCTTTTTCCCGTCCGCGCGATGGCAGGCAGTTTCGCTGGCACCGACCCCAACCGGTTGGAACAGGCCTTAGTGACCGAATATGGTCCCGGCGCTCCGATCGGTTGGCACAAAGACAAATTCGTCTTCGGTCGCGTGGTCGGTATTTCGCTTCTCTCACCCTGCACGTTCAGACTAAGGCGGCGCCAGGGCGGCAAGTGGCAGCGCAGCTCGGTCATAGTCGAACCAGGATCGGCCTATGTGATGGCCGGCGAGGCCAGGACCCTTTGGGAGCATTCTATCCCACCGGTCGATCAGCTTCGTTATTCGATCACCTTCCGCGAACTAAACAGCGCGGCATGAGGTCGGCGTGCAGCGGGCATATTACGGCGTCAGCTATTCCCAAGCCGGATCGCCATTCATCTGCACAGTGAAACCTTTACCCGACAAAGATGTTACCTGCTCACCGAGACAATGAGGTGAGCAGTTGGCAGTATCAGAGACCCCGGTCCACGGTGATCAGCCGACCGTCGCATCCCCTACGGGCCAGCGGGATCACAAGGAGCTTAGCGCGGCAGCGTTCGAGCGCACCAGGATGCCGATGGTCGTTGCCGACGCAAGACAACCCGAATATCCGATCGTTCTCGCCAACCAGGCATTCCTCGATCTGACAGGTTATGCAGCGGACGAGATCGTCGGTCGAAACTGCAGGTTCCTGCAGGGGCCGGGGACCTCGCCTGCTGCAGTGGCCGAAGTCCGTTACGCGTTGACGGCCGGCAAGGGCGTGGATGTAGAGCTTCTGAATTACAAGAAGGACGGGTCTTCGTTTTGGAACCAGCTCCACGTTAGCCCTATCCTCGACGACGACGGAGAAGTCGCTTATTTCTTCGCGTCTCAGATCGACGTGACGAAGTACCGAAAAGTCCAGGCGCTGGAAGCCTCTGAACATCGGCTGCTGATGGAAGTCGACCATCGAGCCAAAAATGTTCTCGCGATCGTCGACAGTATCGTGCGGCTCAGCAACGCTGATAATCCTGCGGCATACGCCTCCGCCGTACAGGAGCGTGTTCAATCGCTGGCGCGGGCGCACGCGCTCCTGTCCGAGAACTCCTGGAAGGCGATCGACATACGAAATGTCATCGAGGCGCAGATCTCACGCTATCCAGGCAGCCACATCACAATGAGTGGACCCAGGGTATCTCGTTGTTCCCGAAGCCGTCCAGCCGCTTTCGCTGGTCATCCACGAGCTCGCGGTCAACGCCGTAACCCATGGAGCTCTGTCACGGCACGGTCACGGACGTCTCGCGATAGCGTGGGAGCCAAGCCCGGAGGACGGTCGCCTCATCTTGATATGGACCGAAAGTGGGGGTGCTCCCAGGCCGCAGGAGCTAATCAAAGGCTTCGGAACCATTATCGTTGGAGCGCTCATCGAAAAACAACTCCGAGGCTCCATTACCCGCGATTGGCGAGACGACAGCCTGGCGGTCACGCTCGAAATACGGCCCAGCTAGGTATCGACCATGGGTACCGGCTCATCAAGCGCGCTGCCGAGGCGTTTTTCAGCATTAAAACGGTGATCTGAGAGGTGAAAGCGCGTGGAAATTGCTCCCACGCACTGTTTCAATGTTATTTGATCGGGGGCGATGTCTTGCCGAGCTTGACCGACGGCTCCCTGCCCCAGACACGCAATTTGCCAAGTTCGGCAACGAAGGTGGAAAGTCCTTCTTCCCCCGGCAGGGAACGAACGCCCTCATCAAGTGAATCGGCAATCCCGGCCTTCTCCAACAGCGGGACTGCTGAGTGATCGTAGCCGATGAATTTGCAGTGCTGGAAGGCGTCCGCCACGAAGTCGCGCGCCGCCGCCTCGTTGACGAGATCCTCTATGGCAGAGGCCGAAGTCAGAATGGCAACAGCATCGAACAAAACCGAGGGACCGCCACCGATCATATGATGTGCCGCGATCAATGTACCGTCAGACGCCGTCACGCCACCGACCTTCGGCGCGATCAGTTCGAAGACTGCTTTCTCCTCAGTGATGGCGTCGGTCAACCCCTTCAACAGCTTGGCATCCACACCATCGGTGATCAGAATGCCGAGCTTGCGCCCTTCGAAGCGTTTGGGACCGCGTTCGACGATGCTGAGCGCCGGCGACGGTTCCAGGTCCTGGCGGGTCGGCATCGCCGCATCGGCCGCCTTGGGCATGGACTTGAAGCCGAGCTTCTGCGCAACCGTGGTTGCCAAAGTTTCATCGATATTTAGGAGATGCGAGACCATGCGCTCGCGGATAACGAGTGCTTCGACCTTGCTCAGTTCGAAGGTCAAAGCAGATGCGATGTGGCGTTGCTCTGCGACGGTTTGGCTAATGTAGAACTGCCGTGCCTGGCTGTAATGGTCGGCAAAGCTTTCCGGACGCAGGCGTGCCTTGGTGCCCTGTTCCGGGGCCGGAAAATGGCGATAGCCCTGCATCGGCGACTCGCGCGGTCCCTCGTTGCGCGAATTCGGTTGATAATTGGTTCGGCCGACGGGATTGCGCATCGCCATATGGCCGTCCTGCTGGAAGTTGTGCATGGGACACTTCGGGGCATTGATCGGCAGATGGGTGAAGTTCGGACCACCCAGCCGCTTCAGCTGCGTGTCGAGATAGGAGAAGTTGCGGCCCTGCAGCAGTGGATCGTTGCTGAAATCAATGCCCGGCGGCACGTTCTGGGTCATGAACGCTACCTGCTCGGTTTCCGCGAAGAAATTGTCGGGCATGCGATCGAGCACCAGCCGGCCGATTGCGATCGGCGCCAGGACTTCCTCGGGGATGATCTTGGTCGGATCGAGCACGTCGAAGTCGAAACTGTCGGCGAAAGCCTGGTCGAAGAGCTGGACCTGCAGCTCCCATTCAGGGAAATTGCCTGACTGGATTGCGTTCCAAAGGTCACGGCGATGGAAATCCGGATCGGCGCCGTTGATCTTGACTGCTTCGTTCCAGGCAACCGATTGAAGACCGAGCTTTGGTTTCCAATGGAACTTGACGAAGGTGGATTCGTCCCTGGCGTTGACGAATCGGAAGGTGTGGACACCGAAGCCTTCCATGAAGCGAAGCGAGCGCGGGATGGTGCGGTCCGACATGATCCACATGACCATGTTCATGCTTTCCGGCGTCAGGCTGATGAAATCCCAGAAATTGTCGTGCGCTGTCTGCGCCTGCGGGAAAGCCCGATCCGGTTCCTGCTTGGCGGCATGGATCAGGTCGGGGAACTTGATGGCGTCCTGAATGAAGAAGACCGGGATGTTGTTACCGACGAGATCCCAGTTGCCCTCCTGCGTATAGATCTTGACGGCGAAGCCTCGGACGTCGCGGGCGAGATCGGCGGAGCCCTTGTTGCCGGCGACCGTGGAAAAGCGCACGAAGGCGGGCGTCTTCTCGCCCGGACGCTGGAAAAGGTCGGCCCTGGTGTATTCCGCCAGTGATTCATAGGTCTCGAAATACCCATGGGCGCCGTAGCCGCGCGCATGCACGACGCGTTCTGGAATGCGCTCGTGGTCGAAGTGAAAGATCTTCTCGCGGAAATGAAAATCGTCGACGACAAGCGGACCACGCGCGCCGACGCGCAACGAATTCTGGTCATCGGCCACCGGCCCGCCCTGGGCGGTGGTTAGGACAGGTGTATCGCCCTCGGCGAACTGGTGCAGCTCGCCGCCGGCGCCACGCTGGAGCTTCTGGTCGTGGATGGTCGCAGTTTCAAGTTTCGGGGCGGGTGACGCCGGAGTGATTTTCTTGGCCATGTGTGGCTCCTGGTGAATGGAGAAGGGTCAGCAGACCGAAAAGCAAAAAGGCCGCCTCGAAGGGCGGCCTGATTAGTGACAACGGATGTTTTAGCTGGCTTTCCTCTGCGAACCCTTCGCGTTCGCGGAGGCTTCACCGAGGGCGGTCAGCTTCTGGTCGGTGGCAATCTCTTCCTGGAGCGTAGCATCTAGGAGCGGAATGGCATCCTTAAGGCCGAGCTGCTTGGCCCAGGACTTCAGCGTACCGTAGCGAGCGATCTCATAATGTTCGACCGCCTGCGCAGAGGAGATAAGGCCCGCGTCGAGCGCCGCAGTGCCCTTGTACTCCTCCATGATTTCCTCGCCCTCGGCAAGAATGCCCTGGATCGCTTCGCAGGTCTTGCCGCGCGCCGGCTTGCCGATGAGCTCGAAGATCTGTTCGAGGCGTTCGATCTGGCCCTGGGTCTCGTCGCGATGCTGCAGGAAGCCGGCCTTGCCTTCGTCCGACTGTGCCGCACGCGCCATCTTCGGCAGAGCCTTTAGGATCTGCTTTTCGGCGAAGTAGATGTCTTTCAGAGTGTCGAGGAAGAGATCGCTCAGGGTCTTTTCAGTGGCCATCGTGGGCTCCGATCACAATTTCGAGAGTGGGGACCCGAATAACACCCATGGCGCGTCGAAGTTCCTTTGGATCCTTCGAACGTATAAGATCGCAGAAGGATTGGCCTGAGGAAGTGCTCCGGGTTAGACGCAGGCGCGCCATTCCACTTTCCATCCTTCCACATATTGTTTTCGCTTCGTGGCTACTCATGAGACTGTCGCCGCTTATGCGGGGCCGACCGCACGCTGGCGCCTTGTGACCTCGCGCGGAAATCGAGTGTCCGTTAATGGTAGGCTAGTACGTGGCTACTTCCGCACTGCTCCGGGTTTACTGCATTTTCTCGCCGCCTAGCAGGCATGCTCGGTCTTCGGCCTCCTTGCTTAAACGCTGCGGTTTTCAGAGTTTTTCGCCAATGTGGCGGCGTGTGGGTTCCTGCTTGACTATGCGGACACGACATTCCGCCTTTGTCGAAGCCAGGACGAGCGTAACGGCTCAGAAAATCCATTCGGCAACAGACTTCGAGGAACAATGGGAGGAAGCGGGCGTTCGCAAACATGCATTTCCATGCAACCGCGAAACCATTGGGTGTCACCATGCACGACAAAACATCCTTGAACGATCCTCGCAAGCTCTATCCCGCGCCGCCTTTTCCCGACCAACCACAGCCTGCGCCCGGTCTGGCCCGCAAGATGGATCCCGTCCCAGATCACGGTGAGCAAAGCTATCGCGGATCGGGAAGGCTCACTGGCCGCAAGGCGCTCATCACCGGCGGAGATTCCGGTATCGGCCGCGCCGCCGCCATCGCTTTTGCTCGCGAGGGCGCCGATGTCGCCATCGCCTACCTCCCTGACGAAGAAGCCGACGCCAAAGAAGTGATCGGTCTTATCGAAGCCGAGGGGCGCAAGGCCGTTGCGCTCCCGGGCGACATCAAAGACGAAACTTGGTGCCGCGAACTGGTCGAGAAAGCCGTTTCCGGCCTTGGCGGTCTCGATATTCTCGTCATCAATGCCGGTCGGCAGCAATATCGCGAGGCGATCGAGGAATTGTCGACGCAGGACTTCGATAAGACGATGAAGACCAATCTCTATGCGCTACATTGGATCGCTCAAGCCGCTGTGCCCCATATGCCGGCGGGATCTGCCGTGATAACGACCGCTTCCATCCAGGCCTATCAGCCGTCGCCGATCCTGCTCGATTATGCCACGACCAAGGCTGGTATCGTCGCCTACACCAAGGCGCTCGCCAAGCAACTGATCGAGCGCGGCATTCGCGCCAATGTCGTCGCGCCCGGTCCGGTTTGGACGGTTCTGCAGCCAAGCGGTGGCCAGCCGGACGAGAAGGTCAAGAACTTCGGCAAGGACAGCGATTTCGGTCGCCCCGGCCAGCCGGTCGAGCTCGCTCCGGTCTTCGTCCTCCTCGCCTCGCAGGAAGCGAGCTTCATCAACGGCGAGGTCTACGGTGTAACCGGCGGTAAGGGCGTCGCTTGATCGAACCAACTTCGGAGGTTGTCCATGGCGCAAGCACCGACTTTGAAACATGTCTCCGCGGGGGTCCTGAATATTGCCTATTACGATTCAGGTTCCGCGGATGGCGTTGCAACGATCCTGCTTCATGGCTTTCCCTATGATGCTCACGCCTATGACGAGGTCGCTGCTCGGCTAGCCGGCTCTGGCCATCGCTGCATCGTGCCGTTCCTGCGCGGCTATGGTCAAACCCGGTTTCTCTCCTCAACAACAATGCGCTCCGGGGAGCAGGCGGCGCTTGGGGCGGATCTGTTGGCATTGATGGACAGTCTGTCGATCGAAAAGGCGATCCTCGGAGGATACGACTGGGGCGGACGTGCTGCCTGCATTGTTGCCGCGTTATGGCCGGAAAGGGTGCTGGGGCTGGTCAGCGCCGGGGCGACCTATAACATCCAGGATATCGCCGGCGCCGGGAACCCGGGTTCGCCGGATCAGGAGGCGCGGGACTGGTACCAGTACTATTTCCATACCGATCGAGGGCGGAAGGGCCTTGAGCAAAAGCGAAGCGAGATAGCCCGGCTTCTCTGGCAGACATGGTCGCCATCTTGGTATTTCGAAGTCGACGCATTCGAGCAAAGCGCGGCTTCCTTTGATAATCCTGACTTTGTTGACGTGGTGATTCATTCGTACCGGCACCGTTACGGCGTGGTGCCGGGTGATCCCGCTTACGCGGCCCTCGAAGCGCTATTAGCGACGCAGCCGCCGATCTCGGTTCCGACCATCGTGCTGCTCGGTGCAGACGACGGCGTGGATCCTCCACCCTCACAAGACGAGGAGGCCAAGCATTTCACGGGGCCATACATCCGTCGTGTGCTGCCGCGTGTCGGTCACAACGTGCCACAGGAAATCCCGACCGTGTTCGCGGGTGCAATGCGCGAACTGCGCGAGATGGGCTAAGGAAAGGAGTGGTGCGTTAACTCACTGCATCTTCGCCTCAATCGCCTGACCGACGATCGTAAGCTGCAACCTCGGTTCGCCACCGAGGAAGCTCTCTTCGACAAGCTGCATCTTCTCCAGACGCTCGACAACCCTTTCGGACAGCCGCTTGTCGCCGACCAACCAGCCCCTGCCGGCTTTGCGCTGCCGGCGGAAAAAGGCGATCGCCTCAAGTGCTTCCCATTGTGCCCGGGTGAGGGTTTTGAGTGTTTCGCTCGTGTTCGGGTGTTCGGGGTGAAGCAAGCGATCATTCCTTCTGGTCGGGACGCCGATCGGCGGCGGGCCAGTCATTAGAGGGCTCATCAATTGAGTCTTCCGCTGGGTCGGGATCCCGATCATAAGCAAGCAGGCGCTTTGCCAGCACGTCCTGAAGGGTCTCGATCACCACGGCCGTCCCATGTCCCTCGCTGGCGAAGCGGTCAATGGCATCGGCCACGAGATCGTCGAGTTGTTTGAACAATCGTTCGGAGGTGTCAGGATCGTTGGTCATGGACCGCCCCTTTCAAACCGTGGTTCGCCGTTGTTGCCATTCCTTGTAAGGTGCCAGCAACTGACCGGGAAAGCGATCTTCGATCGCCGTCTCGACGAGTGCGATCTTGGAAAACACATCGCTTGTCTCCCGGACATCGACCGCGACGTCCTCGCTCTCCTGTTCGAGCGTTTGCATGAGAGCAAACAGCTCCTCATCCGTCATCATTGAAAGGTTGTCCGCGAAGTCCGCTGCATCGAAATCCTGTCGCTCGGCCATGGCGTTTTGGTTCCTCATGTGCAAACATGCTCTCGGCGATAACGACTTAGTCGTCATCGAGTTCAATCCAGACTGGCGCATGATCGCTGGTGTGCTCCCAGCCGCGGGCGAACTTGTCGACGCCGCAGATCTGCAACCGTTCACGCAGGGAAGGACTGAGCAGGAAATGGTCGATGCGCAGACCGGCATCACGAGCGAAGGCGTTCCGGAAATATTTCCAGAAAGTATAAATCCGCTCGTCGGGATGCAGTGATCGGATAGCATCGGTCCAGCCCATGGTGATGAGCTCGGCATAGGCAGCGCGTACTTCTGGCCGGAACAGGGCGTCGTCCCGCCAGCGTTCCGGCGCGTAGACATCGAGATCCGTCGGCATGACGTTGAAATCGCCGACAAGGGCGACCGGCACCTCGAGTTCGAACAGCTCGGCAGCATAGGCGTGCAGCCGCTCGAACCAGCGAAGCTTGTAATCGAATTTCGGGCCAGGCGCTGGGTTGCCATTCGGGAGGTACAGGCACCCGATCACCATTCCGTCGATCGCCGCTTCGATGTAGCGACTGTGGCTGTCGTCGGGATCGCCGGGAAGTCCGCGACGTGTCTCGCGCGGCTCTTGATCGCGGGCGAGGATGGCCACGCCGTTCCAGGCTTTCTGGCCGTGCCAGATAGCACCGTACCCGGCGCGCTCGATCTCGCGGCGAGGAAACTTCTCGTCAGGCGCCTTCAACTCCTGCAGGCAGACGACGTCAGGCTTTGCCTCGGCAAGCCAGCGCGGCAGCACCTCGAGGCGGCCATTGATGCCATTGACGTTGTAGGTGGCTAGCCTCACCGCTTTTTACCGGCGCTTGTGATCGCCCTTGTCGCCCTGGCCGAGTTTCGCATCATGCTTGGCGTCATGCCGAGCATCGTCCGATAGTGACCGCGAAACGTCGACGCTTTCCTTGAACTTACCCTCTTCATCGCGGCGGACGTAACGTTTGTCGGTACCGGTATCGATCAGTTCGCGCTTAGTCATGGCAGGACTCCTTTGTGGTTGCTGCTGGAACAAACGCGCGCCTTGACCAAAAGATGCATGTGAATCAGGACTCTAGGGAAGACTCTCAAAACGGGTGCGACCGAGGAGCTAAGTCATTGAAAAATGATTCGTTTCGACTCGGAACAATTACATGTCGATTCGCTTGAATCGCATTGGTTGTGTCAGGAGCCTGCGTCATGGTTGCCCCGCGTGCGAATTGGAAGGGTTTCATCAAGTTCGGAGAGGTCGCCTGTCCGGTGGCGCTCTACACAGCGGCATCCTCGTCGGAACGCATCGCCTTCAACACGCTCAATCGCAAGACCGGCAATCGGGTGAAACGCGAGTTCGTCGACAGCGAGACGGGCGATCCCGTCGAGCGCGACGACCAGGTCAAAGGCTACGAGATCGAAAACGGCCAGTACATCATTCTCGAGCCGGATGAAGTCGCGGCTGCCGTCCCCGACAGCGACAAGACGCTGAAGATCGATGCCTTCATCCCCTGCCACGAGATCGATGACGTCTATTTCGACAAGCCGTATTACCTGGCGCCGGACAAGATGGGCACCGATGCCTTCGTGCTGCTCCGCGACGGCATGAAGAAGGCCAAGGTCGCTGCGATCGCGCGCACAGTACTCTTTCGCCGCATGCGCACGGTGTTGATCCGGCCGCACGGCAAAGGTCTGATCGCCACGACGCTCAACTTCGATTATGAAGTTCGCTCCTCTCAGGAGGCCTTCGAGGAACTGCCCGACCTCAAGATCGAAGGCGAAATGCTGGAGCTTGCCCAGCATATCATTGGCACCAAGACGGGAAGCTTCGATGCCAGCACCTTCGATGACCGCTATGAGGCCGCCGTCGCGGAATTAGTGAAGGCCAAGATCGAGGGTCGGTCGTTTCCAAAGAAGAAGGCGCCGGCGGTTTCCAAACAGAGCGATCTGCTCCAGGCCCTGCGCGAGAGCGCCGGCATCGGCGGCAAGGTGGGATCGAAGCCCACAGCCGCCAACGTCAACAAGGGTGCTGCCCGGCAGAAGGCGACAAGGCCTGCCGCCGCGGCCAAGGTGAAACAGGCCGTTTCGCCAACCCGCCGCGCCGGTTGATTGGAGGATACCATGGCTCTTCGCCCGTACTGGAAAGGCTATCTCAAGCTGTCGCTGGTCACCTGCCCGGTGCAGATGATGCCGGCAACGTCAGAGAATGAGAAGGTTCGCTTTCATACCCTTAACCGCGAGACCCAGAACCGCGTCGTCAGCCACTATGTGGATTCCGTCACGGAGAAGGAAGTCAAGGACGAGGACGAGGTCAAGGGCTACCAGCGTGGCGAAAACGACTACGTCATGCTGGAAGACGAGGAGCTCGAAAACGTCGCGCTTGACAGCACCAAGACCATCGATATCTCCACCTTCACCCCGAGAGACAGCATCGAATGGATCTGGCTCGACACCCCCTATTATGTGTCGCCGAATGACCCGGTTGGCCAGGAGGCCTTCTCGGTCATTCGCGATGCGATGGACTCTCAGGATATGGTGGGCATTTCCAGGCTGGTCATCACCCGCCGCGAGCGTGCCGTCATGCTTGAGCCACGCGGCAAGGGTATCGTGCTTTGGACCTTGCGTTATGGGGATGAAGTCCGTGACGAGGATCCCTATTTTGCCGGGATCGGCGATGAGACGGCAGACAGCGATATGATGCCTTTGGTGCAGCAACTGATCAAAAAGCAGACCCAGCATTGGGATCCGAAGATGGTCATTGATCCGATTCAGGACCGGCTGCTCGACATTATCGCGGACAAAAAGAAAGCGCTCAAGAAGCCATCAAAGTCCAAAGGGAAAGCCCCTGCCTCGGCACCCGCCCCGAGTAACGTCATCAACATCATGGATGCGCTGAAGAAGTCTGTGGCAGCTGAAACCCGGACCGGCAAATGAAAAGACCCGCCAAGCCGCTTTTGCAGGACGAAGCCTTTACCGCGAAATCTCAGCCGCGCCGCAAGCGTGATCCGGCGCAGCCGAACCTTCCCTTCGATCCGATGCCCGATCGGGTCGAACCGTGCCTTGCCTTGCTGAAGGCGGCACCGCCGACCGGTCCGGATTGGGCGTTTGAGATCAAATGGGACGGCTATCGGCTGGCGATCCATATCCAACCATCAGGCGTGCGGATCATAACCCGTGGTGGTCACGACTGGACCAATCGATTTCCCGCGATTGCGGCAGCTGCCAAAGATCTTGGGGTCGGCACCGCCATCCTCGATGGTGAAGCCGTCGTTCTCAATGGCAAGGGCCGGTCCGACTTCGGAGCACTGCAGCGCTCGCTTGGCGGGCGCGGCGGCAAACGGGCTTCGACGGAATCCGTCCTTTTCGCCTTCGATCTTCTGTACTTCGACGGTCACGATCTGAGCAAAACCGAACTCTCGGTGCGGCGGCATCTGTTGACAGATCTGCTCGACGGTGCGGTTGGCGCGATCCAACTTTCCGAGGAGGTGCAGGGTGACGGGGCCGAGCTCCTGGAGAACGCTCGCTCGCTTGGATTGGAGGGCATCATCGCCAAGCACCGGGATCGTCCCTACCGCTCGGGCAGGACCGGCGACTGGCTGAAGATCAAATGTATTCAGAGTGAAAGCTTCATGATCGTCGGCTACGAACAGTCAGCCGCCGCGCGAGGCGGGATCGGTAGTCTGTTGCTGGCTGCCCGGCGCGGCCATGATTGGATCTATGTCGGCGCCGTCGGCACGGGCTTCAAGGAAAAGGATGCGACCTATCTGAAGAAGACGCTCGACATGCTGAATACTCGAACGCCGGTCGTTCCACTCAAGGGCAAGAACTATGTTTTTGCGCAGCCGACGCTGATCGCCGAGATCGAGTTCCGCGGCTGGACCGACGACGGCAACCTCCGTCACGCCTCCTACAAAGGGCTTCGCGAAGTCCAAGATAATGCTGCTGTTTACGCGCTCGATTGAGTGCCTTCCGCAGCACCAAAAAAGGTCAAAATTTTTTTCTGACCGTAGTCTTGAATCCGAAAATCTCAGAAACCAAATCGATTGCTGCCAGCCGCTGATGAAAGGGCTGGCCTTGCTGGAGGCGCCGTCTTTCGGCGCTTCCGTACCCATGTTGCTTCAAGGAGGATATGGCTATGGCAACATCTTATGACTATGCACCGCTCTACCGTTCGAGCGTCGGATTCGACCGGGTTTTCAATCTTCTAGAAAACGCCCAGCGCGCCCGCTCGATCAGCGACTGGCCGCCCTATGACATCGTCAAGACCGGTGATGACAGCTACCGGATCTCGATTGCTGTGGCAGGCTTCGCCCTGGACGATCTCGACATCACCTTCCAGTCCAACCTTCTGACAGTCACCGGCAAGAAGCAGGAAGCTTCCTCAGATGGCTACCTGCATCGCGGCATTGCCGGGAGGCCGTTCGAACACCGCTTCGAACTTGCCGACCATGTGCGGGTGAACGGCGCCGATCTGCAAAATGGTCTCCTGTCGATCGATCTGGTGCGTGAGATCCCCGAGGCACTGAAGCCGCGAAAAATTACCATCGAAAGCGCCCCAGCTTTGGCATCTGCAGCTCCGGCACAGATCGAAGCGCAGAAGGCGGCTTAATCGACACTGTCCCTCAACAAGGGCGCCGTCGCGACGGCGCCCATCGACATTCCGGGTTGGGAAGGAGAGAACGATGAAACCCGATATGTTCAGACAGCCTGTTTCCATTCTTGTCGGCCTCGGCTTTCCGGCAGAGGTTCGCGGCGTGATGGATGCCTACCGGCATCTTTCCGAGTGGCCGGCCTCAAGCCGGGACACCGCGCATTCGATCGCGCTCAAGGCATGCAGTGCTGCGTTGCGCGGTGAGATCGAAGCAGAGACCGCGCGCGGGCTCTTCGCCGCCTTCGCCGAGAAACATGATCTGCTGGCGCCTGAAACCGATGTGATCGCCGCCTCGCGCTTGCGGCGAGACAAAGATCCGCACGTGTTGTGAGGTGGTCGGATGATGCACGATTTGCTTCAGCAGGCGGCCAGCAACGCTATGGCGATGGGACCAACGGTCCTGCTTCAGGGCATGCAGCTTCGGCGACCGATCGACGTGGTGAGAGCGCCGGCCCTTTCCGTCGATGACAAGCGCGCGATCCTCGCAGCATGGGCGTCGGACTTTTACGCCGTCGATTCCAAGCCAGCACTCCGTCAGCTACCGGGAACAACTCCTGTCTCGATCGATGAGGTGCAGGCTGCCCTGAAAGAACTCGATCGGCGCTACGGTTTTTAATGGCTGGCGCGTTCAGGCGGCCTGCTTCATCGACTTGGCGAGCCGCTTGATTGCCTGCTCCAGCGAGCGATGTCCGTCGCAATAATCCTGCCAGGCGCTCGTCTTTGACAGTAGCGCCGGCACGGTGCGGATGGTAAACCGCTTCGGATCGAGATCCGTCTTTACTTGGCTCCATGTCAACGGCATCGACACTGTAGCCCCCGGACGGCCGCGCGGGGACAGCGGCGCCACGGCCGTCGCCATCCTGTCGTTGCGCAGGTAGTCTAGGAAGATGCGGCCATTGCGCTGGTTCTTGGCCATCTTGATCAGATAGAGTTCTGGGTTCTCGCGAGCCATTTGCAAGCAAACATCATGCGCAAAGCCCTTCGCCTCCGGCCATGCCAGCTTCTTGCCCTTCGCCACAGCAAGGGGCGTGACGACGTGAAGGCCCTTGCCGCCGGTGGTCTTGCAGAAACTGACGAGGCCAAGCTCCTCCAATCGGTCGCGCATCTCGCGGGCGGCCTCGACGACGGTTGAGAAGGGGACATCGGGGCCGGGATCGAGATCGAAGACCAGACGACCCGGCACTTCGGGCTGTTTCGGCTCGCAATTCCAGGGATGCAGTTCGACGCCGCCGATCTGCGCGATCGCGGCCAGGCCCTCGACGCGATCGATCTGTAAATATGGCTTCTTATCGCCAAAGACCTGCACCAGTTCCAGAAGATTGGACGTCCCCGGCATCGCATGCCGCTGGAAGAATTGCTCGCCGCCGATACCGTCAGGCGTCCGGATGATCGAGCACGGCCGGCCCTTGATATGATCGATCAGCCAAGGGCCGACGGCCTCGTAGTAACGAGCCAGTTCCACCTTCGTGACCGGTTCGCCATCGTTGGCGTCCGGCCAAAGCGGCTTGTCCGGGTTGGAGATCAACACGCCCATGACATCTTCCTTGCCGCCTTTGCGAGGCGGCTTTGCGGGCCGTTTGGGTTTGGCCTGTGTGACCGGATCGGGCGTTTCCACCTCAGCTGGTTCGACCGGCTTCTCGGCGACGACTTCCCCTGCTGGCTTGTCTTCCCGCAGTCCCTTGAAGGCCGCCTGGCGGACGAGCCCGTCGGCGGTCCAGCCGGCGAACTCGATCTCTGCCACCAGATCCGGCTTCACCCAGACGATGTTGGGATCCTTCTTCGGCGCCCCAATCCCGGTGAACGGTGACTTGGACGTTTCCAGCGCGTGCAGCTTGGGCAGCAGAACATCGACCTTGCCGGCGCCATAGCCCGTGCCGACACGGCCGACATAGACAAAATGGCTGCCGCGATTGACGCCGACCAGCAGCGACCGGAACTTGCCGTTGGTCGTGGCGTAGGCGCCGATCACCACCTCATGGCCGGCCCGGCATTTGGATTTGGCCCAGGTCTCGGTGCGGCCGGATTGATAGGGAGCATCCGCCTGCTTCGAGACGATGCCTTCGAGCGACAGCTTGCAGGCTGACTTCAGGACGGCATCTCCGCCGGTTTCGAAATGCTCGACGAAGCGCAGGCGCGGATCCTCGCCAGCTTTGTCGAGCAGTTTCTGCAGCCGATTCTTGCGCTCTGTTAGCGGCAGTTTTCGAACATCCTCATTGCCTTCGAACAAGAGGTCGAACGCGAAATACACCAGTGTGTCGGTCTTGCCTTCTGACAGTGCCGCCTGAAGTGCTGCGAAGTCCGGCGCCCCGTTTTCATCGAGCGCGCAAATCTCGCCGTCGATGATAGCGTCCGGAAGCGCGGCGCCGGATTCGGCGATTGCCGGGTACTTTGCCGTCCAGTCGAGACCTTTGCGGGTTTTGAGAGTCGCTTTTCCGTTTTCGATGCGCATCTGGATCCGGTATCCGTCGAACTTGATCTCGTGGATCCAGCCATCGGCGGCAGGCGGACGCTCGCGCGTCTCGCAGAGCTGCGGCGCGATGAAGTCCGGCATTGCGGACTTCGTTGCTTTGGCAGCTTTGGCCGGCGCTTTCTTCTTGGTTGTGGTTTCGGCTTTGCGCTCTTCCGCCGCAAGGCCGTGATTGCTGTCCCAGACCGCATCCGCCTGGACTTCGCCACTCTCGATCATGAACGGTTTCGGCTTCTTGCCTTTTCCGGCGGCAATCGCTTCCATCGTTCGACCGGAGGCGACCGACGTTGTGTTGTCCTCGAGGACCGCAGCACCGTTCTCCTCGACGGAAAAGTCGTCATGATGTTTGATCAGCAGCCAGTTGGTCCGCTTGCCCCCGTCACGGTCATTGCGCATCCGCACCAGAACGAAGCTGCCATGCAGCCGCTCGCCCTCAAGCGTGAACTTGAAATCGCCCTTGGCGAGGGCCTGCTCCGGCGTCTTGCTGCCTTCGGGCTCCCAGTAGCCGCGATCCCACAACATCACCGTGCCGCCACCATACTGTCCCTTGGGGATCGTGCCTTCGAAGTCACCGTAGTCGAGCGGGTGGTCCTCGACCTCGACCGCCAACCGCTTGTCGTGCGGATCGAGCGATGGTCCCTTGGTGACGGCCCAGGACTTGAAGACGCCATCGAGTTCGAGCCGCAGATCGTAATGCAGCCGCGTGGCGTCGTGTTTCTGGATGACGAAGCGCCTGCGGTTCGATGCCTTCAGCTTCGTTGCGCCGCTCGGTTCTTGCGTCTTCTGAAAATCGCGCTTCTGCTTGTAGGTCGAGAGCTTGTCGCTGGCCATGGCTGTCCCCGGTAAAAATCCGCCTTCCGTCTCGGATGAAGACGGGACGAGGCGCGGGCCGGACAGGTAAGACGCTCGGCTGCCGTTTCGTTGGCCGCGATGAGAAACCGGAAAAATCATCGCGTTCGTCATCCCTGTCACGTCCGGTTGACACAGCACGCGACCTCAACAAGCAAAAGGCAAGAGATAATCGTTTTGTTCCATGGAGTTGAGCAGGGGGAGTTGGACAGGAGCGCCATCTCTTCTGAATGAGCGACCTTGCCCCGCCGGAATTGGTATGCGCTCTCGGCATAACTGCGCGGCAGTAAAGTCTATTTAATAGGCGGGGAGAACCTGTATGATGTATCTATCGAAGCGATGCACCTCCTCCCGCGTCGGTTCGATTGGCAGACGTCCTCTCCTCCTCCCAAGGGCGTTTGCGGGAACAGCAACACTCCTCCTCCCAGTTGCTGTTCGGATATTTTCGGAAAGCCTGCCGCACCTCCTCCCGCGGCAGGCTTTTTCGTTTTGGTCTCCTTGCAGGGCTTCTGAACGCTCGAAAAAGATCTCGGGCAGGCCACGGTGGCGCCTGGGATGGGTTCGCTTGAGGAGCCGTCTTAGCTGAGGTTCCGCCCAACTCAAATGCGCCATCCAGTGAGGCTTGGTCCGCTCACATCATCTCAAACTATAGCTGGGTCGTTGGTTCGGACCTGTTCAAGGCGGCTCATGCCTTTAGCTCTCAAGCCAGGTAACGCGGGGGCGGGTTGTCCATCCAGCCAGCTAAGAGCATGCTGTCTCAAGGCTTTGCAAAGGACTCAGGGCTATGGGACGTCTTCGGTTACTTCCAAATAGATCATTCCCCCGCTACGCCTACTTGCCCGGTCAGGGTCCACATCCAGTCCGTGATCCTGCAGGACACAGCCACGGTGCCCCGCCGGTTTTAGTTAGTGCGTCTCTCGATTCTGAGGAATTCGCCTGGGGTCAGGACCTCTTCAATCACGGGTACTATTGGGAAGCTCACGAGGCGTGGGAGGGACTTTGGCAGGCTGCAAAGAGAGGAAGCCAGTTGCGGGCCTTCCTGAAGGGATTGATTTTGCTATCCGCAGCCGGGGTAAAGATTCGGGAAGGCAAACGGACGCCAGCGATGCGTCATGCTGGACGCGCCGGCGCGCTTTTGCGAAACCTTAGCCCGGCGCCGCATGGCCATTTCTCGAGCGCCATAGGCATATCGCCTCGACAACTTGCTGATCTCGCCGAAGCGACAGCTGAGGCCATGCCGGCAGCGCGGACGACGAACAAGGCACAGCCTGAACCAGTCTTCGACTTCGTCCTGGGAAATACGTAATTATTTGCCGATGTGTCATCGAGCTCTCGGCACTCACCGGCAGGCACGTTATCGCTCGATCGTGGTGACATGCCTCATGTTGCCTCGGATATCCGTGGCGCGGTGGCCAAGACTGTCGATATCTTCGGGCCGATCGACGCTGTCGTTGTCAACGCAGGGATTTTGCGGCTCAACACGGTGGATGCGGTCAGTCTCGAAGAGCTTGATCTGATGATCGACATCAATATCCGGGGCGTCTATCTGTCTATCCAGTCCGCAGTGCCGCACATGAAGGATGGCGGCCGCGTGATCACGATCGGGTCGAACACGGCTGATAGAACTGGAATGGCGGGAGCAAGCGTTTACCAGTTCTCCAAGGCCGCAGTCGCAGCAATGGTAAAAGGCTTGGCGCTTGACCTCGCTCCACGGCGCATTACCGTCAACAACATCCAGCCAGGTCCAACGGATACGGACATGAATGCCGGCGCAATTGAGATGCTGTCTGACCGCAGCCCATTGAAGCGCGTTGCCGACCCTAGGGAGATTGCCGGAATGGTATCCTATCTGGTCGGTCCCGACACGTCCTTCATGACTGGATCGAGCCTGACAATCGACGGAGGCTGGACGCTGTAGATCCACGGCCGACTATCGGTTGAAAGTCTAAGTGCCTCGTAAGCCTCGCTCGCGCTTGCATCTCGAGGCAGGGGCGTGCGCGGGGGAATACCTAGCTCTCTCGGCGTACCCCCGCCGGTCCCGCCGCGATGAGCGTATCGATCCTGGAGAGCAATGTCGCCAGGATCGGTGAGGAATTGTCGCGGCGATATCCCACCGCCAGGTCGATGGTCGGCGGTTGTCCGGCAAGAGGGCGGCTGACCACTGACCAGGGAAGCAGCGGCTCGACATAGGCCGGAAGCAGCGCAATGCCGCGTGTTGAGGCAACGAGCGAAATCCCCATCGCAAAATTATCGATGCGATGGGCCGGGGTGAACTCTATTCCGTTATTCCTAAGATAGTCGTCGACCACCGCGCGCAACACATGCGGCACGTCGGAAAAGCCGATGACGTTCTCCTTCGCCAAATCCCGAGGGGAAACGGCTTCGCCGGACGCCAGCGGGTGGTCACTCGGCAAGACGGCGACGAGCGGCTCTCGCGCCACGACCTGATAGGTGAGGTCCGGACGTGGCTCGACACGCAGAAAGCCCAGGTCGAGTTCGCCGCTTTGAAGCGCATCGGCCACGTCAGGCGAGTACAAGCTAGACACCTTGAAGTCGATCCGCGGCAGCTCGGCGCGCAGGATCTGCGTGACATGCGGGAGCCAGTCAACTTCCTGTCCAGTCAGGAACCCCACTGCAAATGTGGCTTTGGCAGGCCTTGCCGCGCGCCGGGCTGCGGCTATTGCCTCATTGGCCTGACCGATCGCCAGCCGCGCATGGTCGAGAAACGCAGTTCCCGCCGGCGTCAGCGTGATCCCGCGCGCGTTGCGGGTGAACAGTTGTGCTCCAACCTCAAGCTCAAGATCACGCAGCTGGCGGCTCAGCGAAGGCTGAGCGGTATGCAGGCGCTTCTCGGCGGCGACGGTCAGGCTGCCCTCCTCGGCGACTGCGATGAAGTAGCGAAGATGTCTAAGTTCCATAGCACCCATGCCTATCAGGTATCGCTCCGTTACGCACAAAGTCTTTTTCACCGGAGAAACCTTGGCGTACATCATCATCCATCGAAGCGACGGATGACGGCAAGGCATGGGAGCCAAAAATGGCTTTCCGTGAGCGCTCCCTCCTTGCCTTCGAAAACGCAAACAAAGGAACAAGTCATGGACAAGAAAATCATTCTCATCACTGGCGGCATCTCCGGTATCGGCCGCGCTGCCGCTCTCGCCTTCGCCAAACAGGGCGACACGGTCGTCGTTGCCGGCCGCCGCGAAACGGAGGGCAAAGCACTCGAAGTCGAACTCAAGGCGATCGGTGGCGACGCGCTCTTCATCCAGACGGATGTCCGCCGGGATGACGAGGTCGCAGCACTCATCGACCAGACCGTTGCCCGCTTCGGTCGGATCGACGCCGCGGTGAACGCCGCCGGCACCGAAGGCCAGCCCGGCCTCATCGTCGACCAGACCGCCGAGAGCTATGCAGCGACGTTCGACACCAATGTGCTCGGCACGCTGCTCAGCATGAAGCACGAGATTCGTGTGATGCATGCGCAGGGCCACGGCAACATCGTCAATGTCAGCTCGACCTTCGGCCATCGCGGCGGCGCCTATGCGTCGGTCTATGCGGCCAGCAAGCATGCGGTCGAGGGCTTCACCAAGTCGGCCGCGCTTGAGACAGCAGGAGCCGGCATCCGGGTGAATGCGGTGGCCCCCGGCGCGACCCAGACCGACATGCTCGATCGCTTCACCGGCAACGAGGACAACAAGGCTGGCCTGCTGTCGACCGTCCCGATGAAGCGCGCAGGCCATGTCGACGAACTGGCCGGTGCCATCGTCTTCCTCGCCTCCGATCAGGCCGGTTACATGACCGGGCAGATCCTGAGCGTCGATGGCGGCAAGTCCGCCGGCTGATTTCCCAACCAACTCTCTTTCACGATTGGAATTTGCCATGACCGCCTATACGCACGAGACCGCCCCGACCCAGTTCGTCGAGGCTAACGGCATCCGCTTCGCCTATCGCCGTTTCGGCAAGGCCGGCGACGTGCCTGTCGTCCTCAACCAGCACTACACCGGCACGATGGACTATTGGGACCCGGCCGTCACCGACGGTCTCGCCGAAGATCGCGAAGTGATCCTGTTCAACAATGCCGGCGTGTCGAACTCGTCGGGCGAGACCCCGACCAGTTTCCAGGAAATGGGCGCGAACGCCATCGCCTTTATCCGGGCGCTGGGCTTGACCGAGGTCGACGTACTCGGCATTTCGATCGGCGGCTTCGTCGCACAGGAAATCGCACTCCAGGGCGGGGATCTCGTCCGCAAGGTCATCCTTGTCGGCACCGGCCATCGCGGCAACGACATGACGGCCAGCCGGTCGAACGCGATCTTCTCCGCCACCTATGATCCGCCCGAACATCTCTGGCTGGCGGTCCACTTCAAGCCGACGGCGACCAGCCAGGAGGCCGGCCTCGCTTTCATCGAGCGCAAGTGGCGTCGCAAGGATCGCGATCCGGAAGTGAGCGTGCAGACCGTTGCCGCGCAGGGCGAGGCGATCGGCAAGTGGATTACGCCGGACGAGAACGCGCTCGATTACCTGAAGTCGATCAAGCAGCCCACGCTCGTTGTACAGGGCAGTGATGACGTGATCATCCCGACCGCGCATTCGCTGACGCTCCAGCAGAATCTGCCGAACGCGCAGCTCATCATCTATCCGGACTCGGGCCACGGCTCGATCTACCAGTATCCGGAGCTGTTCGTGGCCCACGCCACGCTGTTCCTGGACGCCTGACGGCCGAGCGAACCCGGACCCCAAAAAGCCAACCGATCAAACGGCATCCGCGCGAACCCGCGGACCCCGAGCGATCCCTCACGTCTCAAGGAGACTCATCATGACTGAATGCAAAGGAAAGACCGCACTCGTCACCGGCGCCTCGCGGGGCATCGGCCGCGCCACCGCACTCGCACTCGCTAAGGCCGGAGCCCAGGTCCTCGTCCACTATGGCCGCGGCGCCGACGAAGCCAAGGCCGTCGTCAAGGAAATCCGCGATGCCGGTGGCCGCGCCGAAGCGCTCGGCGCCGACCTGTCCTCCCCAAATGGACCGCACGACCTCGCCAGACAGGTCCGTGCCATCGTCGGGGACCGTCTCGATATCCTCGTCGCCAATGCCGGTACGTCGCAGGCTGCGACGATCGAGGAAACGACCGTCGAGGATTTCGACCGGCTGTTCGCCGTCAACGTCCGCGCGCCTTTCTTCCTCGTCCAGCAGCTCTTGCCGATCCTCGGCGAACGTTCGAGCGTGGTGCTCCTCTCGTCGCTCGCGGCGGATGCCGCAGTCGGCAACCTTTCGGCCTATGCATCGACCAAGGGGGCGATCGACACCCTCGTCAAGCACTTCGCTGTGGCACTCGGCTCCAAGGGCATCCGTGTGAACGCGGTAGCTCCGGGCGTCGTGCCGACCGACATGTCGAATTTTGCCAAGACCGACCAGGGCCGTGAGTTCACGCTTGGCATGCAGGCGCTGAAGCGCATGGCCACGCCAGAGGACATTGCCGACGCCATCGCCTTCCTCGCCTCGGAGCAGGCGCGCTGGATTAGCGGCGACACCATCCGCGTCGACGGCGGCTCCAAGCTCTAACACCCCTTCTATCTGACCCTCATCTTCAAGGACATCTGCATGACCACCGACCTCAAACTCTACCAGTCGAACGGCTCGCCGAACTCGCGCCGTGTCCGCATCTTCGTCGCCGAGAAAGGCATCGAGTTGCCCCAGGTGCCCGTCGATCTCGGCGCCAAGGAACAATTCTCAGAGGCCTATGTCGCGATCAACCCGCGCCGTGTCGTGCCCACCCTCGTGCTCGAGGATGGCCCCGCGATCGGCGAAGTTCCCGCCATCATGCGCTACCTCGACGAGGCGTTCCCCGAGACGCCCCTGCTCGGATCGAGCCCCCAGGAGAAGGCTCTCATCCAGATGTGGGAGCGGCGGATGGAACTCGAAGGCTTCGCCGCTGTCATGGAAACGGTGCGCAACCGGGCCGCAGGGTTGAAGGACCGCGCGATTGCAGGACCGCATGATTACGCACAGATCCCGGCGCTGGTCGATCGCGGGATGGAGCGGGTCAAGGATTTCTACGCGGACCTGGAAGCCCGTCTCGCCGAAGCGGCCTTCGTAGCAGGACCGGCGCTCTCGGCTGCCGATATCACCGCTTTCGTGACGATCGCCTTCGCCACCGGCGCGCTGCAACTCGGCATACCGGAGGCAAACACAGCGACCCGTCGCTGGCACGACGGCCTTGCAGCCCGAGCAAGCTTCTCGGCCTGACCTCTTCGAAATCCAGTTCCGCGTTCAAGCAACATCTTCAGGTACATATCATGTCGAAACTGTTCACCCCCCTGCGGATCGGCGCGCTTGACCTCGGTCATCGCGTCGTCCACGCCCCAACGACCCGGTTGCGTGCGCTGCCGGACGAGACACCCAGTCCGATGATGGTGGACTATTATCGCCAGCGGGCGTCTCAGGGCGGTCTGTTCATCACCGAGTCCGCACATCCCTCGCACGACAGCCGCGGTTATATTGGCGCGCCCGGCATCTATACCGACGCCCATGTGGCGGGATGGCGGCAGATCACGGACGCCGTCCACGCCAAGGGCGGTCTGATCGTCATGCAGATCGCCCATGATGGCCGTCAGAGCCATGTCGATCTCAGTGATGGCGCCGCCCCGATCGCACCCTCTGTTGTGCCGTTCGAAGGAAAGGCCTTCACGCAAAACGGCTGGGTTCCCGTTTCGCCACACCGGGAGATCGCACTCGAAGAAATACCAGCGCTGATCGAAAGCTTCCGACGAGGTGCCGAGCGGGCGAAGGCGGCAGGTTTTGACGGGATCGAACTGCATGCCGCAAACGGCTATCTCGTCGACACCTTCCTTCAGGACGGCACGAACAGGCGCACCGACGCTTACGGCGGCTCGATCAACAATCGGATGCGTTTCCCGCTCGAACTCACCGAGGCCTTGATCTCGGTGTTCGGCGCCGATCGCGTCGGTGTCCGTATCTCGCCGAGTGGCACCTGGGGGGCGATTTCGGACAGCGATCCGCAGGCGACATTCGGCGCATTTGCCGAGGCCTTGAATGCCTATGGTCTGGCCTATCTGCACATCATTGAACCGCGGGTGAGCGGCGTCGAAACTGTGCTTGAAGGGCAGGCACCCGTCGCGTCCTCCTATCTGCGCAAGATCTTCAAGGGACCTATCATCGCCGCCGGCGGATTTGACCACGATGACGCCGGGTCGATCATAGAACGTGGTGATGCTGACGCTGTTGCGTTCGGTCGGTTCTTCACATCGAACCCCGATCTGCCGGAACGGTTTCGTCGCAACCTGCCGCTCACGCCCTATGTGCGCGAGGCCTTTTGGGGCGGGGATGAACGGAATTACACGGATTTTTTGGCCTATAGTGTATGTGACACCAACATCTAATGTCTACTACGAGGCTTGCTTCACCAGGAATGATGACTCGCGTCATTCCTGATGAAGACTTGGTCGCGGTCGCCCTGTCTTTGCCTTGGATTGGGTCTCATTTCCGGCGTCCGTCGAAGGCAGCCGTCAGATCTGAGCCATACCCCCATCAACGGCTATTTCTGCACCTGTCGTAAAACTGCTCTCGTCGCTCGCAAGGAAGAGGGCGGCTGCCGCCACCTCATCAGGTCTACCCATACGCCCGAGAGGGATCATGCTAGACAGTGCGTCTCGAACCTCCTGTGAGGCATTTGCCATCATCGCCGTATCGGTCGGTCCAGGGCTAACAACGTTGACGCGAATGCCTTTCGGAGCAAGTTCGTTTGCCCACGTTCGTGTGAACGAACGGACCGCGGCCTTTGTTGCACCATAGACGCCATATCCTTTTGTGCCGATATCGCCCGCAATGGAGCCAATCAGCACGATCGTTCCGCCAGGCTGCATGATGTCGATGGCGCCTTGCGCCGTGAACACGAGGGATCGGACGTTCAGGCCGAATGTCCGATCGAAATGATCCTCAGAAATGTCTCCAAGGGGTGCATATTCCGATAGGCCTGCATTGAAGACGAGGACGTCGATGCGGCCATGTTCCGACCGGATCTGCTCGAAGACGCGCTGAAGATCCGCGTTGTCGCTGGCATCCGCCCGGATCGTGTGGACGCTGCCCATGCCGGCTGATTCAGGTTTGCTCTCCGCGTCCTTGCGGCTGGTCGCGTAGACCTGCGCTCCCTCTCTCGCGAACCTTTGAGAAACGGCTCCGCCGATACCACCGACACCGCCAATTACCAGGGAAACCTTGTTTGCTAGTCTGCTCATGTTAACTCCACCAACACTGATGGAGCTAAGATATATGCTCTATACCTACGGTCAATTACGCACTATCTGTAAAGCAGATATCGAGGAGTATACCTATGTCCGCAATGAAAGAAGGCGCGCTCATTAAAGCTTGCTCGTCTCATAGCCACAAAGTTGTTTCAGTCGAGGCATTGCTTGACGTTGAGAAGGCCCGGCCCGTGCTTGAGCAGATCGCCAACAAGTGGTCGGTCCTTATCCTGACCGTCCTGTGTACTCGGCCATCACGCTTCAACGAGATCATGCGGCGCCTGGACGGAATTACGCACAAAGCGCTTGCCGACGCATTGAAGCGCCTGGAGCGCAATGGGCTCGTTCGCCGTGAAGTGCTCACGACGACGACACCGGTCGGCGTTGAATATACCATCACCCCGCTCGGCCGCTCCCTTCAGCAGCCGTTCGAGGCGCTCTACGCCTGGTCCATGACCTACGGTCGGGAGCTGAAGCGCGCGCAAGAAGATTACGATCGCGTTCGAGAATAGCTCGACCCGCATCGACAAACATTCGCTGGCCGGACGGGCCGCTCAATTTATTTGGTGACCAATGGATCGACTCCGTTCAGGAGCTTTGATCCGCGACCTTTATTTTCCAACTTTTCCGAGGGGTCGCAATCCGAGATCAACCCGAGCTTTCCCTTGGAAATCTTTATTTGCCCGATCTCGAAACATCCGGCGGCTAACGGTGGTATAGCAGCTTGCGGCACGATCAGGTGCCCATGGAGACGGTCATGACCAAATTCGCGCTCTACGTTCCGCTTGAAGCAAAACCCGGCAAGGAGCAGGAGGTCGCCGATTTCCTGAGATCAGCCATACCTCTCGTCAACGCGGAGCCAGGCACGATTTCCTGGTATGCGATCCAGGAAGGTCCGAGTTCGTTTGCGATCTTTGATACTTTTGACGACGAGGATGGAAGAGATGCTCACTTAAATGGCCAAGTCGCTGCAGCTTTGATGGCCAAGGCAGAGGCAGGAGACCTATTTGCCAAGCCGCCACAGATCCATAAGTTGGCTATCCTCGCCGATAAGCGGCCATGAGCGCCAGAACTTCAAAGTACTGACGAAAATGAGCCGTAGCTCTCAGTCGGCCAAGTGCGCGGCTTCGATGTTGCCGATGCTCGCTATCCGGAATGATGCCTGTTTGCACGAGCTTGGCAGCGCGACCCGAACGGCATTTGCTTGAAGCGCAACTACCTTTAAGGTGATGGTTCGATTGACTTGATTGTCAGTTGGGCGGGAGAACTCGCTTAAGATAAGGTGCTGTCCGGCTGTCTACTGCAAGGGCAACCTGCTCCGGTGTCCCGCTTGCGACGATCCTGCCGCCTTCATCGCCGGCGCCTGGACCGATGTCGATAACCCAGTCGCTCGCCGCAGCAAGAGTCATGTCGTGATCGACGACAATCACCGTGTTTCCAGTGTCGACCAACGCATTGAGCTGTGCGATCAGCCGCTCGACATCCGACGGATGCAAGCCTGTCGTGGGCTCATCCAGCACGTATAGCGCGCCGCCCTTCTGGGCGCGCTGCAGTTCCGTTGCCAGCTTGATGCGTTGAGCTTCCCCGCCGGAGAACTCGGTCGCGGGCTGGCCGAGCCGAAGGTAACTCAAGCCGACTTCCCTGAGGACCTTCAATGACGAGCGAACACTCGGGGCGTCATCGAAGAAGTCCCGGGCATCCGCGACGGTCAGCCCGAGAACCTGCGCGATGTTCTTGTCCCGGTACGTGATCTCCAAGGTCTGCGGGTTGTAGCGGGTGCCATGGCAAGACGGGCAGGGGGCATAGACGCTTGGTAGGAAGAGCAGCTCGACCATGACAAAGCCTTCGCCTTCGCAGCGGGGGCAGCGGCCTTTGGCAACATTGAAGGAGAAACGCCCGGCGTCGTAGCGGCGCTTCTTTGCCTCTGGAGTGGCGGCAAACAGCGAGCGAACATGATCGAAGAGGCCGGTGTACGTCGCGAGGTTGGAGCGGGGCGTCCGGCCGATCGGCTTCTGGTCAACCTCAATGAGGCGTCGGATGCTGTCCAACCCACCTTCGATCTTGCCCTGCGTCGGCGAGCCCGGCTCTACCTCCAGGACAACGTCATCCTCCGCATCGTTTTCCACACGAACAGGAGCGCCAAGTGCCTCGCCGACAAGCTCGACGAGCGCCTGGCTGACCAGGGTCGACTTGCCAGACCCAGAGATACCGGTCACCGTCGTCATGACTCCCAGCGGAAATTTGCAATCCACATCACGGAGATTGTTTCTTGTGACGCCGGATAGGCGAAGCCATCCATCCGGTTCTCTCCGACGTCCAGCCGGTTTGCCGGCTTCCGCAAAAAGATGCCTGGCGGTTTCCGATCGCTCGACCTTCCGCAGACCTTCCGGTGGGCCGCTATAGAGGATCTCCCCACCCAACTCGCCGGCTGCCGGACCCACGTCGACGATCCAGTCCGCGTGGCGGACGACGTCGAGCTCGTGCTCCACGACGAACAGCGAATTTCCGATCGCCTTCAGCCCGTCGAGCGCCCGCAACAGCGCTTCGGTATCGGCCGGGTGCAAGCCTGCAGAGGGCTCATCCATGACATAGACGACGCCGAAGAGGTTCGAGACGACCTGGGTCGCCAGGCGAAGCCGCTGGAGCTCGCCCGGAGACAGGGTCGGCGTGCTACGCTCAAGCGTGAGGTAGCCGAGGCCGAGATCGAGAAGGACATCCATCCGTCGGCAGAGGTCTGCAGCGATCCGCTGGACGACCATTGCCTTTTCCGGATGCTCTTTCCGCATGGTCTTGAGCTTCCTGGCATCGGCATCCGCGTAAGGCGCGAAGATGTCGGAGAACCGCGCCATCGGCAGCCTGCTGATTTCGGCATAGTCGAAGCCCTCGAAGGTCACCGAGAGCGACTCCTTGCGCAGCCGCTTGCCCTCGCACAGCGGGCAGGCGCTGCTGATCATGTAGCGGGCAGCGCGCTTCTTCATCATGGCACTCTGCGTCGTGGCGAAGCTGTGCGTGACGTGCCGTTGGGCGCTAGAGAACGTACCCATGTAAGAGGGCTCGTCCTTGCGCGTTACGGCGCGCTTCACCTGGTCGTGCGTGAGACCCGGATAGACCGGAACGACGGGCTGCTCATCCGTGAACAGGATCCACTGGCGGGTTTTCTCCGGAAGCTCCCGCCACGGCCTGTCGACATCAATGCCGAGCGTGATGAGAATATCCCTCAGGTTTTGCCCGCCCCATGCCAAAGGCCATGCTGCCACCGCGCGCTCGCGAATGGTCAGCGAGGGATCCGGCACCATGGACGCTTCGGTCACCTCGTGGACCCGACCAAGACCGTGGCATTGCGGGCAGGCACCCTCCGGCGTGTTCGCCGAGAACGACTCTGCATCGAGGTGCGGTTGGCCCGGCGGATACGTGCCCGCCCGCGAATAGAGCATCCGAAGGAGGTTCGAGATTGTCGTCACGCTTCCGACCGAGGAGCGTGCCGTTGGCGATCCGCGTTGCTGCTGCAGGGCGACAGCGGGTGGGAGACCTTCGATCCGGTCGACGTCAGGCACGCTCATCTGGGTGAAGAGACGGCGGGCATAGGGAGACACGGATTCCAGGTAGCGGCGCTGGGCCTCGGCGTAGAGGGTACTGAATGCGAGCGAGGATTTTCCGGATCCGGAGACACCGGTGAAGACGACAAGCGCGTCCCGTGGGATGTCGACGTCGACGTTCTTGAGATTATGTTCCCGTGCACCTCGGACGTGAACGACGCCATCGAGCTTATGTTTCGGAGGCACTGCATCATCGATCGGTGGTCTCGTCATCGGATTTCCTGCAGTTGCCCGTCGAAGGGAGATAGTTCTTAGGGTCCTGCGATCAACGGCGCATCCGAGTGATTGCAGCGTTCCCTCACTCGAAGGTAGCGGCTTGCTCCAGTGGGCGGCGGCAGTCGATCTCGTCCATGCCGTATCCCAACGCTGGCCCTACGCGGCGTATGAGCGGTTCCCACTGGCTGCGTTGATCGGCATACCGCTCGGCATCTGGTTTCGTCTCGATGCCGGCATTGCGTAAAACCGCCAAAGCCGCGGCATAGCTCGCTTCAAAATCTCCAGTCCGCGAGTGGGTTTGTTTCTCATCGGCTGTCGGGAAATTTCGATCCAGTGTTGCAAGCAAAAGGCGGGCGCAGCTTTGCAGGGACCCGACGGGAGCCGAGCGTACAAATACGCCATGCTTCTGCCGATCGAGCGTGGTGTCGATGAGCGTCGCGAGGTCCAGCAAGATAAATATCATCCGTGACACCGAATAAAGCGGTTCCGTAAAGCGAAAGTAGAACAGCAGCGGATAGAAATGGTGCGCCTCCTTCGTCAATGCGAGCGAACGCACAAGATTACCCAATTCGCTGGTGGCGTTGCTGAAGTCGCCCTCAGGGCCGAGCCTGGCAAGCATTTCGGCCGCGTCGCCCGTGCCGCCGGTCAGTAGATCGACGGTGAGCGCCAAAGCGTTGCGTTCACGCAAGGCGGAGTAGACCTGCACCAGATAGCTCAGCACCAGCGACAATACCGATGCGCCGATCAGCGAATTGACGAGGAAGAGAATGCGCGTGGCAGAGGTATGGGGCGAATAATCGCCACCTCCGACGATCAAGAGACTATTGCCGGCCACTAGAAGAGCGGTCACGAAGTCCGTCGACGCGCCGCCGTTGCTCGGCTGAATCGCGTCGCCGAGTTCGGGGCGGATGATCAGTGCAGCGCCTGTCGTCAGTCCGATGGCCCAAAATGCGATCAGCGCGACAACGATCACGGGACCGGCAAAGGATAGGGCTGCGGATCGTCGGCGGCGGAACAGTCCAGCCAGGATTTTGACCGAGCTCCAGACAATACGGTTCCAGCGCGGCGCGAGCAATCCGGTACCGGCACGAGCGTAGAGGACGGTAAGGAAAATGTCGGCCAGGAAGAGCACCATCAGCCCGGCCCCGGCTATTTGTTCGACAGTCATGGTCGCTGTCTCTCATGTTTCCGGAGCAGGATGTGGGCTCGTGACAAGAGACCTCTCTCCCGGCACGATGGCTCATCAATCATCAGTGCTGGTTGGCTTTTTGGTAGTGCTGCTCGTTTTGTTTGGTTTCGATCGCAGATCCGCGAGATGTTTGCGAGCGGCTGCGCGCGCAGCTTCGATCCCCTTGGGAAAACCGCTGCGGTCACCATAGCTGCGAGCCTGGCCCTGGCGGCGGGTGTGTCGGACGGTGGTCGCGCCCGCGGCGATCATGTCGAGAAGAGTGACGCCGGCGACCATCACCAGAGCCAGAGCTGCGTTGCCGCGTTTGCGGTTATCGGGACGAATGGCGGTGGCCAGGGTCGCAATATCCAGCGCGTCACCCACCAGACGACTTGCAAGCCCCGCCTGCTTGTCCACCGACAGGGTCAAGAAACCGGAAGCGATCTCGCGCACCCCGTAAGCACGCACCAGGTTTTCCTTGCCTTGCATGCCAAGCGCGCTGGTGATCTTCGCAGCGGCAAACAGCTCGGCAAGGCCAAGGCCAATGCTGAACCAGCCAAGATTGCGCGCCAACCGGTCGGATGAACTGAGCGAACTCGGACCCGACTGCAGGATTTTCGGATCACCCTGAGAGCGGGTCAAGTTGGTGAGAAAAGACATTGTTGCGGCCCTCGGTTATGGTTTCAAAACAACCTTGATGCAGCTGTCCTGCTTATCTCGAAATACCTTGTACATTTCCGGGCCCTCTTCGAGCCCGACGGTATGGGTGATGACGAAACTTGGGTCGATCTGCCCCTCCTCGATGCGCCGCAGAAGATCGTCGGTCCACCGCTTGACATGAGTCTGGCCCATCCGGAACGAGAGGCCCTTGTTCATCGCCATGCCCATCGGCAACTTGTCGATCAGACCGCTGTAGACGCCCGGGATCGAGATGATGCCGGCGGGGCGGCAGACATAAATCATTTCGCGCAACACATGCGGACGATCGCTTTCCAGCATGACCATCTGCTTGGCGCGGTCCAACAGCGTGTCGGGCTGGCTCATCGATACATGGCTTTCAAGTCCGACGGCATCGATACACTTTTCCGGTCCTTTGCCGCCGGTGAGCTCGTTCAATCGCTCAACGACGCTTTCATCCATGAAGTTGATGGTGATCGCGCCGCCAGCCTCAGCCATGGAAAGTCGCTCGGCAATGCAGTCGATGGCGACCACCTGCTTGGCTCCGAGAAGCACGGCACTACGGATCGTCATCTGGCCAACCGGGCCGCAGCCCCAGACCACCACCGTGTCGGTGGGCTCGATATCGCACTGGGCAGCGGCCTGCCAGCCGGTCGGGAAAATATCGCCCAGGAAAAGCACCTGCTCATCCGTCAGGCTGTCTGGAACCTTGATATGGGTCTTATCGGCAAAAGGCACGCGCAGGTACTCTGCCTGTCCCCCTGGATAGCCGCCTGTAAGGTGGGTGTAGCCGAACAGGCCAGCCGTGGTGTGGCCGAATGCTTTATCACCCAAGTCCTTCTTTCGATTCGACCGCTCGCAAACCGAAAAGTTGCCGCGTTTGCACTGGTCGCATTCCCCGCAAGTGATGGTGAACGGGACGACGATGCGGTCGCCCTTCTTGAGCGCGCCGTTGATTTCGGAGCCGGTCTCGACCACTTCGCCCATCATCTCATGCCCCATGATGTCGCCTGGCTTCATCGCTGGAATGAAATTGTGGAAGAGGTGCAGGTCCGAGCCGCAGATTGCACAGCTCGTCACTTTGATAATGGCGTCACGTGGATGCTCGATTTCCGGGTCCGACACCGTATCGCATCGGATGTCTTCCTTGCCGTGCCAGACTAAAGCGCGCATGGGTCTCTCCTGTAGCGTTATGATAGGCTTAGCCGATAGGTCGGCCTCCGAAACGCGCAAGGGTTGAACAGGCAGCCCGTTCACGTCCTTTGAGCGAACCAGTTCGACGGGCCGAAGTTCCATCCGCAAGTATCTTTATTTTGGACGTTAAATACGAAGCTGCCGTATGCGTCTCCATGAGGGACGCTCGCGACAATGTCGCCTTCGGGATGGTCGTTCCGGCTATTTCCCTGCCTGCCCATGTCAGGGTCACAACGTGTAGAAAGGATCCAACCTTAATGTGAGCCAAAATCATAATAGTTGCATATTCTGCAAAACTAATAGAGAGGTGCAGGACGTCGGAAACATTGCAGAGTAACAGATGGACGAGATTTCGAAACTGGCCCTGTTGCTCGCAGAAATTCGCGCCAGATTAGCGCTATCGCCGGGCAAGAGCAGTGACACGGTCGCAGTAGAAACGATTTTATCGCGACTGGCGAGAATTGCGAACGGTGGCGCGTCATTGACGGACGCGACTGAACCAGCCAGCTGTGTTATCGCCCTACTCGAAGACAGCACCAGTACAAATTGATGGTGTCCCGGTCTCGTCACGAAGACATCGCCCAAAAGCACCTACCGAATAATCCTTGGGCCACGCTTTACAGCGAAGGCAATCGTATCGAGCTCGCCGCTTAAAATAGTTGCGTGCGTCCGCCTCGCAGCATCCTCACGGTGTTCGTCAACGATGAGACTTATAATGCTCTCAATATCCATTCCTGCGGCCAGTCTGCTTGGGTCGAGGCCGTAATGGCTGCGTAGGTTTCATCTGCAACGAGTCTTTGTCGGAGAGGCTCCAACTGATAGGCCGAAAGAGGGTATCTCAAACTGGCCGAGCCTGCCGTTATCGCCGAAGGCGGTGGTATCCCTCTCGCTCGCCCTGCATGAGCTCGCAACGAATGCCGCCAAATATGGCGCGCTTTCGGTTGCAGAAGGCCGGGTGAACCTTTCGTGGCATTACGAGCCGATTGAAAACGGCAGGCTCCAGATAATATGGGAAGAGCAAGGAGGCCCAGAAGTCACGCCGCCTCAGCGTAAAGGGTTCGGTCAACATTGATCGAGCGACTACCCTCGGCCGAGTTGAGGGGGCAGGCCAAGGTTTCTTACGAAAAGAGTGGCGTGGCCTGTGTCGTTGAGGCAGACATGTCGAAGATTTCCGACGGTGTAGCGGTAGAGGCAGAGAAACTCGGATTGGTCTCCGAAGATGCCGGCTATGAAGGAAGCCTATCCGCGGGGCCAGCGAACATAACGCTTCCGAAAGACCGATTGCTCGCGCTGCCCAAGGGGCCGGTTCCAAAAGTCGGCCCTAATCCAAATATCGCAGCACACATTTGTATGAAATATGTGGATTGCAATACAACTCAATAGGGCCGCACATCAACTACTTGGCAAAAAGTGCAATTGCATCGCTCGATTCCTGTCTTATCTTTAACATCAGCGCGACCACGGCCGACCGGGGCATGGGACGGGAGAGTAGAAATCCTTGTAGACTATCACAGCCAAGGCTCTTCAATACGGATTGCTGCTCGCTCGTTTCTACACCTTCAGCCGTGATTTTAAGGCCTTTGGCTCGTGCCATATCGATCATCGCGACGACAAGTGCCTTGCTGTCATTGCGGTGCATCTCGTCGATAAAAGACTTATCGATTTTTATTCTATCGACCTCAATCTTTTGAACACGAGAAAAAGACGAGTAGCCCGTTCCGAAATCGTCGATGGCAAACTGCACCCCTGCTTTTCGCAACATCGAAATCGTTCTTTCGAGTTCGACCCCGTCGCCCGTCGTTGCGCTCTCGGTCATTTCGATTTCCAGCCTGCCTGGGCTGATCTGCCATTTCGCGAGTGTAGTTAGGACCCGGAGCGGGTACCCAGGCGCAGCGAGCTCGAGCGCGGAAGCGTTGATTGCTATCGAGATCTCGGGAAACTCCGCCAGTGTCTTGCAAGCATCCTCCAGGACGAGAGTGCCTATGTCATTGATCAGTCCGATTTCCTCCGCCAGGGGTATGAATTCCTCAGGGCTGATGTAACCGATCAGGGGATGCTTCCACCGCGCAAGCGCTTCGAGCGAGTGAAGGTTTCCCTCATTAGCCTCGAACACAGGCTGATAGAAAACTTCCAGTTGGCTTCCGCTCTCTAACGCCGAACGGAGGTCGTCTTCCAAAGTGCGGCGTTTGCGCAGAACTTCGTCCATATGCCCGCCAAATATCGCATAGGTATTCCGACCGGCGGCTTTCGCGTGGTACAGCGCAATGTCTGCCTGACGCATAAGCTCCACGGGATTGCAGGCGCCGACCGAGTGAGCTGCGCCAACACTCGCTCCGATAGTGATATGCGACGCCCCGACCTCAAATGGTACCTTAAGCCCGCGCACGAGGTTGTCCGACAGCTCATCAGCGTTTCGAGCGTCTCCGGCGTGAAGCAAGATCGTGAACTCGTCGCCTCCTATACGGGCAATGAGCGCCTCGGGCAGGAGAGCGCGCATACGCGCCGCAGCCATGCCGATCAACTCGTCACCGACAGGATGGCCGAACGTATCATTCACTGCCTTAAAGCGATCAAGATCGACGAACAAAAGGCAATGCTCCTCGTCAGCTTGGGCGCGGCGAAGCCGCAAGTCCAGCTGTTGGCTAAAATGGGCGCGGTTTGCAAGCCCCGTCAGCACGTCGTGTGATGCCTGATGTTTCAGCTCAGCTCGACTTGTCGCCAGCCGTTCGGAGCGCCGCCAAAACGCTCCACCAGCGAGGCTTGCCCCAGAAAATAAGGCTACAAATGCAAGGAGAAGAGCAGGAGCGGTATTGTTCAGAACCTGTTTGCCTGGCTGGAATGGTCTCCAGTGAAAATACCCGAACACCTGGCCATCCTTCGCTCGCAACGGGACGAATGCCAAATTGCGCCCACGCGGCTGCTTCGCAGAGAATTCCAAAGCATCGAAAGCATACTCGCTTCCAATAATTGCTGGTAGGTCTCCATCAAGGAAGCGGACAGCGACGTGGAGCCTTTCCTGCCCAGGAACCTGGTCGATGTCCCCTGAGTCAGAGACAATTGGTTTAACGCTGACGATAGCTGGTCGGAAGCCAACATAACGTAGGTCCGACTCTCCGATGGAAAGAACTCTATCATTCGTGCCTTCGGTATCACCAGCCGCCAGACGAGCCTGGAGTCTTAGTGCCAGTGGCAGGTAGGCTCTTTTGAGATCGTCCGGGGCGGGAGCATCCTCCGCATCGGCCGTAAACTGATAGAGTGGCGACAGATCTGTCCGCAGCACTAATGCGGCGTCATGTCCGAAATAGCTGTGCATCCATGAGCCCAAGTTCGCCTCGACCCACTCAAGGTTGCCGCTCGCGACATTTCTAACGGCGTCATCCCACACGGTGGCGCTCTCTTGATCGTGCGCCAATCCCGCCTTCAATTTTGAAACGGTTAGCGTCACGAGATCGCGCTGGCGAACAGCGGCTACTTCGTCAGTTCGCCCTGCCGCCCAAACAAGCGCCAATAGAAGCAGGCCGCATACCAAGAGGGATACGCACGCCGGCACGATCCACCGTAAAACCCATTGCGACTGAAGCCGTATGCTCATTGCGGATGCTTTCTTGTATTTCACGCAATCATAAACGGCGGCTCTTAAAACGATCGCAAGCAAAGTGGTTAGGGAGAGTTTAAGCACTGTGCGTCTGATTTCGTACGATTGGAAGTCTGAAGCCGAGAACTTTTGAACGAGTGACGCTTGTTGCTGGCGATTCGCCTTAAAGGATTACGAAATGGCATTTAGCAATTCGGTAACCTTGAATGCGTCGCTACAACAAGTCATCTCATTTGCTGTCTCTCAGGCCTGGCGGATACAAGGACAATCAGACGCTTAGCGCCCATGTAGATTTGCATTTTTATGGGCAACAGCAGTTCACATCCCTTCAAGAGCTTAAAATGAGGTTCGTGTTCCATCCTTGCAGCACGACTTGAAGAGTGATATCATTTTTTGTGTAGTGATAGCGCAGTGAGACGATAGATAGGATAATGCTCATAGCAGCGGTCACCATTCGAAACATATCTGATGAAACGCATCGAGCGCTGCGCGCGCGAGCAGCTCACCACGGCCGTAGCACCGAAGCCGAAATTCGTGACATCCTTGAAGCCGCAGTTCGTCCATCTGGACGCGTGAAACTCGGATCATTGCTCGCGTCCATAGGCCGTGACGCCGAATTGTCAAACAGTGACGTTGAAGCGCTGCAACACCAGCGCGACAGAGCCCCGGCAGAACCGATGACTTTCGAATGATCTTGCTGGACACTAATGTAATATCAGAGCCGTGGAAGCCGGCTCCCGATGCTGCTGTGCTGACTTGGTTGGATGCACAGGCTATCGAGACGCTGTTCATCTCTGCGATTTCCATTGCCGAACTTCGTTTCGGAATTGCCTCAATGCCCGTAGGGAAGCGTCAGTCAATTCTCAAGGATCGCCTTGAAGGTGAAGTTCTTCCGCTCTTTGACGGGCGTATTCTGCCTTTTAATGTCGGTACCTCGCGTTTCTACGCGGCGCTGATGGCCGGCGGCCAAAAGGCCGGAAAGGCCATCGCGAAGGCTGACGGATACATCGCTGCTACGGCAGCAGAAAGCCATCTCGCGGTCGCAACGCGAGATACAAGCTCGTTCGAGGCGGCCGGAATGAGAGTTATTAATCCTTGGATTGCCTAAAGCCTCTAGAATTGCAGGGCGCCGGTTTGAGTCTCTTCAAGACCGGCGTATCAGCAGTTCGCTCAGAACACGCCGGCCGATGGTAATTTTTTTTAATCAGCGTCTCCAAGCGGATGTCGGTGACTTAGAGTTCGTGGCGACTTAATGCCGGTCTCGTAGTGGAGTAGATCTGCTCCAGCGTCATCATGTTACGAAGATCGACCGACATTGGTGCTGAATACCCAAACGCGCCTGGCATAAGGCAGGTTTCCGCGGCAGCTCCTGCCGCAGCGGCAAGCAGGGCATCGGGATCGTCGCGTTTGAGTAGACCGACCAGCACGTTAGCGATGAAGGTGTCGCCGGCGCCGAGAGTGTCGACCGCATTGACCGGTCGGACGGGGACCTCAAAAAGCCCCGCCTCACCAAGAAGGAGCGCTCCTTCGTCGCCCCGCGTCACCAGGCTCCACTGCGCACCGTTGTTTCGAGCAGTGCCAGCTAGGGCAATAGCTTCTTGTTGAGATAGGCCGCTACCCGAGAACGCCAACAGGAAGCAATGCGATGCCACAGCCGCCACCCGGTCCGGATCGTGGACGGTGGCAAGGTCGTAAGATACCTTTGCTTTAGCCGCAAAACGCGGAAGCCAGGCATCGACATGGCTTGAGCGGCTGGTATGGACCGCATCGAAATCCGTGAGCCAGGCCAAGTCACCGGCTTTAGGCGCGATGATCGACGGGCCGAGATTGGCGCCGACAAACACCCGGTCGCCGTCTTCGGTCTCGATGACGCAGTATGCCGTCTGGCCCGGCTCGGTCCTCATCAGGGAGGTATCGACGTCCTCGGCGTCAAGGGATGCCCTGATCAACCGCCCCGCATCGTCGTCGCAGACCGCGCCTATATAAGCCGTCTCGGCACCGGCGCGCCTGGCAAACACAGCGTGGTTCACGCAGTTCCCGCCTGGGAACATCAAGCTCTGGTCGCGATAGCAATCAACGACGTTGTCACCAAAAGCGAGAATTCTGACGGGAGCGGTCATAACAAGTCCTGAGAAAGAAGTGAGAACGCTCTCATCTAAAAGCTATTGTCGAGGATTGCAAACTTTTTTATGGTGCGAGATGCGGTTGCAAGAGCGCTTTAAATGCGTGAAACAGACCCGCGCTCGATCAACTCCGCCGGCATGAGAACTGTTCGGCTCGGATAATCGGCGCCACGAACCCGTTCAAGTAGCATGCGGGCTGCAGCTTCGCCCATGGCCAGCCGCGGCTGGGATATGGTGGTGATGCCGGGGCGCAGGAAGCTCATCCAGTCGAGATCGTCGAAGCACACGAGCGAAAGATCCTCGGGTGCGGAGAGCTTGAGCGTGGTTAACGCCCGCATGGTCCCCTCAGACATCGTGCCGTCGGTTGTGAAGAGTGCTGTGGGCCGGTTCGGGCTAGTCATGACAGGCGGCACGGCGGCCTCCGCCGCTTGGGCAGAATAGCTGCCTGCGCGCATGATGAGGCGAGGGTGGACCGTCAGGCCAGCGATGCGATGGGCACGAATATAGCCAAGAAGCCGCTGCCAGCTTGGATAGAGCGTCTCGCTTTCGATGGGATCGCCAGCGATCGCATGAGCCACAAAGTCGTCGAGGCTCATGAAATTTTCATCGACGAGTTCCGCAACGATGCCGATCAGTCGGTGGCCTTCGCCGATGAGATGGCGGATGGCCTGTTCGGCAGCTGCGACATTGTCAGTGGCAACCCGGTCGACCATGAGGCCGCCGACTGCGCGATCGATCAGCACAAGCGGCATGCCCATCGCCTTGAGGTTGAAGAGGTGACGAGCTTTGCGTGTGTCGATCGGCGTGACGATCAGCCCGTCCACCTGCTTTTGCGCCAGAAGCTCGACCGCGTGAATTTCGCGAGCCGGAATTTCGTCGCTGTTGGTGATCAGCAGGCCGAACCCGTTCGCGTCGGCGACGTTGGAAATGCCACGGATGACGGACGCATAAAACGGGTTTTGAATATCGCCCGCGACGACGCCGAGCGTCCGCGTCTTGCCAGTGATGAGGCTGCGGGCGAGCGCGTTCGGCCGGTATCCGAGGTCATGGGCGGCCTTGAGGACCTGCGCCTTCTTCTCCTCGCTGGTATATCCGTAGCCGCCCAATACGCGGCCTGCCGTTGCTGTGGACACGCCTGCGACTCGCGCGACATCAGCGATCGTTGCCTTGCTCTTCGAGCTCAATAGCTCATCCTTCTCACAAATGACCAAGCAAAACAGAGAAATCTGATTGGCGGGGAACGGTAACCGAAAGTGGCCTTCATCCAGATCTAAAAGCATTTTGCGTTAATTTCAACGAAACCGTCGAACAATTATCAGATCCACCGCTTGACGCGCCGTCAATCTGTGTGTCTGATATGTGAGAACGTTCTCGCCAAAAGATTTGCATGCAATATAGGGAACGAGGGAACAGAACCGATGGGCCGAATGCCCGTCTCAAACGGAGGGTTGAAATGCTGAAATCATTGGTTACCGGCTGCATTCTGGCAGTCATGATATCTTTTCCCGCCTTTGCCGACGTCATTCCGGCGCTGCACGATGCATTGCCGCAGCAGTATAAGGACAAGGGCATCAAGGCTGCCGTCTTCAACGACTGGGCACCCGACGAATTCACCGATGCCGATGGCCAGCTGAAGGGTTGGAGCGTGGATATCGCCAAGGAAATCCAGACCCGACTTGGTGTTCCCTTCACTTTCGAAGGTACGAGTTTCGACGCGATCATCCCGGGTCTTATGGCCAAGCGCTTCGACGCCGGCTTCTCATCCTTCGGCACGACGGCCGAGCGCCTGAAAACGATCGATTTCGTATCGCAGCGCAAGATCGGCACTTCGCTCGCCTATCCCACAAGTAGCAAGCTCGACATCAAGAAGACCTCCGAAGTCTGCGGCCTGACGATCGCCGTCCTGAACGGTTCCTGGGACCTGGACTTGATGGAGAAGCTCAACGCCAACGAGTGCAAGGACAAGCCGGTCACTGTCCAGACCCACGGCACCCAGGCTCAGGCCGAACTCGCAGTGCGCTCCAACCGCGCCCAGGCGACGGCAGCAGCTTCCGTCAAGCTTGCCTATATGGCAAAGCAAACCGGCGACATGAAGGTGTCGGAACTCGTGCTGGCGGCTGTCAATAGCTGCATCGGCGTGCGTAAGGGCGATCCGCTCGGGCAAATCCTCACCGACACCATTCAGTCGATGATCGACGATGGCTCTTATGAAAAGATCATGACTAAATGGGGCATCAACGACTCAGGCGTGCTGAAGAAGGCGCTCCTGATTACCGAAGAACACCCGGCGGATCTCTAACAATCAGCGCCGGCCATCGGTTCATATCGATAGGCCGGTGTTTGCCACCGCAGAAAGAGCATCGATGTCCGACCGACCGAACCGCCCCTCGATACACCACCTCAAGCCGATCGCCGCGCCAAGGATCGGTCACTGGATCGGCGGGATTTTTCTCGCAGTGTTCGCCATCATTTTCCTGCAGGTGCTGGTCACCAACCAGAACATGCAATGGGGCGTGGTCGGCCGGTACATGCTCAATCCGGCCATTCTTTCCGGCCTCGGCATGACGCTCGTGCTTACCGTGCTCGCCATGGTCATCGGGCTTGCGATCGGTGTGCTGTTGGCGATCATGCGCCTGTCGTCGAGCCGGGTTTTCCAGGCGGCGAGCTGGGGCTGGATCTGGTTCTTCCGAGGCGTTCCGCCGCTCGTGCAGATGATCTTCTGGTACAATCTGGCGCTGCTCCTCCCGGAAGTGTCGATTGGCATCCCATTCGACGGGCCGAAGCTCGTCTCCTGGAACACCAACGAGTTGATCACGCCATTCAGCGCCGCCATTATGGGGCTTGCCTTCACCGAAAGCGCCTATGCGGCCGAAATGATCCGCGCTGGCATCCAGGCGATCAATGCGGGCCAGACAGAGGCGGCCGCAACGCTCGGCATGACGCGTGGACAGACGCTGCGCCGTATTGTGCTGCCACAGGCGCTGCGCATCGTCATCCCGCCGATCGGCAACGATACGATCTCGATGCTGAAATTCACCTCGCTCGTTTCGGTTTTGGCCCTGCCGGATCTGCTCTATTCTGCGCAGATGGTTTACGCGCGCACCTACCAGACCGTGCCGCTGCTGCTCGTTGCGACGATCTGGTACCTGGCGCTGACGACCATCCTGACGTTGGTTGAACATGCGGTCGAACACAGGCTCAAATCCGAACACCATACCGACAAGAAGACCGGCAGGTTCTTTCGCCTGTTTGCACGGCAGCAGGAGGCCATCCGATGACGCAAGACGCGAGCCGCGAACCGCTGTTGAAGGTCGAGCGCCTGCGCAAGAGCTTTGGTACGCATGAGGTGCTTTCCGGCATCGACGTCTCCGTCAATCGCGGTGACGTCACCTGCATCGTCGGTCCTTCCGGCTCGGGCAAAAGCACTCTTTTGCGCTGCCTGAACTACTTGGAAAAGCCCACCGGCGGTGCGATCTTCCTGCATGGCGAGCCGGTCGGCGTCCGCTTCAAGGGCGATAAGCTCTACGAGATGAGCTTCAACGAATTGGCCCGTCAGCGCCAGCGCATGGGCATGGTCTTCCAGGGTTTCCACCTGTTCCCGCACAAGACGGCGCTGGAAAACGTCATTGAGGCGCCGGTCCTGGTGAAGGGAGTTCCGCGCGCCAAGGCGATCGAGGAGGCCATGGTGCTGCTCGAGCGCGTCGGCATGAAGGAGCGCGCCGGCTATTATCCCGCCCAGCTGTCGGGTGGGCAGCAGCAGCGCGCGGCGATCGCCCGTTCGCTGGCGATGAAGCCTGACGTTATGCTGTTCGACGAGCCGACCTCGGCGCTCGATCCCGAACTTGTCGGCGAGGTATTGGCTGTCATGCGGCAGTTGGCCGATGACGGCATGACCATGGTGGTCGTCACCCATGAAATGGGCTTTGCCCGCGATGTCGCAGATCACCTGATCTTCATGGATGGCGGGGTGATCGTCGAGCAGGGCAAGCCTGTCGATGTCCTGACCCGGCCGCAGCACGACCGTACCAAGGCTTTCCTTGCCCGCGTACTGGCCGACGCCTGAGGCGCCGGCCGGCTTTGTCAGGCTATTGTTTTGTCAGGCAATCGTGCCGGCAAGCGCCGACGCCGTGAAAAGGTCGAGATGTGCGCCGCCATTGTTCTTGAACACGGTGATCTCCTCAGGTGACGTCCGCCCGGCTGCGCGGCCCTGGACGAGTTCGAACAGGTCGGCCCTAACCGCATCCCAGGTGATGGCGCCGGACGCTACGGCCTGCGAGAGATCGCCGCCGCCCGTCATATTGTTACGGCTGTCGACAAAAATCGTTCCGCGCGATATTGCCTCGTCGTCGGCCTCCCGGAGCGTCGGCAGATAGGCGCCGACGAGATCGAGATGGGCACCAGGCCGCACCAATGCACCCTTGACCAGCGCCTTATCCGACATGGTGACGCAGGAGACGATATCGGCGCGGCCTAAGGCGGCATCGAGATCCTCGCTGACGGAGGCCTGAATGCCCTTTTGCCGCAACTGCTCGACGACGGAGACGGCCCGGGCCGGGGTCCGGTTCCAGATGGTGACCCGTTTCAGGGACGGGCGAGCGGCAAGGTGCGCCTCGGCGAAATAGGGGGCAAGCGCGCCAGCGCCGACGATAAGCAGATCCTCGACGTCGTCGCGCGCGAGAAGCGTGGCGCCCAGCGCGGAATCGGCGGCCGTCTTGCGCGCTGTCATCGCCGCGCCGTCCGCCGCCAGACGCGGCGCGCCGGTTGCTCCGTCAAACAGCGCAACCAGGCCCTGGACAGCGGGCTGCGGCGGCACGAGCGACGCGTTCTGCGGAAACACGCCGACCATCTTGACGACGATCGGGCCGCCCGGTGCCCAGCCGGGAAGGGTGACGAACTGGCCGTCACCCTTAGCAGGATCTGATTGCACCACCACGTCGGACGCCGGCATCGGACCGAGATGTGCCTTACGAAGCGCCTCGATCAGAAAAGGCCAGGGAAGGGCCGAATGGACGGCGGCGGCATCGAAAACCTGCATATGTCGAACCTTTCAGGACTTAATCGTGTAGGTGACGAGATGGCTCGGCGTGACGAGCTGCGAAAGCGCAAGCGGCCGGCCGTCCGCATCGGTGACGGTCTTTTCGATCCGGTAGACCGGCTGCGATGCGGTGACCGACAGGATGGCGCGCTCGGCCGGCGAGGCGAAGCCGACATCGATCTGCCGCTCTGCATGGGCCGGCACGACGCCGGCCTTGTGACGCAGGGCGGCGAAGAAAGAATTACCGGCAGCGACAGGCGCCACGACGTCCGGAAAGCGTCCGGCGTCGAACCACAGTGTTTCCAGCGTCATCGGCAGGCCGCCGTTTTCCAGCAGACGATCGAAGCGGATAAGGGAGGCGGCATTCAAGAGATCGCGGACAGACGGCGCTTCGGGCCTGTCGTCGCGCGACAGGATGCGATGTCCGGCCTTGCGTCCGAGACCATCCATGGTTTCTGAAAAACCCGAAAGCGAGACCAGCGTCTGCCGCACCTTGCCGGGAAGCACGATCGTGCCGCGGCCCTGCTGCCGCTGCAGGCGCCCGGCATCGCAGAGATCACCGATGGCGCGCCGCAGCGTGATGCGGCTGACGCCGTAAAGCGACATCAGCTCCGGTTCGGGCGGCAGGAAACCGCCCTCGGCAAACTGGCCGTCGTCGATGCCGGCCAGGATTGAGCGGCGGACCTGCTCATAAAGGGGCAAGATGAGTTCCTGGTGTTCCATCCGTCCCCGATCTGGTCCGACGCGGTTGCTCAGTAGGCGATCTTCTTCATGTAGCGGCGTGCCTCGAGCATTTCGTGGCTGCGCAGCTCGGCGATCTTATAGGCAAAGCGCCACAGGGTGTCGAAGAAGATTAGCGGCACGAGATTGCCCCGGAAGGCCGGATCGATACCGTCGAGATCGAGCGTTTCGGCATCGAGCACGAGGATATTTTCAGCCGAACCGAAACGATGCAGGAACTCGTCGGCGCGCTGCTCCAGCGGGCGGGTGCTGTCGACGCCCTTGAGCAGGATGAAGGAGCGATCCTTGTCGAGCACTTCGAACGGTCCGTGGAAGAACTCGTTGGCATGGATCGCCTGGCTGTTGATCCATTGCATTTCCATCAGCACGCAGATGGCGAACGAATAGGCTGCGCCATAGCTTGCACCGCTTGCGACCGTATAGACCACATCTTCCTTGGCAAAACGCGGTGCGAAATCGGCGAAGATCGGCGCGAAGGTCTCGTGGGCTTTGTCGATCGCCGGCTGCAGCTTGCCCAGGCTGTCGATCAGCGATGCCGTCAGGTCCTCGCCGCCGGCCTTGGCGACGAGGCCCATGACCAGCTGGTAGATGCGCGAATAATTGCTGTTTTTAGCGTCGATCGGCACGCCGGTCGTGTAGGGTGCTTCGAAGCCGACCACGTGGTCGACGGCCTGGGCGAGCGGCGAGGCTGGCTCGACCGTAAGACCGATCGTCACGGCGCCTCTGGCGCGAGCGAATTCCGCCGCCGCCGTGGTTTCCTTGGTCGTCCCGGTCATAGAGCACAGGACAACCAGCGAGCTCTTGCCGAGCGAGCGCGGCGCCCGCGTGGTGAATTCGGCGGCGTTATAGACATCCGACGGCAATTCGGAATGCTGGTCCAGCAGGAATTTTGCCGGATGCATGATCGACAGCGAGCCACCGCAGGCGATGAAGAAGACATGCTTCACCGCGCCTGCATCAAGAGCGGAAAGGGCGGCGCGCACGCCGGCATCAAAGGTATAGGGGAGAGCCATCAGGTTTGCCTTTCGATAGGACGTTATAATACGTATTATTTATCTCGGCGCCGCCGTCAAGCGCCTTGACACCTTCAAGCGAATTTTGCGAACGTTCTCACATTCAATCTCAACCCGCACGGAGTCGAGGCGCTCATGGCCGATATCTACGATACCCTCGTCATCGGAGGCGGCATCATCGGCGCTGCTGCCGGACTTGAGTTGACGGCGGCCGGCTACAGGACGCTGCTGGTTGAACGCAACGATTATGGATCCGGGACGTCGAGCAAGACGTCCCGCCTGCAGCATTGCGGGCTCGGCTATCTTTCGGCCGCCAGCGGCTCGATTGCCGCCTTTCTGTCGCGGCCGCGCAACGCCATCGAATGCTTCAGCTTGATGCGCCGGTCGATGCAGGGCCGCGCGGAATTCGTCCACGCCGCACCCGAGCGGGTCAAGCCGGTCACCTTCATCGTGCCGCTGACGAAGGAAAACGCCATCCCGCGCTGGAAGGCCTGGCTCGCCTTCCGCCTGATGGCGGCAAGCGACGGCGGCAGGGTGCCACTCGACCTGCGGCTGCTGTCGCAGCGTGAGGCGCGCGCGCACCCCGCCCTGCAGGGTATGGCGGGGCTGGACGAAATTGGCGGTGCCATGACCTTCACTGAATACCAGTATCAATGGCCGGAGCGCGTCGTTGTCGATGCCGTCATGTCGGCGCGCAGCATAGGCATGGAGGCGCTCAATCACACCAAGGTGACGGCGCTTACCCAAGAGGGCGGTCTCTGGAAGGCGACACTGGCGGATGACCTGGGCTCTCGCGAGGTGACGTCCCGCGCCGTTGTCAACTGTGCCGGAGTCTGGGTGGACGAGATGACCGCACTTGCCGGTAAGCCGAAACTGCGCCGGAATACCGGCGAAAAGGGCACCAACATCGTGTTGCGCCTGCCGAAGGCGCTAGCCGGCATGGGTTTCGAGACGGTGACGTCGAGCGGTTCTCCCTTTTACCTGATCCCTTGGGGCGATTTGCATTATGTCGGTCCTTGGGATTCAAAATCGGCCGGCACTCCCGACGGTTTTTGCGCAACCGAGGCGGAGATCTACGCTATCCTGGACCAACTCGGCCGGCTGTTCCCCGGGCTAGACCTGTCACGCAGCGATGTCCTCTATTCCTGGGCCGGCGTGCGCCCCCGTAGCCTCGCCGCCGATGGAGAGAACACCTCGCCGAGCGTGCGGGAGCACGATCTGACCGAGGCGGGATTGCCGAATTTCTTCACATTCACCGGTGGTCTTCTGATGACGCATCGCGATGCAGGTAGGCGGCTTGCCCGCGCGGTCGGTCGCCGGTTGCCGCCATCGAAGCCGGCGACTTCGTCCACTTATTCGGCACCCGCCACGCAGATCTTGAGCGAAGTGAATCAAGCCTCGATCGCTTATGCCGTACAGCGCGAGCAGGCGCAAAATCTGTCGGATATCTTACGTCGGCGTCTGTCAGTCGGATGGGATTCGGATCTCGGCTTATCTAAAGCGCATACCGCTGCGCAGCTGGCTGCGCCACACCTCGGTTGGTCGTCTGCGGAGACTGCGGCCCAGCTGGCTGCGTTTATCGACGAAACGCGACGGGAGTTTGGTCTAAATTCTGAGCAAAATCCTGCTCTCCAGGCATGAAAGCGTTCTCGAAATACGATGCAGTGTCTGATGGCTTTTCAGCGACATTTAGGGTTTAACGTACGGTCGCTTATCATCGGTTACGGGTTGGCTCTCTACGGGTCGCAGGTTCATATCCCTTCAAGAGGACGGCGGGACTCGTCTTTTCCCTCCGGGACAGGTAACTGCTGAAGTTTCCGCATTCCGTCACTGGCGGGAGGAAACGGGCGGATTGATGCTTGGAGGCTTGATGCTCACTTCGGTTAGAAAGGCTGCGCATATCATTGAGGCTTTCGCGGGTAGCCAACGCGATTGGAGCGTTATTGAACTCAGCTTGCACCTCGATATGCCTCAGCCAACCATCCATCACTTTCTAGCTTCCTTCAAGGAACTCGGCTGGATCACCCAGGACCGCGCCAGCAAACGGTACAAACTCGGCGTGAAGCTGTGGGAAATCGGTTGCTCCGCCATCAACTTCCGCGAGGTCACGGAGAGCGCCCGGTCGCACCTTGCGGCACTTGTTGATGAAAGTGGCGAGACCGCCCATTTGGGAATGATCTCGATGGAGGATCCCAAATCCGTGATTTATATCGACCGCGTCGATAGCCAGCAGCCGGTGCGGATCGTGACCACAATCGGCAGCCGGGCACCGTCCCACTCGTCTGCGATGGGCAAGGCGATCCTCGCATTCAACGACGTCTTACGGGATCAGGTCCTTCGCGGCCCGCTCGAACAGGTGACCCGGTTCACGATCACCGATCCCGAATTGCTGGCTGCCGATCTGCAGCAGACGAGCGTGCGAGGATATTCCATCGGACGTGGCGAGTTCGCTGGCGAGATGGTTGGAATCGCCGCTCCAGTTTACGACCACGCCGGCAGGGCGATGTACGGAGTGGGGATTTGGGCGCAAGCAGCGAGGATGACGCCTGACGATCTTATCGTAAAGGCTCCGGCCGTCGTGACGGCTGCGCAAAAAATTTCCCGATCACTCGGCTATATCGGTACATCGCTTTAAATTCCACTGAATTTATAGAGTTCCCAACCTCGTGCGTGAGTGATTTGGCATTTACCATCTCCGGAATGTGAAATGCAATTTCATATTATGAAATTCTGGAGAATGACTTGTCTGTCGACATTATTGGCTATGTTCCCCACACCCGCAAAACAGAGACATCGGGTCTCTGGTGGTCCGACGAATTCGATCGCGATTACATCGAGGAGACGGCAATCGCCCATGAGGAGGCGGGCTTCGACCAGGTCCTGGTGGGGCAGAGTTCCTGGGGGCCGGATGCGTTAGTGGTCGCCAGCCATGTCCTCGCAGTAACCAAAAAGCTGAAAGTGCTTGTTGCCCACCGCCCCGGATTCGTTCAGCCGACCGTTGCTGCACGCCAGCTTCTGACTTTGGATAAGCTGACGGGCGGAGGTCGTGTCGGTTTCCATGTGATTACCGGCGCGCCGGGTGGTGAATTGCAGCGTGACGGCGACACGCTCCCCGATGACGAGCGTTACCAGCGAAGTGGCGAATATATCGACGTGCTGCGCAAGGTGTGGAGCGCCAACAAGCCATTCGATCATGAAGGGCGGTATTATACGATCCGCCAGGGCTTCAGCAGCATTCCCGCCGGCGAGACGCCGGTGATCAGTTTTGCCGGTTCATCGGCCGGTGCTCTTGCAGCCGGGCCCGGCCGTGCGGACTATTACATGATCTGGGGCGAACCGTTTTCACAGACGCGAGCGACGGTCGAGGAACTGCTGACGCTCGGGCGTCAACGCGGCCGCGACTTGACGATCAGCGTCTCGCTGCGGGCGATCACCGCAGACACCGAGGATGCGGCCTGGGCCAAGGCGCGGGCGATCTACAACGCCGCCGAGACGCAGATCGCGGCCTCGCGACCGACCGATGCTGCCATTGGTCAGGCCGTGGCAAAAGCCGATTCCGTTGGCGCTCGCAAACTCGACGACATCGCCCGCAGCGGCGATGTGCATGACGAGCGGCTTTGGCTCGGATTTACCCGGCTCGTCGGCCGCGGCGGGTCGACTGCCACGCTTGTCGGAACGGTCGATCAGGTCGTCGGTGAATATCTCAAATATTACGATCTCGGTGCCCGCGCCTTTTATCTGCGTGGATGGAATATCGCGGCGGATGCACGTGCTTACGGGCGCGATCTGATCCCCGGTCTTCGTGCTGCCCTCGCGGAGCGAAAAGCTCCGGCCGGCATCGCGGCCCGCGTTTCCTGACCAGGGTATTCGAACAGTTTTGCAAGTGAGTATGATATGAGCAAGAGAACAGGCCTGGCGCTCGGACTGAGCGTGACCTCGAATGGGTCGCACGCTGCCGGATGGCGCCATCCCACGGCGCCCGCCGACACATCGCTCGATTTCGACTTCTGGCGCGATCTCGCATTGCGCGCCGAAGCGGCGAAAATCCATTTCATTTTCTTTGCTGATGGCGCCGCGGTCCGCCAGGGTGCCGATGATCCGGAAGCGCTCAGGCATATGGGCAAGATCGATCAATTCGAGCCGCTGACCTTGATCGCGGCACTTTCGGCCGTCACTTCGCGGATCGGCTTTATCGCCACGGCTTCGACCACCTATAACGAACCTTATACGATCGCCCGCAAATATGCCTCCATCGATCATATCAGCCATGGGCGGGTCGGCTGGAACGTTGTGACGTCGTGGAGCGAGGACGAGGCGCGGAACTTCAATCTCGACCACTCGCTTCGGCATGAGCTGCGTTATCGTCGCGCCGAGGAATTCGTCGATGTGGTGACCGGGCTTTGGAACAGCTGGGAGGATGATGCCTTCCTTCGCGATCAGCAGAGCGGCGTCTATGTCGATCCCGACAAGATGCATGTGCTCAGTCACCAGGGTGAATTCTTCAAGGTCAAGGGACCGTTGAACATTGCCCGGCCTGTTCAGGGTTTTCCCGTGATCGCGCAAGCGGGCTCGTCGGAGCCAGGCCAGCAGCTTGCTGCGCGTACAGCCGATCTCGTCTATACCGCCCAGCAGAACAAAGAGAGTGCACAGCAATTTTACCGCACCTTGAAGGGCCGGCTGGCCGCGGAAGGGCGTGCCGAGGAATCGCTGAAGATCATGCCGGGGATCCTGCCGATCATCGGGCGCACGCATGACGAAGCGACGGCACGTCAGGAACAGCTGAGCGCGCTCATCCACCCGGCGGTTATCTATGCGTCGCTCAAGCCGAAATTCGGCGATATGTCCGCCTATCCCCTTGATGGTCCGATTCCGGATCTTCCGGAAACCAATGGCATCAAAAGCATCAAACCGCAGCTCGATGCCGCCCGGGCCAAAGGCCTGACGATCCGCGAACTCTATCAGACATCCGGTGCGGGCGGCCATATCCAGCTGGTCGGGACGGCGGCCGCGATCGCCGACCTGATCGAGGAATGGTTCACGGAAAAAGCGTGTGACGGCTTCAATATCATGCCGCCTTATTTCTCCGAGGGGTTGAGCGACATTTTCGATCTTCTCGTCCCCGAGCTTCAGCGCCGTGGTCTGTTCCACGCCGAATACGAAGGCAGCACGCTTCGCGATGCGCTGGCCCTCGACCGTCCAAAACATCCCGCCCGCAAGGCGGCCGTAACAAATCCTTGAAGAGGTAAAGACATGAAATATTCCAATCGAACTGCCGCCCTGACGCGGCGAGCCCTGATCGCACTGCCGCTGCTGGCCGGCATCCTGCCAATTGCAGGAACGGCGCTGGCCGAAGAAAGCATCGTCGTCGTCGGGCAGGGCGGTTCCTATCAGGAAGCCCAGCGGAAAGCGTTCTTCGAGCCCTTCACCAAGGCGACGGGCATCAAGATCATCGAACAGTCGCCGGCCGACAACGGCAAGTTCCAGGCGATGGTGGAAAGCGGCAATGTCGAATGGGACGTCGTGGACGTCGGCCAGGGTTTCGTGTTGCGCGGCACCAAGCTCAATCTGTTCGAGCAGGTCGATTACGCGGCTGCCGGCATCGCCAAGGAAGACTTCGATGCCAAGCTGGTGACGGATTTCAGCGTTCCGAGCATCGTGTGGTCGACCACCCTCAACTACAACACCGATCTGGTGAAACCTGAGCAGTCTGCCAAGAATTGGGCGCAGTTCTGGGACGTCGAGAAATTTCCGGGTGAACGCACCTTGCCGAAGGCGCCGGTGAACCTCCTAGAGATCGCGCTGCTTGCTGACGGCGTCGAACCGTCGAAACTCTATCCGCTGGACGTCGATCGCGCCTTCAAGAGCCTCGACAAGATCAAGCCGCATGTTCAGGTCTGGTGGGAAACCGCTGCAAAGGCCGAGCAGTTGCTGGTCGATGGCGAGGTCGCCTATTCCGCAGCCGGCCAAGCGCGTGTGCAGAAGGCCCAGCGCGACGGCGCTCCGGTTGCCGTCAACTGGGACCAGGGCACCCTGACCTCGCAGAGCTGGGTCATCCCCCGTGGCTCCAAGCACCGTGATGCGGCGCTGAAATTCCTCGCCTTCGTTTCCGATCCGCAGCGTCAGGCGGAGCTGTCGAAATATATCGACTACGGCCCGAGCAATTCCAAAGCTTTCCAGTTCATCGCGAAGGACGCGCAATTGCCGACCTCGCCGGAGCTTTTGAACAAGCAGGTGCTGACCGACCCGCAATGGTGGGCCGACAATCTCGATTCCGTCAACGAGCGACTGAACAAATGGTTTCTGCAGTGATCGTCGAGAACAAATTGCCAGGCCCGGGCGCAGCAGCCCGGGCTCAAGGGAACGAGCGCCACGAACCGCTGATCACGGTCCGTGGCCTCGCCAAGTCCTATGGAGGCTCGGTTGCGCTCGACCGGGTCGATTTCGATGTGCACAAAGGCGAGTTCCTGACCCTGCTCGGCCCCAGCGGTTCCGGCAAGACCACGCTGCTCGGGCTGATCGCCGGCATCACCCTGCCAAGCGAAGGGCGGATTGAGCTGGCCGGCAGCGACATCAGCCGCGTGCCCCCGGAGCGACGCGACATCGGTGTCGTTTTCCAGAACTATGCGCTCTTTCCCCACATGACGGTGCGCGACAACATCGCTTTCCCGCTGCGCTTCCGCAAGATCGACAGGCAGGAGCGGGCGGCGCGCATCCTTCAGGCGCTCGAGCTCGTACGGCTGGACCATCTCGCCGACCGATATCCATCAGAACTTTCCGGCGGACAGCAGCAGCGTGTGGCGCTGGCGCGTGCGCTCATCTTTGATCCGGCAATCCTCTTGATGGACGAGCCGCTGAGTGCGCTCGACAAGAAACTGCGCGAGCATATGAAGATCGAGCTGCGGCAGATCCAACAGCGATTGAACCTGACGATCGTCTACGTGACGCATGACCAGGACGAGGCGCTTGCCATGTCGAGCCGCATTGCCGTGATGCGCGACGGGGCGATCCAGCAGATCGGCTCGCCGGAAGAGATCTATGAGCGTCCCAACTCCCGCTTCGTCGCTGATTTCGTCGGCGACGCCAACCTGCTCGATTCCGAGATCGTCACCGCCCAGAATGGGATGCTTCACTTGACGCTTGCCGGGTCGAAGTTTCGCGTCTTGGCCAGACAGCCGCTCGATGTCGCGGCCACAGGGGCGAAAGCGACGGTGCTGATCCGTCCCGAACACGTCCTCATCGGTGCCGCGGCCCGCTCGCTTTCCGCATGCTTCACCGGGCAGATCGTCTCCTCGTCCTATGAAGGCAACGCCCGGCGCTTCGAGATCGATGTCGAGGGAACGCTGTTACGCGCCCGCACCCAAGGCGTGTTTTCCGACCATGTTCCGCAGCCCGGCGAGACGATCGATCTCGGCTGGAGCGACCATCACGCACATCTCGTGGATATTCATGCGCAGTAACATCATCGGAAGCGGCAATCCGTCGGCGATCTCGACCTGGCTGCAGAACCGCGCGTCGGCGGCGGGGCTGGTGCTCGTGGCTCCGGCGGTTCTCTATCTGACCGCGCTCTATCTGCTGCCGCTCTCGCAGGTCCTGCTGCGCAGCATAACCCAGCCGCAACTCGATTTCGGCAATTATGTGAAACTGTTCACCACACCGATCTACTGGCAATCCTTCGTCGTCACCTTCCGCATTTCGGCGATCGTCGCGGCGGTCTGCCTCATTCTCGGCTACCCCGTCGCCATTCTGCTGACGAGGATCTCGGCCGGATGGCGGGTCGTTGCCTTCGCCTGCATTCTCGTGCCCTACTGGACGAGCGCACTGGTGCGCACCTATGCCTGGACCGTGATCCTGCAGCGCCGGGGGGTGATCAACTCCCTTCTCACGCAGGCCGGTCTGATCGACACGCCGCTGCAACTGTCCTACACGACGATCGGCACGATCATCGGCAATGTTCACATCCTGCTTCCGACGATGATCCTCACGCTCTATGCCGGACTGCACCGGATCGACCGGTCGCTGGTGACCGCGGCGAGAACGCTCGGGGCCACGCCTTTGCGCGCTTTCGCGCTCGTCTATCTTCCGCTGTCGGTGCCGGCGATCGTGGCGGCAACGACGCTGACCTTCGTTGCATCGCTGAGCTCCTATATCATTCCGGCGCTGCTCGGCGGACGCAAGGATCTGTTCGTCGCCCAGCTCATCGACCAGCAGGTCAACCAATTGCTCGATGTCGGTTTCGCATCGGCCATCGCCATGGTTCTGCTGGTCGCCTGCATCGTGATCAGCATCGCCTATACGCGGATCATCTATGTACAGGGCGGACGATCCGGAGAACACGATGCCGCTCCGCCGAAGGAAGTCCTGACGCCGTTCGGCCGTCTTGCCGCAGTCTATGCGGCGATCGTTCTGGTCTTCCTCGTCCTGCCGACTTTCGTGCTGATCCCGCTGTCGTTCAGTTCGGCGCGCTACCTAACCTTTCCGCCGCCGGGCTATTCGCTGCAATGGTACGAGAGCTATCTCCAGAATCCCGCCTGGATCGAGGCGACATGGCGCAGCGTGCGGATCGGCTTGAGTTCGGCGGCCTGCGCTGCGGCTCTGGGGACGCTCGCGGCGCTCGGGCTGTCGCGGATCGAGGGGATGGCCCGCTACCCTCTGTTCACGCTGATGCTGTCGCCGCTGCTGATGCCGAACATCATCTATGCGCTCGGTATCTACCAGGCCTATTCCTCGCTCGGCCTGATCGGCACGGAAACGGGACTGGCGCTTGCGCACAGCGTACTCGGCATGCCCTATGTGCTGATCACCGTCAGTGCGGCGCTTTCCCATCGGGACGTCCAGCTGGCCCTTGCTGCCCGAACCCTGGGGGCCGGGCCGGTCGCAGCATTCTCTCTTGTCCGCTTCCCGTTGATACGGCGCAGCGTGCTGGTCGGCGCCCTGCTCGCCTTCATCGCGTCCTTCGACGAGGTGATCATCGCGATCTTCGTGTCCGGTGCACGCGCGACGACCTTGCCGAAGATGATGTGGGATGGCGTTACCAATGAGGTCAATCCGACGATCTCTGCGGTCTCTGCGTTGCTGATCGCAGTGTCCCTTAAGCTAATCGTCGTCTCGGCGATCGCCAGCGGTCAGTGGAGGGCTAAAAAAACAGGTTTTCGCTGAGATTATCTTGGTAAAGACCGGGTCGACGGTTCAATTGCCTTCAAGAGCAAGAGAGAGGCTCGCCTCTGAGGTGGCGGGTTAATTAAGGCGGCTCTCCGAGAGGGTGCAGCATCTTGGGAAACAGCTTCAAGTTCAGAACTCGATAACCGAACGGGCTTACTCGCTTGCAGCTGTACGCCTAGCTATGACGCAGAGTTATTAGCCAGAGTTTCGAGGCGGGCGTCATAGTCCCGTGAACATCCTTGGAGAACTCGGCAGCAAAGGATTGGGCCTGCTTAACAATTCAGAAAGATATCCCGGAATGCGGCTTGCGGCCGGTCGCAAACACGCGGTCAAGCTCTTCCACGGTTCCTTTTGAATCCGTGGCGATGCGCCCGGATTCCGCAAGATGCGAGGCACTCTGTGCGCCGAATATCAGCGTGGCGAGGTCCGAAATCGAGACGGTCGTCTCTGGTTTTCCGCTGCCCTTTGCCCCGCCCTCAGGACCGATGGTCCAGGTACCTGCATTGTCGGGAAAGAGATCGTCCTCCACCGCAATCGTTACCTCGCGCGTGGCGGCAAGACGGCGGGCTGAGAGCAGCGCCTTGAGATCCAGGGGCCGTATCCAGCTCTCGTCGCGTTGGCCGGATATGTCCAGCGCACGCGGGTTTTCCAGAAACAGTGGCAGCGGGTCATCAACCGGCCGGGATGGAAAAACGACCCGGTGCAGGATGTCCTGGCCCAAGAGATGGCCAAGCAGCTCGCGCCAGGCTTCGCCGTCATGGGCAACAAGATCGTCGACGATCACCGTGCGGCGCGTTGACGTGAACCAATTGTCCGAAGGCTCGACATGGAAGCGCAGAAAGCCGCGTTCATCGCCCTCGGTGCCAAATACCACAGCATGATACGGCGTTGCGCCATGCGCGGTGCGGTATTCCTGCATCGACCACCAGCCGTCCCATCGGGACAAGGTTGAAGCGCGCGGTTTCGGATCTGTATCGGCGATCTTGCGAAACAGGTCAAAACTCTCGCGGGCATCGACGATGCGGATTTTTTCGCGTGATGTCTTTACCGCAAGTCCGGTGCGGGTGAGATCGACTTCCTGACGGACCGACCAGGATGCAACCCCGTAGCCGTAGCGGCCATAAATGCGGGGGTCGGATGCCCTGAGGCCCGCGACCACGTAACCCTCGGCGCGCGCCCGTTGAAGCTGGTTGACAAGAAGCCGGCGCGCGACTCCGCGACGGGTCGCATCGGGAGCAACGCCGACATGCGTGACCGAAAGATGGCTTACGCGCTCACCGCCCGGCAGGGTCACAGATGAATCATAGCCGTTGACTACGCCGCGCAGGACATCGCCCTCATAGCCGCCGAGTGGTTTGCCTTCGCTCAGAAAACGGGCTTCTGCTTCGGTGCTGCTGCGTCCCACATCGCCAATGCCCAGCATGGCCTCCCGGAACAGCGCAAATGCTTGGCGCCTGCTTGCTTCGTCGGTTATCGATCGTATATCCATGCCAGAGTTTCCATGGTCATTCTGTCGGTCTTGAGGGTGAGGCAGGTACGGCCTGCCCTATTTTGAGGGAGATACGGGCGCGAGAAGGCCACGGGCTCTCAGAACGGCTGCGGCGCCCTCGCCAAAATGCCAGGCCTCTTCGAGATGCGGTTGGCCGGAGAGGATGAAGTGGTCGAAACCGGCCTGGTGATAGGCCTCGATCAGGTCGGCGACCTGCGCATGGCTTCCGACGAGAGCCGTGCCCGCGCCGCCACGCACAAGACCATAACCGGTCCAGAGGCCGGGTTGGATTTCCAGTTCGCGCGCCGAGGCCGGCAGGTCTTCGCGGCGTGCATTCAGCGCCGACATCTGGCTCTGAGCGATGGATTCGGATTTGGCGAGCAGTTCTTGTGCCTTTCGAACCCGTTCCGGCGACAACCAGCTGAGAAGCTTGTCCGCCACGGCCCAGGCCTCGTCTTCCGTATCTCGGGAGATGACATGCAGCCGCACGCCGAAGCGCATCGAGCGCCCCTTGGCGGCCGCCCGCTCCTTCAGCTGCCGGATGTTCTCGGCTTCAAGTGCGGGGTCACGCCCCCAGACGAGATAGACATCGGCCTGACCGACTGCAACATTTTGGGCAGCCGGGCTGGCGCCGCCGAAGAAGATCTGCGGCAGGCCGAACCCGCCGGTGTCAATGCTTGCCTCGCGGATATCGTAATGTTTGCCCTTAAAGGAAAAGGGCTGGTCCGCCGGTGCAGATGTCACCCCGCGGACCACGGAAATGAATTCCTCCGTCCTCTCGTAACGGGCGTCATGATCCAAATGGTCGCCGAAGCGCGCCTGTTCGAAGCGGTCGCCGCCAGTGACAACGTTGAGGAGCAGACGTCCCTCGGTTATCCGCTGGAATGTGGCCGCCTGATGGGCAACCAGCGTCGGCGAGATCAGACCCGGTCTGAAGGCCACCAAGAATTTGAGGCGTTTCGTCTCGCGGGAGAGAGCGGCGGTAGTGATCCAGGCATCCTCGCACCAAGTTCCGGTCGGCGTCAGGACGGCATGGAAATTCTGTGCTTCGGCCGCACGTGCCACTTCTCCCAAATAGGCGAGCGTCGGCGGGCGAAAGCCGCCGGAAGCGTCCACGACATGGCTGTCGGTTCCCGAGCCTGTCAGACCCCGGCTGTCGCCGTTCGTCGGCAGGTACCAATGAAGATGGATATTACCAGTCATGCGATGTCTCGTTGGAAAAGTTTGAGATGAGCGACACCGGCCTCATGCGTTCGCCCCGGTATGGCGGCGAGCAGGGCGCGGGCATAGGTGGATTGTGGTTCGCGAAGGAGATCGGCGGTTGCCGCCTCCTCGACGATCCTGCCGCGCTGCATCACTGCGATACGTTCGGCGATCTTTGCCGCAACCCGCAGGTCATGGGTGATGAACAGCATAGAGAGGCCGAGATCGCGCTGCAGCTCGGTCAGAAGATCCAGCACCTGCGCCTGCACCGAGACGTCGAGTGCCGAAACCGGTTCGTCGGCGATGAGCAGTTTCGGCTGCAGCATCAGTGCCCGTGCAAGGCCGATGCGCTGGCGCTGGCCGCCTGAAAATGCATGCGGCTTACGCTTTGCCGCCGATGCATCGAGACCGACGCGCGCAAGCAACCCCAGCATGCGCGCCTCGGCTTCTGCCTTCCCGAGGCCTGCCTGAATCACCGGCTCCGTCAGGATCCGGCGCACGTCATGTCGCGGGTTGAGCGAGGATTGCGGATCCTGGAAAACCATCTGGACCGCCGGACGCCGCTCACGGGCGAAGAGATCGCGCGCCTGCACTATCTCGTCGCCAAACAGCCGGAAACTTCCGCTATCCCTTTCAATCAGGCCAGCGATCACCTGGCCGAGCGTCGATTTGCCCGACCCGCTTTCTCCGACAAGTGCCAGTGTCTCGCCTTCACGGATGACGAGACCCACCCCGTCCAGCGCCGCGACGGAACGGCCCGTGCTCGCAAAAAGCCGGCGCCGGGCGGCGTGGGTCTTGCGGATATCATCAAGCTCAAGCAGGGCCGGTCGGTCGGTAGACGTCGGTCGTCTGGTCGCATCGAGACCGGGGACGACCGCAAGCAGCCGGCGCGTATAGGGCTGATGCGGGGCGTCGAGAAGGGATTTTGCATCCCCCGTTTCGATGATTTCGCCGTTCTGCATGACGGCGACGCGGTCGGCGATTTCGCGCACGACGCCGAAATCGTGGGTGATGAACAGGACGGCCAGCCCGCGGCGGACGCGCAGATCGAGGATCAGTTTCAGGATCTCGGCTTGTGTCGTCACGTCAAGCGCCGTCGTCGGTTCGTCGGCGATCAGAAGGTCAGGGTCGCAGGCCATGGCGATGGCGATCGCGACCCGCTGCCTCTGGCCGCCGGACAGTTCGTGCGGATAACGCCGCCCGATCGTCGCCGGTTCGGGCAGCTGCATGGTGGCGAAGAGTTCGCCGATCTTTTCCGGCGGAGCGGGATGGCCGTGCGCCTCCAGCGCCTCTGCAACCTGTCGTCCGATCGTCAGAAGCGGATTGAGCGCGGTCAACGGCTCCTGGAAAATGTAGCCGATCCTTGCTCCACGTAGCCTCCTGAGCTGCGCCTTGTTGAGCGACAGCACGCTTTTTCCATCGAAAAGCAGCTGGCCTTTCGTCACCTGCAATCCATCGCCGGGCAGAAGGCCGGCAATGGCGGAGGCAAGGACGGATTTGCCAGATCCGCTTTCGCCGACAATACAGAGCACCTCGCCGCGCTCGATTGAGAGCGTGGCGTCGGAAACGGCGAGTTTGCGGTCGCTGCCGGCCGGCAACGCGATGTCGAGGCCTTCGATGGAAACGAGCGGCGCAGTTCTGGGCGATGTCGGCGTCATGTTCCGCTTCTCCCGCTCCGTTTCGGATCGAGCCAGCGTTCCAAACCGTCGCCAAGGAGGTTGAAGGCAAGAACGGTGAGGAAGATGGCGATGCCCGGCAGCGTCGATAGCCACCAGTTGACATTGAAGGCGGTGCGTCCCGAACCCAGCAAAAAGCCCCAGGACACGGCATCCCGGCTGCCAAAGCCGAGGAAGCTGATGCCGGACTCGATCATGATGGCGCTGGCGAGAAGGAGTGAAGCCTGTACCACGATCTGCGGCAGGACGTTCGGCAGGACATGCAGTAGCGCGATGCGGATATGCGACAATCCACTGACCCGCGCGGCCCGCACCCAGTCCAGCCGGCGAAGCGAAAGCACTTCCGCGCGCACCACGCGGACGATGGGCGGCCAGGAGATCAGGGTTATCGCAAGAATGACCGTCCAGCGGGTGGGGGACAGGATTGCGACGATCATGATCGTCAGCAGGAAACCCGGAATGGTCTGGAAAAATTCCGTGACGCGCATCAGGCTTTCATCGACCAATTCGCCGAGATAACCGGCCGCCAATCCAACGGCGGTGCCGAAACCGACCGCGAAGGCCACGACGCTGAAGGCCACGGCAAGCGTTGCCCGGCTGCCATGGACGAGACCGGCGGCGAGATCGCGGCCGAGCATGTCGGTGCCCGCCGGAAATCCGGGCGAGAGCGGCGGCAAATTGGGACGCGCCACCATTCGCCATGGATTTCCCGGATAAATGAGGTCGGCGAAAACGACGCAGACAATGAGCAGCGCCAGCACGGCAAGGCCGAACAGGACGGGAAATGTCAGAAGCGTTCGGCTGGAACGGTTGCTCATGTTCCTGCCTCCCGCTCCAGGCGCGGATCGATCAGCCGGTAGGCGGCATCGGCGATCAGGTTGGAGATGATGACGCCCAGTGAGGACAGGATGAAAACGGCAAGGAGCACGTTATAGTCCCGGCCCGACAGCGCATTGAAGGCAAGCCGGCCGATGCCCGGCCAGGCGAAGACCGTCTCGACCAGAATGGAGCCGCCGATCAGCTGCCCCGCCTGCATGGAGGCGACAGTAATGGTCGGCAGAAGGGAATTGCGCAACAGATGATCGCGCCAGATCCGCCAGGGAGAAAGACCCTTTGCACGGGCGGTGCGGATGAAATCCATGGCGGAAATCTGCAGCAGCGCCGTGCGGCTGACGCGTGCGTGGATCGACATGTAGAAAAGGCCGAGCGTCAGTACGGGCAGAACCATGTGGGCCAGCCGGTCACCAAATGCCGGCCAGCCGCCCTTCGCAGAGATGGCAGCGGCTTCCATTCCATACGACGGTAACCAGCCGAGCTTCACTGCGAAGATGATGATGAAGACGAGGCCGACCCAGAACATCGGCATGGCGAAGAAGGCGACGGAAAAGGTGGTGATGATGGTATCGGCGAGCGATCCGGGCCGGCGGGCGGAAAGGGCTCCGAGCGTGACGCCGAGCAGGATGGAAAACACGAAGGCGCTGACGGTGAGAAGGAGGGTCGCCGGTACTTTTTCAAGCACGATGTCGAGAACCGGCCGTTGGTCGCGATAGGAAATCCCGAAATCGAAACTCGCGACATCCTGCAGATAACGCCAGAGCTGGAAAGGCAGCGGACCATCGAGACCGAGATGCCGGCGGAGTTCTTCGACGAAGGCCGGATCACTGCCGCCCTGGTCGCCGGCAAGGATCAGGGCGGGATCGCCGGGAGCAAGCCGCAGCAGCAGAAAGCTCATCACGACGAGGGCCAGCAAGGTGACCGCGGCCTTGAGGAGCCGCGAAGCGAAAGTCCTGGCATAGGCCATCGCGATAGCGAGGCCATGATGACGCTGCGTGCCTGCCACAGATGTCACTTCTTCAGCCAGACCGAGGCGAAATTGTCGTCGGTGCCGAGGGCGGTGGAGATCAGGTCCTGGACCTTGTCGCGATAGAGTGTGGGGAAGACGATGTCATGGGTCCATACCATCGGAACGTCGCGCGACAGGATCTGCTGGACCTTGGAATAGATCTGTTTGCGTTTCGCATCATCTGCTTCATGCGCACCTTGATCGAGAAGCACATCGATTTCGGGATTGGAATAACCGTTGACATTGCCGCCCGTGCTGCCGGCATTGTTGCCCTGGACGGTCCTGTAGCCGTAGGAAATGCCGATGCCCGGATCGGCGGTCGTGTAGACGAAATTCTGGGCGATATCGTAATCGAACGTGGTCAGACGCTTGAACCATCCGGCAACGTCGACCGAGGCGATCTCCACCTTGATGCCGACGGCGCCGAGCGCTTCGCGCAGATATTCGGCCTGGCGCGACCAGAGTTCGCCATAGGGCAGGGGGACCAGTTTCAGGGTGAAGCGCGTGCCGTCTGCGGCGGCCTTGTAGCCGGCTTCGTCGAGCAGGGCCTCTGACTTTTCGGGATCGAAGGGGTAGACGGTCTCGACGCTGGTATCCTTGTAGGACGAGAGCCGAGAGAGCGGTCCATTGCTCGGTTTTCCATAGCCGGCAAATATCGTGTTGATGATGAAATCACGATCGATTGCCTGGACGATCGCCTGACGCACCTTCTGGTTTGCGAGGATCGGATTGCGGTTGTTGATGTGGACATAGCCGATCGGCTGTAGGAATTCCCATCCGGCTTCGCTGATATTGACGCCGTCGAGAGCGGCGAGGCGCGGTATGTCGAAATTTTCGACGTCACCGGAACGCAGCACATCGACCTGCCCGGTCTCGAAGGCGATGGAGCGCGAATTCGCATCGGGAACGACCTGGAAATCTATCTCGTCGAGATAGGGCTTGCCGGCATCCCAGGATTTGTCGTTGCGCACGAGGCGAATGATGCTGCCCTTTTTCCATTCGGCGAACTTGAACGGACCGGTGCCGATGAATTCGCCATTTGTCGGCGCGGCGCGAAAGTCGGTGACGCCCACATATTTGTGCGCCGGCACGATCGCCACGTTCAGCGAGCGAATGAAGGCGGGGTAAGGCGCCTTCAGGACGAAGACCACGGTGAAGTCGTCCGGCGTCTCGATCCTGTCGATCTCGGCACGCAGGTCCTTGGAGCGGGCGTGCTGTACGGGCAGGAAATCGCCGATGCTGAAGGAGACGTCCCTGGAGGTGAAAGGCTCTCCGTCGTGCCAGGTAACGCCATGGCGCAGCTTGAACGTATAGGTCTTGCCGTCCGGAGAGATCGTCCAGCTTTCCGCAAGCCGCGGAATGGGGGCGATATCCTTAGCGGAATATCCGAGGAGCGAATCGTAGATCTTGTTGCCAACAAAGGTTGCCGGGCCGAGCCGGTTGATGCCGGGGTTCAGCGAGATCGGTTCGGGCTGGACGATGAGATTGAGCGTACCGCCATTTTCGGCGGAAAATGCGTGTCCCGAGATCAGCGTTGCGGCAATCAGCATGCCGGCGAAACGCGACATTTTCGACTTTGAATTTCGTCCGGACAGCATCTATCAATCCCCTTGTCTATGGATTTAATAGGTATGCTACAGAAAGGGCCTGGTGACGCGGTGCTTCCGTTCTAAAATGTCGGTCGTCTGAGAAAATCCTCTATCGCCAACCGGGTCATTTTAACGATTTGCGTGCTCGCGAGCATTCGCACGTCCTTTGCATCCGATACGTCTTGGACGTCCTCCCCGATACACTTAAAAAATCGTGGGTGGGAGATTTTTCGCGAAACGCGATAATTTTGAAGCTTATTTTTCTCTCCGGGCGCGCATTTGGACGTTTCGCGCATTTTCGTTTTCTAAAAAATATATAAAAACTATAGATATTAATCTCACGGGAGACCCCAATGACGCATTCCATTCGCCGATCCTCAAGACGGATCGCGATCTCTGCCATCGCCATTCAGGCTGCGTTCCTTATGCCAGCCAAGGCCGAAGAGCCGAAGTTCGGAGGCACGTTGCGGATCGCCTCGCTCCAGGCCGATCTCGATGCTTTCGATCCGCTGACCGGCTATAGCGTCGATTCCTGGGAAATCCTGCGTGCCGTCACCCGCCAGCTGGTCACCTATCCGGGCTCGTCCAAAGATATCAAGGACGATACGCAGCTTGTTTCGGACCTTGCGAAATCCTGGGATGTGAGCGCCGACGGCAAGACATATACCTTCCATCTGAAGGACGACGTCTTTTTCTCCGGGCCGACGGAACGCAAGATCGTCGCATCCGATTTCGTCTACGATATCAAGCGTTTCTGCGACCCGAACAAGCAGGTCGCGGCAATCAACTACTTCAACCTGGCAATCTCCGGCTTCAAGGCCTATTGCCAGGACTTCTCGAAGGTTCCGACCGGCGATCTGTCCGCTTCGAAGGCCTTCATCGACAGCCACGAGATCGCCGGGGTTTCTGCGCCCGACGACAAGACGCTGGTTATCAAGTCCGATACCAAGAACTACGATTTCCTCAATATTCTCTCGATGAACTTCGTCTCGCCGCTGCCGCCGGAAATCGCCTCGAAATATTTCCCGGACTCGGCCGAATTCCGCAAGAATTTCCCCTCCAGCGGTCCGTATTACGTCCAGTCCTATCAGGATGGCCAAAAGCTGGTTCTGAAGAAGGCGAAAAATTTCAAGCCGGAAAGCGACCAGGCTCGGAAGGCCTATGTCGATGAGATCGTCGTCGATTTCACGGCCAATAGCGAAGACAGCGTCGTCCAGAAGATCGAGGCCGGCGAAGCCGACCTGTCGCTTTATCTGGAAGTTCCGCCGCGCAGCGCGATCCGTCGTTTCCAGACCCAGAAACAGGCGCAGCTGCATGCTTCCAATAGCGGCGCTGCCAACTTCATCACGCTCAATGCTCGTCCCGAGGTCAAGAGCGAAGGTGCGGATGCGCTGCGAAAGCTCGAAGTCCGCCAAGCGCTGAGCTATGCCGTCAATCGTGCTCATCTCGTCCAGATTCAGGGCGGCCCGATCTCCGCCGTGCCGCTTTCGCAGATCATCACCTCAACGATCCTCGGTTACGAGCCTTTCGATCCCTATCCGACCGAAGGCAGCAGGGGTGATACGGCCAAGGCAAAGGAACTGCTGGCGAAGGCCGGTTATCCGAAGGGCCTGAAGATCGACGCCGTATACCGCACGACGGCGCAGTTCGAAGCCATCGCAGTCGCAGTCAAGGAAGACGTGGCAGCAGCCGGCATCGAACTCAATCTCATCCCGATCCCGCCGTCGCAGTGGTATGCCTTCATCCAGGACGCCAAGAGCCGTTGGGATATCTCGCTCGGTTCGCAGTTCGCGCCGGATTGGCAGGGACCCAGCACACGCATGCTGCTCGGTGGCTGGTTGAACTCGGATGCATCGCCCTGCGGCACCGGCAATGCCAGCGCCATCTGCTACAGCAACAAGGAGCTGAACAAGCTTGCCGCGGAAGCCTTCCCTTCCGACAATCCCGGTCCGATCTGGGCCAAGGCAGACAAGCTCGTTTCCGCTGACCTGCCGTGGATCCCATTGTTCGAAAAGCGCAAGATCGCGCTGACCTCCGAACGCATCACCCACTGGGCATGGTCGTCGCTCGCCGTTCAGGCCGATATCACCAATATCGCGGTCAAGAACTGAGCCCTGAAATGAGTGTTTTCTCCGTCAGCGACCTAAAGGTCCGTTTCGGTCGCGTCGAAGCCGTGAGGGGTGTCACGTTCGACGTCGATGCGGGCCGGACGCTGGCAATCGTCGGTGAATCCGGTTCCGGGAAAAGCGCGGGCCTTCTCGGAGCAACCGGCCTCTTGCCGATATCGGCCTCGGTGCAGGGCAGCGTCCTGCACCGAGGCCGGGAGATTCTGGGCGCGTCATCCGGGACGCTGCGAAAGATCCGCGGGGCGGAGATCGGCTTCGTGTTTCAAGATCCGCTGAGCAATCTTCATCCGCTGAAGACGATCGGCGAACAGATCGGTGAGGCAATCTCGGCGCATCGCAGGATGGGCCGCAAGGAAAGACGCGAGCGTGTGCTCGGCCTTCTCGACGATGTCGGCATCGATAATTCCGCTACCCGGCTAAACCAGTATCCGCGCCATCTTTCCGGCGGCATGCGACAGCGGGTGATGATCGCCATGGCGATCGCGCTTGATCCGGGTCTGATCATCGCCGACGAACCGACGACGGCACTCGATGTCACGGTACAGGCATCCATCCTCGACCTGCTCAAGCGCCTGCAGGAGAAACACGGAACGGCGCTCGTTTTCGTCAGCCACGATCTCGCGGTCGTGTCCGATATCGCCGACGACGTTGTGGTGATGCGCAACGGTCTGGTGGTGGAGAAAGCGCCGGCCGGCGTCATCTACGACAGGCCGAAAAATGCCTATACGAGCCAGCTGCTCGGTGCGGCCCGCCTTGCAGGCCCGCGAACATATGCCAGGCCCGCCGCCGGTGAGGTGGGCAGTCCGCTTCTCGACGTCCGCTCGCTCGGGCGATCCTTCGAACCATCGCAGCCGCTGCTGAAGGATGTCTCCTTTGTCGTGGGGAAAGGCGAAATCCTTGGACTGGTCGGGGAATCCGGATCGGGGAAATCGACCATCGGCCGGATCATCGCCGGCCTCGACTGCCCCGATGCGGGCACGATCGCGCTTGGCGGCGAAGAATATGCAAGTCCCGGAGCCATCAGCCTGAAGGCGGATCTCCGCCGGGCGATCCAGGTCATCTTTCAGGATCCCTATGCAAGCCTCAATCCGCGCCGGCGGGTGGAAGCGATCCTTGCCGATCCTTTCGTCATTGCCGGCGAGCGCGACAGGGCAAGGATCGGCGAAAAGGTCAGGCAGCTATTGTCGGATGTCGAATTGCCGGAAGAGATACTCGGGCGGCTGCCGTCGCAACTGTCGGGTGGCCAGCGCCAGCGTATCGCGATCGCGCGGTCGATCGCCTTGCGGCCTTCGCTGATCGTCGCCGACGAGGCCGTATCGGCGCTCGATATCACCACTCAGGCAAAGATCGTCGCGCTGCTCGCGGATCTGCGCGATCGCCTGGGCATCTCGTTTCTCTTCATCTCCCATGATCTCGGAGTCGTTGGCGAATTGTGCGACCGGGTTGCCGTGCTCGAAAACGGCCGCATCGTCGAAACCGGGCCCGCCCGGCGCATTTTCGAACATCCCGAGCACGATTACACGAAACGGCTTCTGGCGGCGGTGCCGGGGCGCAGGCGTCAGGCAGTCGGATTTCCGTTGAAAGTGGTGTCCCATGCTGGCTGAAGCCATTGTCGAAAATCCAGTCCCGGCGGAGGCGGCCGGGTCCCGGCCGCGGTTGTTGCTGGTGCTCTGGCAGCAGCGCAGCGTTCGCATCGGAGCGGGCATCGTGCTCCTGGTTCTGATCGCGGCTTTTTCGGCGCCGCTCGTCTCGTTGCTTCTCGGGCATGGCCCGACTGAACAGTTTTCGGATGCGGCGCTGGACGAGATGGGATTGCCGATCGGTCCCACCGCCGCCTTTCCCCTTGGGGCCGATGGCAACGGGCGCGATGTGCTTGTTCGAACCCTTTATGGTGCACAGGTGTCACTGCTTGTCGGCATTCCCGCCACGACGATCGCGATGCTGATCGGCACTCTTGTCGGCATGGCAAGCGGCTTTTTCGCCGGCCGGGTCGATCGCTTCGTCAGTCAGGGCATAGACGTCGCGTTGTCATTCCCGTTCGTGGTGACGGCTTTGAGCCTGCTTTCGCTCAATCGTGGCGGGACGGGTCAACCGATCATTCCGCCTGTCATCGTCGTCATTCTGGTCATTGCGCTCTTTTCCTGGACCTATTTTGCCAAGCTGACGCGTGGACTGGTCCTCGAATTGCGGAAAAGCCCGATGGTAGAGGCGTCGGTGACGATCGGCGCATCGAAAACGCGGATCATTCTTCTCGACATCCTCCCCAATATCTTGCCGACCGTGCTCGTCTACTGGGCCGTGCAATTGCCGGCAAATATCGTCGCGGAAGCCACGCTTTCGTTTCTCGGGGTCGGAATTCAGGCGCCGTTGCCGAGCTGGGGCAACATGATCGCGGAGGCCCAGAGAACCTCGCTTTATCAGGATCAGCCGTGGTTCCTGGCAGGGCCCGGCCTTGCGCTGTTCCTGACGGTCGTCGGTTTCAACACTTTGAGTTCTGGCTTGAGAACGGTGCTCGATCCCCATCAAAGGTCTGCTTGAGCCATGGTCAAGAATTCCGCATCCACGATCGTTCGGTCGGCGGCCACGCTGGTCATCGTCCTGATCCTGTCCTTTTTCATCACCCGTGTCGCCTATCGAAATCCTGCTGCCATGCTCGCGCCGCGCAATGCCACGCAGGAAACGATCGAAGGTGTCGCCCGCGCGCTCAGGCTGAATGAGCCCTGGTATCTGCAGCTCTGGTATTATCTCTATCGCGGTCCCGATATTCAGGGCGCGCCGATGGGACTGTTCCACTGGCCGCCGGCGCTCGGGTTCTCATTTCGCAAACAGGCACCGGTGACGGAGCTGATCCTCGCCAAGGCGCCGGTCACCATCTCCTTGGCGCTCGGTGCCCTCGTCATCTGGATGACGATCGCCATCATCACCGGTGTTGCTGCGGCGCGCTGGCAGGGGCGGTTCGTGGATCATCTCCTGGCATTCTTCGCCTATGTCGGGCTCTCGGTTCCGACATTCCTCACCGGCATCCTGATCTCCTATTTCCTGTTCTTCCAGCTGACCAGCCACGGCTTTGCCTGGTTCCCGAGCAGCGGCTATGTGCCTCTGACGGAAAATCCGCTGGAATGGGCCCGGCATCTCATCCTGCCCTGGGCAACACTGGTCATTGCAGAAATCGGCATTTTCCAGCGGATCGTCCGGGCTGGAATGCTGGACGTGCTCGGCCAGGACTATATCCGCACGGCCCGCGCAAAGGGGCTTTCGGAAAGCCGCATCTACCTCTCGCATGCGCTGAAATCCGCCCTCAATCCGATCATCACGCTAGGCGGCCTGGAACTGGCGGTCATCATGGGCGGGGCGATCGTCACCGAGACGATATTCGGGCTGGACGGAATCGGCAGAATGGCGATTGCGGCGGCACTCGACGGTGATTTCCCACTGGTGATCGGCACGACGATCTTTGCTGCTTCCATCTTCGTCGTCAGCACTCTGGCGGTCGATCTTATCGCGCAATGGCGTGATCCGGCGAGACGAAGTTGAGCACTTCTGTGCCTCGCCTCCACCTCATTTTTGATGCTGCACCACTCATAAGGAGACAAAAATCATGACCGCAGTGGATGCCCCGGCTTCGCTTACCTATCTGCGCCCCGCAACTGCAAACGAAGAGGCGCTTGTGGCGCGCTTTCAGCCGATCTTCGATCGCATTGCCGAGGGCAATGTCGAGCGCGAGCGCAACCGCACATTTCCCTTCGAGCAGGTGCAATGGCTGAAAGACGCACATTTCGCCCTGGTCCGCGTACCCGAAGAATTCGGCGGATGGGGCGCTTCACTGGAACAGACCTATTATCTTCTCGCGCTGCTGGCCGAGGCGGATGCAAATGTCGCCCATGTCTGGCGCAATCACCTCGCCTTCATCGAGGACCGGCTGAATGCGAAGCCGTCACCCGCCAATGAACGCTGGTTCCAGCGTTTCCGCGACCGCGAGTTCGTCGGTGGTGGCTGGACGGAGGCCAATAACGGCACCTACGCCACGATCAGGACGGTAGTGACGCGCGAGGACGACCACTACAAGGTCACCGGCGCAAAATTCTACGCGACGGGCAGCCTCTATGCCGACTGGCTGGACGTGATAGGCAAGGGTGAGGATGGCACGCTGATCACCACCCTGGTCAGCCGCCACCAGCCGGGCGTTGTGCTGACTGACGACTGGCCGGGGTTTGGCCAGCGCACCACGGCAAGTGGCAGTGCCACCTATCAGGATGCCATCGCCCATGACGGCGACGTCTTCCCGGCAAGCGAGCGTGTCGTCTATCAGGGACATTTCTACCAGACGGCCCTTCTGGCCGTGCTAACGGGGATTACCCGCGCGATCCTGCGCGACGGGATCAAGGCGCTCAAGTCGCGCGGGCGCAATTATCCGCAGGGTCTCAACCCGGTGCCTGCGCTCGATCCGCAGCTGCTGCAGGTGATCGGCGAGGTTTCGGCCCGCGTCTTTTCGACGGAAGCAGCATTGCGCCGAGCCGCCAGTTCGCTCGATCTTATCGCCGCCGCTCATGCAGCAGGCGACGTCGAATTGCGCGATAGGCGCGCCATCGCCGGAGAAGTCGCTGTCGCACAGGCGCAGCTCGTCATCGTCGACGGTGTTCTGCACGCCGCGACGCATGTGTTTGGTGCGCTGGGTGCCTCCGCGACCTCCGAGGAGACCGCGCTCGATCGCCACTGGCGCAATGCACGCACGCTCGCGTCCCACAATCCGGTTGCCTACAAGGCGCGCATTCTGGGTGACTACTTGGTCAACGACACGTCGCCCGTATCGAGCATCGCCCGGCTTGGCCGCGGCGGGCAGGGGAACTGAGGAGACATTGCGATGACCAAACCCTATCTGGCACTCGGTCTTGCCGGACCGCATCTGGTGGAACTTACCGAAAGCCGCAAGCTCCTGTCACGGTGGGATGAATTGCCCGTCGCATTCAGCGTGCTGGGGATCGACCGTATCGACGGAAGCCCGCCGGCTGCGGTGACGCTTGCAAGCAGTGCCGCCGGCGCGACGCTGGCGGGGGCGACGAAGAACGGCCGCTTTCTCATCGCCGCATCGCCGCAGCGTGACCATCCTTACAATATCGCGCGCCGAGTTGCCTCTCTCGCCCACCTGTCGCATGGCCGCAGCGGCCTTCTGATCGGCATCCGAGATGCCTACGCGCCGGAGGGTCCGAAGGATGCTCCGGCCTGGGGCGGTGCAGGGCTTGGCGGTGGTGCGCAGCTCAATGCCCAGACGGCCTATGACGCAGCCCGGGCGGTACGCGCTCTCGAACAGAGCTGGCCGCATGACTCGGTCATCGGCAATCGGGAGACCGGCATCCTGGTCGAGTCGAACCGCATCGTGCATGTCGATATCGACAACACCTTTTCGATCGCCGGCCCGCTGAACGCGCCGGAGCCTGCTACGGGGCCTTCGGTGATCGCCTGGCATGCGGCGACGCAAGCCGATCTGCCGCCGGGACCGATCGGAGACCCAGTCGAACTTATTCTCGGCAGTGCGGGAACCGTACCGGTCATCACGCTCGGTACGGAACCTCCGGTCGGCGCGGTTGCCGGTATCGTGCTGCGTGCAAACCTGGAACAGTCGGTGAGCGAATTGTTTGACGCTGCCGAGCGATGGCTTGCCGATGGTTTCGCCCCAATTCCTCTCGGCGGCACCTTGCGTAATGCGCTCAACCTCGCCGCACCGGTGCCATTGGTGCCTACTTTGCGTGCCGCTTTCCCGGCGCCGAAACCCCATGTCTCCCTATAGACGGCAACGGAGCCTAAAAATATGACGAACAAACGATCCGGTCACGTCATCCTCGGGATCAACGTGTTGGTGCTGGGGTATCTGCCCGCGGCATGGAAGACGCCGCTTCTGGCAAAGGACGCTGTCATCGACCCGGATTATTGGGCGAATATCGGCAGGACGGCCGAACGCGGCACGCTCGACGCCCTCTTCCTGGCCGATGGTCCGCTTCTCGGTGACCCGGCCTATGACGCCAATCCGATCCGCCTCGAACCGACGGTCAACTGGGGACAGGTGGCGACGGCGACCTCCCGCGTCGGCCTAGTCTCGACTGCGTCTTCCACCTTCAACGACCCGTTTGAACTTGCCGAGCGTCTTCTCTCCTGGGACCACCAGACCGGGGGGCGTGCGGCATGGAATGTCGTCACCACCCGCGGCGTGCCGGCGGCGCGCAATTTCGGCATGCCGGATATCCCCTTTCGCGACGACCGTTATGAGCGCGCAAGCGAGTTCGTCGATGTCGTGCGGGCGCTCTGGGGTTCGGCGGCAACGCGTGGGGATATCGATTTCCATGGCGACTTCTTCGATATCGAAGGGCGTTTGCGGGTTCCCCCGTCAAAGCAGGGCCAACCGATCATCTTCCAGGCCGGCGGCTCTCCGCAGGGACGGGCATTGGCGGGGCGTGTGGCCGAAGGCGTGTTTGCCGCCGAACTCACGAAGAACCAGGCGATCGAACATTATCGTCTGGTCAAAGGTTTTGCGCGCAGCAATGGTCGTTCGCCGGACGATATCAAGATCCTGCCCGGCCTGCTCTTGAGCCTCGGCAGCACCGAGGAGGAGGCGCGCCGCCGCAGCGATGAGATCCACGATGCCGGCCCACCCTCCTATTCGATCGGCTGGCTGTCGCAGGCGATCGGTTACGATGCGTCGAAGCTCGAACTCGACGCACCGTTTCCGGAAGATGTCCTTGGGCCGATCGGCGACAGTCAGACTTTCCTCGGCAGCATCGGGTTCCGTGAATCGATCATCACCCAGATCCGCAAGACCAACCCAACGGTCCGCGAATATCTGAAGCAGACACGTTATACCGGGTCCGGCCATGCCGGTTTCGTCGGTACGCCCGAACAGCTTGCCGATCACATCGAGGACTGGTTTCATGCCGGTGCCATTGACGGGTTCAACTTGCAGCCAGATCGCTTGATCGATGGATTGCCGGTCATTGTCGATGAACTCGTGCCGATATTGCGCAAGCGAGGCCTTTATCGCCACGCTTACGAAACGGAGACGTTGCGCGAGCATTTCCAGGCAGCCTCTCCGACGCCCTCCTTCTGATCGGCTACTCCCCGGTCTGTGCGAAGGCCGGGGTATTATCTTCTTGACGGACAATTCTACGACAAACCGTTGGGATCGCGACGGCTGCGAACAGATGTCTGGCGTCTGAAAAGGTCCATATCCTTCCCCATGTAAGAGGGCTCGTCCTTCCGTGCCATGGCACGTTTCACCTGATCGTGCGTGAGACCCGGATAGACCGGGACGGCCCCGAGCATTCCAGCAAGGCACAGGCGGTTGTCTGCGCGCATGGTGTCGGCGAAGACCTCGGTATAGCGCGCCATGCATGTCTCGACGTCGAGCCCTGCGTTAGCATATGAAAAGCCCCGTACTGCGCCGTATAGCGGTTGGCGAGAGCCGCACCCAGTTCGCCTTTGGTCGCGTAGTAATAGTGAATGCTGGCGCTCTTGATGCCGACATCCTTGGCGAGCTCGCGAAAGCTGAGGCCGCCATAGCCGAGATCCCGCACGGTGAGCCGTGCCGCGCCTCGATGATCCGCTCCTTTGTATCCGCAGATCGATACGATCGACCGTTCGGAGTTGGGCGAGGCCGCTTTCCCAGAGGCAGCCTCGAGCAAGGCGTGCCCCGAATTCTCCAGCATCAGCACGAGCGGATCATCGTCTACCGCCCGATGAATTGTGTGTCAACCAGAGGATGTTCGACAGACCTGCTCAGAGGACCTGCAGAATCCCTTGTGCCTAATGTTTAATATTAATCAACAATCTTATGTAAGATTTTGCAGAACGCACGGATGCACAGGCCATCCAGCGCTTCCGTGACAGGCATGACGCCCCGACTTCGCACCCTTAGCATGATGAGTTTGCTTCCAGGGCTATCCAACATCATGCGCGCCCGTTCTGAATCGGGCGCTGGGAGCTCTCATGCAGAACGTTTCGATTATCGGAAAATTCCTGACCATCCTGGCAGTTTTCGCACTATTTACCCTGGGGATCGTGACGTATACCTCGTTACAGATTCTCAAGGTGGATGATAATTACAGTCAGTTGATATCGGGCGAAGGCGCTGCCGCCCAAAGCCTGATCGGCGCCAATCGTGCATTCCAAGCTGCTCGCGCAAGCATCGCAGAGCTCACGATCGCCAGGACGGATGCCGAAAACCAGCGCACCATGGGCGACCTGAAAGCCAGTCGCGATGCCGTGGACGCAAGTTTCAGCGCGGCAATAGCGGCACTACCGTCAGAGGCAAGGTTTAGTGCTCTTCGAACCCAGCTCCTGAAGGCGCTGGACGAAACCTGCAAGCCGACGATCAGCGCAGCGGGTGCAGCGACGTCTGACGCGGATATCAAGAAAAGCCAGGATCTATTTCTGACGGATTGTCAGCCACTCTTTCCGAAACTCTCCCAGGCCATCATTAAGGTATCCAGTGAAATTGCTGAGAAGTCGGATGAGAGAAACACCGCTTTGACGGGGATTTCCAATGGAACCGTCATCACGGCTGCCGCTGGCTCTGTCATCGGTCTCGTCATCGTTATGCTCTCTGGTTTCTTTGCCATTCGGACATGGATGGTCGCGCCCATCAAGTCGCTGGCCGGCGTCATGGGCCGTTTGGCTAATGCTGATTTTAAAGCCGCTGTCAGTGGTACGGATCGCAAGGACGAAATCGGCGGCATGGCCCGAGCTGTGCAGGTGTTCAAGGACAATGGCTTGGAAGCTGAGCGGCTTGCTGCTGAATCGGAGAGCATGCGCAGCGATGCCGAGGCGACGCGCTTGCGGACGGCCGAAACCGACCGAGTGCGTGCGGAGCAGATGGCGCAGGCGACGGCTGGTCTGGGCGAAGGTCTGAAGCATCTGGCCGGTGGCGATCTGACCTTCCAGCTTACCGAACCCTTTGCCTCCGACTTCGAAACCCTGCGGACCGACTTCAACGCCGCCGTTGGCCAACTGGCTGAGACCCTGCAGGCTGTCGCCGACGCGACCGGAGCAATCGACACGGGTAGTCGCGAGGTCAGCGCCAGCGCCGACGATCTGTCTAAGCGAACCGAACAGCAGGCCGCATCCCTGGAAGAGACCGCGGCCGCCTTGGATCAAATAACCGTCAACGTGGCCAACTCCTCCAAGCGTGCTGACGAAGCCCGCAAGGTGGCGGTACTGGCAAACGAAAGCGCTGCCCATTCAGGCAAGGTTGTCACCGACGCGGTGGATGCCATGCAGAAGATAGAGCAATCTTCGAACGAGATCTCCAACATTATCGGAGTTATCGACGAAATCGCCTTTCAGACAAATCTTCTTGCGCTCAACGCAGGCGTCGAAGCAGCACGTGCAGGAGAGGCGGGCAAGGGCTTCGCGGTCGTGGCTCAGGAAGTCCGCGAGCTTGCGCAACGCTCAGCGAGGGCCGCAAAAGAGATCAAGGATTTAATCAGGAACTCATCCACCGAGGTTCAGAGCGGCGTCAAACTCGTCAGCGATACCGGCGAAGCCCTGAAGACGATCGAAGGCTACATTATTACCGTCAACCAGCACATGGATTCGATTGCAACATCGGCCAGGGAACAGTCCGTTGGGCTGGCCGAGGTTAATACGGCTGTCAACCAGATGGACCAGGTGACGCAGCAAAACGCGGCCATGGTCGAAGAAACCAGTGCTGCCGGTGCGAGCCTTGCCAGCGAGAGCGGCAGGTTGCGTGAACTGATCTCGCAGTTCCAGCTCGGCACAGCGGCTCGGCAGTCGACCGTTGTCGTGGCAGCCAACGGCGGCCATCGTGCCGTGCAATCTCCGGTGCGTCGTCTGGCCGGTAAGGTCGCCCAGGCATTTTCGGGAAATGCTGCCGTCAAGGAAAACTGGGAGGAGTTCTGATCCTCCCAACGGCCGAAGACCGCGACCGCTGCCGAAATCGGCTCCACGTTCGAACCTCTCGATATGCGCGAGGAGGCCGATTGGTCGCGGCTTTCTCGTATAGTTCCTGTGGATGACGTTGTAGTCAACAATGCCGGCGTCACGGGCTTTGAGGGCATGGTGCCCACGACCCAGAAAATTCGAGCCTTTCGGATTGGCGTGAGGTCCACCGCGTCTCGATGGGACCTTCCTCGGCTGCCGCTGTGCGATCGGCGCGATGAAGGGGGCCGGCACTGGATCAATCATCTACATAATGCCGCGCTCCGGGTTAGTCGGTATACCCCGGGGCGTCGCGCTTGGGATGTACATATATTGCGCAATAGCTGCGGAAACGTCTGAACGCGGAGTATGTCGCCGAATGCGCGAATAGCTGGCAAGAAGTCCGCAGTGCTGAGGCTGCTCATAGCCGGTCCCGCTAGCAGGTCAAGTTAAGCATGCCGTGATTTCCTGATTGGTAATCGGAACCGATGAACCGGCTGCACATTAATTTCGCCGTTCAAGATCGGGGGCTTGTGTTGGGAACGGAATTCTGGATGGCAGTGCTGCTGAACTTATTGCAGGCGTCTGCCTGCTCCGGGTCGGCTTGGGAGGCAATTCAAAGGACTACCTCCGCCGACTTTTCGGAAAGACGCCAGTCCCGATGTAGACCCCGATCCCGCTCCTTTGCCGCAAATCCTGGGTTTCGAGTTTTGAGGTTTCATCTTTCCGCCACACGGTTGTCGAGCGCATTCATAACGAGCGCGACCCTTCCAATGGCGGATTGGTGGCTGATGATGCAATCAAGAAACTTCTCTGCCGGCTGACCCCTGGAGGGTGGCCGATCACACGTTTATAGGCACGGCTGAACGCGGCTTGAGACGTATAACCAAGCCTGTGTGCGACAGTGTCGATGGTCAGCCTGTCGCGGGTCAGCCATTGACTGGCAAGCCGCATTCGAAGTTCCGCAGCATATCGCAGCGGCGAGATACCAATCGTGGATTGAAAACGCCCCGCAAAGACCGAACGGGAAATATTGCATTCAGCCGCCAATTCTTCCACCGACCAGTCACGACCGGGTTGTCGATGTAGCGCCAGAATGGCGCGTGCTAGTCGCGGATCGCGCAAGGCTGCAACAAGGCCGGAGGTGTCGTTGCAGCCGCATTCTATCCAGCCTCGCACGATCATTGCGGCCATAACCTCAGCCAGTCGCGCGAGTATGCCTGCAAACCCGATCCTGCCCGAGCAGATTTCATTCTTCATGCTGGTAAAAATGGGCGCCAGCCCCGGATAACGGCTGTTCTGAGCATCAGCCAGCATGAACGGTGGCATCAGCCTACCAAGTCCCTGCATCCCGCCCAGATCGAACTCCATGCAACCATAAAACAGTATGGCGCCTGGTGTCGTGCTATTGCTGGGGCAGGTGTCCACGCCACTGACATTGTCTCCAAGGGAGGCAGTAGCAAAGCTATCGATATGCTGCACCAAGACGCTCCTGTCCGACATCAACGCATGCTCTTCGCCTCTCGGGATAAGAATGGCGCTGCCTGCCGACAGGTTGTGTGACGCGCCGTCCGCGCTTCGCAAGAGCGCGTTCCCCACGGCGAGGTAGTGAAAATAGGCATGACCAGGTCGGGCGTCAAACCTGAAACCAAACTCCGGCCCGGCCTGTATGCGACGGTATTGGACACCGCGCAGGCGCATGCCGGACAGCAACTCGCTTACGAGATCAGAGGACAGCGCGAACGAATCTTGCATGGTCATGTCAGGCGTTTCTGTCAATAAATCAGGTCACAAGATCATAGATCGTCCTGCAATCGCTGTCTAGGTTCCGGTCAAACTGATCGATACCGAAAGGAACCTGGATGACTGATATCAATTGCTGCTCTGGCCTAAACGCACAGCCTGATGACATAACGTATGAAGCACCCGTATCCGCCGGATGGTTGGCGGTGCTCTCGCTTACTATGGGCGTATTCGGCCTGCTCACGGCAGAGTATCTTCCTGCCAGCCTCCTGACACCCATGGCCGCTGAACTTGGCGTGTCTGAGGCTTTGGCCGGGCAGGCCGTCACCGTAACCGCGGTGGTCGCCCTGTTTTCCGGTCTGTTCGTGCCGGTTTTGACGAGGGCGCTCGACCGGCGTGTGGTTCTTCTGGCCTTTACCACGTTGATGATCGTCTCCAACTTACTGGTGGCGACCTCCTCTAGCATGACCGTCCTGTTGGTGATGCGTGTCTTTCTGGGCATTGCCCTTGGTGGCTTCTGGGCGATGGCCGCGGCCGTCACGATGCGGCTGGTACCCACCGTACTTTTCCCACGAGCGCTGTCGATTGTCTTCAGCGGTATTGCTGTGGGGACTGTCGTCTCCGTTCCGCTTGGCAGTTATCTGGGAGAGTTGTTCGGGTGGCGTAGCGCCTTTTATGCGGCAGCTGCCATCGGGCTCGCGACCTTGGTGTTTCAACTTTTCACTTTGCCGCGGTTGGCCCCTCGCAAGACCACGGCCGGAATGGGGACGGTGCTGCACATTGTGCTGCGTCCGGGGGTTGCCGTTGGCATGCTGGGCTGCATTCTGGCACATACCGGTCATTATGCGCTGTTCACATATATCCGGCCATTTCTGGAAGGCTCTGCTGCCGTTGACCCCGATGTGCTGGCGCTGATGTTGCTTGGTTTCGGCGTGGCGAACTTCGCCGGCACTCTCCTTGGGGGACGGTTGATGGAACGGAGTCTGCATTTAACGCTCGTGCTGATGCCGGCACTGGTTGGTGTAGCTGGTCTGATGCTCGTCTTCCTGCCGCTCTCGGGCTTTGGGCTCGCACTTTCGGTAGCGTTCTGGGGTTTGACATTCGGCGGAGTACCGGTCGCCTGGTCGACGTGGGTGGCGCGTTCCGTTCCCGATCAGGCAGAAAGTGCTGGCGGAATGGTCGTGGCCTCGGTGCAGGGAGCCATCGCCGCCGGCGCTGCAACCGGGGGCCTCATGTTCGGTTTAAGCGGCATTGCCGGAGTGTTCATCGCAGGCAGCGTCGTGATGCTCCTTGCTGCGTTGTTCATAGGGTCGTGTGTCAAAGTCGCTCCAGCAAGGTGAGGACTACAGCAGCTGTCTTCGGGAGGAACCAGCGTCATGCGTGATAACCGCCATGCGAAAGGGATCGTCGGAAGGTGCTTTGACAACTGAGCTGCCTGCTCTCCACTAGGCTCTTGCCATAGCCCGCACGGCCGCTTTCGCGTAGCGTGGGGCGCAGGCAGCAGCTATCGACCATCAGCCGCAGCTTACGCGATCAGACGATGAAACCGCCACCCCCGGATATCCGTGGGACACGGAACTTTCAGTTTTTACGAACGCGCTTTCCCCCATCAGGAAGAAGCAGGCAAAGTGGACTACCAAACCGGATGTCGCCGATCGCGGTCATCATCGTTGTGGCACCCGCTCAGTTCATTGGGACACAGCCCATTGTCGTTCACTTGCCGCCAGTGACATCGAGGAAGGTGCCGGTGGTGAATGACGCCTCGGCGCTCGCCAGCCACAGGATTGCTCGCGCGACTTCTTCGGGCTGGCCGCCTCTTCCCATCGGGATAGAGTCCCTGACCCGATCTACTCGTCCGGGTTCTCCGCCGCTGGCATGCATCTCGGTGTAGATGTGCCCGGGGCGAATGCAGTTGACCCGAATTCCCTCCCGCGCGACCTCTTTGGCGAGGCCGATCGTGAATGTTTCAAGGGCGCCCTTTGAAGCAGCATAGTCGATATACTCATTTGGACTTCCAATCCGGGCCGAAGCCGATGAGATATTAATGATCGAGCCGCCATTTCCGCCGTGTCTGCTGGACATTCTCCTAACGGCTTGTTGCGCGAAGAGGATCGGACCAATTGCATTGACAGCGAACAAGTGCTTTATCCGCTCGAACCCGAAATCCTCCAGGCGTGACTGTGGGGCGATGATCGCCGCATTGTTGACCAGAACATCGATCCTGCCGAAATCCCGGTCGATGGCTTCAAACAACTGACTGATCTGTTTCGGATCCGCGCTATCGGCACGAAACGGCAAGGCGCGTCGGCCCGCAGCTTCCACATCAGCCGCCACCGCGAGAGCAGCAGCCTCATTGGACACGAAGCTGATCGCGACATCGTAACCTTGTGCTGCAGCCAACCGCGCGGTGGCCGCACCGACACCGCGTCCTCCTCCCGTGATCAGAATGAGCGGCGTATCAGAGGCAGTGTTCATCGGGCAATCCCTTCGCTTGTGGTCGATTGTTTCGAGGTCTGAATGGACAAACGCTTTCGTCTATCACGATCCCTTGGCCGGGCTGCGCAGATGGGGCCGCAGCATCAGGACAAGCGGAACGATCAGGATGGCCGTCGTCGCCGAGGCGAGCACCCCGATCGCCTGAGTGCTGTGATCGGCAATTGCGCCATAGACGATCGGCGCGATGCCGCCCGAGCCGATCACGCTCGTATAAAAGACTGCGAAGGCACGGCCGGTGTCGCCAGCGGAAAGCTCAGGCACAGTGCCATAGAGCACGGATGAGGTGCCGTTCAGCACGATACCGAGTATAGGTAGCAGGATGAGCGTCAGCGAAAGTGGAGTGATCAGCATCGCCGCAATCAGCAGGGCTGTGGCGGTTTCGGCCATCATGACAGTCGCAACGACGCCCAGCCTCTCTCCCAGCCAGCCGAATGCCATTTTACCAAAAGCGCCTCCGATGAACAGCAGGGCGAGGGCGATCCCGACCGTTGGCAGGTTGCCGCCACGGCCCTGGATGAGAAAGGGCAGAAACAGCAGAAACCCCATGCGGGTGGCTGTATCGAGGCCCCCGATGATCGCCAGAATGCGAAAGCCGCCACCCCCGCGACTAGTATCCTTCCTCGCGGCATTCCTGACAGTGGGAGCCGACGGTGCGAGTGATATTAGGGCAAGACACAGAAACAGACCGAGCAACGCCATTAGGGCAAGCAACGGACGCCAGGCAAGCGCCATCAGCAGGACTGCGACCAGCGCCGGAAGCACCGCTTTTCCCAGATCGCCTGCAAAATTGTAAATGCCAAGCGGTCCGCGGGCAGTCTCGCCATAACTGTCGGTCACGAGCATTGAGCCGCGGGGATGCTGGATGCTCGATCCGACGCCCGCCACGACGAGACCGGTGCATAGACCGGCAAAGCCGCACGGCAGCGCCATGATCAACAGGCCGACAGATGCGACGACGGTGGACAGGATGAGCGCTGCTCGCGGCGACCAGCCACGAAGAACCCTGTCCGCGGGGATCTGAAGGCCACCCATGGTTCCGTAATAGAGAGCGCGGATAACAGCTAGTGCTGCATAGGAAAGTCCAAACTGCGCCTGCCATATCGGCATGAAGGCATAGAGAGCGTCGGTGTAGCCGTCGTGAAGCGCGTGCGTGAGGCTGGCGCCTGCAAGGCTGCGCCCCGGTGTAGTCGATCGATTGTCTAGTTTCATATTTGGCACGGCATCGCGGACATGTGCATGCTGGGAGTGATTGATCTACGGCTAACTCTATACGTGTGATATTTTGTGGACTAGTAAGCTTTTGCTCACCAGTATTGTTCGTTTTGCTCACGGGTCGTCCAATGCGTCGTCTTCCTCCGCTAAACGCCCTTCGGATCTTCGAAGTCGCCGCCCGCACAGGTAGCTATGCCGAGGCGGGACTTGAACTCGGTCTGACCCACGGGGCGGTGAGCCGTCAGATCTCGGCGCTTGAAGGCTGGCTAGGACAAAAGCTCTTCATGAAGGATGGCCGACGTATGGTCGCAACGCCGGCGGCGCGAATATTCGCCGCGGAGGTCGGTCTTTCCTTCGATCGACTCGCTGTTGCGGCGGAAGCTTGCGGGCGGCCCGGTGTGCGACGCATACTGCGTGTAAGCGCTCCGACGAGCCTAGCGATGCGCTGGCTGATCCCGCGGCTTGGCCGTTACCACGCTGATCACCCGCATGTCGAAGTCACGATCACCACGGTTTCCTGTGTCGTTGAAGAGTTGCGCGGCGGCGTCGATGTGTCGATCCGGCGCGGCGTTGTCCGCGAAGATGTGTGGCCTGCGCATCGCATCGTTCCGGTACTAGAAGATGTCGACACGCTGATCATGAGCCCCGCACTCTTCGCGCGTCAACCGATCCTCAAACCAGCCGACATTGCGGGTCACACTCTGCTTTCTAGCGAAACCCGTGCCGGTGACTGGGCAAACTGGCTGGACGCGGCAGGGCTCCAGCACCCTGCAGGCGCCCCACGCCAGACCTTTGACCGCTTCCACGTAACGCGCCAGGCGGTCGAAGACGGGCTTGGCATCGGGATAGGTCCGTTGCCAATGCTGGACATCGATATCAGCAACGGTAGGCTGATGACGCCGCTTCCCGACATCCAGGTCCCGCGGACAGGTTATGTGGCCGTCGTTCCGCGGCACGCCGAGACTGCAAGCTTGGTTGCCGGCTTCGTCGACTGGCTTGCTGAGGAGGCACGAATAGCTATCGCGAAGCCCGACCTGCAGGCCTGTAACAGTGTCCCTCCATGATTACTGGCCGGCGATGTTCCGAGCACTTTCTTGAACGTCGTGATGAATGCCGGCACCAATTCATATCCGAAGTCGCCCGATACTCTGCTGGCGCGCCGGCAGCAAGGCTCCTCAGCGCGACGATCAACTGTAGTTGCTACCGCCAACGCCCGAAGGTCAGGCGGTTTCCTGTTGAACGAGGCGACCAGCGTATTTTCGCTCAGTGCCACTGGCGCTGCCCATTGGGCTATCATGCTTCGATTGGAAGGGTCATTGACCAATGCCGCTGCGATCCATCTATGTCGGGGTTCGTCCGTCAATGGCTTGAGGCTGCCACTCTCTAGGCTCGACCTTCGGAGATCATGTTGGATCGATTAGCCGCTCCCAATTTCCATGCGCGATCTTCACCTTGTGCTCGCGCGAAATCGCTGCGTCCTCCAAGAACTGTCTAGCCCCGCCTGATCCGGCGAACTGATAGGGATAGTCCTGAGAGAACATGATGCGATCGACGCCGACCGTGCGGATTGTCCATGCGAGATAGTCATGGCTGAAGATGCCGCTTGGCGTATAGTGCACATTCTCGCGAAAATACGCCTTGAGAGGCCGTTCAAGACCGAGCCCCGCCTTGTCGAGCATCTCCATGCGGTCGAGGTAGAACAGCACGACCTCGCCCCAATGGCCGACGATGACCTGGAGATCGGGGTGCCGGTCGAAGACGCTGGCCAAAACCATGCGGACAAGTTGGATGCCCAACTCGTAATGCCATCCGATCGCACCCATGGCGAACATGATGTCGGCCTGCTCGCTGAAACCTGAATAATAGGCGTCGCGAACCGGCTGGGACGGCATTTGCGGGTGAAGGTAAAGCGGTACGCGCAGCGCGGCAGCGGCTTCATAGATCGGATCGAAGACGCGATCGTCCATGCTGCGACCTCGTACCCGTCCGTTGAGAAGGGCACCCTTGAGGCCGAGGGTACTAACGGCGCGCTGCAGCTCGCGGGCGGCTCCGGCGGGATCGGGGGCAGGGAGCGTCGCAAAACCTTCGAACCGACCCTCGGAGCCTCGGACCGTTGCGGCGATCATGTCGTTGACGTCTGCGGCGAGCGGAACCGCCTCGCTCGGATCGAAGTTCTGCAGGCCCGGCGCCGGCAGCGAAAGAACCTGAACGTCGACGCCGCTCTCCGTCATTGCCGCCAAGCGGCCTTCTCCGACATCTTCCAGCTTCGCGGTATAGCCGTAGCGGTTGAACGTCACGCTGACATCCTGCCGGTCCGCGGTGTCGGCCCACGCCTCGCTGATTTTGCGGGGCACGACATGCTCTTCCAGTGCGATGATCTTCATTGTCCGATCCAATCTTGAAGAGGGTCTGCTGTTATCATCAGGCGAGATGTTCAGCGAAGAAGGCCATCGTTCGCGCATCCGCCTCGCGTGCCGCTAGCTCAGATCGGCGCACGCCGAAGGTTTCGGCGAAGCCGTGATGCTCGCCGGGATAATCGTGCAGCGTGACCTTTGCGTGGTCATCGAGAGCGCGATGGATCTCACCCTGAATGGCGGCGCTGACGTTCGGATCGATTTCGGCAATGTGGAGCATCAGCGGCTTGGCAAGGGTGTCCTTCTCCGCTAGCATCTTCTCGACCTGCACGCCGTAATAGCCGACCGAGGCATCGATGTCGGTGCGCGCGGCCGCGAACGCCGCCATACGCCCGCCCAGACAAAAACCGACCAACCCGACCTTTCTGCCTCCGACCAATGCACGCGCCTTGTCGATGGTGGCCTGGACGTCACGGACACCCGTATCGGTGTCGAAACGGATCACCAGCGCGACGCCGCGATCCCAGGACGAAGAAGCGTCTGCGTCCAGCTGCAGGCCCGGCTCCATGCGCCAGAACATGTCAGGAGCCACAGCAAGATAGCCCTCCTGCGCGAGCAGGTCGCACTTGCGCTGGATGTCGGCGTTGACGCCAAAGATCTGCTGAACGACGATGATGGCGGCCTTTGGCTCTGTTGCCGGCTCAGCAACATAGATCGCGAATTCACCTTTGCCGTCGGGTGCAGGAACGGTGGTCGAGTAGGTCATGGAATCTCCGTGGATCTGATGATGTCGGTATGGAGTAGTCTATGTCGCGATGCGGCGGGCTAATCAGCCGGCTTCGCCGTAGCGCTGCTAGGCGAAGAGGCCGGGCTGCAACGCGTGGATTTCGTGGGTGATGTAGCCTGCCTGAACCATGGGGTAGCTGACGCTGATCGCCTGTGCGCCCTCGTCCGTCTCGGTTTCGCAGAGCAGCACGGCGCCTCCTTGGTCCGCAAACAGCCACAATTGGCGAAGGGCGCCGCGAGCCTGATACTCCGCCGTCTTGGCCTGCTCTGCCTGCAAGACCTTGTCGAGTTTCAGGGGATCGGCGTCGGTGAACATGGGAGTCGGTCGTCCAATGAGGGCGTAGAGCAAGGCGGCGATCTCCTGATCGTTACATCTGATGCGCACGCACTGCCCCGCTGGACGACGCCGCAAAAGTCATTTAGAATATCTAATGGTTCGATTATTTAACTAATAGGATGAGATGTCAAGCGACCGAATGAATCGATACGTGCCCGCGGCACAGCTTTTTGCGGCCCGCCTGGTCCTGTTCCAAGATGCCGTCGCCCGGAAGCTCGGCCTCTCGGCCACCGAACTAAAGTGCTTTCGCCTGGTGGAGATGCTCGGTCCAATGACCGCCGCCGATCTAGCCTCGGAAACGGGTCTTACGGCGGCCACGCTGAGTGGCCTGGTCGAACGACTCGTCGCTAAACAATATCTGGTGCGTGAGCAGGACCAGGCGGATCGGCGTCGCTGGACGCTCCGCGCCGTACCGGATGCGTCGAAAGTGGTCTATGAAGCCTATGCGGTGCATGGCGACCGGGTGAAGAGCCTGTTCGGGCGCTATACGGCTGAGGAGTTCGACGTCATCCTGCAGTTCCTCAGTGAATTTTCGGTCGCATTAAAAGCATCGGCGCTCGATTGATCGATGCTTAGCCCCTACCGGGGCTAGCGGCGGCCGGCCGGCGCGCGCTAGTAGACCTCAACATCTGCCAGCTTATGATCCCGACGCGTTCTCGATCTACATTCCCGTTGATCGAGGCAAAAGCACGGCTTCCGCGCGTTATGCCGGGACCCGCCAGATCCCATTGAGGCAGGAAATCGCTTTGACAAGCGCGGGCCTCACCAATTCGTTCAGAAATGGCGCAAGCAACTTCGATACGAAGCCGATGAACAGGTCTAGAGACTGAGACTCATACGGACCTTAATTTCCAGAGCAGTATTGCCGATCGCACGACGGTAGGTGTAACCGATTTTACTGGCTTGTCCCTGGCGCCTGCCGATTTCAGCTGGATCGATGCCAGCGGCAGAGAAAGCGTTCATTTCCTACCGCCCAACAACTCTGTCGATTTCGGGCGTAGACGAGCCCTCGCCGCCACCTCCCCACGAAGGTTACCTTCGAAGGGAACATGTTCCCGGGCTTGGAGCTTCGACGCGGAGCATGTTGAAATGGTGTTGCAATGCCGCAGATAACTGTCCTCGTCATTGAAGACGAACCATTGATCCGGATGGCGGTAGCGGACGATTTGCACGACGCCGGTTTCCTTGTCCTTGAAGCAGGCAATGCCGAAGAGGCATTGGTTCATCTCAACATGAATACGTCAATTCGTGCGATTTTTACGGACATCGACATGCCGGGCGAGCTCGACGGATTGAAGCTTGCGTGGCTCGTCCGGACCCGCTGGCCGCCCATCGATATTTTCATCACGTCTGGCAAACAAAGGCTGAATGCAGCAAACATGCCAGGGCGCGCTTTGTTCTTCCCTAAACCCTACACGCATAGACTGCTCATCGGAGCCTTAACTCGGTTGACAACGTCTTAGGCTGTAAATTTTTGTAGTGGTTACTTCGATTGCCATGGTATGCACTCCGCGCATGCCATATCGTGGATACCGATGACCAATCCTGATCACAATCCCGTTCCAGCGTCTATGTCCGACCTTCCGCATTTGGCGGAAGCGCTGGATGACGACAGGTTTCGTCAATTTCTCGACAACGTCCCGTTCGCGGTCGCTGTCGCCGAATTAGGTGACGACGAGCGCCTTGTTTACGGAAACATCGAGTTCGAGCGTCTCACCGGCCTTTCGGGGGACGATCTGCAAGGCAAACCATGGTCCGTGCTGCCGTATGGGGCACCTCTTGTCGATGGCCCCCAACTTGCCGACGTTTTAGTGGGGAAGGAAGAGTATCTGGGCGTGTTCACGATCTCCAAAGGGACCGAAAAATATGTGGTCGATGCCTGGTCGAATACGATCGTCGATGACGCCGGCAGGCCACTGTTCAGGCTGCTTGCAATGTCCAGCCGGAGTGGCACAAATGATGCCGCAGCCCTGACAGAGGCGCTGGTCGAAAAAGACACACTGCTAAGGGAGCTTCAGCATCGGGTCAAAAACAACCTTCAGATGATCACGGCCTTGATCCGCATGGAGGCTCGTAACGCGCAACTGCCTGAGGAAGGCGAGAGTTTCAACAGACTCGCCGGCCGTATAGAAGCGCTGTCTATTCTTTACCGTTCGCTCTATGACGGCAGCGAGGCCGAGACCGTCGATCTTGGGATCTACGTCAGCCAGATCGCTTCGTCGGTCATGGCCGCCCATGCCATTGAGGGCATACGGTTGGACATGAAAGTCGATACCTGGCCGGTCTCGGTCAACGTTGCGATGCCCGTAGGCCTGGTGATCAACGAGCTGATGACCAACGCCTTTAAACATGCCTTTGTCGGTCGCGAGGGCGGTGAAATCAAGGTTCGCTGCACGGTGGATGAGGAAGGTTGCAAGGTCCTCGTCGCAGACGATGGCGTCGGACTTTCCGACAAGGCCGAGTGGCCCCGGAGAGGCAAGCTAAGCGCAATGATCGTGCAGTCAGTTCGGCACAATGCCAAGGCGGAGATCGACGTCCAGACTGATCCGGGCATGGGGATGGCTGTTACGATCTTTTTCAAGAGGGCGGACGCGACCGACTTCTAAGGGAGTTAGGTTCAACCCAGGCTTAACGTGCCTGGGAGAGCCCGGGATGTCGATGCCAACTCTCTAGGGCCTTGAAACTGCTCATTAGCACGCTCGCAGACGGCTGGCCGGCAACATGCGGCCGCAGTCGACGAGTTATTACGGCATTGAGAGGCGCTTTCCGTCGACGTCTTGATGAGAAAGTGCTTCACTCGCGACCGGCTGAAGGTAGCTTTTTGCCGAAGCATCGCGATAAGAAGGTTGAAGAAAATGGTTGGACAGGTGCCCGGAATGCACGACGTCCCGTTTCGGGCGCTGTTTGATGCATCTCCGACACCACTGCTCGTCCTCGCTCCTCCCAATTGGAAAATCATGGCGGCGAACGAGGCGCGCCTTCGGGTCACCGGCACTGCGCGCGAAGAGCAGATTGGAAAACCGCTGTTCGATGTTTTTCCTGATGATGCCAACGACCCGGACGCTCGCGCCGCCGCCCGCGCCAGTGATCACCTCGGCATCAGATGCGCTCGCTGTCGTTTTGAACGAACGAGGCCATGTCGATCCCGATCATATTGCCGAGGTGCTGCACCGCGACGTCGACGATGTCATCGGCGAACTGGGGGAGACAATCTTCCGCGATCCGTCCAATGGCTCCTGGCAGATGTCCGATGCCTATCTGTCCGGCGCAGTCCGCTCATCGGCGCCAGTATCGAGACCAGCAACCCGTTCCATCGGCTCATTTCTGGCAGTCAGCACAATGACGGGCTTATGATTGCCTGCACGTCTTAGCTTCGGGATGAGTGTCAGTCCTTCTCCATCCGGCAGACGCCGATCGAGAAAAATGGCATCGTAATTATTTTGAAGAACCAGTTCATGAGCACTGGCGAGATACATCGTGTGATCTGTAACGATCCCATGCTTTGAAAGCGCAGCCGAAAAGGTATTCGCCAGCTCCCTTTCGTCCTCGATCAATAGAAGTCTCATCGTAGCTCCGCATCCACCTGGAAGCAGTATCCCCGAGACCATTGCAGCAGCATTACGAGGATTAAAAGATGGCGAGTAATGCTGCTGCAATGGTCGAACCTCATCGTCCACCTACAGACGGGGCACCTGACGCCCCGACAACCGGGGCAGTCGCGAAATGCTTGCTCGAATGCTTCAGGTGGCTGCCTACCGGAGATCAGATAGCGCTCGTTGATCACAACGGCCGGTACTGAGCTTACGCCGCGCGGTTGATAGTCGGCAGATCAGCTCTTGTGGATGTTCTAAATAGATTAGGGTTCAGACGGCAGCAACGCCACCATCGACAAACAGTTCATGGCCGGCAACAAAGCTACTATCACTCGACGCCAGGAACATCACGGCGCGTGCGACCTCCTCGGTCTTGGCCAATCGCCCAAGCGGAACACTTTGCGTGAGCATTTCCTCCACGCCCGGTCGCTCATCGAGATAATTGCGGATCATTGGTGTTTCCGTGCCAGCAGGCGCGACGACGTTAACCCGAATGCCTCGTTCCTTGAGCTCGTTCGTCCAACTACGCGCGAAGGATCGGACTGCCGCCTTGCTGGCGTTGTAGAGCGTTTGGTTGGGCAGGCCTTTGACGGAAACAACCGAGCCGCTTAGAACAATAGCACCGCCCTCTGTCATCAGGGGCAAGGCTTTCTGAACGGTAAAAATCATGCCTTTGAGGTTCACGCCGAACATACGATCGATGTGAGCTTCATCGATGTCTTCGATCCCGACGATCTCGTAGATACCCGCATTCGCGAATACAACGTCTACCCGGCCGTGATCAGCCTTGATCCGCTCGTATAGCCTAACGACATCAGCGTGGTTGGCCACGTCTCCCTGAACGCCAATGGCTCCATTTCCGATTTCGGCTACCGCCTTATCGAGCGGCTCCTGCCGTCGACCCGTGATGTACACAGAAGCACCTTCGTTGGCGAACAGCTTCGCCGTCGTTAGCCCGATCCCGTCACTACCGCCGGTGATCACGACAACCTTATTCTCAAATCGCTTCATCATTAGCTACCCTTTCTAAATTCGGTGGAGGATTGCTCCACTTTTGTTATGGCCTCTTGTCTTCTTGGCTGCGCGTCGACCACTCCGGCCGCCCGTCCTTCACGCAGAGGAGATTCGCTCGCGCCCAGGTCCTTCCGCAGAAGGACGCCCCGGCTCAGCGCAGGAATCGCTCCGAGACCGCCAGCATGGTGACAGCGTGACCTGCTTGGGCGAGGAGCTCGCCGAAGGCGGCACGATTGGCGTCCACGCCGTCCTGGAACGCCGACAGGGTGGGCCACCACAACTGGCGCGCGCCCAGGAACGGTGCGCCGTCGCTGTGGACCTCCGCGCTCGGCCGGTTCACCGCGTGACGCAGCGCACCGATCCGCAGGCCGAGCTCGGCGTCGTTTGCGCCCACCCAGCCGGGATCGCCGTCAAGGTGAACGAATTGGAGGAGATGGATGCTGGTCGGCCGCTCCAGCACGTCCCACTGCCGATCAACCGCGGATACGGTGCCGATGGGAGGCCGCGAGACGATTACATCCTCCTCGGTGATGAAGAAGATGACATTTGGCAGGTCCTGGAACAACGGCTCGTCGGGGCGGATGGTGTCGACGAACAAGGGCTCGTCGACCAGTGCCGCGGCAGCCTTAGGGGAGTCGAACGAGGGCATGGCGACGCCGTCGTACCTGTCCTGACCCGGGCCGAGGCGGTCGGTGTCAAACTGGTGCCCCTGCACGTAGGTGAGCATGCCCGGGATCTGTCGACCCAAGGTTCCGTGCGGGTGGCGCCAATGGTCATGGAATCGCTGGCGGTCGATGTCGGGGCGGCGGGGAAGGAGGGCAAAGAAGCGGATCAAGGAAAGCTCCTGACTTGGTTGATTTGCGCAGAAGGTATACATCTGCTACCAAGGCGCAAGAACGCACTTACAGTCGCCTAGGTATCCCCGAGGAAACCCCATGCCCGTCTGCCAGCACTTCGATGAGAACTGCCCCAGTCGCTCGCTGTTCGACAATATCGCCGACAAGTGGTCGATGATGGTGATCAGCGTGCTGGACGCGGGACCCATGCGCTTCAACGGTATCAAGCGGCACCTGGAGGGCGTGACGCAGAAGGCGCTCACACAATGCCTGCGGCGGCTGGAGCGCAACGGCTTGATTTCCCGGCGGATCATCGAGACTTCGCCAATCGGCGTCGAATACGCCATTACTGCGCTCGGCCGCTCGCTGCTGGGGCCTTTTCAGGCGCTCCATGGCTGGACCTTGGACCATTTGGATGAGGTGGAACGGGCACGCGAGGCATTCGACAGCCGCGCCGCAACGTGACTTAACGCGCCGTCGTTCTCATCTCCATGTTCGGCCGCCTGAAGGACTGGCGATGGGTCGACCCCCGCTGTGATCGCTACTCAACCGCCTTCTTCTCCGCGACTGCCGCGTCGGAAGATAACGAGAGACGAAACATTGACCGAGACCTGCTCGCGCACGGCACGATAACGCCATTATCGGTATTGATCCGACGTTGCGCCCATACTTCTGAAGACTTGGCCGACAAGGCGGCGGATACTTGCGCTTTGTGGCTTGGGGTTTTCTCGAACTTTCCTATCAGGTCTGGATCAATGGCAAGGCCGGAAATGCCAAGAAACCTTTATGAGGCAAAGCCGCGCCCTCCGGGGTGCGGCTTCTTAATCAAGCTCTGCTACTAGTAAGGTTGCCCTGTCGGTCGGCGGCACTTTTGTCGCCGCCGTGGATCATGGCAGTTTCTCCGCAGCCGGCCGTGCATTAGGGCGGGCTCAATCTGTGGTCAGCCAGCCGCCGCCGGAGAAGCGGCGTAGTTGGCCTCTCCGTATCGCGTGGCGTAGGGAGGCCGCCCATATCCCTATTTTCCGATCGACGAGTTTTCATATGAGAGTTCAGCTTTTGCTTTTGCTTTGGCTTGTAGGCGCAACGGCAACGTTCCTGAGCGCTGCGACGGCTTGGCGGGCATGCATTTCAACGAGCAACGTGCTTCTCCTTGCCCTGTCGCTTGGCCTTTATTGCGCGGCAACCTAATCATGGTGCGTTTGATGCGGGAAGGCGGGCTCGGGTTGACGATCTCGGTATCCGCTGTTGCCCAGCTTTTACTTATCAATGTCATCGCCTTCTTGTTCGATGAACGGCGTAGAGTGTCGCAGTGACGGGCCTCGGGCTCGGCCGGTCGCGATGCTAGCACAAGGCGATGCGCAATCGCTGGAACGCTCGTGCCAGGCTCCATCGCCTCAGCCAATGCCCGTTCTTTGAATTCACCGGACCAATGACGCCGAGACTGCCCCGGCGCGCTTTCACGCCGTTCCGAAACGGCCTCGATTTAGTTCCAGAGCTAGGCGTAGACATACAAGTTTACAGCTTGTGAATCGTCTGTCGCAACACAGCCACACGCTCCATCTGCGCTAGAAGCGTGGCAGCTTGCCGCTTACCCTTCATCAATAGGGTGCTTGTTCCACATTTATCAAGACTCACCCTATTGCGCATGACTTGGTGCACTAGCTGCTCCTGGTGGGCATCCTCACAACAAGCACTGACAGATCGGTGTCGTTTAGCGATCTTTAGATGCGTTCGTCGTGAGACGGCTTGTCCCACAGATTAACGCCACCTTCGACGGCGTACCGATCGATTTCTTGTAGCTCCTCCCTACTGAATTCAACGTTCTTCAGCGCCTCTACATTATCGATTACTTGATCGACCGAGCTTGCCCCAATGAGTGTTGATGTGACGCGAGGATCACGTAGTACCCAGGCCAGTGCGAGCTGAGCCAGTGTCTGTCCGCGCTTGGCAGCAATTACGTTCAGGGCAGTTGCTCGATCGATATTCTCCTTGCTCAGGTGAGACTGAAAAAGTGAGCCCCCACCGGGCCTGTTGATCCGAGCATCAGCCGGAACCCCATCCAAGTACTTGTTGGTGAGCAGGCCCTGCGCTAGTGCCGTAAAGGCGATGATACCAGTGCCAGTCTCTTCGGCGGCATCGAGCAGGTCGTTTTCAATCCATCTGTTGAAAAGATTGTAGGCGGGCTGGTTGATGAGAAGATGCACTCCGCGTTCGGCAAGAAGCTTGGAAATTTCTCGCGTTTTTCGGCCGGAGTAAGAGGAAACACCGACATAGAGTGCCTTGCCTTGCTCCACCGCGCTTGCCAGAGCACCTGCGGTCTCCTCGAGTGGCGTGTCGGCGTCGAAACGATGCGAGTAGAAAATGTCGACATAGTCTACGCCAAGACGTTTCAAGCTCTGGTCTAGGCTCGACAGCAGCGTCTTCCGCGAACCGCCGCCCTGTCCATACGGACCAGGCCACATGTCCCAGCCAGCCTTTGTGGAGATTACGAGTTCATCACGGTGTGCGGCAAGATCCTCCTTCAGAATTCGGCCGAAATTGATCTCGGCACTGCCGTAGGGAGGGCCGTAATTGTTCGCGAGATCGAAATGGGTGATGCCGAGGTCGAAGGCCTTGAAGATGATCGATCGCTGCACGTCGATCGGGTTGGTGTCACCAAAATTATGCCAGAGTCCGAAGGAAATGGGTGGCAGCAGCAGGCCACTGCGCCCGACGCGACGGTATTGAACGCCGTCATATCGGTCTGGTGCGGGTAGGTAAGCCATGTGGTCCTCTTGAAGAGTCGTTGTTTCAAATGGTTGTTGAAGCGGCGCGTTGGTTGACGCAATCACTGCGCGAGGCGCCTGAAAGCTGCTCCCGGGTGATCCGAGCGAAGCAGTCGCTGTCCCGGTCCCTGCAGGCGCTCGCGCAGGGTTTGGGCGTTTGAGGTGCGCTCCGCGATCCGCCCTCTGCGACGTAATTCGGGTACGACTAGGTCAACAAAGTCTTCGAAAGAGCCCGGGCTGATCGCATATGCGATGTTGAAGCCGTCGACCCCGGCTTCTTCAGCCATCGTCTCCATAGCGTCGGCAACGGTTTCGGGCGAACCGACGATCTTCGGATGCAGTCCGCCGACACCGATGTATTCGGCTACCTGCCGCAAAGTCCATTTTCGGTCCGCGTCTATCCCCGTCAGGTTCGCAAGGGCAGAGCGAATGGCATTGGTCTCGATGTATTCGAGCGGCGCGTCCAGATCATACTTCGACCAATCAACGCCAGTCCAGGCTGAAAACAGTGAGAGGGCAGCTTGGCCACTCGCATAGGACAAATAGTCCTTGTATTTCGCCTGCGCTTCTTCATCCGTCCTCGCAGTGACGACGGTGATCGCGGTGATGAAGCGCATAGCGTCTGGAGCTCTGCCAAACTCGACGGCGCGGGCGCGAGTGGCTTCGACGGATCGACGGATGGCTGCGTTATTGGTGCCGCCGACGAAGACGACTTCCGCGTTGCGGGCCGCGAACTCGCTGCCGCGCGAGGACGCTCCAGCCTGGTAGAGAACTGGCGTGCGCTGTGGGCTAGGCTGTGACAGATGTGCGCCGGGAACAGTATAATACCGTCCTGCGTGACCGATCGGATGAACCTTCGTCGGATCCGTGAACACGCCACGCTGGCGGTCCCGCAATACGGCTCCGTCTTCCCAGGATCCTTCCCAGAGCTTGTAGCTCACTTCCAGGAACTCCTGCGCGCGCTCGTAACGCTCGTCGTGCTCGATCTGCTCGGTCAGACCAAGATTTCGCGCAGCGGAGTCCAGTACCGAAGTGACGATGTTCCACGCCACGCGCCCTTTGGTCAAATGGTCGAGAGTGGTAAACTTTCGAGCCAAGAGATAGGGCTGTTCGTAGGTTGTCGAAACGGTGATCCCAAAACCGAGCTGTTCAGTGGCCGCTGCCATTGCTGAGACGAGCAACATCGGATCGTTCACCGGAGACTGCGCTGCAGTCCGGAGAGAAGCCTCGGATGAGCCTTGATAGACATCGAGATGCCCGAGAGCATCAGCGATGAAGAGGCTTTCGAAGCCTCCGCGATCGAGCAGGCGGGCCAGGTTTATCCAGTAATCAATATTCGTGTAATCGGCGGCCCGGTCATCGGGGTGGCGCCACAAGCCCGCCGATATGTGTCCGACGACATTCATCGCAAATCCGTTGAGGATAAGCGGCTTACGTGTGGGGGAAGATGGAGGGGGCGACATTTCAGTTCACGTCCTGTGACAGATAAACGATCGTCATGAGTAGTGACCAGGTTCAGGGAAAGCGCCCGTCGAATACCATCTCCCGATATTGCGGAGTTTGTATTCCGCAGGATTGTGGAGCGTGTGGACTCTGACATTCCGCCAGTATCTGTCGTAACCGAGGATCGACTTCGTCGAGCTCGTGCCCGTCAGATCAAAGATTCTGCTTGTTGTCTCAAGCGCAACATTTCCAGCTTGGACATTCGCAGCCGCGACGATCACGGCAGTCTCGCCCCGGGTCTTGTCAGTGAGGTCGCGTCCCTCCGCCCAAGCCTTGTCGAGTGCCTCCAAGGCGCGGTCGGCGAGGCTTTCGGTCGCGAGAACGGCAGCGACGAGATCTCCGAACTGGCGTTGAATGCCAGGGTCGTCAACTGCACGATCAACGCCTGATGCTTCCCATGGTCTGGCGCTGGAAATCACGTAGCCGCGCGCAGCCGCAAGAGCGCCCTCGGCAACTCCAAGGAACACGTTGAGAAGAACGCTCTGCGAAAGAGCGGGACCGATTGTCGCAAAGGGTCGGTCTTCGTTCGCGCTCTCGTCCAGAATCTCCTGCGCATCTACGCGAACCTCCTCGAAAACGGTGGTGCCGCTTCCGGTCTGACGTTGACCAAAGGAGTCCCAATCGTCCTTGACCGTTACTCCGGCCCGGTTCGTCGAAATGGCGCCGAAGTAGAGCTTCTCATCTGCTTCGTCTTCCCAACTGATGATCAGGTAGTCGCTTTCGGGAGCGCCCGAGCTATAGGGTCTCGACCCGTTGAGGATGTAGCTTCCGTCTGCCTGACGTTTGCCCTTCAGACCGCGCAAGGCAGCGTTGACGGCATTGCCCCAGAAGATGCGCGGGTCTGCCGAAAGCCTATAGTAGGCGTCTTCGTGTGCCTGATGCGAACGATAGGCAGGCGATACTACGGCGATGTAGTGATAGCCGAGAAGGTGAGCCAAGGCGGAGTCAGCGCGTGCGAGACGGCGTACCACCTTAAGTGCCGTCGACCACGAAATGCCAGGGCCGCCGTGCGTGGCTGGCACGATCAAGCTGAGCAAGCCGCTGTCGCGCAAAAGGTCGAGTTGCGCATGGGGGATGCCCCCTAGACGGTCGCGTTCGACGGCATCGATCGCGAATTTAGCAGCCAGCTCGTCGGCGGCGTTCAGGTGAATGTCAGTGGTCGAAGTGTGTATGCTCATGATAGCCTTCATTTCGAATTCACGGTCGCCGGCAGGGACTGCCGGCGGGATCTGCCCAGCCGGTGCTAGAGGGTCACCAGGCGGGAATGAGGACTTCCTTGCCGCCAAAGGAATCCTTCAGCGAGTTTTTTACCGCCTCCGTGTAGTAAGCGTTCTTCAGAGCCTGGATCTTTGAAGAGTTTTCAGTTCCACTCTTCACGTACATGATGTCCGGAGACTGGTACTTTTCGCTTTCCAGGCCAAGCGCGTCGCGCCGGAATTCAAGACCGACTTCGATCGCCTGGCTGGAATAAAGAAATGACGCGTCAACGTCGTCGAGCGCCGGAACAAGCAATGCGTAGTCGAGTGCAACGAACTTGAAGTGCTTCGGATTTTCGACGATGTCCTTTTCCGTCACCGTATATGGGTCAGCGCCATCCTTGAGCTTGATCAGGCCAGCATCCTGCAGGATGAGGAACGGCCTCCAATAGTTCGAGGGATCGACGTGGACAGCGATCGTTGCGCCATCTGGAAGATCCTGCAAGGACTTGTGCTTCTTTGAAAACAGTCCGGCGGGATCGGTGAACTCCTTGAACGCTGCCACGAGATGGGTGCCATACTGTTTGTTGAAAGCATCCAGGGACGCCTGATGGCGGTGGTATCCTGCGTCAGCCTCGCCTTGCTCAACCGCCAAAGTGGCCTGCGTGCCGTTGGTGAAGGACTGGACGTCGAGTGTGTAACCCTCTTTCTTCAATTCTTCACCAAGGACCTTGGCGCTGTCCTCGTAGACTTTCAAACCTTCGATAAGAAGGTGGATGGTCTTGTCGTCCGATGCGTAGGCAACGGACGCTCCGAGCGCGATTACAAGGCTTGTGATGCCTGCCAGGAGTGTCTTTCTTTGCATTTTGGTTTCCTTTTAGTGACGTTTGTCGAGGAGGCGCACGAGCATATTGCCGCCGACCTGGATGAATTGAACCGAGATGATGATGAGAATGACTGTGAAGACCATTAGGTCCGGCTGATAGCGGTAGTATCCGTAGCGAACGGCGAAGTCGCCAATGCCACCGCCGCCTACGAGCCCAGCAACCGTCGAGTAGGAGATGTAGTTGACGGTCAGAATGGTCAGCGCACCAACAAGTCCGGAACGGGCCTCGCGCATTAGGATCTTGCGTACGATTTGGAACTGTGTGGCCCCCATCGCTTCTCCTGCCTCCAGTACGCCAGGATTGACATCACGCAACGTCTGCTCGACGAGCCGCGCAAAGTCTGGAATGGCGGCAATGGTGAGGGGAACGATAACCGCGGTGGTCCCAATGGAGGTGCCGACGATCAGACGTGTCAGCGGGATGACGCCTACCATCAGAATGAGGAACGGCGTCGATCGGACAACGTTCACGATGCCATCGAGCAGGCGATAGAGACTTCGATTGGCAAACGGCCCATTTGGTCGGATCAGATACAGATTGATCCCGAGCACGCCGCCTAACACTGTGGCGATAACAAGCGTGATGCCGAGCATATAGGCCGTCTCGGCGAAGGCGACGCCGATATCAGGCAGGAGATTTACATATCGCTCAAGCATGGCGGCGGGTCTCGCGTTCAGTTTGTCCAAAAAGGTAGGACGCGATGGCCGACTTGGGTTCTGGACGCTTCTCCCTAAGATCGAAGCTCTCCACCACCTTACCCTGTTCCATCACCGAGACCTTCGAACATATCGCATTAACGACCGCCATTTCGTGCGTGACGAGCACGATGGTCAGTCCCATGTCGCGGTTGAGACGGGACAAGAACGCCAGGATGTTGTCCGTCGTCTGGGGATCCAGTGCGGACGTCGGTTCGTCGCAAAGCAGAACCCTAGGGCGCGCGACAAGAGTCCGCGCGATGCCGACTCTCTGCTTTTGGCCGCCGCTGAGCTTCGCCGGATAGGCATGTGCCTTATCTGCTAGGCCGACCAAGTCGAGTGTTTCCTCGACACGTCTTTGGCGCTCCGCCCTCGGAACCGCAGCGATTTCAAGGGGGAAGGCGACATTCTGGGAGACGGTCGCGTTCTGTACGAGATTGAAGTGCTGAAAAATCATCCCGATCGATCTTCGCTGCTGTCGAAGCTCCGGTTTCGATAGACGGGTCAGTTCCTCCCCATCGACCCAAACGGTTCCTGAGTCGGGGCGCTCGAGCAGGTTTATCGTGCGCAACAAGGTCGACTTTCCAGCGCCGCTGAAGCCGATGATGCCGTAGACGTCGCCTGTCTCGACCTCGAGCGACACGTCATCGATTGCCTTCAGCGAGCTATTTTTTCCGGAGAATGTTCGGCTCACGTTTTGCAGTGATATGCTTGCCATTGCGGTCCTCAGAAGAAGTCAGGCGTGAAGGGACGCGCGTGAGGCACGTAGAACTCAAGTGCCGCGACAGTGGCCGCGTCGGCTTTCAGGCGGCCCGTGCGGTAGAGGATCTGCGGTCTGAGGTAGCCGAGGAGTAACGCTGTGAGCGCTCCAATATCGATCGTGGCTACAGGTGCCGATCCGGATGCTACGTTTTCGACGGTCGCCTTACCTTCCGGCCCGACGTGCAGGTGCCAGTGGCCGTTGTTCCACTCGGCGCGCTGATCGATGACCTCAACAACAAAGTCCGTGGCCTTGCCGGTGGAGACGAAGCTGTACTGCTCAATGAATGGCTTGAGATCTACAATGCGCCCCATTGCATAGGGAACGTGCCGCACTTCGGCGTCTGCGTCGGTGAGTTCGAAGGGAAGGGGATCGTCAACGGGAAGCGTTACCGAAATGGTATCGACCATCGTCTCATGCGATTTCAAGAACCGCCAAAGCTGCCGCCTTGCGGTGTCGGATCGATGGACGAGTTCGTGAACGACAAGTTCGCGTCTGCCCCGCAGGTCCTGGTATGTCAGATCGGACGGATGGTCCTGCAGTGCATAAATCACGTAACCTGCAGCCTCGCCGCCAGCGTCGCGCCACAAGGCGGCATGACCTGCCTTTCTCGGTCGCGTCACTTCGCGCCACCAATGCGGCGCCCTCACAATTGCGGCGTTGTGGGCAAACGCAAAGTCGCGATAGATGTCGGTGGCTATTTCGGGAGAGAGTTCCTCTCGAGCGATCTCGCCTTGTTCTTCGTCCAAACGCGGCAATTGCGCTGGACGCAGTCTCACACGGCTGTAGTCGCTTATGATTTCCCAGCCCAGTCGCCGATAGAAGCCGACGTTGAATGGTATCAGCAACGCGACCGTCCGGGCATCTGCACGGAGCTCTTCAAGTGCATGGCGAACCAGGCGGGATATGTTCCCCGAGCGGCGAACTTCGGGGTAGGAGGAGACCCTTGTTACACCTGCGGCTCTAACGGAAGTTCCATTGACGAAGAGATCGAAATCGAGCGTGCACAATTGTGACTGGAGATTGCCGCCCTCGAATACACCCCATACGCGCTCCTCGGAAAAATTCGCGCAGAGGCGGACATAACGATCGTCTGAAACGTCGAAATTGAATGCGTATTGGAGGAGGGAAATGCTCTTGTTAAATTCGTCTGGTCGCAGTCGCCTTAGGTCAGTCACTTGATACACTCACATCTTATGCTGTCAGCCGAGTGACGCATCCCGTCCCGGGCAAAGCGGATGGAAAATATACAACCTCTATATATTTAGTAGGGATTATATTCTAAATTTTGCGACGATCTGGCAATGTTCCACCGGGTCTGCCAAATTCTAAGAAGTCCCCGTCACTTGGGAACGTAGCCAGCAAAAAGCTGTCTTCAGCAGTACGGGCGGGCGGGCGAGGCTAGGTCAGGTGGTCGTTCCGCTCGAGAGCGCCGGCTCGGAAACACGCCGCCGCTAACTGACTCCGCTGCCGGCCGCCACGAGCGCACACTAACCCCTCAGGGTGACTGGGTGACTGGCGCACACTTTCCGCGCCTGATATCGTTGGCAGGCGGGAGGCACCGCTCATTCTGTCTGCACATGAACAGCTGGCGCGCCACACGATCGCAACCGGGCTGATGATGGCGCTTGATTGCGGCGGGCAATGCGATCGGGTGGCGTTCAGGCTCGCAGACGACGACCGGCTGGCGCAGATCCGTCCCATGATCAACAGAGAACTCGGAACGTTACGAGATGCCGACGCCATCCGTTGGCTGACCGTCGACACGGAGGATGGTCCTGTCCGCGCGCTGGTTTTCTGGGCGGGACCGACCGGCGAGCGGGTCCAACGCAAGATTCCGCTGCCGAAGGTGGCGGCAATCCTGACACGTGCGTGCGGCCATGCCGGCTCTTGCGCGAAATATCTTTATCTCACCGTCAGGTTCTGGAGGAGAAAGGCATTCGCGATCGCAATCTCTAGCTCCTGCAGAGGCTGGTCACTGATGGAGATCAAGCGAATTCATGGAATGATGTCCTTCAGGTCGATGTCTAGTCTTATTTAAGCGGCGATAATGTTATTAAGCGTGATCGTAAATTAGAGGCCATAACGCTTCTTTGGCTGCGCGAGCAGGTCATTGATCTCGCGCCGAATAGCGACAAAGCCTGCGTTATCGCGATGGCGCGGGCGTGGACCTCAGAATGTCGAAAATCCGTGCGATTCGTCCCGGCCGAGGTTCCATGACGATGACCCGATCCGACGGATATATCGCTTCCCCGACGTCATGCGTCACCATCATAACCGTGCTTTTCTCGCGCTCCCATATTGCCCGGAGTTCGTCTTGAAGATGGCTGCGTGTGAGGGAATCCAGGGCTCCGAGCGGTTCATCGAGCAACAGGAGTGGTGGACGAGGCGCTAGTCCGCGGGCAATCTCAGCGCGCTGCGACATGCCGCCGGAAAGCTCGTGCGGCAATGCTTTCTCGAAACCTTTAGGCCGACGAGATCGATAAGGTAGCGAACCCTTCCATTCTTGGCGAGGTCCGATCCCGCGACGGAGTGAAGGCCGAGAGCAATATTCTTCTGAACACTGAGCCATGGGAGAAGCCGGTGATCCTGAAAGACGATGCCGCGTTTGAGGCTTGGTCGTTCGATCGTTTCGCCGTCCACGCTCACGCTGCCATTATCAGGCATGTCGAGGCCGGCGAGGAAGCGCAGCAGTGTGGATTTTCCGCAACCGCTCGGCCCGACAATGCTGATGAACTCACCGGGTTCTATCGCAAGGGAAACCTTGTCGAGAGCATGAACCGTGCGGTCTTCCACCCGGAAGGTCTTTGAAACGTCCGCAATGCAAACCGATCCCGTATCCTTTGCAGCTGAAATAATTGTCAGGCCGTCCGCCATGGTATGAGACTCCTTGAAAATCCGATAATCAGGCGATCGAGACCGACCCCGATAATGGCCAGAAACAGAACGCCAAGCAGGACCTGGTCCATGCGTGCATATTCTCTGGCCGCCGCGAGATACGCGCCCAGGCCGTCACCCATGCCGTTGATATAACCGGTGCCAATAAGATATTCGGCGCCAAATGTGCCCAGCCATGCGATGTTCAGTGACAATTCCACGCCAGTCAGTATTGCCGGTACTGCTGCGGGCAGAATGATCTTTGTCAGCGTGGCGAGGCGACCCAGTTCTAGACCCGGCCAGCGCCGTTCTGCACTACGCCCAGGAAATCTTTGAAGGCATGAAGGCCTATAAGGCCGAAGACGGTCGCATCCTGCTCTTCCGTCCGGAAGAAAATGCCCGCCGCTTCAACAAGTCGGCCGAGCGCATGGCCATGCCGCCCGTTCCGGAAGAGCTCTTCCAGTCGTGGACGCAGCGTTGACGCGACCCGATGTTGTTTATTGTGCCGCAATGGAGGTTTAGGTCTAGACGCTAGCATTGCGCCTTCTAGGTCGTTGAAAGGGTCTCGTTAGGTGCGTAAAGGCAGGCCTCTAATCTCGTAATTTTTGCATTAGTAACGACCGCTAACGCATATACTCTCGAGGATGGTTTACATGAAGGGGCCGGCTTCTTGCTTCCGCTGAGAGCATAAGGCACATATCCTCTCAAGCGTCGATGTTCATCTTGGAGGCAACGTTCGTTGGATCAGTCACCCTCGTCCTCATTCGATATTGAGTATCATCTCCGAGAGATCGAGAAGGTAGCCGCTGCTCTTTCGCTAAAGCCCGATACCCATCTTGGACCGCAGGGCACAGCAATACCGGATATCGAATGGTATGCGCTTGCCGCAATCAAGAAGACAACATCGCTCAGCCATGCGTTTTGCACCCTCGTAAGAGCGAAAAATACGTTGTCAGCTGCCGCCCTTGTTAGGTTGCAGCTTGATACGGCAATGCGCATGTTCGGCCTTACTCTAGTCGAAGATGTAGAAACTGCCGGCACTTGGTTAATGAATGACAAAAGTTATCGTAAGCTCAAGGCGCGCACGGGCGAACCTTGAAGCGACGCATTCCTTCATCGAAAATTAGATGAAAAGTACCCGGGCTTGTCAGAGGCATATGAGGCCGCTTCGGCTTACGTACACCTGTCGGGCAACACATCAAAACCCGACTCTCGAGAAGGAAGCCCAATCTTATTCTTCCACCTGAACGGTACGGATGATGCGCGGCCTAATGAGTGGTTTGCCGATATCATCGACTCTTTTGATCAAGCCACCAAGCTGACAGCTGATTTGATAGCTGAGTTTTGGGTCGCACGCTCCCACAACCGAAGAAAGAGCTGACTTAAGGCTTCACCATTATCTCCCGATCAGTTTAAAAACGGTATGAAGATACAACACGCGATCCCGAGCGACGGTCAATATGGTGAGAACGTCAGCTATTCCAGTCTTGTGCGCGGACCAGACCGTCAAGAATGCCCCCAAAACTGCCCTTCGGCAAACTAAGTAATTGCCGGGACTGGAAATTCGATAGAGATAAAGACCATTGAGCCAATTGGTCTGCGGTTCGACTCCTTTCACGGCGGAAACGGCGAGGCCCGGCTCGGGCGTAGGCAATCAACATCCGAGCCGAGCACTCATTCAATCTTAAGCAGCTTCCCAGACCTGATTGAGGATCTTGGCCGCCAGTGCCGCCTTGTCTTGAGGGAGGAAGCGACCGTAATGCTGTTGCACGACATCGGGCGTGTCCTGAATGGCGTAGCTTGCCTGCTCGTAGGATCCGGTCTGTTTAAGGATATGCGTCGCGAGAATGTCCCGCAGGTTATGCGGACCATGCGGCAGCAAGCCTTTGATCGCGCCTCGCCCGGTGTAGGGGTTATAGATTCCATAGCGTTGGATGACGGCCCGCCAAGCCTCGTAGAATGTGTTGGAGTTGTAGGCGGCATCAATGCTGGTCGTCTTTACCGTCTTGACGAACAGGGTCCCGGGATCTTTGGCTCCGCCGAGCAGAACTCCACGGTGCTTGCCGATATAGGCGTCGAGGTATTTGTAGAGATCGAGCAAATTGGGCAGGATCACCGGAAGGGCTTCTGTCCGAAGAAGGAGGAGCCGGAGTTTTTGAATGCGACCGATGGGATGAGGACCTCCCACCCATGATCGCGATCGCTCCAGCGCAACTCGCCGCACTTCATGTCCTCAAGCCGGCGTTCGGATGTCGGATAATGGCCGCGCGGACAGACACGCAGTTGGCGAAGGTTCTTTTGCCGAAGCCCGAGGTGCAGGCCAAGCCGAAGCAGTAGGAATGATCTGACGGCTTCGGCCGCCGGTCGTGGATATCTGTTCTCGTCCGGCATGCGTTCGAGGATCTCTTCCGTGATCTTACGATACTCGGCCAATGGACTCTTGGCCCCGAGAACGCACATGATCGGCTCGAACGGGTCGCGATGGACGCGCATGACGCGTTGGATTTCCTTCGAGCGATTGGCGGCATGCCGATGAAGAGTGTCGCAGGCACCGTCCCAATCACGGGCGGCTAATTCGATTTCGTCCCGCTCAACCAAACCTGAGATCGGCCTCACGTTTCTAAGCAATTCCGGGTGCTGTCGTATCCAGCCGACACCCGCGCGAGAAAGGGCTTGGGCGACCATCAGCATGTCTTCTTCCCATTTGGTATAGAAGCCGCGGCGCTGTTCACGCCACTGCAGATACCAGTCCCAAACACTGGGGAAGATGAGGAGGCCAAAGCTCAGTTGGCTGAGTGGTACACCATAGCCCTTTACTGCCCCGTTTGGTGAAGCGGCCAGCGCGCCAAACATCAGGCCGAGGTGTTCGGTCTTCTGAGAGGCCGTTTCCTCACCCCAGACGCCGTTTCGCTGGAAACCAATCGCGGTCAGTGTCGAGGTTTTAAAACGGATAAGATCAGCCATCTCCATGGCAAGTCTCGGTGGCGCGTCGACAAGGCTGGGCGTCAGTCATGCCAGACTGCGATACGGATCTAACGACTTTGTCAGCGAAATTGTCATTGACCACTTTCTCAGGAACACGGGACCGGCCCCAACTCGGTTGTGGTTCTCAGCGGGTCTCAGGGTTTCAACTCCGCTACGCTTCTGCGCAGGTTTTTTGTCCGATCATTTTTTTGCGAGACGAGCGGCAAGGTCGGCAGTTCATATCCTATCAAGACCTGACGGCTCGCTGCACATGCTATGCGATAAGGGTGATCTTAGCGATTTTCGGCTTTCATAGGGCGACTTTCCGGCCACATCATTTCTAATACTAGATTTGTGAAAACAGTATAGTAGTCAGCAAGCGGCTCATGTGAGGACGAGCATGTTGCCTGCGGCCAGACCCACAATCGTATCGTGAATACCGAAGCGCGGTATCGCAGCGGGGAAGGAGCGCCTGGACTTCCCTCCGGCAGGTAGGTTCGTGCCTGTCGCAGTCGATGGGCGACGTTACTGGTATTTTGACCAGCCCGATGGTGAGGGCAGGCAAAGGCGCCGCTATGTCGGGCCGGCTGACGATCCCCTGATTGCGGAACGTGTCGAGACATTCAAGGGTGAGAAGTCGGATTATAAGGCTCGCCGCAAGTTCGTTTCGACGCTTACGAGGGAAGCCGGTTTAATCGCGGCCGATCGCTTTACCGGCGAGGTCATACAAGCGCTCGCCAAGGCGGGTCTCTTCCGGCTGCGCGGAATCCTCGTCGGCACTGTCGCCTTTCAATGCTACTCGGCATATCTTGGCATCCGTCTGCCATCGGCAGCGATCCTGACAGGAGATGCGGACCTAGCCCAGGATTTTGCGATCTCCGCCGAAGTGACGGATTCACTGCCGCCGCTTCTTGATCTCCTGAATGAGCTTGATCCTACATTCCGGGCCGTGCCGCACATCAGCGGTAGTCCTCGATCTCACGCCTTCCGGAATCAAACCGGCTACCGTGTCGAATTCCTGACGACGAACAGGGGAGCGGAAGAATATTCGGACATACCGGCCAACATGCCGGCTCTCGGCGGCGCCTCCGCCGAGCCGCTAAGATTTATGGATTTCTTGATCCGTGATCCCGTTCGTTCGATCCTGCTACATGGTGCCGGTATCTCGGTGGTCATCCCCGATCCTTGCAGATATGCAGTACATAAGCTGATCATCGCCGGTCGCCGCCAAAACGACGCTGGCGGCCAGGCTAAACGGGATAAGGATCTAAGACAGGCAGGCATGCTATTCGATGCCCTGCCGGTGACAGGTCATGGGCCGTCGCTTGTTGAAGCCTTGGAGGAAGCATGGGATCGCGGGCCTGCCTGGAAGTCGGCGATCTCAAAGGCAGCTGAGATCATGCACAAGGAATATTGGGACGCCGTCAATCGAATGGTTGGCGTTCTCGATAGATAACATCGGCCTGCGCCGGACGGCATAGAGTGTTCAATCTCCGAGCATCACGTTCACACCTCTTTAGGGCATCGCCGGCGACAATATCTGGAACGAGCCGCAACAGCTTTATTGCCGACGAAACGCTTCAATCATCGGCGTGGTTACGTCTTGAGGATAGCAAATCGGGGGATAGCCGCCGGGTTTTGAGTAGGCAGTGCGGCTTCCGAATCTGCGGCCGCCACGATCAGTGCTATACGGACAGGCGCAAGATCCGGAATAATTCCCAATCGAAAATGCGACGATGCGTTGAATGATCGCCCTGTCAAGGATGACCGGGGCATTTGGCTTAGGCAATTTTTGAGGCAATCCGGTGTCTTTGCGCGGCTCCTCGGGGCGTCTAACGGCGTCGGCCACAAACCGGGTGACCGGGATTGCGCGCTATCGTTATGTCCGAGGCCTTCGAGGCAATGTGCGATGTGGGAATGTCTCAAGCCGGTCACGAGATAGACGTTGCTGGCATGGCTGTCGAGCGCCCGCATGGTTACACGCCTCACCAGAGGAATGCCTTCGGATGTCGACAGCAGCTTGTGGCCCGCTGCGGGTGACACCCGGCTTGACCTGCCGGCGGCGAGAATGACGATGCGACCGAAATACCGGCCTGGTCGGTCGTGCCAGGGTTGTCTCGCGCGCCAGTCAACGGAACATCCTCGATCTCGTGCCCTCGCGAAATAGAACCGGGCCGTCAGGCCTCGGGCCGGTGACGTAGCCCGTCCATGATCAGGCGGACGATCCTCTGGGCACGCTGCCGCCAGTCGGGCGTGTCCGGGATCGAATATATCCCGAACAACGTATAAAGCACATCGGCGGTCTCGATATCGTCCTTGACAGTGCCGGCGTCGATGGCGCCTCTCAGGAGAGTGTGGAAGGCTCCGTGCATCAATGTTGATCCCTCCGTAAATAGCGCCGAGTT
>UCCA01000061.1 GCA_900470805.1 Hyphomicrobiales bacterium | reverse complement strand
TTCTAAGTCAACAGCCCCATCCCAAAAAAATCAGCTTTCTCGTAAACAACTGATTTGATGGGGGAATTTTCGAAAGCTCCGAAGCGGCCAGTGCCACGGCTTCTCGTCGCCAATGCCTGCGACAGGTGTTACCCTTTAAATAGAGCGGCAAATGCGCAAGACGAGCCCGATTGCCCTCACATCTTCACAATCAAATGGTCTGAACAGCCGCGCGGATAAGATCAGCACTGCCGATCCACACCGTGGATTTGACTTCCATATGTAAACTATGCACTTTTCCGGCCATCCAAGCGCTCTCAGCGCCGGTTGACCGATCAGTCGAGAGAGGATGCGGCGCCCCTGCCATGGTGACAGAGAAGATGATGATCCGCTCGTTCGGCAACGAGCCAGCGCTTCTCGCCGATGGCAGGCGGGCGCCAGACCGCCGCGAGGTCTCGCTGCGCTGGCTGTCCGGAACCTTTCTGACCGGCATCACCTCGAGCGTGCTGATGGGCGTTGCATTGTTTGCCGCTCTCGACGGCCGCCAACAGCTCGCCATTCCCGCCGAAGCCTATGCCAGCACCAGCGCGGACGCCGGCATCGACAGCGACGTGACCCGTGGCGGCCGGCTGATCGCGCCGGCGATCGCCGCCAAGCCCTCCGACCGCAAGATCATGGAAGTATCGACCGTCGTCCATGAGGGTGACAAGGAAGTGGTCCGCCGCCAGCCCTTCGCGCGCGTAAAGATGACGCTGGCCGCCAACCATGTCGCCACCGAGGACTATCCAGCCTTCAATCCGATGTCGATCTTCTCCGCCGACGAGCCGGAGCCGCAGCCGGGCGTCCGCACCGGCCAGATCTACGGCTCCGACGTCGAGTCCGAAGTCAGCCTGAAAACCTCCGCCTATCCATCCGGGAAATCCGCCCTGAAGATCGCCGGCGGCATGTCGCTCGACGAGATCGAGGAGAATGTCCGCTCCAACGGCTCGATCCTGACCGACGGCGCAGCCCAGGTGGCCGCCCTCTATTATGTCGACCCGCGGCGCTTCTCCAACGACGACAACGATGTCGATCTGGCATCGGGGCTGACCGCCCGTGTCCTCGAGCAGAACATGACCGTCTCCGCGCCCGAGGCGATCACCCCGCAGACAGAGGAGTTCGCGGACGACATCGTACCGGTGCGCCAGGACACCCCGATCATCAAGGCGATGATGGATTCCGGCTATCCCGAGCCGCAGGCCAAGGGTCTTTCGACCTATCTCGCGCCGATGCTCGGCTCCGACACGCTCTCCAAGGGTGATGTCCTGCGCATCGGCATCCTGCAGCGCGGCGAGCAGGCGAAGATCATCCGCGCCAGCGTCTATCGCGGCACCCGCCACATCGTCACCGTTTCGCTCGACGACCAGGATCATTTCGTCGCCGCCAGCGAGCCGCCTAAGCTCGACGCCGTCAACACCGCCTTCGACGACAGCGCCATGAGCGCGCCGTCGAACCAGAACCTGCCGCGCGTCTATGACGGCATCTATCGGGCAGCGCTCTCCTACGGCATGACCAAGGACATGACGGCGCTGATCATCAAGCTGCTCGCCAGCAGCGTCGATTTCCAGGCGGAACTGCGGCCGACCGACACGCTCGAGGCCTTCTTCTCGGTGGCCGACGCCGGCGGCCAGGCCACCGACAAGTCCGAACTGCTCTACGTCAACGCCCGCTTCGGCGACAACCAGACGCGCTTCTACCGCTTCCAGGATCCGGAAGACGGCTCGATCGACTATTTCGACCAGGACGGCAAGAGCATCCGCCAGTTCCTGCTGCGCAACCCGGTGCCGAACGGCATCTTCCGCTCCGGCTTCGGCATGCGCCGCCACCCGATCCTCGGCTTTGCCCGCATGCATACCGGCGTCGACTGGGCAGCACCCCGCGGCACGGCGATCATCGCCGTCGGCAACGGTACGGTCGAGAAGGCTGGCTGGGATAGCGGCGGCTACGGCAACCAGACCATCGTGCGCCACGCCAACGGTTATGAATCCTCCTACAACCACCAGAGCGCCATCGCCAAGGGCGTCGTCGCCGGCGCCAAGGTGCGCCAGGGTCAGGTGATCGGCTGGGTCGGCACCACGGGTGAATCGACCGGCCCGCATCTGCACTACGAGATGATCGTCAACGGCACCAAGGTCGATCCGCTCCGCGTCCGCCTCCCTGGCGGCAAGTCGCTGACCGGACCGGCTTTGGCCAAGTTCGAGGACGAGCGCAAGCGCATCGACACGCTGCTCGGCAACCAGCCGCCGCCGCAGGTGGCGAGCAAGTAGCAGTTTCGTTCGCGGCGGGATGTTTGTGAGACAAGCATCCTGACAGCAACTGCTGTGCCGTGGCGTACCCCCCCTCTGCCCTGCC
>UCCA01000071.1 GCA_900470805.1 Hyphomicrobiales bacterium | reverse complement strand
CACATCATCGTCATCGCAAAGGCCAAGCTCAGAGACTATGAACGCGCCGTGTCGCGACTGACTTGATGAGGGGGATGCGCCCTGTTGCACGCTCAACGTTTCCGTACCCGAATTTTACCCCGCGTGCAGGAAGCGGATCGCTTCGTCACGGCGGAACAGATAGAGCAGGGTGCGCACGGCGTTGCCGCGTTCGGACGTCAGGTCCGGATCGCGCTCGATCAGATAGGCGGCGTCCTTGCGCGCAATCTCCAGCAGATCGGCATGCGCCTCGAGGCTGGCAATCCTGAAGCCTGGTGTGCCGGATTGGCGCGTTCCCAGCAGTTCCCCTTCGCCGCGCAGCTTCAAATCCTCCTCGGCGATCCTGAAGCCGTCCTCGGTGTCGCGCATGATAGTCAGCCGCGCGTGGCCGGTTTCTCCAAGCGGGCCGCGATAGAGCAGGATGCAGGTCGAGGCCTCGTCGCCGCGTCCGACGCGACCGCGCAGCTGGTGCAACTGCGCGAGGCCAAAGCGCTCGGCATGCTCGATCACCATGATCGTCGCGTCGGGTACATCGACGCCGACTTCCACCACGGTCGTGGCGACCAGCAGGCGGATTTCGCCTGATTTGAACGCCAGCATCACGGTATCCTTTTCCGCGCCGCTCATGCGGCCGTGGATCAGGCCGATCCCGGGGCCAAGCGCAGACGTCAGGGTCGCATGGCGCTCCTCGACCGACATCAGGTCGCTCTCTTCGGATTCCTCGACGAGCGGGCAGATCCAGTAGGCCTTCTTGCCGTCGGCCAGGGCGCTCTTTAACCGACCGACGATGTCGCCGATGCGTTCGGTGGGAATGGTGATGGTCTGGATCGGCTTGCGGCCGGCGGGCTTTTCGGTGAGCTTGGAAACGTCCATGTCGCCGAAGGCGGCCAGCACCAGCGTGCGCGGGATCGGCGTCGCGGTCATGACAAGCATGTGCGGCGTGATGCCCTTGGCCGTGAGGCGCAGGCGCTGGTGGACGCCGAAGCGGTGCTGTTCGTCGACGACCGAAAGCATCAGGTTCTTGTAGTTCACCGTGTCCTGAAACAGCGCATGCGTGCCGATGACGATTTGGGCTTCGCCCGACGCGATGCGCTCGAGGATTTCGTCACGCTCGCGACCCTTGGTGCGGCCGGTGAGAACCTCGACGCGCAGACCGGCTGCGGCCGTGTATTTGGCGATCGTCGCGTGGTGCTGGCGGGCGAGGATTTCGGTTGGCGCCATCAGCACGGCCTGCCCGCCGCTTTCGATCACGGCCGCCATCGCCATCAGCGCCACCAGCGTCTTGCCGGAACCGACGTCGCCCTGCAGCAACCGCAGCATCCGGTCATCGCCGGCCATGTCCTCGAGGATCTGGGCGATCGCGTCGGTCTGGCTTCCGGTTGGAGAGAAGGGCAATGCCGCAAGGATCTGGCGGCTGAGCTTGCCCGTCGCGTGCACCGGGTGGCCGGCGACCTTGCGCAGCCGTTGGCGCACGAGGGCCAGCGACAGCTGGCCGGCCAGGAACTCGTCATAGGCGAGGCGTCGGCGGGCGGGGGCCTGCGGGTCGATGTCGCTGGTGTCGCGCGGCTCGTGCAGCATGTGGAAGGCGTCGGCGGTGGACGGCAGTCCTTGCTTCTGCGCCAACGCGGCGTCGATCCATTCGGGAAACGCCGGCGTCTTCGGTAGTGCGGCCTCGATGATCTTCCGCAAGGTCTTCGGCGACAGGCCCGCCGTCAGCGGATAGATCGGCTCGACCAGCGGCAGGTTCTCGGCCTCGCTTGCCTTCACGACGTAATCGGGGTGGACCATCGAGGCACGGCCGTTGAACCAGTCGACCTTGCCGCTGACGGTCACCTCTTCATCGATGGGCAGCTGCTTTTCCAGCCAGGTCGACTGGCCGCGGAAGAAGACCAGCGTCAGTTCGCCGGTCTCGTCGTGCAGCATGACGCGGTAGGGGACGTTGCTCCTGCGGTCGGGCGGCGGCTGGTGGCGGTCGACGCGGCCGGTGATGGTGACGATGGCACCCTGTGGGGCGCGCGCAATGCCCGGCTGGTTGCGCCGGTCGATCAGCGAATGCGGGGCGTGGAAGATGAGATCGACGACACGGCAATCCTCCGGCGTCTCGCGGCCGAGGAGCTTGGCGAGCAGGTCGGCGATCTTCGGGCCCACGCCGGGCAGGCCGGAAACCGACGAGAACAGGGGATCGAGAATGACGGGGCGCATGGCGGCAAAATGCGACGAACAATGCGGTCTTGGCAAGGCTGACAAGCCGCTTTCGAGGGTCTATAGAGGCGCATCAACAGGAAGCTTTGCCATGACAGGTGTCACACTCTCGAGCGCCGATCTCGATCCCCGCCGCCGCCGGATACTGTTCCGCTGCTGGCATCGCGGCATTCGCGAGATGGATCTGGTGTTCGGCCAGTTCGCCGAGAGGGAGCTCGCTGGCCTGTCGGAGGCTGAACTCGATGAGTTCGAGACGATCATGGCGGAAGAGGACAATGATCTGGTGCGCTGGATCATGGGAACTTGGCCGGTGCCGGAGCGTTTCCACACGCCGATGTTTACGCGGCTTTGCGGCTACAAGCCCGATTTCGAATACCCTGCCGATACCCTGCCCAGGAATGCATGATGATACCAGGTTTTGATGCGAAGAAGCTGACGGCGCTGAACGTGCCGCTGACGATCGGCAATGTGCCGGCGGGCCTGGAGCCGATGCTGCTGGCCGAGCTGGCACGCACCGGGCAGCCGGTCGCCTATGTGCTGTCGGACGGACAGCGGATGGCGGATATCGAGCAGATGCTGAGCTTTGCAGCACCGGAGATTCCGGTGTTGACGCTGCCTGCCTGGGACTGTTTGCCCTATGACCGCGTGTCACCGAGCGCAGACACATCGGCGCGCCGGTTGGCGGCGCTGAGCGGCTTGATCGCCTACCAGAAGAAGCCGCATGCGGCGATCGTGCTGGTCACCGTCAACGCGCTGCTGCAGAAGGTTGCGCCACAGGAGGTGATCGACGGGCTTGGCTTCTCGGCGCGGCCGGGCAACCAGATCAAGATGGACGACATTGCCGGCCGGCTGGAGCGCAACGGCTTCGACCGTGTCGCCACCGTTCGCGAGGTCGGCGAATACGCGGTGCGCGGCGGCATTCTCGATGTCTTCGTGCCCGGTTCGGAAGAGCCGGTGCGGCTCGATTTCTTCGGCGATACGCTGGAGAGCATCCGCAGCTTCGATCCGGCCAGCCAGCGCACCACGGGGCAGGTGCGTTCGCTCGATCTCAACCCGATGAGCGAAGTGACGCTGACGCAGGATACGATCAGCCGCTTTCGCAAGAACTACCTCTCGACCTTCGGCGCGGCCACTCGCGACGATGCGCTTTATCTGGCGATCTCCGAAGGTCGTCGCTATCCCGGCATGGAACACTGGCTGCCGCTGTTCTACGACAAGCTCGAAACCGTATTCGACTATCTCAAGGGCTTCCGTCTGGTCACCGACCATACGGTGCGCGAGGCGGCGGAGGAACGCTCGAAGCTGGTGTTCGACTACTACGACGCCCGCCTGAATTCCGCCAAGCCGGTCAAGGGCATGTCGCAGGGTACGCCCTACAAGCCCGTCGTGCCGGGCCAGCTCTATCTCGACGGCAAGACGTTCGCTGCGACGCTCGATGCGTTCGATGCCATGCGCATGACGCCGTTCAACGAGCATGAGGGCGAGGCGAGGCGGGTCGTCAATCTCGACGCCCGCCAAGGCGAGCGCTGGGCGCGGCCGAGCGCCGAGGCTTCAGGCAATGCCGAGCGCGTCAATGTCTTCGACGCCGTCGTCAAGCACGTCGCCGACCGGCGCGCCAATGGCGACAAGGTGCTGATCACCGCCTGGACGGAAGGCTCGCTGGAGCGGCTGCTGCAGGTGCTGAATGAGCACGGGCTGGAGCGGGTCAAGCCAATCGCGGCGTTCAAGGAGATCGACAGTCTCGGCAAGGGCGAGGCGGCGGCGGCCGTCTACAGCCTCGAGGCCGGTTTCGAGACCGGCAATCTCGTCGTCATCGGCGAGCAGGACATTCTCGGCGACCGCATGGTGCGCCGCTCGAAGCGTCGCAAGCGGGCGGCTGATTTCATTTCCGAGGTAGCGGGTCTCGATGAGGGTTCGGTCGTGGTGCATGCCGAGCATGGCATCGGCCGTTTCATCGGCCTCAGGACCATCCAGGCGGCGGGTGCGCAGCATGCATGCCTCGAGCTGCAGTATGCCGACGAGGCGAAGCTGTTCCTGCCGGTCGAGAACATCGATCTTCTGTCACGCTATGGCGGCGAGGGGACGGAAGCGCAGCTCGACAAGCTTGGCGGCGGCGCATGGCAGATGCGCAAGGCCAAGCTCAAGAAGCGCCTGCTTGATATGGCCGATGGCCTGATCCGCATTGCCGCCGAGCGCCTGACTCGGCATGCACCCGTGCTGACGACGCCAGAGGGGCTCTATGACGAGTTCGCGGCGCGCTTCCCCTATGACGAGACCGAGGATCAGGACACGGCTATTGAGGCTGTACGTTCCGATCTCGGTGCCGGACGCCCGATGGATCGCCTGGTGTGCGGAGACGTCGGCTTCGGCAAGACGGAGGTGGCGTTGCGCGCGGCCTTCGTGGCGGCGATGAACGGCATTCAGGTGGCCGTCGTGGTGCCGACGACGCTGCTGTCGCGCCAGCATTTCAAGACCTTCTCAGAGCGCTTCCGCGGGCTGCCGGTTAGGGTGCAGCAGGCCTCGCGTCTGGTCGGCTCCAAGGAGCTGGCGCTGACCAAGAAGGAAATTGCCGACGGAAAGACCGATATCGTCGTCGGCACGCATGCGTTGCTCGGCGCCGGTATCCAGTTCGCCAATCTCGGGCTGCTGATCATCGACGAGGAGCAGCATTTCGGGGTCAAGCACAAGGAGCGGCTGAAGGAGCTGAAGAGCGATGTGCACGTGCTGACGCTGTCGGCAACGCCGATCCCGCGCACGCTGCAGCTGGCGATGACCGGGGTGCGCGAGCTATCGCTGATCACCACGCCGCCGGTCGACCGCATGGCGGTGCGGACCTTCATCTCGCCGTTCGATTCGCTCGTGATCCGCGAGACGCTGATGCGCGAGCATTATCGCGGCGGTCAGAGCTTCTATGTCTGCCCGCGCCTTGCCGATCTCGAGGACGTGCATGCCTTCCTGCAGTCGGATTTGCCGGAACTGAAGGTCGCCATCGCCCACGGGCAGATGCCGGCGGGCGAACTTGAAGACATCATGAATGCCTTCTATGAGGGCCGTTACGACGTGCTGCTGTCGACGACGATCGTCGAATCCGGCCTCGACGTGCCGACTGCCAACACGCTGATCGTGCACCGCGCCGACATGTTCGGCCTGGCGCAGCTCTATCAGCTGCGCGGTCGTGTCGGGCGTTCGAAGGTGCGCGCCTTCGCGCTGTTCACGCTGCCTGTGAACAAGGTGCTGACGGCGACCGCCGAGCGGCGTTTGAAGGTGCTGCAGTCGCTGGATACGCTCGGCGCCGGCTTCCAGCTTGCGAGCCACGACCTCGATATCCGTGGCGCTGGCAACCTGCTCGGCGAGGAGCAGTCGGGCCACATCAAGGAAGTCGGCTTCGAGCTCTACCAGCAGATGCTGGAGGAGGCGGTGGCCGAGGTGAAGGGCGTCGACGAGATTCAGGATACCGGCTGGTCGCCGCAGATTTCCGTCGGTACGTCGGTGATGATTCCGGATGGGTATGTGCCCGACCTGCATCTGCGCATGGCGCTCTATCGCCGCCTCGGCGAGATCACCGATCTCAAGGAGATCGATGCCTTCGGCGCCGAGATGATCGATCGCTTCGGGCCGATGCCGATCGAGGTCAAGCACCTCCTGAAGATCGTCTATGTGAAATCGCTCTGCCGCATCGCCAATGTCGAGAAGCTCGATGCCGGGCCGAAGGGCGTCGTCGTGCAGTTCCGCAACAAGGAATTCCCGAACCCCGCCAATCTTGTCGGCTATATCGCCAAGCAGGGATCAATGGCGAAGATACGTCCCGACCACAGCGTGTTCCTGACGCGCGACCTGCCGACGCCTGAAAAGCGCCTGCAAGGGGCGGCGGTGATCATGACGCAGCTGGCGGAGATGGCGAAGTAAGGTGGGCTTGGGTTCTCGGCAGCCCGAGATATGGCCATGCGATACCGTTGTAACTTCCCTCATTCTCGCCCTTGTGGCGGGAATCCAGCGCGATCAAGTCCTTGATCGCAATAGAGTTTTCTCACGGCGCGGACGCGTCGTGGCTGGATTCCTGTGAC
>UCCA01000003.1 GCA_900470805.1 Hyphomicrobiales bacterium | reverse complement strand
CCCGGACGGAGGCCACCCCCTAGATGGCCACCCCGACCCAACCCATCGCCGATCTCTCCGCCGCCCTCCTGACCACCCCGGTGCCGATCGCCCACTGGCTGATCATCGCCCCGGTCGTGCTGCCGCTCGCACTTGCCGCTATCCTGCTGATCATCCGCGCCGCGCCGCGCCTGCAGGCCGCAATCGCCATATCCGGCCTGGCGCTGCTCGCCGTGATCGACGCCGCCCTGCTGCGGCAGGTGGTGGCAGACGGGCCGGTGACCATGGTCATGGGCCGCTGGCTGCCGCCCTTCGGCATCGCTTTCACCGTCGATATCCTCGGCGCCGTCATGACGCTGACGGCGGCGGTCGCAGCCTTTGCCGGCGGCCTCTACGCGCTCGCCGATATCGACGACGCCGGCCGCCGCCACGGTTTTTTCCCGTTGCTGATGATGCTGATCGCGGGCGTCGGCGGCGCCTTCCTGACCGGCGATCTCTTCAATCTCTACGTCTGGTTCGAGGTGCTGCTGATGTCGTCTTTCGGCTTGCTGATCATCGGCTCCGGACATGTCCAGATCGACGGGGCGATGAAATACGCGGTCCTCAACCTGATCGCCACCACCCTGTTCCTGATAGCGGTCGGCATCCTCTATGCCGTCTTCGGCACGCTCAACATGGCTGATATCGCAACCAAGGCAGGCGAACTCGGCGAGAGCGCGCCGCTGATGACACTGGCCTGCCTGTTCCTTTTGGCCTTCGCCATGAAGGCGGCCGCGTTCCCGGTCAATTTCTGGCTGCCGGCCAGCTACCACACGCCGCGTATCGTCGTTTCCGCGCTGTTCGCCGGCCTGTTGACGAAGGTTGGCGTCTACGCGCTGATCCGCGTCCTGGTCATGCTGCTGCCGCTGGAGCGCGAGCAGCTCAGCCTGCTGATCGCCGTTGCCGGCGCCGCCACCACGCTGCTCGGCGCGCTGGGAGCCTTGGCGCAGGACGATATCCGCAAGCTGCTCGGCTACGTCGTCATATCAGGCATCGGCAACATGCTGATCGGCGTGGCGATCGCCACGACAGGCGCGCTGTCGGGCGCGGTCTTCTACGCCATCCACGCCATGCTGGTGATGACGGCGCTCTATCTCGCGGCCGGGCAGGCGGCCTTTCTCGGCGGCAGTTATTCGCTCACCCGTCTCGGCGGCCTTTACCGTCGCAACGGACTGTTTGCGGCGATCTCGCTCATCCTGTTCCTCGCCGCCTGCGGCCTGCCGCCACTCTCCGGCTTCTGGCCCAAGCTCATCCTTGTCAAGGCCTCGCTCGATGTCGGCGCCTGGTGGCTGGCGGCGGCGATCCTTGTCGGCGGCTTTGTCACCACGCTCGCCTTCGGCCGCGTCTTCCTGCTCGCCTACTGGCGCTCGGCCACCGAAAGTGCCGAGACTTATGTTGCCATCGGCTGGCGGCCGATGTCGGCGCTCGTCCTGTTGTGCGCACTGGTGGTCGGCATCGGCATCCTGCCGGAACGGCTGCTGGCGCTGACCCAGTCGGCCGCCGCCGAACTCACCGACCCCTACGCCTACATCCAGTCGGTTTTCCCGGGAGGCGTTGCGCCATGATCGCCTTTCTCCTCAATGTGCTGCTGGCCTTCGCCTGGCTTGCCGTCAGCGGCAGTGTTTCGGCTCTCAATCTGGCTTTCGGCTTCGTGCTCGGCGCGCTGGCGCTGTTCATCGTTCGCGAGCCCTATGGCAGCGGCGCCTATCTGCGCCGGTTGTTTGCCATCGCGGCGCTGGCGCTCCTGTTTCTGAGGGAGCTGGCCATGTCGGCTATAAAGGTCGCGGTCACGATCCTGAGCCCCGACATGAAGCTGAAGCCCGGCATCTTCGCCTTTCCGCTGACCGTCGACCGCGACTTTGAGATCACCCTGCTAGCCAACCTGATCACCCTTACACCGGGGACACTTTCGGTCGATGTGTCCGACGATCGCAAGACGCTTTACGTCCACGCGCTCGACTGCGCCGATCCCGACGGGGCGAGACGCGACATCGCCGACGGTTTCGAGCGCAGGATCCTGGAGGCGTTCCGATGATCTCGCCAGACGCGATCGTGTCTTTCTCCGCCTCCGTGGCGCTGGCCATTCTCGGCGTAACATTCCTGCTGGCCGGTTGGCGGGTGCTGGTCGGGCCGACGCTGCCGGACCGCATCCTGGCGCTCGATACCCTCTCGGGAACGGCGATCGGCTTTATCGCGGTCATCGCGGTGAAGACCGGCTTTTCGCTCTATATCGACATCGCCATTTCGCTTGGTCTCGTCGGTTTCCTCGCCACCGTTGCCTTCGCCCGCTTCGTCCTGTCGCGGGGTAGGGGCGATCCCGATCCGGCCCGGAGCGCCGAAACAACGTCGCCTGCCACGAAAAAGCCCGATGCGACGGCCAAGGCAGTCGGCAGTCGCGCCAAGACCAGGAAAGGCAGGAAATGACCGACTACATCGTCGCCACTCTTGTCTCGGTCTTGTTGCTTGCTGGCGCTCTGTTTGCCTTCGTCGCGGCGCTCGGCATTCTCAGGTTCCCTGATCTTTATACTCGCATGCATGCGGCGTCGAAGGCCGGCACGGTCGGCTCCGGCTTGCTTTTGCTGGCCGCGGGTGTCGAATCAGGCGACGTTGCTGTGTTTGTCCGTGCGCTGGCCGGTTTTGTATTTTTTATACTGACGGCGCCGGTGGCCGCTCACCTGTTGGCCAGAGCGGCACACATCACAGGTTATCGTCTTGTTTCGCTGTCTGTGCGCGACGATCTTCTTGGAAGGTAAGATCTGTTGAGTTTCAGTATTTTAAGCAGTTTTTCGCAGTTTTAAGCACATTCGCGAATGATTAATGTTTGTGATCACGCCTGTTAATTCTTTGGATTACGCCGCTTTTTGGCGGATATATATGAAATATTAATTGGCGTTTTCGCAAAACGGTGATAATTGATGCTCAAGTAGAGTTCTGACATTGAATTAGAAACACATTGCTTATTTCCTCGGCCGCATTGAATTTCATTGTTTAATTGAGGGTCTGACGTAAGTGTGTGCGTACTAATGTAATATCAGGCAGTATAAGAACGGGTTTCGGCCTCAGGAATCTAGGGGTGGATTTCAGTTTTTCGAGACATGTAGCCGCAGACTGAGTTTTTTGCTGTTCGCTCTACGATAGCGGTCTCGGGCCAATCAGGCCCAAGACCTTTTGAGCATGCAAACAGGAGAAACGAAATATGACGGATACTGCAGCCGGTAGCGGGCCGGAATTGCTGGTCGAGCTTACCGCAGACATTGTCGCGGCCTATGTCAGCAATCATGTCGTTCCGGTTGGCGATCTCGCCAATCTGATTTCGGATGTGCATTCGGCGCTCAGCAACACGTCGACGCCACAGCCGGCAATGGCTGTCGTCGAAAAGCAGAAGCCGGCTGTGTCGGTGCGCAAGTCCGTCCAGGATGAGCAGATCACGTGCCTTGAATGTGGTGGCAACTTCAAATCACTCAAGCGCCATCTGATGACACACCACAGCCTTTCGCCGGAAGAATACCGCGAAAAATGGGATCTGCCGGTCGACTACCCGATGGTAGCCCCGGCTTACGCCGAAGCGCGCTCGCGCCTCGCCAAGGAAATGGGTCTCGGTCAGCGCCGCAAGCGCGGTCGCGCCTGATATTTTCAGGTTTCGAGATTACGATCAGCCGGGCGAAAGCCCGGCTTTTTTGTTGGCCGGACAACTGGCGTGGAATCGCGCCGGGGACGGACGGAGGAAAATAATCCCAACTATTTTTGGTTTATCGTAAAAATCCCCAGCAAATACAGCCAGAATTTTCAGGCTCGCGCTTTCGTTTGTCCCCGCTCCTGTATAGCGTGTATGAAATAATTCCTATTCATAGGAGTGTTCATATGCCCATCGGATATCTTTCCCAGTCCGGCGCGCTCCCGGCGCCATCGTTTCAACCGCAGCCGCCGGAGGATCGAGAAGCCTGCACCAGCGGCTATCTCCCGCCATCGGCAATCCTGCCGATCCGCGCCGTCTGCCGCATTGCCGCGCAGGTCACCACCGAAATGGTGATGATCGCCGGCCATCGCGTCCAGATGCGCCGCGACCGTCGGCGCACGCTTTGCCATATCAGGCAGATCGCCATGTATGTCTGCCATGTGGCGCTGCAGATCCCGATGCCCGACATCGCCATGGCCTTCGGCCGCGACCGCACCACGGTCAGCCACGCCTGCCACGTCGTCGAGGATCGCCGCGACGATCCCGCCTATGACGAATTCGTCGCCGCCGTCGAGCGCACCGTCGATTCGATCTTCCGTTCGAACGGGGGTCTCGGACATGAGTAGCAAGTCACAGACGAGGCCGATGGTGCGGCTGTTGAAATTTCTGATGCGCGGACCAGCTATGGAAAGTGCGGTGATGGAAGGTGTAGCGGCGCGCCCGGTCGAAGCTGGCTCCATCTCGTTGCAGCCGGCCGAGGGCGGCGCCGCCTATTTCCCCGCCGCGCTGGTGGCCGAGGCCGTGGCGTCCGGCTTGGCCGACCGGCAAGGCGGCAGCCTTCGCATCACCCTTGAAGCAAGATCCTATCTCAGGCGCGCGGCGGCCGATCGCGAGGAGCAATTCCTCGATCAGCACGCCACCATCGAAAACACGGTGGCCGAGGTCGATGGCATCAGGCAGCGGCTTCGCATCGACAGGGATGAATCGCCGCTCGCCAGCCTTTCCCGTTTGAAGGACAAGAGCGGCGCCCACTTCATGCCGGAAGCGGCGATCGTCGCCGGCGAGCGACTGCTGGCCGATTTCACCCGCGGCCAGCTGCAGCCGCGCGTCACCGCCTCGTGGGAACCGCGGCTTTCAAGCCGTGGCAGCGGCGGGCGCGGCGGCATGGCCGATCTCGCCGACAGCGCCATGGCCGCCCGGCTTGCCGTCAACCGGGCCCTCGAGGCGCTGGGTCCGGAACTCTCCGGCGTGGCGCTTGATGTATGCTGCTTCATGAAGGGTCTGGAAACCGTGGAGCGCGAACGTCAATGGCCGGTGCGCTCGGCCAAGCTGATGCTGCGCACCGCGCTGCTGGCGCTCTCGCGCCACTATCATCCGCCACTACAAACGCGCCGCGCGCGCATGGAGCACTGGGGCACGCAGGATTATCGGCCGGAGCTCTGATTTAGATGTGGTGGCTCTAAGCCGCCACGCGAACGCGTGCTTCTTCGCGGATACGATTGACCATCGAGCGCAGGCCGTTGGAACGCTGCGCCGAAAGGTTCTCCACCAGCCCGATCTTGCCGAACACCTCGAAGGCATCGAGCGCGGCGATCTCGGAGGCGGTCTTGCCGGAATAGGTCGCCAGCACGATCGCCACCAGACCGCGCACGATATGCGCGTCGGAGTCACCCTCGAAGGTCATGACGGGATTGTCGCCGTCGCCCTCGGTGTGTGTCACCAGCCAGACCTGGCTGGCGCAGCCCATCACCTTGTTGGCCTGCGTCTTCTTCTCCTCGGCAAGCACGGGCAGCGCCTTCCCGAGTTCGATCACGAAGCGATAGCGATCTTCCCAATCGTCGAGAAACTCGAAATCGTCGATGATCTGGTCGAGGGACGTCATGGAGAAAGGCCTTTCGTTGTCACCTGTCCATATAGGTGAAGCCCCGCCGGATTTGAACCGTTAAAAAAAGAAACGCCGCTCGGGATAGGCATCCCAGCGGCGCAGCAAAATGCTGAAGAATAAACAGGGCAGGCACGTCAGGCACAGGGCGGGGCCACAGGGCCGGCCGCCGGTGCAAGCTTGGGGTGCGGGAAATCCCGCGAAATTCTTAGATGGCGGGCCGTGGGGTCGGCAGCGGAATGGTGCCCGTGGTCACATGGTCGGTGGCGACGTGATCGATGCTGATGTCGCTGCCGTCATCGACAGGCGGGCGGTAGGGCATCGGCTGGTTCAGCGCCACGCTGCGGTCCTCACGCACCTGCTGTCCGGTGGCAGCCACGGTCTGGGCCGATGCTGGTGCCAGTGTCGGGGCAAGCCCAACGGTCGGCTTGGCGGTCGCCGTGCTGGCAACATCGCCGCTCTTGCCACTGCCGAACTTGCTGTCGAGTAGCTCGAAGGCCACGAGTGCGCCGCTGCGGGCCCGCTGGCCGAGAACACCGAGCGTATCGGCGCCCTTGGCGCAGACTTCAGGCTTCTCGCCGCACAGGCCGCTCACATAGTCATAGGCGCCGGTGACGGCGACGAAGGCGTCGGAGATCTGCAATGTCGATCCGGTCTGCGTCTCTGTCGAGCGCTCCCCGCTGAAGAAGGACAGCGCGACGAGCACGAGCCCGCACCAGAATGATCCTTTGATTAGAAACCACATAGTCGTTGCCTATCCTGTTTTCCCGCTCGGTCTTGTCGCCGAATCAGGCCCGTTTTCCGGTGTGGCTTCACCTTAGCGGGAACATGCAAATGCCGGTTTTCGAAACTCGGTGGCATTTGCGGCAAATTTAGTTCAAATTTTAATCGAAGGCATTTCCGAGGCATTTCAGTCTAATTGTAGCCATTGGCGTTAAGCATGCCGCAGCCTGCCTCCTGTAATTGCAGGGTTTCCGCCGACCAGGCCTGCCCCAACAGTTAACACAATGCCGAAATATGAGCGAAATCCGTCGCTTACTCGCTGTTAACCGTAAAAAACAAAGGGGCTTTTCGATGCCCCAAAACGGGACTTTTCGCCCGTTCCGGCTGTGGAACGCGGCTTTCCCTTATTCTTTCTTTAAGCGCCCGGGGCCTATTGTTGGGCCTCTGTAAAGAGCCTTTTTAGGGCAGGTATTGCGTGCTGGTATTGAGTAGAATCGTGGATCGGGCGACAGCCCTCGTGGACCGGGCAGCGGATCGCTGGCTTTCCCGGACCGGGGGAAACGCCGCGGTGCGTCAGCGCGAGCTGATGATCCTGCGCCGGCTTGCGCTGCTGTCGTCGGGGGCACTCGTGGCCGCGCCCGCTGCCCTCTCCATCGTCACCAGCCCTGCCGTGGCGCTGCCCGCCGGCGTCGCCGCGGTCTGCGCCGGCTTCCTGTTTTCGGCCGTCGGCAGCATCGCATTGTCGCGCCAGTCGATCGTCACCTCTGGTGTCGCCACCCAGTCCGCCGAAGAGTTCTTCATGGAAGCGTCGGCCGGCCTTATCCTGTTTCTCGACCCGCAGGGCGGCGTTATCAATGTCGGCGGCCGCGACCGGCGCGCGTTCCTCGCCTGGATGCGTGCACCAGACGGCAAGGGCTTCATCGACCAGATCCACGTCTCCGACCGCATCCTCTTCCTGCAGGCATTGGACCAGCTGCGCCAGGGCGACGAGCAGGCAACGGTGGACCTGCGGCTGGAGCGGCCGTCGGTCTCGGTCGACAACCGCCAGTTCGCCCATCTCCGAACCGATCTCACCGCCCGGCGCGATAGCGACGGCGTGCTGCTCAGCGTTGTCGCCCAGCTGCGCGATGTCTCGGCCGAGCACCAGCTGCGCGTCGATGCGCAGAACCATGCCGCCGATGCGCAATCGGCAAACGACGCCAAGTCGCGCTTCCTCGCCGCCGTCAGCCATGAGCTGCGCACGCCGCTCAACGCCATTCTCGGCTTTTCCGATATCCTGATCGGCGAATATTTCGGCAAACTCGCCAATGATCGCCAGCGCGAATATGTTGGCCTTGTGCGCGATTCCGGCGCCCATCTGCTCTCGGTCGTCAACACCATGCTGGACATGAGCAAGATCGAGGCCGGCCGCTACGAGCTGATGCTCGAACCCTTCGATATCTCGACCGTCGTGCGCTCCTGCGAGGCGATGCTCGGGCTGCAGGCCAAGACCAAGGGCGTGTCGCTGACCAGCCGCATCCAGCGCGGCCTCGACGAGGTCGTCGCCGATCAGCGCGCCATCCAGCAGATCCTCATCAATCTGGTCGGCAATGCCGTCAAGTTCACCGATGCCGGCGGCGCCATCTCGCTCGACGCCTCGGTGCGCGACGGCATCCTCAAGCTCTGCGTCAGCGATACCGGCATCGGCATCGCCGCCGACAAGCTGCAGCTGCTCGGCCAGCCCTTCGTGCAGATCCAGGACGACTACACCCGCCGTTTCGAGGGCACGGGCCTCGGCCTGTCGCTGGTCAAGGGACTGGTGGCGCTGCATGGCGGCGACTTCGCCATCGCCAGCACGCCGGGATCGGGCACCATCATCACCATTTCGATCGCAGCGGATGGCTCGGGCGTGCCCCAGGCCGGCGCCGGCGATAGCAACCCGGTGGAGTTTCCGCCACGACTGAGGACGTCGCCGGCCGTGGCCGGCATCTTCGAAGAGGGGCTTTTCGATGGCCGCGACCAAGCGAAAATCGCCTAAGGGCAGAAAAGGCCGGCAGAAGCCGGGTCTTGTTATCACAGGCGCGGCCGCGCTCGGCGGCCTCGGGCTGCAGGGCGCAACCGTGCTCGGCGGCGTGATCGGCCGCAACCCGTCGATCACAGGCGGCACCGTCGCCTTCCTCGTCATCTTCTCCTTCGTCGCCGCCAACGCGCTGTGGTACCAGCCGGGCGTCCACCCGCATCCGTTCCTGCGCACCCGCGACACGCTGTTTCCGAGCGCCCTGATCGGCCGCCCGCCGGCCGAGGAACACACCGGCGAGGTCACCACCTTCAAGATCGAGCGCCAGGACGATGCCGCCGCTCAGGCAGACGGGGGCGAAACGACAAACGCCGTGCCGCCGGCCTTGGCCCCCGGCCAGCCCGCCAACCAGCTGGTGATGGACATCCAGAAGGAACTCGTGCGCCGCGGCCTCTACAACGGTGCGCCGGATGGCGTCATCGGCCCGCGCACCAGCGCCGCGATCCTGTTCTTCGAGGAAACAGTCGGCATGCCGCAATCGGGCGACGCCACGCCCGAAGTGCTGGCTGCGCTGAAGACCGACGCCGTCGGCCCGTCAACCATCCCGGCCGAGCGCCCGCGCGAAGACGTCTCCTCTGCGGCTTCCGCCGAGGACCCGGTTGCCGCCGCCATTCGCAGCGCCGAGAAGAACGTGAAAACGGCACCGACGCCGGTGCCCGTCCGGCCGGTTGCGACCCAGAGGATCACCGCCCAGCCGGTGTCGGTGAAGCAGACCTCGCCCGCCCGCGCCGCCGCAACGCCATCCGCTTCGCCGACGCTGAGCAGCGTCGATCTGGTGCTGAAGATCCAGCAGGGGCTGGCCAACATGGCCTATACCAATGTCGGCGTCGACGGTGTCGTCGGCGAACAGACCCGCGTCGCCATCCGCCACTTCCAGAAGCACTACAATCTGCCGGAGAACGGCGAGCCCAGCGACGCCGTGCTGAAGAAGCTCAAGGATATCGGCGCGCTTTGAGCGCTGTCAGGTAAAGGCAGGGGCAGCGTCATCAGATTGCCCCTAACCCTTGGCCGGTCTATACGTCAAGCATGAGACTCCGCACCGATATCTTTGTATCCGCCCTGCTGCGCCGCGTCTTCGCCAAGGGCGATTTCGCCGCCGTGGAGAAGAAGGGTGCCGAGCAGGCCGGCGCGATCTTCATCCGCCAGCATTTCCGTGATGGGCTGGAAACTCTTTATGGCCCGGCGCCGCAGAGCTTTTTCGACGAGGAGAGCAGCGGTGAAAGGCTGTTCGAGGCAAGGCTGGAGCGCGCGGATGCCGACGCGGTCAGGCAGATGCTGGAGCGTGAACGGAAGTTCGATCCCGATCTGTGGATCGTCGAGCTCGAGGCCGATGATGTCGCCGGTATCGTTCCCGTCACCGAAGAGCGCAACAACCCGCTCTGATCCCGATCAGCGCGACCGGCCGACGAGCCGCATGGCGCGGGCGGGCGGCTGGTGGATGGCGCGGGCATGCGCTGTCTGCACCGGCGTTGCGGGTGCCTGTTCCGGCGGGTAGGTGTAGCTGTCGGCACGGCGCCAGGACTCGACGCGGGCGTGGCATTCTTCCGGATCGAGCGCATCGAGCACCATCCAGGCGCGGGTGACGCTGTGCTGCGCCTCGGCGAGATGCGGATAGAGCTTTTCCAGAATGAACACGGCGTCGGAGAAATCCATGCCGATGCTGGTCAGCGTCGTCGCCAGTTGCTGGCCCGACATGTCGAGCATGATCCGCTCGGAGAGCCACCGGCTGGCCGACAGCGCATCGGCGAGCGCCGTGGCGAACGGCAAGGCCTCGCGGCTGCGGGCAAAGCGCACCAGCAGCGCCGATTGCAGCGTCGAGAGCGTCCTGAGGCCGAGGCGATCGGTATCGTCGCCGCCGAGATGGCGGGCGAGCCCCTTGATCGCGTCGCGCATCTCGTCCTCGCGGTCGGCAGATGTCGTGGTCGCGGCAACGGCGGGCAGGACGGGTGCGGGAAGGGGCGGTGCGGACAGGACAGGCGCCGTGACGGCAATGCTCTCGGGCGCGGCGGTCTCCACCACCAAAGGCTTGGCCACCGGAGGCGCGATCTCGGCTGCGGCCAGGATCCGTGCGGCGATCGAGTCGTTGGGCCTGATAACCACGGGCGTCGGCGCCGCCATGGCGACCTCGGCGATGGCTGCAGGTATCTCGCTAACCTCAGGCGCGACCGGAATGATCGTGAACTGTGTTGGCTCGACGACCATGCGTGCCGGCATCTCTTCGGCAGCAACAACCGGCGCGGTCGGTTCTACAGCCATAGCGTTAGCCACAAACTCCGGCGCGGCCGTTTCGCTTACCCGCTTCGGGCCGGCATGGCGCAGGCCGACCAGCACGTCGATCACCCGCGGCGACAGGCTGTCGCGGCTGACGATCGCCCGCATATGGTCGATGCCCTGCATCCGGGCGACGGCGATCAGCGTGTCGTCGTCGATGGAAGGCGAGGAAATCAGGAAGGAGGCGGCGATGCCGATCGGCTGGCAGCCGATGAACAGCGCCACGGCCTGCGGAATTTCGGGGCATTGCGACAGCGCGGCGACGGCCTGGCGCTTGGCCTCGTCGGAAGAGGCGGCGAACAGCGGGGTGAACAATTCGGCGAACTGGCGAAGCTCCGATCGGGTCGGCGGCTGCAATCCCTCGAAGCTGCTCACTGTCGCCATCAGAACCACGTCCTTCTTCCGGCTGGCAGAGGGGGCCTCTAGGTCTCGAAACCGGTCACGCACAAAACACACCCTGAAAAGCGAGAGGGATGCCGCTGGCCAGGACGCAATTTGAAAACGCCTCTACGACATACGGATATGAACAAACGCTACAGCGGCACGGTTAACCGTTGCTGAAGATTTGATTCAAATTGTACCGAAATGGTGCCGTGCAGCATCCGCCCGCGAGCGTTTGGCCGCAGGCTGTGAGACCCGTCGATGTCTGTGTTAAAGAGCCCGGTGTCCGCGCAGCGCCGACAGCAGCTTCTCGGCGTCGTCATGGCCGCACTGGTAGAGATCGAGTGCCGTCGATGCGGCGACTTGCGCCTGCGAGCTCTTGATATCGATCCGCTTTTCCGCGCACCACGTGTCGAGTGCATGGCGCAGAACGTCGAGATCTTCGGGGAAGAATGTCGAACCAACCATCAGAGACATGTGCCTGCCCACCCCTGGCTACGAATCAGACCGGATATGCGCGTGGCCGCGTTTGCCCTGCAGCCGACAAGAGCGACCTTAGTCCGATTGTGGTAGACTGCAATTAATATTTTTGTGATGCAAATCGGCAACATTTACGGCTGTCGCGGGAGGGATCAGCACCCTCGATGTAAGTATATGATTTAACGCTAAAATTCAGAGTCGCGACCGCCGCGGAATCTTTCCTTGCGCCGCTGAAACCAAAAGATCGATCCCCGCGTTTATAAGAGGTAACCGCATAACGTGATGTTGCCACGAAAATTAGCATTCTGTTAACGATCATCTGTCTCAATTCGGGAACAAACACGCGCCCGGCACTCGGTCGCGACGATCATGATCACGGTATTGTTCGCAATAGGCCGTGAGAAAGGCGCGAATGACCCGATGGCCGGATGGCTGGCTTGAGGGGTGCGCCGGGTCCGCAGCGGCGGGCAGGGTGAGATCTAGAGAAGTTCATCCGTCTCGGGCAGTGCAGGGAGACGAACATGGCAGCAGTCATAGCATTGGCGGATCGTCTGTCTCAGACGACTGCCCGCAAACAGAAAGCGACCGGGCAAGCGCAGATCCTGCTCTTCACCGGCGTGCGTTACGAGCGTCTTGTCGATCCGGTCAAGCGGCCGGCAACGCGTCGTGCGTCGAACACCAAGAGCAAATAGTCGAACTCAGTTCGAGGCGGAGAATTCCTCGCAGCCGGCTTCCGACAGGAAGCTCTTCGCGGCGGCGTCGAAGCTTGCCTGCGGCGCCAGCGTCCGCAGCACCGCATAGCCCTCCGATCGTGTCGTTTCGACCAGGATCGTCTTCTGCAAATCCTGTGGCAGCGCCTTGCGCAACTCGGTCAGCTGGATCGGGCTGCCGATCAGGATATCCACCGCCCCGCCGACCGACGTCCGGTCGTTCATGCTGAAGATCTCGTTCGACGCCTCGTCGAACAGCGCGATCGACCAGAAGGGCACATTGCCCTTGGCGGTAAACCTTACCGGGTTCTCCTCGATATCGAAGGCGCAGACCGCCGTGCGAACAAACGGATCGTCACTGGCAAGCCCGGCCGTGTCGTCGGTGGCGCCCAAGAGGTAGAACGTGTCGAGATCGCCTTCGGATGCCACGCGGGTGGCGGCGTCCTTGCCGGTGAAATGCGGCAGCGACAGGATGATGACGAGATGCAGCAGTGCGGCGCCGAACAGTCCGGCCAGCAGCGCGAACAGGGCCCTAAGCATTGCCGCACCCCGTCTTCTCGAGCTTCGGCATGGCAAGATCGATCACCCCGGAGCTTCCGGCAGTCGGCGTGTCGAACAGCGTGAGCACCAGCTGGAACGTCCCTGCCGCCGGCGTCGCCAGCCAGTTGCCCGGCCGGGCGCGGGCCGAGATGTCGATCGAAAAACCGCTGTCGGGCTGGCGCAGCACCGTCCACGAATTGAGCGCGCCGGGAAGCCCCGGTTGCAGCGATGCCGGATTGCCGGAATTGTCTGCTGTGAACAGTGTCCAGATCCGCGCCGGCGGCGTCTGCCCGCTCAGCCGGTAGCTGCACCCGGCCTCCAGCCGGTTGCCGGCATCATCCACCTTGGCGGTAAACATCAGCCCCTCGGCGCTGCCATAGAGCAGTCGCCCGGCGCGCGCCCGGTGCGATTTCGCGTAAGGATCGGCATTCTCCGTCTGCAGGTCGGGAAACGCCTCCCACGCCCCGAGCTTGATCGCCCCGAAACCGGCGGTCGCGTTCAGCGCATAAAGCGAAACGAGAATCCCGCCGCCGAAGGCGATAATCAGCGTCATCGCGATAAAGAGAGGAAATCGAAACACCGGTCGCCCTTGATAGCCAAATCAGTTGAAAGGGTTACCACTGATTCTGGCTCGGCGGAATGGCGGGCGGGGAAAAGGCGGGTGGTTTGACAGCATGACGTCTGGCGTTATATAACGTCTGGCGTTATGATGGGTGGCCGATGATCATCAGCTTCGCAAGTGCCGAGACCGAGAAGATCTGGAACGGCCTCCGCAGCCGCAAGCTGCCGTCCGATATTCAGGCGATCGCGCTTCGCAAGCTGCGTCTGCTCAATCAGGCCAGAACGGTGGACGATCTGCGCATTCCACCGGGCAATCGACTGGAAGTCCTGAAGGGCAACCGCCGCGGCCAGCATTCGATCCGCATCAACGACCAGTGGCGCGTGTGTTTCATCTGGCAGGAAGGCAGGGCAAGCGATGTTGAAATCATCGATTATCACGACTGAGAGCGAGCTCATCCCCAACCCGCATCCCGGCGAAATCCTGCTCGAGGACTTCCTCAAGCCGTTGGAACTGAGCCAGAATGCCCTGGCCCGCGCGCTGCAGGTCCCGCCGCGCCGCATCAACGAGATCGTGCTGGGCAAGCGTGCGGTGAGTGCCGATACCGACTTGCGGCTCGCCCGCTACTTCGGCCTCTCGGAAGGCTTTTTCCTCGGCTTGCAGGCCGATCACGACCTGATGGAACGCCGCCGCAAGATCTCCGGCGATCTCTCGCGGATCACGCCAAGGGCGGCCTGACCCTCACTCCGCGCTCGCAACCTTCTGCGCCGCCAACGGCGCGGCCGTCTTCAACTGCTCTCCGAGATCCTTCAGCAACCGCGTCGATTCCACCGAGAGCATCCGCGGCCGCACCAGCGGCGGCGGGGCGCCGGCGGCGGGTTTGGCGGCGACGGTCTTCGGCGGCGGTGGGGCGGTGACGCCGGGGATGGCGCGCAGCGTGATGCCCTGGTGGGCGTAGTCCATCAGACGCTTGAAGGTCATGGCGGGCAGGGTGCCGCCGGTCATCTTGTTGGTCGAGGTATAGTCGTCATTGCCGAACCAGACGGCGGTGGTGAAATTGCCGGTGAAGCCGATGAACCAGGCGTCGCGATAGGCCTGCGTCGTGCCGGTCTTGCCTGCTGTCAGGATGCCGTTGTCGAGCGCCGCGCGGCGCGCGGTGCCGACATAGGGCACGCGCGACAGCATCTGGTTCATGTAGGCGTCGGCCCGCTCGGAGAGAACGCGCTTGGCCGGCGGCTCGTCCTTGTCGAAATCGTAGAGCACGTCGCCGCCGTAATCGAGGATTTGGGTGACGCCGTGGCGGCGCGATTGCATGCCGCCGGCCGGGAACACGGCATAGGCCGTCGCCTGGTCCATGACCGTCACCTCCGACGTGCCGATCGGGATCGTCACGTCGTTGCGAACCGGCGATTCGACGCCGAGATTGGTGGCCATCGCCCGGATCGGCGCGATGCCTAACTTCTCCTTGGCGAGCCGCACCGGAATGGTGTTGATCGACTGCGCCACCGCGGTGGCGATGGTGATGCGGCCGGCATAGCGGTTTTCGTAATTGTGCGGGCTCCAGTTGCCCCAGGAGATCGGCGCATCGACGACGATGCTGTCGGGCGTCAGGCCGTTCTCCATCGCCACCGAATAGGTGTAGACCTTGAACGACGAGCCCGGCTGGCGCAGCGCCTTGGTGGCGCGGTTGAACTGGCTCTCGCCGTAGTCGCGGCCGCCGACCATGGCGCGCACCGCGCCGCCGTTCTCGATCATCACCATCGCGCCCTGCTTGGCGTGATAGCTCTCTCCATATTCGCGCAGCGACGTTTCCATCGAATCGTCGGCGGCGTGCTGCAGGCTCATGTCGATGGTGGTGCGCACCACCAGCGAATGCTGATGGAAGCGCGGCGACAGGCGCATCACCTCGTCGAAGGCCCAGTCGAGGAAGAAATCGGGCGATTCCACCTGGTCGCGATCGACCACCGTCGCCGGGCTGCGGCGTGCCGCGATCACCTGGCCCTCGGTCATCAGCCCGCTCTGCACCAGATTGGTCAGCACCTCGTTGGCGCGGCCGCGGGCGGCGGGCAGGTTGACGTGCGGCGCATATTTCGCCGGCGCCTTGAACAGGCCGGCGAGCATGGCGGATTCGGCGAGGTTGACGTCGGTGATGCTCTTGCCGAAATAGAACTGCGCCGCCGCCGCCGCCCCGAAGGTGCCGCCGCCCATATAGGCGCGGTCGAGATAGGTGGAGAGGATTTCCTTCTTCGAGAGGTTCGCCTCGAGCCACAGCGCCAGGAAGGCTTCGGTGATCTTGCGGTCGATCGAGCGCTCGTTGGAGAGAAACAGGTTCTTGGCCAGCTGCTGCGTCAGCGTCGAGCCGCCCTGGACCACGCCGCCGGCCTGCGCATTGGTGACGACGGCGCGGAAGAGGCCGATCACGTCGATGCCGAAGTGGCTGAAAAAGCGACGGTCTTCGGTGGCCAGCACCGATTTGATCAGGCTGTCGGGCAGCTCGTCGATCGGCACGGAATTCTGGTGGATGACGCCGCGATGGCCGATGACGTTGCCGTAGCGGTCTAGGAAGGTGACGGCGTAGTCGCCGCGATTGCGCCAATCTTCCTTGGTAGCCTCAAACGCCGGCTGGGCAAGGGCCAGCATCAGCACGGCGCCGACGGAACCCCAGGTCAGGCCTTCGCCGGCGAGCTCGACGACGATGCGCTTCCAGCCGCGAACGCGGAAGCGGCGGAAGAAGATGGTGATGTCTTCCCAGATCTCGGCGGAGCGGAAACCGGCGTTCCAGATGGTCGAATCGATCCACGAATCGAGCTTCAGCAGCAAGTGGCGTTTCTTGCGCGGCTGCTTTTCTGGATTGTCCGGATCCGTCACGTCTTATATTCCCGCCCGATCAGTCAGTTCGACGTCTGATCAGCATGACGTCGAACCATGGCAAATCTGCTGCCAACATCCGGCCTAACCGGAGGATGGTGAATCATTGGTTGATTTGCCTGCCAAGAACAAGAGAAATGGAAAGCGCTCACGCGATTTTGCGGGGGCTGTTGCAAGAACGGAATGATGGAAGACCAACCCTTCTGGACGCAAAAGACCTTGAACGAGATGACCAATGCCGAGTGGGAAAGCATCTGCGACGGCTGCGGGCTCTGTTGTCTTAACAAGATCGAGGAGTGGGACAGCGGCGATATCTACTTCACCTCAGTCCGCTGCAAGCTGCTCGACAGCGAAAGTTGCCAGTGTTCGAGCTATCCCAACCGCTGGGATTTCGTGCCCGATTGCGTGCAGCTGACCAAGGAGAACGTCGACGACATCCCCTGGCTGCCGCCGACCTGCGGCTACCGGCTGATCAACGAGGGGCGTGGTCTCTACTGGTGGCATCCGCTGGTGTCGGGCGACCGCGAGACCGTGCATCTGGCCGGCATTTCGGCCCGCGGTCGCACCGTTGATGAGACCGATGTCGATGTCGACGATTACGAGAACTATCTCGTCGAGTGGCCGCTGACGGTGGGCGACAAGGCGCCGAAGTCGCTTGCGGCGGCGTTGAAGCGGCAGATGAAGGCGGATCGCCGGCGTTGAATCGGATTATGGGGAGGGGATGACAACATATTGGCGTTGCAGGGTTTTAGGCGCGGCATTCTGCCAAGAGCGGCGCACCAGATCCTGCACCAGCGCATCGTCGGCCAGCCCGAAATAAAGCCGCGTCGAACCCCGCAGCCCCCAGCCGCCGGGCACCGCCATTGTCTCCTTGGGCGACATTGCCAGCACCATGTGCTGCTGCTCCGGCGTCAGCCTGACGACGCAATAGTCCTGCTCCGGCATGGTCAGGAAAATCCTCGCTCGCACGCGAAAATCGCGTGTGCCGTGATGCGCGCTTTCCACCGCTTCCGGCAGGCCGAGCGCGAAGGAGATGAGCTCTTCGCGGGTCATGACATTTATTTTAGCACATCGAGATACGGCCGCGCCAATCAGAAAAATTCAGGCAGCGACGCGGTCGTCCGTTTCGGCCGTGTCCTCGTCCCGTAGTCGCTCGAGATCGGCACTGGCGAGCGCCCGCTGCAGCGCCTCGATGCAGATCGGGTCATGGCTCTCCCCGGCGCCCTCCCAGAGGATGGCGAGCGCCTTGGAGATCGGCATGGCGGCGCGGTAGGGGCGGTCGGCGGTGAGCGCGTCGAACACGTCTGCGGTGGAGACGATCCGAACTTCCATCGGTATCTCCTCGGCCGTCAGCCCGCGCGGATAACCCTTGCCGTCGAGCCGCTCGTGGTGGGCGCCGCCGATGCGGGCGAGGTCGGCGAAGGCGCCGATATGCGATAGGATCATCTCGGAAAACTCGGCATGCCGCTTCATCGCGCCCCACTCGATGTCGTCGAGCTTGGCCGGTTTGTCGAGCACGCTGTTGGAGACGCCGAGCTTGCCGATATCGTGCAGCAGGGCGGCGCGACGCAGCAGCCGGCGGCCGTCCTCGTCGATCCCCATCTCCTCGGCGATCAGGTCGGTGAACAGCGCCACGCGGTCGCTGTGGCCTGATGTGTACGGGCTCTTGGCGTCGATGACGCGGGCGAAAGCGGCAGCGATATCATCGAGATAGTCGTCGTCGGCCATGATCGCCTGCTGGCCCGGCTCGCTTTCGAGAACGATGGTCTCCAGCTGGTCCGAGGCAAGCGTCTCCCAGAAATCGTCGCGGCCAGCAATGCGGGCGAAGGCGGTGCAGAGCGACGGGTCGAACCAGGTGTCGGCGCGCTTGCCGATCTCGGCGATGGCGGCCTCGCGCCCGGCGCTCATCTGGAAGATATCGGCGACCTGCGACAGCAGCGCGATGCGCGAATAGAGCGGGATCTCCTCGCCCGAAATTCCGACCGGCTTGCCGCCGCCGTTCCAGTGTTCGTCGAGGCTGAGAACGCCATCGGCGACGCCGTCGGAAAAGCGCATCTGCCTTGCGATCTCGGCGCCGCGCTGGCAGCGGGTCTGGATCAGGTCGGTGGCGATCTTGCCGCCATTCTGCAGGATGTTGACGATGCCGCGAAACCGCTCGGCAAGGCCCGCCTGCATGCCGGTATGGCCGAGCACGAAGCGCAACACCTGGCCGAGGCTGCCATCGACCAGCTTGAAGTCGCGCTTGAAGGACAGATCGTCGGCCATGTAGAGCTCGCAGATCCGCGCGGCGTTGCTGCTGCAGCCGAGATCCTTGAGCAGCAGCGTGTAGTAGAGCTCCTGCAGCTGATCGTCGGGCATGCCCATCTCGCGGCCGATATGGGTGCCGATATAGCAGGTGCGGATGCAATGACCGGGCGGCTGGCCCTCGGTGAGGTCGAGCGCCTTGCTCAGCGCCTCGATGATTTCGGCTAGTCGTATCTGGATGGTCCGCATGTCGGTTGCCCCTTGCTGCGAGCGATCCTGCCGGGCGGACCCTTGAAAATTGATTAGGATTGACTCGAGAAAACGAGAAAAACCGTTATTTATCAATAGATTAGACATAGATAAATTGCAATGCGTCGGCATCGTCGGAATAAAATCTTTCGATATAGGAAAACAATCCTTGACGGCGTGACGGTGCTTTGATAGGTTTATGGCACAGTCGGAGAGTTGCGGGCACGGCAAGACGCCGGACGACGCTTCCGCCGATCATTTCACCATCACGCATATCTGAGACGACACCAGCAACACCCTGTTGCGCGGGAGATCTTCCATGACCGATATCGAGAATTTCGCGCCGGAGCTCTTTGGCTTCTGGCCGCAGAGCCGTGTCTATGATGGCGATCCTTCGAAGCCGATGGATGAGGCTGAGGCGAGGGAGGCGATCGGGGAGTATTTTCTCGAGACCAAGTCTGACACCGCCGCGCCCGGCGACGAGCTGCGGGTGCTGCTGAACGAGATGACGGCGGAGATGCGCGAGCAGTTCGCAGCCTTCCGCGACCTGCGCAAGGCCGCCGAGCATGCGGCATCTGGCAATGGCGACGAGGCGGCCGCCAAGCTGGCGCGCGCCGATCTCAAGGCCGCCACCGATGCCATGTCGCTGATCGTCCGTACGCTGGAGAAGATCGACCAGTTGCAGCGGCAGTTTGCCCGCGACCGCGAACAGGCCGCCGAAGACCGCGAGGCGGCGCTGGGGCTCGACGAGGCCAAGGCCAGGTTCCACGCGTTGATCGAGCAGCGCGCTACCGAACGCGCCCGGCAGATGCTGGCCGAATGGCAGCAGCATGGCGCGCCGGATGCGGCCGACGGTGGTGCCGGGGGTGGTGCAAGCGAGGCCATGCAGCATGCTGAACCGGGATGATCGTCGGATCGCGGACGCAAACTTCCGCAGCGCCGGCAAGGTGTTCGACGGGTTTGAGCAGAGCATGGGAGAGATCGTGGGCCGACGCCAACAGACCATCGCTCACATCAAATCCGGGCTGCGAAACTCGGATGAGTTGATCAAGAAAATGAGCCCGACGACCGGCGCCGCCGTTGCGGCACCGGCGATTATCGCCGGGGTGCAGCCGGACCTGTTGACACCCGGCACCATAGCAGATGAAGCCGATTGGCTGCCGCCGGCGCTTGGCGAGACACCCGGTTTCTGGCGCTCGATGAGCGATCTCTGGGCTTTCGCCGGCCGCCGCGAGCAGCAGCCGCCTTCGGGCGACTGGCGCAGCTGGCTGATTCTGGGCGGACGCGGCTCCGGCAAGACGCGGGCGGGCGCCGAATGGGTGCATGCCATCGCCAGTGCAGGCCAGACGTCGGATCTGCGCATTGCGCTGGTGGCGGAAACGCTGGGCGATGCCCGCGAGGTGATGATCGACGGCATGTCGGGCATTTCGAGGATTGCCCGCCGCCGTCGCCCCGACTTCGAGATTTCCCGCCGCCGGCTGGTCTGGCCGAACGGCGCGGTGGCGCAGATCTTCTCCTCGGAGGATCCCGAAAGCCTGCGCGGCCCGCAGTTCCATTTCGCCTGGTGCGACGAGCTCGCCAAGTGGAAGCATGGCCAGGACACCTGGGACATGCTGCAGTTCGGCCTCAGGCTCGGCACCGCGCCGCGACAGCTGGTGACGACGACACCGCGCCCGGTGCCGCTTCTGAAGGCGCTGATGGCGGATCCTTCGACGGTGACAACGCGGATCAGCACCCGCGACAACAGCGGCAATCTGGCGCCGGGCTTCGTCGAGGCGCTGGCGCGCCGCTATGGCGGCACGCGGTTGGGGCGGCAGGAGCTGGATGGCGAGCTGATCGAGGATCGCGAGGACGCGCTGTGGCGGCGCGACATGCTGGAGGCGGCCACGATCCGCCTCTCGGGCGATATCCGGCGCATCGTCGTCGCGGTCGATCCGCCGGCGTCTGCTGGCGTCCATTCCTGCTGCGGCATCGTCGTTGCCGGGCTGGAAGCCTCGGGCAGGGCGGTGGTGCTGGCCGATTGCTCTGTCGAGGGCGCTAGCCCGGCCGGCTGGGCCAATGCGGTCGCCAGGGCCCATCGGCGGTTTTCCGCCGACCGCGTCGTTGCCGAGATCAACCAGGGCGGCGACATGGTGACAGCGATGCTGAAAAGCATCGACGAGACATTGCCGGTGACGACGGTGCGGGCGACGCGCGGAAAATTCCTGCGGGCCGAACCGGTGGCGGCGCTATACGAACAGGGGCGGGTGGCCCATGCGGGGCGCTTCGTGGCGCTGGAGGATCAGATGTGTGATTTCGGGCCGGATGGCCTGTCGTCGGGCCGTTCGCCCGACCGGCTGGATGCGCTGGTCTGGGCGCTGACGGCGCTGATGCTGGAGGCAAGCTCCGAACCGCGGGTGCGTGGCATTTGACTGTCGGCGCGTCGGCGATAAAGACACCCGGCTGTGTCGACACCTGCGCCGTGCCAGCACCCCGTGGATGCAGCACCGTCGCACTGTTTGACAGCCGGGTGTGGAGGCGATTAACGCTGCTGTTGCTGCGTGGCCGGACGCGGCGCCTGTGGCTCGGGGCGAACCTGGCGCCACTCGCTCTCGAGTTGGTCGGTGACGTGCTGGGGAATGGTCTGGTGATTGCTGTTCGCAGGCTGCTGCATTCGTCCCTCCAAGGTTTGATTTGATGCTGTCTCATCTGTGGCACGGGCCAAATCGGCTGTAAATCAGGTGGTTAAACACTTTAAACGATTGAATTTAATTTAATCGATTAAGACCACAACGTCCTCACTAGCTTTTAGGATTACACGCTATGGTTATCCACATCGACAGGCGGTTTTTCTTCGACACGGTGCGCGATGCGCTGTTCAAGGGCACGCTCGGTGCTGGCCAGGTCGAGGGCATGACGGCGATTCTCGATTTCTGGGAAGAGCGGATGCCGGACGCCGATCCGCGCTGGTTGGCCTATATGCTCGCCACCGCCTTCCACGAGACGGCCTTTACCATGCAGCCCGTCCGCGAGACGCTGGCAACCACGGATGCCCGCGCTGTCGAAATCCTCGAAAAGGCGTTCGCCGACGGTAAGCTCACCTGGGTGAAGACCCCCTATTGGCGACCGGACGAGGACGGCAAGAGCTGGCTCGGCCGGGGTTTGGTGCAGCTCACCCACAAGCGGAACTACGAGGCGATGAGCGCGCTCACCGGCATCGATCTGGTGGCCGAGCCGGATCGCGCCATGGACATGGGACCTGCCGTGTCGATCCTGATCGAGGGCATGATCGAGGGGAGTTTTTCGAAACACAAGCTCGCCGACCACCTGAACGCCACGACGGACGACTGGGTCAATGCCCGACGCATCGTCAACGGCACCGACCGGGCCGAGAAGCTGGCGGGCTATGGCAAGGCATTCCTTGCGGCCATTCGTCCGCAGCAGCCGCTGGGCTGGTTCGCTCGGTTGATGGCCCGGTTGAAGGGATGGCTGCGCCGTGGTATCGCCCGGCCTATCGGTTAAGCGTTCCATCAGAGAATTACAGGAGTTCCGCGTGATCCGTCACATCGTCTTCTTCACGGCGCCCGTTGAAAATCTGGACAAGGTGCGCGAGGGCCTGTCGATCCTGACGGCCATCCCGCACTCCCGGTTGCTTGAAATCGGCACCAACGTGAAGACGGACCAGTTCGGCACTGAGGTCGACTTGATCGTCTACGGCGAGTTCGACGACGAGGCGGCACTCGCCGCCTACAAGGCGCACCCGAACTATCAGCTCTCCACCAGCCTCGTCCGCCCGATCCGCGAGATGCGCATGGCGGCGGATTACGACAGCGAACTGGCGGTGACGCAGCCGCTGGGTTGATTGCGCCGGCCTACTCCCTCTAATGGCGGCGTTTGCACCGCCGGGTTGCATTGATAGGTTGTGAGCGGTTTAACGCAAAGGTTGCCGCCAATTGACTTGCCGCGCGCAAAGACTATCTGTAGAAAGATGTATGCAACTGAAAAATAGTTGCGGAGAGATCGCCGTGTGTTTCAGCGCCCGGAGCGTTGGATGACGCGTCTTGAAACGCTGAAGGACGAGTTTCGCGCCTGCAAGGGGCCATTTCCCTACAGCAAGCTGGTGAAGCTGCTCACGGGTCTGGGCTATGACGTGAAGACTGGGAACGGCTCGGGCCGGAAGTTCGTGCACGCGGTGACGAAGAAGGTCATCATCGTTCACGAGCCGCATCCCGGCAACGAGGTCAAACCCTATATGGTCAACCAGATACGCAATTATCTGATCGACAGGAAAGAGTTATGAAGCCGATCACCTACAAGGGCTACCAAGCGTCGGTGGAATATCGGGATGGCGCGCTGTTCATAAAGGTCCTGCACATCGACGATCTCCTGCTGGCGGAATGTGAGGATTCCAAGCTGGTCGACGCGACAATGCGGAGCCTGATCGACGACTATATTCAAACCTGCATCGATGAGGGCCGCGATCCGGAGAAGCCGTTCAAGGGGTCGCTGAACATCCGCATGGACCCTTCGCTGCACCGTCGCGCGGCGATGGCCGCCGCCGATGAAGACAAATCGCTGAATGCGTGGATTTGCGAGGCGATCTCGGAAAAAGTCGATTGAACTCCGAGCGAGTGGCAGCCTGTCGCTGTGGCGGGAGATTTCGAGTTCCTGAAACGCCACAGTTGTCGCCACCCGGATATTTTGTGTTTTCATCCAACCTGAAGTCGTATATTTCCGTTTTGACGGGAAGAAACACGTTTCAGGAGAGAAAATTGAAAATCATTGCAATGACGGCGGCGTTGCTGCTGGGTGGGGCGACGTTGGCTGAGGCCGCGTCCTGCGAGGCCAATTTCAAGGTGTCGGGCGTGCCGATGGTCACGGCGCTGAGCTACAGGACCTTCCAGGAGTTTCCGAAGGCAAAGGCGGCGACGGTGCTGAAAAATCTGGCGCAGGCGGTCTCCGCCGAAGGCTTCTCCGGCATCAAGGTCAACAAGGAACTGTCGTCGGTCGACGCTTTCCAGGAAACCTCGGGAAGCGGCCGTATCCAGACACTGCGCGTCGTCGCCCGCCAGAAGGGATCAGGCGTCCGGGTCGATGCCGTGTTCGACATCCAGGCGGGGCAGCTGACCACCAAGGAAGTGGTGCGCACCGGCCTTTGCAACATCGTCGGCTCGGCGCTCTGAGCCAACACGGATCTGCCCGTGTTGATTTATGGACACGAAGCGATTGCGGGCAAAGGCCCGCAATTCACACATCCGATCGGATGAATGGCAGGCGAGCGACCCGGTGCGATATCATTGGGATCGTAAAGCGACGGGCGCTTCGACGCGCCGGGTAACACGAGGTAATCACCATGAAACTCCGCTCCCTGCTGCCGTGGCGCGCCACGGCCGGCCGTAATGCTGTGCGTGAACGCAAGGCGGCATCCGGCTTCCTCTCGCTGACATCGGAGGGCAGGGCGAACTGGACCGGCCGCTCCTATGCCGCCCTGTCGCGCGAAGGTTTCATGCGCAATCCGGTCGCGCATCGCTGCGTCAGGCTGGTATCGGAGGCGACCGCCTCGGTGCCGCTGCTGCTCTACGACGGTGATCGCGAGCGGCCAGATCACTCGCTGCTGTCGCTGCTGCGGCAGCCGAACGGCAACATGGGCGGCCCGGACTTCTTCGAGGCGCTTTACGGCCACCTGCTGCTGTCGGGAAACGCTTATGTCGAGCCGCTCGATGTCGGCGGTCAGTTGCGCGAACTGCATCTGCTGCGGCCGGACCGGATCAGCATTGTCGAGGGCCGCGACGGCTGGCCGGAGGCATACGATTACCGCGCCGGCGGCAGCGTCCGGCGGTTCGCCATCGACGCGGAGGGGCCGGGCCTGCTGCACCTGAAGCTGTTTCACCCGCTCGACGATCATCTTGGCTTCCCGCCGCTGGCCGCCGCTCAGGTGGCGCTCGATCTCTCAAATGCCGCCGCCACCTGGAACAAGGCGCTGCTCGACAATTCCGCCCGTCCGTCTGGCGCCCTGGTCTATCAGCCCAAGGAGGGCGGCAATCTCTCGCCCGATCAATACGAGCGACTGAAGCAGGAGCTCGACGACGGCTATTCCGGCCCGATGCGCGCCGGCCGGCCGCTGCTCTTGGAAGGCGGGCTCGACTGGAAATCGATGGGTCTCTCGCCCAAGGACATGGATTTCGTCGAAGCACGCAATGGAGCCGCCCGCGACATCGCGCTCGCCTTCGGCGTGCCGCCCATGCTGCTCGGCATCCCCGGCGACAACACCTACGCCAACTACCAGGAAGCCAACCGCGCCTTCTACCGCCTGACGGTATTGCCGCTGATGACCCGCACCCTGGCCTCCCTCTCGGCCTGGGCGGCGGGGCGCTACGGCGATGGGCTGCGGCTGGAGCCGGATCTCGACAAGGTCGCGGGACTGAGCGCCGAGCGCGGGGAATTGTGGGCGCGGGTGGGAGCGGCGGCGTTTCTGACGGATGAGGAGAAGCGGCAGGCGGTGGGGTATTGAGGAGGAAAGGATTGCAGCCTTCCAGTTTACCTTGCTCCAATCGACGAATTTATGCATTCCTGCATTGTGAATGCGTGTGGATTTCAACTTTATCCTGTGCAATGGTTTGGCCAACCCTATCGATCGGTGATTTGGCAGAGCCGTCTTGATGCCTGACAACGACAATCGAACCCAGCTGCAAAGCTGCCTCAACTCACTCGTTGGATTGCCCCTGAGCATTGTCCGAAACGCTGCGGACATGAAGGTCTTCCATTTCGGAGAAATTCGAGAACATCCTTCAGGCAGAGGAACGGTCGGTGCCTACGCGCTGCATGTTCAGTGCCCATGGCGTATCATTGCCAACGACAGGATAGTCACGGGAACGTCGGATCGCTTTGTTGGCCCTGCTGACGGGGTGGAGGTCAATGAGGACGATCCCAAATCAGGAAGTCTGCAGTTCATCAGGATTGCATCTTTGCTGAAAGGATACGACGAGGCGACAAAGTCCTTCGTGAACATAACCGACGAACTCATCGTTCTGGCGGTAGATACGGATCAATTCGGTGGGGCTGAACTGCTCCTATCCGGCGATTATCGCCTCCAGATTTTCCCCGACGGCTCGCTCGCCGAGGATTGGCGCTTTATCGAACTTCAAGGGCGTCATGTTGTTGTCGAAGGCGGCCAAGTACAGGTAGACGATTAGCGGTCCTATCGCACTTAAAGATCGTCCGGCCAGCCTCGACACGGTCGCTGGCCTTGGCGTCAAGCGCGGGTACTAGAAGGGAACGTGTCGGCGACATATCGACTGATAAAGGTAAGCGATAATAATGGACCGAGCGCTTCCCGATGGCTTGACATGTCAGGCGGCTTTTCTCTCCGAGCAGATGGAGCATGCGCTTGTCGCAGCGCTGGACGCTTTGCCTTGGGACGCGACCCTGAAGCGCCGCGTTCAGCATTTCGGTTATCGATACGACTATCGCGCCCGCGCCGTAACCGAGGATGCCTATCTCGGGGTTTTGCCAGAATGGCTGGCCGCCGTGGCAGAGCGCTTGGCGTCACTAGGGCACTTTCTTCAGCCGCCCGATCAGGTGATTGCAAATGAGTATGAGCCGGGACAGGGGATCAGCGCCCATGTCGATTGTGTACCCTGTTTTGGCGATCGCATTGTGTCTCTCAGCCTGCTTTCGTCATGCGAGATGATCTTCCGTCACCCGGCGACTGGCGAAATGCGAGCGCTGACGCTGCAGCCACGCTCGCTGCTGACGATGGACGGGCCGGCGCGCTATCAGTGGACGCATGAAATTCCGGCACGGCTGTTCGACATGGTGGATGGAGAAAAGCGGCTTCGCGGTCGGCGGATTTCGCTGACGTTCCGCAATGTCATGAGGACGACCAGCTAACGCAGACATTGAGGCCACTCCTGAAATTTGTTATACGCTGTATTACAAATCGAGGAGCAAGCCGATGACCAAGCCCGTTCTCTCCGACCCGATCGCGTTGCGCATTCCCGAAGACATGCTGAAGGACATCGAGACCATCGCCAAGGCCACCGAGCGCAGCCGCAGCTGGGTGATCGTCCGGGCGCTGAAATATTACCTGATGGAAGAGGGCAATGATATCCTGCAGACGCTGAAGGGCGAGGAGCAGATCCGCAACGGCGAGAGCGTCGATTTCGAGGCGTTCATGGCCGAACTGACATCGCCGCCCAGAGATGACGCGGCATGATGAAGGTCATTCTGTCCAGGAATGCCGCCAATTATCTCAGCCACGAATATGGCTATCTCGACGAATTCAACTCCCGCGCTGCCGACGCTGCCATGGTGAGGATCCAGGCCGGTATGCGCAGACTTTCCATCCATCCCGAGATCGGCGCGCCGGCGCCGCATTTGCCGGGCCGTCGCCAGCTTGTCGTCGGTCCCTACTTCATCACCTACCGCATTGGGCGCGATGCCGTCCTCGTGTCCGACATAAGGCATGGCCGGCAGCTGACGGAATTGGACCGGGACGACGGGATGGACGAGAGCGACTGACACCGCTGCTTTCCTGCAAAACAAGGCAAGGTCTGTTTTCACGTATCTCATGAATCCGCGGACTCGCCGTGCGAGCCTCCGCGCCCAACCGATTCAAAAGACTCACCAACTTTCTCCCACCACATCGAGACACCCCGTGGCCGACTTCTCCAACGATACCTCTCTCTGGGCGACCAGGGCGCTGGGCGCGTCGGCGGGTGCCGCCGTGTCGCTGGTCTATCTCCTGCCCAAGAACCGGCGCGAGGCGGCCAGCCGGTTTTTCACCGGTGTTGCCTGCGGCGTCATCTTCGGCGGTCCCTGCGGCATATGGATCGCCGAGCGGCTGGATCTCGTCGATCGACTGTCCGTGTCCGAAGTGATGCTGTCGGGCTCGGCGGCGTCGAGCCTCTGCGCCTGGTGGGCGCTCGGCATCCTCTCGCGCATTGCCGGGCGCTACGGCGGCCGCGGCCGCTGACGGCGTAGTCGCCAACACATTCATCAGCCAAGGAGCATGACGATGAACGCAAGCCGCGCGCTGGCGCGATCCACAACGCGATCTTTAATCGGTGTCGACACCCGCAAGTTCGCCAATCTGGAGCTGCGCGGTCTCAGCCGCGACGGCACGTTTTCGGGCTATGCCAGCGTCTTCGGCGAGGTCGATCTCGGCAAGGATGCGATCGAACGCGGCGCGTTCCGCAAGTCGCTCGGCGAGCGCGGCGCGTCCGGCGTGCGCATGCTCTTCCAGCATGATCCGGCAGAGCCGATCGGCGCCTGGAAGACGATCCGCGAGGACAGTCGCGGCCTCTATGTCGAGGGCGTGCTGGCCGATGGCGTCAGCCGCGCCCGCGAGGTGCACCAGCTGTTGAAGAACGGCGCTCTCGATGGGTTGTCGATCGGCTTTCGCACCGTGCGCGCCAAGACCGACGCCAAGTCGGGCGTGCGCCGCATCCTCGAGGCCGACCTCTGGGAGATCTCGGTGGTGACCTTCCCGATGCTGCCCTCGGCCAGGGTGCAGAACATCAAGAATGCGCGGTGGTTCCGCGACAAGGAGACCGAGCTCGTCCGCGCCATGCGCCGGGCCGCCCGGATGATGCTGCAAGATCAGTTCAAGTAGACCCTTCAGAGAGGATGATCGAGACATGACCGACACGCAGAAGACCGCGCCGGAGATCAAGGCCGCCCCCGAGATGGCCGCCGCCTTCGACGAGTTCATGGAGGCCTTCGAGGCGTTCAAGGAAACCAACGACTTGAGGCTCGGCGAGATCGAGCAGAAACTGACCTCCGATGTCGTGACCCGCGACAAGATGGACCGCATCAGCCGCGCCATGGACGAGCAGAAGAAGGTGCTCGACCAGCTGGCGCTGAAGAAGGCCCGTCCGCCGCTCGGCCGCGGCGCGTCAACCGGAGCCGAGGTGACCGAGCACAAGGCCGCCTTCGCGCAGTATATCCGCCGCGGCGACGAGGCCGGCCTGCGCGACATCGAGGCCAAGGCGATGTCGGCGGGCTCGGGTGCGGATGGCGGCTATCTCGTGCCTGATGAGACCGACACGGAAATCGGCCGCCGCCTCGCGGTGGTCTCGCCGATCCGCGCCATCGCCACCGTCCGCCAGGTCTCCGGCGCGGTGCTGAAGAAGCCGTTCTCGATATCGGGCATGGCGTCCGGCTGGGTAGCGGAGACAGCGGCGCGGCCGCAGACCTCGAGCGCCCAGCTGGCCGAGCTCTCCTTCCCGACCATGGAACTCTACGCCATGCCGGCCGCCACCCAGGCGCTGCTCGACGATGCCGCCGTCGATATCGAGGCCTGGATTTCGGGCGAGGTCGACACCGTCTTTGCCGAGCAGGAAGGCACCGCCTTTGTCAGCGGCGACGGCATCAACAAGCCGAAGGGCTTTCTCGCCTATACCATTGTGGCCGACAGCGCCTGGAGCTGGGGCAATCTCGGCTATATCGCCACCGGCGCGGCCGGCGGCTTCAAGGCCTCCGGCGCCTCCGACACGCTGATCGACACGATCTACTCGCTGAAGGCGGGGCATCGCCAGAACGCCGACTTCGTGATGAACCGCAAGACGCAGGCCGAGGTGCGCAAGCTGAAGGACGCCGAGGGCCGCTACCTTTGGCAGCCGCCGGCAACCGCAGGCGAGGCCGCCTCGCTGGTCGGCTTCCCCGTGGTCGAAGCCGAGGACATGCCCGACATCGCCGCCAACGCGCCGGCCATCGCCTTCGGCGACTTCCGCGCCGGTTATCTTGTCGTCGATCGCACCGGCGTGCGCGTGCTGCGTGATCCCTATTCGGCCAAGCCCTACGTGTTGTTCTACACGACCAAGCGGGTCGGCGGCGGGGTGCAGAACTTCGAGGCGATCAAGCTGGTGAAGTTTGCGGCGAGTTGAGTGGGTCGGGGCGGCCTCGCAAGCGTCGGCGCCTGTGGCCCCCTCATCACCGGCGCAACGAGTTGCGCCTGACCTACCGGCACCTTTTCCCGCAGGGGAGAAGGGATTCCCGGCGGGCGGCTCGCTCAATCTTCCCTTCTCCCCTGCGGGGAGAAGGTGGCCCGAAGGGTCGGATGAGGGGCCATTTGCACCACCTCACCATCATACATCCAGGAAACTCCCAAACATGACCTATGCCCTCATCGCTCCGCCAATCGCGGAACCCCTGACGCTCGCCGACGCCAAGGCGCATCTGCGCCTCGATGACGGCCACGAGGACACGCTTCTCTCATCGCTGCTCCGTACCGCCCGCGAGCATCTGGAGCGCACCACCGGCCTCTGCCTGATCACGCAAACCTGGCGCCTCTATCTTGATTCAACACCTGAAGATGGCGTGATTCAGATTGCCAGAGGTCCGGTACAAGCGATTGAAAGTCTGATGCTTTACGATGCATCCGGCGAGGAGATCGCCCAGCCGCTGACCGGCCACGTGCTGGATGGCACTGCCCGTCCGGCACGGCTGATGCTCAACCGTCGTCTCGCCGGAACGCGCGGCATCAACGGCATCGAGATCGACTTTATCGCCGGCTTCGGCGAGAGCGGCGCCGAGGTGCCGGACACTTTGAAGCGGGCGATGCTGATGCATGTGGCTGAGATGTTCGCCTTCCGTGGCGCGGTGGCGGCGGAAGATCAGCCTGCCGATAGTCCCGTGGGCTACGACCGCCTCATCGCCCCCTTCCTGATGCGGAGGCTCTGATGCGCTCGGTGCTGTTCGATGCCGGCCAGATGACCGCGCGGCTGGAGCTGGAGGTCCCCGAGGCGCTGCCGGACGGGCAGGGCGGCGCCACGGTCTCGTTCGTCTCCGTCGCCTCGCTCTGGGCACGCCTTGAGCCGGTCGGCGAAGTCCGCGAGGAACAGGCCGGCGCCGAGGTGTTCATGCTGACGCACCGTATCTGGCTACGCTTTCGCGATGATATCCGGGCCGGCATGCGGCTGCGCAAGGGCACGCGGCTCTTCACGATAGGCGCTTGGCGCGACCCGGACGAGCGCGGCAACTATCTTGTCTGCCTGTGCGAGGAGGAGAGCCGATGAGCGCCGCCAACGACCTCCTGGCCGCCATCCATGCGCGGCTGATCGCCGACGCCGAACTGATCGCCCTGATTGGTCCGGGCGGCATCCGCGACCGGCTGACCTCGGGGCGCGACCTGCCGTCGATCGTCATCGGCGATCTCGAGACCCGGGATTATTCGACGGCGACGGAAGCCGGCGAGGAACATCTGCTGACTTTGGAGATCTGGACCGATGCCGCCGGCCGCAAACAGACCGCGACCATCGCCGCCCGCCTGCACACACTGCTGCACGACGCGCCGCTCGATCTCGACGGCCACGATCTGGTCAGCCTGCTGCATCAGACGACACGCACGCGGCGCGAGCCGAAGACGCGGCTGCATGTGGCCGAGGTCAGGTTCAGGGCGGTGACGGAATGAGACGTCTCGATTGCGACGAGGCGGTTTCATTTTGTGCTGACAACGTGTATACATAGAGCAGGGTTATTGCACGCTTGCGGCGTGCAGGCCGATAGGAGTTCCGAACCATGCCGGTCGCCAGAAAAGACGAAACCATCAATATCCGCATCGACGCGCACCGGCGCCAGATCATCGCGCGCGCCGCCGACGTCTCCGGAAAGTCGCTGACGGCGTTCATGACCGACGCGGCCTACCAGTCGGCGCAGCGTGAGTTGCTGGACCAGCGCTTTGTTGGCGTCGATGCCGCGGTATTCGATGCCGTCGAGAGCTTGTTGTCGGAGCCGGCCCAGGCCAACGACAGGCTGGTAGAGCTCTTCCGGTCGACCAATGAATGGATCGATTGAGCGGATGTTCCGAAAGCCCGCGCCTCTCGCCGAACATCATCGGGTCGATGACTTCGACAGCGGAAAGCCGGCTTTGGACGTGTTCCTCAAGGATATGGCGTTTCACAATCAGCAGCAGGGCTATAGCCGGACCTTCGTGATCGCAACGGAAGATGATCGCGTCGTGGGCTATCACTCGCTGTGCGCCGGCATGATCAGCCGCAACAGCGCGCCGCGACAGGTCAAGGGCCACAACGCACCGGGCGAAATCCCGGTTGCGCTGCTGGCAAGATTGGCGGTCGATCGTCGAAGCCAGGGGATGGGGCTCGGAAAGGCGCTGCTGAAAAACGCGCTTCTCGCCGTCGTCTCCTCGTCGCAGTTCGTCGCCTTTCGCGCGGTGATGGTGCATGCCCTGGACGACGAGGCGGAGGCGTTTTACCTCAAGTTCGGCTTCCGCACAGCAAAGGGGCTGGAACGAACTCTACTGCTGCCGACCAGGGACATCGTCGCCTCGCTGTCTCAGGCGACCTGAACATCCGGCTTTGCACCCCGCACCAGCACCGCCAGCATGATCACCGATCCGAGCGACAGGGTGACAAGCACGGCTGCGACGGCCAGTGCGGAGACCGCGTTTGTGCGGTCGAGGATGGCGGTAAAGACGACGGGGGCGACGGCGTTGGCGAGGTTTTGCGGCAGTAGCAGGCGCGACGATTGCAGACCGTATTCCTGTGGTGAGAACAGTGCCAGCGGCAGCAGAGCGCGGGCCACCGCCATGACGCCGGAGCCGAAGCCGTAGAGCAGAATGAAGCTCACCAGCAGCGATGTCGATGGCGGCAGGACGATCATCAGGCCGAAGCTCAGCACCATCAGTCCGACGCCGACGATGGCGCTGATGACGGGATTGCCGCGCTTGCCCAGCACCATGTCCAGCAGCCGCGCCGACATGCCGACAACGCCGCGCGCCGACGCGATCTGCAGTGCAAGCGCCGGCGATGCGCCGTATTGGCGGAAAATCTCAAGCAATGACGGCGGCAGACCGAAGGTGACGAAGGTCGAGATCGTGGTCGCCGTGGCGATCAGGATGAACGCCTTGCGTCGATCGGCGAGAGGCAGCGGTGCGGGCGCTGCGGGTTTTTCCGCTTCGTCGTGACGAACGCCGATCGGATGCGGCAAACAGAAGAGATGCAGCGGCAGGCAGATGCAGAGGTGCAGCGCCGCGCAAAGCACGAAAGTCGAGCGCCAGCCGAGATGCGCGTTCAACAGGCTGAGGATCGGCCAGAAGATCGCGCCGGACAGGCCGGTGAACAGCATCAGGATAGCAATCACCCGCTTGCTGTTGTCGCCCTCGCGTTCGACCACGGCGGTATAGGCCGGCGCCGTCAGGCCGAGTGCGCCGCCAATGCCGAACAGGATCCAGGCGATCGCGTAGACGACGATCCCCTGCGCCATCGACAGCAACAGCAGGCCGCCGGCGAGGATCACCGACGAGGCAGCAAGAACGCGTGCGGCGCCGTAGCGCGCCAGCCAGCGTCCTGCAGTCGGGCCGCACAGCGCGCTGACGATCATCATGATGGTCAGGCCGCCGAAAACGATCTCGTTGGCGAGCCCGAGATCAGGTGCGATGACGCGCCCGAGCGCACCGACCATGTCGAACGTCGTGCCCCAGCCGATCAGCTGCGTTACCGCCAGGACGGCGATCAGTTGGGTCGAGCGCAGGGAAGCGGATGCAGGCATGGCGTGGTGTCGGATGGTGAGGGTTCGATCGGCGTGATCGCAAAATCTTCACTTAAGGGTTGAAAGTGACAGGTCGATGACATCAGCGGGCGTCCCATGGGGCGCCCTTTTCGTGGAAGGATGAGGCCATGGTGGCGCAGAAGGGCAAGGACCTGCTGCTGAAGATATTCAACGGTACGGACTACGAGACGGTGGCGGGGTTGCGATCGAAGCGACTGGCCTTCAATGCCGAGACGGTGGATGTGACCGATGCCGAAAGCGTCGGACGCTGGCGCGAGTTGCTGGGCGGCGCGGGCGTGCAGCGGGCGGCGGTCTCGGGCGCCGGTATCTTCAAGGACGCGGCCTCCGACCAGCTGGTGCGCAATGCGTTTTTCGGCGGCGCCATTCTCAACTGGCAGCTCGTTATTCCCGGCTTCGGCACCGTCAGCGGTCCGTTCCAGGCGAGCGCGCTCGAATATTCCGGCCAGCACAATGGGGAGGTGATGTTCGAGCTGGCGCTGGAATCGGCCGGCGCCCTCACCTTCGAGGCGCCGTGATGCCGGCGGCGAGGGCGACGGGAGCGCGGGCCAACCGCCGGCGCGGCGAGATCGAGGCGGTGATCGACGGTGAGCGGCGAGTGCTGTGCCTGACGCTCGGCGCGCTGGCAGAGCTCGAGACGGCCTTTGCCGTCGACAGTCTCAACGGTCTGGCGGAACGCTTCTCCAGCGGTCGCCTGAAGGCGGCCGACATGATCCGCATCATCGGCGCCGGCCTGCGCGGCGGCGGCAATCTCTATTCGGACGAGGATGTGGCGGCGGCCGATGTCGAGGGCGGTCTGGGCGGCTATGCCACCGTCGTCGGCGATCTCCTGACCGCCACCTTTCTCGGGGCCGGTGCGGACGCCTCCGCCCGCCCCCTCTAGCCGCAGCGGGCGGTGACGCCGATCGCGGGCAGGCGCCTTTCCCCTGGGCGCGCGTTCTGCACATCGGCCTCTGCCTGCTGCGGCTTCCTCCCCAAAGCTTCTGGGCGATGACGCCCGTCGAATTCCACGCGGCCGCAGGCGGCCTCGTGCCGCGCGCCGCCGCGGTCTCCCGCGCCGATCTGGACGGGCTGATGGCCCGCTTTCCGGATGCGCCAAGGGCTTAAGGACGCGACCTGACGAAAGGCAAACGACATGGCAGACGAAGACACGGACCTCGCGGCGGTGAACGGCCAGGCGGAGACGCTGCGGCGTGCCCTCGACGATCTCGAAAGCCGCTCGCGCTCCTTCGGCTCGGCGCTGTCTGGCGCGCTGCGCAGTGCCGCCGACGGCGGCAGGGGACTGGACGACGTCTTGCGCGGCCTCGCCAACCGGCTGACCGATATCGCCCTTTCCGCCGGGCTGAAGCCGCTGGAAACCATGCTTTCGGGCGCGGCCTCCAGCCTGCTTGGAAGCGCCGGCAAGCTGTTGCCCTTCGCCGATGGCGGCGTCGTCTCGCAGCCCACCTATTTTCCGATGGGCGGCGATATGGGGCTGATGGGCGAGGCGGGCAGCGAGGCGATCCTGCCGCTGAAGCGCGGCGCCGACGGCTCGCTCGGCGTTTCCGCCTCGGGCGGTAACGGCGCGCCGCAGATCGTCTTCAACGTAACCGCCACCGATGCGCGCAGCTTCGAAAAGAGCGAGGCGCAGATTTCATCCATGCTCGCCCGCACCGCAATGCGCGGCCAGCGCAACCTGTGAGGTCGAGATGGGCAATGGCTTCCACGACGTGCGCTTCCCGCTGCGCCTGTCGCTGTCGACCAGCGGCGGCCCGGTGAGGCGCACCGATATCGTCAACCTTTCCAACGGCCGCGAGAACCGCAACAGCCGCTGGCGCGATGCGCGGCGCAGCTACGATGCCGGCTCCGGCCTGCGCTCGGTGGCCGATCTCTACGAGGTTCTGGAGTTCTTCGAGGCCCGCAGCGGAGAACTTTACGGCTTCCGCTTCCGCGATCCAATCGACTGGACCTCCACCCGGCCGGGTGCCGTCATCACGCCGGGCGACCAGCCGATCGGCATCGGTGATGGCGTGAAGGCGTCGTTTCCGCTGCTGAAAACCTATGGCGATACGGCCGCAGGCAGCACAAGGCGGATCGCCAAGCCGGTGGCCGGCTCGGTGATCGTGGCCGTCGATGGGCTCGCGCAGCCGCCGTCGGCCTTTGCCTGCGATGCCGCGACCGGCATCGTCAGCTTCGCGATCGATACCATTCCGCCAGACGGCGCCTCGGTGACGGCGGGCTTTGCGTTCGACGTGCCCGTCCGCTTCGCCACCGGGCGGATCGACATCAACCTGCAGGCCTTCAACGCCGGCCGCATTCCCACCATTCCATTGACGGAGATCATCCCATGAGGTCGGTTCCGCAAGCGCTCAAAGCGCATCTCGACGGCGACGCGACCACCGTGTGCCATGCCTGGCGGGTGACGCGGCGCGATGGCGTGGTATTGGGCTTCACGGAGCATGATCACGATCTTGAGTTCGCCGGCACGATCTTTCTGGCGGCCAGCGGCTTTTCCGCCAGCCAGGCCGAGGAGGAGGCTGGCTTGCCGGCCGCGACGAGCGAGGTGGCGGGCGGCTTTTCCAGCGCGGCGATCACCGAGGACGATCTTGCACGCGGTCGCTATGACGGCGCCCGGGTCGAGGTGTTCCTGGTCAACTGGCAGGCGCCGGAGCAGTACATGCTGCTGAAGGTGCAGGAGATCGGCGAGGTCAGCCGCGATGCCGGCCGCTTCCAGGCCGAGCTGCGCAGCTTTGCCAGCCGGCTGGGCGAGCCGCAGGGCCGCGTCTACGGCAGGCGCTGCGACGCCACGCTTGGCGATACCAGATGCGGCATCGACCTGACGCAGCCGGTAATGCGCGCCGAGGGCGTGGTCGTCTCCGTGTCGGATATGAGCCGGCTGCGGCTTTCGGGCGTTCGTGAGGTCGCGGACGGCTTCTTCCGCTTCGGCGTACTGACCTTCGTCGATGGCGACAATAGCGGGCAGCGGCTGGATATCGAGGCGCATACGGTGGTGGACGATCTCATGGAGGTCGCCCTGTGGCTGCCGCTCGACCGGGCGCCGCAGGCAGGCGATCGTGTTGTTCTCACCGTCGGCTGCGACAAGGCCTTTTCCACCTGCAAGGCGAAATTCGCCAACCACCTGAATTTCCGCGGCTTCCCGCACATGCCGGGCACCGACTTCGCCTACACCTATGCCGATGGCGAGAGCGTTCACGACGGGAGCGTGCTGTTCAGATGACGGACATTGCAGACGACGTCCTGCGGATCGCCGGGCGCTGGATCGGCACGCCCTATCGCCACCAGGCTTCACTTGAAGGCGTCGGCTGCGATTGCCTCGGCCTTATCAGGGGCATCTGGCGCGAACTCTACGGCCGCGAGCCCGAACTGCCGCCTCCCTACGCGCCGGATTGGGCCGAGCGCAGCGGCGAGGACCGGCTGACGGATGCTGCCGCGCGGCACTTCGGCCTGCCCCTAACGTTGATGCAAGCGCGAGCAGGCGATCTCCTGCTGTTTCGCTGGCGCCCGCAAATGGCCGCCAAGCATGCCGGCATTCTCAGCGGTGAGCGACAGTTCATCCATGCCTACGAGCAGGCGGCGGTGATCGCATCGCCGCTGGTGCCCAGCTGGCGCCGCCGCGTCGCGGCCGCCTTCCGTTTTCCGGAGAGATAGACCGATGGCAACGCTTCTCCTGCAGGCCGCCGGCGCGGCACTCGGCGGCGTCTTCGGTCCGGTCGGCGCCGTCATCGGCCGGGCGGCTGGCGCGCTGGCCGGCAGCGTCATCGATCATGCGCTGATCAACGGCAGCACGACGGTGCGCGGCGCTCACCTCTCGACGGCGCGCATTCCCGGCGCCGACGAGGGCACGGCGATCAGCCGCGCCTATGGCAGCGTGCGCATCGGCGGCACGCTGATCTGGGCGACGCGCTTCGAGGAGGAAGTGACCACGGAGCGCTCGGGTGGCAAGGCTTCCGGCGGCACGCGGGTCGAAAGCTTTCGCTATTTCGCCAATCTGGCGGTCGGGTTGTGCGAAGGCCCGATCGGTCATGTCAGGCGCGTCTGGGCCGACGGCAAGGAGATCGATCTCACCGGCATCGAGATGCGGGTCTACAGGGGCGATGATGAGCAACAGCCCGATCCGCTGATCGAGGCGAAACAAGGCGCCGGCAACGCGCCGGCCTATCGCGGCCTCGCCTATGTCGTCTTCGAGCGCCTGCCGCTCGATGTCTACGGCAACCGCATTCCGCTGCTGCAGTTCGAGGTGGTCAGGCCGGTTGGAGATCTGGAAGCCGGCATCAGGGCCGTCTGCATCATTCCGGGCGCCACCGAGCACGGCTACCAGGTGGCGCAGGTGTCGGAGAGCACCGGCGCCGGCAGCGCCCGCATTCTCAACCGCAATAGCCTGCTTGGCAGCACGGACTGGGACGTCTCACTCGACGAGCTGACGGCGCTCTGCCCCAATCTCGAGCGGGTCGCGCTTGTCGTTTCGTGGTTCGGCACCGATCTGCGCGCCGGCGAGTGCCGCGTGGTGCCTGCCGTCGAGGTGACGAGCCGCAGTGACGAGAGCCGGCCGTGGTCGGTCTCCGGCATCGAACGCAGTGCCGCCCGTCTGGTCAGCCGCAGCAATGGCGGCCCGGCCTATGGCGGCACGCCGGACGATGCCAGCGTGCTGGCGGCGATCGCCGATCTCAAGGCACGCGGGCTTGAGGTCTATTTCTATCCCTTCCTGAAGATGGACATTCCCTCGGGCAACAGTCTTGCCGACCCCTATGGCGCGACGGAACAGCCGTCCTACCCCTGGCGCGGCCGCGTCACCTGCCATCCGGCGGCGGGGCAGGCGGGTACCGCCGACCGCACGGTTACGGCGCGCAACCAGCTGCAGGCTTTCGTCGGCAACGCTGCGGCCAGCCAGTTTGCGGTTTCGGCCGGACGGGTCGCCTATACTGGCGGCGAGCAGAGTTATCGCCGCTTCATCCTGCACTATGCGCAGCTCGCCCGGCTTGCTGGTGGGGTCGATGGCTTCCTGATCGGCTCGGAGCTGCGCGGCCTGACACAGCTGCGCGACGCGGCCGATCAGTTTCCCTTCGTCGAAGCGCTTTTGTCGCTGGCCGCCGACGTCAAGGCGCTGCTGCCGCAGGCGAAGATCACCTATGGCGCCGACTGGAGCGAGTATTTCGGCTATCATCCTGCCGATGGCAGCGGCGACGTCTATTTCCACCTCGACCCGCTCTGGTCGTCGCCCACTATCGCCGCCGTCGGTATCGACAACTACATGCCGCTCTCCGACTGGCGCGACGAGGATCTGGCCAGCGCCAGCCCGGATGGTTTCAGGACCGCCGACGATCGCGCCGGTATGACTGGGATGATCACCGCCGGCGAGGGGTTCGACTGGTACTACGCCGACGACCTCACCCGTCATGCCCGCCAGCGCAGCCCGATCACCGATGGCCTTGCCGGCAAGCCCTGGGTCTTCCGATACAAGGACATTGTCGCATGGTGGGCCAATCCGCATTACGAGCGCGTCGGCGGCGTCGAGCGCGAGGTGCCGACGGCGTGGGTGCCGTCGGGCAAGCCCGTCTGGTTCACCGAGCTCGGCTGCGGCGCGGTCGACAAGGGTGCCAACCAGCCAAACGTCTTCGCCGATCCGAAATCGGTGGAGAACGGTGCCCCGTACTTTTCCAGCGGTATGCGCTCCGACAGCATGCAGCGCCGGTTTCTCGAAGCCCATCACCGGTGGTGGGCGCGAGACGACGCACCCGACGACATGGTCGATCCCGCGCATCTCTTCGTCTGGTCATGGGACGCGCGGCCCTATCCGGCCTTCCCTGACAACACCGGTCTCTGGTCCGATGGCGCGAACTGGCGCACGGGACACTGGCTGAACGGCAGGCTTGGCGGCGGCACGCTGGCCGATATCATCGCCGCCATCCTGCGCGACGACGGCTTTGCCGAGTTCGACGTATCGGAGGTGAGCGGCGAGTTGAGCGGTTACGTCAAGGGCGATCTCACCTCCGCCCGCAGCCTGATCGAGCCGTTGCTGCAGGCCTTTCAGATCGATGTCCTCGAGGATGCCGGGCTGCTGCGCTTTCGTTCGCGGGGACGGGCGAGCCTGCCGGTGCTGCTGGTCGACACGTTTGTCGATCGCGAGGACGAGCCACTGTGGCAGGAGATCCGCGGCCACGACAGCGACTTCGCCGCCGAAGCGGTGCTGACCTTCTCCAATCCGGCGCTGGACTACGAGCAGGCAAGCGCCCGTTCGCACCGCGTCGCGCAGACGACCAACCGTGTGATCAGCCAGGATCTGGCAGGCGTGATCCCGGAAGAGGCGGCGCTGGCGGCGGCCGAGGCGCTGCTGCGCGATGTCAGAATCGCCCGCCGCTCGCTGCGCCTGTCACTGCCGCCGACACAGATCGGCGTGCAGCCGGGCGATGTCGTTGCGTTGGCCGATGGACCGGCCGGTCGCTTCCTCGTCTCCCGCATCGAGGATGACGACGCCCGCCGCATCGAGGCCCGCGAATTCGCACCATCGTCGGGCGGCACACTGCGGGCGCCGACGGATGGGCGCGAGAACGGCGGCACGGCCTCGAACCTGTTCGCGCCCGTCGTCCATTTCCTGGATCTGCCGCGCTTCGACGGCGGTGAGGCGACGAGCTTCGCCCGCGCCGCCGTCTATGCCAGGCCGTGGCGCAGCGTCGGTCTGTCGTCCTCGGCGACAACCGAGGGATATCGGGGCAGGGTGTTGATCGACCGGCCGGCGAGGATCGGCACGCTTGCGGCAGCGCTCGGGCCTGGCGTGACGGGGCGTTTCGACCGCTCGCAACCGCTTATCGTCGATTTGCCCTGTGGCGAACTGGCGTCCGCTGCCGGCATCGCCGTGCTGAACGGCGAGAACCGCATGGCGATCCGGGCGGCAAACGGCGTCTGGGAGGTGCTGGCCTTCCGCGAGGCGGAGGAGATCGAAAGCGGCCGCTGGCGACTGGGCGGCTTGCTTCGGGCACTCGCCGGCACCGATGATGCGATGCGCGCCGGCGCTCCCGCCGGCGGCGCCGCCGTTATCCTCGACGAGGCCGTTCGGCCGCTGTCGCTTGGGCGCGACGAGATGGGTCTGTCGCTGAACTGGATCGCCGAGACGGCGGGTTCGCTTGAAAAGGCAGGTCCCTTCGTGTTCGAGGGCGGGATGCGCGCGGAAACGCCGCTTTCGCCCGTTCGCCTGCGCGGGCGGCGAACGGCGGACGGCGACACAATCGTTTCCTGGCTCCGGCGCGGGCGCGACAATGCCGACAGCTGGATCGGCGCAGATATCCCGCTCGATGAGCCGTTCGAGCGCTACCGCGTCGAAGTGCTGGATGGTGCCGGCGTCGTCAGGACGGTGGAGGTCGAGGAGCCGCAATGGCGCTATGCGGTAGCCGACGAGATCGGGGATTTCGGCGTCCGGCAGAGCAGTCTTGCAATCCGCATCCGACAAATCGGCGAACGCGTTCCGCTGGGGCTCCCGGCGGAGGCCGTCCTGTCGCTATGAAACGTCAACCAAAGGAGATGATCATGGGTGATCTGAAGAATTGGTACAGCTCGAAAACCATATGGGGAGCAGTGGTGGCAATCGTCGCCTCGGCAATGCACTTTACGGGTGTGGATATCGCGGCAGGCGATCGCAGCTTGATCGTCGATGCGATCGTCAACATAGTAGGTGCCCTCGGCGGATTGCTGGCGGTATACGGCCGGGTAACCGCCAAATCCGCAATCAAGTCAGGCTCTTGAGGCGGACGGTTGAGTGGGCGGTGCAAGGCGCGGTCCTCCGCGCTTTTCGCCGCGACATATTGCATCCATACATGCGGAACGCAGCCTCGGATGCGCTGCATTACAACGCATTCATTTGCCATTCAGGTCACGTGAGTACATAGTCGGGCCAAGTTGGTATCCATCGAAAGCATAGCACATGGCCTCTCCTCTGAGCGTCGCAGCGTTGGCCGTTTGGCTGGCGGTACCGTCGCCCTCACCGGACAATTCGCACAACCTTTTGGTGCGAATTGCAGGCGATTGCAGTGATGCCGCCCAAGAGGTCGTCGAGAAGACCGGGGGGCAACTGCTCTCCGTCCAACCATCCGGCGACAGCTGCATCATCACCGTGCTGGTTCAGGGCAATGGCCAGCGCCCGCGCAAGGTCACCGTCAAGGTTCCGATGTAGGCAGAATCGCCCTATGAGAGACATCGAAGAGATCAAGCGGAGTAAAGCGGACCAATGCGCATCCTGGTAGTCGAAGACGACGTCAATCTGAACCGTCAGCTGAGCGACACGCTGAAAGAGGCAGGCTATGTCGTCGATCAGGCGTTCGACGGCGAGGAGGGGCACTTCCTTGGCGACACCGAACCCTACGACGCGATCATCCTCGACATCGGCCTGCCGGAACTCGACGGCGTCAGCGTCCTCGAGAAATGGCGCGGCGCCGGTCGCGGCATGCCGGTGCTGATCCTGACGGCACGCGATCGCTGGAGCGACAAGGTCGCCGGCATCGACGCCGGCGCCGACGACTACGTCACCAAGCCTTTCCATGTCGAAGAGGTGCTCGCCCGCATCCGCGCGCTGATCCGCCGCGCGGCCGGCCATTCCTCGTCCGAGATCATCTGCGGTCCGGTGCGGCTCGACACCAAGACATCCAAGGCGGTCGTCAACGGCGTGACGCTGAAGCTGACCTCGCACGAGTACCGTCTGCTGGCCTATCTCATGCATCACATGGGCGAGGTCGTGTCGCGCACAGAGCTGGTCGAACATATGTACGATCAGGATTTCGACCGAGATTCCAACACGATCGAAGTCTTCGTCGGCCGCTTGCGCAAAAAGATGGGCGTGGATCTGATCGAAACGGTGCGCGGTCTAGGCTACCGCATCCAAGCGCCGACCAATGCGAATTAAGTCTCTTACCGCTCGCGTTCTGCTGCTGACCACGATCTGGTCGACCGTGGCGCTGGTGGTGATCGGCTTGTTGATCTCGACGCTCTATCGCAAGAGCGCCGAGCGCGGCTTTCAGGATCTTTTGAGAGCCCAGCTCTACAACGTCATCAACTCGGTGGCGATCGGCGATCAGGGTTCGCTGAACGGCAGCCCGCAGCTTGGCGATCTTCGTTTTGCCCAGCCGAAGACCGGCTGGTACTGGATGGTCGAGCCGCTCGGCACCTACACAGCGCCGCCGCTGGTCTCGCCGTCGCTCGGGTCGACCACCATTCCCGTCCCCTCCGTTCTCGAAGCGCCGTTCGACAAGAACTACGAGCGCTATTATCAGGTCACCGACACCTCGCAGAACCGCATCCAGGTCGCCGAGACCGAGGTGGTGCTCGATACCGACGGCCGCGCCGCGCGCTTCCGCGTCACCGGCAATGTCGATGTCGTCGAGGACGATGTCCGCAATTTCTCCCACAGTCTCTATCTGGCGCTGGCCGGCTTCGGTGTCGGTAGCCTGATCGTCAACGCGCTGGCCATTCTGTTCGGCCTAAAGCCGCTCGACAAGGCGCGCGCGGCACTCGAGCGCATCCGTGCCGGCGAGAGCGAGGTGCTGAAGGGCGATTTCCCGCGCGAGATCCTGCCGCTCGCCAACGAGGTCAACGCGCTGATCGACAGCAATCGTCGCATCGTCGAGCGCGCCCGCATGCAGGTCGGCAATCTCGCCCATTCGCTGAAGACGCCGATCGCCGTGCTGCTCAACGAGGCGCGCGTGCTGGAACGCTCGCATGGCGAGCTGGTGAAGAGCCAGGCGGAAGCCATGCAAGGGCAGGTGCAATCCTACCTCAACCGTGCCCGCATCGCCGCACAGCGCGAATCGATCCTGGCGCGTACCGATGCGGAACCGGCGCTGGAGCGGCTGGTTCGCGTCATGCGTCGCCTCAACGTCGACAAGGAATTCGAGCTGGTGGTGACGCCGCCGCATCTGGCGGTCGCGCTGGAGCAGCAGGACCTCGAGGAGGTCGTCGGCAACCTGCTGGAAAACGCCTCACGCTTCGCCGAAACCAAGGTCCGCCTGGTCGTCTCGGAGGCGCCAGAAGACGTCAAGGGCACCGAGGCGAGCATCCGCCGCCATTGGGTCGAAGTCGTCGTCGAGGATGACGGCCCGGGCCTCGAGCCCGACCAGATCCGCGAGGCGCTGAAACGTGGCCGTCGGCTCGACGAGAGCAAGCCGGGCACCGGTCTCGGCCTGTCGATCGTCACCGAGATCGCCAACGAATACCAAGGCAGGCTGGAGTTGTCGCGCGGCGAGTGGAACGGCCTCAAGGCTCGCCTTATTCTTCCGGGCGTGACAAAGGATGTTGCGTGAACGGCGGCTTGATGCCAGAAAGATATTTACATAGCGTGCTTTACCTTGCTGTCGGCTCGGTCCGGCCGGCATGTGTGGCGTGTTTGACACCTGGTTCGGGTTCGGCTGAATGATACTTCGTTCTAAAGGCATGATTGCTCTTTCTCTTCTGGCATGTGTGGCATTATCGGGTTGCCAGACAACGAAGAGCAGTGCTTCGAGCGGTCTGTTCGGCGGCAAAAAGCCTTCCGCATCCGCTGCTTTCATCGAATCCCTGCAGGGCGGCATCGTCGGCCGTACGGGCGTGACGCTGAGCGACAGCGACCGTCAGCGGGCGCTTGAGGCCGAATACCGGGCACTGGAAGGTGCAGCCGTCGGGCAGCCGGTCGTCTGGAGCGGCCGCAACGTCAGCGGCAAGGTGATCGCGGCCGCGCCCTATCAGGTCGGTTCACAGAACTGCCGTCAATACACCCACACGCTGACCGTCGATGGCAAGGACTCGATGGCGCGTGGTTCGGCCTGTCGCAACGAGGACGGCAGCTGGTCTCCTCTCGGATAGATGCGTTCGCCATGCGACGCGGCCAATCGTCTCAAATAATCGTTATTGCCGCTTTGCATGTTGGAATGGCTCGGCACATCTAGTATTTGGCCACTATGGTTTTCTGGATTCTCTTGGCCGTTATGACGGCGGTCGTGGCCGCCCTTCTGCTTTATCCGCTTCTGCGTGGCGCGAAGGCAGCTGCCGACAGTCGTGAAGGCGAGGTCGCCGTTTACCGCGACCAGCTTGCCGAACTCGACCGAGACTGTCTCGGCGGGCTCATTTCAGCCGAAGAGGCCGAATATGCCCGCGCCGAAATCGGTCGTCGTTTGATTGCAGCATCGAGTGCCGCCGCTCCAGCCGAGCGCAGGCAACGGCTGGGCTACCGTCGCGCCGCCGAGATGTTCGTCGTGCTGCTGCTGCCCGTCACGGGGCTCTGTCTCTACGTCATGATGGGCAGGCCGGACCTGCCCGCCCAGCCTCTCGAGGCGCGTCTGGAGAATCCGGGCAACGACATGGCGATCCTCGTCGCCAAGGCCGAGCGCCATCTCGCCGAGAGCCCTGATGACGGCAAGGGCTGGGACATCCTGGCGCCGATCTATTTCAACACGATGCGCCTTTCCGATGCGGAGACGGCCTATCGCAATGCCATCCGGCTGCTCGGCGAAACGCCGGCGCGTCTCGATGGTCTGGCCGAGACCCTGATCGCTGCGGCAAGCGGCATCATCACCGACGATGCGCAGAAGATTCTGGCGCAGTCGCTGAAGCTCGAGCCGCAAAATCCGCGCGCCCGTTTCTACCTGGCGCTTGGCCTGGAACAGGCGGGCAAGAGGCCGGAGGCGCGCTCCGGCTTCGAGGATATCGCCCGGCAGTCGCCCGCCGACGCGCCGTGGATGCCCATGGTCAACGAGCACATCGCCAAGAATGGTGGAACGCCCGCGACTGCCGCAGGTGCGCCGGCTGCAGCGCCGCTCGGTGGCCCGACGCAGGCCGACGTTGCCGCCGCCGAGAACATGACGAGCGGCGATCGGCAGCAGATGATCAAGGGCATGGTCGATAGCCTCGACGCCAAGCTCACCGAGAACCCCGACGATCTCGACGGATGGCTGCGGCTGATCCGTTCCTATATGGTCTTGAACGACAAGGACCGCGCCACCGCGGCGCTGAAACGCGGACTGGTTGCGTTTCCCGCCGATGGCGAGAAGGGCATTCAGTTGCTTGCGCTTGCCCGGGAAGTCGGCCTATCGACGGAAGGAATGACGCAATGACGCGCAAGCAGAAACGCCTTGCGGTGATCGGCGGCGGGATGAGTTTCATCATCACGGCCGTTCTGCTCGTCATGTTCGCGTTCAGCAACTCGGTCGCCTACTTCTACATGCCGGCCGACCTCGCTACCAACCCGGTGCCGCCGGGAACCCGCATTCGCCTCGGCGGCCTCGTCGGCGAGGGCAGCGTCATCCGCGGCGCCGGCTCGACGGTGCAGTTCGCCGTGACCGACGTATCCGGCGATCTCGTCCACGTCCGCTTCACCGGCATCCTGCCCGATCTCTTCCGCGAAGGGCAGGGCGTGGTGACCGAAGGCACGTTCGAGGCCGGCAGCAATCTCTTCAGCGCCGATACGGTGCTGGCCAAGCACGACGAGAAATACATGCCCAAGGACGTCGCCGACCGCTTGAAGAAGCAGGGGCTCTGGCAGCAGGACGAGGCAAAGAAATGATCATCGAGATCGGGCACTACGCACTCATCCTGGCATTGGCGACGGCGATCATCGTCTCGCTGGTCCCCTTGGTCGGCGCGCGACGCCGCGATCAGGCGATGATGGATGTGGCGCCGATCGGTTCGCTTGTCCTGTTCGCGCTCGTCGCCTTCTCCTTCGGCGTGCTGACCTACGCCCATGTCGTCTCGGACTTCTCGGTGAAGAACGTCTGGGAAAACTCCCATTCGCTGATGCCGCTGATCTATAAATACTCCGGTGTCTGGGGCAATCACGAGGGATCGATGATGCTCTGGCTGCTGATCCTTGCGCTGTTCAGCGCGCTGGTCGCCGCCTTTGGCCGCAACCTGCCTGACACGCTGCGGGCCAATGTTCTGGCGGTGCAGGCCTGGATCTCGGTCGCGTTCATTTTCTTCATCCTGTTGACCTCCAATCCTTTCGCCCGCCTCGACCCGGCCCCGGCCGAAGGCAAGGACCTGAACCCGATCCTGCAGGACGTCGGCCTCGCCATTCATCCGCCGCTTCTTTATCTCGGCTATGTCGGCTTCTCCGTCTGCTTCTCCTTCGCGGTCGCCGCGCTGATCGAGGGGCGCATCGACGCCGCCTGGGCACGCTGGGTCCGGCCATGGACGCTGGCCGCGTGGACCTTCCTGACGCTGGGCATCGCCATGGGCTCCTACTGGGCTTACTACGAACTCGGCTGGGGCGGCTGGTGGTTCTGGGATCCTGTCGAAAACGCCTCCTTCATGCCGTGGCTGGCCGGCACGGCGCTGCTGCATTCCGCGCTTGTCATGGAAAAGCGCGAGGCGCTGAAGATCTGGACGGTGCTGCTGGCGATCCTCACCTTCTCGCTGTCGCTGATGGGCACCTTCCTCGTGCGTTCCGGCGTGCTGACATCGGTGCACGCCTTCGCCACCGATCCGAGCCGCGGCGTCTTCATCCTCTGCATCCTGCTGCTGTTCATCGGCGGCGCGCTGTCGCTCTTCGCCTTCCGCGCGCCGCGTCTGACAAGCGGCGGCCTGTTCGCGCCGATCTCGCGTGAGGGCGCGCTTGTCGTCAACAATCTCATCCTGACGGTTGCCTGCGGCACGGTTTTGACCGGCACGCTCTATCCGCTGGTGCTGGAAACGCTGACCGACGAAAAGATCTCCGTTGGTCCGCCCTTCTTCAACATGACCTTCGGCCTGCTGATGGCGCCGTTGCTGGTGATCGTCCCCTTCGGCCCGATGCTTGCGTGGAAACGCGGTGATCTGCTGGGTGCCCTACAGCGGCTTTACACGGTCGCGGCACTGGCCTTTGTCGCCGCCGTCGCGTTCTTCTACATCCAGCATGGCGGACCGGTCCTGTCGATCCTCGGCATCGCTGCCGGCCTGTTCCTGGTCTTCGGTGCCATCGCCGATCTGTGGTATCGCGCCGGCATTGGCAAGCAGCCGTTGGGCGTCGCCTGGCGACGGTTGAAGGGCCTGCCGCGCTCGGCGTTCGGCACCGCGTTCGCGCATGCGGGCTTCGGCGTCGCCGTTCTCGGCATCGTCGCGGTCTCGACGTTCCAGACGGAACACGTTCTGACCATGAAGCAGGGCGAGACCACGCAAGCCGGGGGATACGCGCTGCGCTTCGACGGAATGCGCAAGGCGACAGGTCCAAACTACAACGAAGAACGCGGCCATTTCACCATTTCGAGGGGCGGCGTCGAGGTCACGGACGTGTGGTCCGCCAAGCGCGTCTATGTTGCCGGCCAGATGCCGACCACGGAGGCGGGCATCCTGACCTTCGGCGCCAGCCAGCTCTACGTCTCGCTCGGTGACGCCACGGATGATGGCGGCATCGTCGTGCGCATCTGGTGGAAGCCATTCATCCTGTGCATTTGGGGTGGGGCCGTGATCATGGCGTTCGGCGGCTTCGTATCGCTCAGCGACCGTCGCCTGCGCGTCGGCGCGCCGCGCCGCAAGGCAAAGGCGGCCAAGCCGGCGACACCGGCGATGGAGCCGGCCGAATGATACGCCGTCTCATCCTCCTTCTGGCGTTGCTGGTTTCGGCGGCGCCGGCATTCGCCGTCAATCCGGATGAGATGCTGGCCGACCCCGTTCTCGAAAGCCGGGCGCGCGCCATTTCCGCCGAACTTCGCTGCATGGTCTGCCAGAACCAGTCGATCGATGACTCCAATGCTGAACTCGCGAAGGATCTACGCTTGCTGGTCCGCAAACGGATCACCAGCGGCGATAGCGACGAGCAGGTGGTGAGCTATATCGTCTCCCGTTACGGCGAGTTCGTGTTGCTGAAGCCACGCTTCGAAACCAAGACCCTGCTGCTTTGGGGCGCGCCGGTTCTTCTCGTGCTGTTGGGTGGCCTTTCCTTGCTGGTCTTTGCAAGACGCTATGCCAGCCAGCCGAGAGGCTCGGCCCTGACGCCGGACGAACAGGCGAAATTGAGCGAACTGCTCGACAAGTAGTCGCCGCCGCCAGCATCGGCTTTTGACGGTTGCGTACCTACAATTTTCGACATTACGAATTTTTCATGCTGCGGACAGTTCGTAGTAAGGTCTGGCACCCTATATCTTCATTCATCGACCGATCCGGCAAGAACCGGTCCCGTGGATTTGAAGTGAAAAAGGTGCGCAATATGCTGAAGAATATCAAAGCTCCGTCGCTGAATACCGTGTTGAAGGCCTCGACCGTCGCCGGTCTTGCCGCAGCCGTTCTGGCGACCGGCATCCCCCTCGAAATCACCCGTTCCTACGCTGAAGCCGTCAAGGTCGAAGCCCCATCCGTTCCGAGCTTCGCCAATGTCGTCGATGCCGTGTCTCCGGCCGTCGTTTCTGTTCGCGTCGAGAGCCGTGTCAAGCCGGTCTCCGATGACGAGGGCAATGGCTTCTCCTTCGATTTCAACGGTCGCGGTCTCGATGATCTGCCCGACGCGCTGAAGCCGTTCTTCAGGCAGTTCGGTGAGCAGCAGGGCCGCCGTGGTCCTCCCGGCGCTCATCCAGGTGGCCCGCACGATGGCAAGGGCCGTTTGCGCCCCGTTGCCCAGGGTTCCGGCTTCTTTATCTCCGAGGATGGCTACATCGTCACCAACAACCACGTCGTATCCGATGGCGCGGCTTTCGTTGCCGTCATGAAGGACGGGACCGAGCTCGATGCCAAGCTGATCGGCAAGGATCCGCGCACCGACCTCGCTGTTCTGAAGGTCGATGGCAAGGGCAAGAAGTTCACCTACGTCAACTGGGCCGACGACAACAACGTTCGCGTCGGTGACTGGGTAGTCGCGGTCGGCAACCCGTTCGGTCTCGGCGGCACCGTCACGGCGGGTATCGTTTCGGCGCGTGGCCGCGATATCGGTTCTGGTCCATATGACGACTATCTCCAGGTCGACGCCGCCGTGAACCGCGGCAACTCGGGTGGCCCGACCTTCAACCTTAGCGGCGAAGTCGTCGGCATCAACACCGCGATCTTCTCGCCATCCGGCGGCAGCGTGGGCATCGCCTTCGCGATTCCCGCCTCGACCGCAAAGGATGTCGTTGCCGACCTGATGAAGGACGGCCAGGTATCGCGCGGTTATCTCGGCGTGCAGATCCAGCCTGTGAACAAGGACATCGCTGACTCACTCGGCCTGTCCGAGGCAAGCGGCGCACTTGTCGTCTCCGCTCAGGCTGGAACCCCTGGCGAGAAGGCTGGCCTCAAGGCGGGTGACGTCGTCACCGCCGTCAATGGCGAAACAGTCAAGGACGCCCGCGATCTCAGCCGTCGCATCGGCGCGATGACCCCGGGCAAGAAGGTCGAACTGTCGGTGTGGCGCTCCGGCAAGGCGACGCCTGTGACCGTCGAGCTTGGCACCCTGCCGCTCGAGCAGCAGCAAGCCTCCGCAGACGACGGCGACCAGGCACCCGAAGCACAGACGCCGGCCTCCGAGAAGGCGCTCGCCGATCTCGGCCTAACGGTTGGTCCGGCTGACGACGGCAAGGGCCTGCAGATCACCGGTATCGACCCGAACTCCGATGCTGCCGACAAGGGTATCAAGGAAGGCGAGAAGATCACCTCGGTGAACAACCAGGAGGTCACCTCCGCCGACGAGGTGGTCAAGGTACTGAACCAGGCGAAGAAGGATGGCCGCACCCGCGCGCTGTTCCAGATCCAGTCGAAGGAAGGCAGCCGCTTCGTGGCCCTTCCAGTCGAAAACCAGGGCTGATCTAGCCAATGAAAGCAAGGAGTCGCGCGTTGAGCGCGGCTCCTTCCCGTCGATGCATCATGGATGACGGCAATGACCTCCACACCGAACGATGTCGCTTTGAGCCTTGCCGAAACACAGCCGGCGGGTAATGTCGGCCGCATGAAGATTCTCATCATTGAAGACGATCTGGAGGCGGCTGCCTATCTCACGAAAGCGTTTCGCGAGGCGGGTATTGTTGCCGATCACGCCAGCGACGGCGAGAGCGGTCTCTTCATGGGCACGGAAAACACCTACGACGTGCTCGTGATCGATCGCATGCTGCCACGTCGCGACGGTTTGTCCGTCATTGCAGAACTGCGCCGCAAAAGCATTCACACCCCTGTCCTCATTCTCTCCGCTCTTGGGCAGGTCGACGATCGCGTGACCGGCCTTCGCGCCGGCGGCGACGATTACCTGCCGAAGCCCTACGCCTTCAGTGAACTGCTGGCCCGCGTCGAGGTGCTGGGTCGTCGCAAGGGCACGCCCGATCAGGACGTCGTCTATCGAGTCGGCGATCTCGAGCTCGACCGGCTGGCGCACGAAGTGCGCCGTGGCGGCAAGGAAATTCCGCTGCAGCCACGCGAATTCCGCCTGCTCGAATATCTGATGAAGAATGCCGGCCAAGTCGTCACGCGTACGATGCTGCTCGAAAACGTCTGGGATTATCACTTCGACCCGCAGACCAACGTCATCGACGTGCATGTGTCGCGGCTGCGCTCGAAGATCGAGAAGGATTTCAGCCTGCCGCTGCTGAAGACCATTCGCGGCGCCGGATACATGATCAAGGATGACGGATGAACCGCTTCTGGGTTCTCTACAAGTCCACGGCGGTCCGCCTTTCGGCTCTCTACATCCTGCTTTTCGCCATCTGCGCCGCGACGCTGGTCTTCTATGTTACGGCCATGTCGGAACGACTGCTGACCAGCCAGATCCGCGAGGCGGTGCAGCAGGAAGTCGATCAGGTGCAGCGCGCCTATGACAATGGCGGCATGAACCTCCTCTTGCGGACAATGGAGCGTCGCGCGCGACAGCCGGGCGCCAATCTCTACATCATAGCCGGCCCGTCGGGCGACATCCTCGCCGGCAACGTCGCATCCGTTCAGCTTGGCGTCCTCGATGAAGAGGGCTGGACTTCGATTCCGTTCCGCTACCAGCGCTATGCCGAGGGCAGCCAGGGCAAGCCGCATATGGCGGTTGCCAATATCAACGTGCTCGACAACGGCTTGCGCATCCTGATCGGCCGCGATCTTGGCGAGCCGGAGGCATTTCGTGTGCTCGTCCGCCAGGCCCTGATGGTCGCGCTGGCGATCATGGGCCTCGGAGCCGTCATCATCTGGTTCGCCATCGGCCGCAATGCGTTGAAGCGCATCGACCGCATGTCCGCCGCCAGCAAGAAGATCATGGCTGGCGATCTCTCGCAGCGGCTACCGGTCGGCGGTTCCGGCGACGAGTTCGATCGTTTGTCGGTGTCGCTCAACGCCATGCTCGGCCGCATCGAAAAGCTGAACGAGGGGCTGCGGCAGGTCTCCGACAACATCGCCCACGACCTGAAGACGCCGTTGACGCGGCTGCGCAACAAGGCTGCCGACGCGATCGATATGTCCGACGCCGACACGCGCCGGGTGGCGCTCGAAGGCATCATCTCCGAATCCGATCAGCTGATCCGCACGTTCAACGCCTTGCTGATGATTTCGCGGGTCGAGGCCGGATCGGTCGCTGCCGAAATGTCGAACGTCGATCTCTCCGCTATCGTCGCCGATAGCGCCGAGCTTTATGAGCCGGTGGCCGATGAAGCCGGGCTTGCATTGACATTCTCGATCGAGCCCGGCGTCGAGGTGCAGGGAAACCGCGAGCTGATCGGTCAGGCGATCTTCAACCTGATCGACAATGCCATCAAATATACCGGTGGCGGACAGGCTGCCGGCGAAATTTCGCTCAGCCTGATCAGGAGGCCCGATGCGATCTGCCTGCAGGTTGCCGACCGCGGGCCGGGAATCCCGGCCGACAAGCGGGAGGATGTGCTGAAACGCTTCGTCAGACTGGACGAAAGCCGCTCGAAACCGGGCACCGGTCTGGGCCTTTCGCTGGTCGAGGCGGTCATGGAATTGCACGGCGGCAAGCTGGAGCTTTCCGATACCGATCCAGCCTCGACGACCAATCGCGGCCTTGCCGTCGCCCTGATCTTTCCGGTGAAATAGACGCTTGGTCTCAATGTGCGGCGCCTTGCGTCAATTGATTGTTGGCCATTGCAGCGGCAGACCCTAACTTAGCCAGTGGTGACCGAAGCGGCTTTGATTCTGCTCGGATTTAGCCGCGGATGGCCGGGGAGGGCGCATGCTGACGAACTCGACGCACAGCCTCAAGGATGTAGGGGCAGGGCTTCTCAAACCGTTGAGCAAAGCAGAGCTTAAGCTCGTGCTCAGCGGCCTCCAGCAGATCGGCACCGATGAACCGGCCGTGGCCGAGATGCTGAAGGCCGAAGGCGCGCTCGGCGAGTTTGTCTCCGCTGCCTTGACGCTGTCTCCCTATCTCCGCGATGTCGCCAACGTCGATTCCGCCATTCTCGCCACCGCGATCACCATGCCGCTCGAGCCGCAGATTGAGGCGCTGATCACTGAGGCCCGTGATGCCTGGCTGCCGTCGGGTGGCGGCACGTCGCCAAGCGAAACCGACGTGATGAGCCGTCTGCGCATCATCAAGCGTCGCGTCGCCTTTCTTGTCGCGCTGGCCGATCTCGCCCGCGTCTTTGACGGCCGCGTTACGACGCTATGGCTGAGCCGGCTCGCCGAAGCCTCGGTATCAGCGGCGATCGACCACCTCCTGCTATCGTCGCATGAGAGCCGCAAGCTGCAGCTGAAAAATGTCGCGAGGCCCAGCGAGGGCTCGGGGCTGGTCGTGCTCGGCATGGGCAAGCTCGGCGCTTCGGAGCTCAATTACTCCTCCGATATCGATATCGTCGTGTTCTTCGACGAACAGGCCGGTATCCTCCCTGACCCGGATGATGCGATCGAGATTTTTCCGCGTCTGATGCGCCGTCTCGTCCGGATCATGCAGGAGCGCACCGGCGACGGGTACGTGTTCCGCACAGATCTGCGTTTGCGGCCTGATCCCGGCGCCACCCCGCTCGCCATCTCCGTCGATGCCGCGATGGTCTATTACGAAGGCAGAGGCCAGAACTGGGAGCGTGCGGCTTTCATCAAGGCCCGTGCGGTCGCCGGCGACGTCGCTGCCGGGGAACGGTTCCTGCGCGATCTCACGCCCTTTGTCTTTCGCAAATATCTGGATTACGCGGCGATCTCCGACATCCACTCGATCAAGCGTCAGATCCACGCGCACAAGGGCCACGGCGCTATTGCGGTCAAGGGCCACAACGTCAAGCTCGGGCGCGGTGGCATCCGCGAGATCGAGTTCTTCGCGCAGACCCAGCAGCTGATCGCCGGCGGTCGCATGCCGGTGCTGCGTTCGCGCGGCACGGAAGAGACGCTTGCCGAGCTGACCAGGGCCAAATGGATCGACGAGCAAACGCGCGACGAGCTGACGGTGGCCTACTGGTTCCTGCGCGATGTCGAGCACCGCATCCAGATGGTGCGCGACGAGCAGACGCATCTGCTGCCGGAGACCGAAGCCGATCTCAAGCGCATCGCCTACATGATGGGTTATAGCGATACGCCCAGCTTCTCCGAACGTCTGGTCGAAGTGTTCAGGACCGTGGAACGGCGGTATGCCCGCCTGTTCGAACAGGAGACCAAGCTTTCGACGGAAACAGGAAACCTCGTCTTCACCGGCCAGAACGACGATCCCGATACGCTGGTAACGCTGAGGAAACTTGGCTTCGAGCGCCCCTCCGACATATCGCGGGTCATCCGCACCTGGCATTACGGTCGCTACAGGGCGACGCAATCGGTCGAGGCACGCGAGCGGCTGACGGAGCTGACGCCGGAGCTGCTGCGGGTCTTCGGCGAAAGCAAGCGCGCCGACGAGGCGATCTTGAGGTTCGACAGTTTCATCTCGGGTCTGCCGGCCGGCATCCAGCTGTTCGCGCTGCTCGGCAGCAATCCCGCGCTTCTTTCATTGATCGTCTACATCATGTCGGCGGCGCCGAAGCTTGCCGAGGTGATCGCTGCCCGGCCGCACGTGTTCGACGGCATGCTCGATCCCGGCCTGATGGCGGAGCTGCCGACGCGAGACTATCTGGCTGGTCGCCTTCGCGGCTCGCTGCAGCAGGCGCGCTACTATGAAGAGGTGCTGGACCGGCTGCGGATTTTTGCCGCCGAGCAACGGTTCCTGATCGGCATCCGGCTGCTCACTGGCGCCATCAACGGCGCCATGGCCGGCCGCGCCTTCACTCATCTGGCCGATCTCATCGTTGAGGCGGCTCTGAATGCGGTTCTGCTGGAAATCGAGGCGACGCATGGGAAGTTTCCCGGCGGTCGTGTCGCCGTCGCTGGCATGGGCAAGCTCGGCAGCTTCGAGCTGACGGCCGGCTCTGACATCGATCTCATCCTGTTTTACGACTATGACGACGCGGCCGACGAATCCGACGGCGACAAGCCGCTCGATGCCGTTCGCTATTTCACTCGCGTGACGCAGCGCCTGATCGCCGCCCTGTCGGCGCCGACAGCCGAGGGCGTGCTCTACGAGGTCGACATGCGTCTGCGCCCATCTGGCAACAAGGGGCCGATCGCAACCCGCATCACCTCGTTCGCCAAGTATCAGCGCGAGGAAGCCTGGACCTGGGAACACATGGCGCTCAGTCGCGCCCGGTTGATCTGCGGCGACGCCAGCCTGATCGCCGATGCCGAACGCGTCGTGGAGGAGGTACTTTCGACACGCCGCGACGTGGGGAAGGTTGCGCGCGACGTTGCTGAGATGCGCGCGTTGATCGAGCAGGAAAAGCCGCCTGCCAATCCGTGGGACCTGAAGCTCATCGCAGGCGGTGTTGTCGATATCGAATTCATCGCCCAATATCTGGCATTGATCGCGCCCGCAAACGACGTTGCCATCAAGGTCAACGGTCTGTCGACCGGCGAAGCGCTGAAGGAGTTGGGCGCATCGTTGATGGCCAAGGACGACCTCGATACCTGCCTGCGCGCCTTCTCGCTTTACACCGAGCTATCGCAGCTGATCCGCCTCTGCATCGACGCTCCGTTCGATCCGAAGGAGGCGCCGGCGGGTCTCACCGATCTCGTCTGCCGCGCCGGAGACTGCCCTGATATCCGGACACTCGAGGGGGAGATCAAACAGTTGTCGAAGGCAGTTCGAAAACTGTTCGTGTCGGTCGTCAAGCCTTAGGAAACATTATCCGGGATCAGCAACGAGATGACCGTTCCGGTCGCCTCGCGAGAGCGGATCTTCATCCGTCCGCCGTGCAGCATGGTCAGCGAGCGGGAGATGGCCAGGCCGAGCCCGGAGCCGCCCTTGCTCTTGGCGTACTGGTTCTGCACCTGCTCGAACGGCTGCCCGATCTTGCCAAGCGCCGTGGCCGGAATGCCGATGCCGGTATCGGCGATCGTCAGTATGACGCCGCCGGTCGTGCGACGGGTGCGCACCGCGATTCGGCCCCCTTCATTGGTGAACTTTACAGCATTGGAGAGCAGGTTGAGCAGGATCTGCTTCATCGCCCGGCGATCGGCCCTCAGGGTCATGCCGTCGCAGATGCGCTGCTGGATCTCGATGCTCTTCTCGCTGGCGGGGATGGCGGTGAAGCGCAGGCTTTCCTCGATCAGCGGTGCGAGGTCGATTGTCTCGCACTGCAGCTTCATGTGGCCGGCTTCGATCTTCGACATGTCGAGGATGTCGTTGATGACGTTGAGCAGGTGACGGCCGCTGTGGTGGATGTCGCGGGCGTATTCATCGTATTTGGCGGAGCCGAGCGGACCGAACATCTCGTCCTGAAGAATCTCGGAGAAGCCGAGGATGGCGTTGAGCGGCGTGCGCAGCTCATGCGACATGTTGGCGAGGAATTCCGACTTCGCCTTGTTGGCGGCTTCGGCGCGTTCCTTTTCGGCCTGGTAGTTCGAATTGGCGATCGACAGCGCCGATTTCTGGCTTTCGAGCGTCTGCCGGGAAGAGGAGAGGTCGCCGATCGTCGCCATCAGGCGCCGTTCGGAATCACGCAGGCGTTCCTGGTTGCGCTTGAGCAGGGTGATATCGGTGCCGACCGAAACCATGCCGCCGTCGCGGGTGCGGCGCTCGTTGATCTGCAGCCAGCGCTCGTCGGCAAGCTGCACTTCGCTGGTGCGGGAATAGCCGTTGCCGTGCGCGTCGGCGATGCGCCGTTCGATGACCGGGCGGGCGGCCGCGGCGTTGACGGCGGCGCGCTCGGTACCCGGCACCAGAACCCCGTCGGGCAGACCATAGGCCTGCTGGAAGTGGGCATTGCACATCACCAGTCGGTCGTTCTTGTCCCAGAGCACGAACGCTTCGGATGTGGATTCGATGGCGTCCGCAAGCCGTTGGTCGGCTTCTGCGTATCGCTGTGCCAGGCGATGCTGCTCGGTCACGTCCATGGCGATGCCGATCATGTGGACCCGGCCGGCATTAGTGCGGATCACCTGGGCGCGGGCGCGCATCCAGACATAGTGACCGGCCGCGTGACGCATGCGAAAGATCTGGTCGATCTGCTCGGAATCGCCGCGCGCGACGGAGCGGGCGATCTCGTAGATGCCGCTGTCATCAGGATGCATGAGACGCGCGGCATCGCCGAAGCACATGTTGCCGTCGGCCTCCGGCAGGCCCAGCATCTGGTACATGGAGCGCGACCAGAAGAATTCGCGGCGGTCGAAATCGAAGTCCCACAGGCCGCAGCGGCCGCGTGACAGGGCGGTTTCAACGCGCAGGTTCGACTCGACGAAGATCTCGTCCGCATCACGGGCGCGGCGGACCTGCATGTAATAGGCGTAGAGGATCACCAACAGGATGGACGAGATGCCGGCGAACAGCGTGACATTCAACGTCAGCTCTTCGCGCCACAGCTGGCTGATATGATTGAGCGAGGTGGCGGCGACCACGTAGCCGCCGGTGTCGCCGATCAGGGTGATCTGTGCGTAGTGCGGGCGACCGTCGATCGTCGTCTCGATGACGCCGGCCCGATCGCCGAAGCGGCGGATGGTTGAGACTTCGGAAAAGAAATCGCCGATGCTGGCGCCGACATAGGCAGCGCCAGCCGTGGACGCCGCGAATACCTTGCCGCTTGACTGCACCAGAAGCACGAAAGCGTTGTCGTCGAGACGGTCCTGCGGCAGGAACCGGGTGAGACGTGCCTGGCCCTCAGCCGCATCGCCGGTGTCGAAGATCGCGGCAGATTCGGCAAACGCAGCCGCAGCGGTTGCTGCCGCCAGCGCCGTCGAGTGGCGGGCCGACGCCTGCATGCGGTCATGCTCTGACAGCATGCCGAAGAAATGCGAGGCAGCAACGACCGCCAGGAAGGCGACAATCAGCATTGGAATGGCGCGTTTCAGCATTGTCTCGGCATGCGTGTATTTTTGGAAAGACAGGCGAGAAGATGATGGTACGTTTTCGGCGAAGCTCCGGCGCCAGGCGCGGAAGCCTTCGAAATCGACACGCAGCCGTCCCTCGGCCACGGTTGCCCGCCGCACGTTCATCATCTTTAGCCCTGATCCCTCGTGTGATTCGCTGCGCCGCTCGCCCGAACCTGCATCAATGAATCATTGGTGATTCGCCTTGTCCAGAGGAAAAGGTAAAAATCTGTTAACCGATTCTAAGTGCTGATTTTTATTGTGGCTTGAGAAGGCGGCCGCGATTCGCTCGGCCGCCTCTTGTCACCAATCATCCGTTGAGGGTGCGTTCGACGATGTCGTGAACATCAGTCGACAGGCTTTCCGCAGCAGCGATATCGGCCAGCGCCTTGCGCGCATGTTCCGCCCGAACGGGCTCCAGAGAGCGCCAGGAGCGCATCGATGTGAGGATCCGGGCCGCCAACTGTGGGTTGCGACCGTCGATGTCGAGGATCTGCCGCGCGAGGAACCGATAGCCTTCGCCATCCGCCCGTCCGAAGCCGGTCGGGTTTCCGAAAGCAAATGTGCCGACCAGCGAACGGACGCGGTTCGGGTTGGTCCACTTAAAGAGCGGATTTTCCGTGAGCTTGACGACGCGATCAAGCGTTGCCGCACCGGGGATGGTGGCCTGCACCGAGAACCACTTGTCGATGACGAGCGCATTGTCGGCGAAACGCTCCTGGAACGTCGACAGCGCCTTGCTGGCCTCGTCGCTATCCGGGAAACGATGTGCGAGGATGGTCAGCGCCTGCATCAGGTCGGTCATGTTGTTGGCCGCGTCGAAGGCAGCCTTGGCCCGCGCCGGCGTGTTCTCGGCGTAGGACAGATAGGTGAGCGCAGTGTTGCGAAGCGCGCGGCGTCCGGCGCTGGCTGCATCCGGGCTGAAGTCGCCGGGCGTGGTCATGCTGTCGTAGAGGGCCGAAAATACAGCTCTTCCGGCTTCCGCCACCTGGCGCATCACGGCCTGGCGGCCTGCGTGAATGGCGTCAGGATCGTTGTTGTTGCCGAGTTCGCGGGCGATGTCGGATTCGCTCGGAAGTGCGAGAACCTGGGCGCGGAAGGCCGGCTCGAGGCTGTCGTCTGCCGCGGCGGCAAGCAGGGCATCGACGAATTGTTTGGCAGCGACCGTGGCCTTGCCGTCGCGGGCATCACGCGCGGCGCCGAGCAGCGTAGGCAGTGCCAGATCCGTCAGCGCCTGCCAGCGGGCGAAGTGGTCGGTCTCATGCCGCGCCAGCAAAGCGAGGTCGGCGGGCGACTGATCGAAATGCAGGTTGATCGGCGCGGAGAAGCTGCGGTTCAGCGAGATGATCGGCCGCGAGCCGATACCCTTGAACACGGCGGTCTGGGCTCGCTCCGTCAGATGCAGCACATTGTCGGCATATTCCGCACCCTCGACCGAAGACGGTTCTAGGGCAGCGCCATCTTCCGAAAACAGAGCGATACTCAGCGGGATGTGCATCGGCTGCTTGTCGGTCTGCCCGGGTGTGGCCGGGATGATCTGCTCGAGCGAGAGGCTGAACGTCTTTGCCGTCGCGTCGTAGCTACCGGATGCGGTGACGAGCGGTGTGCCGGCCTGATGATACCAGAGCGAGAATTGTGTAAGGTCTCGCCCGCTTGCCTCTTCGAAGCATTTGACGAAATCCTCGATCGTCACGGCCTGGCCGTCGTGCCGGTCGAAATAGAGGTCCATGCCCTTCTTGAACGTGTCCTTGCCGAGCAGCGTCGCGATCATCCGCGTGACTTCGCTGCCCTTCTCGTAGACGGTCGTCGTGTAGAAGTTGTTGATTTCGCGGTAAGCCGTCGGCCGCACCGGATGAGCCAGCGGGCCGCCATCCTCGGGGAACTGCTCTGATTTCAGGTGGCGGACTTCAGCGATACGCTTGACCGGGCGCGAGCGCATGTCGGCGGAAAACTCGTGATCGCGGTAGACCGTCAGGCCTTCCTTCAGGCACAGCTGGAACCAGTCGCGGCAGGTGATGCGATTTCCGGTCCAGTTGTGGAAATACTCGTGGGCGATGATCGCCTCGATGTTGGCGTAGTCGGCATCGGTGGCGGTCTCCGGGTCGGCAAGCACGTACTTGTCGTTGAAGACGTTGAGCCCCTTGTTCTCCATGGCGCCCATGTTGAAGTCGGAGACGGCGACGATCATGAAGATGTCGAGATCGTACTCACGCCCGAAACGTTCTTCGTCCCACTTCATCGAGCGCTTCAGCGCGTCCATGGCATAGGCGGCGCGGGCCTCCTTGCCATGCTCGACATAGATCTTCAGCGTGACTTCGCGCTCGGACATGGTGACGAACGTGTCTTCGATGACACCGAGGTCGCCGGCGACGAGCGCAAAGAGATAGCTTGGCTTCGGATGCGGGTCGAACCATGCAGCAAACGAGCGGCCTTCGTCGTATCCGGCGCCGCCGAGGAAATTGCCGTTCGACAGCATCACCGGGTTGGCCGCCTTGTCGCCGACGATGGTGATCGTATAGGGCGCCAGGACATCGGGACGGTCGGGGAAGTAGGTGATGCGGCGGAAGCCTTCCGCCTCGCACTGTGTGCAATAGACGCCGTTGGTGCGGTAAAGGCCCATCAGCTGGGTATTCGCTTCGGGATTGATGATCGTGGTGATCGTCAACTCGAAGGGCTTGGCTTTCGGCAGATTGCGGACGGTCAGGCTTTCCGGCGTTGCTGTATACTGGCTCGCCTTCATCTCTTTCTGATCAAAAAGCAGGCCGGAAAGCGCCAGTTCATCCCCGTCCAAAACCAGTGGCGCCTTCGGGTCGGCGCCCTTGCGGCGATGGAAGATCAGGCGCGCATCGACTTTGGTGGCTGTCGGATCGAGTTCGAATGTCAGGTCCACGCGCTCGAGAACGAAATCGGTTGGACGGTAGTCTGCCAGATTAATAACCTGGCCGGTATCTGTGCGCATGATGTTCCCTGGGACCTTTAGACAAAGCTTCGCCGCAGAGGGGGCGCTCCGCAACCAATTCGATCGGTATAATTACATTAAAGTCTGAACTAATGCTAAAGCCAAAGGAAAGCTCTGAACGGCAAAATCTTATAGTAGCGAGAGTGGAGATACTTCAGACTTCTGCCTATCTGAGATCCAAGGCCTGCCGGATCGCTGCCTCGTCCTCGGTTTTCTGCACGACGACGCCATGCCATCCGAGGCCGTCATAATCCTCGTAGCCGAGTGTCTTCGCATAGGCGACGATCGAGCCGTTATTGTCGTAATAGCTGCCACGCGCTTGGCCTGTCTGCTTCTGCAAAGCGAAGTGGGTGAATAGCAGCGACGTATTACTGCAGGCGATAATCTTGTTGGCGCCGTCCAGCAACATCACCGTCGTCCGATCCGCAACTTGCGGCGGAAGATTTGCCTCTTTCTCGACGATGGCTTGCCCCTGGTTCTGCCAGTCGAAGTAGACGCCGAGCGTTCCGACCAGTTGGCCATCTCTCTTGCCGCCCTGCCTGACGGCTGTTGCGTAGACAAGGGCGTTTCGTCCACCGTGAAGCGGGCTTGGGCGCACCTCGTCGACCACATAGTCATCTCCGGATCGGCAGCGTGCCGCCGCCGCGTGCCAGGACTCGCCCGTCAGCGACGTGTTGGCGATCCGGCGCTGGAATTCCGGGTTCGCCGACGCAATAACGCGGCCGCTCGCATCCGTCAGCACAAGGTCGAGGTAGACCGTGTAGAAGCGGTTGATCACGCCGAGGCGTTCCGCCGCAAAGCTTGCGGTCTCTTTTGTCGGTGCCTCCAGCGCCCGCCACAAGGCGGCATCGGTCGCCCACCAGCGCACATCAGCGGTCCGCTCGAAAAGATTGCGCACGATCAGCTGCACCAGCGTTTGCGCCAGATCGGTCAACCGCACACCTTCGAGTTCTTCCACCAGCGAATCCGCCATCCGCCGCGACAGACCGATGCGGTCGAGAACGTTGCTCTCGAAAGTGCCAGCGATCTCACTGGCGATCTGCGCCAGCCGCTGGACTTCGTTGGCGACAACCGCGAAACCCTTGCCGGCTTCTCCGGCACGGGCCGCTTCGATCAACGCATTGATGGCCAGAAGCTTGATCTGCTTCACCACGTGCGTGTTGGCGGCGCTGAACCGTTCGAGATCGAAACCGATCCCTTCCGTAACAACCCGCATCGAACGCGGTGTTGCCGTATATTGTTGATCTTCGAAAGCCGTAGATGGCATCATGGTATGCCTCCTGAAATTGGTGCCGAACTTAAAAAATAGAAATTGTAATTGTGCTATATTTGAATCAATGCGAGCGCATGGTTTTCAAACCGTTAACGGGCAACGCCTCGCATTGACGATTTTCAGGCGTTTTTACGCATTGCCGTCATTTGATGCAGTCGTGTGACATGCTTTTGCGCAAAATGCCTGTGACCACGTCACTGCCATGCGTTTTCGCTGTTCTTTGGTTGAAACCGCTGCCAGAGTGGCTTTGCATCGAATCCGGTGCGATTTCCCGTCCTCTTATGCGCAATGCACGAGTGTCTGACATGCGGTCGGTTTTCGAAAACCCGATGAGAGGTATTGCGTTCAAAGTTGCCTCGGTCATCTGTTTCCTTGCCATGCAGACCTTCATCAAGCTTGCGGGCAGCGGCATCCAACCGGGCCAGATCACTTTCTATAGATCGTTCTTCGCGCTGTTCCCGATCATCGCGTTCCTCGCCTATCGCGGCCAGTTGAAGTCTTCGTTCTACACCGCGAACCCGATCGGTCATCTGAAGCGCGGCACGCTCGGGATCATATCCATGGGCCTCGGCTTCTATGGCTTGCTGCATCTGCCACTGCCGGAGGCGATCGCGCTCGGGTACGCATTGCCGCTGGTGGCGGTCATCTTCGCCGCCGTGTTCCTCGGTGAAACCGTCCGGATCTATCGCTGGAGTGCCGTCTTCGTAGGCCTTATCGGCGTCGCGATCGTCTCATGGCCGAAACTGACATTGTTTCGTGAGGGCGGCGTGGAGTCGGAGCAGGCAATCGGCGCGATCACCGTGCTGCTAGCATCGGTGTTGGGCGGCATGGCGATGATCCAGGTGCGCCGACTGGTCGAGGAAGAAAAGACCTCGACGATCGTTCTCTATTTTTCGCTGACGGCGAGCGCATTCTCGCTTCTGACCGTGCCGTTCGGCTGGGATTTTCTCGATCTGGCACCACAGCTGTTTCTGATCGCCGCCGGCTTTTGCGGCGGTATCGCGCAAATCCTGCTGACGGAGAGTTACCGTCACGCGGAAGTCTCGACGGTCGCGCCATTCGAATACACGTCGATCGTCCTGGGAAGTATTCTTGCCTATTTTGTCTTTGATGATACGCCGACCACAAGCATGGTGATCGGCACCGCCATCATCGTTGCGGCAGGCGTCTTCATCATCTATCGGGAGCACCGGCTCGGGGCGGAGCGCGTGGCTTCGCGCAATGCGGAATTGCGATAGGCGCTGCATTACCAGGCAGGTTAACGGCAGCGGCGAACATCAAACCCATACAAATCTAGGGCTGGAAACTTCCCGCTCGGCGTGTTCTGTAAATGTGAACATTATTCATTTATTTATACAATCTTTTGTTGAAAATAAACGATGCCGTGTCTTGGTTCGCGCTCAGGTGTAATCCGGCGCACGTTGCGGGATTAAAATGCATTTACATGCCGAAGACCTGATTGCCGATCCTAATTTCATACGGGGTATTCGATTTCACGCTGGCCGCATGCGTCTGATGTTCGACGCCAAACCACGGCTCGCCCGTTTGCTCGCCTCTCATCAACGCTGGCTCCTGACGCAAATGGCTTATGCGCTCAGCATGGAGCGTGACAGGCTGGATTCATCCTCGGGCCTGACGGCAACGCGGCTGATTAGCGAGATTACAGCGTTCAAGGTGGCAAGCCGCAACACCGTGCTCAGTTTTATCGACGAGCTTTTCACTTATCGATTCATCATCTGCGAGCCGGGTGCCGAGCGCAAGCGACCGCGGCACTACGAGGCGGCTGAAATCAGTCATCAGGCTATGGTGAGTTGGCTGTCGTCAAACCTCCACGCACTCGACGTGCTGGACGGCAAGGATCGCGCGGCCGCGTTCGATGCCAATCCGCATTGGATGCGCCAGATCCAGCCGCGCCTTGCCCGACATTGCATGCAGGATAAGATCTGGCGCGAGCCTCCGGAGGAGATAGGGCTCTTTCTGTGGAATGATGCAGGCGGCTTGATCGTCGATTATCTGATCTCGATGATCGATCTCGACGAACAGGATGAAACGAGGTTCTTTCTGGGAGAGTTCGATAGTCGCGGTCTCGCTGCGGATTTCATGATGTCGCGTACCCATCTGCAGAGGCTTGTCGGCAAGGCCACTCTCCGAGGTTTCATGGGATGGCAGGCCGACACTAGGAAGCCCGCGCTATGGATCTCGCGGGCCTTCGTGCAAAACTACTGCGAGTGGCAGGCGATCAAGTTCGCTTACGTCGACGAGGCGTTCCACTGGGGCAGGTCCCGTTCGAACGCGCAATCCTGCGACATCTGAACTATGCGCAGTCGCCGACGATATCGTCATGGAAAACCCGGCCGATCTCTAGGAGGCGTCGGACGACGCCTCGTGCTCATACGCCTCGGCGGCACAGACGGCAGCCCGGATGTTTTCGATCGCGTTGATCTTGAGCAGAAGAGAAATGATGCGTGTTGTCATGATGATGGCCAATGCACTTCGGTGCGGGCAAGTTGCCACGCTTTAAGCTCAGTATTGTTGAAAATCCGCAAAGATGACGGCTGGGCGCGCAATCCGATTGCTGGTGCCGGTGCCTCGAGCAACGATCTGCTCGTTCGTGGCGAAGCCAGTCTGCCTGTAGCTTTGCGTTGTACGAACATTCTTGTTCGCGAGACGCAGGGTTTCAAACCTGCAGTGGGTGGTGCGATGATTCGGGCTCATGGCCTTGGTTCCTATTGATTCCTCCCAAGACACATCACTAATATTGCATCGCACAATAGATATCGCAACGGCCAAGAATACGTGACAGCCATGCGATGTGCGCATGGGTGGCGTCACAAATCTGACAATGGTGGCTATTTAGGAGGCAGAATTGACTTCCGTCAATTTTGTCTGAAATTGTAATAAGTCGTTCCACGCCAAGCGTTTATTGACCGGGGCTGTCAGAAGATCCTGGGGGTGCAGCGTCGCGATCGCAGGAATGCGTCGATCGCCAATGGCAATCTCCCGCCACTGGCCGCGCAGGCCATGGATCGTGTCACCTTCACCGAAAAACACCCGCGCTGCGAAATTTCCGAGCAGCAGAATCACTTTCGGATCGGCAAGTGCGATCTGCCGCTCGATGAATGGGCGGCAGATATCCATCTCGGCTGGCGACGCCGCACGATTGCCGGGCGGGCGCCACGGGATGACCTGTGTCATTAGGATGCCGCTGCGGTCGAGGCCGATAGCTGCGAGCATCTTGTCGAGCAACTGTCCCGGTCTGCCGGCAAAGGGCTGTCCTTCGCGGTCGTCATCCGCACCCGGGGCCGAGCCGATCAGCATGATGCCGCTTGTCGCATCGCCGCCGGCGAAGATCGTTGATCGTGCGCTGTGTTTCAGATTGCAGCCATTGAACGCCTCAAGAGCCGTCTTGAGTTCGGCCAGTGAGCGGGCGCTCTCCGCGGCCAAGCGCGCCTGTTGCACCGCTTCGCCATCCGGGATTGCCGGTTGCGGCCGCTGCGCCGAGCGCTCTGCCTGAGGTGCGGCTCTTTGCGCCGATGTTCCTGATGACCGTATCGCCTGCTCCCGGCCTTCGGTGGCCTGCGGGGTAGGGGCTGCACTGCGTCGCGCCGCCTTCATCGTCTCGAACTCGGCGAACCGATCGACTGCCTCCTCCTCAAGCAACCATTCGACGCCGGCGTCCGCATGGAAATGCAGCAGCGCGGCGAGTTCGCCCGGAGAGAGGTCGTTGACGGAGATCATGCCATGGACATTATCGAAGCCGCGGTCTCAATGAAAGAGCGCAGCAGACACACACAGCGCTATTGCACCGTCCATTGCGCGATATCGTCACGCTCGCCGATTAGCGCCAGGCCGTGCGCGATCGACAGCAACTCACCGCCCGTCTCGATCTTGTCGGCATCGAAGCGCTCGGTGAAGATACGGCGAACCGCGGGTACGAAAGAGGTGCCGCCGGTGAGGAAAACCTTGTCGATATCAGTCGCCGCGGTGTTGGTCTTTTCGAGGACGTCGTCCAGCGCGCCTTCGATGCGTGCCAGATCGTCGGATATCCAGCTTTCGAAATCGGCGCGACGCACCGCGCGCTTGCCGGCGCGGCCGAGCGGCGAGAAGTTGAATTCCGCTTCCTCCGCGCCAGACAGCGCCATCTTGGTGGCCGATACAGCCTGATAGAGGGGATAGCCTTCATCGTGATCGACGAGATCGATGAACAATTCCAGCTTGTCCGGTTCCAGGGCCGTCCGCACCAGCTTCTTCAGATCGTCATACTCTCGCGACGTCTTGAAGATCGACAGCTGGTTCCAGCGGCTGAAGCTTGAGTAGTAGTTCGTCGGGACTTCAAGGACCTTGTCGAAGCTCTTGAAATGACTCCCTTTGCCGATTGCAGGCGCAACGACGTTATCGACGATGCGCGCATCGAAATGATCACCGGCGATGCCGACACCGGAGTGGCCGATTGGCGTTGCCTTCAACTGGCCGGCGACGGTCTCGAAACGGATCAGCGAATAGTCGGTGGTGCCGCCGCCGAAGTCGGCGACCAGCACGGTGGCATCGACCTTCAGGTTCTGCGCGAAGTAGAACGCGGCTGCGACGGGTTCGTAGACGTAGTGAACCTCGGGAAAGCCAAAGCGCGACAGCGCTTCGTTGTAGCGCTGTGTGGCCAGCAGCGGATCCGGGCTGGCGCCAGCGAAATGCACCGGCCGGCCCGTGACGATACGCGCCACGTCGGATGGCCAGTTGTCGCCTGCGTAGTTGCTGAGGCGGCGGATGAAGACCTCCATCAGGTCCTCGAAGCTGTGGCGTTTGGCGTAGATCAGCGTGCCCTGGAACAGGGCGCTGGCGGCAAACGTCTTGATCGACTGCAGGAAGCGGCAATCGCCCGGATTGTCGATGAACTGGCGGATAGCCGCATGGCCGGCCTCGACCTTGAGTGCGGAGGCGCCGAGCTTTCCGTCCTTCATGAAGGAGAGGGCGGTGCGCATGCTGTCGCTTTCGCCGGCAGCGCTGGTAAAGCCCATCGAATGGGTTGTCTTGCCGTCCGCGGTGGCGAGAACGGTGTTCGTCGTGCCAAAGTCCAAACCTAGCGCCTGAGCCATGCTCGCACCTCTCAATTTCGATTGTTGTTTGAGACTGGAGCGATCTGCTCCGTCGGGGGCGCGGGAGGACGCCCGAATTCAGAGGGCGCGTGATGCCACAGAGGTCGGTCTTATTCAAGACCGGGCGGAAAATGAAACGGGCGCCCATGGCGCCCGCTGGATCATTCGGCGGCGATGGCCTGCGGCGGCGCCTCGTGAGCATCAGTTTTTCTCTTGCGCCCGAAGCTTAGAAGCCAATCGCTTAGACGGCCCATCTCCACGAAGATGACGGGCGTGATGAATAGCGTCAGCGCCTGGCTGACGATCAGGCCGCCGACGACCGCGATACCAAGAGGCTGACGAAGCTCGGAGCTGGCGCCCGAGCCGAGCGCGATCGGCAGTGCGCCGAGAAGCGCGCAGAAGGTGGTCATCATGATCGGCCGGAAACGCCGGACGCAAGCCTCGTGGATTGCCTCCGACGCTGTCATTCCGGTGCCGGATCTGAGGTTTTCCAGCGCCACGTCGATCATCATGATCGCGTTCTTCTTGACGATGCCGATCAGCATCAGCAGGCCGATCAGGGCGATGATCGACAGGTCGAAGCCCATTACGCGGAGCGCCAGAAGCGCACCGAGTGCTGCCGCCGGCAGACCTGAGAGAATGGTCAGGGGATGAATGAAGCTCTCGTAGAGCACTCCGAGAACCACGTAGATCGTCAGCACCGCGGCCAGGATCAGCAGAGGCGTATTGCCCTGCGATTGCTCGAAGATCTGCGCCGTGCCACCATAGGACGTGAAGACGTCCGCCGGCATGTCGATGTCCTTCTTGATCTGGTCGATCGCGGCCGTTGCGTCGCCCAGCGCTTCGCCGGCCGGCAAGTTAAACGACACGGTTGTTGAGACCAGCTGACCGGTCTGGTTGATGGTGACGGGTCCTGTGGTGCGCTGAACTGTCGCGAAGTTCGACAGCGGAACCAGCGCGCCGCTGGCCGACATCACGCGGATATCCTGAAGCTTCTGGTCGTCCCAGGGTTTGTTTGTGTCGTATTCGACGATCACGTCATAGCTGTCGCCAGTCGACTGGATCTGCGCCGCGGCATATCCGCCGAAGGATTCCTGCAGCGTCGTGCGCAGTTGATCGTCCGTGATGCCATAGGCCGCGGCCTTCTCGGTATCGACCGTAATGTCGGCCTGCAGGGCATTGTTCTGCGCGTCCGATGTCACATCGGTGAAGCGCGAATCGCCATGCATGGCCTGCTGGATCTTGTTGGCCCACAGATTGGTTTGGTCGGCGCTCAGCGCCTGAACCACCAGCTGATACTGGCTGGCCGTCTGGCGTCCGCCGAAACGCAGGCTCTGCTGCGGTGTGATGAAGGCCTGCATGCCCGGAATCTTGCTGATACTGGCGCGCAGTTCCCGCAGCGTCTGGTCCAGCGGCGGGCGGTCCTTCTTGTCCTTCAGTTCGACGAACATTGTGCCGTTGTTGAGCGGGCTGCGAGCGCTGCCACCGACAATCGACATGACATGGTTGACAGCCGGGTTCTGCTTCACGAGTTCCGCGGCCTGGTTCTGCAGCTCCTTCATCGCCGGGTAGGAGATATCCTGCCGCGCGCGGGTGGAGATGTTGAGGCGGCCGATATCTTCCGTCGGGAAGAAGCTCGTCGGCAACGTCATGAATAGGTAGATGGTCAGGCCGACCGACGCAAAGAACAGGCCGATGATGGCCGGTCGGTGCGAAAGGCACCAGGCGACGCCACGGTCATAGCCGCGCAACGTCCGCTCGAAGCCCGCATCGAACCAGCGGATGAAGAACGGCGGCTGGCTGTGGCCGCTGCCGAGGCGAGAGGCCAGCATCGGCGTCACTGTCAGCGAGACGATGGCGGATGCGACGATGGCGATCGCCACGACCATGCCGAACTCGTTGAAGATCCGTCCGACGACGCCGCCCATCAGCAGGATCGGGATGAACACAGCGATCAGCGACACCGACATGGAGATGATCGTGTAGCTGACCTCACCCGATCCCTTGATGGCCGCTTGTAGAACCGGCATGCCGTCCTCGACATGCCGCAGGATGTTTTCCAGCATGACGATCGCGTCGTCGACGACGAGGCCGACCGCAAGCGTCAGCCCCAGCAGCGAGATATTATCGACGCTGTATCCAAGCACGTACATCATGCCGAAGGTGGTGATCAGCGACAGCGGTACGGCGAGGCCCGGGATGATCGTTGCCGTCAGATGGCCGGTGAAGAGGTAGATGACGAGAACGACAAGACCGATCGTCAGCAACAGCGTGAACTTCACGTCTGAGATCGCATCGCGGATCGGCTTGGCCGAATCGTTCATCACCTGGGTTGTCACCGAACCCGGTATCTCGGCATGCAGCCCCGGCAGCTTGGCGTTGATCGCATCCACCACTTCGACGGTATTGGCATCCGGCTGGCGTTGGATCGACAGGATGATGCTCTGCTTGCCGTCATACCAGCTGCCCGTGTTCTGGTTCTCGACGCTGTCCTCAACGTCGGCCACGTCGCCGAGATGGATCGGCGCACCGCCCGGGTTTGCGATGACCAGCGTGCGGAACTCTTCCGCATTGGTGCGCTGTGTGTCCGCATTGATCGTCATGCTCTGGCTATTGTTCTGCAGCGTGCCGACGGGAACCTGACTGTTGGCAGCCTCGATTGCCTTGTTGATCGTGTCGATGCCGAGGCCACGGTTCAACAGCTTGTTCGGATCGACTTCGACGCGCACCGCATAGGTCTGTGCGCCGAACACCGATACTTCGGCCACGCCCGGAAGCGTCGACAGCGTCGGCGAGATGATGTTCTCTGCGATCTCGTCGAGCTTGCTGCGAGGCATGGTGTCGCTTTGTACCGCAAGCAGCATCACCGGCGCGTCGGCAGGGTTGGTCTTGCGATAGCTCGGCGGCGTCGTCATGTTGTCGGGCAATTGCCGCGTCGCATGCGAGATCGCCGCCTGCACGTCGGCCGCGGCCGCGTCGATGCTGCGATTGAGGTCGAACTGCAGCACGATGCTGGTGTTGCCGAGCGAGTTCGTCGCGCTGATCTCGCTGATGCCAGGGATGGTTTCGAACTGCTTGATCAGCGGCGTTGCCACCGACGTCGCCATCGTCTTCGGCGACGCGCCGGTCAGCGCGGCGGAAACGTTGATCGTCGGGAAGTCGACCTGCGGCAGGGCTGCCACGGGCACCAGTTGATAGCCGGCAATGCCGGCAAGCACGGCGCCGATGGCGAGCAGCGTCGTGGCGACGGGGCGTCGGATACAGAAATTGGGGATCATTCTTCCGTACCCGCTACGATCGTTTCTGTCTTGGCAGGCTGATCCGCCGAGGCAACGTTGATCGCCTTGGCGTCGAATTCTTCCTTGACGACCTGCTTGTCGGTCAACTGCGCCTGGCCTTCGGTCACGACATGATCACCGTCCGAGAGGCCCGCCGAAATCGCGGTGTATCCGCCGTTTGCACGCGCCACGGTTACCGGCGCCAGCCGAACCTTGTTGTCGTTGACCACAAAGGCGTAAAAGCCGTCGGCGCCCGGGCTGACAGCCACGGTCGGCACGACAATCTGCTGCTCGTTGTTGTTGAAATGCACGACGACGTTGACCGACTGGCCCGGCCAAAGCGCGCCGGAGGCATTCTCGAACTTCGCCTTTGCAAGGATCGTCCCGGAGGCGGTATCGACCGTGTTGTCGTAGAAGCTGATATGCCCGGTCTTCGGCTTGGCCTTGCTGGACTGCGGCACCGTCGTCACGTCGACGGGCCCTGCGGCAAGCGCCAGCTTAAGCTGCCTGAGATCCCTCTCCTGCAGGTGGAACTTGACGTTGATCGGGTCGTATTTGGCGATCGTCACGATCGCGGCGCCAGCGGTGACGAAGGCTCCGGGGCTAACGGCGACGTCGCCCAGCCTGCCATCGAATGGCGCCCGGATTTCGGTGTGTTCCAATAGCACCTGGTCGGAGGCGAGCGAAGCGCGGTCCGCCTGAACCGTCGCTGCCGCTGTGTCTCGCGCGGCCTTCGCCTGGTCGTACGTCTGCTGTGTTCCGGCCTTGGAGGTCAGAAGGTCGTTGGCGCGGGTAAGCGCCGTTTCTGCCTCGGCAAGCGTGGCGGCATCGCGGACAATCATCGCGTTGTCCTTGTCGACGGTCGCCTGCGCCGTGCGATTGTCGAGCTTTGCGATCAGGTCGCCTTGTTTGACCGTGGCGCCGTCGCTGGCGATGATCTCGGTGACTAGTCCCTGTTCCTGCGCGGCGATCGTCGTGTTGTCTTCCGCGTCGGCCCAGCCGGAGGCGGTGACATCGCGGGGCAGCACCGTCTTCACCGCCGCGACGGTCTTGACCAGCGTCGGCCCGCCGTTCTTACGACCCTTGCCCTTCTGGTCGCCGCCCTGCCGCGCGCCGTCGTCGGCGGCCTGTTGGGCGCCTGCGGCACTTGCCTGCTGCGTTGGCTTGGCCGCGAACTGCGAGAGGTAGGGGATACGATCTTTATACTGCCAGGCGCCGATACCGGCTGCGGCGATGAGACACAGGGAGATCCAAAATTTCTTCATGGTTGATACCGGTCAGGGACGAGTTGCGCATGCTCTATTGAACCACGTTTATTGCGGCGCGAAAAAGACATAATTCCCTGTTGGGCATCACTAAGTGGTTAGAATAGCTTAAATTTCTGTAATGTTCCGCCTCTCTAATAAAGAATGAATTTCGTTGGCCGGCGGTCGAGCGCCCACCTCTGGCGCCCGATTATCGTTTCCGATCAGACGGATCGCGCAGCGCCGCCGTCGCAACGCACGATGCTTCCTGTGATATAGCTGGCCTGCTGGCTGCAGAGGAAGGCTGCGGTGGAGCCGAATTCCTCGACTTTGCCGTAGCGACCGACCGGAATAGCCGCTTCCTTGCCGGAGCGCACCTCTTCCATGCTTTTCCCGTTTCTCTTGGCCGCCGCACCGTCGAGTTCGTCGAGCCGTCCGGTGAGAATGCTACCGGGGAGCAGGAGGTTGGATGTGACGCCGAAGCGGGCGATTTCCGTCGCCAGCGTCTTGCTCCAGCCGGCCAGCGCAGGGCGCAGCGTATTGGACAGCGCCAGATTTCCGATCGGCTCGGTCACGCCCGATGAGGCCACTGTCAGGATGCGCCCCCAACCCTGCGCCTTCATATCCGGCAGCAGCGCATTGGTCAGCGTGATGACTCGCAGCACCATCGAGAAGAAATAGGTCTCCAGCCGTTCTGCCGTCATCTCTTCGGTGGTGCCGGGCGTCGGGCCGCCGGTGTTGTTGACAAGAATATCGACGCCGCCGAACTTGCTCTTCGTCGCCGCTGTCACAGCGTCCACGAAATTGTCTTCCGACAGATCGGCGCGGAACCACTCCGCCTTGCCTTTGCCCTCGGCGTTGATCGCCCGGCAATTTGCCTCAAGCGTTTCGCTGCTGCGCCCGCACAACAGCACGTTCGCGCCTTCACGCGCCAGCGCCACCGCGATGCCATGACCCAGTCCGCGCGAGGATGCCAGAACGAGCGCGCGCTTTCCTTCGATGCCGAAATCCATTTTGCCTTCTCCTGTTTTCCACTCGCTCTATAGGGCGCGCAGACGGCAAAAGAAAAGAGCAGCAAGGGTGGCAACACGCCTATTTATTGCCCTTTACGTAAGGGTAATATACATCGGTTGGTACCGAAAGGCGTCAGGGTGCGAAATGGGGTAGCGGCTGTCGTTTCCCGGCTCGACAATACTGTCACGTTTTGCCAAGAGATACCCTCCACGGGGATTATGTGGCCGCAACGCCGGCCGAGCGGAGAATGACGCATGACCGAGACGACCGAACTGCCGGAACGCGAGAGCATGGAATTCGACGTGGTGATCGTCGGCGGTGGTCCTGCTGGTCTGTCTGCTGCAATCCGACTGAAGCAGGTCAATCCGGATCTGTCGGTGGTCGTCCTGGAAAAAGGTGCCGAAGTCGGCGCGCATATCCTGTCGGGCGCGGTCGTTGATCCGATCGGCATTGACCGCCTGCTGCCCGATTGGCGCCAGGAGAGCGACCATCCGTTCAAGACCGAGGTCAAGGCCGACCACTTCATGCTGCTCGGCCCGGCCGGCTCGATCCGCCTGCCGAATGTCCTGATGCCGCCTTTGATGAACAATCACGGCAACTATATCGTCTCGCTCGGCAACGTCTGTCGATGGCTTGCGGGCCACGCGGAGGCCTTGGGTGTCGAAATCTATCCGGGCTTTGCGGCCACCGAAGTGCTCTACAATGACGAGGGCGCCGTCATCGGCGTCGCCACCGGCGACATGGGCGTCGAGAAAAACGGCGAACCCGGCCCGAACTTCACCCGCGGCATGGAACTAACAGGCAAGTACGTGCTGATCGGCGAGGGCGTGCGCGGCTCGCTCGCCAAGCAGTTGATATCAAAGTTTGACCTTTCAAAAGACCGCGAGCCGCAAAAGTTCGGCATCGGCATCAAGGAGCTCTGGCAGGTCAAGCCGGAGAACCACAGGCAGGGGCTGGTCCAGCATTCCTTCGGCTGGCCACTCGGCATGAATACCGGTGGCGGTTCGTTCCTCTACCATCTGGAAGATAATCTCGTCGCCGTCGGCTTCGTCGTCCACCTGAACTACAAGAACCCCTATCTCTATCCCTTCGAGGAATTCCAGCGCTTCAAGACGCATCCGGCCATCCGCACCACCTTCGAAGGTGGCAAGCGTCTGTCCTACGGCGCCCGCGCGATTACCGAGGGCGGCTACCAGTCGGTGCCAAAGCTGTCTTTCCCCGGTGGCGCGCTGATCGGCTGTTCGGCCGGCTTCGTCAATGTTCCCCGCATCAAGGGCAGCCACAATGCGGTGCTCTCAGGCATGATGGCCGCCGACCGCGTTGCGGCTGCGATCGCGGCTGGCCGTGCCAATGACGAGATCGTCGAGATCGAGACCGAGTGGCGCGCCAGCGACATCGGCAAGGATCTGAAGCGCGTGCGCAACGTCAAGCCGCTGTGGTCGAAGTTCGGCACGGCGGTCGGCGTCGCGCTCGGTGGTCTCGACATGTGGACCAACCAGCTGTTCGGCTTTTCCGTCTTCGGCACGCTCGGCCACGGCAAGACCGATGCCGCGAGCCTGGAGCCCGCGTCGAAGCACAAGAAGATAGACTACCCGAAGCCTGACGGTGTGCTGACCTTCGATCGCCTCTCTTCGGTGTTCCTCTCGAACACCAACCACGAGGAGGACGAACCCGTTCATCTGAAGGTTAAGGACATGGCGCTGCAGAAGTCGTCGGAGCACGACATCTTCGCCGGCCCCTCGACGCGCTACTGTCCGGCCGGCGTCTACGAATGGGTGGAGAAGGACGGCGAGGAGACCTACGTCATCAACGCCCAGAACTGCGTCCACTGCAAGACCTGCGACATCAAGGACCCCAACCAGAACATCAACTGGGTGCCGCCGCAGGGCGGCGAGGGGCCGGTCTATCCGAATATGTGAGGACGCCGCCCTCCGTTGTCTGTTATTGACCGATCGTCAATTGCAACTCTGTGTGGAAGTGTGTCTTGCCAAGAAAGAGCTGCTCTGACATCCTGCGTGCACTTCTTTGGGGGGCGTAGCATGACGGGCTTTATCTCATCCTTGACCGGATCCAGGGCGTTTGGCTATGTCGCACGGATCGTACTCACCTACATGTTCTGGGCCAGTGGCTTAGCGAAGGCGATCGATTTCAACGCTGCCATCGCCGAAATGTCCCACTTCAATCTGGCGCCGCCGGTTCTCTATGCGGTTGCCACGATCATCGTGCAGCTCGTCGGATCGCTTCTGATCATATTCAACCGCTGGACGTGGCTCGGCGCTGGTGCGCTCGGCATCTTCACGCTGTTGACCATCCCCATCGTTCATACCTTCTGGAGCATGGAAGAGCCGTTCAAGACGATGGAATTCTACACGGTGATGGAGCATATCTCGATTGTTGGTGGCCTTATGGTCGTGGCGTGGAAGGCGGAACGGTAGGCCAGCAGCAATAGAGCGCGTTGCAAGCTACATCGCCGCCGCGATACCAAGACGCGCAGCACATTCGTTGAGCCGCTTGTCACGTGTCCAAAGCATGCTTCCCGGGGTAAGCTTCGCAGACGCCAAAAGATGTGCATCGACATAACCAATGCCGCTTCCCATCAAAGCATGCTGCCTGATGAGCTCCAACACTTCGTCGTCAGTAGCCACTTTGGCCGGTGGTAACTCGGAAAGCGCTTGAATGATCGCGTCGTAGCGCGGCATGGACCCAAGCGCGATTTCCCCAATAACACATGCGTGAATGAGCACCTCGTTGCGTTTGAGTAGAAATTCGAGCTGCTCGTCGCTTTTTCGCAGGTGATCGATCCAGCGATGTATCGACTATGATCACTCCGATCGATCCGAGCTGTCGTTCCCATCCCATGTGCCATCTTCATTCCAATGGCGGCGAGGGGAAGCTTTCAAGTCGGGCGCGCTCCCGCCCAGCATGATCAGCCGGCGACCCGCCTCCTGCTGGATGAGGCGGGTAAGAGCTTCTCGCAACAAAGCAGAGCGCTCGCTAATACCTGTCACGGCCTGCGCACGTTCGATAAGGTCGTCGTCCAATGTAACTGTGGTCCGCATCCGGCAACGACCCTCATCAAATTCGGCATCCGACGATGCACCTTGTCGTGGCCGATGTCGAGTTTGGTCTCTAGCTGTTCGCCAGACGAGCTGCGAACGCGATGCGGCCGCCCCTCACTTATCACTTCATTAACCATAATCTCATTAACGTCGGGTGCATCAACCGAACGTTAAGGATCTGCTTCGATGTCGCTTTCCCGCCGTGGTTTCGTTCTGGGCGTTTCCGCGCTTCTCGCCGGTTGCGCGTCAAGCGGTCCCGATCATCGCGCCAACTATGCCGCCCTCCCGGCGGAAAAGTTTCCGCTACCGGCCATGCCGCTCGATAAGCTTGATCCGGAGCTGCGCCGTCAGCAGGTCACCTATGCCTCAAGCTATACGTCGGGCACCGTTGTCGTCGATACGCCCGCACGTCGTCTCTACTACATTCTCGGCGACAACCAGGCGATGCGTTACGGCGTCGGCGTCGGTCGGGAAGGGTTGGCGTTCGCGGGTGGGGCCTATGTCGGGCGCAAGGCGGAATGGCCGAGCTGGACGCCGACCGAGAACATGCAGCGTCGCGAGGAGCGCTACCGCAAGCTCGCCGGCGGCATGCCTGGCGGACCGAACAATCCCTTGGGCGCCCGCGCGATGTATCTCTATCGCGGCGGCAACGACACGCATTTTCGTATCCACGGCACCAACCAGCCGCAATCGATCGGCCTTGCCATGTCGAGCGGCTGCATTCGCATGCTGAACCATGACGTCATCGATCTCTACGAGCGGGTCGCGCCGGGCGCACAGGTCGTCGTCATCCAGGCAACAGCCTGAACGGAAAGAGAAACGGGGCCGTTCTGGCCCCGTTTCATGTTTAGAGCAGTGTGCCGCTGAGGATCATCAGCGCCACCGAGAAGTAGATCACCAGCCCGGTAACATCGACCAGCGTGGCGACGAAGGGTGCCGAGGCGCTGGCTGGATCGAGCCGCAGTTTCTGCAGCAGGAACGGCAGCATCGAGCCGGCGATCGAGCCGAAGGTGACGATGCCGATCAGTGCCGCGAAGATCGTCCAGCCGACCAGGATCCAGTGCTCGCCGTAATCGTAGAGCCCGATGCTCTGCCACAGGATGATGCGGGCAAAGCCGACCGCGCCAAGGATCGCTCCAAGCACGATACCCGTCGGCAACTCGCGCAACAGCACCCGCCACCAGTCCGACAGCTTCAACTCGCCAAGCGCCAGCGCCCGGATGATCAGCGACGTTGCCTGCGAGCCGGAGTTGCCGCCGGAGCTCATGATCAGCGGCACGAACAGCGTCAGCACGATCGCTTTTTCCAGTTCGCCTTCGAAGTGCTGCATGGCGCTTGCCGTCAGCATTTCGCCGAGAAAGAGGGCGCATAGCCAGCCGGCGCGCTTCTTCAGCATGCCGGCGAAGCTGATCGTCATATAGGGCTTTCCAAGCGCCTCCATGCCGCCAAACTTCTGCGCGTCTTCCGTCTGGTCGGCGATCATCGTGTCGATCACGTCGTCGACGGTGACGATACCGAGAATATGGCCGTCCTCGCCGATGACAGGCAGCGCCAGCAGATTGTGCTTGCGGATCAGTCGCGCGACATCCTCCTGCGTCATCAGCGGATCGGCTCGGACGATGCCGCCTTGCTGCGCGACACTCAGCACCGATGCTTCAGGTTCTCCGGTGATCAGCCGCCGCAGCGTTACGACGCTGCTCAGCGCCTGCGTCTCGGTGTCGAGCACGTAGATCGCATAAACGGTTTCACGCGAGCGCTCGACCTTGCGGACGTGTTCCAGCGTCTGCTCGACCGTCCAGCTGGCGGGCACGCTGACGAATTCCGTCGTCATGATGCTGCCGGCGGTGCGTGGCGGATAGCCCATCAGGTGCTGGACGGCGAGCGCGGTCGCACGGTCCAGCTTGGAAAACAGATGTGCCCGTCCGTCCTCGTCCATTTCCTGGAAGAGGTCGGCGACGCGGTCGTTGGCCGTGCCGTTCAAAAGCCGCGCTGCCTGCTCGACCGGCATTTCGGTCAGTATGGCGGCGGCATGGTGCAGCTCCGGACGTCCCAGGATGCGGACGGCCTTCTGCTGCGGCAGAGTGGCTAGGATGGCCGCTGCCTCGTGGATGTCGAGTGCGTTCAGGCGCTCGACGCGTTCAGCCGTGGTGATGGCACCGAGGCTGTCGCTGGTGAAGAAACGGGCGGCATGGCCTGCCCGCAGGGGGAAGCGATTGATGTTCATATAGCTCGCCTTTCCGTCGATCCGCCGTAGCGTCCAACGGGCGAGCCCGATCGATATCGGTCAGCGCACGAGGGCCGCGTACGGCAAAGGCAATCGACTGCTACTGTCGCTTGGCATCGTGAGATGGCTCCGTTGATATCCGCGAAAAACGGTCGTCCTGCGCGTGAGAAAGTAGGTGGTCCCAAACGTCGGAAAAGTCAAGCGCCATAGGCGGTTGCGGCAGGAATGCCGCACGCTGGGCGCGGCATTCTTCTTCGCTATGCTTGATAAGCTCTTTCTTTAGGCTGAAGGGCTCATGCGTCAGGGGGAAGCGGTGGCTTTCAGAAGCCTGACAGCACCAGCTTTCCCTTTGTCTTGCCGCTTTCGATCATCGCATGCGCCTGCTTCAGGTTGGCTGCGTTGATCGTGCCGACAGTCGCGCTGAGCGTCGTCTTGATCTTTCCGGAGTCGACAAGTTCGGCGATCTTGCTGAGCAGCTTGTGCTGCTCGATCGTGTCCGGTGTGCCGAACAGCGGTCGGGTAAACATGAACTCCCAATGGGTGGACACAGCCTTTCGCTTGAACGGCACGACGTCCAACGTCTTGGGATCGTCGATCAGCGCAAAGCGCCCCTGCGGTGCGATCGCTTCCACGATATCCTGCAGGTGATCGGTCGTGTTGGTGGTCGAGAAGACGAAACCCGGTGCGCCGATCCCGAGCGCGGCGATCTGAGGCGCGAGGGGTTGTCCATGATCGATGACGTGGTGGGCGCCCAGTTCCTTGACCCAAGCCGTCGTCTCCGGGCGCGAGGCGGTGGCGATGACCGTGAGGTCCGTCAGGGCACGTGCAATCTGGATGGCGATCGAGCCGACGCCGCCGGCACCACCGATGATCAGGATCGCATTCGCGGCACCGGGCACGGCATCGCGGACCTTCAGGCGATCGAACAAAGCCTCGTAGGCAGTGATCGAGGTCAGAGGCAGGGCAGCAGCAGCCGGGAAGTCGAGGCTTGCAGGCTTGCGCCCAACGATGCGCTCATCGACGAGCTGAAACTCGGCGTTCGAGCCGGGGCGATTGATCACGCCGGCGTAGAAGACCTCGTCTCCAACCTTGAAAAGCGTGACATCGGGGCCGATTGCCTTCACGACACCGGCGGCATCCCAGCCGAGCACCTTGAACTCATCGGCGCCGGGCGCAACGCCGGCCCGCACCTTCGTATCAACAGGGTTGACCGAAACGGCCTTGATCTCGACCAGCAAATCGTGGCCCTCGGCTGTGGGGATGGGCAGATCGACATCGATCAGCGACGTATCGGCGGAAATGGGCTGTGGGACGGTGTAGGCGACGGCGCGCATGGAGAACTCCTGTATCTGTTGCACGGGTGCTAGATGCGTCTTATGCTTCAGAAGCGCAAGAATGCACAAATTCTGTACGTAGTACCAAAAAGGATACCGTCAAATGTCGTTGCCGAGAGACAAGCTGACGAAGAGCTTCCCCGGTTGCCCCGTGGAGGCGACATTGAGTTTTCTGGACGGCAAGTGGAAGGGCGTGATCCTCTTCCATCTCGTGACAGGCACGCATCGCTTCAACGAATTGCGGCGCAAGCTGCCATCCGTCACCCAGCGCATGCTGACCAAACAGCTTCGTGAACTGGAGGAGTCGGGTCTGGTGTCGCGGACGGTGTTTCCTGTCGTGCCGCCACGCGTGGAATATGCGCTGACGCCGCTCGGTCAGACGATGAAGCCCGTTATCAATGCACTGGCCGTATGGGGCGAAGAGAATGTCTTCTGCCGACAGGATGGCCGCCACCTGCGTGACGTGACGGCCGTTGAGGCTTCAGGCGCGGCTGCGGCGATCCAGGCGTAGCGACGCGGCAAACACCAGGATACCGAGGCCGGACAGGAAGGCGCCGACATAGCCGGTTGCCGCCGAGCCGTAGCCCCAGGCGATGACCAAGCCGCCAAGCCATGCACCAAGTGCGTTGGCGATGTTGAAGGCGGAATGGTTGGAAGCGGCCGCCAGGGTCTGCGCGTCTGCCGCCACGTCCATCAGGCGCGTCTGCAGTGCGGGACCGGCCGCAAATCCGCAACCGATCAGGAAAACACAGAGACCCAGCATGAACGGGTTCGAGGCTGTAAGTGAAAACAGCGTCAGCACCACGATGTTGAAGATCAGCGAGCCGCCGACGGTGCCCATTACTGACTTGTCGGCAAACCACGAGCCGACAAGGTTGCCAGCATTCATACCGACGCCGAACAACACCATCATCACCGCGACCATGCCGGGCTGCAGCATTGCCACGTTGATCGTCGTATCTGCGATATAGCTAAACATGGCGAACATCCCGCCGTAACCCACGGCCGCGATGGCCAGCGTCAGCAGAACCTGCGGGCGCTTGAAAGCGCCAAGCTCGCGCATGAAACTGGCGCCTTCGGACACCTCGTCGCGCGGCACGTAGTACCAGATCAGCGCCATGGTCACGAGTCCGATCAGCCCGACGGCGCCGAAGGCCACGCGCCAGTCGAGCGATTGGCCGAAGAAAGTTGCGACGGGCGTGCCGAGCAGCGTGGCGATCGTCAAGCCGAACATCACGCGGCCGACGGCCCGCGCCCGCTTGTGGACCGGCACCATCGACGCGGCAACGATCGCCGCCACGCCGAAGTAGGCGCCGTGCGGCAGGCCGGTGACGAAGCGCAGGAATGCAAAGCTTTCGAAGGTGGGCGCCATGGCGCTGGAAATATTGCCAACGGCAAAGATTCCCATCAGCAACAACAGCAGCGAGCGTCGCGTCATCTTTGCCGCCAGAACCGCGATGACGGGTGCGCCGATGACAACGCCGAGCGCGTACGCGCTGATCACGTAACCAGCTTGCGGTGTCGTCACTGAAAAGGTGCCAGCGACATCTGGCAGTAGGCCCATGATCGCAAACTCACCGGTGCCGATACCGAAACCACCACAAGCCAGCGCAAGCTGAACGAGCGCAACGGCCATTGGGGAAGGAGCCTCGGAGGCCGGGATCTCGGCGATGGAATCGTTTACGGCGACTTGGCTCAAGCGAGAGCTCCTTCGGCATGCAATGGCTTGTACAGGCTGGGCAATGACATCTGATTGCCTTGGCCGGACAAGCGGAAAAAATGAGGGAGGTGGAGCGTTTGCTCCAACAAATCATTAATTTACGATTTGCTGCAAAGCGTCGCGTGCGTTTTACGCAGTGCAGCATCCCGCCTGATGCATATGTTGGGTGTTGCCGCGTGTTTTTGCCGCGGGAACCGCGCATTTGGCGGCCATATGCTTGAAATAACAAGCTTAGCAACCATGTCTAGGAAGCGCGGCAGCTGCCAGCGCGTCAGCCGGGAAACGACGGGAACCGCATGAAGCTTATAGGGTTTTTCAATCGCGATGGCGGCACGTTCCGCACCACTGACATGGATGCTTACGAAAAGCATGCCGAGAAGGTGTTCAAGGATGCCGGTCACGATTTTGAAGCGGTTGTGTTCTCGGGCAAGGAGATCGTTCCCGCCATGGAGCGTGCGGCGCGGCGCGACGATATCGATGGCATCGTCGCCGGCGGCGGCGACGGCACCATCTCGGCTGCGTCATCCATCGCCTGGAAGAACGGCGTCGCGCTTGGCGTGATACCGGCAGGCACGATGAACCTATTCGCAAGGTCGCTGCGCATTCCTCTTGATATCTGGCAAGCGCTGGATGTGCTGGCAGCCGGTGAAGTCGATGATGTCGATATCGCCAGCGCCAACGATCGCCCCTTCATCCACCAGTTCTCGGCAGGACTGCATGCGCGCATGGTTCGCTACCGCAACTCCTATACCTATCGCTCTCGCCTTGGAAAGATGCGGGCCAGCACCCGCGCCGCGTTCGGCGTTGTGCTGAATCCGCCGGAATTCGAAGTCGAGTTCGAAGCGCTCGGCGTCCGTGAACGCCGCAAGGTCTCGGCGGTGTCAGTCTCGAACAACCCGTTCGGCGAAAATGCGCTGCTCTATGCCGACACACTGACCTCAGGCGAGCTCGGCTTCTACACTGCAAATCCGCTCAAGCCTCTGGGCGTCGCGCGTCTCGCGTTCGATCTCCTGCGCGGCAAGGTGCGTGAGAATGCCGATGTGATGATCATGCATCCGGCGGAAGTACAGCTGCATTTTCCAAAACTTAGTGCCAAGGCAAATTGCGTGATGGACGGCGAGCTTTTGCCGCTTGCCCGTGACATCTCGCTGAAACTGCATCCTGGCGAGCTGAAGGTGCTGGTCCGGCAGGGCCTTGCCGCACAGGTCGATGAGACCGAGCGACGCGAACCATCTGTCTGATGCCTCAGAGGCGCGGCAGGTATGTGCGGTAGTCGAAGTCCGAAACCGTTCGGAGATAGGTGATCGCTTCCTTGCGCTTGGTATCGCCGTAAAGCTTCTGATAGGCCTCGCCGAAGACGTCGGCGATGAACGGCGACGACCGAAAGGTCTCGACCGCCGTCAGGAAATCGTGCGTCAGCTTCGTGGTGTTTTCAGGCATGTGCGAAGGGGTCGTTTCCTCGCCGGGGTCGAGCTCCTTGTCCAGTCCGAGCAGCATTCCGCCAAGAATGGCGGCCAGCAGCAGATACGGGTTGGCGTCCGCTCCGGCGACGCGGTGCTCGATGCGGGCCGCAGGTCCGTTGCTGTCTGGAATGCGGATCGCTGTGCCGCGGTGACCGTAGCCCCAGGTGAGGTCGACGGGCGCGAATGAGCCGGGCTGGAAGCGCCGGTAGGAGTTGGCGAAGGGCGCAAACACCAGTTGCGCGTCGCGCATGCTCTGCAGCATGCCGGCGCAGACCGATTTAAGTTTCGTCGGCTCGCCGCCATTGGCATCGAGGATATTGCGACCTTGACTGTCAAGGATGCTGGCGTGGACATGCAGGCCGGAGCCGGCATGATCCGAATAGGGCTTGGCCATGCAGGTCGACTTCAGACCGTGTTTCTGTGCCGCGCGTTCGACGATCCGCTTCAGGTAGATGCAGTCGTCGGCCGCTGCCAAGGCGTCCGGGCGGTGCAGCAGGTTGATCTCGAACTGGCCGGGCCCGAATTCCGCCGTCGTTGCGTCTGCAGGCAATCCTTGCGCCCTCGCATAGGCGCGTACGGTTTGCAAATAGTTGTCGAGCGCATCGACAGCGCCCATGTCGTAAAGCTGGAAGCCGTTGGGCTCGCCCTGGTAAGTCAGGCAGGCCGGTGGCGTCGGTCGCCCGGTCTCCCGCCATTCCGGCGCAACCACATAAAACTCAAGCTCGGTCGCCACAACAGGCGTCAGGCCGCGATCCGCGTAGCGCTTCAGCACCGATGACAGGATCGCGCGTGGATCCATGAAGCTGGGCGTGCCGTCGAACTCGTGCATCGTCGCCAGCACCTGCACCGAGCCCTCGGGCGCCCAGGGAATTGGCGTCAAGCTGCGCCTGTCGGGAATGCACTGTCCGTCGGGATCGCCGACAGAAAGCGACAGCCCCGTGATGTCGTCGTTGTCGTCTCCCCAGATGTCGAGAGACTGCGTGGAAGAGGGGAGGCGGACTTCTCTGGCCCAGACCTTTTTCTCAGCCTCCAGCGGAATCTGTTTGCCGCGCAGGTCGCCGTTCATGCCGACGAGCAGGATTTCGATGCGCGGGTCGCCGCCCGCAGCTTTGCCATGCAGTTTGTCAGTCGTCATGATCTTGAAAATCCCCGCGGACAGGCCCAAGGTCGTAGCTCATTGGGAAGAGGCTTTCAATATCCGAGGGTGTTTAGCAAATCATGTCCGATACTTACCCGCGCTCCAATCTCGCAGCCATCGATGCCGCTCATCATCTGCATCCGTTCTCGGACATGAAGAAGCTGAATGCCGATGGCACCCGCATCATCCAGCGCGGCGAGGGGGTGCACATCTGGGACAATCACGGCCGCAAATACCTCGACGGCTTTGCCGGTCTTTGGTGCGTCAATGTCGGCTATGGCCGCAAGGAGATCACCGACGCCGTCACGCGGCAGATGAACGAGCTGCCCTATTACAACACCTTCTTCGGCACCACGACGACACCGGCGACGCTCCTTGCCGAAAAGGTCACGTCGCACGCCGGGCCGCGTTTCAACCACGTCTTCTTCACCGGTTCAGGCTCTGAGGCGAATGATACGTGGTTCCGCATGGCGCGCGTCTACTGGAGCGCCATCGGCCAGCCTTCCAAGAAGATCGTCATCTCGCGCAAGAACGGCTACCACGGCTCGACCGTTGCCGGCGCCAGCCTTGGCGGCATGAAATACATGCATGAGCAGGGCGACCTGCCGATCCCTGGCATCGTCCATATCGGCCAACCCTACTGGTATGGCGAGGGCGGCGAGCTTTCACCGGCCGAATTCGGTCTGAAGGTGGCCCGCGAACTGGAAGCGAAGATCGACGAGCTCGGGGAGGACAATGTCGCGGCCTTCGTCGCCGAACCGGTGCAGGGCGCCGGCGGCGTCATCATCCCGCCGGAGACTTACTGGCCGGAGATCGCCCGCATCTGCAAGGCCCGCAACATCCTGCTCGTCGCGGACGAAGTAATCTGCGGCTTCGGGCGCTTGGGCGAATGGTTCGGCCATCAGTATTTCGGCGTCGAGCCCGATCTGGCGCCGATCGCCAAGGGCCTGTCGTCAGGTTATCTTCCGATCGGCGGCGTGCTGGTCAGCGATCGCATCGCCGATGTGCTGATCGACGAGGTTGGCGATTTCAACCACGGCTTCACCTATTCCGGCCATCCCGTCTGCGCCGCCGCCGCTCTCGAGAACCTGCGCATCATCGAGGACGAGAAGCTGATCGAGCGCGTTCGCCACGATATAGGCCCCTATTTCGCCAAGGTCTGGGGCGCGCTCGGCGATCACGATCTCGTCGGTGAGTCCGTCAGCATCGGCCTGATGGGCGCCCTACAGCTGACATCGGATAAACCGAACCGAACCCGCTTCGAAAAGCCGGATGCGGTCGGTGCGCTCGTCCGCAACCACGCGCTCGCCAACGGCCTTGTGCTGCGCGCCACCGGCGACCGCATGCTCGCCTCGCCGCCGCTGGTGATCAGCCATGCGGAAGTCGATGAGATGGGCCGTATCACCAAGCTTGCGCTAGACGCTGCCTGGAAAGAATTGAAGGGCTGATCGAAGTCTATTTCGGATAAATCCAGACGTACCCGAACGCCCGCGTGTCTTCCGGCCGACCGTGGGTGTAAGGAACATTGGCGCTCTTCACTTCTGCGGGCACATACTGCGGGCCGAGATTGCTGCGGATCCAGTCGTCCAAAGATGGCGGCAGGGTGTTTTTGCCGTCATCCACGAACCAGGCGACGAGGATCGGCTTTTCGGCTGTCCATTCGTAGCCAATCTTCAGGTTGCCGAAGAATGTGGACATGGCGGGAACATCGGGGAGCTGCAGGTGCAGGTTGCCCGACGTCAGCCAGCCGTCGGTGATAAGCAGACCTGGCGTCTTTCCCTCGGCGGATACGATCTGATCGACGAAATCGCCATAGGGGATGTTGAGGTTCTCGTAGCGTCCGAACAGCAGCGGCATGGTCGGCCGCAGCGCGAACATCGGCAGCGTAAGCGCGATCACGACGAAAGGCGCCCAGAAGAACCGCTTCGCGAAGTCCCGCGACTTCACGCCACCTGCTTCCATCTTCACGCACCATGCGATGGGTGCAATGAACAGGAACGGCAGCATCCAGCGGTCGCGCATGGCCGTGATGCCAATGGCGAAGACCATCGCCAGGACGGAGAGGGCGATCACCAGGAAGACGGTGTCGAAGAACCGCGACCAGACCGTTGAAGTCCTTAGGTTGCGGATGAAAGGTTTGCCGAAGACGATGCTGTAGACGAGGAAGCTCGGCCCAAGGATGACGACAACAAGTTCGAAGAACTCGTAAGGACCCTTGAAGAACTTTGCCAGCGCGCTGGCGGGCGCATCCGTCGCCATCATGCTCAACGTTCGATCGGAGGCGACACCGACGTTGTCGATCAGCCAGAGTCCGTGTGGAAGGAAGAGAAGCAGCGAGACCGCGATCGACAGCAGGAAGCGGCGGTCAAACAGGCGCGCCTTGCCCTCGGGATGCAGCCAGACAGCCACCAGCGTACCGACGACGACCAGCGCGAAATTGTACTTGGACATCATGCCCAGCGCCAGGGACACACCGATCATCAGGTAGGAGGCGAGCGATGGCGCCTTGATTGTCTTGATCGTGCTCCACAGCAGCAGGTTGATCATCAGCATCTGCATGACCGTATGGGTCAAATCGCGCTGCGCCTGCCAGAAGACCTGCGGGATCGTCAGCAGCGTTAGCGTCGCGATAACGGCAAACAGGCGGTCTTCGAGCACCAGCTTGGCAAGCTGGTAATAGGTGACGAAGAGCAGGAACAGCACGATGCTTTTCGGCGCCGCCACCATTGCGACCGACAGGCCGAAAATCGAAACGAAGATGGACTGCAGCCAGTTGAACAGCGGCGGCTGCGTGTCGTAGCCGGTCGTTAGCCACTGCGAGAAGAAGGCCTGCTGCGATTCATCGACACGCAGTGCATCCGGCAGGACAAAGACGCGGATGAGAAAGCCCAGAAGAAAATAGCCAGCCAGAAGCCAGATGACGGCATCGGGCTTGCGCACCAGCAGATTACGCATTCTCGCTGCCACCAAAGATCTTCTGGACAATGTAGTTCGGCGACTCGTCGTCGCGGTAGTATGTCCGCGCGATCATCTCGGCCAGAATGCCTGTCGTGATCAGCTGCACCGAAGACAACAGCAGGACGACGCCGACCATCAGCATCGGACGTGTGCCGATGTCGTTGCCCATGATAAACTTGTCGAAGAACAAATAAAGCAGGATCAATCCCGACAGCGCGCCGAGGCCAAGGCCGAGCGAGCCGAAGAAGTGACCGGGGCGCGCCTTGTAGCGCATGAAGAACATTACCGAGAGCAGGTCGAGGATGACGCGGAACGTGCGCGAAATGCCGTACTTCGACTGGCCATGCTGGCGCGCGTGATGGGTGACGACCATTTCGCCGATGCGCGAGCTGGGAACGACGCCCGCGACCCAGGCGGGGATGAAGCGGTGCATCTCGCCCATCAGCTTGACCTGCTTGATGATCTCGGCGCGGTAGATCTTCAGGCTGCAGCCGTAGTCGTGCAGCTTCACGCCGGTAATGCGGCCGATCAGGTAGTTTGCGCACCAGGAGGGAATCTTGCGCAGCAGCAGCCCGTCCTGCCGGTTCTTGCGCCAGCCGACGAGAAGGTCGAGTTCGCGGCGCTCGAGTTCGGCGACCATGCCGGGAATATCGTTGGGATCGTTCTGCAGGTCGCCGTCCATGGTGGCGATCAGGCGGCCGGTCGCGGTGTCGATACCAGCCTGCATGGCGGCCGTCTGGCCGAAATTGCGTTGCAGTGCGACGATCTTCAGCGACAAGCCTTCGCGATCGACATACTTGCGCGCGTTTACCAAGGTCGCATCGGTGCTGCCGTCATCGACCAGGATCAGTTCCCATCGGCTCTGGTAGCCCGTCATCGCCGTGCAGATGCGATCGACCAGCGGCCCGACGCTCTCCTCTTCGTTGAAGATGGGCACGACCAGCGATAGTTCGAGCGGAGCGGTGGCGTCGATCACGCCGGAAAGTGACTCAGCCGTTGTCTGCAACACGTATTTCTCCTAAAACGCCGCCCAGTGGTGCCGCTCTTCTGTCGGCCGAAGGCAGGAAGCTAGTACATGAAGTCTCCGGTGGTTGCCAGCCGACAATCCTGGTTTGCGCGCAATCGCATGCCGCTGTTCACTGTCATAATTGTTCTGGCTTACGCCATCTTCATTGAATGGTTCTGGGGCTGGTCTTCGATCCTGGCGCAATGGGCGTCAGTCGGCGTCTTTCCGATCGTCGCGGCACTCGTGCTTCTGACCGCCACTTATTTCCTGCGTACCTGGCGCATCTACGATTACTTCCCGCATGAGACGCGCGGCCGCTTTGGATCCTTGTTTCGCGTCACCCAGGTTCACAACCTGCTGAACATCATGCTGCCCTTCCGCGCCGGCGAAACCAGTTTTCCGCTGCTGATGCGCACGGAGTTTGCAATTCCCCTGACGCGCGGCACGTCGGCCTTGCTGGTAATGCGGCTTCTCGATCTCCACGCGCTGCTGGCCGCCGCCGGTATCGGCTTCGCCATGGCGTCGTCGCACGCGGTGCTTGCATGGTTTGCTTGGGCCGTGTTCCTGTTGTTGCCGGTCGCCGCCTTCGCGCTGCGCAAGCCGCTGCTTGGTTTGGCCGCCAAACGCCTGCCGGCAAAGCTTCAGCGCTTTGTCACCGAGATCGAGAACGGCCTGCCTTCTGATGCCGTGGCCTTTGCCCGCGCCTGGGGCATGACCGTCGTCAACTGGCTGGTGAAGGTGCTGGTGCTGGCATGGGCCCTGCGACTGATGGGCGTGCTGCCGATGGCGGCAAGCTTTGGCGGTGCGCTAGGCGGCGAATTGTCCTCCGTCCTTCCGATGCATGCACCGGGAGGGGTGGGCACCTATCCGGCCGGCATTACGGCAGGGGCGGTCGCCTTGGGAGCGCCCAGCGAAGCGGCTGCACTGGCGTCACTTGCCCAAGCCAGTATCAACGCGCATCTGCTGATCATCGTGTCCGCGCTCACAGGTACGGCGATCTCGCTTCCGCTCGGCCGCCGCAAGTCCTGATCAACTCAGAAAGCTGGCAGCGAGCCGGCCTATTGGAAGGCCGTCTCAAAGAAGCTGCGGAGCTTGCGCGAATGCAGCGTTTCCGGCGGCATCGCGGCCAGCTTCTGCACGGCGCGAATACCGATCTGCAGATGCTGGTTTACCTGTGTCCGGTAGAAGTTCGTGGCCATGCCCGGCAGCTTCAGCTCGCCATGCAGTGGCTTGTCGGAGACGCACAGCAGCGTTCCGTAGGGCACGCGGAAGCGGAAGCCGTTGGCGGCAATGGTCGCCGATTCCATGTCGAGCGCGATGGCGCGCGCCTGGGACAGCCGTTTCACCGGCCCGCGCTGATCGCGCAGTTCCCAATTGCGGTTGTCGATCGTGCCGACGGTGCCGGTGCGCATGATGCGCTTCAACTCGAAGCCCTCGTATCCGGTGATCTCGGCCACGGCAGCCTCCAGCGCAACCTGCACTTCGGCCAGAGCCGGGATCGGCACCCAGACCGGCAGGTCGTCGTCGAGAACGTGGTCCTCGCGCATATAGGCATGCGCCAGCACATAATCACCAAGTCGCTGGCTGTTGCGCAGGCCGGCGCAGTGGCCGAGCATCAGCCAGGCATGCGGGCGCAACACGGCGACGTGGTCGGTGATCGTCTTGGCATTGGAGGGGCCGACGCCGATGTTGATCATGGTGATCCCGGCATGCCCCTTCTTTTTCAGATGATAGGCCGGCATCTGCGGCAGACGCGTGAAGGCGACATCCGTTTCAGGCGTGCTCGACCCGGCGTGCGTGATGATGTTGCCGGGCTCGACAAAGCAGGTGTATCCATCGCCGCCATCGGCCATCAATTTGCGCGCCCAGGCGCAGAACTCATCGATGTAGAACTGGTAGTTCGTGAACAGCACGAAGTTCTGGAAGTGCTGCGCGCTGGTCGCCGTATAGTGAGATAGCCGCGCCAGCGAGTAGTCGATGCGCTGTGCCGTGAACGGCGCCAGCGGCGAGGGCTCACCCGGCGGCGGGATATATTCGCCATTGGCGATCTCGTCGTCGGTGGTGTTGAGGTCAGGCGTGTCGAACAGGTCGCGCATCGGCACGTCGACGAAGGCGGACGCCGATGCCTCGACATGCGCACCCTCGCCAAAGGCGAAATGCAAAGGGATCGGCGTCGTCGATTCGGAGACGACGACGGGCACATTGTGATTGCGCATCAAGTGCCCGAGCTGTTCTTTCAGATAGTGTCGGAACAGCGATGGGCGGGTGATCGTCGTCGTGTAGATCCCGGGTGCCGTCACATGGCCGTAGGACAGGCGGGTGTCGATATGCCCGAAGCTCGTCGTCTCGATGCTGACCTGGGGATAGAAGGCGCGGTAGCGCGAGGTGATCGGCGCACCCTTCGCCAGTTCGGCGAAGTTCTCGATCAGGAATGCCGTATTGCGCTCGTAAAGCTCGGTCAGCGCATCGACAGCCTGGACGGGATCGTCGAAGCTCTTCGGCACGAACGGAGTCGGGGATGAGATGTCGAGGGCGGCAGAAGGAGAGATTCGTTTGCTCATGAGACATTATAGAGCGTTGTTTTTGACAAGCAAACGACGTTGATTGCAGACCGCCGGATTAGATGACCGGCGGCCGGGGCTTTGTCAGTTCAAGGCGGTGCAAGTCGGGCTGAAACGATCCGTGCAGGTGTAGTTCGCGCCGAAATGCGACTGCGCACCGCCGCCGGCATTGCGGTTGACGGCGGCCGAGAACGAGAAGGCGAAGATCGCTGCGAACAGCGTAATGATGGTGAAACGTCTTGCCATGATAAGCACGTCCATGTCCTTGCCCATATCGAAGGTTCGGGTTGCAAAGTGCGTGGCCGATGTCTGGTGTCGGGCGATCACTTTAGAATGACATGGTTTTGCCATGGTCCGGCTGAACCGACGCTGAGATGCCGGTTCATCCGCCGTTCATGAAAGCGGGAACGGGTCGGGGTCGAGTGCGACGGTCGCGACCGTCGCATCGTTGCTTGACGCTAGAGCCGCGTCCACGTCTGCGACTTGCAGAGAACGGCGAGCACGCAGCCCTTCATCTTCAGCGAGTTTCCATCGATCGTGCCAGAGCCGCTGTATGTCTTGTCGTTGGTCGGATCGGTGATCTCGCCGGTGTAGCTGCCGCCCGTGCCGGCCAGCGTGCCGATCTTGCGTCCGGCATATTTCCCGGTTTTCAATGTAATGCAGTAGCTGCCGCCGCACGAGGCGATCACGGCTGTGTCGCCAGCGACCGTCTTCCAGTTGCCGAGGATCGGTTCCTCGGCCTGCGCCAGCGTTGCCGAAAGCGCCAGAGCGCCCGTCATGATGAGAGTGCGGATCATCTTTTACCTCCCTGATGTCCCATGGCCGCGAAAACTATCTGACGCGAACGTAAACGTAAATATTTGGACTGTCGAAATGCCGGAGAATGCGGGAGCGAAACGTGCTGATAATGGCGCATCTTCATTTCGCAGCTGATTTCGTGGTGAACGAATGGTTGATTCTGAAATCTGAATTTTCTCTTAAGCGAACGCCGGAATCCTTAATGCGCAGGCGATCCGATGTTTAACAAAAACCCAAATTTACCAAGCGTTTGCACTTTGTTTGTCTCAAATTAATCATGCATTTTAGGCGTTTTTTGAAGCCCATGCCGCATAGTGAACCCATCAAACGAGCGGGGCAAACCCGCCGAACCGAAGAGACCAGAAGCCGCGTTAGACGGCAAGGCTCGGAGGTAAAACAGGGCAAGTCGACAACAGGCTAAACAGGGATAAAACCGATGGCACGCTTTGAAATGCATAATGCTGAAATGGCCACCATGGGTGGCGAGAACAACGCCGACGTCTTCTGCGAAATGGGTCTGATGTATGCGACAGGTCGCGGATGCTCCGTCGATCTCGTCGCGGCCCACAAATGGCTGAACATCGCCGCAATCAAGGGTCACGATCGCGCCGCCGAACTGCGCGCCGATCTCGCGGCCAGCATGGACAAGATGCAGCTCGCCGAGGCGCTGCGCGCCGCCCGCGAATGGATGACGGTCCACTAAGAAATCGTCACCGACAGTAATTCAATAAAAATAATAACCTCGAAGAGGGGGCTGGCGAGGCGCATTGCGCGACCTACGCCGACATATCGAACCGCGACCGGCAGGAACAAGGCCGGCGCGGTTCTTGTCGTTTGGTCTCAGTCGATCGCTTTCAAAACCTGCGGCAGCGCGGATTCGAACAGATCCATATCGGCGGCAGGCCCGACACTGACGCGAATGCAGCGGTTGAGCGGTGCGACACCCGGCATGCGGATGAACACGCCATGCTGCATCAGCCCATCCACGATTGCCTTTGCGTAAGTGCCGTCGCGGCCGGCATCGATGGCAACGAAGTTGGTCGCCGACGGTAGCGGCGCAAGACCATTGGCCTTGGCGATGGCCGCAATCCGCTCCCGCGCCGCGTGAATATTCTCGACCACTTCGCGCAGATAGGCCTGATCGTTCACGGCGGCCAGCGCGGCTGCCGTCGCCAGACGGTTCATGCCGAAATGGTTGCGGATCTTGTCAAAGGCGAGCGCCGTGCCCGGCGTCGAGATGGCATAGCCGACACGGGCACCGGCCAGACCATAGGCTTTGGAGAAGGTGCGCGTGCGGATGACATTCGGCAGATCGATCAGTGAGGCGATGGGTGGCAGTGCGTCTGCCGGTCCGGTTTCGCTATAGGCTTCGTCAAGAACCAGCAGCGTCGTCTCCGGCAGCGCCCGCGCGAAGGAGATCACGCTGTCCGCATCCCACCAGCTTCCCATCGGATTGTCGGGGTTGGCGAGGTAGACGAGCGGCGCATTCTCGTGTTTGACCGCGTCCAGAAGCCCGCCGAGATCCTCGCGATCCCCCGCATAGGGAACGGTGACCAAGCGGCCGCCAAATCCGGCGACATGGAAGTTGAACGTCGGGTAGCCGCCGAACGAGGTGACAACGGGCGCGCCGGGATCGATCACCAGCCGCACGATCTGGCCCAGCAGCTCGTCGACGCCACCGCCGATCGCGATGTTGGCGGAGGAGGTGCCGAGATGCGCGGACAGCGCCTGCTTCAGTTCGTAATTTTCCGGATCGCTGTACTTCCAGATGTCGTCTGCCTGTTCGCGCATGACCGCAAGCACCGATGGCGCCGGGCCGAAGCCGTTTTCATTGGCGCCGATGCGCGCCTTGACGACGAGGCCGCGCTGGCGCCCGATCGCTTCCGGGCCGACGAAGGGAACTGTGGAGGGCAGGGCGCTGACAAGCGGTGTGAAGCGCGAAAAGGCAGTCATTCTAAGGCATGTCCCGAGGCTGTGAAAATCGCGCCAACAATAGGCGCCGATCATGCCAAGGCAAGAAAGATTATTCTCTGGAAAGCCTGATTACATGCTGATCGTGCGGCTGGCGTTGATCGCTTCCGTGTTGCCGATCATGAAGTCCGCGCGAACCACGCGTCGAAGCACGTCGGGCTCCAGCGAGTTGATGAAGCGCACATGCAGCCGCTCGTTTCGACGGGACACTTCAGCACACCCGATGCGGTAGGCGAGGCCGAGGATGTTGAGGTAATAGTGCTTGGGAAGACCGGTTGCGGACGCGACCAGCAGTGTCGCGCCACCACGCGAGATGTCGATGATTTCGGCACTGCGCATCGAAACCCCGGTAAGGCAGGGCCGAACGGCCATGATGCGGGCAGGGCGCTTCACATTGAACTGCTCCCACCGTGTCTCGTAGATCTCCGACTTGACGGTTGCAAGGTGTGTGGCGTTCAGCATCGGCATGCAATTGCGCTCCTGAAACTAGTAAAATCCTAGTCCTGCACGTGGAGCGTCACACGAATGATTTGCGCAATCATCAACGAAGTCGTTAGAAGTTTAGTGAAGCAAGATTTAACCGAGCGCACGGACCGCCACAAACCCACCAGCAGCGGTCGCCGCCGTGACGAAACCACCCCAGGCGAGATCGACAAGGCTCATCATCAGCGGCCAGTTCTTCAACGTGGCGAGATTGGTGATGTCGTATGTCCCGTAGGCCGCCAGTCCGAGAATCAAGCCATAGGCGAGGGCGGTCCACACCGAGCCGGACGCAATTGCCGGATAAACGGCGAGCACTACGACGGCAACGGCGAAGAACAGATAGAATACCGCAGCCACGCCAAGATTGGGCGATGGCAGCATCATTTCCCCAAGCTGATCGCGATAGAAGGTTCGGGCGATAAGCCCGAGCCAGACGGCATCCAGGACGAGCAGTGTGGTCAGCGATCCGGCGTAAGCGACAAGAGCGGTTCTCATTGGATTTTCCCTGTTGCCTCATCTTCTACGCCATCGACGGTGATTGGATCGCCTGCCGCGTGAAATCTCCGAAATAGCCGAACTCTTTCGCGGCCCGCACGTTTGCACTGTGTTGAAGGCGCGCACCCCTGCGCTCCGGAGATCACATGAGGAGATCAAGATGGCTGATATCAGAGTGCCAAGACATTCCTGGGTTGTCGTATGCGACGGAGGAAAGGCTCTCATCATGCAGAACGACGGCGACGTCATGAGCATTGATTTGAAGGTCAAGGAAACCTTGGCTCAACCAAACGAGCCAGACCGGGAACTCGGCACCGGAAAGCCGGGGCGCACGCATGCAGCCAACGGAACGAGCGGTAGCGCTGTTCAGGAAACCGACTGGCACGATCAGGCCGAAGCTGAGTTTCTCAAGCAGATCGCGTTCAAGCTGGATGATTTGATCAAGGATGACGAAGCGACCAACATCGTGCTCATCGCTCCGCCGCGCGCGCTGGGCACCTTGCGCGGCAATCTTAGTGTCGAGGCGCAGGCCGTGATTTCGGCGGAAATCCCCAAGGATTATACCAATATGCCGGTTGATCAGATTCAGCGCCGCCTTGCGGCTTGAGCGCCGATTCTGCGAGGATTGTTCAAGGAAATCGCGGGCTCTTGCCCGCGATTTTTCGTAACAATCAGGTCTCGAAGTTGAGCCGCAGGACGTGGTGGAGGAACTCGGCATTGATCAGCATGTTAAAACTGATCGTAGCGATCTCGCCTTCGCGCTTCACCAGCGTGGCGCCAATCTCGTCATGAATACCTAGGATTTCAAGGAAGAAGTGGTTCGGCATCTCGATGCCGGGATTGACCTCGATCGTCGCGCCGGCAAGCGTGATGCTGCGGATCAGGCAACGGATCTGGGTAGCGGTGCTGAGATGATGGCCGACGAAAATGACCTTGCCTGGACGATCCAGTGCGAATTCGCGATAAGCCTGCTCCGGCTCGGGATGGATGGTGTCGAGGTTCATCTGAAAGGCCATGTTCGCCCCCGCTTGTTGTCTGGTTTCAATCTAGGCCAAGTGTGCTGAATAGTTCTGAAAAAGATCTTTAAAAGTATAAGCTTATGCGGATCGTGAGGATGAAAAGTCCCATTTTTAGGCAGTAAATGCGGAGTTTGCCGTAAAAATACTCAGATTGACAGAAGCCGGTCCGTCGCGCATATGAGGGACGGTTCGAGACGCCAGCCGCTCGCGGATGAAAAATCCATGGTGAAGCTCTCGGGAAATGAACGGTCACAGCCCTTTTGCGCATGCTGGCTGATGGCAATGCGAGCTCCCACTTATAGTCGAAACGGCATGCCTTTGGAAAAGGCTGAACCCATGAACTATCCTTCGATCGACGATCTGAAGGCTCAGGCGAAGCGGTTGCGTCAGGCAATGGACGCAAACCAAACGCCAATATCCCACAGCGCCGCGCTCGAACTCATTGCCAAGCAGTATGGCGAGCGCGACTGGAACACGCTTTCTGCGCTTGCCGGTCGATCGAATACGCCGCCCATGGCCTCGCTCGCCGTCGGCGCGCGCATCCGTGGCCGCTATCTCAACCAGCCTTTCACAGGCAAGGTGTTGGCACTCGCTGCCTTATCCGGCGGACTGCACCATTTGACCATCCACTTCGACGAACCCGTCGATGTTGTCACTTTCGACAGCTTCTCGGCATTTCGCCAAAGAGTGAATGCGCAGGTCGATGAAAACGGTGTCTCGCCGCGCAAGACCTCGAACAGTCTGCCGCAACTCGTACTTGAGATCTGAGGTGTCAGGTCACGTAATAGCGAAAGCCGCGCAACGGGCGCGGCTTTCGATCATGTTGCTTTCGCTTAGTCCTATGCCTTGAGCAGCCATTCATGCTCGGGCGCGTTGTAGAATTTCCACACGCGCTTCGGCCCGGCCATGACGTTGAGATAGTAGAGATCATAGCCATGGGTGGCGGCGCATGGGTGATACCCCTTGGGAACCAGCGTCACGTCGCCGTCCTCCAGCACCATCGCCTCGTCGAGCGAGCGATCGTCGGTGTAGACGCGCTGGAAGCCGAAGCCCTGCGGCGGGTTGAGGCGATGATAATAGGTCTCCTCGAGGAAGCTCTCGTTCGGCAGGTTGTCCTGGTCGTGCTTGTGCGGCGGGTAGGAGGACGTATGCCCACCGGGCGTGATCACCTCGACGACCAGCAACGAATGCGCCGATGCGTCGTCCTCCGGCATGATATTGTTGACGTGGCGGACATTGGTGCCCTTGCCGCGTGTCAACGGCGGATGCGTACCCGGCGGGATCACCTTGGCTTCGTAAGTTCCACCGCCAGGCGCCGAACAGACCGCGAGTTCGAGATCTGTTTCGGCGGTCACCGACCAGGCCGATTCCATCGGAATGTAGAGCGCGTGCGGTGCGCCGTCGAACGGGCTCATGCGCTCACCGAGCGTGCCGAAATCCCGTGTCCCGGCGCTGGCCTTGCCCTTACCGCTCACCCAGACGAGGCAGACCTCGCGCTCGCCGGTCTCGCCCGAAACCGTCTCACCGGGCTTCAGCCGATGCAGGTCGAAGCCGACATAGGTCCAGCCGGCGCTTTCGGGCGTCACGTGGCTGACGCGCCCATGCGTGCCGGTTGGTTTGACTTTGAGGTTTGGCATTCTGTGTCTCCTCGAAATGATAAACTTCTTGGCGGGTCACCCCCTCTGTCCGGCCGCACGGAGGGGAGTGTCGCACGCACGGTTCCCGCCGAAAATTATCCCTTCGGAAACCCTTCCGTTTCCACCGTATAGCCAGCTGCCGTCATCACCCGCATCAATTCCGCATGACCGACCTCCGCCATCTTCTGTGGCGGCGCCTTGCGCGGATCCTGTTCGGCCTCGACGACGAACCAGCCTTCGTAGCCATAATCGGCGAATCGCTTGACGATTGCGCCGAAATCGAGCGAGCCGTCGCCCGGCACTGTGAACGCGCCGAGCGCCACCGCGTCGAGGAAGGACTGGCGGCTCCGATCCAGCCCATCGACGACCGACTGGCGGATATCCTTGACGTGGACGTGGTTGATGCGGGCGTGATGGTTGTCGATGGCGCGCAGCACGTCGCCGCCGGCAAAGGCCAGATGCCCGGCATCGAGCAGGAGCGGAATGCCTTCGCCCGAATTGCGCATGAAGGCGTCGAGTTCCGGCTCGGTCTCGACGACGGCTGCCATGTGATGGTGGTAGGAAAGCGGCATGCCCTGCTCGGCGCACCATTCGCCGAATTCCGTCAGCCGACGTCCATAGGCCTTCATCTCGTCGTCGGAGAGCTTTGGCTTGGTGGCGAGCGGCTTGGAGCGGTCGCCCTGGATCGAGCGCCCGACCTCGCCATAGACGATGCAGGGCGCGTTGACCGCCTTGAACAGCGCGATCATCGGCGCGATACGGTCCTTGTTGGCCGCAAGCTCCTCATCGACAAGCGTGCCCGAAAACCAGCCGCCGCACAGCGTCACATCCGCGGCGCGCAGTATCGGCAGCATCTCCTGCGGATTGCTGGGGAAACGGCGCCCCTGTTCCATGCCGGTAAAGCCGGCTCCGCGGGACTGCCGCAGGCACTCCTCGAGCGATACGTCATCGCTGAGTTCGGGAAGATCGTCGTTCCACCACGCGATGGGCGACATGCCGAGTTTGGCTTTCATGGGTGTTTCTCCTCGTCATTCTCTCAAATCAGCAAGGCCGGAGCCCCCTCATCCGGCTGCCGCCACCTTCTCCCCAATGGGGAGAAGGGATATGCCGTGCTCTCCAGTTCCCCCTTCTCCCCACCGGGGAGAAGGTGCCCGAAGGGCGGATGAGGGGGCCACTTGCTCTAACCTATAATCACTCACACGATCCGCTGTGCGGCCCGCTTCTCGACATATGCCTTGCGCGCCTTGTTCACCTGCTCGCGCGGGCTCACTTCCGGCACGGCGACATCCCACCAGTGGCCACCAGCTTCCGTCACGATCAACGGATCAGTATCGATCACGAACACCGAGGTCCGATCATTCCCGCGCGAATCGGCGATCGCCTTCTCCAGCTCGGCAATCGACGCCACCTTCACCGCAATCGCCCCCATGCTCTCGGCATGCGCGCGGAAATCGATCTCGGGCATGACCTCGTGATAGCTATCCTTGAGCAGATTGTTGAAGTTGGCGCCGCCGGTGCCCATCTGCAGCCGGTTGATGCAGCCGTAGCCGCGGTTGTCGAGCAGGACGATGTTGAGCTTCAGCCCCAGCATCACCGATGTTGCGAGCTCGGAATTCATCATCATGTAGGATCCGTCGCCGACCATCACGACGACATCCTTTTCGGGATGCGCCATCTTGGTGCCGAGGCCGCCGGCGATCTCGTAGCCCATGCAGGAGAAGCCGTATTCCATGTGGTAACTGCCGGGCACGGTGGCTGGCCACAGCTTGTGCAACTCGCCCGGCAGGCCGCCGGCAGCACATAGCGCCACCGTGTTCTCGCCGCCGATCGACCGCACCACCGCGCCGATCACCTGCGCGTCGGATGGCAGTGCCGCATTGGTTGATGCCATCACCTTTGCGGCGGCCTCCACCCAGATCTTCTTCTCGGCCTCCGCCTTGGCGGCCAACGCCGCAGGCGCTTTCCAGCCGGCAAGCCCCGCCGAGATCGCCTTCAGGCCTTCCCGCGCGTCGGCTACCAAAGGATGCCCGTCATGCTTGACGGCATCGTAGGCGGCGATGTTGACGCCGAGGATCGACAGCTTTTCGTTCTTGAACAGCGCCCACGAACCGGTGGTGAAATCCTGGCAACGGGTGCCGACGGCAATCAGCAGGTCCGTTTCCTCGGCAAGCGCGTTGGCCGCTGACGTACCGGTCACCCCAACGGAGCCGAGCGCCAGCGGATGCCGCTCATCGATCGCCGACTTGCCTGCCTGTGTGACGACCACGGGAACGCCGTGAGCATCCGCGAAATCGGTGAGTTCTTTGGTCGCCTGCGAATAGAGCACGCCGCCGCCGGCGATGATCACGGGCTTATGCGACTTCTTGATCAGCGCAATGGCATTGGCCAGTTCGTCGGCATCGGGGCGAGGGCGGCGCGTGGTCCAGACCTTCTCCTCGAAGAAGCTTTCGGGATAGTCGAAAGCTTCGGCCTGCACGTCCTGGCAAAGCGAGAGCGTGACAGGGCCGCAGTCGAGCGGATCGGTCAACACCTGCATGGCGCGCTTCAGCGCCGAGATGATCTGTTCCGGCCGGGTAATGCGGTCGAAGTAGCGCGAGACCGGGCGGAAGGCATCGTTGGCCGAGACCGTGCCGTCGCCGAAATCCTCGATCTGCTGCAGCACCGGATCCGGCGCGCGGTTGGCGAAGACGTCGCCGGGCAGGAAGAGCACCGGAATGCGGTTGACATGCGCAACGCCGGCAGCCGTCACCATGTTCAGCGCGCCGGGTCCGATCGACGTCGTGCAGGCCATGAACCGCTGCCGAAAGCTCGCCTTGGCGTAGGCGATCGCGGCATGCGCCATGCCTTGTTCGTTATGAGCGCGGTAGGTCGGCAATTCGCCGCGCACCTGGTAGAGCGCCTCGCCGATGCCGGCGACGTTGCCATGTCCGAAGATCGCCCAGACGCCGCCGAAGATCGGCACTTTCTTCCCGTCGACGACGGTCATCTGCTTCTTCAGAAAGTGGGTGACGGCCTGTGCCATCGTCAGTCGTACAGTCTTGCCCATCAGGCTCCTCCCGCAACACTTGTAGAGTTTTCCCCTCCCCAACCCCTTCCCACAAGGGGGAGGGGCTAACCTGTGGCACCGTCTCGCCAGTCTTTCAACGTTTCACACCCTTCGGAGGTTAAAGTTGAAAAGCGTCGGGTGCTGCTAGGTTAAGCCCCTCCCCCTTGTGGGGAGGGGTTGGGGAGGGGTCTAATTCCTCAGTTCAGCCCGCGTGTCTTCAACCACGCCTCGGTCAGCTCCCGGAAGCGTCCGGCCATATCCGATATCGCCCCCTCGTCGTCGATTTTGCCCGAAAGCCACGCGCGAGCGGCATCGGCAAAGATCGTCCGCCCGACGGCAAAGCCCTTGACCGACGGAGCCGCTAGCGTCGCCTCGAAACCTTTCAGCAGCTCGTCCGCCGGTGCCTCCAGCCCGAGCAGCACGATACCACGGCACCACGGATCGTTCTTAGCGATGACAGCATCAATCTTCTTCCATGCAGCGCTGGATGCCTGCGGCTCCAGCTTCCACCAGTCGGGCTTGATGCCGAGCGCGTAGAGCTCTTCCATCGCCGTCGAAATCGTATCGTCGGTAAGCGGCCCGTTCTTGCTGGCGATGATCTCGACCAGCAGCTCCCGGCCGACCTTGCGCGCGGCCTCGAACAGTGTCCGCAGCTTCTCCTGCTGCTCCGCCTTGAGATCGGTCGGATCGTCGGGATGATAAAAGCACAGGCACTTGATGCAATGGTCGAGCGGCCATTCGGTGAGCTGCGAGCCGATATCCTGGCTGAATTCGAAGCGCAGCGGCTTCGAGCCCGGCAGCTCTACCGGCCGGCCGATCCAGGCGAAATTCTTGGTCGCCGCGTCGAAGAAGGCGTCACGGCCGAAGCGCTCGTCGATCAGCATGCCGTAGCCGCTGCGGCCATCGGCAACGCGTGCCGCAGCCTCGACCGCCAGCCGCTTGAATTCCACGATCTTCTTATAATCGACGCCGAGTTCGTCACAGACGCTGGTCAGTTGCGAGCGGTGATCGATCGCAAGCGCCATGAGGAGCGGAATGTCGCCCTTGCGATTCGAGGCCCAATGGATGTGGTTGATCGCCTCGTCCTTGCGCAGCGCGCGATGTTTGCTGCCGTTCTTCAGGAAGAAATCGAGCTCGGCCCATGTCGGATATTCCGGCGAGCAGAGCAGGCGCGAGACCGCAAAGGCGCCGCAGGCATTTGCCCAAGTGGCGCAGGTCTTCAGCGGTTCGTCCTTCAGCCATCCCCGCAGGAAGCCGGACATGAAGGCATCGCCGGCGCCGAGCACGTTGAACACCTCGATCGGAAACCCTTCACCGATGATGCCGGCTTCGAGATCGTCGGAAATCGGCCCGTCGTAGACGATGCAGCCCATGGCGCCGCGCTTCAGCACGATGGTCGCGGCCGACAGTCGGCGAATCTCTTTCAGCGCACCCAGCACATCGTCGGCGCCGGATGCGATCAGGATCTCCTCTTCGGTGCCGACGATCAGGTCGCAATCCGGCAGCGTCTCCTTCATCTTGGAGGACACGCGATCCGATTTCACATAGCGCTCGAAACCCTCGGCATGGCCGGCAAGGCCCCAGAGGTTCGGGCGGTAGTCGATATCGAAGATCACCTTGCGGCCATTGGCCTTGGCGATGCGGATCGCCTTGCGCTGCGCCGCTTCCGTGTTCGGGCGGGAGAAATGCGTGCCAGACACCAGCACCGCGCGCGACGACTTTATATAGGCCTCGTCGATATCGCCTTCCTCCAGCGCCATGTCGGCGCAGTCGGAGCGGTAGAAGATCATCGGCGAAACGCCTTCGGCCTCGACCGCGAGCAGCACCAGCGCGGTCAACCGATCCTTGTCGGTGACGATGCCGTCGGTCGCCACACCCTCGCGCGCCGATTGTTCGCGGATAAAACGGCCCATCTGCTCGTTGCCGACGCGGGTGATCAGGCCTGACTTGAGGCCCAGGCGCGCCGTGCCGATGGCGATGTTGGCCGGGCAGCCGCCGACCGACTTGGCGAAAGACCCGATGTCCTCAAGCTTGGAGCCGATCTGCTGGCCGTAGAGATCGACCGAAGAACGGCCGATGGTGATCACATCGAGCGATAGTTCCGGTCGTGCCGGATTCGATTCCACCATGATGTCCTCCCGATCATTGTCTGCCGGCATGACCTGCCGGTGGATTTTCATCAATGAAACATCGGTTCCGTTTGAATGTCAATTCAGAATATTTATTCCATTTTGGCTTTTTTGGGTTTGGCCTGCGCCAGCTTGCGCCGCCGCTCGGCGATCGCCACCGGCAGCGCCATGGTCAGTGCCATCGACGCGGACAGCGAACGGAAGCCGGCGAAATCGGCCTCCGCCACCTCGAACCAGCATGTGGCGCTAGCGGCCAGCGGCGAGAAGGCCGAATCGGTGATGACCACGACGGGCACACCGCGTTCCGCCAGCATCTCCGCTTGGCCGAGGCTCTCTGCCGCGTAGGGCGAAAAACTCGCCGCGATCGCTGCATCCTTCGCCGTGGCGAATTGCACGGTTTCGACATCCACCCCGTTCGGCGAGGCAACGATCTGGTGGCGGATGTTCAGCTTCGAGAAGGCGTAGCTCATATGAGCCGTCAGCGGGTAGGAGCGCCGCTTGGCGATCAGATAGATCGTATCGGCCGCAGCCAGAATATCGACCGCGCGCGTAAAGGTTTCCGATTGGATGGTCGCCGCCAGCCGGTTGATCGATTGGCCGGCCGCCGCGATGAAACCGGAGAGAAGGTTGGCATCCTCGTCGTCGCCGGTGGTCTGTTCTAGCGTAACCAGCCTTTCCTCATAGGTCAGCGTCCGGTCGCGCAGGCGCTCGCGAAAAATGCTCTGCAGGTCGGAAAAACCTTCGTAGCCGAGATGATGCGCCAGTCGCACCAGCGTCGACGGCTGAACGTCGGAGGCGGCGGCAATGCTCGCGGTCGTGCCGAAGGCGATCTCGTCGGGATTGGCGAGCGCGAAGGCCGCGACCTGGGCCAAGCGCTTAGGCATCGTTGCCTTGCGCTCGATGATCGTGCTGCGCAGGCTTTCGAAGTCGCGCGGAACGCGCGCCGCCTTGGTGTCATTGTCCATAAGGTCATCCGCAAAATGAAACGTATATTCCAGATTTGCGACCATAGAGGATTTCGATCGGGCGGCATATCCGTTTCTCAAACAGCTAAACCATTGTACTTATGAGGTTCGCAGATTTTTCTATCGCTGCCAACAAGCCAGCGGGCCCGCCAAAATGAATTAGTCATTCCGAAACCGCTTTCGCTATGGAGAGTGCTGCTCGCCATCCCTGAGTCCGTTCGATCGATATGCGGCCGCCCTGAGGATCGATCCCCAGCTTCAAAAGCCGCGTACATGGTCGTCTAATTTGTGCGATATCACGTTGCCCGTCGTCCATCGCCACAGTCGAAGACGGTCTTGGGATAGAAAAGTCTGTTCGCGCCATGGCAAAGTCCCGTCATCATCGCCGCTGGACCGACATTGCCTGAGGGCGATCCGCTTCGGTTGACGGCGCAAGGGGCAGGGGATAGGCCTTTGCCGATGCGAGCATGAGTGCGGGAGTGAGATCGTGACGGACAGACTGGTGATTATCGGCGCGGGACAGGCAGGCTTTGCAATGGCGGCCAAGCTGCGGGCCCTCAAGGATCTGAGGCCGATCACGATCCTGGGCGCCGAGGACGTGTTGCCCTATCAGCGCCCGCCGCTCACCAAGAAATACCTGCTCGGCGAGATGAGCTTCGACCGCCTGCTGTTTCGGCCGGAACAGTGGTTCGTCGACAATGATGTCGAGATTCGCCTGTCCACCTGGGTCGAGCAGATCAAGCGCGACAGCAGACAGGTCGTGCTTCAGGATGGCTCGAAGATCGATTACGGCACGCTTGCGCTCACGACGGGCTCGACGCCGCGCGGTCTTCCCGCCGCGATCGGCGGCGATCTCAAGGGTGTTTATGTCGCCCGCGACAAGCGCGATGCTGACTTGCTTGCCGAAGAAATGCGCCCGGGCCGCCGCGTCCTTATTATAGGGGGCGGTTATATCGGCCTCGAAGCGGCCGCCGTTGCCCGTCATCTCGGACTCGAAGTCACGGTCATCGAAATGGCCGATCGCATCCTGCAGCGCGTCGCCTCCAAGGAGACCGCCGATATCATGCGCGTCATCCACGAGACACACGATGTCAGGATTCGCGAAAAAACTGGCCTCAAGCATCTGATCGGCAAGGACGGCAAGCTCGTCGGCGCCGAACTGTCGGATGGTTCGATCATCGACATCGATTTCGCCATCGTCGGCATCGGCGTCACACCGAACGACCAGCTCGCCAAGGAAGCCGGTCTGAACGTGGCGAACGGCATTGTCGTCGATGAATTCGCAAGAACCTCCGACCCTGCCATCTTCGCCGCCGGCGATTGTGCCGTTCTCCCGTGGCAGGGTGGGCGCATTCGTCTCGAATCGGTACAGAACGCCGTCGACCAGGCCGATGCCGCGGCCGCCGTCATTGCTGGCGGAAGCGCGCCTTATGAGCCCAAGCCGTGGTTCTGGTCGGATCAGTATGATGTGAAGCTGCAGATCGCCGGCTTCAATCTCGGATACGACGAAACCCTCCTGCGCCCCGGCGCCCGCGAAGGCGCGCACTCGATCTGGTACTTCAAGGCCGGCCAGTTCATCGCCGTCGACGCGATCAATGACGCCAAGGCCTATGTCAGCGGCAAGAAGATGCTGGAACTCGGCATAAATCCAGACAAGGCGATTCTCGCTGATGCGGCCGCCGACCTGAAGCAATTGCTGGCACAGAGCTGAGCCGGCTTTTCTTCCGGGACAAAGCCGAAAAAGCGCTTGCGTCCCCCGGCGAATGACTCTATCAGGCTCTCGACCGGAGAGGTGGCCGAGTGGTCGAAGGCGCTCCCCTGCTAAGGGAGTATACCCGGAAGGGTATCGTGGGTTCGAATCCCATCTTCTCCGCCATTTTCCCAAGAGACAATTTTTTTCACAATTTAACGATCCAAACAGCGCGCACTGCTGTGCGATATCGCGCCCGATCTGCTCGGCATTTCGATTGCAATGGGAATCAGCCGAAGAATCGGTTCGGCTCTCGCAACTGAATCTCGGCCGCAGCCTCCACCGAATTGTCACCCGGCTATCTTCCTGTTTGCTGCTACAGCCTGCCAATCAGGCGAATCTGGCGAAAAACAGGTTCCAATGTGGCACATATGCTCGGGGAGTAAGGAGCGCTACGTCGCTTAAGTTCCCGCAAAACCAGCGTTTTCTTAACGAAGTATAAACAAACGAGACGGCCGCGTGTCGCATTTGTGACCTTTCAGCAACAGCGCATACGTAAGGCTGTTGCAAATACCCCCAACCGGCAAGTTGGTGATTGCGTGACAGGCCGCGTCTTGTATTTTCAACCTCGGAAGCAGGGACGGTTGATCGTCCAACTTCTTGAAACACGGTGAAGGGGCAGGGAACGCTGCCTTAACGGCGAAAAACCCGGATCCGATCGAAACTTTGAATTGGAGGTCAATATGAACATCAAGAGCCTACTTCTCGGCTCCGCAGCTGCTCTGGCAGTTGTATCTGGCGCACAGGCTGCTGACGCGATTGTTGCAGCTGAACCAGAAGCAGTAGAATACGTTCGCGTTTGCGACGCATACGGCACTGGCTACTTCTACATCCCGGGCACGGAAACCTGCCTGAAGATCGAAGGTTACATCCGTTTCCAGGTTAACGGCGGCCGTAACGAAGGCGCTGATGCAATCACCGGCGAAGGTTCTGACTGGGATGCGTTCACACGCGGCCAGGTGCAGTTCACTGCAAAGAGCGACACCGAATACGGTCCTCTGACCGGCGTGATCGTTCTGCAGGCAAATGCTGACAACGCATCCGATCAGGAGACGATCCTTGACTCGGCTTACATCGACATCGCCGGCATCCGCGCTGGTCTGTTCTACAGCTGGTGGGACGATGGCCTTTCTGGCGAAACCGACTCGCTCGCTTCGAACGCAACGCTGCACAACTCGCTGCGTTACCAGTACGAAAGCGGCGATTTCTACGCCGGTATTTCGGTTGACGAACTCGAAGACTCCATCTCTGCTGGCGAGAACCCGAACAACGTTGGCATCGCTGCCGGTATCGGCGGCAAGGCCGGCGTATTCAGCTACCAGCTGATCGGCGGTTACGACACGGACACCGAAGAAGGTGCGATCCGCGGCATGGGCACCGTTGCAATCGGTCCCGGCACTCTCGGCCTCGCAGCAGCTTGGGCTTCCGGCCCGAACGCCTACTTCGAAGAGTCTGAATGGACTGTTGCTGCTGAATACGCAATCCAGGCAACCGACAAGCTGAAGATCACGCCAGGTGCTCAGTACTTCGGTAACTACGGCCTGAACGCAGCTGGCAGCGACTTCACCGGTGATGACGCTTGGAAGGTTGGCCTCACGGTTGACTACCAGATCACCGAGAACTTCTACGCCAAGGCTTCGGTTCAGTACGTCGATCCGGACAACGCCGACGAAGAAACAACCGGTTACTTCCGTCTGCAGCGTGCATTCTAATCTGATCTGACCTCGGTCAATCAGGAAAGCCCGGCTCTCAAGCCGGGCTTTTTTATTCTGCGGCTTAAACATTTCAGTCTGGCTGTGGCCGCGCATCGAGTCTCTCCTGTTCGTTCTCTCCAGACGGCCGGAAGGCGACAAGTTGCTTCTATTGTCAGGTGCGACCCAGAAACGCCTTGATCTCATCTACCACAGGCTGCAAATGAAGCAGCGGCGGATGGCCTTGCCCACGCGCCAAAACCATTTGTGCATCCGGACGCCTCGCGGCCATCTCTGCCACGGTGACCTCCGACAGTAGCGCCGAATGCTCGCCTCTGATCACCATCATAGACACGCCCGCCAGCGCATCAAATTGGCTCCAGATCCGGCAACGGCTTGCCAAAATCGATCGTCATCAATTGTGCTGCGATGGCCGGATCGGCGTCAGCAACAATCCTGCCGTCAATCTCCCGATAGATTGCATCAGCCATTTCAACCCAATCCTGCTTACCGAGGGCAGGGAAGCCCGCGCCATGACGAGCCTTCAACATGTCTGCGGCAGCCGCCCAGTTTCGCGGCGGCATCGCGGAATTAAGATCGTCGCGGATTTGCATCAACCCCCTGGGCTCGATCACCGGGCCAATGTCGTTAAGAACGACCGCAGCGAGCAGATCCGGCTTGGCTAGCGCAAGCATATGAACAATCAGCCCGCCGCGTGAGGTGCCGATAAACGCGGCCTGATTGATGTCGAGACAAGCGCAGACACGGATCACATCCCGGGTTTCGACGAGAACGGTGTAGTTCGTCTTGTTGTCATCCCCGTCGGAGAGGCCGCGACCCCGGTAATCCAGCGCTATGACCCGCCTTGGAGCCTTCACATCCCGCGAAAGAACCATTGCCAGTTGGTGGAAATCGCGCGCGTTGCGCGTCAGTCCGGGAAGACAGATCACCGGTAACTGTGATCCGATGGCATGCGGGCCGGGATCGTAGTCTCTGAGGTGGAGATGCAGGCCGTCTTCGGTGGTCACAGTCCTGTCAGAAAATGCCTGTCCGTTCGGTTCGCTCATTCGGCACGCCTCGCTGCTGGCGAGGAGTGTATAGTTCAGCGGCAAAAGCCACAAACGTCCATCAGGAGGAGGTGCGGCCGCCGATCAGGTCGCGCTCGATATCGGCAGGCTGGCCGAGCCGCGCCTTGTAGACCTCGTAGTTCTCCATCACCCGCTGCACGTAGTTTCGCGTTTCGGGGAAGGGGATGCGCTCGATCCAGTCGACCACGGCGTCGATCGATTTGCCGCGCGGATCGCCATAGCGGTCGATCCATTCCGGAACGCGCTTCGGCCCGGCATTGTAGGCGATGAATGTCATGATGTAGGAGCCGCCGAAGGCGTCGATCTGTTCGCCGAGATAATGCGCGCCAAGCGTCGCGTTATAGCCGGCATCCGCCGTCAGCTTGTCCTTGGAATAGGTGATGTTGTGGCGCTTGGCGACAGCCTTGGCGGTGCCAGGCAGGATCTGCAATAGCCCGCGCGCATCGGCCACCGAGACCGCGGCCGGGTTGAAGGCGCTTTCCTGCCGCGCGATCGCATAGGCGAGCGCCTTGCCGGAGCCTGAAATGTTGGCGCTGCCGGGAATGACGCCGATCGGGAATGCTAGCGCCGCCACATCAATGCCGCGGGCATAGGCGCTCTTGCCGATCTGCAGAGACAGATGGTGATCGCCGGATCGCTCGGCCTGGGCGCTGAGGATTGCGAGTTCGCCGGGGCTCTGCATCTGCTCGCCGAGCGCGATGTAAAGTGCATTGGCGCGCCAGCCATGGCCGGCGGCGTCGAGCCGCGCGATTGCCTGCACCGCTTCGCGCGCGGTGTAGCGTTGTCGGTCGGCTAGAGTGGGGGAGGGGTAGCTGACATTGATGGCCTTGCGGCCGAGCTTCTCTCCGGCCAACTGGCCGTAGAACGTCGTCGGATAGCTCGCGGCCTTGGCATAGAACTCTGTTGCCTTGCCGGGGCCGCCGGCCTCCGCCGAACGCCCCATCCAATACCAGGCGCGAGACACCGAGATCGGGCCGTTCGAGAAATCCAGGATCTTGCGAAAATGGTTCTGCGCGCTGGCAGCATCCTGCAGCCCACGCAGCGCGTACCAGCCCGCATGGAATTCCGCCTCGACGATATCCGCCGGCGTCGTCGCCGCATATCTGGAAACGATGCCGTAAGCCGCCTTGAACTGACCCTGATCGACCAGGCCGCGGCTGACGATGCGCTGCTCGTTCCACCATTCGCCAGCATTGACGAGTTCGTCGCGATCGCGCGGCATCTGCTGCAGCAGCTTTGCGGCTTCTGCATATTTTTCCTGTTTACGCAGGTATTCGATGCGCGCGAAGAGATAGCCGGGGTCGCCGTTCCACTTGCCATCGACGCCGGCCAGCAGCGCGCCGGCATTTGGCGCCTTATTGGAAACAGCCTCCCAAGCCTTGTAGAGCGACTGCGCCTGTCCGAGATCGCCAAAGCGCTTCGCCTGTACCGTGCGGTTGCGGTACATCAGATATTCCATGCGCGCCTTATGGTCGGTGACGGTGAGCAGCCCGGCGAATTCGGCCAGGATCTTGTCCTCTGTCGCCGTGTCCAAAGCCTCGCCGCGCCAGATCTTGCGGATGTATTTCGCGGCCTGCGTCTGCTTGCCTGTCGCCACGAGCGCGCGCGACAGGATCATCGCGCCCGATGTCGTCTCCGGTGCCGTCTCGCCGAATGCCGCCAGCACGGCGCCGGGCGAAGGGTTTTCGTCGTAGAGCGCGCGCTCGGAATAGAGGCGCAGTTTTGCAAGACCCGGCCAACCCTGCAGTTCGCGCGCGGCGGTAGCGATCTCTACGGAAGGCACGCCCTTCTGCCCGGAAACGGCGATGGCCCATGTCAGGATATGCCGATCCAGCGTACCCGCAGGCATCCCGTCACGAACCGAAATTGCCTGCATCGGGTCTTTGGCGGAAAGCGCATCAAGGCCGGATTTGAGGGCGCTGTTGACAGGCGCCACGGACTGGCTGCGCGGAATGGCGCCTGTGATCATCGACGCCGGCATCGAGGTCTGCGGCACGAAACCCAGCGGTTTCACGTCGGGGACGGGCACATCGGTGCTTGGTAGCGGCGCGGCAAAGCTGTTCCACACGGCGACGGTCAGGCCGAGCGCGGACAGGGTCAGAACAGCTTTCTTCATGGGTGGGACTCGCAATGGAAACACGTCCGTCCATTTGCTGGGACGCATATTAACGAAACCTTACCGAAGCCCTTCAATTTCATTCACATTTGCTATCGGAATTTGTTGCAACGGAGATGTGCATGCTTGTCGCAGCGTTTTCGCCGCACTATGGTGCGCTCCTCATATTCAAGGAATGCGGCCGAAGCATGGATTGCGGTCGTAAGGAGTTCTGCATGTTCCAGGGATCCATTCCCGCACTCGTCACCCCTTTCACCGATGCCGGCCTCGTCGATGAGGCTGCCTTTGCCGGTCATGTCGACTGGCAGATCAAGGAAGGCAGCAGCGGTCTCGTTCCGGTTGGAACGACGGGCGAATCTCCGACCCTGTCGCATGCCGAGCACAAGCGGGTTGTCGAACTCTGTATCGAGGCTGCGGCCAAGCGTGTTCCTGTCATGGCCGGCGCCGGATCAAACAACACGCGCGAAGCGGTAGAGCTTGCCCAGCATGCGGAAAAGGCCGGTGCCGATGCCGTGCTGGTCGTTACGCCGTATTACAACAAGCCAACGCAGAAGGGCCTGTTCGCCCATTTCGCGGCCATTGCCGAAGCGATCAAGCTGCCGATCTACATCTACAATATTCCAGGCCGTTCGGTCATCGACATGACGCCGGAAACGATGGGCGCGCTCGCCAGAACCTATTCCAACATCGTCGGCGTCAAGGATGCCACCGGCAAGATCGAGCGCGTGTCCGAACAGCGTCTGACCTGCGGCAAGGAATTCCGCCAGCTTTCGGGCGAGGACGCAACGGCGCTCGGCTTCAACGCCCATGGCGGCATGGGCTGCATCTCGGTCACCGCCAATGTTGCACCGCGTCTCTGTGCCGAATTCCAGGCGGCGACGCTTGCCGGCGATTATGCCGCGGCGCTCGAGTATCAGGATCGCCTGATGCCGCTTCACAAGGCCATCTTCCTGGAGCCGGGCCTTTGCGGGGCCAAGTATGGTCTGTCCAGGATTCGCGGCATGAACCGCACGGTTCGCTCGCCGCTGGTCTCGTCGCTGGAAACCAGCACCGAGGCGGCGCTCGACGAAGCGCTGCGTCACGCAGGCCTGCTGAACTGATGCCAAGCACGGCCTTCACAAAACAGGGCCGTGCCTCTACATAAAGCGCAGGAAGTGCGGGCGCGGAGATCGCGCCCCCGAGCAATTGGAATTTGTCATGGCCCCCAAAGGCAGCGATCGCGTCGTCAAGAAGATCGTCGCGGAAAACCGCAAGGCGCGCTACAATTACGAGATCATCGATACCTATGAGGCCGGCATCGTGCTGATGGGGACCGAGGTGAAGTCGCTGCGCGAGGGCAAGGCCAACATCGCCGAGTCCTACGCGTCCGACGAGCAGGGCGAGATCTGGCTGATCAATTCCTATCTTCCCGAATACCTGCAGGCGAACCGGTTCAATCACGAACCGCGCCGTCGTCGCAAGCTTCTGCTCTCGGGTCGCGAGATCAATCGTCTGCGCGTCGGCATCAACCGCGAAGGCATGACGCTGATCCCGTTGAAGATCTATTTCAACGATCGCGGTCGCGCCAAAATGGAACTGGCGCTCGCCAAGGGCAAGAAGCTCCATGACAAGCGCCAGTCTGAAAAAGAACGTGATTGGAACAGGCAGAAGAGCAGGCTGCTCAAGGACAATGGCTGATCGTTAGAAACGAACCGCGGCATCTGCTGCGGTTCGTTCGTTGATCCATCGGACTCTTCAGCTTTCGTAGTCGCTCGATGCTACCGGCTCGGTTGGGCGGGCAGGGCGCTCGGATGGGTCGCGGCCGATTTCGCTCTTCAGCGACAGAAGATCGATGAAGTGGTCGGCCTGCCGGCGAAGATCGTCGGCGATCATCGGCGGCTGGGTCGCCATCGTCGAAATGATCGAAACCTTACGGCCTCGGCGCTGCAGCGCTTCGACCAGCGTCGTGAAGTCGCCATCGCCGGAGAAAATCACCAGGTGGTCGACCGTCTCGGACTGCTCCATGGCATCGATCGCGAGCTCGATATCCATGTTGCCCTTGATCTTGCGGCGGCCCATCGAGTCCGTGAACTCCTTGGCGGGCTTGGTCACGACCTTGTAGCCGTTGTAATCCAGCCAATCGATCAGCGGACGGATCGAGGAATATTCCTGATCTTCGATCAGCGCCGTGTAATAGTAGGCCCGCAGCAGGTAGCCGCGTTTCTGGAATGCTTTCAAAAGCTTGCGGTAATCGATGTCAAAGCCGAGACTCTTGGACGCCGCGTAGAGGTTGGCGCCATCAATAAAAAGAGCAATTTTTTCTCGCGGGTCGAACATCGCGTACCAATCCACTTGGAGTTATCGAAAATGCTAACGTCAAATAATCCATCAAAACAATGGCTTATCTGCTAAATCCAGAACAATTCTTACTTTATGAACTATTCATATAAACGAGATTTAGGGCAGGATTCGATATATTCCAAGCAACTTTTAGTGGAAACCTCTAAAATTAGAAGCTTCCCACAGGTGTCGCATAAGCGCTTCACTAAAAACTTGAATTCGCCCGCTTTTAATTGTATCGCGGTGCTAATCCCGAGATCCCGACGTAAAGGACAGGCAATGGCCCGTGTCACAGTAGAAGATTGCATCGACAAAGTTGAGAACCGCTTCGAGCTGGTTCTGCTTGCCAGCCACCGCGCCCGGCTGATTTCCCAGGGCGCCTCGATCACCATCGATCGCGACAACGACAAGAACCCGGTGGTCGCCCTTCGCGAGATCGCCGACGAAATGCTGTCGCCCGACGATCTGAAGGAAGACCTGATCCATTCGCTGCAGAAGCACGTCGAAGTCGACGAGCCCGAGCCCGATCCGGCCAGCCTCATCGCCACCGCTGCTGCCGATGGCGAAGAACAGGACGATGCGCCTGAGACGGTCACCTTCGACCAGATGTCGGAAGAAGAGCTTCTGGCCGGTATTGAGGGCCTTGTGCCGCCGGAAAAGAGCGACGATTACTAATCGTCAATCTTGCGCCATTATTGCTTCGGCATATGATTGATTATCACGTGCGCCAATCTGTGATTGGCGCGCTTTTCTTTTGTAATGGAGTGGCTTCGGGATGATGCGGCAGTACGAGCTCGTGGAGCGGGTTCAGAAATACAAGCCCGATGCCAACGAAGCGCTGCTCAACAAAGCCTATGTCTATGCCATGCAGAAGCATGGCCAGCAGAAGCGGGCCAGCGGCGACCCCTATATCTCCCATCCGCTCGAAGTCGCCGCCATTCTGACGGACATGCATCTGGACGAGTCGACGATCGCTGTCGCACTTCTCCATGACACCATCGAAGACACCACCGCCACCCGCGCTGAAATCGACGAGCTGTTCGGCGAGGACATCGGCCGGCTCGTGGAAGGCCTGACGAAGATCAAGAAACTCGATCTCGTCACCAAGAAGGCCAAGCAGGCCGAAAATCTGCGCAAACTGTTGCTGGCCATCTCCGACGACGTGCGCGTCTTGCTGGTCAAGCTCGCCGACCGCCTTCACAACATGCGCACCCTCGACCACATGTCGCCGGAAAAGCGCGCCCGCATTTCCGAAGAGACGATGGATATCTATGCGCCGCTCGCCGGCCGCATGGGTATGCAGGACATGCGCGAGGAACTGGAGGATCTCTCCTTCCGCCACATCAACCCCGAGGCCTACGAAACCGTCACCAAGCGGCTCGAGGAGCTGTCGCGGCGCAATGAGGGCCTGGTCAAGAAGATCGAAACCGAGCTGCGCGACTTGCTGGTCGCCAACGGCCTGACCAACGTTCACGTCAAGGGGCGCCAGAAGAAGCCTTACTCGGTGTTTCGAAAGATGCAGTCGAAGTCTCTTTCCTTCGAGCAGCTGTCCGATGTCTACGGCTTCCGCATCATTGTCGACGACATCCCCTCCTGTTATCGCGGTCTCGGCATTGTCCATACGCGCTGGCGTGTCGTCCCCGGCCGCTTCAAGGACTATATCTCGACGCCAAAGCAGAACGACTATCGTTCGCTGCACACCACCATCGTCGGCCCGTCCAGCCAGCGCATCGAACTGCAGATTCGCACCATGCGCATGCACGAGATCGCCGAGTTCGGCATTGCCGCGCATACGCTCTACAAGGATGGCGCTTCGCATGTCGATGGCGAAATCCTCTCGCGCGAATCCAATGCCTATTCATGGCTGCGCCACACCATCGAGGCGTTGGCCGAAGGCGACAGCCCGGAAGAGTTTCTGGAGCATACAAAGCTCGAGCTGTTCCAGGATCAGGTCTTCTGTTTCACGCCGAAGGGCAAGCTGATCGCGTTGCCGCGCGGCGCGACGCCGATCGATTTCGCCTATGCCGTGCACACCAATATCGGCGACACCACGGTTGGCGCCAAGATCAACGGCCGCATCATGCCGCTGGTGACACGCCTTGCCAACGGCGACGAAGTTGAAATTATCCGCTCCGGCGTGCAGGTGCCGCCGGCTGCATGGGAAGAGATCGTCGTCACCGGGAAGGCGCGCGCCGCCATCCGCCGCGCCACGCGTATGGCGATCCGTAAGCAATACGCCGGCCTCGGTCACCGCATTCTTGAGCGCACCTTCGATCGCGCCGGCAAGATCTTCTCGCGCGAAGCGATGAAGCCGGCGCTACACCGCCTCGGGCAAAAGGACGTCGAAGACGCGATTGCATCCGTCGGACGTGGCGAGATGTCGTCGCTGGATGTCCTGCGCGCCGTCTATCCTGATCATCAGGAAGAGCGCATCACGGCCAAGCCGACGGGCGATGACGGCTGGTTCAACGTCCGCAGTGCCACCGGCATGATCTTCAAGATTCCCGACAAGGCGAAGAAGCCGGGCGATGGGGATCCGGGCGCGCTCGAGGATTCCGAAAGCGTTCCGATCCGCGGCATATCGAGTAACATCGACGTACAGTTCGCTTCCACCGGCGCCGTGCCCGGCGATCGCATCGTTGGCATCACCAACACCACCGAGAACGCCAAGGGCATCACCATCTACCCGATCCAGTCGCCGGTGTTGCAGCGCTTCGATGAGCAGCCGGAGCGCTGGATTGATGTGCGCTGGGATTTGGACGAGGCCAACAAATCGCGCTTCATGGCGCGCATCATGGTCAATGCGCTCAACGAGCCGGGAACGCTGGCGAAGCTCGCGCGCACCGTGGCCGATGTCGATGTCAATATCCGTGTGTTCAACACCGTCAGGGTCGCGACCGACTTCACGGAGATGGCGCTTGATGTCGAGGTTTGGGACCTTCGCCAGTTGAATCAACTGCTTGCGCAGCTTTCAGATCTCGATTGCGTTGCGACAGTTCGCCGCCTTTACGAGTAGGCTGCGGTCATCTGCCGCGGATTTGCACATTTTGTGATCGTTTTGTGGTCAAATTGTCGCAGATGGTGATCAAGGCATGCAATGGACGCATGGCTGACTCAGTATTAGAGCGTTGGTAAACGTCGTCGATACCACCTATCTTCTGGTCATCAAGAAGTGACTGAAAGACGAGGCAATCAAATGTTTACACCTATCAAGAAGTTCGCTCGTGCCCTGCGCGCTCCGAGTGCTGAAGAACGCGAAACGGCATATCTCAACGGTTCGTTCGACCGTATCGACCTCGAATATCGTCAGCGGCAGGTTGACCGTGGTCTGTTCCGTACCCGCTAATCGCTGGTATCGGGCTTGCAAAAGCAGAGGGGTGCATGACGCGCCCCTGGTGAATGAGATGTATACTCGGTCGGCGCTCATCAATTCGTGACTGAGATGGTTTGACGCTCTTGTCAGCCATGTGCGCCATGCACTACATACGCGCCATGTTATTTCGACGTCGGAAACCTGCCGGATTTCGTGAAAAGTTGCGTGAGCTGTTATGGCCCCGCAAAGGGTTCCTGCGTCCGCCACGCTATCTTGTCATGCGTGTCCTGCGCCTGCGCGCATCGCCACACGCGGTCGCCATCGGCGTGGCCGCGGGCATATTCGTGTCGTGGACACCGTTCATCGGCGTCCATTTCGTCATGGCCTTTGTCCTGACCTATCTGTTTTCCGGCAACATGGTTGCAGCAGCGCTTGGATGCGCGGCATTCGGCAATCCGTTGACCTATCCTTTCATCTGGGGAACAACCTGGGAAATCGGCCACCTTGTGCTCAGCCGCAAGGATACGATGCAGGGCAATTCCGTGGACCTGCCGGCGCTGTTCCACGAGTTGCATTTCAGCGAGCTGTGGCGGCCGGTGCTGGAGCCGATGCTGATCGGCTCGATCCCGCCGGCCATCGTCACCTCGGTGGTGATCTATTTTGCCACCTTATACACGGTAAAAGGCTTTCAAAACCGCCGACGCCTCCGTCTGCTCGAGCGCGCTCGTCTGCACGTGGCCAACCCCGCTGCGGTGGAGGAAACGGTATGATCATCGGCATCGGTAGCGATCTCATCGATATCAGGCGCGTGGAAAAATCGCTCGAGCGTTTTGGCGCGCGCTTCACCAACCGCTGCTTCACCGAGATCGAGCAGCAGAAATCCGACCGCCGCGCCAATCGCGCCGCATCCTATGCCAAGCGCTTCGCGGCCAAGGAAGCCTGTTCGAAGGCTCTGGGCACCGGTATCGCCCAAGGCGTGTTCTGGAAGGACATGGGCGTTGTCAATCTGCCGAGCGGCAAGCCGACGATGAAACTCACTGGCGGTGCGGCCGAAATCCTGCAGTCGATGCTCCCGGCGGGCCACCACGCCGCCATTCATCTGACGATTACCGATGATTTTCCTCTCGCGCAGGCTTTCGTGATCATCGAGGCATTGCCGACAGGCAGCTGAGGGCGAGCCTGTCTCGCTTTTAATGTTCGCGGCATTGCCGCAATCGGCCGAAGGCGCTACAGAGAACCGAATAAGACTTGCGCTCACGGTAGCGCTCTGAAGGAATAGAACTGCGTGTCCGAAAAAGTCGAAGCCAAGCCGAATGCTCTGTGGGAAAACATCAAGGTCATCGTCCAGGCGCTGATCCTGGCTATGGTGATCCGCACGGTCCTGTTCCAGCCTTTCACGATTCCGTCGGGCTCGATGATGCCGACGCTTCTCGTCGGCGACTATATCTTCGTCAACAAGTTCGCTTACGGCTATTCCAAGTATTCGCTGCCGTTCTCGCCGAACCTGTTCAGCGGCCGCATTTTCTCCAGTGAGCCGAAGCGTGGCGATGTCGTCGTCTTCCGTTTCCCGCCGAACCCCGAGATCGACTACATCAAGCGGCTCGTCGGTCTTCCCGGCGATCATATTCAGGTCACCGATGGCGTTCTTTACGTTAACGGCACGGCGGTTCCGAAGGTGCCGGACGGCACGTTCAACTCCGACTATGCCCAGGATCCGGGCCAGGACGTTCCCGTCTTCCGCGAAACCATGGACAACGGCGTCACCTACGATACGCTGGACCAGTCCCCGGTTTCCCGTGGCGACAACACGCGCGAATTCATCGTCCCCGAAGGCCACTACTTCATGATGGGTGACAACCGCGACAACTCGCTCGACAGCCGCTTCGATGTTGGCTTTGTCCCGGCCGAGAACCTTGTTGGCCGCGCCAGCCTCATCTTCTTCTCGCTTGGTAATGACACATCGTTCCGCGAAATCTGGAAGTGGCCTTCCAATATGCGCTGGGATCGCCTCTTCAAGGGCGTTGAATGAGTAAGTCGGCGACGCTTTCGGCCGCTGACCGGTCAAAGCTCGAAGCTCTGATCGGTCACGTCTTCGCCGAGAAGGAGCGACTGGACCGCGCACTGACTCACGCCAGCGCCCGCACCCAGAAGGGTGGCGGGAACTACGAGCGTCTCGAATTTCTTGGCGACCGGGTGCTTGGCCTATGTGTCGCCGAGATGCTTTTCAGGACCTTCAGTGCCGCGGCGGAAGGCGAACTCTCGGTTCGCCTCAATCAGTTGGTGAGCGCCGATACCTGCGCCGAGGTTGCCGACGAACTTGGTCTGCATCTGTTCATCCGCACCGGTGCCGATGTGAAGAAGCTAACCGGCAAGCGCATGATGAATGTCCGCGCCGATGTCGTCGAGAGCCTGATCGCCGCGATCTACCTCGATGCCGGCCTTGAGACCGCGCGTCGCTTCATCCTGAAATACTGGGAAAAGCGTGCCGTGCGCGCCGATGGTGCCAGACGTGATGCCAAGACGGAACTACAGGAATGGTCGCATGCCAAATTCGGCGTGACGCCAAACTACCGGGTTGAAGAACGCTCCGGACCGGATCATGATCCGCGTTTCACGGTGACCGTCGAGGTCGCCGGCGTGAAGCCGGAAACAGGCGTCGAGCGCTCCAAGCGCGCTGCCGAACAGGTGGCCGCCACCAAGATGCTCGAACGCGAAGGCATTTGGCAGAAATCCTCTGCCGGAAATTGACAGGAACAATGACCGAAGAACACGACATCGCGGATAGCGCCGCAGAACCTGCCGGCCCGACGCATTCCGGCTTCGTCGCCCTCATCGGGCCGACCAATGCCGGCAAGTCAACGCTGCTGAATCGGTTGGTCGGCGCCAAGGTGTCGATCGTCAGCCACAAGGTGCAGACGACGCGCGCCATCGTCCGTGGTATCGCGACCCACAACAACGCGCAGATCGTATTCATGGATACGCCAGGCATCTTCAAGCCGCGCCGCCGTCTCGACCGCGCCATGGTCACCTCGGCCTGGGGCGGGGCAAAAGATGCCGACGTGATCATGCTGCTGATCGACAGCGAGCGTGGCCTGCGTGGAGACGCCGAGAAGATTCTCGAAGGCCTGAAGGATGTGCCGCAGCGCAAGATCCTGGCGCTGAACAAGATCGACCGCGTCAAGCGCGAGGATCTGCTGGCGCTGGCATCCGCCGCCAACGAAAAGATCGCCTTCGACGAAACCTTCATGATCTCGGCCGAAAACGGCTCTGGTTGCGACGATGTCATGGATTATCTCGCCAAGACGCTCCCGGAGGGGCCCTGGTACTATCCCGAGGATCAGATCTCCGATCTGCCGATGCGCCAGCTTGCGGCTGAAATCACCCGCGAGAAGCTGTTCCTGCGCCTGCATCAAGAGCTTCCCTATGCCTCGCATGTCGAGACGGAGAGCTGGGAAGAGCGCAAGGATGGATCGGTTCGCATCGAACAGGTGATCTACGTCGAGCGCGATAGCCAGAAGAAGATTGCGCTCGGCAAGAACGGCGAGGCGATCAAGGCGATCTCCACGGCGTCTCGCAAAGAGCTGTCCCAGATCCTCGAGCAGACGGTCCACCTCTTTCTCTTCGTCAAGGTCCGAGAAAACTGGGGCGACGACCCTGAACGTTTCCGCGAAATGGGTCTGGAATTCCCTCGCGGATAAGATGCTGTGACTGGTGCATCGCGCAAGTCACTCGTTTTCCAGTGAAAAATTGACGAGCGTTGGAACAAACCGCGCCGTTGCGAGTTTTAAAGAAGCGGCGTTCCGAAATCGGAGCGCCGCTTTTTGTGGCTTATGGGGCAAGCATGGCGACAGCACGACCGACGCATTCGTTCAAAACTCCCTGTGAACAGTGTCCTTTGCGGCCGCTGCCGCATTTCCGCGAATTCGACAGCGAGGAACTGGCGTTTGTCTCCAAGTTCAAGAAGGGCGAACTGGCTGCCGACGCCGGCGCCACCATTCTTGTTGAAGGCGCGCACAGCGCACACTTGTTCACCGTGCTGTCCGGCTGGGGGTTTCGTTACAAGACGCTTGAGGACGGCCGGCGGCAGATCCTCAATTACATCATGCCGGGAGATCTGATCGGCCTTCAGGGAACGATCATGGGTGAGATGCAGCACTCCGTCGAGGCGCTGTCGCCGGTGTCGCTCTGCGTCTTCGAGCGCGACAAGCTGATGACGCTCTACAACAAGCATGCGTCGCTGGGCTTCGACATCACCTGGATCGCGGCGCAGGAGGAGCGGATGTTGGATGAGCACCTTCTCAGCATCGGCCGTCGCACGGCGCTGGAAAGAGCTGCCTATCTCATCGCCTTTCTCTATCAGCGCGGCAAGCAGTTGAAGCTGTTCAACGGTCACAGCTCCATCCCCATCACGCAGCAGCACATTGCCGATACTCTTGGCCTGTCGATCGTCCACACCAACAAGACGCTCAAGAAGCTGGCCGCGCGCAATCTCATTCGCTGGCAGGAGCGCGCCTGTGAGGTGCTGGACGGGGACGCATTGACGAAAATTGCTGGCTGGGACGGCCTGGACGAAAAGGTTCGACCCTTTCTTTGATGGTTGCAGCTATGTCTTTTTTAAATGCGAATCCTTCGGTGGAACCGTACTGTCGCGCCAACGTCGGCCGGATTTTGACGGTCGTGAATATCGACCGCAACGTAAAAAGCGGCTATGCAAGTATTGATAGTGGTAACCGGTCGGCCATGAGCCACGGTTTGTCAGGGGTTGAAATGCGGGTTTGGGAAATAGGGCGCGTCAAGCACGTCGTCCGGCAGAGGGCCTTTCGTTGATAGACGCCAAACGTGTTCTGGTCCTTGAGGATAGCTTGATCATCGCGATGGAGGCGGAGGATATTCTGCGCGCCGTCGGTGTCGAGACGATTAGCATCTGCAACAGCATCGAGCAGGCGAGGGATGCCGTCGCGGCTGATCGCTTTGACTTTGCCTTGCTGGATGTCAATCTCGGCGAAGTCATGAGCTTCGAATTCGCTCGCGAGGTTGCCACCGCCGAGATTCCCTTCGGCTTCGTCAGCGGTTACTCCGATACGCTCGACTTTCCCGAAGACCTTCAGGACCGCCCGCTTCTCGTCAAGCCGTTCGACGAGGACGCCATGCGCGACTTCCTGCGCCGGTTGTTTCCCTCATAAGCCTGATCGCTTTCATGACAGGACTGCCGCCATGCGCTAGACTGGCGCGGTTGGCGTGAGGTTTAAGTGCGATGCAATGGCAGGGTCGGGCAATCATTCTGGGCGTCAGACGCCACGGCGAGACGAGTGTCATCGCCGAGGTGATGACGCCTGATCGCGGTCGGCATCTCGGTATGGTGCGGTCCGGCCGCTCTCGCACAATGCAGCCCGTTCTTCAGCCCGGCAACGAAGTGGAAGTCACCTGGCGCGCGCGTCTCGATGAACACATGGGCGAATTTCGTGTCGAGCCGTTGACGCTCCGTGCCGCCCGTCTGATGGAAACGGCGACCGCTGTCTACGGGGTCCAGGCGATGGGCGCGCTGTTGCGGCTTTTGCCGGAGCGCGATCCGCATCCGCATCTCTTCGAGGCGCTGGAAGTCATTCTCGACAACCTGCACAATCCGGCCGACGCCGGCGAACTCTTTATTCGCTTCGAGCTGGCAGTCCTCAACGATCTCGGCTTCGGTCTTGATCTCAGCGAATGCGCGGCGACCGGCACGCGGTCCGATCTTGCCTATATCTCGCCGAAGTCCGGCCGCGCCGTCAGTCGTGCGGCTGGCGCCCCCTGGGCGGACAAGATGTTTTCCCTGCCGTCATTTCTGGCGACCGAGAAACGTCAGGCGGCGGATTTCGACAGTCTAGCCGAAGCATTCCGCCTGACCGCGTTCTTCCTCCATCGCCATGTTTACGAACCACGTGGCATGGAAGCCTCCACTGCGCGCGAGGGCTTCGTGCAGGCAGCGCTGAAGGCGTTGAAGCCTGCGGCGGCAAGCAAGGCGGATGAATTGCCAGCCTGAAACCTCAGGCCGGCTTGCGCACCTTGAATGCCCAGCCTTCGGGCCGCTCTTCGAGCACCTTGACCGTATCGCCGATCGAAACCGTGCCGCTGGCACGCGGCGTCACGTTCCAGCCGAACAGCGGGCCGGGAACACGACGGTCGGCGGACATGCGGATACGGCCCATCGCGGGCATGGGATTGGCGACTTCACGCGAGCCCGTCAGCTGATCCTGCGTTGTCATGATGCAGCGGGCGCAGGGCTTGACGAGATCGAAACGTATTCCGCCGATCTCGATCGCGGCCCAGTGGTCTTCCGGCCATGCTTCATCCGTATCGATGACGATATTGGGCCGAAACCGCTCCATCCCGACGCTTCCTTCGCCATGGATTTCGATGTTGTCGTTCAGCGCCTTGAGCGATCCGGTGGTTGTCACCAGAATCTGGTAGCCATCCGCAAAGGTCACAGGTGTGCCGTCGCCGGCCCATTCGGCGCTTGCCGTTCGGTTGGCATTATCGTCGAAGAAAACCAGCCTGACCTCCCGCCCGAGCCAGCCCGAAAGCACCTCGTTGGCGCGCTCGTCCGCCACTGCTGCATTGACGATCGTCTTCCAGATACTGACGTCCATGCGGTTGGTGCCATCGGGCAGGGGCACGACGATCTCGTCTCCCGCCATGCCAAGCCTGAACCCGTCCGCTTCCGGGTGCACGTCGATCCGCGCCAGATCGGGCATTTCGCGTTGGGTGATGAAGCTTCCATCGGGATTGGCAAGCATGGCCCGCCGGTCGCCGGGCAGTCCAAACGCATCGATCTCGGTGGTATCGAGCGCGATACCGCGAGCGCTCTTGACGGGATAGATGAACAGATCGCTCACGCGCATTAAACTTGCTCCTAGATTTCGTCCATGAAGGCGTCGAGAAAATCCCGCAATCTCTTATCGCGCTCTGCCGCGAGTGCCCGACCGGCGTTTGTCTTGAACCCTTCGGCCAGCTTGAAAAGCTTGGTCTTGAAATGGTCGATCACATAGCGCCGGTCGTCAAGGGGACGGTCGTCGCCCGCCGGGTCAAGCGGATCGTAGAGCGCCGATGCCATGCGGCCGCCGATATAGAAGCAGCGCCCCGCTCCAACCATCCCGATCGCATCCAGCCGGTCGGCATCCTGCAGGATCTTCGCCTCCAGCGTCTCGGGCTCGATGTTGGCCGAGAAGCTGTGCGTTAGCACGGCATGGGCTACAGCAGCGATGTCGGAAGGGGACCAGCCCAGGCCGGATAGCACCGTCGCAGCCTTCTCGGCCGCAAGAGCCGAAGCTTGTGCCCGAAGCGGCGAGTTTTTCTCGACAGCGACGCAATCGTGCAGAAGTACGGCCGCAGCTAGCACCCGGGCATCGCCACCCTCGCTGGTCTGTATCCGCATAGCGTTCTTGAAGACGCGCAGGATGTGTGCGAGGTCGTGCGAGCCGTCGTCGCCCTCATGCGAATGCGGAATGAGCGATGCCGCAAGGGCTTCGAAAGGGCGGAAGGCCTGAGCCTCGTTCATGGCAGCACCTGAGGTAACCTAAGATGGGCTCTCTTACGGCCAGATGCTGCGAGTCGCAATGCAGAGGCAAACTACACAGCCCGAGCCTTTACCTTCGGCTGTGGCCGCGAGAGCAGGTACGGAACGTCGTAGGCCGGGCGAGGCGGACTGATATGATAGCCCTGTATCTCGTCGCATGCCTCCTGTGCCAGCAGCTCGAGCTGCGCGGCCGTCTCGACGCCCTCGACCGTCACGCGCATGCCGAGCGCGTCGCCGAGTAGGATGATCGCGCGAATGATCGAGAAGGCCTCGCTGTTGTCGACGATATCGTTGACGAACGACTTGTCGATCTTGATCTTGTCGAACGGGAAGCTGCTGAGGTAGCTCAGCGACGAGTAACCGGTGCCGAAGTCGTCCATGGCAATGCCGATGCCGCGTTCCCTGAGAGCATGAAGGACCGGCAGCGCCTCGTCCCTGTTTTGCATCAGGACGCTTTCTGTGATTTCGATCTCCAGGCGATTTGGCGACAGCTTCGAGATGGCGAGGGCAGCCGAAACGTCCTGTTGAAGGTCGCTATGCGTGAACTGTATCGCTGACACATTGACGGCAACCTTGATGCCCTCTGGCCACATTGCGGCGTCAAGGCAAGCGCGCTTAAGTACCCAGCGCCCGATATCGACGATCAGGCCGACCTCTTCCGCCAGGGGAATGAACTCCATCGGCGCTACTCGCCCGCGCGTCGGGTGGTTCCAACGCAAAAGCGCTTCAAAGCCCAGGATGCGCTGCTCTGCCATGTCGTAGAGTGGTTGATAGTGCAGTTCGAATTCGTTGCCGTGCAATGCCGTTCGCAGATCCGCCTCGAGCGCATGACGCGCCTCAAGTTCGGCCTCCATCTCCTGCGTAAAGAAGCGCTCGCCTCTGCCACCGGCGTTCTTGGCATGGGAAAGCGCCACGCCGGCATGCTTCAGCAGGACATCCGTATCGACGCCGTCCTGTGGGCTGATGGCAATGCCCATGGACACGCTAAGTTCGATCGGCTTCTCGCCCCGGAAAAACGGTTCGGAGAGCTCGCGCCTGATCTGGTCGGCGAGCGCCGTGACGTTCCAGGGCTGCTGCAGCCCGCATTGAAGGATCGCGAATTCGTCCGAACCGAGACGCGCGAGCGCATTGCCGTTGCGCGCGCAGGCGCGCAAGCGGTTGGCGACCTTGCGCAAGATCTTGTCGCCGACGCTGACACCCAGCGTGTCGTTCACGGATTTGAACCTGTCAAGATTGAGATGGATGAGCGCAATCTGTTCACCGGCCTTGCGGGCGGCCAAAGCCGAATCCAGGCGCTCACGAAAGCTTATGCGGTTCGGTAATCCGGTCAGCGGATCGTGGTGTGCGAGAAACGCGATGCGCTCGGCCGCCTGTCGGTCCTGCGTAATATCGGCATGGATCGAGATGTTGCTGCCGTCGGGCAGTACGGTCACGACGCTCTGTATGATCCGGCCGTCGTTCATCACCCACTCGCGCCGGCGGATGTGGCCGCTTTCCGGGACTGTTTCGCGCGGTGCTGCTCGCCCTTCCGAACGCTCAACGCCGCCGATCTTTGCAATCAGCGAGTTGATGGAGACTCCTGCGACGGTATCGCCCTCCATCAGTCCGAACAGTTGACGGAAACGTGCGTTGGAGAGGATCAGTCGTTGCTCCGTGTCGAAGACGCTGAGGCCCAGGGGTAGATGATTGAGCACCGTTTCCAGCAGTTCACGCTGTTCGGCAAGGTGCCCGGTGGCGAAAGCCAATGCGGCGCGCAGCCCCTCGTTCTGTTCTTTCATGCCATCGGCGCGCTGCTTCAGATTACCGATTGTCTCTGCTCGATCGCGGTAGGTCTCAAGAACGAGCGCAATGAGGAGTTCCTCATCAGCGGTCCCGTCATTGTTCAGCGCTTCCATACATTGGCGCTTGAACAGCGCTTCAGCCTCCATGACGACAGCGCTCCGTTTTCCAGGAGAGGGGTAGCGCGGTGCTGGGCTGTATCAAACGGCCTGATATTAAATTGCGATGCGGCGCGCGCGACATGCGAAGGCATTCCCAAAGTGTCAGAAGGAAATTAAATTACACGCTAAAATTGTTTTTCTACTTAGGTGCTGCAAGGAACACAGTCTCCTGGTCGCATTAATATTCGGTTGCAGTCCAAAATGATATATGGTTCCCGCTATATTTATCCAGAGCGTATGCTGCCATCAGGGTTAACGAAACGTCAGCGATCGGCGCTCTGTGACGGCGCGCTAATAAGCGGTCACGATTTGTCAATCATGGTTAATTTGGAATTAACAGCTTATTGACCGAATCTGTAAATCAGGTTATCGAGCCTGTATTAGTTCTGATTTTCCCCTGTTCGTATTGCGTACAAACATCATCGTTAATGCGGTGACTGGAGGTTTGTATGAGCCGTGTTTCACCCGTGCTCGATACGTCGTATGCGTATCTCGCGACTCTTTCGAGACTGGATTCCAATGGCGACGGCGTCTTGAGCCGTGGCGAGCGTGCGGCTGATGAAAAGCCGGGTATTCTGACTGAGATGAGCCAAGGTACCGAGCCCCAAGAACTCGCGCCCAAGCTCTCCAACAGCGTACTTGCGTTCATGATGGGAACGCGACAGATCGGAAACTCCAATACTGGCTCGCAAAGCCAGGGGAGCATGTCCGACGTTCTGTATCGAAACACCTATGGTCAATACGATCTGGATATTGCTTCCTGATCGGATTCCATATGGACGGATGAGGAAGCCGGCCGCTTGGTCGGCTTTTTCTTTGCCTGCTTTACTTGGAACACGCTCACGCCGAACGCGTTGTGAATGAGAGCCAAAAGGAGGGAAGGCCATGAAATATCTATTATCTCTTGTTTTTACCGGCGTCGTGGCGCTGACGGGTGTTGCGGTTGCTCAGGACAAGCAGACGGCGGTCGCAAACTTTGTCGGAGCAGACGGCAAAGAGAACGGTCGCGCCCAACTCACCGCAGCGGCGACAGGCGGCGTCCTGATCGAGCTTGAAGTCTCGGGCCTGCCGGCCAACAAGTGGGTCGGCTTTCACGTGCATGAGACCGGTAAGTGCGATGCAGCCACCCATCACGAGTCGGCCGGCAAACACTTCAACCCAACCAACGCCGAACACGGCCTCCTCGCGGCCAAGGGTCCGCATGCCGGGGATATGCCGAACCAGTACGTCGGGCAGGACGGCGTGCTGAAGGCGCAGGTGTTCGACGGGATGGTCTCGCTGGATGGCAAGGAGAACGGTATCCGCGGCCGTGCCCTGATGATCCATGCCAACTCCGACGACTACCGTAGCCAGCCCTCCGGTGATGCCGGCGCGCGCTTGGCCTGCGCCGTCATCAAGTAGCCGATCGGAACGTTCGAATCTATCAAGGGCGGCCGCATATCCCTGCGGTCGCCCTAAAGTATAGGCAGGTCCTTCTCGTCGAAGCTGGTCTTCACCCGGCCGAGAATATCGCGCCGCGCATCGTCCCATTCTCCCGTCTTTGCCCAATACCGCAGTGTCAGCGTAATCTTGTCCGAGGTGACTGTCTCGATGAAGGCTTTCGGTGGCGGCGCAGTCTCCACGCGCGGATCGGCCTTGGCGATATCGGTGAGCGTGGCGACGGCAAGGTCGATATTGTCGCTGGCGCGGATGTTGATCGTCAGGTCGTTCTTGCGCGTCTTCTCGCGGCTGTAATTGGTGATCGGCGTATTCCAGAGTGTCGAATTCGGCGCCAGCAGATAGAGCCCGTCGGCGGTACGAAACTCCGTGGCAAACAGCCCGATCTCGCGCACCGTCCCGGCGACGCTGCCCGTCGCGATATATTCGCCGACGCGGAAAGGCCGCAGGATGAGCAGCATGATCCCGGCCGCAATGTTCTGCAGCGTGCCCTGAAGAGCAAGACCGATCGCCAGGCCGGCGGCACCAAGGGCGGCGATGATCGAGGCCGTCTGTACGCCGAACTGGCCAAGCACGGTGATGAACACAAGGATCAGCAGCGCGTAATGCAGCACGTTAGTGAAGAAGCGCGCCAGCGTTTCGTCTATACCGCGAACCCGTGAAATCCCCTCGAATGCCCAGCGGCTGACAAAGCTCGCCAGCACCCAGCCGAGGATCAGCAGGATGAGCGCGCCCAGGATGGAAAATGAATATTGCACCGCCAGCGCACTCGCCTGGTTGAGCGCCGTGCGGGTTGCCTCGATAGCTTCGTTTGCTTGTTCCATGATCTCGCCAAATGCTGAAAAAGAATGTCTGTCGAACCCGGTAGATGGGACAGAAGCCAGTCGCGTCAACCGCTTAACACGCCAGCTGTCAGCGAAGCGTCAGCACGAAGGGCGCATTTCCATCCGCATCGGCTCCGCGCCCGATGCCTTTGACGGCGGCGATCAGGCGCCCGTTGCGACCGAGAATTTCATCGCCGATCTCGATGATCCGCATGTTGGGCGTCGCGAATGGAGAGGCGACGCGCAGGCGTTGCGCCAGCGCCGCTTCATCCTGATCCGGCACCAGCGACAGCGCCGCCACCAAGGCCGCTGCCGGCGAGCGCGAGACACCCATCCAGCAGTGAACGAGCAATGGCGCGGTCTGGTCCCAGCTGGCGGCGAAGTCGATAATTTCGCGCACGTGTTTTTCATCGGGCGCCACCAGATTGCCGGTGCCCTTGAAGGTAATGTCGTTCATGTTGAGCAGCAGATGCCTGTGCGCCTGGATTACTGCCGGGCGATGAAAACTCTGCTCCTTGGCCATCAGGCTGATCATCTCGACGGCGCGATGCCGCACGGCCATCTCGGCGATCCGCGCAAGCGGCGCAACGACGATCGACGTCATCTCTGGCCCCGCATCGCGTCGATCGCGGCAAAGCGCTCGCAAAACAGTCTCTGCGCCTCGATCGCGGGCAGGGGCGTGAGCATCAGCATGTCCTTGGTGATGCCGCGCGGCTGGCCGAAAAGCTTCTGCGCCTCGGATGCGCTGAAACCGGCGAGCTGCGACGCCTCGAAGAACGCCGCGATTGTATCCGCCTTCTTGATCCTGTCCTTGAGATCGCGCGCGGCATGCGGCGGCAGGCCGAACCGCAGGTGGATCGCCGCCTCCAGCCGTTTCTCCACCGTCTTGTAGCCGCCGCCGACCACGGATTTGAACGGAGAGATCATGTCACCGATCACATACTCCGGCGCATCGTGCAGCAACGCCATCAGGCATTGATCCGGCGTCGTCTCGTTCAAGCGGCGGAAGATCTCCTCGACGACAAGGCTGTGCTGGGCAACGGAGAAAGCGTGATCGCCTGATGTCTGCCCGTTCCATCGCGCAACGCGCGCCAGACCATGGGCGATGTCGCTAACCTCGACGTCGAGCGGTGAAGGGTCGAGCAGGTCGAGCCGGCGTCCGGAAAGCATGCGCTGCCATGCGCGTGGAACCTTGCCCGTCAAGCGCTGGCCTCGTCGGAGGTAGCGGGGAATACCAGGCCCGACCATGAAGGCAGCGCCACGGTGACGGCGATATCGCCCACAAGCAGCGGCGTGCCGGATGCCATGGCTTCGCCGGCGCGGTCGATGCGGATGATCGCCAGGCCGTTGCTTCCAGAAACCGAGCCGAGCGTGCCCACGGGCTTGCCCGAAGCGGTAATCTCGGTGCCGGACGCCGGCAGAGGCTCGGCGCTGCTGACGGTCACGACACGACGGCGCGCCGTTCCACGGTGCTGCATGCGTGAGACGACTTCCTGGCCGACATAGCAGCCCTTGCGGAACGAGAGGCCGCCGTTGAGGTCCATCAGCACGTCATGCGGAAATGCGTCCTGCAGCGCATAGTCGGCACCTGAGGTAACCACACCGTGGGCAGCGCGCAGACTATCGTAAGCCGACGGAACGTCGGTGCCGTTTTCACCCGGCGTACGAAACAGCGGAATTCCGGCCTTGGCAAAACGGCTGTCTTGAAAACCGGTTGCGGCACCGTCGCCCCACGAAACCGTCACGCCATTGCCATCGGCAGTAAGCGTGACGGCGGCGCGCAGCTTGTACATCGTCAGGCGTTTCAGCAGGGCATCGCGCTGGGCTTCATCGGTTTCGATCACGAAATCATCGCCATCGCGCCAGATCATGAAGTCGAACAGGATCTTGCCCTGCGGCGTCAGCAGCGCGCCCGGTCGTGCTTCGTCGGCGGCAAGCGAGACGATATCCGTCGTAATCAGGTTCTGCAGGAAGGACTGCGCTTCGGTGCCGCTCACCCGAATGAGCGCGCGGTCTTTCAGAAATACGGCTGGCATGGGCGCACCTGTCGCTGTGTTGTCGCTCAGAAGTATGTCTTCAGCGCATCGATCGCAAGCGTCAGTCGCCTGCGGTGAAGAACTTCCATTTGCCGTCGGCGGTGATGCCGAGGCGATAGAAATTATAGCCACCGAACTCCTGCATGTCGGAGAGGTCGCCTGCCGTGACGATGCGCAGCAGCTCGACGCGCTCCGGCGCCGTGAGCTTCTTCAGGTCTTTTTCGGCGAAATAGGGCCAGACATACATCTCGTCCGACGTCCCCTGGCCGACATGGACGAAACCGGTAGAGATGACGTCGAGAATGATCGCCAGGATCTCGTCGCCGTCCGGATCGCCGGAAAGGTCCTTCAACGCGCCGATCGGGTCGTCGGTCGGTTCGCCAACGGTGACCTGCGTCTGCGTCGCGCCACTGCCGATCAACGGGCGCAGCCGCTCGAGATCGCCCGAAGCCGCCGCTTCGACGATCTGCTCGCGCATGTGCCGCACCGGCTCGGGCACCTTGCTGATGTCGTAGATCACCTCGACAGGCTTGGAATCGTCCTGCGCGCCGGGCGTCGTGTCAGGGCTCTGGCCGGCGGGCTTACCGGTCACAGGACCGGGGGAGGGCACGCCCGAGGACGCATTCGGGGCTGCCGGCTTGTCGCTGGAGGATGTGCTGTCGGAAGCGCCGGGCGTCTTCTGCAGTTCGGAAAGCGCAAACGCAGCCGGTGCGCTCATCAGACTGCCGGCACCGAGGGTGATTGCAAGCAAAAGCGGCGCCATCGCGGGCCGCGAAGCATTGTTCCTATCGGTGCGCATAAAACTCTCTGTGCTGTTATTGCAGGGTGCGAGTCGGAGAAAACTCACCGGCCAGCATGCGTTCACGCAACGATTCCAGCAAGGCCTCTGCACTGACTTCACCGTGAAGGCGAATGGTTTCCCGAAGAGCGTGAATGATCGCCGTGTCGGCGATGATCTCAGGCTCGATGCCATCGGCCATGCCGTCGGCCCAGGCTTCGTTATGGTACTCCAGCGCCGCCTGCATCTTTTCGTGGACGATCATGTCGTCGATGTCGTTGAGGCTCGGTTCCATCATTTCTTCCTCGAACTGCATGCCTTACTGCCTGGTTAACAACTCTATCAGCCTTTTCCCAAAACGACACGTGCGCCAGTGAAAAGAGGTTAATTTATCGTTAATTTCCAAAGCGTGACGTAATTTCGGTTGTCAGTGTTGCACCTTCGTTACGGTAGCGCTCTTCTGCCATGATCGCAGCCGGCGTGCAATCTGTATAAACGGAGGCGAAGGCGCGGTAGCCGCGATTGAAGGCCGCCGTCAGTTTCTCTTTCCGCTGTGGCTCGTCTTTCGCTTCGGAATCAAGCAGTTGCTGCATCCGAAGCCGCCATTCCTCGCCGTTTTCCGCTTTGCATAGCGTCCTGAGATAGTGCACCGACCCGAGAACCTCGGCGAGGCGCGCTAACTTGTCGTCATACGGTGCCACTACCGGTTTTGGATCAGTGGTCTCTGTCGGCACGTCTTTAGGTTGGCCTTGCGCCAATGCGAAGACCGGGGCGAAAGCCAGGGCGCAGAGAACTACAGACAGGAACACGCGTCGAACGGGAATCATTACTGTATTGGATACCCTGATGGTGACGGGAACAAGGTATGGCGCTGCATTTCCCCTTGCTTATTCTTCGCCGCGTGCAAGCCGCTCCGCGCATTCGAGCACGCTCGGCGGCGTTGGCAGCCGGCGAATTTCCTCGACCGTGAACCATCCGAGATCCGCCGCGTCGTCGGCAGCGACGGCAACCGCCTCCACGTCCGCATCCACGCGAAACACAGAAAGAAAGAAGTGGCTGCTCAATCTGCCTTTGGCATCATGCTGCTTCAGATCGTAGGTCGCAAAGATCCGCGGATTGCGGGCCTTGATGCCGGTCTCTTCCTCGAACTCCCGCAGCGCCGTGTCGTCAGGCGTCTCGCCAGCTTCGGCGCGACCACCCGGAAAGGCATATATGTCGGCCGATGGCGGATTGCGGCGGAGCACGAGCAGGAACCGCCCGTCGCGCTCGAGAATGCCGGAGGATGCCGCTGTCGGAGGAGAAATCATCACGTTGCCGTTTGTTGCTTGCCGGCGGCAGCTGCCGCGTGGCTATCTCATGCACTCCGGACCATCGGACCGGCGATTCGAAGGGAGCCTGAGTGACCTATATCATCTACGCCGCCGCCGCCCTCTTCGAAATCGGCGGATGTTTCGCCTTCTGGGGATGGCTGCGGCTGGAAAAGCCGATCTGGTGGCTCGTCCCGGGGCTGGTTGCGCTCGCCCTCTTTGCCTGGCTGCTAACCTTCGTGCCGAGCGAAACCGCGGGCCGCACCTTTGCGGCCTATGGCGGTATCTATATCGTCGCCTCGCTGATCTGGCTCTGGCTCGTCGAGAACCGTGTGCCGGATCGCTGGGACATATCCGGGGCGCTGGTCTGTCTGTGCGGCACCGCCATCATCCTGTTCGCGCCGAGAGGCTGAACCGGTCTTGACCACGTCAGGGGAGGGTGCAAATACATTCCTATGTGTGGACGTTATGCCCTGACCATATCCCCTGAGGAACTGAAGGAAATACTCGGCGTTCTCGACCTCGAGGATTTTCCCGCGCGTTTCAACATCGCCCCGACCCAGCCGATTCTGGTGGTGATGTCAGGTGAAGGGCAGGAGCAGGGCAGCAACCTGCCGGACCGGCGTGCTTTGCTGGTGCGCTGGGGCTTTACACCGGGCTGGGTCAAGGATCCGAAGCAGTTTCCGCTGCTGCTGAATGCCCGCTCCGAGACCGCGATCGGCAAGGCATCGTTCCGTGCGGCCATGCGCCATCGCCGTGTGCTGGTTCCCGCCTCCGGCTTCTACGAATGGCATCGCCCGTCGAAGGAGAGCGGCGAGAAATCGCAGGCCTACTGGATCAAGCCGCGCCACGGCGGCGTCGTGGCCTTTGCCGGGCTTATGGAGACATGGTCGTCGGCGGATGGCTCGGAGGTCGATACCGGCGCCATTCTGACGACTGCGGCCAACGCCGCCATCCGCCCGATCCATGATCGCATGCCGGTCGTCATCAAGCCGGAGGATTTCGCTCGTTGGCTCGACTGCAAGACGCAGGAACCGCGCGAGGTCGCTGATCTCATGCGGCCGATCGACAAGGACTTCTTCGAGGCAATCCCGGTCTCCGACAAGGTCAACAAGGTCGCCAACATGGGCGCCGATCTGCAGACGCCGGTGGCGATCGAAAAGCCGTTGCCGCCGGCAGACAAGAAGAAGCTGGATGACGGCCAGCTCAGCTTCTTCTGATCCGATATCCCGCCTTTTGCTCACATCCGGAAAATCACATGTTCTCCATCTCGGCCGCCTTGTCCGGCTTCTTCCTCGGTGCCTCGCTCATCATCGCCATCGGCGCACAGAATGCCTTCATCCTGCGGCAGGGACTGCTGCGCTCCCACGTCTTCATCCTGTGCCTGATCTGCGCGCTCTCCGACGCGTTGTTGATCGCCGCCGGCGTCGCGGGTCTGGGCACGCTGGTCTCCCAGTCCCCGATGTTGATCAATGCCGTCAGCCTCGGTGGCATGTTGTTCCTCGGAACTTACGCGTTCATGGCATTCAAGCGGGCGCTGCATCCCGGTGCGATGCAGACCGGAAATCCCGAACCGCTTGGGTTGAAGGCGGCGGTGGCGACATGTCTGGCCTTCACCTTCCTCAATCCGCATGTCTATCTCGACACGGTCGTGCTGCTCGGCAGCCTGTCTTCGGCATACGTCGGCGCTGATCGCGTGGCCTACGGAGCCGGCGCGGCGACTGCATCCTTCGTCTGGTTTTTCGGATTGGGATATGGTGCGCGTTTGCTGCAACCGGTATTCGCGAAACCCGCCGCATGGCGGGTTCTCGACGTGCTGATCGGCATCGTCATGGCGCTTCTGGCTCTCAGCCTCGGCGCCCGATTCGTGACAGGCTGATCAGGCGACTTTCTTTGTCAGCGCAGGCTTGCTCTTCAGCATCAGGGCTGCGGCAAGAACGGCCTTGAGGCCGAGCGGCCGGTAGTGTGCGCTGAGGTCGGTCTTTGCAGGCTGTTCCGCGCTTGTCTTTGTCGGGGTCACAATACTCTCCTTAAGTGCTTTCCCTAGACTCTTATAATTATTGCTCTTTTGTCTAAAATAGCGACAAAATCTAGGCAGCGCTCTTCAGGATTTGTATCGACAAACTACAATTCGCGATCTGTGATCGGCGCGCAACAGTCGAGCGTGCGTCGCCGTTGGCTCAGATATGACGGCCCATGTCGTCTTCGCCGACGCCGGGTTCCTCAATCGTCAGCGTCCCGTACTTGCGCTTCCACTTGCGCGCACCGAAGGGAAGGGTGAGCAGGTAGATCACCGCCGTCACCGACATGACCTCCCAGGTGAAGCTCGACAGCATGGCGACATAGATCACCACACCAAGCATCATCGGCAGCACCAGATCGCGCCTGAGTTTGCTGCCCTCCGACTTTCCGGACCACACCGGCAGCCGGCTGATCAGCAGGAAGGCGATGAGAACCGTATAGGCGGCGGAGAGATAGCCGAAGGTCTTGTCGGTGGTGATGCCGAGGAAGCCGAGATAGACCGGCAGCAGCACCAGCATGGCGCCCGCTGGGGCAGGCACGCCGACGAAATACTCCGACTGCCAGCTCGCCTTGTTCTCGCGCTCCGACATGACGTTGAAGCGCGCCAGCCGCAGCCCGGCGGCGATGGCGTAGATCAGCGCGGCGATCCAGCCGAGCGAGCGGGCCTGATCCAGCGCGAAGACGTAGAGCACCAGCGCGGGCGCCACGCCGAAATTGACGATATCGGCCAGCGAGTCCATCTGCGCGCCGAACTTCGACGTCGCCTTCATCAGCCGCGCGATACGACCGTCTATGCCGTCTAGAAAGGCGGCGACGAGAACCATGCCGACGGCAAGCTCGTAGCGGTTTTCGAAGGCGAGGCGAATGCCGGTCAGGCCGGCGCAGATCGCCAGGATGGTGATGAGATTGGGAATGACCAGCCGCATCGGGATCTCGCGAAGCCGCGGACCGCGGCCCGAATCATCCGGCGGGCCATTGGGCTCGAAAGGCGGGAAGGGCGTTTCCATCGTCGCGCTCCAATCGTTCGGTTAGGCGCGGCGGCTGACGACCGGGCCCTTGGCGGAGCCGAACTCGGCCAGCACCGTTTCGCCGGCGATCGCGGTCTGCCCCAGCGTCACGCGCGGCTGCGCGCCGGCTGGCAGGAACACGTCGAGGCGCGAGCCGAAGCGGATCAGGCCGAAGCGCTCGCCGGCATCCAGCGGCTCGTTGGCATTGGCCCAGCAGAGAATGCGGCGTGCCACGAGGCCGGCGATCTGCACGACACCGATCTGGCCATGCGCCGTCTCGATGACGAGCCCGTTGCGCTCATTGTCTTCGCTGGCCTTGTCGAGCTCGGCGTTGACGAAGCTGCCGGAGCGATAATTGATGCTGACGATGCGGCCGCGCATCGGCGCGCGGTTCACATGGCAGTTGAAAACGTTCATGAACACGGAAATGCGCAGCATCGGCAGGGAGCCGAGGTTGAGCTCGGCCGGCGGCACGACCATCTGCACGGACGACACCTTGCCGTCGGCGGGCGAGATCACGAGGTCGTCGTCCTGCGGTGTCATGCGCTCGGGATCGCGGAAGAAGTAGGCGCACCACAGCGTCAGGATCAGGCCGACCCAGAACAGCGGCTTGAAGATCCAGCCCAGAATGAGGGAAGCCACGAAGAAGGCCGCGATGAAGGGGTAGCCTTCCTTGTGCACCGGAACGATCGTGTTGCGTACCGTATTGAACAAGCTCATGTATGCCGCGCTCCTAGCGTTTCCTGTCTCCGCTGGTTACAGGGAAACATTCCTCGGGGCAATCCTGATGCCCCCTCATGCACATCTATGGCAGGATCCGGCTGGTTAAAGGCCCGGTATCGCGCGCAAAAGCTCAGCTCGCGGGCGCCAGTCGGTTCACCACGCCGAGATCGTCGCTCTCGCGCACCTGCTTCAAATGCTCTTCCGCCTGTGTTGCCTCGCGCTGGCGGCTCCACATCGAGGCGTAGAGGCCGTTCTTTAAAAGCAGCTCGGCGTGCGTGCCGCGCTCGGCGATCTCGCCGCTCTTCAGCACAATGATCTCGTCGGCGCCGATCACCGTCGACAGGCGGTGGGCGATGACCAGCGTCGTGCGGTTCTTCGAGACGATGTCGAGCGCCGCCTGGATTTCGCGTTCGGTGGTGGTGTCGAGCGCCGAGGTCGCCTCGTCTAGGATCAGGATCGGTGGCGCCTTCAGGATGGTGCGGGCGATCGCCACGCGCTGCTTCTCGCCGCCCGAAAGCTTCAACCCGCGCTCGCCGACCATGGTGTCGAAACCTTCCGGCAGAAGGTCGATGAAATGGGCGATCTGGGCGATTTCGGCGGCCGTCTTTACCTCCGCCTCGCTGGCGCCCGGCCGGCCGTACCGGATGTTGTAGGCGACCGTATCGTTGAACAGCACCGTATCCTGCGGCACCATGCCAATCGCCGTGCGCAGGCTCTTCTGCGTGACCTCGCGCACATCCTGTCCGTCGACGGTGATCGAGCCGCTCTGGATGTCGTAAAACCGATAGAGCAGCCGCGACATGGTCGACTTGCCGGCGCCGGACGGGCCGACGACGGCCACGGTCTTGCCGGCCGGCACCTCGAACGAGATACCCTTCAGGATCGGTCGCGCCGGATCATAGGCGAAATGCACGTCCTTGAAGGAGATGGCACCCTGCTGGATGTTCAATTCCCTGGCGTCGGGCGCATCTTTCACCTCGGCCTGCACTTCGAGAAGATCGAACATCTGCTCGATGTCGGTTAGACCCTGGCGGATTTCGCGATAGACGAAGCCGATGAAGTTGAGCGGCACCGAAAGCTGCAGCAGCATGGCGTTGACGAACACGAAGTCGCCCACGGTCTGCTCGCCGCGCTGCACGGCGAGCGCCGAGAGGATAAGCATCACGGTCGTGCCGAGCCCGAAGATCACGCCCTGGCCGAAGTTCAGCCAGCCGAGCGACGTCCAGACGCTGGTCGCCGCCTTCTCGTAGCGTTCCATCGAGGCGTCGAAGCGCTTGGCTTCCATATCCTCGTTGCCGAAATATTTGACGGTCTCGAAGTTGAGCAGCGAATCGATCGCCTTGGTGTTGGCGTCCGTGTCGCTGTCGTTCATCGTCTTGCGGATCGAGATGCGCCAGTCGCTGGCCCGGATGGTGAACCAGATATAGGCCCAGACGGTGAAGGCTGTCACGGCCAGATAGGAGAACCCGTAACCCCACCAGAAGATCACCGCCGTCAGCAGGAATTCGATCAGCGTCGGCACCGAGTTCAGGATGGTGAAGCGGACGATCGTCTCGATGCCCTTCGTCCCACGCTCGATGATGCGCGACAGGCCACCCGTCTTTCGCTCGAGATGGAAGCGCAGCGACAGCTGGTGCATGTGCACGAATGTCTTGAAGGCGAGCTGGCGCACGGCGTGCTGGCCGACGCTGGCAAACAGTGCGTCGCGCAGCTGGTTAAGCGCAAGCTGGATCAGCCGGGTGAGGTTGTAGGCGATGACAAGCGCCGTCGCGCCGATGAACAGATCGGGCACCTTGCCAGCCAGATCCATCTTGCCATTCAGTGCGTCCGTCGACCATTTGAAGAAGTAGGGAACGAGCAGCAGCACGAACTTCGAGACCAGCAGATAGATCGCCGCCCAAACGACCCGCATTTTCAGGTCGGCGCGCCCTGTCGGCCACATGTAGGGCCACAGGTTGAGCAGCGTCTGCATAAGATTGGAATCAGAAACCGTCTTGCCGTTTGCCATGCATGTCTCCGGCCCGCGGAGGGCTCTGGTCGTGTCGTGTTGCCGGCAGAAGGGAAGGGGTGGCGCAGCGCTTGGAGCCGCCGCCTGATGATATCGCCGTGTCCGCCAAATAGGGCGTCGGCAGGATCAATGCAACAGATGGATGTCGCGGGAATGACAACGGCCGGCAATCATGTCGATGCCGGCCGTTTTGTCTGGGGTAGCCTAGAGGTGTTCCCCCGAAAGACGCTTGCGATGCATCTCTTCGGCATTCGGCAGCGCATCCTTCGGCAGGCCGAAGACCTGACCCGGGAGAATACGGTCCGGGTTGACGATCTTGTCCTCGTTGGCAACGTAGATCGTCGTGTAGCGCACGCCCGCGCCGTAGATACGGCGTGAGATCTGCCACAGCGTATCGCCACGGCGGATGATTACGGTTTCCTTGCTCTCCTGCAGCGGCGCCTGCTCGATCGTTGCCGGTCCGGTGTCGCCGCTGGCCATTTCGTTGGTGGCTGGTGCGGCCGGAGCCGCCGGCGGTGCGGTCAGCTCGGCGATCATCGCGCCGAGCTTGCTCAGCGCCGCGCCGATCGAATTGGCATCGCGCGGCAGTGCCTGCAGTGTCTTCAGAGCGTTGTTCGCCATCAGCGACGCTGCGCCAGCGCGCTCCTTGAAGTCCGCGGTGGCATCGACCGCCGCCCGGAAGTCGACGATCGACTTCAGCGCGAACTCGTTGGCCGAACGCGCTGCTGCCAGCTGCTCGTTGCCAGGCACCTTGCCGTCGCTGAACAGGCCGCTCAAAAGGGCAAACGCCTTCGCGGCATCGTTCTTCAGCTTGCCGAGCGCGCCTTCGTCGAGCGATACCATCGGCGCGGTGTTGTTGCCCGCTGCACCGCTCTGAGCGGCGACGGTCACCTGATTGCCCGCAGGGCGGTTGAAGTTGACCGAGGCGCGAACCAGAACCTTGCCGGCCGCATCCACGACATCGACGCGGATTTTGTGATCGCCGACAGCGAGCGGCATGACGCCGTCGATGACGAAGTGACCATCGGCACCTGCCTTGGCCTTGCCGATCAGCTTGTCGTCGGCATAGCCGAATACGTTGGCGGACGGCTTGGCCGTGCCGGCAACGAAGATCTTGTCGCCTTCGATCTCGACGGCGTTGACCATCACATCCGCTGCGGCGGTTGCAGGCGCGGTCGCCGGTGCCGTCGCTGCATCGGCTGGCGTGGTCGCCGGCGTCTGCGGCGTGGCGGACGCCTGATCAGCCGGTGCGGAATCGTTGGCAGCCGGCGGCGTTACACCAGGCGCGGTGATGATGCGGCTGGCGGTGCCGGGCTTCGATACCATGGCCAGCAGCTGCGAGGCATTGCCGTCCTTCGGAATGGAGATCGTCGCGATTTCTTCCGAGAGCAGGACCTTGCCGTCCTTGCCGGTGGTGCGCAGCTGCAGCTGATGATCGCCGCCCGCGAGCGGATTTTCCAGAACGGCTGCAAAGTCGCCGCTGGCGCCGACGTCAGTGCCCATCAGCACCTTGTTGCCATCGAGAATTTCCAGCTTGCTCTCCGGCTCGGCCGAGCCCGCGATAACGGTGGAGCCATCGGGCTCGACACGCAGGACATCGAAGGTCGGCAGTTTCGGACCGGCAGGTGCCGGTGCGGCGGCATTGTCGGATGTCTGGTTGTCGGCGGGTGCGGCAGGCTCGGGCGCGCCGGTCAGCGCGGCCTCCGCCTTGGCGATCGCCGCTGCGGCATCGGCTATGTTTTCGGGAAGCGCCTGGATGATGGCGAGCGCCCTGGCGGCCCCGTCCTTGGCCTTCTGGACCGCGGCTGCGGTGATTGGATTTGTGCCTTCGGGTGAAGCAAAATCGACGAGCGCCTGGAGCGCGCCTGTTGTCTTGGTCTTGGCACTTGCAAAAACGTCGTCTGTCGGACCCTTGCCGTCGGCAAACAGCGCCTTAAGTTCCGTAATCGCCTGGCCTGCTGCCGTTGTCAGGCCGCCGAGCTTCTGCGCCGTTGCCCCGTCATCCGGTGCGGTCTGGCGCGATGTCTTGGCGGATTCGGTAACGGTATTCTTGACCTCGGAGCCTGCCTGATTGATTGCGTCGCCGACCTTCGTGCCGTCACCGCTGATGCGCGGCATGACGACAAACACCATCAACAGAATTGCGATTACAAGCACTGCAAAGGCCAGCAAGCCGGCACGGTTTTTCATCATCAGGTCTCCCCAGGCGGCAATCTTGCCAGACTTCCTGAAATTGCTAGCGATTCCCGTTGCTTTGCACAAGCAGTCAAAGTAGCCGAGTAACGTACGACGTAGGTTTTCCGTCATTTTTCTTGACTGGACGCAGAGAGAATAGTTGTTTGCCCCTATGACAGATCAATCTCATTCCATTCGCTCCATTTGTGTCTACTGCGGTTCGCGTCCCGGTAGCGATCCCAGCCACATGGCCGCCGGCCGCGCGCTCGGCAAGGAAATCGCCGATTACGGCTTGCGCCTGATCTACGGCGGCGGCACCAAGGGAATCATGGGGGCGGTTGCGAGCGGTACGCTCTCGAACGGCGGTCAGGTGACCGGCATCATTCCCGAGTTCCTGATCGACATGGAGGCGACCCGCCACTCCCTCGGCCAACTCAACGAGTTGATTGTAACGCCTGACATGCATGCGCGCAAACATACGATGTTCGAACGCTCGGATGCCTTCGTGGCGCTGCCCGGCGGCATTGGCACGCTGGAAGAGATCATCGAAATCATGACCTGGGCGCAGCTCGGCCGTCACGAAAAGCCGATGATCTTCGCCAATATCAATGGGTTCTGGGATCCGATGATGGAACTGCTGCGGCACATGACGGAAGAGGGCTTCATCCACACCGCCCACCGCGTCCAGCCGCTCGTTATCGACACCGTGGCGGAAATCATCCCGGCGATCATGGCGCAGGCCGCCGAATTGGCAAACGATCGCGACGGCGAGGAAGCCGTGATCTCCAAGATGTAGGAGCGGGGGCGTCAGCGCCCCCGACTGCCTCGCAGCATCGACCAGCTGTAGAGAAACAGACCCGCCCAGATCAACGGGAATGCGATCATCCGCGCCGTGCCGAGTGGTTCCTTGAACACGAACACGGCGATCAGGAATATCATCGTCGGCGCGATATACTGCATGATTCCGATGGTCGACAGCTTCAGCAGTTTGGCGCCGTTTGCGTAAATCATCAGCGGCACGGCCGTCACCAGGCCGCAGCCGAGCAGCAGGGCGGTATCGACCCAGCCTGTGCGGTAGAAATGGCCTTCGCCGCTGCCGAGTTCGAGATAGACGATGTAGAAGAACGCGGGAACGCTGAGGATCAGCACTTCAAGGAAGAAGCCCTGGTTCGGGCCGAGCGGCAGCGTCTTGCGCAGCAGCGCGTAGAAACCCCAGGAGATCGTCAGCGTCAGCGATACCCACGGCACGTGGCCGCTATCGACGGCGAGGATCACCACCGCAAGCCCCGCCAGCATGATCGCCGCGATCTGCACCGGGCGCAGCCTTTCCTTAAGCACCACGGCGCCCAGGAAGATGCTGAACAGCGGATTGATGAAATAGCCGAGCGCCGCATCGAGCGAGTGGCCGGCGCCGATCGCCCAGACATAGGTACCCCAATTCACCGTGATCAGCGCCGCCGTCACTCCTGCCATCGCCAGCAGACGCGGCGACCGCAAGGCAACTCTGACATCCCCGGTGCGCCCGAGCACGATCAGCACAAGGCCGGCCAGCGGTAGCGACCAGAGGATGCGGTGCGCGATCACCTCGGCCGGCGAGATATGCGCCACGGCCTTCATGTAGATCGGCAGGAAGCCCCAGAGCAGGTAGGCCGCCAACGCAAAAGCAAAGCCGCGCGGGCTGTCTTCGTTCTTGGCGAGCGGCAGGGTTGCATCGGCAGACATTGGGTGTTTCCATTATGATTCTGATTGACATGCCGATTATCGCAACGGCCGTGAATAGGCCAATTCATTTCATTGAACCGATATTCTATCTCCTTGAACCACCGGGATACGCTCATGGATGAAGCCGATCTGGCAATCTGCCGACGGGCATTCGCAATTCAGATGCTGGCAAAGGCCGGCATCCGTCACGACGAAGCACTGCTGGCCGCCTTTTCCCAAGTCCCGCGCGAGCGCTTTCTCGGCCCGCCGCCATGGAAGATGCGCGACTGGAACTGTTACATGGATGTCCCGTCGAGCGATCCCGTCGTTCTCTACCAGGACGCGCTCTTCGCGCTGCAGGCCGAGCGTCACGTCAACAACGGCAGCCCCAGCCTGCATGCGCGGGGACTGCATCGGCTTCAGCTGCGCGAAGGCCAGACTGTGTGCCATATTGGCGCCGGCAGCGGCTATTATACCGCGATCATGTCCAGCCTCGTCGGGCGCACTGGTCGCGTTGTTGCCGTCGAGTTCGACGAGGATCTGGCCCGCCAGGCCGCAGGAAATCTGGAGGACTACGAGAACGTCGAGGTGATCAACGGCAACGGTCTCGAATGGCCACGCAAGGAAACGGATGCCATCTACGTCAATTTCGCGCTGCACTATCCTGCGCTGCCCTGGATCGAGAAGCTCTCGACCGGCGGACGCCTGCTGTTTCCGCTCGGCACGCCGGCCATGGGCGCGGGAGGCAAGCTGCTCGGCTCGACGTCACAGGCCGGTCTCTTTCTCTTTCAGCGACAGGATACCGGTTTTAGCGCGCAACATCTGCAGCCAGTGAGCTTCGTCTGGGGCGAGGGGATCGCCGGTGACATCGCCACATACGCCGCGCTGGAAAAAGCCCTCCGCGCCGGCGGACTGAGCCGCATTGACCGACTGCGCTGGAAGGCTGAAAGGACGGAGGACGAGTGGTACTCCCAAAAGCATTGGGGCCTTGTCGCCTCCGCCCTGCATTAACTGGCTGGCCTATTCGGCGGCGATCTTGCCCGCCAGCTGCCGGTTCTTCATCAGCTTGTAGATTACCGAATCCATCAGTGCCTGGAACGAGGCATCGATGATGTTCTCCGACACGCCGACCGTCCACCAGCGGACGCCGTCGCTGTCGGTTGATTCGATCAGGACGCGGGTGATCGCCTCCGTGCCGCCGTTGAGGATGCGCACCTTGAAGTCGGCCAGCTCAAGATCGTCGATCTCGTGCTGGTACTTGCCGAAGTCCTTGCGAAGCGCGAGGTCGAGCGCGTTGACCGGGCCATCGCCTTCCGCCACCGACATCACGGTGTGACCGTCGATACCGAGCTTCACGACGGCCTCGGACACGATCTTTACCTGTCCATGCAGGTCGAACCGGCGCTCGACCATCACCCGAAAGCCCTCGACCGAGAAGAATTCGGGAATGGTGCCGAGCGTGCGCCGCGCCAGCAGCTCGAAGCTGGCATCCGCGCCCTCATAGGCATAGCCTGATGCTTCCCGATCCTTGACGATCGAAATCAGCCGGTCGAGCTTCGGATCGTCCTTGCCGACCTCAATGCCGCGCCGCTTCAGCGCGTTGATGAAATTCGCCTTGCCGCCCTGATCTGAGACCATGACCTTGCGCAGATTGCCGACGCTCTCGGGCGTCACGTGTTCGTAGGTGCGCGGATCCTTCAGCAGCGCCGAGGCATGGATGCCGGCCTTGGTGGCGAAGGCGGACGCGCCGACATAGGGCATCTGGTGATCGGGCGAGCGGTTCAGCAACTCGTCGAAGGCATGCGACAACCGAGTCAGGTTCAGGAGCCGCTCCGGGTCGATCGCGGTGGTAAACCGCGAGGAATAGGTTTCCTTCAAGGCCAGCGTCGGGATCAGCGTCACCAGATTGGCGTTGCCGCAGCGCTCGCCGATGCCGTTCAGCGTTCCCTGGATCTGCCGCGCGCCGGCCTCGACGGCGGCCAGCGAATTGGCGACCGCCTGGCCGGTATCGTTATGCGCATGGATGCCAAGACAGTGCCCGGGAACGCCCGACGCGATCAGCGCCTCGACGATGGCGCGGATCTCCGGCGGCTGCGTGCCGCCATTGGTGTCGCAAAGCACCACCCAGCGTGCGCCGGCATCATAGGCCGTCTTCGCGCAGGCGAGCGCATAGTCGGGATTGGCCTTGTAGCCATCGAAGAAATGCTCGCAATCGACCATCGCCTCCTTGCCGGCGGCGACCACCGCCTTGACGCTCTCCGAGATACTCTCGAGGTTCTCCTCGTTCGAACAGCCGAGCGCCACTTTGACGTGATAGTCCCAGCTCTTGGCCACCAGACAGATCGCATCGCTCTTGGCCTGCAGCAGGCTGTTGAGCCCCGGATCGTTGGAGGCGGAAACACCGGCGCGCTTCGTCATGCCGAAGGCGACGAAGGCGGCGTTGCGCGTGCGCTTCTCGCCGAAGAAGGCCGTATCCGTTGGGTTCGCGCCCGGGTAGCCACCTTCGACATAGTCAATGCCGAACTCGTCGAGCATGCCGGCAATGGCGATCTTGTCCTCGACCGAAAAATCGATGCCGGGCGTCTGCTGTCCGTCCCGCAGCGTCGTGTCGAAGAGATAGATGCGGTCTTTCATTGCGAAGCCTCCCAGGCCTTGAATGCTTTCATGTGGGGCCACCCCCCTCTGTCCTGCCGGACATCTCCCCCGCAAGGGGGGAGATCGATTTGTAGCGAGCGGCTGCCCCCAGCCAATCTCCCCACCTGTGGGGGAGATGCCCGGCAGGGCAGAGGGGCGTACACCCACCAGCGCTAGCTCATTCGCTCCGAAGAACCCTACTTCCCCGCGAACCGATCCGTCGCCCGGATCAGCTGATCCAGAATTCCCGGCTCCGAAAAGGCATGCCCGGCCCCCTCGATCAGGTGCAAATCCGCTTTCGGCCAAGCCTTGTGCAATGCCCAGGCATATTTGGCCGGGCACGGCATGTCGTAGCGACCGTGCACGATCACGGCGGGAATGTCCTTGAGCTTGTGCGCGTCGCGCAGCAGCTGTCCTTCCTCCATCCAGCCCGCATTGACGAAAAAGTGGTTCTCGATGCGCGCGAAGGCGTAGGCGAATTCCGGGTCCTCGAACTTGCCGCTGGTCGAAGGCTCCGGCAACAGCGTGATCGTCTCGCCTTCCCAGATGCTCCACGCTTTGGCAGCCTCGAGCCGCACCGCCTTGTCGTCATGCGTCAACCGGCGGTGATAGGCGTGCATCATTTCGTGCCGCTCTTCCGCCGGGATCGGCGCGATAAAGCGCTCCCATTTGTCGGGGAACATCTCAGAGACGCCGAACTGATAGTACCAGTCGAGCTCGGCCTTGGTCAGCGTGTAGATGCCGCGCACGATCAGCTCCGACACGCGCTCCGGATATGTTTCCGCGTAAGCCAGCGCCAGCGTCGAGCCCCAGGAGCCGCCGAACACCTGCCATTTTTCGACGCCGGCCATCTCGCGCAGCCGCTCGATGTCGGCGACCAGATGCCAGGTGGTATTGGCGTTGAGATCGGCATGCGGCGTCGAGCGGCCGCAGCCGCGCTGGTCGAACAGCGTCACGTCATAGAGATCGGGATCGAACTGGCGCCGGTGGCTCGGCGAGAAGCCGCCGCCCGGGCCGCCATGCAGGAACACCGCCGGCTTGGCGCCAGGCGTGCCCGAGCGCTCCCAGTAGATCACGTGGCCATCGCCGACATCGAGATGGCCCGATGCGTAAGGTTCGATTTCGGGATAAAGCGTCCTGAGGATTTCGGTCATATTTTCACGCCTTGGGCTGGCCAGATATTGGTGTCGTGATCGGGATGCTGGAAGGAGATGATCGCCTCCTGCCGCGCATAGAAATCGGGATCTGTATGAACAGGCTGGTCGAAGATCGTCTCGACCCACGGAATGCGCGCTTCGTAGTTCACCTGCACCTGTGGCGCCAGATCGCTGCGGTCATCGAACGTGCCGATCGCGAGCTCCTGCCCGCCGGGATGCCGGTAGATCATCGGCGTGCCGCAATCCTTGCAAAAGCCGCGCTCGATGTTGATCGACGACTGGAAATAGGTGGGCGCGCCACGCGTCCATTCGAGCCCTTCGTCGGGCGCCGTCACCAGCGCCGAGAAGAAGCCGCCGAACTGCTTCTGGCACATCCGGCAATGGCAGATCGACGGTCGCCCGAGCTTACCCGAGATACGGAAGCGCACGGCGCCGCATTGGCAGCCGCCTGTTCGGATGGGTTCGCTCATGATCGTGCTCCGGATGGCCATGTGGCCGTGTCGTGGTCGGGGTGTTGGTGATTGCTGGCCGCGATCGCGTTTTCGCGGTCCGGCGTCTCGTCGTCGGCTTCGATGGGAAGGCCGTCGATCTGGTGAAACCAGGACATCTTGCGGCCGGTATTCGACTGCGCCACTGGCCTCACGGCCTCGGGATCATCCAGCGAGCCGAGCGTGATGTTGATGAACTCCGACCGCGGAATATCGTAGAACAGCGGCGTCCCGCAGGTTCCGCAGAAGCCGCGCCGCACCAGATCAGAAGACTTGAACCAGCTCGACTCGCCGCGCGTCAGAGTGAAACCGGACAGCGCCGCCGCTGCCAGCGGCATGAAATAGTTGCCCGAAGCCCTCTGACACATGCGGCAATGGCAAACATGCGGATAGCCGAGCTCACCCGCGATGCGATAACGCACAGCGCCGCACTGGCATCCTCCGCTCATCGCCGCAGCTTGCGTCATGGGCTGTTTCCTTCGGGCCAGGTTGCCGTGTCGTGGTCGGGGTGTTGGTAGGACACCAGATCGAGCACGAAGGGTGCTGCTTCCGCTTCATCTTCGGTCTCACGCGCGGGCAATTCGTGCAGGTGATCGACAAAGGCGATCTTGCGTTCGGTGCCGAACTGGATGACCGGCGGCAGCGCCGCGGGGTCGTCGAACGCCCCGGCGGCGATGGCGATGCTGTCGGGCGCCTCATAGGTCAGCGGCGTGCCGCAATCGGCGCAGAAGCCACGCTCGACCACGTTGGAGGAGCGAAACAGCTTGCGCTCGCCCCGCGTCCATTCAAGTGCCGCGCCGCGTACGGAAACGAGCGGCGCGTAGTAGGCGCCGAAGGCCTTTTGGCACATGCGGCAGTGACAGATCGAGGAGTCCTTGAGGGTGCCCTGAACGCGGAAACGGATCGCGCCGCACTGGCAGCCGCCGGTGTAGGTCGAGGTCATGGCGCGTGCTCTCCAATGGTTGCGAGGATGTGCAGGCAGACATTGTCGATGTCGCGCAGGATGTCGTCGTTCCAGAAGCGGATGACGGTCCAGCCAGCGGATTCGAGGCGACGTGTTCGGATGGCGTCGTAATCTGCGTTGGGCTTTTCTGCGTGCTGCGATCCGTCGAGTTCGACAATCAATCGATGTGAGGGACAAGCGAAATCGACGATGTAGCCAGCAATCGGCAACGGCCGCCGGAAACTCAGCCCCATTAATCTATGCGCGCGTAGGGCGTTCCACAGCTTGAGTTCGGCATCGGTCAGCGCCTTGCGCATGCGTTTGGCATTGGCGCGCCGCTGTGGCGGGACGGGGGCATGTGGCATGGCATGCTCCTTCGCTTCCGTCCCGGGCGTGGCACCTCCCTCTGTCCTGCCGGACATCTCCCCCTCAAGGGGGGAGATCGGAGTGTGGCAATGTTTTGCCCTGTAGCCAACTCTGAGAATGCTGGGGCTTTTGCGATCCGCGACCAGCGGCGCGCCCAGCCGATCTCCCCNNGGCAGGGCAGAGGGGGGTAGCTCTGGCCGCAGCACCAACCATGACTACCGCTTCAGCTCCCACGTCGTCACCCGCCCGCCGGTGACCGCATCCTTGCCGTCCTTCAATTGAATGCCCTCAGCCACCAGCGTATCGCGGATCTTGTCGGCCTCGGCGAAGTTCTTTGCGTTGAGCAAATCCAGCCGCGCCTTGACGCGTCGGTCGATCTCGGTCGCCACGGCTTCGTCGATCTCCGCCATCTCCGGCAAAAGCCCAAGCAACGCTGCACTCGCCGCGAAGGTCGGCAGCAGCGCCTTGTCGGCGTTGGCCTCCTGCGCCAGCGCATGCAGCGCCTGCACGGCGGCAACCGTGTTCAGGTCATCGCGCAGCGCGTCGATCACGGTCGCGCATGGCGCGACATTTGCAGCCTCCGTCGCCGGCCATTTCGCCAGCAAGCGCTCGGCTTCCTCCAGTCGCTTGACCGAGAAGTCGATCGGCTCGCGATAATGCGTCATCAGCATCGCCAGCCGCAGAACCGCGCCCGGCCATTGACGGCCGCCGAATTTCTCCGTCGCCAGCAACTCGTTGATGGTGATGAAGTTGCCTTCCGACTTCGACATCTTGCGGCCTTCGACCTGCACGAAGCCGTTGTGCATCCAGACGTTCGCCATCACTTCGGTGCCGTGCGCGCAGCGCGACTGGGCGATCTCGTTCTCATGGTGCGGGAAGATCAGGTCCAGCCCGCCGCCATGGATATCGAAAACGTCGCCGAGATAGCGCTGGCTCATCGCCGAGCACTCGATATGCCAGCCCGGACGGCCGCGGCCCCAGGGGCTATCCCAACCGGGCTCGCTGTCGCTGGAGGCCTTCCAGAGAACGAAATCGGCGGGGTTCTTTTTGTGCGCATCGACGGCAACGCGAGCGCCGGCCTGCTGCTCGTCGAGCGGCCGCTTGGACAGTTGCCCGTAATCGGTCATCGACTTGGTGTCGAACAGAACTTCGCCTTGCGCCTCGTAGGCGTGGCGACGTGCGATCAGCCGCTCGATGATCTCGATCATCTGCGCGATGTTGTCGGTCGCCCGCGGCTCGACCGTCGGCTCCAGGCAGCCGAGCGCCGCCACATCAGCATGGAACTGCCTTGCAGTCTTCTCGGTCACCGCGTGAATGGCGTCGTTCAGCGACAGGCTGGGATGATCCCGCAGCGCCCGCGCGTTTATCTTGTCGTCGACGTCGGTGATGTTGCGCGCGTAGATGACATGATCGCTGCCATAAACATGAGAAAGCAGCCGGAACAACACGTCGAAGACGATGACCGGGCGGGCATTGCCGATATGGGCGAAGTCGTAGACGGTGGGGCCGCAGACATACATGCGGACATTCTGCGCGTCGATCGGTGCGAACACCGTCTTTTCGCGCGTCAGCGTGTTGTAGAGCTTGAGTTCCGGCGTCTTCGATGCCGACTGGCCGTCCATGTCTGTTCTCCCAAAATGCTATGATCCGAAAAAGCACTCGACGACCGGCGGGCCGGGGCGTTTGTCATCTTGAGTATCTGGGAGACGAAAACGGCCAGGCCAGCGAGCGCGCTAGCGAATAATCTTCCGGCAGATGATGCAGGTAACCGTTTTCATGGCCGGTTTTATGGCCCGGCTTTGGGGTTTGGTCAAGAGGGGGTGAGACGCGGTCGGGCGCAGCCCGGGCAATCGATCCAGTGAATCGATTGCAGCGTCGAACGCCCGAAGCGCAAGCGCAGGGCCAGAGGTTGCCGAACGCGCCGCCAGCGATAGATCCAAAGCCCCAACGCCAAAGAGAGACGCATTGAAACCGCTTCACCAAATCGCCGGAGCCATCTTCATTCCGGTTGTCGCGCTCGCCGCGTATCTGGCATACGATCGCGCCATGACGCCATTTTCTCAGCCCTCGCTTGAACGCTACCCGATCCAGGGCATCGACGTCAGTCATCACCAAGGTGACATCGACTGGAAGGCGCTGGCTGCGCAGCCCAATGTTCGATTTGCGATCATGAAAGCCACCGAGGGCGGCGATCACCGCGACACCCGCTTTGCAGAAAACTGGCGAGCAGCCCGGGAAGCCGGCATCGTCAGAGGCGCCTACCACTTCTTCACTTTTTGCCGACCGGGACGCGAGCAGGCGCGCAACGTATTGGCCACGGTACCGGTCGAGCAGGGAATGCTGCCGCTCGCGATTGATCTCGAATTCACTGGTAGCTGCGGCAAGGTGCCGACACGCGAGGAGTTGAGCACGGAGATCGATGCGTTCTTCGCCGAGTTGAACGGCGCCTATCCGGGCGCACCGATCTTCTATCTCGACCGGGCGTTCCATGATAAATATCTGAAGGGATACGAGGACCGCTTTCCCGCGCACCGTCTCTGGATCAGGAGCATCGGAGCTGAACCTGATCCAGGCGATTGCGGAAGCTGGTCGATCTGGCAGTTCGCCGACACCGGAAAGCTCGAAGGCGTCGATGGTGCCGTCGATCTCAATGCAATGTGTCCGACAGCCTCGGACCTCTCCAGCCTGTTTCCGCCCGTGCCGTTGCGTTGAGGAAGCCGGTTATTCCGGCATCCGGTAACCGACCAGCTTGTTCTCGCGGACGATGAACAGCTTGCCCGTCTCGGTGAAGTCGGGAGAGAGAAGCGGCATCATCGCCTTCGCCACTTCGGAGGGATGCGGCAGCGTCTCCGGATTTTCACCAGGAACCGCCTGCGCGCGCATGGCCGTGCGGGTGGCGCCCGGATCGACGCTGGTGACGCGCAGCGGCGTCCTCTCTGTCTCGCCAGCCCATGTCCGCGACAGCGCCTCGACGGCAGCCTTGGATGCCGAATAGGCGCCCCAGAACGGCCGACAGCGGTGCGCGGCGGCCGATGACAGGATGACGGCGCGGCCGGCCTCCGAACGCGTCAGCAGCGGATCGACCGAACGGATCAGCCGCCATGTGGCGGTAACGTTGATTGTCATCACCTTCTCGAACACCTTCGCCTCGATATGGCCGATCGGCGAGATCACGCCGAGCACGCCGGCATTGGCGACGAGAATGTCGAGCTTGCCCCAGCGCTCGAAGATCGACGCGCCGAGCGCATCAATGGCATTCATGTCGGCAAGGTCGAACGGCACGAGCGTCGCTGAGCCGCCGAGCGCCTTGATCGCGTCGTCGAGATCCTCAAGCCCGCCGACCGTGCGGGCGCAGGCGACCACATGCGCGCCAGCTTTCGCCAGTTCCAGCGCGGTGAAATAACCGATGCCGCGCGATGCGCCGGTGACGAGTGCGACCTTGCCAGTGAGATTGACGCTCATGAGACCCTGTTCCGTATTCGCGGGGAGGCGAGGGGCAGCGCCCCTCGGTCGAGGTGAAGACGGCCTGGGATCAGCCGTTGCTGGCCATGACGGCGAGCTTGCGCACATTGCTGGTGCTGTCGTTGTCGAGCAGCCGCGTCGGGTAGTCACCGGTGAAGTAGTGGTCGGTGAACTGCGGGTTGGCGGCATCACGGCTTTCGCCGCCGACGGCGCGGTAGAGACCGTCGATCGACAGGAACTCGAGCGAGTCGGCGCCGATATAGTCGCACATCGCCTTCAGGCTGGAATACTGGTTGGCCAGCAGCTTGTCGGCGTCAGGCGTGTCGATGCCGTAGAAGTCGGGGAAGTAGATCATCGGGCTGGCGACGCGGATATGCACTTCCTTGGCGCCGGCATCCCGGATCATCTGCACGATCTTCAGCGACGTGGTGCCGCGCACGATCGAATCGTCGACCAAAACGACGCGCTTGCCCTCGATCATCGCCCGGTTGGCGGAATGCTTCAGCTTGACGCCGAAGGCGCGGATCTGCTGCGTCGGCTCGATGAACGTACGGCCGACATAATGGTTGCGGATGATGCCGTATTCGAAGGGAATGCCGCTCGCCTGCGCAAAGCCGAGCGCTGCCGGTGTGCCGCCATCGGGAACCGGCACGACGACGTCGGCCTCTACGGGCGCTTCCTTGGCAAGGTTGAAGCCCATGTTCTTGCGGGCGGTATAGACGCTGCGGCCGCCGACGACCGAGTCTGGGCGGGCAAAATAGACATATTCAAAGAGGCAGAGACGTTCGGGCTTCGGCTGGTCGGCCTTGCGGCTATCGACTGTGATCGAGCCGTCAGGCTGGATCTCGCAGATCACGACTTCGCCGTTCTCCACGTCGCGAATATATTTCGCGCCGATGATGTCGAGCGCGCAGGTCTCGGAACAGAAGATCGGCTTGCCGTCGAGCTCGCCCATAACAAGCGGGCGGATGCCGATCGGGTCGCGCGCGGCGATCAGCTTGGTGCGCGTCATCGCCAGCATCGAATAGCCGCCTTCCATCTGGCGGATGGCGTCGATGAAGCGGTCGGAGGAGGAGGCCTGCTTGGAGCGGGCAATCAGGTGCAGCACCACTTCGGTGTCCGACGTCGCCTGGAAGATGGCGCCATCGGCGATCAGCATGCGGCGCATCGTCAGGCCGTTGGTGAAGTTGCCGTTGTGGGCAACGGCAATGCCGCCGACCTCAAGTTCGGCAAACAGGGGCTGCACGTTGCGCAACGCCACTTCGCCTGTCGTGGAGTAACGGGTGTGGCCGATCGAGATGAAACCAGGAAGCTTCGCCAGCGTGACCGGGTCCGTATAGTGATCGCCAACCAGGCCCATGCGCTTTTCGGTGTGGAACTGCTTGCCGTCGAAGGTGACGATACCGGCCGCTTCCTGTCCGCGGTGCTGCAGGGCGTGCAACCCGAGCGCCGTCAGCGTTGCGCCGTCGGGATGTCCGAGGACACCGAAGACACCGCATTCCTCATGCAGCGTATCGCCATCGAGTTCGTCGTTGAGCGTGGAGGAATGGGACTGGGTCATTGATGCGGGCCTTTGCTCTCACAAGAATGGAATGGCACTTCCGAAAACGGCTAAGCCCGGCGGAGCATGTGCCCGGCCGGACCTTTATTCGCGTCCCCCTCAAATGGCAACTGCCACGGGCGGGGTCAAGCTGTTGAACACTGCGTCAATTAGACGGCTGCTGTGCACCATTGGCAGGGGCGGGCGCGGCATCCTCGGCCGGCGCCTGATCCGAAGTCGGCGCATTGCCGGTCTCCGCATTGCCGCCCTGCGGCTGAAGTTTCTCCATCACGCTGGCGCGCACCACCTGGGCAAATTCCGCCGGCAGCACCGCCTGCAGCTTCACCACCATCGAATCCAGGAACGGCTTGGACTTGGCGTTGTTCACCCATGTCGGGCGATGATCGACATCGACGAGCCAGTTCCAGAAAGCGGTGGCGACGACGAGCAGGAGTATGCCCCGCGCGGCGCCAAACAGGAAGCCCAAAGTGCGGTCGAGTGCGCCGATGCGGCTGTCGATGATGAAATCGGCGATCTTCATGGTGATAAAGGAGATGACGATCAGCGCGATGAGGAACACCACGGCAGCCGAGCCGACGAGCGCGATGCGATCATCGTCGGTGTATTTCTTGGCATAGGGCACGAGGTAGGGGTAGAAATAGTAGGCTGCGGCAGCCGAGCCGCCCCAGCTGGCGATCGACAGCACTTCGCGGGAAAAGCCGCGCACCATGGCGAGCACGGCGGAAAAAAGCACGACGCCGATGACAATACCGTCGAAAATCGTAATGGGCATATAAATCCAACTCCAGGACGGCCGCTTCCGCGGCTCAGTCGCGCCTCATTGCGTGCATCCTATATCATCACCTGTCGTGGCGATGAAAGGATCAAACCTCTTCTTCCACACGTCTCAAAGCGCCCTTGGAGCCGGCGATCCGTGCGACCAGATCCGGCAGGCTTTCGATCTCGCTCCAGCGCCCGCCCGTACCCTTCGGCAGTTCGGCGGACCCTGATGGAAGCAGCGCTGCAGAAAATCCGAGCTTCTCGGCTTCTTTGAGGCGCTGGTTCGTATGCGCAACCGGCCGGACGGCGCCCGACAGGCTGACTTCGCCGAAATAGACACAATCGGCCGGAAGGGCAATACCGGCAAGCGACGAAACCAGCGCCGATGCGACGGCAAGATCGGCCGCGGGCTCGGAAATGCGGTAGCCGCCGGCGATGTTGAGATAGACGTCGTGCTGTCCGAGCTTGACGCCACAGTGTGCCTCGAGCACCGCGAGGATCATCGACAGCCGCGCCGAATCCCAGCCGACGATGGCGCGGCGCGGCGTGCCGAGCGAGGTCGGCGCCACCAGTGCCTGCACCTCGACCAGGATCGGCCGCGTCCCCTCCATGCCGGCAAAGACGGCCGCTCCGGGCGACTTCTCGTTGCGCTCGCCAAGGAAAAGCTCAGACGGATTGGCCACCTCACGCAAGCCCTTGTCCGACATCTCGAACACGCCGATCTCGTCCGTCGGCCCGAAGCGGTTCTTCACGGTGCGCAAAATGCGATAATGGTGTCCGCGATCGCCCTCGAAATAAAGCACGGCATCAACCATGTGCTCGACCACGCGTGGTCCGGCGATCTGTCCGTCCTTGGTCACGTGGCCGACCAGAACCATGGCGGCACCCGTCTGCTTGGCGAATTTGATCATCGCCTGCACGCCGGTGCGAACCTGCGTGACCGTGCCGGGTGCGGATTCGGCCAGATCACTCCATAGCGTCTGGATGGAATCGATGATGACGAGGTCAGGCCGCTTGCCTTCTGCGAGCGTGGCCAGGATGTCCTCGACATTGGTCTCGGCGGCCAGCAACACATCTGTATCGGCCGCCTGCAGCCGCTGCGCCCTGAGCCGCACCTGCGCCACCGCCTCTTCGCCCGAGACATAGATGATACGATGCCCGCGCCGCGACAGTGCCGCAGCACCCTGCATCAACAGCGTCGACTTGCCGATGCCGGGGTCGCCGCCGATCAGCACCGCCGAGCCCCGCACGAAGCCGCCGCCGAGCGCTCGGTCGAGTTCCGATATGCCGGTATGGATGCGCGGCGCTTCCTCGATCTCTCCTGACAGCGCGGTCAGGGCCACGGGGCGGCCCTTCTTCGGCGTCTTCGCTGGGCCGCCGCCGATCCCGCCCATCGGGTCTTCCTCGACGATGGTGTTCCACTCGCCGCAGCCCTCGCACTTGCCCGCCCAGCGGGTGTGAATGGTGCCGCAGCCCTGGCAGATGAATTGTGTTCTTGCTTTAGCCATTAAGTGGAACGCTCACAATCAGAATAGGAGTTTGCCCAATAGAACAAATGGGAAACAAAAAGCAAGCGTGCTCTGTGTGTGGCGGAACTCACTCCTCCTCGGCGATATATTGCCGCTCGTGGCGCAGCCCCATGCTCGTCAGGATTTCGTAGCCGATCGTACCGGCCGAGCGCGCCACATCGTCGACAGCCACATTGCTTCCGAACAACTCGACGTAATCACCAGCCGTGACCGCATTCTCGGATAGGTCGGTGATGTCAAAGATCGTCAAATCCATTGTGATCCGGCCGGCGACAGGCACCTTTCGCCCGGCGATGAAACCATGGCCACCTTGCGGGATAGTCTGGCGCAAAGGTACGCCGCCACTCGACTGGCTGCGCATGTAGCCATCCGCGTAGCCCGCCGAAACGACTGCCAGCCGGCTGTCGCGGGTCAGTTGCATTGCCCGGCCGTAGCTGACGGACTGGCCGGCCTTCACCGTGCGGACCTGGATGACCCGCGCTTCCGCCATCACGACAGGGCGCATCGGATTGGCCATGCCGTTCACCGCTTCGCCGCCGTAGATCGAAATACCAGGACGGGTGAGATCGAAGTGGTAATCGCTGCCGAGAAAGATACCGGCGGAGGCCGAGAGACTTGAATCGATACCTTCATAGGCGGCGCTAACCCTGCGGAATGATTCAAGCTGCTGCCGGTTCATCGGCGAGCTGTGGTCGTCGCCGCAGGCAAGGTGGCTCATCACGAGCACGGGCGCAAAGCTTGCCGGGCGCGAAACATCGTCGGCCAGCGCGATCGCCTCATCCATGTCGATCCCCAGCCGGTTGAAGCCGGTATCGACATGCAGGGCGCAGGGGTAATCGCCATAATCGGCCAGAACCGCCATCCAGAAGGCGAGTTGCTCTTCCGAGGAAATCACCGGCACCAGGTCGTTTTCGAAGAAGCGCCGTTCGGTGCCGGGCCAGATGCCGGAGAGAACAAAGATGCGAGCGTCTGGTGCATAGAGCCTGAGCGTTACGCCCTCATCGACGGTCGCGACGAAGAAGTCGCGCGCGCCGGCCAGATACAGCGCCTCGCCGGCATCCTCGATACCCGTGCCATAGGCATCGGCCTTGACGACGGCAGCGGTGCGCGCCTTTCCCGAACGGCGCGACAGGTCCTTCCAGTTGTCGGTCATCGCGGTGAGATCCACCGTCAGCCGCAAACCGGCGGAGCCAAAACGGTCGTCTTCATAGTCGTCGGTCAAGTCGGTCATAGCTCACATCTGTAAAAATAGGCTAGGCCGGAGACAAGGCTCCGGCCAGTCCAGAGGTCAACCGTGAAGAACGGAAGGCCAGCGCTGAACCGCGGCTGAGCCTCAGTGCTCTTCGTAATGCGTGAACGATGGCTCAGCCAGATCCGCAAATCGCGTGAATTCGGACTGGAAGGCGAGCTTGACAGTGCCGGTCGGTCCGTGGCGCTGCTTGGCGATGATGACGTCGGCGGTGCCCTTCACCTTATCGAACAGGGCTTCCCATTCCGGATACTTCGGGTCGGCGATGTCGCGCGGCTCGGAATTCTTGACGTAATACTCCTCGCGGAACACGAACAGCACCACGTCGGCGTCCTGCTCGATGGAGCCCGATTCACGAAGGTCGGAGAGCTGCGGACGCTTGTCGTCTCGGCTTTCGACCTGACGCGAGAGCTGCGACAGCGCGATGATCGGAACGTTGAGTTCCTTGCCGAGCGCCTTCAGGCCGGTGGTGATCTGAGTGATTTCCTGGACGCGGTTCTCGCCGGATTTGCCGGAGCCGGTCATCAGCTGGATATAGTCCACCACGAGGCAATCGAGGCCGCGCTGGCGCTTCAGGCGGCGCGCGCGTGCCGAGAGCTGGGCGATCGAAATACCACCGGTCTGGTCGATGAACAGCGGGACTTTCTGCATCATCATCGAGCAGGCGACCAGTTTTTCGAAGTCGGCGTCGTTGATGTCGCCGCGACGGATCTTCGAGGAGGAGACTTCCGTCTGCTCGGAAATGATACGCGTGGCCAGCTGTTCGGACGACATTTCCAGCGAGTAGAAGCCTACGACGCCGCCATTCTTGGCCTTGGTGCTGCCGTCGGGCTGCACTTCGCCTTCGAAGGCGGCTGCGATATTGTAGGCGATGTTGGTCGCCAGCGAGGTCTTGCCCATGCCGGGACGTCCGGCAAGCACGATCAAGTCCGACCGCTGCAGGCCGCCCATCTTCGAATCGAGCGAGTGGATGCCCGTCGAGATACCGGAAAGGCCGCCATCGCGCTCCTTGGCGACTGCCGCCATGTCGATCGCCAGCGCCACCGCGTCGTTGAACGCCTGGAAACCGCCGTCGTAGCGGCCGTTTTCGGCGAGTTCGAACAAGCGGCGCTCGGTGTCCTCGATCTGCGTCTGCGGGGGCATGTCGAGCGGCGCGTCATAGGCGATGTTGACGACGTCTTCGCCGATGGTGATCAGCGCCCGGCGCAGCGCCAGGTCGTAGATGGCGCGGCCATAATCCTCGGCGTTGATGATGGTGACGGCTTCGCGGGCGAGGCGGGCCAGATATTCAGACACCGTCATGTCGCCGACCTTCTCGTCGGCCTTCAGGAAGGTCTTGATCGTCACCGGATTGGCGATTTTGCCCATACGGATGATGTCGCCGGCGACCTCGAAGATCTTGCGATGCAGCGGCTCGTAGAGATGCGGCGGCTTGAGAAAGTCCGACACCCGGTAATAGGCGTCGTTGTTCATCAGGATCGCGCCGAGAAGCGCCTGCTCGGCCTCGATATTGTTGGGGGCTTCGCGGTAGTGCTGCTCCGGCTGGGGTGCAGGGGCGATCTTTCGGGCGACGTCGTTCATCTTGATCCGTTCTGTCTTATCCAGCTTCGGGTTTGCAATTCACGAACGAGAAAATCAAGCACTGAACGGGCAATGCGGTGAAAGGGCGAGAGCTTTGCCCGTTCTTCGACTTCTCCACAGCAAACATGCGCTGTTGTGAAATACTGCATGTGTAGCAGGCAGGACACGCCGCAAACCGGCGCACGCGAATCACTGACTATATGCTATCCTAATATTCAAACGGGTTCTTCGAACCGAAACTCTCGCTGTTGCGACTTGAAAACCCCGAAAAACCCATGTAGATAGGAAAAATATAATTAGTACACTAATGAAAGTGATCTGAATCGTATGACGAATACCTCCCTTGGACGCGAAGTGATCGAAGATCTGGCGGCTTTCAATCGAAAGCTTAGAGCGGTTTTCGACAAGATCGTCCGGGAGCGCAATATGACGCTGCCGCGCGCGCGGGTGTTTTTCACGCTCAACAAGAAAGACGGCATCAATCAGCGCGAGCTCGCAGAACGGCTCGAATTGGAGACGCCGACGCTGGTGCGTATTCTCGACGCGATGGAAGGGCAGGGCTTCGTGGAACGCCGGGTTGCCGGCTCCGATCGGCGGGCCAAGGAAATCTATATCACCGAAACGGGCAAGGTCGTGGCAGGCCAGATCGACGATATTGCCGTCAGCGTTCGTGCTCAGGTCCTTGCAGGTATTTCCGAAAGCGATCTGAAGACTACCTTGGCTGTCATAAGATCCATGCAAGCCAATCTGCAGGGCGTTCGAGGAGTGTGAGGTTGCGTGAATGAGCGTTGTCCAGACCGTTAGTGGCAATGTAGCGTTGAACGCCCCGGACGAATCTGTATCGGCTGAACCACAGATGCCAAACCCATCGCCGCCGCCGGGTCCAATGCCGGGCTGGAAAGTCCCCTTCTACGTTGCGGCCTCTGTCCTGCTGTTTCTGACGCAGGGCCTCGGGATGAATCTCGTCACCGCCAACATCTATCAGCTGCAGGGTTCCTTCTCGGCAACGACGGCCGAGGTGTCCTGGCTGTCGGCCGCCTACATGGCGCCCTATGCCAGCCTTTCGATCGCACTGTTCAAGATCCGTACGCAGTATGGCCTCAGGCGCTTCGCCGAATTGGGCATCATCTGCTTTGTCGTCGCCGCGCTGCTGAACCTGCTTGTGACCGACCTGCATTCGGCCATCGTCGTCCGGGCGATCAGCGGCATTGCAGCCGCGTCGCTTTCCACCCTCGGCTTCCTCTACATGCTGGAGATATTCCAGCCGGAAAAAAAGCTCACGACCGGCATCAGCCTGGCGTTGATGTGCACGCTATTTGCCGCGCCCGTGGCACGCATCATCTCTCCGACCTTGCTCGACATCGGCGGCTATCATGCGCTCTACATGCTGGAGATGGGGCTCGCGCTCATTGTTTTTGCGATCATCTACACGCTTCCGCTCACCTCGCCGCCGCGCGCCGAGGTCATCCAGCGCATGGACATCCTGAGCTACCTGCTACTCGCCATCGGTTTCGGCTGCCTTGCCGTGGTGCTGACGCTTGGCCGTCTTTACTGGTGGTTCGAGGCGCCGTGGAGCGGGGTGGTACTGGCCGTGGCGGTCGGTTGCCTAGCCTTGGTACTTGCCATCGAATGGCCGCGTGCCAATCCAATGCTCGATTTCCGCTGGGTGCTGTCGGGGCCGAACCTGCGCATGGCCGGTGTCCTTCTGCTTTTCCGCTTCGTCTCGTCCGAACAATCATCGACTGCGGCGAATTTCTATCAGCAGCTTGGCCTGCTGAACGAACAGACCATCGCGCTCTACGTGATCATTCTGATCGCTTCCGTGGGCGGCGGATTGTTCTGTGCGGTGTTGGTCACGAAGCAGTATGTCCTGACCGCGCATCTACTGTCCCTGGCAATGATCGCTGCCGGCGCCTACCTCGACAGCCAATCGAACAGCCTGACCCGACCGGAGCAGATGTATCTCAGCCAAGCACTGGTTGCCGGCGGCGCCGCACTTTTCCTGCCGCCGGTAATGGCTAGGGGCTTCAAGGCGGCAATGGCGCGCGGCATGCCGTTCATCGTCAACTTCCTGGCGATCTTTCTGTTCACGCAAAGCATCGGTTCGCTCTTCGCGTCGGCGGTGCTCGGCACCTTCGTCACCATCCGCGAGAAATTCCATTCGAACGTTCTGGTCGAGCACATCCTGCTCCAGGATCCGCTGGTGGCCCAGCGTGTGTCGCAGCTGTCGGCCTCTTATGGAAAGATCATCACCGACAATACCCTCCTTAACGCCGAGGGCATTTCGCTGCTTGCGCAGCAGGTGTCGCGCGAAGCCTATACCCTTGCCTATAACGACAGCTTTTTCGTGATCTTTCTTGCGTCCGTCCTTGGTCTCGTAACCCTGATCCTCCATCAGGTCTGGCTACGCTTCGGGCATAAGGTCGATCAAGACCAGCCAGCCGCAGTCCCATCATGATCGTGAGTCCCCTCGAATGTTGAATTTCTTCCGATCCCCGACCCGCATCATCGCCATCCTTGCCGGTGTCGCCGGTGTGTTGCTTGTTCTTTACGCCTGGCGGCTGCCGCCATTCGTCACCTCTGTCGAGACGACGGATAATGCCTATGTCAGGGGTTACGTCACGATCATGAGCCCGCAGGTTAACGGCTACATCGTCGATGTCCCCGTCAAGGACTACCAGCAGGTGAAGCAAGGCGAGGTGCTGGCGAAGATCGATGACCGCATCTATGCGCAGAAGCTGGCCCAGGCCCGCGCCGCACTGGAAGGGCAGAAGGCGTCACTGGAAAACTCGCACCAGTCGGAGCTGTCTGCCAAGGCGACGATCGCCTCCAGTCAGGCGCAGATCGACAGCGCCAACGCATCCCTGAAGCGCGCGCAGCTGGCGTGGGACCGGATCAGCAACCTCAGTGATCGCGGCATCGCATCCGCCAGCGAATCGGAGCAGGCACAGGCCACTCTGGACGAAGCAAAAGCCGCGCTGAACCAGGCGCAGGCCGCATTGGAGGTTTCGAAGCAAAGCCTGGCGACCATCATCGTCAACCGGTCTCTCCTCGAAGCCAATGTGGCGAGCGCCGAGGCGACGGTGCATCTGGCGGAGATCGATCTGCAGAACACAGCGATCGTTGCGCCGCGCGACGGACATCTGGGGGAGGTCGGTGTCCGTCTTGGGCAATACGTGACGGCGGGTACGCAGCTCATGGCGGTGGTGCCGGAGGATGTGTGGGTCGTTGCCAATTTCAAGGAAACGCAGCTGGAAGGCATGCAGGTCGGTCAACCCGTCTCGATAATCGTCGATGCGTTGGGTCGCCAGCGGCTCAATGGTCGCATCGAGCGTTTCTCGCCAGCTGCCGGCTCCGAGTTTGCGGTCATAAAGGCCGATAATGCCACCGGCAATTTCGTGAAGATCGCCCAGCGCGTCGGCGTCCGTATCAGCATCGATCCCGATCAACCCGCGGCGAAGAATTTGGCGCCCGGGCTCTCGGTTGTCGTGCACGTCGACAAGAGCGTCGAGCCCGAGAAAAAAGCTGCGGCAAACTAGAAAACTTCCTTCTGAACAGCAAAAAGCCCGGATCGCTCCGGGCTTTCGCATTCAGGAGACTAGGCTCCGGAATATTATTCGTCTTCGGCGTTGCCGTCAGCTTCTGGATCGAAGAAGTCTTCCGGACGCAGAGCGTCTTCGTCAACGCCGTAGATGGCGTCAACCGACGTCAGGGTCTCGCCCTGCTTCTGGCGCTCGGCTTCGTCGGCCGAACGGGCAACGTTCAGCTCGACCTTGATTTCGACTTCGGCGTGCAGCTGAAGTTCAACCTGATGCAGGCCGATCGACTTGATCGGGGTGTTCAGGTGAACCTGGTTGCGGCCGATGTTGAAGCCTTCGGCAGCGAGGATTTCAACGACGTCGCGAGCAGCGACCGAGCCGTACATCTGGCCGGTTTCGCCAGCCGAGCGAACGACGACGAAGGACTTGCCTTCGAGAGCGTCGGCAACGGTCTGTGCTTCGGACTTGCGCTCGAGGTTACGAGCTTCGAGCGTTGCACGCTCGGATTCGAAACGCTTCTTGTTGGCTTCGTTGGAGCGAAGTGCCTTGCCGAGCGGCAGCAGGTAGTTACGAGCGAAGCCGTCGCGAACCTTTACGGTTTCGCCCATCTGGCCGAGCTTGGAGATGCGTTCGAGAAGAATGACGTCCATGTCAGTGTTCCTTTCGTGTCCTTAGAGTTTCGTGTCTGTCTGTTTGGGGGCATCAGCATCCTTGTTCGGGGTCAGCGCGATCGCCTTGCGCGTATCGCCGAGCCCCAGAACGAGGATGAAAAGGGCTGGCACCATCAGCATGAGTGATGCCAGATAGCAGAGGATCAGCGCCGGCAGGCGCCATTCCTTGCCGCGCGTGCGGAAATGCAGCGCGGCGAAACCGGAGAGCAGGAAGCCGGCTCCGAAGGTGCCGACAAGCGTTGCTCCCACCAGCGCCGGAATGCCGCCGAAGAAGGTGGCGGCGAGCCCGACGAGAAAGATGAAGATCGTGTTGCGGTTCATGCGCAGCGAGGAGGGGATGTCCTCGCGCGGACGAAGCCCGCCACCGGATGCGGTGACGATGCGCGTCGCGATGTAATAGGCGGCAAACAGCATGATCACCCACATGCCGCCCTGAATGGCCGGAAGCAGCAGGAGAACCAGCGCCTTGGTCTGCGTGATCGTTGCGGCATCCGGCGCGAAGTCTGACTGCTGTTGCGCCACGGAGGTAAACAGCACGTCGATCAGGCGGTCGATGAGCTCGGGGCCGTAGCCGATCATCACGCCGACGACGATGACGGCAAGCGTCACCAGGCCGCAGAGATGCAGCAGGATATCGGAGAGCGGATACCAGGCCATCAGGTGATCGGGACCGCCGAGCTCGGCGGCCGGACGGGCAAGGTTCGCGAGATGGCTGATCCAGGCGGCCGGCAGCAGCGTGACCAGCGTCATCATCAGCGCGAAGGACGGCGAGATGGCGATCGCGCCAACGACGGCGGCAGTCACGACGGCCGAAATCGCCGCCATGTTGCCCCAGCCGAGGCCGACAAGCAGAATGGGAAGAGCCGAGGCCGCATAGAGGACCGCACTGAAGGACGGCTGAAGGCTTGCGCCCAGCACCAGCAGTGCAGCGGTCAATCCGGCGAGAGCGCCGAGGCCCAGCATTTTCGAATTCAATGGTTTCACGGTCGCTGTCCTGCTTTATCAAGCAGTTAGAGGGACTTTTCTGAATCAGAACCAGAAAGGCCTCAACATGGGTTTTAAGAGTTCCGATCCGCGCCCATCGCGAAAGGGAGAAGGGAAGGCATCGCTGCCTTCCCTCAGATCAGAGCGTCAGCTTATTAAGCGACGACGTACGGCAGCAGGCCGAGGAAACGAGCGCGCTTGATCGCCTGGGCGAGTTCGCGCTGCTTCTTCTGGGAAACAGCCGTGATACGGGAAGGAACGATCTTGCCGCGCTCGGAAATGTAGCGCTGCAGGAGACGAACGTCCTTGTAGTCGATGCGCGGAGCGTTTGCACCGGAGAACGGGCAAGTCTTGCGACGACGGTGGAACGGGCGACGAACTGGTGCGGAGGAAGATTCAGACATTCTCAGTTCTCCTTATGCACGGTCTTCGCGCGGAGCGCGGTCAGGACGCGGGCCACGCTGGAAGTCGCCGTCACGGCGCGGCGGACGATCACCGAATTCGCGGCGCGGGCCACGATCGGCACCATCACGCGGAGCGCGGTCGTCGCGGTCGCGCTTCTGCATCATGGCAGACGGGCCTTCTTCGTGTGCTTCGACAGCCAGCGTCATGTAACGCAGGACGTCTTCGCTGATGCGCATCTGACGTTCCATTTCATGGATCGCCGCTGCCGGTGCATCGATGTCCACGAGAACGTAGTGAGCCTTGCGGTTCTTCTTGATGCGATAGGTCAGGGACTTGAGGCCCCAGTTTTCTACGCGCCCGACTTTACCGCCGTTAGCTTCGATCACACCCTTGTACTGTTCTACGAGGGCGTCGACCTGCTGAGCGGAAATATCCTGCCGGGCAAGGAATACATGTTCATAAAGAGCCATGACAGCTTTGCCTTTCTTGCGTTTGAACAACCCGATATTCGGCGGCTAAGCCTCAACGACTGCTCCTGATGGGCGGACCCAGGCAAGAAAAGCGTTTCCGAGACGGTCGAGAGCGGAGACACGGGAGGCTGGAACCCTTCGGTTCCGACGGCTTCCTCACGAAAACCGGCCCTCCGTTCAGCCACCAGCCAGAAGACCGGGTTTGCGAACAGGGCGGCTTATACGGGTTTTTGACGGAAAAGCAAGGGGCGATGGGCGATCAATATCCCCAAGGACGGGTCTTCACATGCTCTGCGCAAACGAAACGGCCACCGAGCGATACGGTGGCCGTTTCCCAACGTCAATGCCGGCGCCGATCAGATCGGCATCGGATACTCGCGGTGAACCTTATCGATCTCCGTCAGAATCTCGCTCGAAAGCTTCAGATCGGCAGCGCCGATGTCCGTCTTCAACTGCGCCATCGTTGTCGCGCCGATGATGGCCGATGTCATGAAGCGGCGCGTCAGGCAGAACGCGATGGCCATGGCGGACGGATCGAGCCCGTGGCGCTTGGCGATATCGAGATAGGCCTTGGTCGGTGCCTCCTGCAGCGGCTGCAGGCGTCCGCCGATGTCGCCGTTGATCGAGCCGCGCGATCCATCCGGCTTGGCGCCGCCGACATACTTGCCGCTCAGAATGCCACCGGCGAGCGGCGAGTAGGCCAGGAGGCCCACGTCTTCATGATGCGACATTTCCGCCATGTCGAGATCGTAGTGGCGGTAGAGCAGGTTGTATTCGTTCTGGATACTGACGACACGCGGCAGGCCGAGCTGTTCGGCCAGCGTTAAATATTTCTGCGTGCCCCAGGTCGTCTCGTTGGAAAGGCCGATCGTGCGGATCTTGCCTTCCTTCACCAGCGTGCCGACAGTCTCGAGAATCTCGGTGATGTTGGCGAGTGCCTTTGCGCGGTCCTGCTTGTAGGGATCGTAGTGCCAGTTCTGGCGGAAGTGGAAATGACCGCGCGTTGGCCAGTGGATCTGGTAGAGATCGACGTAGTCGGTCTTCAGCCGCTTCAGGCTGGTTTCCAGGGCAAGCTTGATATTCTTGGCATCGGCACCTTCGCCACCGCGAATATAGGAGCGGCCGGGGCCGGCGACCTTGGTGGCGAGGACGATATCCTTGCGCTTGCCTGATTTCTCCAGCCACGTGCCAATATAATCTTCGGTCAGGCCCTGCGTCTCCGGCGAAACCGGCGTTGTCGGATAGAGCTCGGCGGTGTCGAAGAAGTTGACTCCATGTTCGAGCGAATAATCCATTTGCGCATGCGCTTCGGCCTCGGTGTTCTGCGTGCCCCAGGTCATGGTGCCGAGGCAGATTTCGGACACTGAAATGTCGGTGCGGCCAAGTTTCTTGAATTTCATTCGGGAGCCTTAAAGATGATCTTGAGAGAAAGTGGTCTTGGGAAAGATGGCGCGAATTTAGGCCGGAATTGAGCAAGCGCAAGAGCAAAAGTGCCGCGATCTCGCAACCGCGAAAGCCTTGGAGCGCAGGCATCCGCCACTTGACTCTCGGGGAAAGAATGTCAATTGGAGGCGAAATAACCAGAGGTCCATATAAAAAGGACGTAGGATGACCATCGCTTTTACATTCCCCGGACAGGGCAGCCAGGCCGTCGGCATGGGCAAGGATCTTGCCGAAAACTTCGCCGAAGCCCGCGCGGTTTTCCAGGAAGTTGACGACGCTCTTGGCGAAAAGCTGTCGGAGACCATGTTCAATGGCCCCGAAGAGACCCTGACCCTGACCGCCAACGCCCAGCCGGCGCTGATGGCGGTGTCGATGGCGGTCATCCGCGTGCTCGAAGCCAAGGGCGTGGACCTGAAAGCCAAGGTTTCCTACGTCGCCGGCCATTCGCTCGGCGAATATTCGGCGCTCTGTGCCGCCGGTACCTTCTCGATCGCTGATACCGCGCGTCTCCTGCGCATCCGCGGCAATGCCATGCAGGCTGCGGTGCCTGTTGGCGTTGGCGCCATGGCCGCCATCATCGGCCTGGAGCATGCCGACGTCATAGCCGTCTGCGAAGAGGCCTCCGCACTCGGTTCCTGCCAGATCGCCAACGACAATGGCGGCGGGCAGATCGTCATTTCAGGCGAGAAGGCGGCTGTCGAAAAGGCTGCGGCCATCGCTACGGACAAGGGCGCCAAGCGCGCAATCCTGCTGCCGGTCTCCGCACCCTTCCATTCCAAGCTGATGGCGCCCGCTGCCGACGCCATGCGCGAGGCCCTTGCCGGCGTCGCCAAGTCCAACCCGATCGTGCCTTTGATCGCCAACGTGCGAGCCGCCCCTGTCACCGATGCCGAGGAGATCGCCAAGCTGCTCGTCGAGCAGGTCACCGGCCAGGTCCGCTGGCGCGAGACGGTCGAATGGTTCGCCGCCAACGGCGTCACGACGCTGTACGAACTCGGCTCGGGTAAGGTCCTGACCGGCCTCGCGCGCCGTATCGACAAAACAGTCAACGGCATCCCGGTCAACACACCGGCCGATATCGATGCGGCCGCCGCCGCTCTTCTGGCCTGATTGATTCAACGATTACAAGGAATTCTTCCATGCTCGATCTGTCCGGCCGCAAGGCTCTGGTAACCGGTGCCTCTGGCGGCATCGGCGAAGAAATCGCCCGCATCCTGCACAAGCAGGGCGCCATCGTAGGCCTGCACGGCACCCGCGTCGAAAAGCTTGAGGCACTTGCCAATGAACTCGGCGACCGCGTCAAGATATTCCCGGCCAACCTTGCTGATCGCGATGAGGTCAAGGCGCTCGGCGTCAAGGCCGAAGCCGATCTCGAAGGCGTCGACATCCTCGTCAACAATGCTGGCATCACCAAGGACGGCCTGTTCGTCCGCATGTCCGATGAGGACTGGGACAACGTTATCGAAGTCAACCTGACCTCGATGTTCCGCCTGACCCGCGAACTGACGCATCCGATGATGCGCCGCCGCTATGGCCGCATCATCAACATCACCTCGATCGTCGGCGTCACCGGTAACCCCGGCCAGGCCAACTACTGTGCCTCCAAGGCCGGCATGATCGGCTTCACCAAGTCGCTGGCGCAGGAGATCGCAACCCGCAACGTCACCGTCAACTGTGTGGCTCCGGGCTTCATCGAAAGCGCCATGACCGGTAAGCTGAACGACAAGCAGAAGGACGCGATCATGGGCGCGATCCCGATGAAGCGCATGGGCACCGGCGCCGAAGTCGCCTCCGCCGTTGCTTATCTGGCTTCGTCGGAAGCGGCCTACATGACAGGCCAGACTTTGCACGTAAATGGTGGCATGGCCATGATCTGAAACGGAAAACTGGTCTCCGGACCGTTTTTCCCCGCAATAGCGTGTTGACCAACCCGATGGGGTTGATTTTCTGGCTTTGCGGCAGACATAAACCGTGTTAATCGGGCCATGACTGTGAACAGTCTCCCGAGAAAGAAGACGGACCGGCGGGCTTTTGTGCAAGCCTGGGACATCTCTGGTAGCCGGGTACAACGAGTTTGCCGAAGGTGGCCTTAGGGCGCTGCAGGCTGAAACAGGGTAGAGTGCCATAAAGGCATTCTGATCAGGATATAAGGTCGAGGAAACCGACATGAGCGATATCGCAGAACGCGTAAAGAAAATTGTTATTGATCATCTTGGCGTCGACGCCGACAAGGTTGTCGAAGGCGCAAGCTTCATCGACGATCTGGGCGCTGACTCGCTCGACACCGTCGAACTGGTCATGGCGTTCGAAGAAGAATTCGGCGTTGAGATTCCTGACGACGCTGCGGACTCGATCCTCACGGTCGGCGACGCTGTAAAGTTTATTGAAAAGGCTCAGGCTTAATCCTGAGCACTTGAGAAAGGGCGGACCCAGAGTCCGCCCTTTTTATTTCTGGCATGGTCTCCATAGAACATAAAAGGCGGGGGAATGCAGTCGATGAGACGGGTGGTTATTACGGGCACCGGCATGGTGTCTCCCTTGGGATGCGGAACCGAAGTGACGTGGGCCCGGCTGCTTGCCGGCGAAAACGGCGCACGTCTGGTCACCGAGTTCGAAGTCGATGACCTGCCTGCCAAGATCGCCTGCCGTATTCCCGTCGGCGATGGCACCGGCGGCACATTCAATGTCGATGACTGGATGGAGCCCAAGGAACAGCGCAAGGTCGACCCCTTCATCATCTACGGCATGGCTGCCGCCGACATGGCGCTGAACGATGCCAACTGGCATCCGCAGACCGATGAAGACCAGATTTCCACCGGCGTCCTGATCGGCTCCGGCATTGGCGGCATCGAGGGTATTGTCGAGGCGGGCTACACGCTGCGCGACAAGGGCCCGCGCCGCATCTCTCCGTTCTTCATTCCTGGCCGCCTGATCAATCTCGTATCCGGCCAGGTCTCGATCCGCCACAAGCTGCGCGGCCCGAACCACTCCGTCGTCACCGCCTGCTCGACCGGCGCACACGCCATCGGCGATGCCGCCCGCCTGATCGCCTTCGGCGATGCCGACGTCATGGTCGCCGGCGGCACGGAATCCCCGGTCAGCCGCATCTCGCTCGCGGGCTTTGCCGCCTGCAAGGCGCTGTCGACCCAGCACAACGACGATCCGACCAAGGCTTCGCGCCCCTATGACAAGGACCGTGACGGCTTCGTCATGGGCGAGGGCGCCGGCATCGTCGTTCTCGAAGAGCTCGAACACGCGCTTGCCCGCGGCGCCCGGATTTACGCCGAAGTCGTTGGCTACGGCCTGTCCGGCGACGCTTACCACATCACGGCTCCGTCGGAAGACGGCGAGGGCGCCGGGCGCTGCATGGCCGCCGCCCTGAAGCGCGCCGGCCTGACGCCTGCCGACGTGGATTACATCAACGCTCATGGCACATCCACCATGGCCGACACGATCGAACTCGGCGCCGTCGAGCGCCTCGTTGGCGATGCCGCGTCGAAGATCTCCATGTCCTCGACCAAGTCGGCCACCGGCCATCTTCTCGGCGCTGCCGGTGCCATCGAAGCAATCTTCGCGACGCTCGCCATCCGCGACAACGTCGTGCCGCCGACGCTTAACCTCGACAATCCGGAACGCGAGACGAAGATCGATCTCGTGCCGCACAAGGCGCGTCAGCGCGAGGTCAATGTGGCGCTGTCGAATTCCTTCGGCTTCGGCGGCACCAACGCATCTCTGGTGCTTCGCCGCTACGTCGCCTGAGACTGATTTTCGACGTCCGCAAGGGGCAGGGCAGTCCGATCCGATGGCTGCCCACCTGCATTTCGCCGCATTGCTTCGCAAGAAGCAGCTTTTGGGGCCAAATTTAGAGGATTGCCGGTGAGCGATACGAACCAGAGCAACGATACGACTGGCCAGCAGGGTCAGCAGTCGCAAAACGGCCCGATCATTCCGAAGTCGCCGAACGAAGCACTACGCCCCGAGCGCGTGCCGGAACCGCCGAAGCGCTCAAAGAAGGCCAGAAGCCAGGTCGTCATCTTCCTGAATTTCCTGATGACGATCGTCGTGCTCGGCTGCGCCGCTGCCGTCGTGGTCTATTACTATGCTATTTCGAGCTACCAGAGCCCCGGTCCGCTCGAAGCCAACACCAATTTCATCGTTCGCAATGGCGCCGGCATCACCGAGATCGCCTTCAATCTCGAACGCAACAACATCATCTCCGACGGTCGCGTGTTCCGCTATCTGACGGCAACCCATCTGAACGATGGCGAGAGCCTGAAGGCAGGTGAATACGAGATCAAGGCGCATGCCTCCATGAACGAGATCATGGAACTGCTGAAATCCGGCAAGTCGATTCTTTATTCGGTCTCGTTCCCCGAAGGTCTCAGCGTCCGCCAGATGTTCAACCGCATGAACGAAGACCAGGTGCTGGAAGGCGATCTGCCGGCCGTCCTGCCCGCCGAGGGCAGCCTGCGCCCCGATACCTACAAGTTCTCGCGCGGCACCAAGCGCGCCGAGATCATCGAGCAGATGGCCGCTGCCCAGCAGAAGCTTGTCGACCAGATTTGGGAAAAGCGCGATCCGTCTTTGCCGTTCAAGTCGAAGGATGAGATGGTCGTCCTAGCATCGATCGTCGAGAAGGAAACGGGCGTTCCGGATGAGCGCGCCCATGTCGCCTCGGTGTTCCTCAACCGCATCAACAAGGGCATGCGCCTGCAGTCCGACCCGACGATCATCTATGGTTTGTTCGGCGGTGACGGCAAGCCTGCCGATCGGCCGATCTTCCAGTCGGACCTGAAGAAGGAAACGCCCTACAACACCTATGTGATCAAGGGCCTTCCGCCGACACCGATCGCCAATCCCGGCCGCGACGCCCTTGAGGCCGTTGCCAATCCGTGGAAAACGCAGGACCTCTATTTTGTAGCCGACGGCACTGGCGGCCACGTCTTTGCCGCGACGCTTGAGGAGCACAACGCCAACGTCAAGCGCTGGCGCAAGCTGGAAGCCGACAAGGGCGCCGATCCGAATATCGCCGTTGACGGTCAGCCGGATGGCACGACGCCCGCCGAGGCGCCGCCCGCGCCCGCCCAGAAGAAAAAGAAAAACTAACCTACCGGAGGCTTCCATGGCTTTGCAGTCCATGACTGGTTTTGCGCGGCGCGAGGGCACCACCGACCGCTGGCGCTGGGCATGGGAACTCCGCTCGGTCAACGGCAAGGGCCTTGACGTCCGCCTGCGCCTGCCGCCCGGTCTGGAACGCCTGGAAAATGACGTCAAGCGTCTTGCCGGCGAGCAGTTCAGTCGTGGCAACATGCAGGTGTCGTTGTCGGTCTCGTCAGGCGAGAACCGCTTCGAGAGCGTGCTCAATCAGGAAGCCCTGGCGACCGTTCTCGCTCTGCGCGACCAGCTTGCCGGGATCATCGATCCTGAGCCGCTCAAGCTCGACACGCTGCTCGCCATCCGTGGCATCATTGATTTCCGCGAAACCGAAGACAGCCCCGAGGCAGTCGCCGCACGCGATGCCGAGATCATGGAAGGGCTGGCGCTTGCCCTGTCGGATCTGAAGCAGATGCGTGAGAGCGAAGGGGCCGCGCTGTCGCGGGTACTCCTCGATCAGGTCGCCATCGTCGAGCGGCTGGCGCTGGTCGTCGAGAACGATCCATCGCGCTCGCCGCGCGAGATCGCCGCAAGGCTGGCGGCACAGGTTGCGCTTCTGATGGATGGATCCGGCAAATTCGATCAGGACCGGCTGCACGCCGAAGCGGCGCTGCTGGCCACCAAGGCCGATCTGCGCGAAGAGATCGATCGCCTGAAGGCGCATGTTGTCGCCACCCGGGAATTGCTCGGCAAGGGCGGCCCGATCGGGCGAAAGCTCGATTTCCTTGCACAGGAATTTAACCGGGAATCGAATACCATATGCGCAAAGTCCAATGCCGCAGCCGTGACGGCCGCCGGCATTGAGCTGAAGGTGATCATCGATCAGTTCCGCGAGCAAGTACAGAATCTGGAGTGAACCATGAGCCCGACCCCGTCGAGCCTCTCAACGTCGAGCGCAGTGACACAGATCGCGCGGCGCGGCCTTATGCTTGTGCTGTCGTCGCCCTCCGGCGCCGGCAAATCGACCATTGCCGCCAGCCTGCTGAGGGATGATCACAGCCTCGGTATCTCGGTCAGCGTGACGACGCGCGCGAAGCGTCCAAGCGAGATTGATGGTACCCACTATCACTTCAAGACGATCCCTCAGTTTGAGCGCATGCGCGAGAGCGGCGAGTTGCTTGAATGGGCCGAAGTGCACGGCAATTTCTATGGCACGCCGCGCGAGCCGGTCGAATCCGCCATGGCGGACGGACGCGACATGCTGTTCGACATTGATTGGCAGGGCGCCCAGCAGCTTCAGGAAAAGATGAAGGCCGATATCGTCTCGATCTTCGTGCTGCCACCGACCATGACAGAGCTGCAGTCGCGTCTGCATCGCCGGGCGGAAGATTCGGAAGAGGTTATCGCGACGCGTCTTGCCAATTCCCGCGCCGAAATCGGCCACTGGCGCGAGTATGACTACGTCATCGTCAACGACGACCTCGGCAACGCTTTCGAGGCGGTCCAGTCGATCGTCCGTGCGGAACGCCTGCGCCGCGACCGCCGCTTCGGCATGTTTGATTTCGTCACCAAGCTGATCGAAGAAACGCCCGTTCTCTGACGGCAAGCCGGCGCCGGAAAGGTGCCGGCGTCATTGCTTCGCGGATATAGCGAACCGCGCGCGGCGACGCCCGCGCCAATCCGTCTTATAGGCTGTTCGCCAACAGGCAGAACTCTTCCACCGAAAGCGTCTCGGCGCGTCGCTGCGGGTCGATGCCTGCCTTCTCCAGCAGCCGTTCCCCACCAATCGGCTTGAGGCTCTGGCGCAGCATTTTGCGGCGCTGGCCGAATGCCGCCTGCGTCACCTTCTCAAGATTGGCAACAGAGCAGGGGATCGGATTCTCGTTCGGCGTCAGGTGGACCACCGTTGACGTCACCTTGGGCGGAGGCGTGAATGCCTGCGGCGGGATGTCGAAGGCCATGTGTGCATTCGTACGCCAGCCGCAGAGCACACCCAGCCGTCCATAATGGTCGTCGTCCTCGTCGGCAACGATCCGCTGGCCGACTTCCTTCTGGAACATCAGCGTCAGCGACTGCCAGAACGGCGGCCACTGCTTCGGCAGCAGCCAGTTGACCAGCAGTTGGGTGCCGACATTGTAGGGAAGGTTGGCGATGATCTTGACCGGCCCCTCTGGCGCCAGCGCCTCGAAATCCGTCTCCAGCGCGTCGCCTTCGATGACCTCGAGCCGGCCGGGATAATGCGCCGACACTTCGGCCAGCGCCGGCAGGCAGCGTGGATCGCGTTCGATGGCGATCACTTTCTTGGCGCCGAGCGCCAGGATTGCGCGGGTCAGGCCGCCGGGGCCGGGGCCGACTTCGAACACGGTGGCATCTTCCAGCGAGCCGGCCGTCCGGGCAACCTTCTGCGTCAGGTTGAGATCGAGAATGAAATTCTGGCCGAGCGCCTTGCGGGCATCCAGACCATGACGCCGGATGACGTCGCCGAGCGGCGGCAGCCCGTCGAGTGCGGCCATCAGCGGCTGGCCTCGGCGACGCGGCCGAGCTGGGCGGCAAGCTTCAGCGCCGCGACCAGGCTGCTTTCGCGCGCCAGTCCCTTGCCGGCAATACCGAAGGCGGTGCCGTGGTCGGGCGAGGTGCGGATGAAGGGCAGCCCGAGCGTGACGTTGACGGCATCGTCGAAGCCCAACGCCTTGGCTGGGATCAGCGCCTGGTCGTGATACATGCAGATCGCCACATCGTAGCGCGCACGCGCCTGATCATGGAACATCGTGTCGGCGGGCAGGGGACCGATCGCATCGATGCCCTCGGAGCGCAGGAACTGGATGGCGGGATGGATGACTGTCTGATCTTCCTTGCCGATCGCGCCGTCTTCCCCCGCATGCGGATTGAGACCGGCAACGGCCAGGCGAGGGTTCTGTATCCCAAAACGCTGTACGAGATCGGCATGAGCGATCCGGCAGGTCTCGATGATCAGCTCGGCGGTCAGCGCCTGCGGCACATCCTTGATGGGAATGTGGATTGTCACCGGAATGGCCCGCAGCTTGGGGCCAGCCAGCAGCATGACAGGCGTGACCGGCTTGCCGGTCGCCCGCTTTGCCAGTTCCGCCAGAAATTCGGTATGTCCGGGAAAGCGGAAGCCGCTCTCGTAGAGCACGGATTTGGCGATCGGGTTGGTAACGACGCCGAGCGCTTGGCCCGATATTGTCAGCGAAACCGCCTCTTCGATCGCCGCAATCGTCCCACGGGCGGTGGCGACATGGGCTTCGCCCGCGATCACCTCCACACCCGCTGGGATTGGCAGGACAGGCAGCGCATCAGCAAACGCGGCCGCAGCACCGGCGCAATCCGTTTCGCGGATCGGCGCGGTCAGATCGAGCATCCGCGCCCTGCTGGCAAGCACGGCAGGATCGCCGATGAACAGGAAGGGAGGCAAGCCAAGCTCGCGTCTCTGCAGCCACGCCATCAGGGTGACATCAGGGCCGATCCCTGCTGGATCGCCCTGGCTAAGAGCGAGAGGACGCGAGAATGATACCGTCATGAACCCTCAGGGGCGCAGGATCTGCGCCTTCTTGCGCAGTTCTGCGATGTATTTCGTGGAATTGGCGTTCTCAGGCGCGGCGTCCTTACCCTTGGCATTCGCCAGATCTTCCTGACGGAAAACCATCTCTGCCGCCTGGTCGTCGGAAACCTGACGCTGGCTGCAGATGGCCAGGTATTCGACACCCTTGTCGGTCACGCGCGTTGCCGTCGTATTTCCCTTGGCCTGCTCGACGAGCGGCTTCCATTCCGGCGGCAGCTCGGGGGCCAGCATGCGGCCGAGATCACGCACCGATACATCGCGCATCGTTGCGGCGAAAACCTTGGCCTGCTCGCAGCCCGGATACTTCGAGCGCGATGCTTCCGCCTCGCTCTTGCGCTTGCCGACGATGCCCTTCTTGCTGGCTGGAACGACGAAGATCATCTGCTGCAGAATGTACTCGGTGGTTTCCGGCTTCTGCTTGTTGTTCTCCATCATCCGCTGGACCAGATCGGAGTTCGACATCTTGTTGCTTGCCCCGTACCGGGCGTTGACCAGTCGCGGCCAGCTCATCTGCACGGCGATGAACGCCTTGAAGTGATCGACGCCGACGCCGGCCTGGTTGAGGATCTGGGTCATCTGCGCGGTGCTAAGCTTGTTGCCGCTCGCAAACCGTCCGAACGACGCATCGACATCTTCCTTGGACACCGACATGCGAACGCGGGCGATTTCCTGCTGCTTCAGCATCTGCTCTACAAGCTGGTCTTCCGCCGCCTTCGCATCAGCCTTCTGGCGCTGCAGCTTGAGGAATGCCTGGCGCTTGGCGACGTCGCCGCTGGTGATTGCCGTGCCGTTGACGACCACTCTGACCTCACTGGCCGCGAACGCCGCCCCGGCCTGCGGGATCACCAAGCCTGCCAGCATGGCAAAAGCCGCGCCGAGGATCATTGTTCTTACTGTTTTCTTGGCGCCAATCATCTAACGACCCTTCCCAATGACGCCGCGCTATCATATCGCGGCGCGCCTGTCTTATGGAGATAACATCAAGCATGCGTTGCGTCTCCACAGACGCGGCCCATGCTCCAGATATCCACTGGCACAATGTCCTGCATAGCGTTGCGGCGAAAGAAAGGCTTCCTTCTTTCGCCGCGCTGCAAACCCGTCAGTTGCTGTAGATGTTCGAATTCGTGGTCCCGACATCGCCGACGTTGATGTCGCCGAGCGTACGGAACGTCAGACGCGCGCCAATCGTCCAGTCGCTTGCCGATTCGGAACTGGTGTCCCGCTTGTCGGAATAGGCGATCGTGAAGATCGTGCACTCGTCTTCGTAGGTGAGGCCGATCGTCTGTCTTGTGACCATGTTTTCGTTCAGGTCGTAGGCAACGCCGCCGAAGATCGACCAGTAGTCCTTGAACTTGACGGTCGCCTTCGTCTGGATCTCGTCATTGTCCTCTTCGTAGCCATATTCAGGCTGCGCCGAGACATGGGTGTAGAGAAGCTGGCTCTGGAACGTATCGGTCTGGAAGCCGGCCGTCAGGTCGCCGCGGCGCAGTTCGAGGCTCTTTTCATCGAGACGATAGGAAGCAGCGAACGCAAATCCACCCGGGGTCTCGACGCCGCCGAGACCGACATAGTCCGACCGCGTCGTTTCCAGGCCGGAATCGGCGCCGACGTTGACTAGGTCGTCCGTGGCAAACGAATTGGTACCCGCCAGCTGATAGGACTGGCCGAAGATGCCGTGCAGCTTGTAGCCGTTATCGAAGGTTCCGGTGTACTGGAAGCCGACGTTGGCGCGCGTGCCGCCTTCGATGCGGTCATAGCCCGAGAACTTGTCGCGATTGAACAGGTTGGTCGCGTCGAACACGAAGCTCTGCGCGTCTTCGTTGGGCAGCGCGCCGGCGAGCGATTCGTTGGGGCGCGCATAGATCTGCATGATCGGTTCGAACAGATGCGTGCTGTTGGCTGTCGTGCCCAGGATCGGATAGCGCATCTCAAGGCCGGCCGTGACCATGCCACGGGTTGCGGCGTCGCCGTTGTCGTAGCCACCGGCATAACCCGCAGGGTCGTCCATGTTGAGCGCGAAGGCGTCTCCACGGCCCGACAGAAGCGGCGTGATCAGCAGGCCTTCAGGCGTGACGAACGTGCGTTGCCACGTCAGTTCACCGGTCAGACGCGACGTCTGGCCCTTCAGTCCTCTGTAGCGGTCAAACCCGGCGACGTCGTAGAAGTCTTCGCGGCCACGAGAGATGTTCGTGAAGTTCACGTCAGCCGAAAGTTCGCCACCCGCCAGCGGCTGCGGCGCGACGTAGTGATAGTCCATCACCGGATAGACGATCGCCTGTTTCTTTTCGGCCTTGCTGTCCGGGTCCGCGTCCTGCACGTCGAAATAGAACGAGCGCAGATCGAAGTAATTGCGCTTGCCGAGACCGGTAAGGTAAACCTGATTGGTCTGCGTCGAATTGTTGTAGCCCTTCAGCTTGTAGGTGTAGGCGAAGTTGTTGTCGCTCTGCGCCATGACGTCCCAGCCGAACGACCAACGCGGATTGATCTTGAAATCACCCTTGGAGGCGATCATCCCGCGCGCATCGTTCTCGGCGTCGCTCGTTCCAGCTGTGAACCGATTGGTGTTCATCTGGCTGATGCCGGCAATCCGCAACGTATGCGTGCCGTTCTCGAAACGCTGCCGGAATTCGGCATCGCCAAGAACGCCCTGGGTGGTGAACCCGGTGCCGGTCACCGTCGCATCCATGCTGGGCGAGATGACGTAGTAATAGGGGACGGCCAGACCGAAGCCGAGATTCTGCGCGGTAACAAAGCTCGGGAACAGGAAGCCGGACTTGCGCTTCACCGTGTTGTCGGGAACTTCAAGCCAGGGGACATAGGCAATCGGGTGGCCGAGCAGTTCCATGCGGGCGTGCTCAAGGCGAATCGTGTGCTTCTCGCCGTTCTGGATGACGCGCTCAGCCTTGACCTGCCAGAAAGGAGGCTTCGACGGGGTCTCGGCGCAGGGCAGACAGGCGGTATAGACGCCCTTGTTGAGAATCATCTCCGTGCCACCGACCCGCTGGCCGGTTTCGGCAACGATGCGGGTGTTGTCGATGGTTTCGATTCGGAGCGAATTGATGAAGCCGTCGGCGAAGTCGTCGGTGATATCGAGCTTGTCGGCATACATGCGCGTGCCGTCTGGGCTGACGAGCTCGACGTTGCCGAGCGCCATCATCCGGCCGGTCTGCTGATTGTACTCGACCCGCTGCGACACCATTTTGTAGCCGGCGTAGTTGATCTGTACACCGCCGACAGCCGAAACGATCTGCGCGTCCTTGTTATAAAGAAGCTCGTTCGCCGACAGAAGCATCTTGGCTTCTTTCGAGACGTTGGGCTTCATGTTTTGCAAAGCGTCTTGTGCGATGGCGACAGGAATATTGCCGGTATAGCCACACATGGCTACGCCTGCGAACAGGGCAACCAACTGCTTACGAACACTTTTGCGGTTGCCTGCCGCCACTAGCCATCCTCCTGATGAAGCAGAATTGTTGCACCCAAAGCCAAGGCGACGGTGACCGGAATCCACGTTGCCACGAAAGGCGGGACAACCCCACTGCTTCCGAATGCTTTCACAAGCACGGTGATCACATAAAGCACGAAGCCTGACAGGATTCCACCCAGAATCACGGACCGCGATTGGTTGAACCGGCTAAATTTTAGGGACACTGTTGCAGCAATGAGAGTCATTGCAACGAGGAGCAGTGGTTGGGACAACAACGAGTGGAATTGAGTCTCCAGAGCCTTGGTCGAAATGCCAAATGATTTGGCTGCTTCGATTCGGCTCGAGAGATCGAAAAATGCAATGGTTTCAGGGGCGGTGAGCCTCTGTTCGACGAAATCCCGTTTCAAATTGGTACGGACCTGTACCTCATCCTTACGCTGTGCGATTTCGCCGGGCCGACGCTCGATAACGTTCTTAAGAAGCCAGTAACCATCTTCCAACTTTGCGGACGCCGCATCCTGCCTGAGCATGATGTGATTGCTCGAATCGAAGTGCATAAGCACCGCATCGACGAGCAGCGTTCCATCCTCCAGAACCTTGTGCGCACCAATGATCACGTCATCCTGACCGCTGATCTGGCGGATCCACGGAACCTCCGGCGCATTGCTGGTCGAGCCATCATTGCCGCGCCAGTTGCTTTCGACGGCGGATGCCTGTCGCTGTCCCCAGGCTGCAAGCGGATTGAGCACCGTCATGACGCCGATGCCGAGCAGGAACGAGCCGACGATGAACGGCGACATGAACTGCCATACGGAAATGCCTGCCGCGCGCGTTACGACCAATTCGTATTTGCGGTTCAGCCCGATCAGCACCGTCATCCCGACGAAGAGAGCGATGAACGGCACCGTCTGTTGCATGATCAACGGCAGACGCACCGCCGTCATCAGCAGACCGCTGGTCACCGTATAGCCGGGCAGACCCGACATGCGGCTGGCCGTCTCGCTGAAATCGACGAGATAGACAATGCCAATCACACCCAGGAAGAACCACATCGTGGTCATCAGGTAGCGGCGGAAGAAGTAGCGCCCGAGAGTTCCGAATATCATCCGCGACCTCCTGCCGAGGGGCCGGCGGACTTTGGAAGTCGCTGCTGGACCTTGCGCCAGAGTGCAACGACTTGATTGGCCACGAAGCCCACCAGCGATACCCGCCTGTGGAGGATAAGCGACGCCACGGACGTTATGCTGATAACGATCGGAATGGCATACAGAACGGCGATGTAAATTGGTCTGTCGTCGATCTGGTTGGCGGCATAGAACGTCGCCCAGCGCACGACAAAGGCCATGACCAGTGCCGACACCATCGGATGCAGCCGCGCCTCGCGATGAGATCGCGCGTCACCGGCAATTGCCAGCGAAATCAGCGCATACACCATGGGCAGCAGCCAATCCGTCAATCGTCGGTGCAGCTCGGCGCGATAGTTGCCCGGTTTGGAAATGTAGTCCTTGTCGTTCGGATCCGGATTGAGGAGGAACGGCAGCTCACGATCCGATGCGCGAAGCGTGGACTGTCCCTTGTTCTGAGTGAGATCGGACAGGTCGAAGGAATAGGAATCGAATCGGATGACGGAGACGTCGCCGGCCGGCGTTTTCCGGTGGACTTCGCCATCATGCATGATCAGCGAGGTGCCCTTTTCGTCCACGGCGCCTTCTCGGGCATAATAGATCAGTTCGAAAGCGGGATCGCGTTCGTCGACGACGAACAGACCCTTGAGAACGCGGCCGGCAAGGCGCTCGGAAATCTGCACGTAGAGGCCGGTGTCGATTCGGCGAAAGTTCTTTTCCTCGATAACCGTCGACAGAAGATCGGCGTAAGCTGCTGCAACCATTTGCCTTACGGCGGTCTTGGCTTTCGGTTCAACGACGTTGTCGACGAAAAAGGAGAAAACACTAACGACGGCTGCGAGAAGAATGATCGGCCGCCAGATGATGCTGCGGCGCGCGCCGGCTGCGTCGATGACGGCCAGCTCCGAATCGTTGTTCATGGTCGTCAGCGTCTGGGTAACGGCGATAACCAGTGCGAACGGCAAGACGACGGGAATGATCGAGGGCAGGATCAACGTTGCAAGCTTGGCGAACGAACCGACCGACTGCCCGCTATCCGTCACCAGATTAATGCGCTGCAGCACTTGCGTCGTCCATATGATCGCGAGCACCGGCAATAGGGCGACCAGAAACATCTGGCCCACGCGCCTCAATATGTATGTTTCAAGCAGTTTCATGCACGCCCTTGAACGCTCTTCGCGAATTCCTGCCGCTACGCAGCGCAAACCATCTACGCTTTTTGGTTTGCTTTTGCGACAAGCCACCCTCGAAAATTCATTCAATTTTCAGTTTTTTTTCCCGCTGTGGCGAATCGGTCAGAGCGAGCACGGCTGCGAAGACAACGAGAGACGAGAGCCAGCCGAGCATAACGTCCGAGAGGAAGTGAGCGCCAAAGGCGACGCGCAAAGCTGGCGCCAGCAGTGAAATGGCCGCGAGTGGAATGAAAAGTGCTGGCCGGATCGAGCGCGGCGCCAGGAAGACGAGGCAGAGAAGCCAGCCAGCACCAGCTGCCTCGCCGGAGATGAAGGAACAGTTCGACACGCACTTTCCCACGAAGGATCCGGCTTGGACGAAATCCAGGCCGCCGCCAAAATCCAGCGTTCCCGAAGGTCTTGGCCGGCCGGAATGATTCTTGAGGATCAGGTTCACCAGAATGATCGGCCCGGCAATGAGAGAGCCGAGGGCGATCTTGAGCGTCCTTGCTCGGTCGGCGTCAAAGGTTGCCCCACAATGGCTGTAGCAGTCCGCCAGCTTCCAGAGCAGCACGGCCGCCACCACGTAAGGCAGGCGGAGGAATAGCGTACGAACCAGTTGTAGTGATAGCTCCTGGCGATAGGGGAAATGCCCACACGTCTCGCGAATCGAAGCGCCCGCGCTGCAGGCTTCCCGAACGAAGAAATGTTCGGACACATAGAGATCGACCTGTGGAAACAGATGAAAGAATGCCAGCAGCGCCAGCCATATGATCAGGAGCGCCTTGAACGCGTCGGCAGAGCTATAGCGTGCGGTGGGCCGGGCGACTGATGTCAAAGTCCTCAATATTGCGTTCAAAGATCGATTCCCAACCCGTCCATGAGCGGAGATCAATAGGACGCGCAGATGACGGCTTGTTGACGCAACTTCCGCGATCTCAAGGCCCGCTGTCCGCGACAAAGACTTGTCTTCGGATGCGAAACCCGAGATGATTGCGCAAGAGGATTTCAACGATCCCACTGGAGAAGACATGTCAGCCAAGTTCGATATATCATTTGAAAAATCTGCCGAAATTGCCGGCGGTTACGCCATTCTCTTGAAGACCAAGGACGCGGATACCGCTGCAGGCGTCAGCGCCGCCGATCCGTCCGGCGTGGTCGCGAAGGCGGCCAAGATTGCGGGATTTACCGCTAAGCTAGCGACGGCTCTCGATATCGTCGCGCCCGAGGGCTCTGCGGCTGAACGAATCTTCGTGATCGGCCTCGGCAAGTCCGCGGACCTCGCTTCTTTCGACTGGTTGAAGGCCGGCGGTGCGGCGGCTTCCAAGATCAAGAATACCAACGATGTGACGATCTTCATCGACGCACCCGGCGTTGACGTCACACCGGCGCAGGCGGCCGACTTTGCGCTCGGCATGCAGCTGCGCGCCTACGGTTTCGACACCTACAAGACGAGGAAGTCCGACGACGACAGCAACGGCAAGGATGGTAGTGCCGTCAAGGTCCGCATCGTCACCGCAACTGCGAAGGAAGCCGCGAAGGCGTTCGAGACGGCACAGGCCGTGGCCAACGGCGTCAATCTCGCCCGCGATCTCGTCAACGAGCCCGCCAACGTGCTGGGGCCGGTGGAATTCGCGGCAAAGGCCAAGGAGCTCGAAAAGCTTGGCGTCGAGGTCGAGATACTAACCGAGACGGAGATGACGAAGCTCGGCATGGGCGCGCTGCTCGGCGTCGCGCAGGGCTCCGTGCGTCCGCCGCGCCTGGCCATCATGCAGTGGAAGGGTGGCAAGAGCGGCGAGCAGCCGGTCGCCTTCATCGGTAAGGGTGTCGTCTTCGACACCGGCGGCATCTCCATCAAGCCGGCCGGCGGCATGGAAGACATGAAGGGCGACATGGGTGGCGCTGCCGCCGTGACAGGCCTGATGCACGTGCTGGCGGCTCGCAAGGCCAAGGCCAACGTCGTCGGCGTCATCGGCCTCGTCGAGAACATGCCGGATGGCAACGCGCAGCGCCCAGGCGACATCGTCACATCGATGTCCGGCCAGACGATCGAAGTGATCAACACCGATGCCGAGGGCCGTCTCGTGCTCGGTGACGCCATCTGGTATTGCAACGATCGCTTCAAGCCGAAGTTCATGATCGACCTCGCGACGCTGACCGGTGCCATCCTCGTCGCGCTCGGCAACATCCAGGCCGGCCTGTTTTCCAACGACGACCAGCTTTCCGAACAGCTGACCGCCGCGGGCATCGAGACGCATGAGCGGCTCTGGCGCATGCCGATGGGCAAGGAATACGACAAGATGATCGACAGCAAGTTCGCCGACATGAAGAACACCGGCGGCCGTCATGCCGGTTCGATCACCGCCGCGCACTTCATCAAGCGCTTCGTCGGCGACACGCCCTGGGCGCATCTCGATATCGCCGGCACGGCGATGGGCTCGCCGCTCGATGAAATCAACCAGTCTTGGGGCTCCGGCTACGGCGTGCGCCTTCTCGACCAGTTGGTTCGCGCCAACTACGAATCATGACCGAGGTCCTGTTCTATCATCTGACCGAATCCAAGCTGGAAGATGCGCTTCCGCCGCTGCTCGACAAGAGTGTCGAGCGCGGTTGGCGCGTTGCCGTGCAGATGAAGGAAACGGCACACAGGGATGCGCTGGATGCGCATCTCTGGACGTTTCGTGAAGACAGCTTCCTGCCGCACGGAACCGACGAGGGAGAACTGGCCGGCAACCAGCCGGTTCTTCTCACGGTGACGGACGGCAACGCCAACAGCGCGACCGTGCGCTTCATCGTCGGCGGCGCCGAGCCGCCGCCGCTCGCCCCCTATGAGCGCGTCGTCTTCATGTTCGATGGTTATGACCAGGAACAGCTCGAAGGTGCGCGCGCCCAGTGGAAGAAGCTGAAAGGCGAGGGGCACAGCCTGACATATTGGCAGCAGACGCAGGAAGGCCGTTGGGAGAAGAAGGCCTGACGGGATCCGATCAGGTCAGCCCGGCGTCCGCCACTATCTTGTCGATGAAGTCGTGTTTCGACTTGGTGTACTCGGCACGGCTTTGCGCATGCGTGTCGGCCAGCCCGACCTTCAGTTGCTCATAGGCGCGGGCCAGCTCGGGTTTGGCGCGCAGGGCGTCCCGAAACGCCAGCATTCGGTTCCAATGGCTGCCCTGGTATTCGACCACATGAACGAGATGCGTTCGCGTTTCGCCCTTGATGCCTCTGCCGAAGATATGATCGTCAGGGACGATATCCGTGCCGGCATAGTCGTAACCAATGCTCTCCATCGCGCCGACACAGGCGAGACCATCGGCGAAATAGCGGATGCCGACCATGATATCGATGATCGGCTTCGCCTTGATGTTGGGAATGGCCGTACTGCCGACATGCTGGATGTCGATCGCCATGTCGCCGAGCGCGCCGCGGATAGCCTCGGCTTCTTCTTCATAGGCTTCGTGCCACAAGCTGTTGGGAGTGGCCAGAGAAACCGTCTGGTTTTTCAGGCCGAGACCGAACGACTCATCATCCCGCATGCCGAACCTCCGCGATACCGGGTCATTGCCCTAGAATATCACGAGGTTCGGCAAATTCGAATCAATCGTGGAACGCCTCAACGAATTTGCGCTTTCCGAGCATGAAGGCGTCGGCCACATGGCGTAGCGGCGCCAGGTCGACATCCGATTCGCCGGCCTTGACGATCTCGGCAAAGCGCCGGTAGAGCGACGGATATTCTTCCTCCGGCGCTTCGAATTTCAATTCGCCATTGACCGAAAGCTTCGAACCGCCCTCGGCAAGAACCATCTGGCCCGCTGCGGTTTCGGCAAAGATATCCCAGCTCTGCTTGCCGGTCTGGCGCCAGTCGAATTCGACATGAGCGGGAATGTTGTCGGCGTTCTTGAAGTGCAGGTCGGCGGCGATAGGTGCGTCGCGGTTTTCTGGGAACTCAAGCGTCGCGCTGGTCAGGAAGATCGCCTTCGGCAGGATATGGGTGACGATCGACAGGGCGTTGATGCCGGGATCGAACACGCCAAGCCCGCCGGCTTGCCAGATCCAGTCCTGGTTCGGATGCCACTGGCGCACGTCTTCCTTCCAGACGACGTGAACGCTTCTGATCTCTGTCGATGCCAGGAAGGACTTCGTAGCCTCGACGGCGGCTGCATAACGTGAATGCCAGCTGGCAAACAGCGACAGGCCCTTGGATGCGGCAAGCTTCTCAAGGTCGGCAACTTCGCTCAGCGTCGCGCCGGGCGGCTTTTCCATGAACACGTGCTTGCCCGCGGAAAGCGCCTTGTGGGCCGCGTCATAACGATACTGCGGCGGCATGCAGAGCGACACGGCGTCAATCTCCGGCACGGCGTCGAGCATGGCCTCGATCGTCGTGAAGGCCTCGACCCCATCGACCGTGCCGTTGCGGCTCGCTGTGGCGATCAGGTTGAAATCCGGGTTCTTGGCGATGGAGGGGAGGTGCTGGTCGCGGACGATCTTGCCGACGCCGACGATGGCGAGATTGATGGGTGACATGCTGCTTGCTCGCGTTCGGTGTTTCGCTCAATAGTATGATTTATTTTGGCGCCTGTTTTATCAGAAAGATGCCGGCGGGCAAGCGCCGGCACCGCGATTACAACAGGTCGTTCAGAGCGAAGCCATGACGGCAGGCGCGGGCGCGGCCTTCTTGAATTTCAGCGTTACCACCTTGTAGCCCTCGGCCTCGAGCCTTGAGAGCAGCGTCGGCAGCATGGTGACCGTGCGGTTGTGAATATCGTGCATCAGGATGATGCCGCGGCCGCGCTTGTGCAGCAGGTCCATCGTCCGCTTGGTAACGGAGGCCGGCGTCGTGTTGAAATAATCCTTGCTGTCGACGTCGACGTCCATGACCACCATCTCGCGCATGGCAATCGCCGCGCGCAGCTTGTGGCTATCCGCCAGATAGGGGAAGCGGAAGAAGTTGACGTCGACGCCGGTCGCCTTTGTCACGGCAGCCTCGCCACGCGTGACCTCGGCCATCGCCATGTCGAAGGTCAGCGCCGCAAGGTTGTCGTGTTTGTAGGTGTGGCTCCCAATCGCGTTGCCGTCCATCGCCACCTTGCGGGCCAACTCCGGATGCAACGAGGCCATCTCGCCGACCATCATGAAGGCGCCCTTGACGCCGAATTCGTCGAGCGTCGCCAGCACGCGATCGGTGCGACCGGGGATCGGGCCATCGTCGAAGCTGAGGATCACTTCCTTGTCCTGCAGGCGAATATCGTGGACCGAGGATACGGTCATGGTCCGGCCGGAAAGGTGGTGCTGCTTGCTGAAGCGACGCGATGCGGATGGCTCGGCGCCATCGCTGTCGGCCGTATCCTGCTTGCCTTCCGGTGCGACGATCGACGACGTCTTGATCGTCTTGTCAGGTGCGGGTTGCTTGGTTGTTTGGCAGCCCGCAAGAGCGGTGCAGAGAATAAGACCGGAGTAGAAAGCGAAACGGTGCATGAAGAGTGTCTCAACAAATCAGTAATGAATGTTGAGACAACCTTTCGAATTATGGTTAACGATCGGTTTCTTTCGGTCGTGAGCGCCCTAACAAATGTTAATTCAGGAGCGCTTGAAGAACGCCTGTGGCTATCCTGCCATAGCCTCTTCGTATTCCGAGGAGAGTTCCAGCCACTGTTCTTCGGCCGCAGCCAGCTTGGCGGCGGCTTCGCCACGTTGCTTGGCCTTGTCGGCAGCCTTGGCAGGAGCTTTTTCATAGAGAACAGGATCCGCAAGCTCTGCATCAAGACCCTGAATCAGTTTCTCCAGCTTGCCCGTCAACGATTCGATTTCGTTGATCTTTTTCTTTAGCGGTGCAAGCGAGGCGCGCCGCTCGGCGTTCAGCTTGCGCTGATCCGCCTTGGTCGCGGCGTCCTCAATCAGCTGCGGTTTTTCTTCTTTTTTTTTACCGGATGAGACAATCAGATCCCGGTATTCGTCCATGTCGCCTTCGAACGCAGCGACCGTGCCGTTATTGACCAGCCAGAGCCGGTCGACGGTCGCCTCGATCAGGTAGCGATCGTGCGAGATCAGAATGACGGCGCCCTCGTAGTCGTTGAGCGCCTCGATCAGCGCGCGGCGACTGTCGATGTCGAGGTGGTTGGTCGGTTCGTCGAGAATGAGCAGGTTTGGCGCGTGAAACGCGGCGAGCCCCATCAGAAGGCGGGCCTTCTCACCACCCGAGAGATCCTTGGCCGCCGTCGCCATCTTCTCGGTCGCCAAACCCATCTGCGCGACGCGAGCGCGGACCTTGGCCTCCGGCGCATCCGGCATCAGCCGGCGCACGTGCTCGACGGCGGACTGATCAGGAATAAGATCGTCGAGCTGATGCTGGGCGAAGAAGCCGATCTTCAGGCTCGGCGCCAGCTTCACCTCGCCGCTGTCGGCGGCCAGCCGTCCGGAAATGAATTTCGCAAAGGTCGATTTGCCGTTGCCGTTCGAGCCGAGCAGCGCGATGCGGTCATCGTTGTCGATGCGCAGATTGAGACCCTTCAGGATCGGGTTGCCCGGCTCGTAGCCGACGGCGCCGCTGTTGATGGCGACGATCGGGGAGGCGGGCTGCTTCTCGGGCTCGGGGAAGGTGATCGGCTGAACGTGGTCCTCGATGACCGACGCCACGGTGCCCATGCGCTCCAGCGCCTTGACGCGGCTCTGCGCCTGCCGTGCCTTCGAAGCCTTGGCCTTGAAGCGGTCGATGAAGCCCTGCAGGTGCTTGCGCGCCGCGTCGTTCTTCGCTTTCGCCTTGGTCTGCAGCTCGTCGGCCTCGGCCTTCTGCCGCTCGAACTGGTCGTAGCCACCGCGGTAGAAGGTCAGCTTCTTCTGGTCGAGATGCACGATCGAGTTGACCGCGTTGTTGAGCAGATCGCGGTCATGGCTGATGATCAGCACCGTGTGCGGATAGCGTCGGATGTAATCCTCGAGCCAGAGCGTGCCTTCGAGGTCGAGATAGTTGGTCGGCTCGTCGAGCAACAGCAGATCCGGCTCGGTAAACAGAACCGATGCCAGCGCCACGCGCATCCGCCATCCGCCGGAGAACGACGATGCTGGTCGCGCCTGGGCTTCCTGATTGAAGCCGAGGCCGGAGAGGATGCTGGCGGCGCGCGATTCCGCTGAATGCGCGTCGATATCGACCAGGCGCATCTGGATTTCGGCGATACGATGAGGATCGGTTGCGGTGTCGGCCTCCGCCATCAGCGCGCTGCGCTCCTTGTCGGCGGCGAGCACGATTTCGATCAGCGAATCCTCGGTGCCAGGTGCCTCCTGCGCGACCTGACCCATGCGCGCATTCTTCGGCAGCGAGATCGAGCCGGTTTCGGCCCCGAGATCGCCGGTGATGATGCGGAACAGGGTGGACTTGCCGGCGCCGTTGCGGCCGACGAGGCCGGCCTTCGTGCCCGAGGGCAGCGAAACGCTGGCGTGGTCCAGAAGCAGGCGGCCTGCAATACGGGCGGAAATATCGCTAATCGTGATCATGCCCGGCGTTTTGGCCGAAACCCGCAGTTAGCGCAAGGGGCTGTCGGTCACCGTCCGAAGGCTTGCACGGGGAGTCGGCGGTTGGATTGCGCGGCATGCAGGGCAATTCGCGCGTTCGCCTGCAGCTGTGAGGCCGTCCCGGCATCCGCGCTCAGCGCCACACCGAGCGAAACCGTCAGCTTCGCGTTGGGTGCGTTGTCCGATGTCGCGAATACCACGCTCTCCTCGACCGAGTTGCGCAGGCGGTCGGCGATCGCCATCGCTTCCTGCATGCCGACATTGGCAAACAGGAAGGTGAACTCGTCGCCATCGGTGCGGGCGACGAAGTCGTGCTTCTTGATCGATTTGCGGAACAGGTCCGCCAGCTTCTTCAACAGACGGCTGCCGGTCTGCGTGCCGTAGCGGCTGTTCAGTGCTTTGAAATCATCGACGTCGAGAACGATCAGCGCGTTGCCGGCGGACCCTTCCTCGCGTTCATAGAGCTCGAGCACTGTCCGGTTGAGTGCGGTGCGGTTGGGAAGGCCGGTCAGCCGGTCTGTGGACGACGCAGTCTGCGCGGCAGCGACGCCACGCTCCAGCGCTTCCATGCGGTCGACATCGTGCCGCAATTTCTGCTCGAGGTCGGTGTCGCTGGTCAGCAGGTCCTGCAGCGATGTCGACAGATAGTCCATCTCGGTCATGAACGACGAAAGGCTCTGGTCTGGATTGCCGGATATCGATTTCAGCGCCGTTTCCGCTGCACGCATGAAGGACTGCTTCTGGCGCAGGCTTTCGCTCAGCCGCTCCACGGCATCGCGGAGCATCTTGCTCATTTCCGCCTGCGATGTCTCGCCGACGAGGCCGCAATGGCTGACAAGGCGATATTTCAGGCCGAGTTCATCGAGCGACGGCTGCCGGGGCGCGGCACCAAGCGACGCGATATCCTGCGCCAGCGCCGCATTCTGGCCGATGATCGCCTCATGGAACAGCTCGTAATTGCGCGGCAGGCCGGAAACGCCGAGCCTTGTGATGTGCTGGCTGATCCGCTGGATGTCCGAGATCGCGGCAGGACGCTGGGCGTCTCGCTGTGGCTGTGGAGCCGATGCTGCATTTCGCATGATCAATCCCTCGCTCGTCGGCCCTGTCCGGCCTTGGTCTCCCTTTCTATGCAGTCTACTGTTTAAGATGAGCTGAATTTGCAGCTTTTCCGAGTAAATTGGCATTCGTCATTCGCTGAATGCGGTTAACGCGTTCTTGACGTCACGGGCTCAGCCACCGCTTGCCGTCGCTGTGCAGGAAGTAGCTGATATCAAGCGCTAGGCTGGGTTTGCCGAGCGATGTCAGCGTCATGTGACATTGGCCACGGTGATGCGTCTGGTGGTTGAAGAGATGCGATAGCGCCGGCCACAGCGGCTGCGTGATCTCTCCCGGGCGCGATACCGGCGTGTAGCTGAAGGTGCGGGAGAGCGCCGGTTCGTCGAGCGTATCGATCCAATCGGCGATCCGCTTGTCCTCGCGATCGCGCGCTGCACGCAGTTCGGCAAGGTCATCGTAAAGGATGCCGTCAAGCGTCGTCGGTGCATCTCCCTGGCCGGTAAAGCGCTTCATCCAGATGCGATCGGCGGAAAGGATGTGATTGAGCGTTGCGTGCATGGAACCGAAGAAGGCGCCGCGATTTTCGCGATACTCCTCATCCGTCAGTTCCGCAGCAGCGCCATAAACGAGGGCATTGGCCCAGCGGTTGTAGTCCGCAAACATCCTGTACTGCTTCAGCATTTCGGCCCTCATGCGATTGATCTGCTTCGACCTTAGCGCGGTTTGAAACCAAAGTGGTTGATGGCCTCATGAAAAATCGACATGAACCGCCATCCGGCGTCCCGCTCTGTGACGGGCGCGTGAAATTACCGTTGCCCCCTTGTTTTCAGGCTATCGGACGGGTAAACACCGCCCACTTTTCCCCGATAACTGAGGATTATTACAATGGCGATTGAACGCACCTTCTCGATGATCAAGCCCGACGCCACCAAGCGCAACCTGACGGGCGCCATCACCAAGGTATTCGAAGACAACGGCCTGCGCGTCGTCGCTTCCAAGCGGGTATGGATGAGCAAGCGCGAAGCCGAAGGCTTCTACGCCGTTCACAAGGATCGTCCTTTCTTCGGCGAACTGGTTGAAGGCATGACGTCCGGCCCGACCATCGTTCAGGTTCTGGAAGGCGAAGGCGCCATCCTGAAGAACCGCGAAATCATGGGCGCAACCAACCCGGCCAATGCTGACGAAGGCACGATCCGCAAGCAGTTCGCCCTGTCGATCGGCGAGAACTCGGTTCACGGCTCGGATGCTCCTGAAACCGCTGCCGAAGAAATCACCTACTGGTTCTCGGCCACCGAAATCGTTGGCTGATTCAAGAGTTCAGCGGAGACGCCGAACGCATTGACTTGATTCAGAAAGCCGGGGCATCGCTCCGGCTTTTTCACGTCACGGGCCTAATCAACTTTGGCAGGCTGCATCCAGACCGTAGTCCACCGTGCCGTCGGGTTTGAACACTTCGGGGTTCTTCGTGTAGAGCGGCCCGACCACCAGCGGTTTGGCCGGCATCACTGATTGATCGGTATCCGACGTCACCATCGTCTTCAGGCTCTGCAGTGTCTTTCCCGATGCATCGACCAGCCGTATGGCGACGGAATAGGGTCGGTTCTCCTTGACGCAGTGCACGGGTGGGCTCTGCAGCGTGATCTTGTCCCAGGCTGGAAAGATCTTCTCGTTGACGACAAGCGGATCGCCGCCCGCCGGATTTTCGAACTCGGCAATCGCCATGGCTCCCTCCGGTATCGGTGCCTTCTTGTTCAGCGTCACCAGATAGGTTGCGATGGCTACGCGATAGTTGAACACGAAGATGTGGCCGCTGACATCAACCAGCGTCTCGGGCTCCCGCTGGCATCCCGCCAGCATTGCCGCCACCACGATCACCGCGATCCTAAGCCCCCTCATGGCGCATCCTCCTCTCTCCGCCGCCTGTAATGGCGGCTCGCCTTGGCGCGATTGCCGCAGACGGTCATATCGCACCAGACGCGGCTCCTGTTCTTGCTGCGGTCGAGAAACAGCCAGCCGCAATTGCCGCAGATCTTCATCCGTTCGCTTTCAGGCGCAGCAATCAGCCTCAGCGCCGAATGCGCCGTCGCCCGGTCCACGCCATTGGCCGCCGAACCGCCGCGCAGCACCCGCGCAATCGCCTCCAGCAAATCGGCAAGCAGGGCCTCTCCTTGATGGCCGGAAAGCACCCGGCTGCGAAAATACCGATCCGTCGCCTCGCGCAGCGCGATGAACGCCTGCTTGTCCTCGGGCATTGTCAACACGACGTCACCGAAAATCGAGCGCTCGGCGGAATATTCCGCTGCCGCCTTCGGAAAGGAAAGCAGTTGCGCCTCGACATCGAAACGATCGGCGCGACGCGCCTCGTCATGCCTGAGCACGACGCTGTTGGCGACATCGAGCGCCAGTGCGCCGCCTGCGAAACGATGGGCAGTCCAGGAAAAGTTCATCGAGAAAATATAACTGGTAAAACGAATTTTGCCAGTTATGATTTTTGCGAGGACGGAGCTCTCTATGGCCTATCTGCTACAGCAACTGGCAAACGCCATACCGCTCGCCGCGCTCTATGCAGCGCTGGCCTTCGGCTATGCCATCGCGTTCGGCGTCACCAAGCGCGCGGATATAACCTATGGCGCGATCTTCGCCTTCGCCGGTCAGATGCTGCTGCTGTTCACCGATGTCGGTTACAACAGGCTTTGGCTGATCCTGCCTGCGGCACTCACCTTCGGCGCGGTCGCGGCGTTGCTTTACGCCATGGGGGCAGGGATATGGATCGGCCGTTCGATCATGCTGCCGCTGGTCCACCGGTCGTCCAACACGGTGATCGTTGCCGCGCTCGGCATCACCATCGTGCTGATGGAAACGGCGCGTCTGGCCTCGAACAGCCGCAGCCTCTGGCTCTCGCCGTTGCTGAACGAACACGTCGTCTTCTGGCGCAGCGGCGATTTCGAGGTGGTGCTGACGCAGATCCAGCTGATCAACACGGCGCTGATGTGCGCCTTCGTCGCATCGGGCGCGCTCATTCTCAAGCGAACCTCATGGGGCCTCATCTGGCGCGCCGTCACCGACGATCCGTTGGCGGCCGAACTCTGCGGCGCCAGCGCCAACCGCGTTTTCCTTGTGGCCTATGCGGCAGCCGTGCTGATGGCGACACTGTGCGGCATCCTTTCGACCACCTATTACGGAACGATGGATTTCGGCGCCGGCCTGATGTTCGGCCTGAAGGTGCTGATGGTCGCAGCGGTCGGGGGATATTCCGATCCGTTGAAATCGGCCGGCGGTGCGGCGGGGCTCGGCCTCGTCGAAACCCTGTGGACGGCCTACGGGCCATTCCTGTGGCGCGACTTCGTCGTTTTCTCGCTGCTGATCCTGCTGCTGGTTCTCAGCCGGCGCGAGCGGGCGATCCCCTGATTATTTCCACTTGTCCTGCGCTGCGTCGTCGGCGTGCTTGGCTTCGACCCAATTGCGCTCGGACCCGTCCTTGGCATGTTCCTTCTTCCAGAACGGCGCCGATGTCTTCAGGAAGTCCATCACGAAGCTCGCACCGTCGAAAGCGGCCTGCCGATGTGGCGCGGCGGCAATCACCAGCACGATGTTCTCGCCTGCGGCAATCTTGCCGTAACGATGGATCGCGGTCAGCCCGACAAGCTTGAAGCGCTCGATCGCCATATCGGCGATCCGCGTCATCTCGGCTTCGGCCATCCCGGGATAATGTTCAAGCTCCAGCGCATCGAGCGTCCCGCCTTCGTCACGGCAGAGCCCGGAGAAGGTGACGATCGCGCCGATGCCGGGATTGCCCTTGCTCAGCGCGTCGATCTCGGCCTGGAGGTCGAAATCCTCGCGCTGGACGCGGATGATGGGGGAGATGCTCATGAGTGTGGTTTCGGCTTCTCGGCGAGGGAGTGCCGCGCCGGCCCCCCTCTGTCCTGCCGGGCATCTCCCCCACAGGTGGGGAGATCGACTCGTAGCGGCATCCCCGCAGAACGTTGAAGTCTTAGCGAGCGGTCAAGCCCAGCCGATCTCCCCCCTTGAGGGGGAGATGTCCGGCAGGACAGAGGGGGGTGTCCCCAGGCCGCGACCGTCATCATGTCACCCACCCGTCATCGGCGGAAAAATCCCGATCTCGCGCGCATCGCCGATCGGCTCGTCGTGCTCGACATGCTCCTGATCGAGCGCCACGCGGATCACGTCGGGAAACTGCAGCGCGGTCTCGTATTCCTCGCCGAGCGTCTGCAGATGGCCGAGCAGGTCGGCGACGGTGACGACGGAGGCGGGGAGCGTGATGTCTTCCTCGGCCTTGCCGATCCGCTCGCGCACCCAGGCGAAATAGACAAGCTTGGTCATTCGTCGTTTTCCACGATGTGCTTGATGCCGGCTCGAAAATAGTCGTAGCCGGTGTAGATTGTCAGGATCGCGGCAATCCACAGCAGGCCGATGCCGGTCATCGTCGTATAGGGAAATATCTCGTCGCCGGCGGGACCGGCCAGCAGGAAGGCGATGGCTACCAACTGCACGGTGGTCTTCCACTTGGCGATCCGCGTCACCGGCACGCTGACCTTCAGCGCCGCCAGATACTCGCGCAGTCCCGAGACCAGGATTTCACGGCAAAGAATGGTGATGGCAGCCCAGAGCGACCAGCCGGCAATCGTCTGATCGGCCGCCACCAGCAGCAGGATCGAGGCCACCAGCAGCTTGTCGGCGATCGGGTCGAGCATACGGCCGATATTCGACGTCTGGTTCCAGATGCGGGCGAGATAGCCGTCGAGAAAATCGGTCAGCGATGCGATGACGAAAATCCACAGCGCCACCCAACGGGCCGTATTGCTGATCGACAGCTTGCCTTCAACAAAGAAGCAAAGAACGATGAGCGGCACAGCCAGGATACGGCCGTAGGTCAGCAGGTTGGGGATGTTGTATGCGCGCGATGCCATGAAATGCTTCTCTAGATTGGTGCGTCGGTAGATGACGGCTTTGCGTGCAAAGCGTCAACATTGTTTCTGTTTTTTCGCTCTGTTTGCGTGGAATTTGCGACCGACGCCGTTTATTTCGCGGCGTCATCGTGAAAATGGTTGTAAACCTGCTTGGCGACCGTTTCCGAAATCCCCTCGACGGCCATCAGATCCGAGAATGCCGCCCGCGACACCGCCTTGGCGGTCCCGAAGTGCTGCAGCAACGCACGTTTGCGTGAGGGGCCGATACCACCGATCTCGTCGAGCGGGTTCTTGATCATCTCCTTCTTGCGCCGCGCCCGGTGCGAGCCGATGGCGAAGCGGTGCGCCTCGTCGCGCATGCGCTGGGTGAAATAGAGCACCGGATCGCGCGGCGGCAGGGTGAAACTCTCGCCGCCGGGCAGGAAGAAGCGTTCGCGTCCCGCGTCGCGATCGACACCCTTGGCGACGCCGATGGCGGTGACGCTGTCGGTAATTCCGAGTTCCTCGAGAATCGCCCGCACCGCTGTCATCTGTCCCTGGCCGCCGTCGATCAGGATCACATCAGGCCAGGCAGGGAAGGGCATGTCGGCCGCATCGGCGGTCGCGAGCGGCTGGCTTCGATCCGGAATACCCTCTTCCTTGAGCAGTCGCGAAAACCGCCGCGTCATCACTTCACGCATCATCCCGAAGTCGTCGCCCGGGGTGATGTCGGTCGATTTGATGTTGAATTTGCGGTACTGGTTCTTCACGAAGCCTTCCGGCCCCGCCACCACCATGCCACCAACGGCATTCGTGCCCATGATATGGGAGTTGTCGTAGATCTCGACGCGCTGCGGCACATACGACAGTTTGAACGTATCCTTGAAGCCCTCGAGCAGCCGAGATTGCGACGCCGTCTCGGCCAGCTTGCGCCCATGCGCCTCGCGTGCGTTGCCGAGCACGTGATCGACCAGATCGCGTTTCTCGCCACGTTGCGGCACCAGCACGGAAATCTTGTGGCCCGCCTTCTCGCCGAGCGCGGCGGACAAGAGCTCCATCTCGTCGACGGTCTCCGAAAGCAGGATCTGCTTCGGCACCGGCTTGTCGTCGTAGAACTGCGCCAGGAAGGCGCTCAGCACCTCGGCGCCGGTCAGTTGAGGATCCGCCTTGGGGAAGTAGGCGCGGTTGCCCCAGTTCTGCCCGGTGCGGAAGAAGAACACCTGGATGCAGGAAATGCCGCCTTCGTGGTAGATCGCGAACACATCGGCTTCCTCAACGCCAGCCGGGTTGATGCCTTGGTGGCTGGAGACATGCGACAGCGAGGCCAGCCGGTCGCGATAAACGGCGGCGCGCTCGAAATCCAGTTCCTCGGCCGCCTGGTTCATCGCCTCGGCCATATGCGCCTTCACCTTCTGGCTCTTGCCGGAAAGGAAGTCCTTGGCCTCCTGTACCAGCTCGCCGTACCCAGCATCGCTGATCTCGTGCGTGCAGGGCGCCGAACAGCGCTTGATCTGGTAGAGCAGACAGGGCCGCGTCCGCGTCTCGAACACGCTGTCCGTGCAGGTGCGAATCAGGAAGGCGCGTTGCAGCGAATTGATCGTGCGACCGACGGCGCCGGCGGATGCGAAAGGGCCGAAGTAATCGCCCTTGCGCGCCCGCGCGCCGCGATGCTTCAGAATGGCGGGCGCCCGGTGATCGCCGCCGATCAGGATATAGGGAAACGACTTGTCGTCGCGCAAAAGCACGTTAAAGCGCGGCCGCAACCGCTTGATCAGATTCGCTTCCAGCAGAAGCGCCTCGATCTCGGTCCGTGTCGTCACGAACTCCATATGCGCCGTCTGCCGCACCATCTGCGCGATGCGGTTGGAGTGGACGCGCCCGACCGCATAATTGCTGACGCGCTTTTTCAGGCTGCGCGCCTTGCCGACATAGAGCACGTCGCCGGCCTCATTGAACATGCGGTAGACGCCGGGGCTGTTTGGCAACTGCTTGACGAACTCGGCGATCAGGTCGGCGCCGACGAGCCCTGTTTTGTCGGTCCCGCCTTCGTTCCAGTCGATGGCAGACGAAATCGGCGCGGCGGAGCTGTCGCTTTCCACCTCGATATCGTCGTCCGTCTCGTCGTTTTCGTCGTAAAGAACGCCACCATCCGGTAGCTTCCTTGAATTCATTCCGTAATCTCCGCCACATCAGGCGTCTGCCAGGCAAGATGCTGGCCGCCGTCGAGGGCAATCATTTGGCCGGTGATCGAGGGCGTATCATAGAGGAAGCGGATCGTCCGCCCGAACTCGCCGAATCCCGGCCCTGTCTTCATGATAAGGCCGTCGACCTGCTGCTGGAAGTCCTCTTCGCTCTGTCGTGCACTGCGAACCGTCGGGCCGGGGCCGATCGCGTTGACGCGGATGCGCGGCGCGAAGCTTTGCGCCATCGTCTGCGTCGCCGTCCACAGCGCCGCCTTGGAGAGCGTATAGGAATAGAAGCCGGGATTGAGCGCCCAGACCCGCTGATCGACGATGTTGACGATCAGACCCGCGTCATCCGCTGGCAGCTGCTTTGCAAACGCCGCCGAAAGAATCGACGGAGCGCGGACGTGTAGCGCGAAATGATCGTCCCAGGCAGCCGCATCGAAGTGATGGGCCGAATCATTGTGGAAGGCGGAGGCGTTGTTGACCAGCAGATCGATCGGTCCAAACGCTTCGGATGCCCTCGCCAGAAGATTATTTGTCGCTTCCGCATCTTTTAAATCCGCCTGCAGGGAGATGGCCTGACACCCCTTCTGCCGCAATTCCGCCACCAAATCCTTGGCCGCCTCGATCGAACGGTTGGCATGCACAGCGACCGCGAAGCCGTTTGCAGCAAGATCCTCGACTATTGCCCTGCCTATTCTCTTCGCCGCGCCGGTCACCAGTGCCGTTCGAAGTCTTTTCTCGTTCAAAATCATGCCTCTTCGTCGCGCAAACCTATGCGCTGCTTATATAGGCGTGTCGGCAGACCTTACAAATGGCTGCCCTTGTTGCGAGCGATACTCGGATGTTGTATGTATTAGTTAAGAAAATAATTAGGTAAAATAAGTATTCATGGATTAACCACTCGTTATGGTTAACAAATAGTCTGTTGCGCCAAAGCAACATCGAATTTCAGCCACCCAGGCGCCACAATCAAATCACATTTTGGCTCTTCCAAATCCGCATTTGCGCATCACTTTCACCCTCGATCCGAAAGGGACATGCGTAATTGCCTGCGAATGCTTCACTCTAAGACAGTCGATGCGGAGCGCGGGTTTGATAAGGAGATGAGTATGCGTACGTTTATTGCTAGCCTGTTGGTTTCGACCGTTGCCCTTGGTGGCGTTTCGGCTGCCTATGCAGCTGACGCTGTTGATCAGATCCCGGAAGCACCAATCGCCCAGAACGACCCGGCTCCCACGGGCAACTGGCAGGGCTTCTACCTCGGTGGCGCTGGCACCTACAACATGGGCGGCTTCGCCGACAAGTATAACGCCCGCGCATTCGGCGGCCAGATCTACAGCGGCTACAACTGGCAGCAGGGTCAGATCGTGTACGGCGTCGAAGGCGACGTCGGTTATTCCGGTGCTGACAATCCTGTCGATGGCGGCATTGCCAAGAACGGCATCAACGGCTCGATCCGTGGCCGCATCGGCTACGACCTGAACCCCTTCCTGCTCTATGGTACGGCCGGTCTGGCTGCCACCAAGAACAAGTTCAGCAACGCTGCCGGTTCTGACACCGACGCCGCGCTCGGCTACACGGTTGGTGCCGGTGCGGAAGCCATGGTCACGAACAACATCACGGCTCGTATCGAATACCGCTACACCGACTACCAGAAGAACGACTTCAACGTCGGCGGCGCGAACATCTCGCGCGGTTACGACGAGCACAGCGTCAAGGTCGGTATCGGCATGAAGTTCTGATCCACTCGATCATGACATGAGAAAGCCGGGCCTCAGCGCCCGGCTTTTTTATTGCTTGGTCTCGATATCAGGCGGCGTCGGCATCGAGCGGGAAGTCCGTCGATACCGCCAGATCCCGCCATACGGACAATTCCGCGGCAACGCTGGCGTTCTTCTTTTCGATGGCTGCGACGGTGTCGCTGCCGAACGGCATGCGCAGCGGCGGGTTGTCGGAATGCGCCAGCGTGATCATCGCCTTGGCGAAGCGGGCAGGGTCGCCCGGCTGCCGGTGGTTGAAGCCGGCGGCCAACTCACGCATTTCGCCAGCCGGCGTCTCGCCGTACTCGGCAATCGAACTGGGGCTGACGGACAGTGAGCTTTCATCAAGGAAATCGGTTCGGAAGAAGCCGGGTTCGACGACCGTTGCCTTGATGCCGAGCGGTGCGAGCTCCGCAGCCAGCGCTTCCGTCAGGCCTTCGACCGCAAACTTGGTCGAGCAATAGACGCCCCAGCCGGCATGCGAGACGTAACCGCCGATCGACGAGATATTGACGACATGGCCGGAACGCTGGCGGCGCATGTGCGGGAGCACCGCGCGTGTCACTTTCAGCAGGCCGAAAACATTTGCTGCGTAGAGCTTCTCGATCTCGCCTTCCGTGGCTTCCTCGACGGCGCCTAGCAGACCAAAGCCGGCGTTGTTGAGCAGGATGTCGATCCGACCGAAGCGCTTCACCGCCTCTTCGGCTGCCTTGTGCGCCGAGGCTTCATCCGTAACATCAAGCGTCACCGCCAACAGATTCGAATGATTCCCGAATTTCTCTTGCATACCTTTCGGGTTGCGGGCCGTGGCAACGACAGCGTCGCCGGCGTTGAGCGCTTCCTGGGTGATGAGCGCACCGAAACCTCGCGATGCACCAGTAATGAACCAAACACGCATGACGTTTTCCCTTCGGATTGTGATTTACTGACACAGCCAAGGTAGCGTATGCGTACAACTGAGAGAATTTACCTTCTAGTCTACAAGTCGATGAGAATAATTCATCAATGAAACGCGTTCGTTCCACCGACCTCGCCATCTTCCTGGCCATCGCCAATCACCGCAGCTTCCGCAAGGCCGCCATCGAACTGGGTGTCACGGCATCGGCCTTGAGTCATGCGCTTCGGGCGATCGAGGAGCGGCTTCAGGTGCGCCTGGTCAACCGAACCACCCGCGGCGTCGGTCTGACGGAGGCCGGCGAACGGCTGTTCGACCGCATCCGCCCGGCCTTCCTCGATATTGACGCAGCACTCGACGATCTCGACACGTTTCGCGGTCAGCCTTACGGCAAGCTACGCATCAATGCCGCGCGGGCGGCGACGAAGCTGGTGCTCCTGCCGATCGTCTCGCGCTTCCTCCGGGTATACCCGTCGGTGGAGGTCGAGATCGTCATCGACGACGCGCTGGTCGACATGGTCTCATCAGGCTTCGATGCCGGCATACGCTTCGGCGAAAGCATCGCCGCCGACATGATCGCGGTGCCGATCGGCCCGCGCCACCGCTTCGCCGTGGTTGGAACACCTGACTATTTCGACAACAGGCCAGTGCCGACGACGCCGCACGACCTCAAGGACCACGCCTGCGTCCGCTACCGCTTTGCCGGCGGCTCGTTATATCGCTGGGAATTCGAGCGGGGCGGGATCGAGTTGGAGATCGAGGTTCAGGGGCCGCTGACGCTGGGCGATCAGGACGTGATCCTTGATGCTGTGCTTCAGGGCGGCAGTCTCGGCTATCTGTTCGAGGAGCAGGTGCGGAGCGCCATCGCGGACGGCAGTCTCGTGCAAGTGCTGGAGGACTGGTGCCCGTTCTACCCGGGTTTCTTCCTCTATTATCCAAGCCGCCGACAACTGCCGACGGCGTTGCGTGCCTTCATCGATTTCGTCAAGGCCGAGAGACCAGCGTCTCAGCCCTGAGGCTTCAGCTCGGAATAGGCCACGAACCTCTTCTCGAATTCCCGCAGCCAGCCGATCAGCTCCGAATGCTCCGCTTCCCACTGGCCCTTGAAGCGCAGGTCGAGATAGCCGAGTGTCGCCGCCAGCGCGAAATGACCGCCATGCAGCTTCTTTCCAAGCTTCGGCACGTGCACGCTCAGATGGCTGAGGCCGCTGACCGCCTTCTTCCATTGACGGTCGATCCACGGCTGATGAATCTTCTCCTCGTCGCGAAAGCGGCGCTCATAGACGATCGCCAGCAGGCAATCGCAGATACCGTCGCACAGCGCCTCGATGATTTCGGCCTCGGTGCGCTTGGCATTTTTCGAGGGGTAGAGCTGTTTGCCCTTGAGGCGATCGAAATAATGCATGATCGCCAAGCTGTCGAAGATCGAGACGCCGTCGTCGGTGAGCAGCGTCGGGATTTTCCCGAGCGGGTTGTTATCGACGAGAATGGCCGGCCCGGCGTTGGTATCGACGCGAATTTCGGTCGCATCGAGATCGAGATAGCGGGCGGCCATGCGCACCTTGCTGGAGTAGGGCGAGCTCGGAGCGCAAAGGATCTTCATTATCGGTCTCTTTCAAAATGCCTGAAACGTGCCGGACTATTTCTCTCCCGACAGAGTCGGTCAATCCTCTTTCACGGCCTTGGCTTCGCCGCGCAGCCAGAACGCGCGGTGCGAGGCATAGCGATCCTGCGCCATGTGATCCTTGATCGCCGGCAGCAGCGCATGCAGTTCGTCCTTCAGCGTGTAGGGCGGGTTGACGATGACCAGACCGGATCCGGTCAATCCCGTCATGCCACGGTCGCTCTTGACCGTGAGTTCGGCGCATAACATTTTTGGAATGTCGAGCGCCTGCAGCGCCTCGTGGAATTCCTTCAGCGGCGCGCTTTTCTTGATCGGATACCACAGGCAATAGGTGCCGCCCGGAAAGCGGCGGTAGGCCTTGGCCAGCCCGTCCACCAGCCGCTCATACTCGCCGTCTTCCTCGAACGGCGGATCGACAAGCACGATGCCGCGCTTTTCCTTCGGCGGCAGGTGCGCCCCGAGCGAAAGCCAGCCGTCGAGCTCTGTGATGCGCGCATGGTGGTCGCCTTCGAACAGCCGGTGCAGCTTCACGAAATCCTCGGGATGCAACTCCATCGCCGAAAGTCGATCCTGCGGCCGGAACAGCATGCGCGACAGCTTCGGCGAGCCGGGATAGTAGCGTAACCCGCCATCCGGGTTGAGTTCGCGGACTGCCGCGAGATAGGGCTCCAGCAATTCGCTCACCTGCGGCGACAGTTCAGCTTCCAGCAACTTGCCGATGCCCTCGCGCCATTCGCCGGTCTTCTGCGCCTCTTCCGACGACAGGTCGTAGAGCCCGATGCCGGCATGCGTATCGAGAACGCGGAAGCCGGCATCTTTCTTCTGCATGTAGACGACGAGACGCGCCAGCACGGCGTGTTTCAGCACATCGGCAAAATTGCCCGCATGGTAGATATGGCGGTAGTTCATTTTCGCTGATGCCTGCATGAATTCGGGTGAGGGGCGTCGTTTCCGGCTTTTGGCCGGTTATCGGTTGGAATATAGAAAGACCATGAACATTGCGACCCCCATCACGGCCAAATCCCCGAAGTCTCCAGTCAAACTTGGGCACACCGCCTGTCCGCACGACTGTCCGTCCACCTGTGCGCTGGAGATCGAGTTGACCGAAGACGGTCGGATCGGCCGGGTGCGCGGGGCAAACGACCACAGCTATACCGCAGGCGTCATCTGCGCAAAGGTCGCCCGCTACGCCGAACGGCTCTATAGCCCGGATCGGCTGATGCATCCGCTGCGGCGCGCTGGCGCCAAGGGGGCGGGACAGTGGCAGCAGATCACCTGGGACGATGCGCTGGACGAGATCGCCGAGGCATTCGTCAAAGCCGAAGCGAAGAATGGCAGCGAGGCCATCTGGCCCTACTACTACGCCGGCACCATGGGCTGGGTGCAGCGCGACAGCATCGACCGCCTGCGCCACGCCAAGCGCTACTCCGGTTTCTTCTCGTCGATCTGCACCAACCCGGCCTGGACCGGGTTCACGATGGCGACAGGCGTTCTGCGCGGCCCCGATCCGCGCGAGATGGCCCGCACCGATTGCGTCGTCATCTGGGGCACCAACGCGGTGGCCACGCAGGTCAACGTCATGACCCACGCCATCAAGTCACGCAAGGAACGCGGCGCCAAGATCGTCGTCATCGACATCTACGACAACCCGACGATGAAACAGGCCGACTTGGCGTTGATCGTCAAGCCCGGCACTGACGCCGCACTTGCCTGCGCCGCCATGCACATCGCGTTCCGCGACGGCTATGCCGACCGCGCCTACATGGCAAAATACGCCGACGATCCCGCTGGCCTTGAGGCGCATCTAAAGACGAAGACGCCGCAATGGGCCGCCGCCATCACCGGCCTGTCGGTCGACGAGATAGAGGCTTTCGGGAAGCTCATCGGCACCACAAAGAAGACCTTCTTCCGCCTCGGCTACGGCTTCACCCGCCAGCGCAACGGCGCAATCGCCATGCATGCGGCCGCCTCTATCGCCACCGTGCTCGGATCCTGGCAGTACGAGGGCGGCGGCGCCTTCCACTCCAACAGCGATATCTTCCGCATGAACAGCGCGGAACTGACCGGCAGGTCGATGAAGGATGAAGATATCCGCATGATCGACCAGTCGCAGATCGGACGCGCCCTGACAGGCGACGCCGTGGCGCTGCGCCATCGTGGCCCGGTGACGGCGATGCTGATCCAGAACACCAACCCGGTGAATATCGCGCCCGAGCAGCGGTTGGTGAAGCGCGGTTTCGCCAGAGACGATCTCTTCGTCGCGGTGCACGAGCAGTTCATGACCGACACGGCCGAGATGGCCGACATCGTCATCCCCGCCACCATGTTCGTCGAGCATGACGACATTTACCGCGCCGGCGGCCAGAACCACATCCTGCTCGGTCCGAAGCTGGTCGAGCCGCCGGAAAGCGTGCGCACCAATCTCTTTGTCATCGAAGAGCTGGCCAAGCGCCTCGGCGTCGCCGATCGCCCCGGCTTCGGCTTCACTGCCCGCGAAATGATCGATCGCGTTCTCCAGTCCAGCGACCTGCCGGGCTACGATCATTTCCTCGAGCACAAGTGGTTCGATCGCCAGCCGGAATTCGACGACGCCCATTTCATCAACGGCTTTGCCCATCCGGACGGTCGCTTCCGCTTCCGGCCCGACTGGACCAATCAGCCGGCCCCGAACCGTCCGCCCGAAGCCATCGGTCTGCTCGGACCGCATGTCGAGCTTCCGGTCTTTCCCGATCAGGTCGATGTCATCGAGGTCGCCGATGCCGACCACCCGTTCCGCCTCGCCACATCGCCGGCCCGCAACTTCCTGAACTCCAGCTTCGCCGAGACCAAGACCTCAAGGCAGAAGGAAGGGCGACCGGAGTTGATGATCAATCCTGCCGATGCCGAGGCGCAAGGCATCGTCCATGGCGATCTCGTCCAGGTTGGCAATAGCAGGGGCGAGGTTCGCCTGCATGCCAAGGTGACGACCGAGGTGAAGCCCGGCGTATTGATCGCCGAGGGCCTGTGGCCGAACAGGGCGCATGTGGACGGCGAGGGCATCAACGTGCTCACCGGTGCCGATCCCGTCGCGCCCTATGGCGGCGCTGCCGTCCACGACAACAAGGTCTGGCTGCGTAGGGATGCCGCATGACTAAATTTGACAACGCAAAGGCCGAGATCGTCGAAGAAGAGACGCTCTCGAACGGATGGACGCGACTGAGCAAGTACACAGTCGACTACACCGATTCCGGCGGCGAGACCCATCGCGTCCACCGCGAGGTCTATCAACGCACGCCGGCGGCAACGATCCTGCTCTACGACCCCAACCGCGGCACCGTCGTCCTCGTCCGCCAGTTCCGCCTGCCGCTGCAGCTCCACGGCGAACCTGCCTGGATACTCGAAACGCCCGCCGGGCTTCTCGACGGCGACGAGCCCGAACCCGCCATCCGCCGCGAGGCCGAGGAAGAAACCGGCTTTCGTGTCCGCGATGTCCGCTTCCTGTTCAAGGCCTACAGCTCGCCCGGCTCGGTGACCGAAGTCGTCCATTTTTTCGCGGCATCCGTCGATACCACCGATCGCGTTTCCGATGGCGGCGGCTTGGCTGAGGAGCACGAGGACATCGAGGTTGTGGAAATCCCGCTCGACGCGGCCATGGCGATGATCGAGAGCGGCGAGATCGTCGACTTCAAGACGATCATTCTGCTGCAGTGGGCGGTGATGAACAGAAGTACCTTGGATAAGCCATAGAGCCTTCACGCGCATGTCACGAACAGGGGCTAAGCGCTCCGGCTTGTCATAATTGATTACCTGCGAGGAGAAAGCCGATGTGGCTCAGCAATTTCACGATCGTTCTGCCAGATGAGGTCGTGAACAACGGCTCGGTCCGCATCGAGGATGGCGTCATTGCCGAGATCCGGCCGGAGCCGGTCGCCAATGCCGCGATCGATGGCGAGGGACGGCTGTTGATGCCGGGCTTCGTCGATCTCCACGGCGACATGATCGAGCGCGAGATCGCGCCGCGCCCCAACGCCATGATGCCTATCGGCTTCAGCATCCACGAACTCGACAAGAAGCTCGCGGCCCACGGCGTGACGACCGCCTATGCCGCCGTCTCCTTCGCCACCGAGAGCGTTTATGGTCATGTCCGCTCGCTGGAAACCACCTGCGCCGTCATTGAGGGCGTCAATCGCCTCAAGGACAGCCTGCTGATCGATCACCGCGTCCACGCCCGCTACGAGATCACCAACATCGGCGCGGCACCTGCGCTCGAAAAGCTGCTCGATGCCGGCCATGTCGACATGGTGTCGCTCACCGACCACACGCCGGGGCAGGGCCAGTACAACAACATCCAGAGCTATATCCTCAGCATCGCCGAGCGTCGTGCTGTGTCCGAGGAGATGGCCGCCGAGATGGTCGCCAAGCGCATCGCTATGCGCGACAATCCCGAGATCGAAGCCAAGCTCCGCCATATCGTCGACCTGTCACTGCGCCACAAGCTGTCGCTCGCCTCGCACGACGACGACAGCGCCGAGAAGGTGGCCGAGATGCACGCGATGGGCGTCACCATCAGTGAATTCCCGGTCACGCTGCCGGCCGCCGAAGAAGCGCGTCGTCGCGGCCTCTGGACGCTGATGGGCGCCCCGAACGCGCTGCGCGGCCAGTCGATGTCCGGCAATCTGAGCGCGCTCGATGCCGCCCGCGCTGGTGTTCTCTCGGTCATCGCAGCCGACTATCACCCGGCCGCCTTCGTTCCCGGCATCTTCAAGATATCGGAGGCAACCAGCCTGACTGTTGCTGTCGCCATGGCAACGAAGAACGCTGCCCGCTCCGCCGGCCTTCTCGACCGCGGCGAAATCGCCATCGGCCAGCGCGCTGATCTCGTTGTCGTCGAGGCCGGCGACATCCACCGCATCCGCGCCACCTTCCGCGGCGGCCGCTTCGTCTACAGCGACGGCACGCTGCATCAGCCTCGGGCGATCGCGGCGTAGGAGTGGCACTTCCGATTACGAAAGCAGCAGCACGTTTTCGCGTTTTGCTGCTTCGATCAGTCGCTTATCTAGGGTAGCGAGCGGCAGTTTTGTCTGGACTGCCAACGCCAGATAAGCCGCGTCGTAGGCAGTCAACCGGTGCCGTTCCGCCAAGCCGAGTATCGTGTCGTCACTCGACGAACGTTGCGTGAAGATATTTAGCCCACGCAAAAGTTTAACACCTTCACGCGCCTTGTCGAAGTCGATCCTATTGCGCCTTTTGGCCATCGTCAGGACATTGCGCACTTCGTGCCACAACAAATCGGGCGCGATCGCGTCGGAGGTTTGAAGATGGACGAATGCGGCAGCCGCGATCGCAGAGCTTTCGTCCGGCAAAACCCAACAGCACACGATGGACGAATCGACCACGAATTTAGCCGTCATCGCCGGCCTATCGCCTTCCATTCTGCAATTTCTTCCTGTGTGATATCAGGCATCGTTTTGCGGAAGGCAATAATGGCCTCTATGGCTTCTTTGCGCTTTTCGGCATCCGCCACGACGGAAGCCACGACAGGCGCCATCCTCGCCACCGGCACACCATCGCGCAGGATAACGACCTCCTCGCCGGCTTCCACCTTGGCAAGAAGTTCGAGAAGGCTTGCGTCATCGATGTTGACGGTAACAGTCATGGCGTTGCTCCGTGGGCCACGCGCATGATGATCCGCGCCGGCTTGCCGGTCAATCGCCGTTCAGGCGGAGATAACGGTATCCGTGGTGTTGGCGGCGCTATCGGCTGTTCTGACAGCCTTGCCAGCTTCCATCCGCACCTTGCCTTCGGCAAACAACCGCAGTGCCTGCGGATAGATCCGGTGCTCGACGGTCAGCACGCGTCCGGCCAGCGTATCGGCTGTATCGTCCGACAGAACCGGCACCGCCGCCTGACCAATGACGGGACCCTCATCCATGCCTTCTGTCACAAAATGCACGGTGCAGCCGGCGACCCGCATGCCGGCGTCGATCGCCCGCTGGTGGGTGTGCAGGCCGGGAAACAGCGGTAACAGGGACGGGTGGATGTTGATCATCCGGCCCTCGTAGCGCTGGATAAAGGTCGCGCTCAGCAGTCGCATGTAGCCTGCGAGGCAGAGAATGTCGGGCGCCAGAGTGTCGAGCGCCGCGAAGATCGCCTCCTCGTGGGCTTCCTTGCTGGCGTAGTCCTTGCGCACGAAGGCAAAGGTCGCGATGCCCTCGGCCGCAGCCTTGGCGAGCCCGCCGGCATCCGCCTTGTCGGAGATGACGCCGACGATTTCGACCGGATAGTCGGCTGCCTTGGCGGCCGCAACCAGCGCCATCATGTTTGAACCGCCGCCGGAGATGAAGACGACGGCGCGTTTGCGCGGCGTGGTCATATAGCGAGCGTGCCCTGGTAGAGCGTGCCGTGAGCACCCTCGGCGCGCGCGATCATCCGGCCAAGCCGAACAACGCTCTCGCCCTGCGCTTCCAGCGCCGAGATGACGGTGTTGGCGTTCTCGGCCGAAACGACGGCGATCATGCCGATGCCGCAGTTGAAGGTGCGCAGCATTTCATTGGCTTCGACGCCGCCGGTCTTCGACAGCCATGAGAATACGGCCGGAACCCTGACGGCAGTGAGGTCGATCTCGGCGGCGAGATGCTTCGGCAGCACGCGCGGAATATTCTCGGGGAAGCCGCCGCCGGTGATGTGGGCCAGCGCCTTGATAGCGCCGGTCTCGCGGATCACGGTGAGCAGCTGCTTCACATAGATGCGGGTCGGCGTCAGCAGCGCTTCGCCGAGCGTCTTGCCTTCGGCGAACGGTGCCGAGGCATCCCAGGCAAGGCCCGAAATGCCGACGATCTTGCGCACCAGCGAGAAGCCGTTGGAGTGAACGCCTGACGAGGCGAGGCCGAGGATGATATCGCCTTCGCCGATATCGCCGGATGGCAGCAGCTTGCCACGTTCGGCCGCACCGACCGCAAATCCGGCCAGATCGTAGTCGCCCGAGGAATACATGCCCGGCATCTCGGCGGTCTCGCCGCCGATCAGCGCACAGCCCGCATCGCGGCAGCCGGCGGCAATGCCCTCGACGATCGCAGCGCCCTGGTCGGGGTCGAGCTTGCCGGTGGCGAAATAGTCGAGGAAGAACAGCGGTTCGGCACCCTGGACGACCAGATCGTTGACGCACATGGCAACGAGATCGATGCCGACGGTGTCGTGATAATCGGCGTCGATGGCGATCTTCAGCTTGGTGCCGACGCCATCATTGGCCGCGACCAGAACCGGATCGACGAAACCTGCGGCCTTCAGGTCGAACAGGCCGCCAAAGCCGCCGATCTCGCCATCGGCGCCGGGACGGCGGGTCGAGCGAACGGCGGGCTTGATCTTCTCCACCAGGAGATTGCCGGCATCGATATCCACGCCTGCGTCGCTATAGGTGAGGCCGTTTTTTCCGGACTGGCTCATACTGCTCTCCGATGGCTGTCTTCGGGCGGGAAAGATCCCCGCGTCATATGCGGGTCGCAATTGCATGACAGGGGCGTTTATGCAAGGCGTTACGTGGCAAAAAGCCCCAATTTCCCGCAGTTTTGAGCGCAGTAATCGGGATTCGCGGCGGCGGGGTTGACCATTCTCGCGGCTACATCCTATTTGGCTCAAAAGCCGTATCGCTGCGATGCGGCATAGGGCGGTCGATCAGCGGAGAATGTCATGGCACAGCAGATAAGCGGCGCGGGACTGAAGCGCCAAGTCATATTCTGGCTTGTCGTGCTCGTTGTTTTCATTGCTTTCCTGTTGGTGTTCAGCTCGATCCTGCTGCCGTTCCTCGCCGGCATGGCGATCGCCTATTTCCTCGATCCGGTCGCCGACCGTTTGGAGCGTTTTGGCCTGAGCCGCCTGATGGCGACGATCGTCATTCTCGTCAGCTTCGTCGTCATCATCGCGCTGGCGCTGATGATCCTGATCCCGATCCTCGCCAGCCAGTTCGCCGATTTCGCCGGCCGTCTGCCGGGCTATATCGACCAGTTGCAGGCCTTCATCGCCAAGCAGCAGAACTCGATGCTACCGGACTGGATCAAGAGTCAGCTCGGAACCATCAAGAACAACTTCTCCGAAATCCTCTCTCAGGGCTTTGGCCTGCTGACCGGTCTGTTTGCGGGCGTCTGGAGTTCCGGTCTCGCCGTCGTCAACGTCATCTCGCTGATGGTGGTCACCCCCGTCGTCGCATTCTACATGCTGCTCGACTGGGACCGTATGGTTGCCAATATCAACAAGTACGTCCCGCGTGATTATGTCGACAACGTTCACCAGATCATGAACGAGATCGACCAGGCGATCGCCGGCTTCATCCGCGGGCAGGGCTCTTTGTGCCTGATCCTCGGCATCTGGTACGCCGTCGGCCTGTCGCTGGTCGGGCTGAACTTTGGCCTGCTCATCGGCATGTTTGCCGGCTTGATCAGCTTCATTCCCTATGTCGGTTCCATGGTCGGCCTCGTCCTCGCCGTCGGTGTGGCGATCGTCCAATTCTGGCCGGACTACATCTGGGTCGGTGCCGTTCTCGCCGTCTTCTTCAGCGGCCAGTTCATGGAAGGCAATATCCTGCAGCCGAAGCTCGTCGGCCATAGCGTCGGCCTCCATCCGGTGTGGCTGATGTTCGCGCTCTTTGCCTTCGGCGCCCTGTTCGGCTTCGTCGGTCTTCTGGTCGCAGTGCCGGCCGCAGCTGCCGTCGGCGTTCTTGTCCGCTTTGCTCTTTCGCGTTACCTTGATAGCGATCTCTATGCCGGCGAGGCAAAGACCAGCCGGACGCGCAAGATAGAAACAGACCGGAAATGACGGACGTGAAAAATGCTGATCCGCGGCGCAAGGCCGTCGAGCAGCTTCCCTTGGCCTTTTCGCATGATGCCGCCACCGGACGGGACGACCTGCTGGTCTCCGAACGCCTTGCTGCTGCCGTCGAGATCGTCGATGCCTGGCCGCAATGGCCGTCGCCGGTCGTCATTCTCGCCGGTCCTGTCGGCTCGGGAAAATCGCATCTCGCCAACATCTGGAAAGAGCACAGCGGCGCGGTCTCCATCCACCCGAAAGCTGGCGCCAACGCCGCCGTCGAGGCCGCCAATGGTCCCGTCCTTTTCGAGGATGTCGATCGCCTCGGCTTCGACGATACCGAGCTGTTTCATGTCATCAACAGCGTCCGCGAAAACGGCCACAGCCTGCTGATGACCTCACGCCTCTGGCCGATGTCCTGGCCGGTTGAGCTGGCCGACCTGCGCTCGCGCCTGAAGGCCGCGACCGTCGTCGAGATCGGCGAGCCCGACGAGGAGTTGCTGTCGCAGGTCATCGTCAAACTGTTCGCAGATCGCCAGCTTTACATAGATGACAAACTCGTCCTCTACATTGTCGCCAGGATGGAGCGGTCGCTGAATGCCGCCCAGACGATCGTCGAGCGACTGGACCATCTGGCGCTCGCCCGCGGCACGAGGATCAACCGCGCGCTCGCCGCCGAAGTGTTGAATGAATTGGGCAATTCCGACCCGGTCGATTGACTGTCACAGTTCCGTCGTGAAACTGATATATTCGGCTTGGCGCAATCAAAAGGGGACAGAGACACGATGGACAGTGCAGTCGCGGACCACCAGGAACCGACCCCTGAAGCCAAGGGAAACGTTCCTCCGCTCGAAGAGCTGCTCTCCAGTCCCGAGCGTTTCATAAACCGCGAATTCTCCTGGCTGCAGTTCAACCGCCGTGTCCTCGAAGAGACGCTGAACACCGAGCACCCCTTGCTCGAGCGCGTCCGCTTCCTGTCCATTTCCGCCGCCAACCTCGATGAGTTCTTCATGGTCCGCGTCGCCGGTCTCGAAGGTCAGGTGCGCCAGAACATCGTCGTCCGCACGCCCGATGGCAAGACCCCGGCCGAGCAGCTTGAATCCATCCTGCAGGAGATCGACAATCTGCAGATGGAGCAGCAGGCATCGCTGGCCGTCCTCCAGCAATATCTCGCCAAGGAAGATATCCTGATCGTGCGCCCCGGTGCGCTCAGCGAAGCCGACCGCAACTGGCTGGCGACCGAGTTCGAGCAGGCGATCTTCCCGGTCCTCACGCCGCTGTCGATAGACCCGGCGCATCCGTTCCCGTTCATTCCGAACCTCGGCTTCTCGATCGGCCTGCAGCTCGTCAGCAAGAATGGCCGCGAGCCGATGACCGCGCTCTTGCGCCTGCCGCCCGCCCTCGATCGTTTCGTGCGCCTGCCCGACGACGGCAACACCATCCGCTACATCACCCTCGAGGACGTCGCCAACATCTTCATTTACCGGCTCTATCCCGGCTACGAGGTGCAGGGCTCGGGAACGTTCCGCATCATCCGAGACAGCGATATTGAAGTCGAGGAAGAAGCCGAAGACCTGGTGCGCTTCTTCGAGACGGCGCTGAAGCGTCGCCGCCGTGGGTCTGTGATCCGCATCGAGACCGATTCCGAAATGCCGGCATCGCTGCGCCAGTTCGTGGTACAGGCCGCCAACGTGCCCGACAACCGCGTCGCCGTCCTCCCTGGGCTGCTGGCGCTGAATACGCTGTCGGAGATCACCAAGGCGCCGCGCGACGATCTCCGATTTCCGACCTACAATGCCCGATTTCCGGAACGCGTCCGCGAGCACGCCGGAGACTGCTTCGCCGCCATCCGTGAAAAAGACATGGTGGTTCACCACCCATACGAGTCATTCGACGTGGTGGTCCAGTTTCTGCTCCAGGCTGCGCGCGATCCTGACGTTCTAGCGATAAAGCAGACGCTTTACCGCACGTCGAACGACAGCCCGATCGTCCGCGCCCTGATCGACGCCGCCGAGTCCGGCAAGTCGGTAACGGCGCTGGTCGAGCTTAAGGCCCGCTTCGACGAGGAAGCCAACATCCGTTGGGCGCGAGACCTCGAGCGTGCCGGCGTGCAGGTGGTTTTCGGCTTCATCGAATTGAAGACCCACTCGAAGATGTCGCTGGTCGTCCGCCGCGAAGAGGGCAAGCTGCGCAGCTACTGCCATCTCGGCACCGGCAACTACCATCCGATCACAGCCAAGATCTACACCGACCTGTCGTTCTTCACCTGCAATCCGGTGATTGCCCACGACATGGCCAATATCTTCAACTTCATCACCGGCTACGGCGAACCGGAAGAGAGCATGAAGCTGGCGGTCTCGCCCTACACGCTGCGCTCGCGCATCCTTCGCCACATCGACGAGGAGATCAAGCACGCCAAAAACGGCGCACCGGCGGCGATCTGGATGAAGATGAACTCCTTGGTCGATCCGGAAATCATTGATGCGCTCTACACGGCAAGCCATGCCGGCGTCGAAGTCGATCTCGTAATCCGCGGCATCTGCTGCCTGCGTCCACGCGTGCCCGGCCTGTCGGAAAACATCCGCGTCAAGTCGATCGTCGGACGCTTCCTCGAGCACAGCCGCATCTTCTGCTTCGGCAATGGCCACGGACTGCCGTCCGACAAGGCGCTCGTCTATATCGGCTCGGCCGACATGATGCCGAGAAACCTCGATCGCCGCGTCGAAACGCTGGTGCCGCTGACCAATCCGACCGTGCATGAACAGGTTTTGTCACAGATCATGCTGGGCAATCTCATTGACAATCAGCAGAGCTACGAGATATTGGCCGACGGAACGTCGAGGCGCATGGAGGTGCGCAAGGGCGAGGAGCCATTCAACGCGCAGCAGTATTTCATGACCAATCCGAGCCTGTCCGGGCGCGGTGAAGCTTTGAAGTCCAGTGCGCCAAAGCTGATTGCCGGCCTTCTTTCCGGCCGCACAAAAAGATAAAACTGGACCTGCATGGTTGAATCAGAAGCCCAGGGGCGCCTTCCAGGGATTGCCCCGGTCTCCGTTGTCGATATCGGGTCGAATTCGATCCGCGTCGTCATCTATGAAGGCCTGTCTCGTTCGCCGACGATCCTTTTCAACGAAAAGGTCCTCTGCGGTCTCGGCAAAGGCATCGCGCTGACCGGCAAGATGGATGAGGCGAGCGTCGAGCGTGCCTTGGCCGCTCTGCACCGCTTCAAGGCGTTGTCGGATCAGGCCCGCGCCGCGACAATGTACGTGCTGGCCACGGCTGCCGCGCGCGAAGCGTCGAACGGACCCGATTTCATTCACCGCGCCGAAACCATCCTGCAGCGCAAGGTCCGCGTTCTCTCCGGCGAGGAGGAGGCGAAATTCTCCGCGCTCGGCATCGTCAGCGGCTTCTACACGCCCGACGGCATCGCCGGCGACCTGGGAGGCGGCTCGCTCGAGCTGATCGATATCAAGGGCAAGGAACTCGGGCAGGGCGTGACGCTGCCGCTCGGCGGCCTGCGCCTGTCGGAATATGCCGGCGGCTCGATGGACAAGGCACGCACTTTCGCCCGCAAGCACGTGAAGGCAATCTCCAAGCTGCTGACGCAGGGCGAGGGGCGCACCTTTTATGCCGTCGGCGGCACATGGCGAAACATCGCCAAGCTGCACATGGAGATGGCCAACTATCCGCTGCACATGATGCAGGGCTACGAGATCTCGCTGGAATCCATGATGCAGTTTCTCGATCAGGTCGAGATCGCCAAGGATTCGAAGGATCCCGCCTGGATGGCGGTATCGAAGTACCGCCGCGCCCTGCTTCCCTATGGCGCCGTCGCCATGAAGGAAGTGCTGAGCGTCATGAAGCCGTCGGTCATCTCCTTCTCCGGCCAGGGCGTTCGCGAAGGCTATCTCTATTCGCTGCTGTCGGACAGCGAGCGCCGCACCGATCCGCTGATCGAGGCCGCCCGCGAGTTGGCGATCCTGCGTGCACGCTCGCCCGAGCATGCCCGTGAGCTGTCCGAGTGGACCGGTCGCATGATGCCGTTCTTCGATGTCGTCGAGACGCCGGAAGAGGCCCGCTATCGTCAGGCTGCCTGCCTGCTCGCCGACATCAGCTGGCGCGCCCATCCCGATTATCGCGGTCTGCAGGCGCTGAACATCATCGCTCACACCTCTTTCGTAGGCATCAGTCACCCCGGCCGGGCCTTCATCGCACTCGCCAATTATTATCGCTTCGAAGGCCTGCACGATGACGGCGCCACCGGCCCGCTGGCGACGATCGCCACGCCTGCCTATGTCGAGCGCGCCAAGCTCCTCGGCGGCATGCTCCGCGTCGTCTACCTGTTCTCGGCGTCGATGCCGGGCATCGTCCGCAATCTCCGCCTCGAGCGCTCGTCCAATCCGGACCTCGACCTCGAATTCGTCGTGCCCTCCGAGTACCACGATTTCGCCGGCGAGCGCCTGGACGGGCGGCTGCAGCAGCTCGCGAAGCTGACCAACAAGCGACTGGCCTTCCGCTTCGAGTGACGCGGCATAAGCTCTCGTAAATCGCAAAACAGCCCCCGCTCTTTCGAACGGGGGCTGTTTTGATTCTATCTTCAGTTCTACTTCGCGTTCAGCAGTTCGCCGACTTCGAGCAGGCTGAACTCGTTGTCATCGGCCTTGTCGACAGCGCGACCGGCGGAAAACGGCAGATTGTTGTCGTTGCCGACGACGATGTGCGTGGCATCGACGCGATCGACGTTCTCGATGGTCACGAACGGCATGTCGTAGACGCCTTCCTTGGTGCCGGCCTTCTTCTTGTTGTCGGGGTCCTTGATGTCGAGCAGGTCGATGTAACCGATCTTGCGAACGGCCTTGCCTGCATTGGCATCGTTGAACTCGATCTTGTAGATGCGCTTGAGTTCGGCTGGCGCCTCGAAGCAATCCGGCTTCGGCTGCTTGGGATCGGCGCAGGCCTTGTCCTTGGTGCCCGCGCCATTGTCGCGTTCGATCACCAGCGCCGTGCTGTCGTCGAGCATGTTGAAGTCGCCGATGGCGATGCCCTTCTCTTCAAGCGGGTAGAGCCAGCTGCGGCCCGTCCAGCCCTTGGCTGATGTATCGAACTCGATGATGCGGATCGCGGTGCGACCATCGACGGTCTCGACCTTCCCGTCGTCCTGGAACAGCGGACCTTCCAGCAGACCGTAGAGCTTGGAGCCGTCTTTCGACATGGCCAGACCCTCGAAACCGCCGGAACGCTTCAGGTTGAACGCCGGCATCTTGGCGGCCGGGTTGGCCGGAACCGACAGCGTCGGATTGTCGGGTGAGAGCACCGGCTTGCCGTTGACAACAGTCGAGATGACGTCGGTCAGCTTGCCTGCAGTGTCGAACTTCAGAATATAGGGACCGAATTCCTCGCCGATCCAGAAGCCGTCGGCCACCGGCTGGATGGACTCGATGTCGAAGTCCGCGCCGGTGAGATAGCGCTTCTCGTCGCCTTCCATGACGATCGGGAAGGGGGCCTTCTTGTCGGGATCGGAGAGAAAGAGGTTCTTGACCACCTCGACCTTGCCGTTCGCCCAGTCGAACTTCACCTGGTGCAGGAAGAGCATGGCATCGCTGGAATTCGACTTCGAGCCGAAGCCGTTGTCCGACAGCGTCCAGAACGTGCCATCAGCCATCGTCTTGATACCCGAAAAGCCCTGTATTGGCTGGCCGTCGAACGGCAGCTTCAGATCGGTGACGCGCGCGCCATCCTTGCCGGGCACGGTGCCGAGCGCCTCGGTGCGCTTGCGGTCCGGCGTGGTGAATTTACCGGAATGCTTCAGGAATTCAGGCGCATCGGCGGGAGCCGGTGTCATCGTGTTTGCAGGCAGAATGGCCTGGCTGACGAGCTTTGCAGGAAATTGCTGCTGGTCGGCTGCGGCCGAACCGGCGATCAAAAGAACAAATGAAACAGACGCAAGAAGAGCATTTTTCATCGAAACCCCCATGTGATGGTATGCAGGTCTCGATTAGCAGGGCTCTTATGTCGGTGCGTTGACGCCCGCGTGAAGCTTTGGTGACGCGAGCCGGTTATCCGCCTTCACCAGCGAAATCACTCCGAGGCTCTGCCCGCGACCCTTGACGGCGTGGTAGCCGAGATCCTCCGCCGATACGGTTTCGGGAAATTTGATCCGCTGGGCGAGATCGGTCGATATCAGGACCGACCTGTTCAGCGTCTTGCAGAGGGATTCAAGTCTGGCGGTCGTGTTGATGGTGTCACCGAAGTACGTGATCTTGTGGTGGTCGATGCCGATTTCCGCGGTGATGATGCTGCCACCGTGCAGCGCCGCGCGCAGCCGGGGCACCTGGCCGTAGGTCCTCAACCAGTTCTCCGCGTCCGCTTCGATGGCGTTGATGATGTCGAAGATGCAATTGACGCAGCGAGCGAACTTCACGCCGCGCTCCAGCGGCCAGGTGATGATCGCGGCATCGCCGACATAGTCGTCGATCGTGCCCTTGTATTTGCGGACCGGTTCGGCGAAGGCGGCAAACAGCGAACTCAGCATCTGCTGTGCTCGGAGGTCTCCATGCTTTTCCGCAAAGGACGTCGAATCCACAAGGTCGATGAACAGAAACACGCGCTCCTCGCTGATCGGCTTGCGGTAGCGGCTGACCAGCATGCTGGTGAACACCTCGCGACCGAGGAGTTCTCGCACGCGAAGAACGAAGATCATCAGCGAGCAGACCGCAAGCGCGTAGAGGAACGCGTTGAACGGCATCACCACGACATCGACCCAGGAGGAGGGAACGATGACGCCGAGTCCCCAGAGCGACAGCCCGGCAGTCGCAAAGCCCACGCTCATCAGTATTTCATAGATGAACAGTTCCGCCAGGAAGAACGTGAATGTCGGTAGCGCCTCTATGCGCCGGTAGAGCCCGCGAAATAGTACCTTGCGCTCGAAGGCGATGATCGGCATGCCCATGCAGACTGCGAAGATGGCGCCGATAAACGGCCGGCTATCCTGGAAGAACAGCACGTTGTAGAGCACGCCGCTTCCCGCCATGACCAGCACGATCAGCAGCCAGTTCTGGACCGGGGATATTTCTCTCATGGCGCCCTTTTCGCGTCGGCCGTGGCTGGCAGGCTCTCTTTGGGATGTAGTATCCCATCAGCCCTTGTGAAAGGGCATAAGAGGTTCCTTACGAAAAGATTTACGGGAGCGATTGGGCGCAGTTATGACCTCAATCGGGTGCTCCGAAGAATCGGACGGACGCCTTACAGCGTGACCGTCTCGACCTTTCTGCCGACGAAGCGCAGCGCAACGTCCCCCTTGATGAGCTTGAGAGCAGGTTCGCCGAACAGTTCGCGGCGCCATCCGCGCAGGGCGGAAACATCCGCGCTTTCGCCTTCGGCGGCGATCTTGTCCAGATCCTCGCTGTTGGCAATCACCTTCGGCGCCACGCCGTGCTTTTCCGAAATCAGCTTCAGCAGCACCTTCAGAAGTTCGGCCGCGGCCGCGGCTCCTTCCGGCTGCTGGGTCTGCCGCGGCGGATGCGGCATCTCGGCCTTCGGCAGCGCAAGCGCCGCGTTGACAGCCTCGACGACGGCGGCACCGGCAGCCGAGCGCTCCCAGCCCTTCGGAATTGTCCGCAGGCGACCGAGCGCCTCGCCGTCCTTGGGCTGCTGCTGGGCGATCTCGTAGATCGCGTCGTCCTTGATCACACGCGAGCGCGGAACATTGCGCGTGCGGGCTTCGCGTTCGCGCCATGCGGCCACGAATTTCAGGATCGCCAGCTCCTGCGGCTTGCGCAGGCGCATCTTCAGGCGCTGCCAGGCGTCGTCCGGATGGATGTCGTAGGTTTCCTTGGCCTCGAGAACATCCATCTCCTCGGACAGCCATGATGAACGGTCTTCGCGTTCGAGTTCGGCCTTGAGATAGAGGTAGACGTCGCGCAGGTGCGTCACGTCGGCCAGCGCATAGTCGAGCTGCTTTTCCGAAAGCGGACGCCGGCTCCAGTCGGTGAAGCGCGACGACTTGTCGATCTGCACGCCCTTGGTGCGGCTGACCAGCTGGTCGTAGGAAACGGAATCGCCGAAGCCGCAGACCATGGCGGCAACCTGCGTGTCGAAGATCGGGTGCGGAATGAGGCCGCCCCTGTTGTAGATGATTTCGATATCCTGCCGCGCCGCGTGGAAGACCTTGAGCACCGCGGGATTGGCCATCAACTCGAAGAAGGGCTTCATGTCGAGCCCCTTCGCCAGCGGATCGACAAGCACTTCTGTCGTCGGGCTTGCCATCTGGATCAAGCAGAGTTCCGGCCAGAACGTCGTCTCTCGAAGAAACTCGGTATCGATAGTAATGAATTCCGACTTGGCCAGCTCGATGCAGGCCGCCTCTAAATCGGCGGTTGTTTCAATCATCTCAATTCATTCGCAGGATAGACATTGTTGAACCTTCCTTCTCCTTTCGGCCCAATATGTCAACTGCTACGCGCCGAAGGCGGTCAAACAACCCTGACATAACTCGTCATGCCGGTCTTCTGATGCTCGATGATGTGGCAATGCAACAGCCAGTCGCCGAGATTGTCGGCAACGAAGGCGAGTTCGACAGATTCCCCCGACTGGATTAGGTATGTATCCGATACGAGCGGCATGACCTCCCTTGCCGACGACGAAAGCACCATGAAGCTCATGCCGTGCAGGTGGATGGGGTGGACATGCGGCGTCAGGTTCTCGAGTTGGAGAATGTAGCTCTTGCCCAGCTTCAATTCCGCCAGCGGTGCCGTGGGGTCGGCGGTATCTCCAGCCCACGTGACTTTGTTGATGGCCCAGAAGCTGTATCCGAGTGTGCCGCAGATGCTGTCCACCGGTGCGCTCTCGGCGGTTGCGCTGAGCGTGACGGATATCCGTTCTGCCGACGAAAGGTCGGCTTTGGGAACCGGGTTTTCCGCGAGCGCAGCCAGGTCGCCGACATTGCGCTTCAGCGATGCGCCAACAGATCGCAATCGGGCGATCGTTTTCGGCGTCGTGCCGCGGATGTCTTCGAGCGTCGCGACCGCGCCCTCGCTGTCGGGCATGCGCACGGCAAGATCGAGGCGCTGGCCGGGGCCGATCAGCAGCAGGTCGAGCGGAAAGCGCTTCGGCACCGGATTGCCGTCGATGGCGATGACTGTCGCTTCCGCGCCCTCCATCTTCAGCGAGAATACACGGGTGACGTCGGTGACGGCGATCCTGAGTCTGATGAGGCCGCCTGCCGGCGCGTCATATTGCGGCTCTTGGTGCCAGTTGGCCGTCCGCACCGTGCCGTAGGTGCCGGTCTTGGCTGCATCGCGCGGACGGAAGGCGGCAATGAACTGTCCGTCACCGCCAAGCCGCCAGTCACGCAGATTGAGGACCACCTCGGAATCAAAGGTCGGGTCGGCAGGATCATCGACCACGATCACCCCGGTCATCCCCTGTCCCATCTGCGTCAGCGTGTTGCAGTGCGGATGATACCAGAACGTTCCGGCGTCGGGCGGCGAGAAGGCGTAGTCGAAGCTGTCGCCGGTGTAGACATAGGGCTGCGTCATGAACGGCACGCCATCCATCTTGTTGGGAATGCGCAGCCCATGCCAGTGGATGGTGGTAGGCTCGTCAAGCGCATTGGTCAGGCGTGCCGCGTAAGGCTTGCCCTTGGTCATCCGCAGCACCGGCGGCATGCCGGCGTCGCCCCCCGCATCGCCCCATGTCATGATGTTCTTCGTCACGCCGGCATCGGTCAACGTCGCCTGCGTCTTCACAGCTTTCAGGACCTGCGGTTCCGGCGCCGCTTCTGCCATACCGAATTTCCCGGCGATCCCGACCCCGATCCCGTAAGTGCCAACAACGGCGGACGCCTTGAGGAGGTTGCGGCGGGTGAGGATGGGCATGGTCAGACTCCGGCATGACGATCTGCCTCTTCTTTAAAGTTGACCGTGCCCTTCAGCAATACGCCTCACTCTGCCAAACTGCCGCATGGGGCGATTGATCTCGCAGTTGTATCGCCGGTGAAAACCGCGTCGAAAGCGCATCGCGATTGCGCCAAGCCTTGACAAATCAGGCCGTCCATGCGCTTTTCCGCCCGATTTTCTTGTCGGAACGGGAGAGCCTTTCGAGCCCCCGCCGCCGTCTTCAAGCCAAATGCCCGGAATTGAGATCAGGAATTGAGATGATGCATCGTTACCGCAGCCACACATGTGCAGCCCTCCGCAAGGCGGATGTCGGCGCCAATGTCCGGATTTCCGGCTGGGTCCACCGCGTTCGTGACCATGGCGGCGTGCTCTTCATCGACCTTCGCGACCATTACGGCATGACCCAGGTCGTCGCCGACCCTGACAGCCCGGCCTTCAAGACTGCCGAGATCGTCCGCGGCGAATGGGTCATCCGCATCGACGGCGTCGTCAAGGCGCGTTCCGAAGACACCGTCAACAAGAACATGGCGACCGGCGAGATCGAACTCTACGCCCAGGAGATCGAGATCCTCTCCGAGGCGAAGGAACTGCCGCTGCCGGTCTTCGGCGAGCCGGATTATCCTGAGGACATTCGCCTCAAGTACCGCTTCCTCGATCTGCGCCGCGAAACGTTGCACAAGAACATCGTCAAGCGCAGCCAGATCATTTCCGACATCCGCAACCGCATGACGTCGGCCGGTTTCGGCGAGTATACGACGCCGATCCTCACCGCGTCCTCGCCGGAAGGCGCGCGCGACTTCCTCGTGCCCAGCCGTATCCATCCCGGCCAGTTCTTCGCCCTGCCGCAGGCGCCGCAGCAATATAAGCAGCTCTTGATGGTCGCCGGTTTCGACCGCTACTTCCAGATCGCGCCATGCTTTCGCGACGAAGACCCGCGCGCCGACCGCCTGCCGGGTGAATTCTACCAGCTCGACATGGAAATGAGCTTCGTCACCCAGGAAGACGTCTGGGATACGATGGCGCCGATCATGACCTCTGTGTTCGAGCAGTTCGCCGAAGGAAAGCCGGTCACCAAGGACTGGCCGCGCATTCCTTACGACGTCGCGATCCGCAAGTACGGTTCCGACAAGCCCGATCTGCGCAACCCGATCGAGATGCAGGCCGTCACCGAACACTTCGCCGGCTCGGGCTTCAAGGTCTTCGCGGGCATGATCGCGTCGAACCCGAAGGTCGAAGTCTGGGCGATCCCGGCCAAAACAGGCGGTAGCCGCGCATTCTGCGACCGCATGAACGCCTGGGCGCAGTCGCTTGGCCAGCCGGGCCTCGGGTATATCTTCTGGAAGGAAGAAGACGGCAAGGTCGTCGGTTCCGGCCCTCTCGCCAAGAACATCGGCGAAGAGCGCACCGAAGCCCTGCGAGTCCAGCTCGGCCTTGAAGCGGGCGATGCGGCCTTCTTCGTCGCCGGCGAACCTGCAAAATTCTACAAGTTTGCAGGCGAAGCGCGCACCAAGGCCGGCGAAGACCTGAACTTGGTCGATCGCGACCGCTTCGAACTGTGCTGGATCATCGACTTCCCGTTCTACGAATGGAGCGAGGAAGACAAGAAGATCGACTTCGCCCACAACCCGTTCTCGATGCCGCAGGGCGGCCTCGAGGCGCTGCAGAGCCAGGATCCGCTGTCGCTCAAGGCCTACCAGTATGACGCCGTCTGCAACGGCTTCGAAATCGCCTCGGGCTCGATCCGTAACCAGTCGCCGGAAGCCATGGTCAAGGCCTTCGAACTGGTCGGCCTCAGCCAGACGGACGTGGAGGAGCGCTTCGGCGGTATGTACCGTGCCTTCCAGTACGGTGCGCCTCCGCACGGCGGCTGCGCCTTCGGTATCGACCGTGTCGTCATGCTGCTGCTCGGCGCCAAGAACCTGCGTGAGATCACGCTGTTCCCGATGAACCAGCAGGCACAGGACCTCCTGATGAACGCCCCGTCGCCTGCATCGCCGAAGCAGCTGATGGAACTGTCGCTGCGCGTCATGCCGCCGGTCAAGAAGGACTAAGTGAAAGCTATTGAAACGAGAAAGCCCGGTATCATGCCGGGCTTTTTTGATTCAGGAACTGATGTATTGCCGATAACAAAAAAGGCCCGGCGCGCATCGCTCGCCGGGCCTATCATCATTCGTGCGACGGTAATCAGTCGTTGGCCGAAACCTTGACGCCGAGCACCTGCGGCAGCGTGTTCGGCGCGCCCATGGCTGCACCCATGATCATCGGGAACGGCACCGGCTTGGCCGGCGCAGCATCGACCGTCAGGCTCTTCGGGTCGTCGAGGAAGGTGTTGACGGCGGCCGAGACGGCGTTCTGCAGTTCCGGAATGTTGAGCTGGGCCAGCATGATCGGCGTCATCGCCTTCAGCGAATCCGCCATCTGCTTGCCCGACATGCCCTGCTGGCTGCCGACATAGTCCAGCGCGCGCTTGGTGATCGATGCGTCGTCGAAGCGGATCTGCGCGCTTTCGAACGAGAGCTGCTGCAGGAGGCCGAGCATCGACAGGCCGAATGCCTGCTGCGCTTCTTCCTTGTTCTGGTTGGCTTCGGCCTGCTGGGCCGCTTCCTGCAGCGACTTTACGAAGGGCAGGGTGTAGCCGTTGATCTTGAAGGCAAGGTTGAGCTTGCCGATGTTGCTGAAGTCGAAGGCGAATTCCGACATGTCGATCGTGCCCGGCGCCAGTTCCCATGCGCCCTTCATGGTGATGTCGCCGTTAACGTGCTGCAGCGCCAGCTTTTCGATCACCGCCTTGCTTTGCGGGTCGGTCGCCTTGCTGAGGTCGGCCTTGAGGCTCTTGAAGGCGCCGTCGAAATCGAAGCCGGACTCGTCTTCGCGCAGCGTCAGGTTGACGTCGCTACCGCCGAGCGAGAACACCTCTTCGCCATCCTTGACCACCTTGAGCGGGCCGGTATGACCGCTTTCGTAAAGCAGCATGGAATCGAGGCCTTCGCCCTTGGCATCGGCCGGGATCGAAATGCCGCCGAGCGTCAGGTCGGTGACGGTCAGCGTTGCGCCGTCGTTTGTGGTGTTGATGTCGGGGAACGCCGCTTCCTCGATGTAGTAGCCGCCGTCGTCGTCTTCCTCGACGCCGCTCAGCGTGATCTCGCCGATCGGCAGCGCCGCGCCGCTGTTGGGCTTGAAGCTGGCATTCTTCAGCGTCACTGTCTTTCCATCCACATCGACGCCATCGGCCGCCAGCGTGCCGCCCTGCAGCGTGTAGGCGGCATTGATCTTCTTCAGCAGATCCTGGCCGTCGAGTGCGAAGGCGGAGCCGGCGAGAGACAGGAAGGCCACGCCCGAAAGCATGAGCTGGGTCGTCCGGTAAAATGTCATTGGTGTTTCCTCTGGTGCCGGTGTGACGTTGACGGTCAATCTACTACGGATCGATGCCGGTTATATTTTGGCTTTTCTAAAATTGTGTTGAAGGGATAAGCAAACAAAGTCCAAATTCGGGCAGAACGGTTTTACCCGTTCTTTTTGTTGAATCGGGCGATGTCATCCACAGCCGGAATGCCCGGATTCCTTGCCCAGGCGGGTTATCTCCGCTAGTCAGAAAGCATGGGACAAGAGATTTTGCCGCCTTCCGGCGGAGATGACGACAGCATTCTGCCGATCGACCTCAAGGCCGCGCTCGAAGAGCGCTACCTTGCCTATGCGCTATCGACCATCATGCACCGCGCGCTGCCGGATGTTCGCGATGGCCTGAAGCCGGTGCACCGCCGCATCATTCACGCGATGAGCGAGATGGGCATCCGCTCGAACTCGTCGTTCAAGAAATGCGCCCGTATCGTCGGCGACGTCATCGGTAAGTTCCACCCGCACGGCGACCAGTCGGTCTACGATGCGCTGGTGCGCCTCGCGCAGGACTTCTCGCAGCGTTATCCTGTGGTCGACGGGCAGGGGAACTTCGGCAACATCGACGGCGACAGCGCCGCCGCCTATCGTTACACCGAAGCCCGCATGACTGAAGTCGCGTCGCTACTGCTCGAAGGCATCGATCAGGACGCCGTCGATTTCCGCCCGACCTATAACGAGGAGGACCAGGAACCGGTCGTCCTTCCGGGTGCCTTCCCGAACCTTCTGGCGAACGGCTCGTCCGGCATCGCCGTCGGCATGGCGACGTCGATCCCCTCGCACAATGCCCACGAGCTCTGCGACGCCGCGCTGCACCTGATCAAGCATCCGGATGCAACGGTCGAGACGCTGGTGGATCAGTTTATCCCCGGTCCCGACTTCCCGACCGGCGGCATCATCATCGATGATCGCAAGAGCATTATCGAGGCCTATAAGACCGGCCGCGGCGGCTTCCGCACCCGCGCCAAGTGGCAGATCGAGGATCTCGGCCGCGGCGGCTACCAGATCGTCGTCACCGAAATCCCGTTCCAGGTACAGAAGTCGCGGCTGATCGAGAAGATCGCCGAGTTGCTGATCGCCCGCAAGCTGCCGCTTCTGGAAGACATCCGTGATGAGTCGGCCGAGGACGTCCGCGTCGTTCTGGTGCCGAAGAACCGCACCGTCGATCCGACGATCCTGATGGAATCGATGTTCAAGCTGACGGAACTCGAAAGCCGTTTCCCGCTGAACATGAACGTTCTGTCGATGGGCCGCATTCCGCGCGTCATGGCGCTGAACGAGGTGTTGAAGGAGTGGCTGGATCATCGCCGCGACGTCCTGCAGCGCCGCTCGCGCTTCCGCCTTGCCGCCATCGATCGTCGCCTCGAAATCCTCGGCGGCCTGCTGATCGCCTATCTCAATATCGACGAGGTGATCCGCATCATCCGCGAAGAGGATGAGCCGAAGCCGGTGATGGTTGCCCGCTGGGGCCTGACCGAGATTCAGGTCGAAGCGATTTTGAACATGCGCCTGCGCTCTTTGCGCAAGCTGGAAGAGTTCGAGATCCGCACCGAGTTCGACGCGCTGACCAAGGAGAAGGGCGAGATCGAAGCGCTGCTCGCCTCAGAGGACAAGCAGTGGCAGACGGTCGCCTGGGAAATCGGCGAGGTGAAGAAGAAATTCGCCAAGGCAACCGAACTCGGCCGCCGCCGCACGCAGTTCGCCGAGGCGCCAGAGGCCGACGAGGAAGCCATCCAGCAGGCGATGATCGAGAAGGAACCGATCACCGTCGTCGTCTCCGAAAAGGGCTGGATCCGCGCGCTCAAGGGCCACATCTCCGACACAGCGACGCTGACCTTCAAGGAAGGCGACGCGCTGAGGATCGCTTTCCCGGCGCAGACGACGGACAAAATTCTGATCCTGACGACCGGCGGCAAGGCCTTCACGCTCGGCGGCGACAAGCTGCCCGGCGGGCGCGGCCATGGCGAGCCGCTGCGCATCATGGTCGATATGGATAATGATCAGGACGTTCTCACTGCCTTCGTGCACGATCCACAGCGCAAGCAGATGATCGTCTCGACAGCCGGCAACGGTTTCATCGTCACCGAGGCCGACATGGTCGCCAACACCCGCAAGGGCAAGCAGATCATGAACGTCTCCATGCCCGACGAAACCAAGCTGCTGGTGCGCGTTACCGGCGACCATGTCGCGGTCGTCGGCGAGAACCGCAAGCTCTTGGTCTTCGCGCTCGATCAGGTGCCTGAAATGTCGCGCGGCAAGGGCGTCCGCCTGCAGCGCTACAAGGATGGCGGCATTTCGGATGTGCGCTGCTTCGCGATCGCGGACGGCCTCGTCTGGGAAGACAGCGCCGGCCGCACCTTCAACAAGAGCAAGGACGAACTGGCCGAATGGCTGGCCGACCGTGCCTCCGCCGGCCGTACCGTTCCCAAGGGCTTCCCGCGTAGCGGTAAATTCGCAGGCTGAAATATATCAGCGTCCCGCTCTTGGCAAGCGGGACAAATCCTCTAGTTCTGTCCTGTAATCACAACATGGACAGACATCATTCCGAAGGCGGACGGAATGATCGTATGTGACGTCTTGGTGCGAAGGCGGCATGTCCGATCACGGAGGAATGTTGATGAGTGCCTGCAATATGATCACGCTGAACGTAGCCCACACTTATAATGCCTCGCCATCCGAGGTGTATGATGCCTGGCTCAACCCTGAAATCGCCAAACGCTTCCTCTTCGCCACCGACGATGGCCGCGTTATCCGCGCCGATATCGAGCCCCGTGTCGGCGGCCATTTCCTGGTGGTCGATCGAAGACCGAGCGGCGACGCGGTGCACTACGGCGTCTTTTTGGAAATGCGCCGGCCGAAGCTGATGGTGTTTTCTTTTTCGGTGGCCGACCACGATCACAACGTCGACCGCATTCGTATCGAGATCGAGCCGCTGGGAGCCGGAGCGCGCCTGACGTTAACGCATGAAATGTGCGCCGAATGGTCCCAGCAGGAGCAACAGACGCACCAAGGCTGGGTCCACGTTCTGAACGGATTGGAACGAGAGCTTGAGGCGATGCACACGGTCGATGTGGCTGACCTCGTGGCGTCACAGACTGTCGCCGAGTCGGGAAAATCAAGCGCTCTCTGATATCCTCGCATGATCCGAAGCGAGCGTTGGGCGTTGCCCGCGGACTAGTCTTTCGACGTTTCGGCGATGGCGGAGACGTCGACGCGTTCCCAGCCGCGCGCGGTCAAGTGTTCCTGCGGCTGATAGCGCGTCTTGTAGTCCATTTTCCGCGACCCTTGGACCCAATAGCCGAGATAGACGTGCGGCAGCCCGAGTGCTCTGGTGCGCCTGATGTGATCAAGGATCATGAAGGTGCCGAGCGACCGCTTTTCCATATCCGGATTGAAATAGGAATAGACCATCGACAGCCCGTCGCTCATCGTGTCCGTCAAAGCCGCGGCGATCAGTTCGCCGCTTGGACGCGTCTCGAGGCCGGAGCCTTCGACACGCCTGCGGTATTCGATGATCTTGGTGTTGACGTGGGTGTCCTCGACCATGATCGCGTAGTCCAGCACGGTCATATCAGACATGCCGCCCTGTTGGTGGCGGTAGTCGAGATATCGGCGGAACAGCGAATACTGTTCGCTGGAGGGCTGCGCCGGAAACTCGGTGGAGATCAGGTCGGAGTTGGCGGCGAGCACGCGCTTCATCGACTTGGTCGGCTCGAACTCGTCGGCGAGGATGCGAACGGAGACGCAGGCGCGACACGCTTCACAGGCCGGCCGGTACGCGATGTTCTGCGAACGACGAAAACCACCCTGGGTCAGGATGTCGTTCATCTCGGCTGCGCGCGGGCCGACGAGATGCGTGAAGACCTTCCGTTCCATCTCATGGGCAAGATAAGGGCAGGCAGCCGGAGCCGTCAGATAGAACTGCGGAGATGGCGTGGTCTGCGTGTTCATCTGCTGCAGAGATTTCCTTTGATTGCATGCTGAACGGACAGCATGACTTAAGAAAAGAAAACGTCAACAGCGCGGCGGTCCGCCGCGCTTCATGACCGGTTATACTTTTGGATATGAGCAGTATGTTTCCCCTGAAAAGTCGGGGAAACTAGATTATTTCAGCATGTTGCGAGATTCAGGCCGTCCGCACCGTCGCGGTGCCGACCAGAAAATCGTGAATGAGACGGCTACGGTCGGTAAACAGGCCAACCAGCAGAATCAGCGGCGTCAGGATCGAATTCAGGATCCAGAACAGTGCCAGATGCACGATCGCCGTCAGGAAATCCATCTGCCGGCCATCGACCCGGACGATAGCAATACCCATCGCCCGCATGCCAAGCGACGCCTGACTGGAGCCGCCCACTGTGAAACCGAAATAGAGGCCCGCCACGATCACGAACAGCGCCGGATACAGAAAGAACCCGAGCCCCAAGGTGACGATCGACAGGAAGAACAGGATCACCGCCGCCGGGATGCAGAGCAGCAGGATGATGACGTAGTCAAGGATGAACGCAAAGACACGCCGGCTCAGCGTACCGCTATAGGCGCGCCAATCGTCAGGTGCGGCATAAAGCGGGTTCGGGTTGAGCGACATCGTTGCGATCTCCTTTCGAGAAGTTGAACCGAAGATATGGTGATGCTCGCCCCGAATGCAATATTCGACCGAAGACAGCCGTTACCGCTTGGCGAGGATCTTTGCGACCTCGATGGAGAAGTAGGTGAGAATGCCGTCGCACCCGGCCCGCTTGAACGCCAGCAACGTTTCCAGCATCGCCTTCTCGCCGTCGATCCAGCCGTTCATCGCCGCTGCCTTGATCTGCGAATATTCGCCGGAGACTTGGTAGGCGAATGTCGGAAGACCGAAAGCCTCCTTCATGCGCCAGCAGATGTCGATGTAGGGGAGGCCGGGCTTGACCATCAGCATATCTGCGCCTTCCTCGACATCGAGCGCCGCATCGCGGATCGCTTCGGTGCCGTTGGCGGGATCGATATAGTAGCTCTTCTTGTCGCCCTTCAGCAGTCCGCCGGTCGAGATCGCTTCGCGATAGGGACCGTAGAAGGCCGAAGCGAACTTCGTGGCGTAGCTCATTATCCCGACATTCTGGTGCCCGGCGGCGTCCAGCGCCCTGCGGATCGCGCCGATACGGCCGTCCATCATTTCCGACGGCGATATGATGTCCGAGCCGGCATCGGCCTGGATCACGGCAGCACGCGCCACCTGCTCGACCGTCTCGTCGTTGACGATGTCGTTGCCGCGCAGGATGCCGTCATGGCCATGGCTGGTGAACGGGTCGAGCGCCACGTCGGTGATAATGCCGATATTCGGCACCGCCCGCTTGATGGCGGCGGTTGCCTGATTGATCAGGTTGTTGGCCTCAAGGCTGTTCGAACCCGTCTCGTCGCGCAGTTCCATTTCGATATTCGGGAAGGTGGCGATCGCGGGAATGCCGAGATCGGCTGCTTCCTTGGTGGCTTCCACCAGCTTGTCGACGCTCATGCGGTTCACGCCCGGCATCGCGGGGATCGGCTCAATGATGCCGGTACCGGGGACAACGAAGACCGGCCAGATGAGATCGTCCACCGTCAGGCGGTTTTCCTGTACCATCCGGCGCGTCCAGTCGGCTTTGCGGTTGCGGCGCATGCGGCGGTGGCCGGTGATGTCGTCGACGAGGTGTGTCTTGTCCTGCATGATCTTTCCAGCTCTCGGCAATTCCAATTGTTGCCGCGCTCATTATCATGGCGGATGCGGAATCCAAACGGTCGAATGGCCGCAGCCTATGAACCGCTGGCGAAGACGCGAGCGCGAACCTATTGTCTGACACATGAACGCTGATTCTCCGACCATACCGAAAACGACGCTGACCGGCGCCCTGTTCGTACTGTTCCTTCGCCTGATCGCGATCTCATGTTTCTGGTTCGGATTGCAGTACTGGGCGATGCTCGTCGGCTACTCGCTGCTTGGTGCCGGGCGCTTCGATCTGCTCAGCCTGCCGTGGAAAGCGGCGAGCACATGTCTCGCCGTGCTGTTTCCGGTCGCGGCCCTTGGGCTGTGGCTGGTGGTGTCCTGGGGACCCGTGATCTGGGTGCTGGCAGCCGGCGCGCAGATCCTCATGTACGGCCTGGTTCCCGAGATATTCGGGTCCAACCGGCTCATCATTCTGCTGCATGTTCTGGTGGCTGTTTTGTACGCCGTATTCCGCTTTCTGCTGTGGCAGGAGCGGCGCCGTCGTCGCCAGCAGGTAAGTGTTGATTTACCCTGATACAACAGCCGCCTTTGGTAAGGCACTGTTAAGCCTGCAGTTTAAGTAGAATTTTATTTGTATTCGATAGGGTCTGTCTCAAGGCGGGAAGAAAACACACACCGCCAAACAAAACAGTGAGGCAGTCATCATGAATACGAAAATCAAGCCGCAGGCGGTATCGAACTTCCGTGATCAGCAGGACCTGGGCATCCGTGATCTTTACATGGAATCCCTTCATCTTGTTGAACGTCTCCACCGCCGTCTCCTCGACGTCATCAAGGACGAGTTCGACCGTCAGGGCCGCAGCGACGTCAACGCTATCCAGGCACTTCTCCTCTTTAACATCGGCAACTCCGAACTGACCGCCGGCGAACTTCGCTCCCGCGGCTACTACCTGGGCTCCAACGTGTCCTACAACGTCAAGAAGCTCGTCGACCTCGGCTTCATCAACCATCAGCGCTCGCGCATCGACCGTCGCTCGGTCCGCATCAGCCTGACGGAAACCGGCCAGGACATCGCTGAAACCGTCGCCAAGCTCTACGAGCGCCACACCGCCTCGATCGACAAGGTCGGCGGCATCGGTACCGACGAATTCGCGCAGATGAACAAGCTGCTGACCCGTCTCGATCGCTTCTGGAACGACTCGATCATGTATCGCCTCTAAGCCACAAGACCTCCTCCAAGGTCGAAGAAAACCGGATGCGTTTCCCTGCGCGTCCGGTTTTGCTGTTTTGCCTGCGTGGCATCTTTGCAACGCATCTCCGGCCAACCGCAGGCGCGAGCGTAATCCCCTGTATTCAAGTCGCTTTTTAGCCGCTATTACCCGCCACAATTCATGTAATGGTTTGGTTCATTTTCTGCGTTGCTCACCATCGAAGGTTGAGCTTTGCGCGCGGGACACGAATTGGCCATATTAGCATGTCAGCGAAAATGTACGGCAAATGGCGCTTCCTGAATTTGAGGTCCGATAACCTCGCGCTTCCTGCTCGCAATCATGTGATCGCCGGTAGGGACATTTTGTGATGCGCCGTGGCAACGGATGGATAGTGACTGCGTTACAGCAGTGACGAAGGGCAAAGCCGCCGGTCTCTCAAGCAGCGGCTATATAGTGGTTGGGATGCATGTCTAAGAAAATTGGAACTGAAGCTCTTTCTCGCCGAGCGTTTCTCGCCTCGGCGGCAGCGGTTGGCGCAGGCGCCGTGGCGGCTCCTGCCTTCGCCCAATCCGCGATCGATTCGCTGATCAATGCACCGGAGCGTGGCGACTGGGACGACCAGTTCGACGCCAAGGCGGCATCCCGCACGGCGACCTCCATCGTCTCCAACACTCCGATCCTCGGACCGCAGTCCGTCTCCAGCATCCAGCAGGCGATCGGCCAGTATCAGCAGATCGCATCATCAGGCGGTTGGCCGCAGGTCAATCCGGGCGAGCAGCGTCTGCAGATCGGTGTCAGCGATCAGTCGGTCCAGGCGTTGCGCCAGCGTCTTGCCATCACCGGTGACCTGCCGCGCGAAGCCGGCATGTCCTCGTCGTTCGACAGCTATGTCGATGGCGCGGTCAAGCGCTTCCAGGCCCGTCACGGCCTGCCGTCGGACGGCGTCATCGGCGAGTTCACGCTGAAGGCGATGAACATTCCGGCGGACGTTCGCCTGCAGCAGCTGAACACCAACCTGATCCGCCTCCAGACCTTCCCGCCTGAGCTCGGTCGCCGCCACGTGATGGTCAACATCCCGGCGGCTTATGTCGAAGGCGTCGAGGATGGCAGCGTCGTGACCCGTCACGCCGCTGTGGTCGGCCGCATCAGCCGCCAGACCCATCTGGTCAACTCGAAGATCTACGAAGTCATCCTGAACCCTTACTGGACCGCGCCGCGCTCGATCGTCGAAAAGGACATCGTGCCGCTGATGCGCAAGGATCCGACCTACCTGACGCGCAACAACATCCGCCTGATCGACGGCAAGGGCACCGAAGTCGCACCTGAGACGATCGACTGGAACGCCGAAAAGGCGCCGAACCTGATGTTCCGTCAGGATCCGGGCAAGATCAACGCCATGGCCTCGACGAAGATCAACTTCTACAACAAGAACGGCGAGTACATGCACGACACGCCGCAGCAGGGCCTGTTCAACAAGCTGATGCGCTTCGAGTCGTCTGGCTGCGTTCGCGTTCAGAACGTTCGCGACCTCACCAATTGGCTGCTGCGCGATACCCCGCCGTGGTCGCGCCAGCAGATGGAGCAGGTGATCACCACCCGCGTCAACACGCCGATCAAGCTGGCCGAAGAAGTGCCCGTCTACTTCGTCTACATCTCCGCCTGGGGCATGCCCGATGGCGTGGTTCAGTTCCGCGACGACATCTACCAGATGGACGGCAACGCCGAACTGGCGCTGGATACCACATCAGGTATGGAACAGCCGGTTCAGTAAGACCGAAAAGCGGCTCCAGACCTTTAAAAACCGCATCTTTCATGGTGCGGTTTTTTGTTGCGCGTAGATTGCCCAGCAAATGTCGCTCTCCGTATTGCCCTTGGCCGGACAGGGCGCTAATAGCCTAGCGCATTCCAGTTGAGGAGCCCGCCGATGACCAATGCTTCTACCCAGACCTTCTTCAATCGCTCGCTTGCCGATACCGATCCGGAAATCTTCGGTTCGATCCAAAAGGAACTCGGTCGCCAGCGTCATGAGATCGAGCTGATCGCTTCGGAAAACATCGTTTCCCGCGCGGTTCTGGAAGCCCAGGGCTCCATCATGACCAACAAGTATGCCGAGGGCTATCCGGGCAAGCGCTACTACGGTGGCTGCCAGTTCGTCGATATCGCCGAGGAACTCGCCATCGAGCGCGCCAAGAAGCTGTTCGGCGTCAACTTCGCCAACGTTCAGCCGAACTCGGGTTCGCAGATGAACCAGGCCGTGTTCCTGGCGCTGCTGCAGCCGGGCGACACCTTCATGGGTCTCGACCTGAACTCGGGCGGTCACCTGACGCACGGCTCGCCGGTCAACATGTCCGGCAAATGGTTCAACGTCGTCTCCTATGGCGTTCGCGAAGGCGACAATCTGCTCGACATGGACGAAGTCGCCCGCAAGGCCGAGGAAACCAAGCCGAAGTTGATCATCGCCGGCGGCACGGCTTACTCCCGCATCTGGGACTGGAAGCGCTTCCGTGAGATCGCCGACTCGGTTGGCGCCTATCTCATGGTCGACATGGCCCACATCGCCGGTCTCGTTGCCGGTGGCCAGCATCCGTCGCCGTTCCCGCATTGCCACGTTGCTACGACGACGACCCACAAGTCGCTGCGTGGCCCGCGTGGTGGCGTCATCCTCACCAACGACGAGGATCTGGCCAAGAAGTTCAACTCGGCCGTCTTCCCCGGTCTCCAGGGCGGTCCGCTGATGCACATCATCGCTGCCAAGGCCGTCGCCTTCGGCGAAGCGCTGCAGCCCGAGTTCAAGGATTACGCGGCCCAGGTGGTCAAGAACGCCAAGGCGCTCTCCGACACGCTGATCGCTGGCGGTCTCGACGTCGTCTCCGGCGGCACGGACAACCACCTGATGCTGGTCGACCTTCGCAAGAAGAACGCCACCGGCAAGCGCGCCGAGGCAGCCCTTGGCCGCGCATACGTGACCTGCAACAAGAACGGCATTCCGTTCGACCCTGAAAAGCCCTTCGTCACCTCTGGCGTGCGCCTCGGCGCACCGGCTGGTACGACGCGCGGCTTCAAGGAAGCGGAATTCAAGGAAATCGGCAATCTCATCGTCGAGGTTCTCGATGGCCTGAAGGCGGCAAACTCCGACGAAGGCAACGCCGGCGTTGAGGCAGCCGTACGGGATAAGGTGGTCAACCTGACCAACCGCTTCCCAATGTACGACTACATCGGCTAAGGATAGCGAATGCGCTGCCCATTCTGCGGATCGGAAGACACACAGGTCAAGGATTCACGCCCGGCGGAGGACAATACGTCCATCCGCCGCAGGCGTATTTGTCCCGACTGCGGCGGTCGCTTCACCACCTTTGAACGCGTGCAATTGCGCGAGCTGATGGTGTCGAAAAAGACCGGCCGCAAGGTACCTTTCGACCGCGACAAACTGGTCCGCTCGTTCGAGATCGCGCTGCGCAAGCGTCCTGTCGATCGCGACCGCATCGAGCGTGCTGTTTCCGGCATCGTCAGGCGTCTGGAAAGCTCCGGCGAGGTCGAGATCAGCTCCGAGCAGATCGGCCTGCAGGTGTTGGAAGCGCTGAAGAGTCTCGATGACGTCGGCTTCGTCCGCTACGCTTCGGTCTATCGCGATTTCAGCCATGCCGAGGATTTCGAGAAGGTCATCTCGGAAATCAACGCCAAGATCGCTCGCGATCCACTGGACAACTGAGCCATGAGCGCTTCGCCAGACGATGCGCAATTCATGCAGGAGGCGATCCGCCTGGGTCTCCTCCATCTCGGTCAGACATCCACCAATCCCTCCGTCGGTTGCGTCGTCGTCCGCGACGGCATGATCGTTGGCCGCGGCACGACCGCGGTCGGCGGCCGCCCGCATGCCGAGCCGCAGGCTCTGGCCGAGGCCGGTGAGCTGGCCCGCAGCGCCACCGCCTATGTGACGCTGGAGCCATGCTCGCACCACGGCAAGACGCCGCCCTGCGCCGATGCGCTGATTGCTTCGGGCGTTGCCCGCGTCGTGATCAGCGTCACCGATCCCGATGAGCGCGTCTCGGGCAGGGGCATCGCCATGTTGCGCGACGCCGGCATCGAGGTCGAGACCGGTTTGCTGGAAAGAGCAGGCCGCCATTCGCTGGCCGCCTATCTCACCCGCCAGACGAAGAACCGGCCCTATGTGATTCTGAAGCTTGCCGTTTCCGCCGATGGCATGATCGGCCGCAAGGGCGAGGGGCAGATATCAATCACCGGTCCCGCCGCCCGCGCCGAGGTCCAGCAGTTGCGCGCCGAGACGGACGCGATCCTCGTCGGCATCGGCACGGCGATCGCCGACGATCCGCAACTAACGGTGCGCACGCCCGGGCTGGAGGCGCGCTCGCCGGTGCGCATCGTGCTCGATCCGCTGCTGCAGCTTCCGGTGACGTCGAAGCTGGTGAAGACGGCGCGCGATGTACCGGTCATCGTCGTGGGCAGCGAGGAGAATTCGCTTCCGGAAATGGATGAGGGCGTGGCACCCCCCTCTGTCCTGCCGGACATCTCCCCCTCAAGGAGGGAGATCGACTCGTTGCCGGCCTCTCGCCAAAACGATGAGCTTGGAGCGAACGGTAGCGCCCAGCCAATCTCCCCACCTGAGGGGGAGATGCCCGGCAGGGCAGAGGGGGGTGCGCCACCCACAAGCGCTCACGATAAGACCACCGACCTCGAAGCCCGCCACCAAGCCCTTGAAGCCGCCGGCGTCGAAGTCGTCTACTGCAATCCCTATCGCCCGGACGTCCTTCTGCCCGCACTTGCCTCGCGCGGTATCTCCTCCTTGCTGGTCGAGGGCGGCGCCAAGACGGCGCGGCTGTTTTTCGACGCCGGCCTCGTCGACCGAATCCTGCTCTACCAGGGACCCGGAACGATCGGTGTCAATGGTATTGAAACGCCGATCCGCAAGACCGATATTCCATCCGATTTCAAGCATGTGGGCACGCGCATTGTTGGCGACGACACCCTCGACGAATACGAAAGAGAAATTTGATGTTCACAGGCATTATTACCGACGTCGGCACCATTGAATCCGTGTCACCTCTGAAAGAGGGCATCAAGCTACGTGTCGGCACGAGCTACGACCCTGCCACCATCGACATGGGAGCCTCAATCTCGCATTCCGGCATCTGCCTCACCGTGACGGCCTTGCCCGAGGCGGGCAGCAACGGTCGCTGGTTCGAGGTGGAAGCCTGGGAAGAGGCGCTGCGCCTGACGACCATCGGCACCTGGAAAGAGGGCAGCCCCGTCAATCTTGAGCGTTCGCTGAAGATCGGCGACGAACTCGGCGGTCACATCGTGTCCGGCCATGTCGATGGCAAGGCCGAAATCCTCTCTGTCGCCGAAGAAGGCGATGCCACGCGCTATCGCATCCGCGCGCCCGAACATCTGGCCAAGTTCGTCGCGCCCAAGGGCTCGATCGCGCTCGATGGCACGTCGCTGACCGTGAACGCTGTCGACGGCACCGATTTCGACGTCCTGCTGATCCGTCACACGCTCGAGGTCACGACCTGGGGCAAGCGCCAAGCCGGCGATTTCGTCAATTTCGAAGTCGATACGATGGCCCGTTATGCCGCTAGACTGGCGGAGTTCCCGGTCGCGAAAGCAGAATGACCTCACCATTGTAGTTGGTGCGCCTTGCCTCGCTGAAGCCCAGCTTCTCGGCAAGGCGTAGCGATGCTGCGTTCTCCGGATCGATGATGCAGGTCATGGGTTTGTCAGGGAAATGTGCGGTCGCCCAGCCGATCAGGGCCCGCAGCGCTTCCGTAGCGTATCCCTTGCCATGCGCCTCCGGTAGCAGCGCCCAGCCGACTTCCAGCGTGCCCTCGGTTGTGAAGGGGTGCATGCTTCGCTTCATTTCCAGAAACCCTGCCTCGCCGATGAAGCGCCCGCTGGACTTTTCCTCGATCGCCAGGAAGCCGAAGCCCATGTGCTGCCACATGCCGGCCACCCGCAGCATCCGCCCCCAGCTCTGCTCGCGTGTCGAGGCAACGCCGCTGATGAAACGCACCACGGCGTCGTTTGCCCACATCGCCTGATAGTCTTCGAAGTCCGCCGTTGTATGCGGACGCAGGATCAGCCGCTCGGTCTCGATCGTCGGGATATCGCTCATTATCGTCTCTTCGGGTTATCAGGCACCGGGCTCGCCGTCCCAGTAGTCGAGATCGCTGCCACTGCGGCTCATGACGCGAAACGTGCTGCCGTCTGCCTCGTCGCGCCGGGTCTTGGCGAGAAACTTTCCAGAGTCGGGATATTCGACGATTTCGGTCGTCGCTATCGTCGAGACGCCCAGATAGACCAGCGGCGTGGTGCCGGTGTTGATGATCTGGTGTGCCGTCTCCGGCCCACCGGCTGGCGCCGCCAGCACATCACCCTTGCGGATTGGATGGCGCTCACTGCCGAACCGATACTCGCCGGTTCCCTCGATGATGAAGAACATCTCGTCTTCGACATGGTGATTGTGGAACGGACAGCCCGACTTCCCTGGCGGAACCTCGTTGTAGCTGACACCAAGCCCCCGCAGACCAAGCAGTTTTCCGAAAGACGTATCGGTGCTTTCGTAGAGCTTGCCCTGTTCCCAATGTTCCAGGGTCAGCGCGGCGACGTTGAGAACCGGCGTTTGTTCGTGCGGCATTGTCATCTCCCGTTTCCGACAAGGAGCTACCAACCGAACCGAAAATTCAACCCGTTATTCGGTTGCGTCCAGAGTTTTCGGGCGGCGAAGATCAGGGTTCGCCGATGCATATCAGGCCGATTTGCGATTTTGCACCGCAGCCATGAGAGGAATTTGCTTGCCATTCTTTCTAAGGCATGTTTTGACCGCCGCCTGTCGAACGGCAAGTCCTCTAGGAAATGAAGGTGACCCATGGCGCGAGAAACCGCTCCTCATATTCTGATCGTTGAAGCACGCTTCTACGACGACATGGCCGATGCCCTTCTTGAGGGCGCAACCTTCGCACTGACGGAAGCCGGCGCCACCTACGAGGTCGTCACCGTTCCCGGCGCGCTCGAAATTCCGGCAGCGATTGCCATGGCGCTCGATGGAGCGGATAATGACGGAACGAACTACGATGGCTACGTCGCGCTCGGCATGGTCATTCGTGGCGAGACCTACCATTTCGATATCGTCTCGAATGAATCCTCGCGTGCATTGATGGACCTGTCCGTCAGCGAATCCATTGCCATCGGCAACGGTATCCTGACGGTGGAGAACGACGAGCAGGCATGGTCGCGCGTGCGCCGCTCAGACAAGGACAAGGGCGGCTTCGCCGCTCGTGCAGCTCTCACCATGATCGAGCTGAAGAAAAAACTGGGTGCATAAGGCATGAGCAACGACAATTCGGAGCGTCCGGTCAAGACAGCGAACCAGCGGGGCGCGGCGCGTCTTGCCGCCGTTCAGGCGCTCTACCAGATGGATATCGGCGGTACCGGCGTTCTGGAGATCGTTGCCGAATATGAGGCGCATCGTCTCGGCCAGGAACTGGACGGCGAAACCTACCTGAAGGCCGATCCGTCGTGGTTCCGTTCGATCGTCTCTGGCGTCGTGCGCGAACAGAAGCGTCTGGATCCACTCGTTGCCTCCGCGCTGCAGGACGATTGGGCGCTGTCGCGTCTCGACAGCACCGTCCGCGCCATCCTGCGTGCCGGCGTTTTCGAGATTCTAGAGCGCAAGGACGTGCCGGTCGCCGTCATCGTCACCGAATATGTCGAGATCGCTCAGGCCTTCTTCAGCGACGACGAGCCCAAGCTCGTGAACGCGGTTCTTGATCGTATCGCCAAGCAGATTCGCGGCGACGCGAAAAAGTAACGCGTCGCGCGCACAAATCCGCGCTTTCCTCTGATCGGCTAATTCCTCTTCCCGTTGCTTCGTAAGGGTTTTCCGTCCTTGCGGGCTTGACGTCCCGTTTTCCTCCCCGCAATCTCCACTCGGCGTTGCAGCATTTCTGTGGGAGGAAATGGGGACGGCGTGTTCGCAGCCGGAGGGGGAGTGAACTCCGGCTCTTTTGGAGGAAAGAGCGAAATGACGATTCTTTTATGCGTAATAGCATGCGGCCTGCTTTCGGTGGTCTATGCCATCTGGGCAACCCGGTCGGTGATGGCCGCCGATCAGGGCAATGCCCGCATGCAGGAGATCGCGGGCTATATCCGCGAGGGCGCGCAGGCCTATCTGACGCGTCAGTATACGGCGATCGCGATTGTCGGCGTCGTCGTCTTCATCGCCGCCTGGCTGCTGCTCTCCGCCACGGCTGCGATCGGCTTTCTCGTGGGCGCGGTTTTATCGGGTGCCGCCGGCTTCATCGGCATGCACGTTTCCGTTCGTGCCAACGTCCGCACGGCACAGGCGGCATCGCATAGCCTCTCGGCAGGCCTTGATATCGCCTTCAAGTCGGGCGCTATCACCGGCATGCTGGTCGCCGGTCTCGCGCTGCTCGGCGTCTCTATTTATTACCTCATCCTGACCGCGGGTCTCGGCCATGCTGCCGGCTCGCGCGAGGTGATCGACTCGCTGGTGTCGCTCGGTTTCGGTGCCTCGCTGATCTCGATCTTCGCGCGCCTCGGCGGCGGCATCTTCACCAAGGGCGCTGACGTCGGTGGCGATCTCGTCGGCAAGGTCGAGGCCGGCATACCGGAGGATGATCCCCGCAACCCCGCGACCATCGCCGACAATGTCGGCGATAATGTCGGCGACTGTGCCGGTATGGCGGCCGACCTGTTCGAAACCTATGCGGTCTCGGTCGTTGCCACCATGGTTCTGGCGGCCATCTTCTTTGCCGGTACGCCGGTGCTGGAATCGGCGATGATCTATCCGCTGGCGATCTGCGGAACCTGCATTCTCACCTCGATCATCGGCACGTTCTTCGTCAAGCTTGGCAGCAACGGCTCGATCATGGGCGCGCTGTACAAGGGCCTGATCGTTACCGGCCTGCTGTCGATCGTCGGTCTCGGTGCTGCCACTTCGCTGACCATCGGCTGGGGATCGATCGGCACCGTCGCCGGACGCGAGATCACCGGCATGAACCTGTTCGTCTGCGGCATCGTCGGTCTGGTCGTCACCGCCCTGATCGTTGTCATCACCGAATACTATACCGGTACCAACAAGCGCCCGGTCAATTCGATCGCTCAGGCCTCCGTCACCGGTCACGGCACCAACGTCATCCAAGGGCTTGCCGTCTCGCTGGAATCGACAGCACTTCCGGCGATCGTCATCGTCGGCGGTATCCTTGCCACCTATCAGTTCGGCGGCCTTTTCGGCACCGGCATCGCGGTCACCGCCATGCTCGGCCTCGCCGGCATGATCGTGGCGCTCGATGCTTTCGGTCCTGTCACCGACAACGCCGGCGGGATCGCGGAAATGGCGCATCTGCCGCCTGAGGTGCGCAAGTCCACCGACGCGCTCGATGCCGTCGGCAACACCACCAAGGCCGTCACCAAGGGCTATGCGATCGGCTCCGCCGGTCTCGGTGCCCTTGTGCTGTTTGCCGCCTATGCCAACGATCTGCAATACTTCGCGTCCCACGGCGACCAGTATCCTTATTTCGCCGACATCGGCACCATCTCCTTCGACCTCTCGAACCCATACGTCGTCGCCGGTCTGCTCTTCGGCGGCCTGATCCCTTATCTCTTCGGTGGTATCGCAATGACGGCCGTCGGCCGCGCGGCGGGTTCGATCGTCGAGGAAGTGCGTAGCCAGTTCAAGGCAAAGCCCGGCATCATGCAGGGCACCGAAAAGCCGGATTACGGCAAGGCGGTGGATATCCTGACCAAGGCCGCGATCCGCGAAATGATCGTTCCGTCGCTGCTCCCGGTTCTGGCGCCGATTGTCGTCTATTTCGGGGTGCTGCTGATCTCCGGCTCCAAGGCGTCTGCATTTGCCGCTCTTGGTGCCTCGCTCCTCGGCGTCATCATCAACGGCCTGTTCGTGGCGATCTCGATGACGTCAGGCGGCGGCGCCTGGGATAACGCCAAGAAGTCGTTCGAGGACGGCTTCGTCGATAAGGATGGCACACGCCACATGAAGGGGTCGGAGGCGCACAAGGCCTCGGTCACCGGCGACACGGTCGGCGATCCCTACAAGGACACCGCCGGCCCTGCGGTCAATCCGGCGATCAAGATCACCAACATCGTCGCGCTCCTGCTTCTCGCCGTCCTCGCCGGTTAACTCGGCAACGAGCTCACAAAAAACCCGCCGGAGCGATCCGGCGGGTTTTCTTGTCAATGCAGTGGCTGTTAGCGCAGGCTGGCCGGGTTTTGCGGCGAAGGACGATCGCCGGCACCGAAGAGGCCCTTGGCCATGTTGGCCGCGCTGCCGCCCGAAAGCAGCTGCTGAAGGAAGGTAAGGTCCTTGCCGCCAGTCGGCGTGACGCGGGTGATCGTGTCGAACGGCTTGCCGTCCTTGAGGGTGTAGTTCGCGCGGCGGGCCACAACGCCGTCCTTGTCGAAATAGATCGCAAGAACGCTCTGGTCCACGACCTTCAGCTTCTGGAACGCCATCGAGCGCTCGCGGCGCTGCGAGATGTAGTAGAACACTTCACCGTCGAACGTGGCGGTTGTCGAGGGGGTACCCAGCGAAAGCAGAACCTGCTCTCGGCTCGAGCCCTCTGGAACCAGGTTCAGAGACTGCTCGTCGGCGACGTACCCGCCGTTGAGAACCGTTCCTGTCTGGCAACCGGTCAATCCAGTGGAAGCAATTAGTATGGCAATGGCGGCATTGCTCAGGAATTTCTTGTCAGCCTTGAAATACCGTTTCATCAACGACATCTACTCCCTTAACGTATCGATACCAGCCATCGGCCAATGCAACAGAACGCTGATGCAAAACCATTGTGGCCTTTCCGGGGTCGGACGGCAGCCAAGTGCACAGTGGCCGCAGTCAAAAATGCGCTGTCCCGAAACCGGCCACCTTCGCCATTGCAATTCACGCATGCTTCGGTAAACCAGCTTTCGAATTCATGCAACAAGGCCGGACGCAGGTAGTCGCCCAGAACAAGGCCTTTCCGGAAAAAACAATGATCTTCGGGCTCTTCGGCAAGAAAAACAACAACCAGGCGATCGTCGATCGGCAGTATCAGGCGTTGACGTCGGCTGCGCGCATGCCCGGCTTTTACGAGCATCTCGGCGTGCCGGATACGGTCATGGGCCGGTTCGAAATGCTGTCGGCGGTAATGATCCTGTTTTTCCGCCGAACCCGCGCTTCCGCCACCAGCGGCCAGGAAATTGCGCAGGAAATCGTTGATGCATTCTTCGAGGATATCGACTATTCGATCCGCGAACTGGGAATCGGCGACAACTCCGTTCCGAAGCGCATGAAGAAACTGGCAGGTATGTTTTACGGCCGGTTGGAGGCCTATTCCAAGGCCATGGATACGGACGACGTCGTCGCCTTGGCCGAGGCACTTCGCCGCAACATTCACCCGAAGGCGACAGATCCGATCGATATGCTAGGCTTGGCGAACTGGATGTTTGCCGCAGAGGCACATTTATCGGCGCAGTCCGAAGATACGATCGCGACCGGTTCGGCAACATTGCCCGCCGTCGCGTGAGGAGATCAAGATGAAGAATTCCACTGAAGACACGCCATTCTCCTATCTGGTCAAGGTCGGTCACGTCTCGGCGAACCCGGTCGATGTGCACCTTGAGGCAGACAAGAAAGAATTGCAGGCTCTGGCCGAAACCTGGGATGTCATCTCCGTCGATGATTTCCGCGCAGACCTGCAGATTGCTCGATGGAAAAAGGACGGCATCCGCGTGAGGGGCAGGGTGCAGGCCAGTATCGTTCAGGCCTGCGTCGTCACGCTCGATCCGGTGCCGTCGAAGATCGACGAAACCTTCGAGCAGATCTTCGTACCTGAAAATTCCAAGCTGGCTCGTCGTCCGGCCAACGATACTGGTGAAATGGTGCTTGATCCCGATGGTCCCGATGTGCCGGAAAGCTTCGTCGGCGACACCATCGATGCCGGCGAAGTGGTCACGGAATTCGCGGCCATGGCGATCGATCCGTACCCGAGAAAGCAAGGCGTTGCCTTTGACGGTCACATCGAAGACACCGGAGAAAACGACAGGAAGCCATCCGCCTTTGCCGTGCTAAAGGACTGGAAAAAGGACTGAAAGCCGTTCGCTATCTGACAAAATTCAGTTGTAAGCGACAACAAAACCGGTATTTTGGCCGAAATTTCGCCCTCTACGGACGAAAAAAAAGGATCAGGGACGCGTGATCAGAATTTCTCTCGACCTCATGGGTGGCGACTTTGGTCCCCAGGTAGTCATCCCCGGTGCCGCCAAGGCGCTGGAACGGCATCCGGACATTTCGTTCGTGATGTACGGTTTGAAGGAACAGTGCGAGCCGATTCTCGATCAGTTTCCAAAGCTCAAGGAAAAGTCTGTTTTCCACGATTGCGAACTCGCCGTTCGCATGGACGAGAAGCCGAGCCAGGCGTTGCGCCGCGGCCGCTATGTCTCGTCGATGTGGCGTTCGCTCGAAGCCGTCAAGGCGAAGGAAGCCGATGTGGCCGTTTCCGCCGGCAACACCGGCGCGCTGATGGCAATGGCGAAGTTCTGTCTCCGGACAATGGCAAACATTGAACGCCCGGCAATCGCGGCGATCTGGCCGACCATGCGCGGAGAAAGTATTGTGCTCGACGTCGGCGCGACGATCGGGGCTGACAGCCAGCAACTGATGGATTTCGCCCTGATGGGAGGCGCCATGGCGCGCGCCCTGTTCGAGGTCGAGCGACCGACGGTCGGCCTGCTCAACGTTGGCGTGGAAGAAATCAAGGGCCAGGAGGAAGTGAAGGAAGCCGGACGTCTGTTGCGCGAGGCCAATATCGATTCACTTGACTATTTCGGCTTCGTCGAAGGCAACGATATCGGCAAGGGAACCGTCGATGTGGTGGTCACCGAAGGCTTTGCCGGCAACATCGCGCTGAAGGCCGCCGAGGGTACCGCCCGCCAGATCGGCGAATACCTGAAGGCCGCGATGTCGCGCACGCTGCTCGCCAAGATTGGCTACATCTTCGCCAAGAGCGCATTCGACATGCTGCGCGAGAAGATGGACCCGAGCAAGGTCAATGGTGGCGTGTTTCTCGGCCTCAACGGCGTGGTCATCAAGAGCCATGGTGGCGCCAGTGCCGAAGGCATCGCCTCCGCCATCGAGGTCGGCTACGACATGGCCAAGAATGGCCTCAATCAGAAAATAGAAAACGATTTGCAAAAGTATCATGCCAAGCGGCTGCCCCCGATCGGGCCGGAAGCGGCGTGAACGACAGGATTTGAAGAATATGATCCGTTCAGTGGTTCGCGGGTTCGGATCCGCACTTCCGAAGCGCGTTATGACGAATGCCGACATGGAACATGTCGTCGACACATCCGATGAATGGATTGTCCAGCGCACCGGTATCCGCCAGCGTTATCTGGCCGGCGAAGACGAAACGACGTCCTCTCTTGGTGCCGCCGCGGCACGCGCGGCTCTCGACAATGCCGGGCTGACGCCTGACGATATCGACATGATCGTCTGCGCGACCTCGACGCCCGACAATACCTTCCCGGCGACCGCCGTCAGCATCCAGAATCGCCTGGGCATGAGCCATGGCTTTGCCTTCGACATCCAGGCCGTCTGCACCGGCTTCGTCTATGCCGTCACCACCGCAGACGCTTACATCAAGGGCGGCCTGGCCAAACGTGTTCTGGTCATCGGCGCCGAGACCTTCTCGCGCATTCTCGACTGGAACGACCGCACGACCTGCGTTCTCTTCGGCGACGGCGCCGGCGCCATTGTGCTGGAAGCGGCTGAAGGCGAGGGCACTACCTCGGATCGCGGCGTATTGACCGCTCACCTGCGCTCGGATGGCTCGCACAAGGACAAGCTCTTCGTCGATGGTGGGCCTTCGACGACGGGAACGGTCGGTAAGCTGCGCATGGAAGGCCGCGAGGTCTTCAAATATGCTGTCGGCATGATCACTGACGTAATCCAGGCCGCTTTCGACAGCACCGGCACAACCTCGGACGATCTCGACTGGCTGGTGCCGCATCAGGCAAATCGCCGCATCATCGACGGCTCGGCGAAGAAGCTGAACATCGACCCTGCGAAGGTCGTCATCACCGTCGATCTGCATGGCAACACGTCTGCCGCGTCGATCCCTCTTGCGCTTGCAACCGCTGCTGGAGATGGCCGGATCAAGAAGGGCGATCTCGTCATGCTCGAGGCCATGGGTGGCGGCTTCACTTGGGGTGCCGTGCTTCTACGCTGGTAATCGCTGAAAACCCAAAAAGCTGACAACGAACAAGGGCTTGACCGTAAGCCGCAAGACAAATACTCTTCGCTCGTCCTCATAAAACAAAACCGACGGGCAGGGAAAACATGACCGGCAAAACAGTCACGCGCGCAGACTTGGCGGAATCCGTTTTTCGCAAGGTCGGTCTTTCCCGAACGGAATCTGCCGAACTCGTGGAGACTGTCATCGACGAAATCTGCAACGCGATCGTTCGCGGTGAGACCGTCAAGCTGTCCTCTTTTGCCACCTTCCAGGTGCGCGACAAGAACGAGCGCATCGGCCGTAATCCAAAGACCGGCGAAGAAGTTCCGATCTCGCCGCGTCGCGTCATGACGTTCAAGGCGTCGAATGTCCTCAAGACCAGGATTCTCAAGGCCCACACCCTGCGCAAGGTCAAGCTGAAGCCGGCAAACCCGGCCTCCTGATTGCCGTCGGCAAGGATGCGTTCGCACGCGCCAATCAATCCTCTCTCGTCAACTTTCCTCAACGTTTTCTGTGCTAATTCAAGACGTGACTTGAATTAACGCAAGCAAACCGTTGAAATGTGATGAGTCGCAGCTTGGGCGCATAGGCGTTCAAGGCCTTGTCCTGTCGTCGAGCGGCAGGCGCAACGCGCTTTCGATCGCGTAGGGAGTGAGAAGTTGGACAAAAGCCCGGATGCTTTCCGCACCATCAGCGAGGTGGCGGACGACCTGGATCTGCCGCAGCACGTGCTGCGCTTCTGGGAAACTCGTTTTCCGCAGATCAAGCCGATGAAGCGCGGCGGCGGACGCCGGTACTACAGGCCCGAGGACGTCGATCTTCTCAAGGGCATCCGTCACCTGCTCTATGATCACGGCTATACGATCAAGGGCGTGCAGAAGCTGCTGAAGACCAACGGCAACAAGTTCGTCATCGCCATCGGTCATGGTGACGCCGCCAGTGTCCAGTCGCTGACCGGCCAGCAGGACGCTGACGCGGGAGAGCCGCGTGTCGGCATGGCCGATGAAGACCAGCTTGTGGGTCGCGCGAAGGCGCCGATCACCCGCCGCTTCTTCAATTTCGGCAACGGTGAGGAGGAAGCGGGCGAGGTGACGATCGGCAAGTCGAGTGTCGGCAAGGAAGATCGGGCGCTTCTCCAGGAGGCGCTGTACGATCTTCTCGAATGCAAGCGCTTGCTCGATCAGGTCCGCTGACCATCCTCGACACAACATCGCACCCGGTAAGATTCCGCTCCGACACAATCACACTGGAGCGCCTCAGACGACATCATTCAAACCAAAGCGCTTTGCTCACAAGGAGCCACCCGTGTCCATTTCCGGAAAATCCTACGACGCCTTCCTGTTCGATATGGACGGAACGCTTGTAAACTCTATTGCCGTCGTCGAGCGCGTCTGGACCGGCTGGGCAGTGAAGCATGGGCTCGAGCCGGAGGTCTTCCTCAAGACCATCCACGGCATCCGAGCGAGCGACGTCATTCGAACGCTGGCCCTGCCCGGCGTCGATGCCGAACACGAGGCAGCCTTGCTGCTGGAAGAGGAAATGGAGGATGTGGCCGGCATCGTCGAGATTCCGGGCGCCGTGGCCTTCCTGAACAGTCTGCCGCCGGAGCGTTGGGCAATCGTCACATCCGCCCCCATCGCGCTGGCAAGGCGCCGCATGGCGGCGGCCGGCATCCCGATGCCTGCCGTGATCGTCAGCGGGGAAGAGGTGTCGTCGGGCAAGCCGAGCCCGGAATGCTATCTGCTGGGCGCCAAGCGTCTTGGCGTCGATCCTGCGAAGTGCCTGGTGTTCGAGGATGCCGTTGCCGGCATCCTAGCCGGCGAGGCCGCCGGCGCCGATGTCGTGGTCATCACCGAGACACACGCAACGCCGTTCGAAACGCCGCATACCGCGATATCGGATTATCGCGGTAGCCGTCTCACAACGGCGCAAGACGGCCGTATCGGCCTTGCTCGCTAAATCCTACTGCTTGCGCGGAAGGCCCTGTTTCTGCATGCGCTCATAGGCGGCCAGCATCTTTGCCTTTACCGAGCCCAACGTTCCAAGCTCGTGCCCGCAGGTGAAACAGACGAGCATGTCGGTATCCAGCGGCTGCGGCCGTTCGAATTTCATTCGGGTGTTCCTGCACTTCGGGCAGGGGATTTCGATTTCCATGGTGATGCTCCCTGAACATGAAGCCTCCCAATAATCAGATGGCTTCCTGAGGGCAAGGTCTTTGCGCAGCCGAGTGCTGGTCTCGTGCTGCGAAAAGATCCGGTGAATTCGGTGACGAACTCGATTTTTCGCTTGCGCCGAAAATCCCAAAAGACTAACAGGATCAGGCCGTAAAGGCAGGTCGGGGCGTAGCGCAGCCCGGTAGCGCACTTGACTGGGGGTCAAGGGGTCGCAGGTTCAAATCCTGTCGCCCCGACCATTTTACGGAATTTTCGGCAGCCCCCAGGAGCCGAAAGCAGCCAATCAACTCTAAATATAGACATTTTGCAGTTGATTTCGGCTGTCTTGTCGATGCCCGGGAATCGAGATTTACGTTAATATAGATCGCGTCACGCCAGTATTATTGCTCCATGCGGTGGCGTATCAAAATAAATACGTTGGAAAGTTTTCCGACATCTCGAATGTTGCTTAAACATATGCAATTAATATACCGGTTATGGCCGGGGTTTTGCATGATCGAGATCGAGAATGCCGAAATTTTAAGGAAATCTATTTCCGATTCATTTGACGTGTTTGTTGCGAATGCTCTCCGGTCCGGATGGGCGGAGCATGATCTTGCGCTGATGCTGACGGACCTTGTGGAAACCTACGTCATGGACGTAGGCTCACGGATGATCGCCGAGAATTCCCTTCAAGCGCAGCATGCGCTGGACACCCTCAAAAACTGAAATAATTGTCGAAGGCTGAGATGGACTCTTGGAGATTGACGAAAAGGTCAAGTCGGACCTTCTCGCCATCATCTCAGTCTATCGCTGTATTACTTCTGCTCGATCGAAACACCATTCTGTCCGATGCTCATCTCGACGCCCTTCGGCTTCGTCTGCTCGTGGTAGATATAGGCTCCAAGGCCGCCGACCACGACGATCAGGGCTCCGATGACGAAATAGAGGCCGTTTGTGCTTCTCAAGAAAATCTCCCCTCAACAGTTTGATATTGCGGGCGATAAACGCGGAGCTCCGGCTTTTGTTCCGTCGGTCAGTCGTCGTTTGCAGAATTGAGGTTTTCCGGCCGTATTCCCTCGTCGCTGCCGGCACGCGCCTTCAGCCTGACCCCGGGGCCGCCCTCATCGTGATTGCCGCTGGCAATGAACAGAACTCCGGCGTTTTCGAGCGCCACTTTCACGGCGATAAGCGCACTGGGCTCGCCCTGCGCCCCGTCGCGCTCCAACGTCTCGATAATGTCAACGGGCAGCCCGGAAGCGGCTGCCAGTTGTTCTTTGCTCATGCCCGTCATGGCGCGAGCGCCGCGTATCTGTGTTGCTATGATCATAAGATGAGTTTAGGGCGGCGGCCGCGGATCGCAAGAGCCTCAGCGACGACCGGGCAGCACTTGACTGCTTAGATGGCGGGCCTCGAGCGCCGCGCAGCCCCAGACCACGCCGAACAGCAGATAGACATGCCGCCAGTGGTCGATATCGATGACGTTACCGATGGTCGCGTGACCGAGAACGCCGATCCAGGCAATCATCAGATACGGCTGCCAGGGCCGGTCCTTGAGAAGGTTCTTGAAACCGAGATAGAGCGTCCAGCACAGCATGCCGACGTAGCTCACGAAGCCGAGCCAGCCATAGGTCGTCAGCGACTTCAGCCAGATATTGTGCTCGTCCTCGGGGAAGATCGTGCCGAACACCATCGGCCCGATCCCCAGCGGCCGCTCCATCATCATGGTGAAACCGATGCGATGGCGGTCGAAGCGTCCGAGGTGCTCGCCGTCATACTGCTGCACCAGCTGCGCGCGCGTCGAAAACAGGTCGCTGACTTGCGGAAACTGCAGCGCGACCACCAGCGATGCGACCATCATCAGGATGGCCGCCAGCGACAGCACGAGAATGCGTAGGCGGAAGGCGCCGCTGCGTTCCTTGAGCAGCATGATGAAGATCAGCAGCACGATCGTCAGCAGGAAAAGCCCCCAGGCGGCGCGTGAGAAAGACAGGAAGACGCCGAGCGCCAGTATGAGCAGAGCTATCGCCTTGATCGGCGCCGTGCGCAGTTGCCCGGTCAGGATGCCGTGCACGAGGTAGAGGGAAGGGGGGACCAGAAACGGTCCGAACACGTTCGGATCCTGAAACGCGCCCTTGGCGCGATCGTAGAGCGTGAACACCTCGGAGCCGGGAAAGGCGTGAAAGTAGCCGAGAATACCAAGTGTCGATGTGATGACGGCAGCGAAGGCCCATGCATTGAAGATTAGCGGCAGGCGCCGGTGGCTGTCCTCGATGATGGCGGCATAGAAGACCGCGGTCAGTGCCAGAAAGGTCGATACCGCGACGTACATCGGCCCATCGGCAATATCCTTCATCTGCGTCAGCGACAGCATGCCGCCGACGTTGAAGGTCAGGAGCAACGCCAGCAACGGGGCGGTGTAGCGCGAGATCCGCAATCCTAGAATGAACCAGAGCCCGACGAGCGCTGCCATCCACAGTTCGTAGGGCGCCGGCTCGTTGATGACGAAGCCCGAAAGAAACACGCCGAATGCCACGGCCGCCGAGCCGATCAGGCGAAGCGTCGCACGTTGCGGATGGGCGACGCGGGAATATGTCGCGTCGATCGCGGTCAATATGCGTTTTCCGTGTTGAGCAGCCGGAACGGCGTCAGGAACAGGATCTTCAGATCGAACCAGAGCGACCAGTTCTCGATGTAGTAGAGGTCGTAGGCCGTGCGGAATTTGATCTTGTCGTCATTGTCGACCTCGCCGCGCCAGCCGTTGATCTGCGCCCAGCCGGTCACGCCGGGCTTGACGCGATGGCGGGCGAAGTAGCCTTCGACCACATCTGCGAATGCCCGGTCGTGGGCCTGTGCCAGCACCGCATGCGGACGCGGGCCGACCAGCGAAAGATCGCCGCGCAGCACGTTGAACAGCTGCGGCAGTTCGTCGATCGACGATTTGCGGATGAAGCGGCCGACACGGGTCACGCGGGGGTCGCCCTTCGTGACGGCGGCTTTGCCTGTTGCATCATTCATGTTCGTATACATCGAGCGGAACTTGAAGACGTTGATCACCTCATTGTTGAAGCCATGACGCTTCTGCATGAAGAAGACCGGCCCCTTGGACGTCGCCTTGATGACGATCGCCGTGCCGACCATGATCGGCCAGAGAAGCGATAGAGCCAGAACCGCGAAGAAGATGTCGAAGCAGCGCTTGGCAACCGAATCCCAGTCGCGGATCGGCTTGTTGAAGATGTCGAGCATCGGCACAGAGCCGACGTGTGAATAAGCGCGCGGGCGGAAGCGCAGCCGGTTCGCATGCGCCGCGAGACGGATATCGACAGGCAGCACCCAGAGTTTCTTCAGCAGCTGCAGGATGCGCGCCTCGGCGTTGAGCGGCAACGCGATGATTAGCATGTCGATCCGCGTCAAGCGGGCGAACTCGACGAGTTCGGCGATTGTTCCGAGCTTGGGGTATCCGGCGACCATCGTCGGCGAGCGCTTTTCACCCCGGTCGTCGAAGATGCCACAGATGCGGATGTCGTTGTCGGCCTGCTGTTCGAGCAGCCGGATGAAATCCTTGGCGGGCTGGCCGCCGCCGACAAGAACGGCACGGCGTTCCATGATGCCGTTGCGCGCCCAGTTGCGGATGCCGTAGGCGAGCAGGAACCTTGATCCCACCAGGAAGACCGCCCCGAACGCGAACCAGGCAAGATAGGAATGCAGCTGCGGCACGCTGATACGGCTGGCAATGGCGATGGTCCCGACCGTTCCGCCAAATACGATTGTCCAGATCACGAAGACCTTCGGCAATAACCGCATGTGCGCGCGAAGCGCGGGGATTGTATAGCAATCCGCAGTCTGCAGGGCGAGCACGAGCAAGCCGCTGGTGAAGACGGCGGTGAGGCCACGCACGAGCAGGGTTTCCTCGGTGTCCATCCAGATCAGGAAGCTCAACAGTCCGACCGCGAACTGTGCGACGAATTCGAGCAGGCGGAACTGGCCGATCATGATCGCGGGCGTGCGCGTCCCGTCGCTGAACTGTTCGGCAATCTGACGTGCGTAGCCGTTCAGCGGTTCGCTGGGAGATTTTCCGTCGCCGCTTTCACTCCGTCTGTTCACATCGGAAACTTGCTTCCGCAGGGTTTCCAGATCGAACTGATCGTTGTTCTCTGCCTTGTTCATGAGGCTACCGCCGCTGTTTCATTACTCGGCAATAGCAGAAAGGCACTAAGAAACTTTTACGAGGCAGGTTTCGATTTCCGACCGGCGCGGCGCTCAAGCAGATCGCGGTACAGTTTCAGCACATCCCTGGCCATCACCGAAGCGGAGAAGACGGATCTGACCTTGTCGATCGAAGGCATCGTCGCTTGATGCCAGCCCGGAATGCGGATGGCATCGGCCATCACCCGGGCAAGGTCGTCGGCGTTGTCGGGTTCAACCAATGCGAGGCTGTCCTTGCCCAACGCTTCGGGGATGCCGCCGACACGTGTTGCGATGATCGTCTTGCCCGCGCCGAGTCCTTCGAGGACGATATAGGGCATCGCTTCGGCACGCGACGGCACGACGAGGTTCTGCGACATCGAAAACGCTTGCTGGACACGCATGGCCGGGAGCATGCCGATGCGTTTTCCGAGCCCGCGTTCCACCATCATCTCGCGATATCGGTCGCGGTCCGGCCCGTCGCCGATCATCAGCGCCGACAGCGGCCTGCCGACAAGCCGCTCGGTCTTCGCGAAGGCGTCCACAAAAAGGTCGGGACCCTTAAGGTCCCTGAGCATGCCGACATAGATGAAGTGGACGGCACCGGATCGGGTCGGAACCAGCTCAAAGTCCTGCTCGCTGATACCGTTGTAGATCAACCGGGTCTGCGTACGTGGGCGGCCGACCCTCTTGGTGTAGGTGTCCCGCTCGTATTCGCAGATGAACACGAGCGCGTCGGTGAAGCGCTCCTGCAGGCGCTCCATGCGAAGCACGAACTGCCCCAGGAGCGACGAGCGGGAATAATGCAGGCTGCCGCCATGCGCTGTGTAGAGGCGGGCTACGCAATACCTGTTCACCCGCAGGGCTGAGCCGGCTAGTCGCGCGAGCACGCCGCCTTTGGCGCCGTGTCCGTGCAGCACATCCGGCCGCAAACTTTTGATTTTCTTGTAGGCATCCCAGAGCACACCGAGATCGGAGAAGCTAACCGATCGCCTGATCGGCACGCGTGTCAGGCCAAGCGCCAGATAGGGGCGAATGTCGTCGAACAGCCTGTCTTCATGCTCGCCACCGGTGGAACTGTCACAGAGAATGCCGACTTCGTGACCCGCCTTGCTATGCTCTATCACCAGATCGCGTACGTGGCGGAAGATCCCGCCCACCGGCGACCTAAAGCAATGAATGATGCGAAGGGGGCGCTGCTCATCCATCGACGATTAGAACAGTCGTTCGCGGATATAGAGCGTGTCGCCCGCTATGATCGCCGACGAGATGTTGACGCGCCCGGTCATGACCTGACCGTTGATCTTGCGAGTAACGTCGACGGCGCTCTGGTTGGCGCGCGCCGTGAAGCCGCCGGCAACGGCAATCGCGTTCTGCGCCGTCATGCCAGGTACATAGGCATACTGGCCCGGCTGGCCGACTTCGCCCATGATGAAGATGGAGCGGTAGCGATCGACATCGATGGTGACGTCGGGATCGCGCAGGTACCCCTGCTTGAGCTTCTGGGCGATCTGCCCGGAGAGCTGCTGCAGTGTGCGGCCGCGGGCAGGGACCTGGCCCACCAGCGGAAACGCGATGTATCCGGCCTGGTCGATCGTGTAGGTGTTGGTCATGCTCGGTTGGTCGAACACCGTGATGCGCAGTCTGTCGCCGCTATCCAGCGAGTAGGGCTGAATCGTTGCCTGGTTGAAGGCGCGCGGAGCGGGCTGGTAGCTGTTGCAGCCGCCCAGGACCGCGGTCATGGCGACAAGGCTCAAAGCCATCAGGAACTTGGGCTGTGCAACGGGCATCTGCAGCTTCTCACGGGAAACGAACTTCTTCCCCTCGTTATCGATCCGTTAGGGTTAATGACCGGTAAAGGCTGCGGTTGATTTCGTCTTTTCTTGTGCACGAGCGTGCTGATCCGCTGTCCGCAAGCATTAACTGTTGAGTTACTATAGTCATTTACCCTCATGGCACCTTTGTTCTTGGAGTGCACCATGTCCGGCGTAGTGGGTCATCAGGATGTCGATATCGATCTGGGCCAGCTGGTCCGTGGCGTCTGGGCCCGTCGGCTGAAGGTGGTCGCCATCACGCTGCTCGGAGCAGGGGTGGCATTTGCCGGTGCCAAGATGATCTCGCCGAAGTACCGCAGCGAAACCCGCATCCTGATCGAGCCGCGTGCGCCTGCCTTCGCAACAGCACAGTCGACCGACGCAAATGCCGGCCAGTTGCTTGATGAACTGAATATCGCCAGCCAAGTGCAGCTACTGCAATCGGCCGACCTCATCAAGCAGGTCATCAACAGCCAAAAGCTTTTCGACCTGCCGGAATTCGATGCCGCCGCCAATGGCTCCGCGCTCGGCGATATCCTCATCGCCCTGCACCTGAAGAAGAGCCCGCTGGAAAATCCGCCGGAAGAGCGCGTCATCGACGCCTTCGTCGAGCGTCTGCAGGTTTATCAGGTCCCGGGTTCGCGCGTCATCGGCATCACCTTCACCTCGAAGGATCCGAAGCTCGCTGCAACGATCCCGAACGCCATGGCGGCTGCCTATCTGGCAAAGCAGAGCGGCGCCAAGCTTGATTCCAATTCCGAGGCGACACGCTGGCTGGAGCCGGAGATCGAGACGCTGCGCACCAAGGTCAGCGCCGCCGAGCAGAAGGTTGCGGAATACCGCGCCGAACACGGACTGCTGCCGACCAATGGCGGCGGCAACTTCCAGACGCAGCAGCTCAACGACGTGTCGGCCGAACTCACGAGAGTTCGTGGTGAGAAGGCGAACGCCGAGGCGCGCGCCCAATCGGTTCGCAATGCGCTGGCGTCGGGTGAGCCGTCCGATACGCTTCAGGACATCATGTCGTCCCAGTCGATCCAGCGCCTCAAGGGCACGGAGTCCGGCCTTCAGTCGCAGATATCGGACCTGCAGACGTCGCTGCTTAACAATCACCCCCGCTTGAAGAGCCTGCGCGCCCAGCTTGCCGACATCAAGACCCAGATCCGCCAGGAAACGCAGAAGATTCTTGCCAGCATCGAAAACGAATCCAAGGTCGCGGCGCTGCGCGAGAAGGAACTGGTGCAGCAGTCGAATGCGGTGAAAGCCAACAGCGCCCAGGCCGGTGAGGATGAAGTCGGCCTGAACGCCCTTGAGCGTGAGGCGACCGCGCAGCGCCAACTGCTGGAAACCTATCTTTCGCGCTTCCGCGAGGCCGCATCGCGCGCCGACAAGAACTCCAGCCCTGCCGACGCGCGCATCGTGTCCAATGCGACGCAGCCCGTCGATCCCTATTTCCCGAAGGTCATTCCGATCGTCATCGTAGCCGCGCTTGCGACATTCATCATGACATCGATCGCCATCATGCTGGCGGAACTGTTCAGCGGCCGCGCCCTGCGCCCCACCAACACGTTGGAGATCGAAGAGCGCATTGAAGCTGGAAAAGTCGAGCCGATCGCTCCGGTGACAGCCGTGGCCGCACCAGCGCCTAGCATGCTTGCCACGCCGGCAGCGGAGGAGATCAGGCACGAAGTGCCTGAGACGGTTGGCGAAGCCGATACGGAAGCTGAAGCAGAGGATGACAATGAATTCTCCATTGGCTCGGTGGCCAGCTATCTGATCGGTTGCCGCGCACCCCTTGCGATCGCGATTTCACCGACTGGTGACAATGGCTCGGCGGCCACCGTATCGCTCGCCCGCAGGATTGCCTCCTCCGGCGCCCGCGTCGTTCTGGTCGACATGACCGGCTCGGGTCGGCCCACCGATATGATGGCGGATGGACGCACGCTGCCCGGCGTCACCGATCTGCTTTGCGGCGCGGCTGCCTTTGGCGATACGATCCACGGCGACCACGTTTCCGATGCCCACTTCATTCCGCAGGGCACCAGCGACATGCGCCTCGCCATGCGCGGAGCGGATAGGCTGTCGCTGCTTCTGGATGCACTGTCTTCGGCCTATGACCTTGTCGTGGTGGAGTGCGGTGCGGCAGACGTTGCCGGTGTCTCCCGGCTGACGCAGAGCAAGACCGTCGAGATCATCCTGTCCATGCCCGTCATCGTCGAAAGTGAGTTCGTCGCGTCGATGACCAGCTTCGAGGAAGCGGGCTACGACCGCGTGGTGCTGATGTCCGACGGCAGTTCCGATAATGACGCTGGTTTCTCGCAGCGAGCAGCATAATCAGACGCCGACGAACCGGCGTAAACGCTGGGCGGCGCGGTACAGGCGCTGCTGCGACTTGATGTGGGCCTTGCTGCGGGTCACGATGCGATGCGCCAATCCTGCGATCGAGCCACGCGCGGTGATCGGCAAGACGACGTCGTAGTGGTCGGTTTCGACAGGTGCCCAAGAGCGCTTATAGATCTGGTCGCCCAAGCCGAAGTCGAACAAACTGACACCCTTGCCGTGCAGCCCCGATATCAGCTGCCAGAACAGGAATTCGCCCGGGCTGGCATCCGCCGCCACGCTCTCGTCGATGGCGCTGAACTGGCAGACCACATGGTCATCCTTGCGGGAGATGCCGGAGATGGCTGCGAGATGGCCTTCGTGAGCGCCGTTCAGCCGGATTGCATGCATTTCCAGGCCAGACAGCGGATGATCGGCATCGCGGATATCGATGGCGCCGTGCAGAAACGCCTTGGTCTCCGCATTCGCAAACACATCAGGCAATCCCATCGCCCTGAATCGTTCGCCCTTCAGTCGGAAGAAGTGATCGAGAAGCTGGTGCTGCTCGGCGTCGCTACCAGCAGCGACATAGGTGAAGCCGCCAAGCTCCTCCAGCCGTTTTGATTGGATCCGGAATTTCTTCCGCCGGTTTTTGGCATTCAACTGCTTGAGCGTCGCCTCCATGCTCTCCAGCAAAGGAAGCTGATAGGCATGGTTCTGGTTCTGCACCATCGGCAAACGCGCCAGTGGATTGTCCCTGCCGCGCCACACCAGCGGGATGTTCTGCAGCAAAAGCAGGTCAGCCTTGCCGGCAAGCGTGCCGCGCAGCTGTGTCATCAAGCGATCAGCATTGAGCGCGCTGCTGGCTTCGGCGAAGTCGGCGGAAAACAGCCCGGTATTGATATTGCTGTGGTCGGCGCCGATGAAACGTGCAATCCGCACGCCGCGCGAACGGACGATCTCGACGGGGAGGATGAACACGGTACGCCCGGCGGCACGACCGCGGATGATCGCCAGAGGGTTTCCGTAGGCGTTCGCCCACGCGGCGCACCAGTCGTAGCCTTGGTGAAGCGAGTTCAGATTGTCCCGCTCAAGGGCGCGCCATTCCGCTTCGATTCTCTCCATCCCGTCGACAATATCGATCTCGATATCGCGGATTTCGAGCTGCGCGATCAACGCTTCCAGACGCGCAACGCTGGCGTCGGCTTCGGCGCCATCTCCAAGCGATGCGGGAGCGATCGGAAGCGTTTGCGTCTGCACGGGTGTTCTCCGGTCAAAAATGCTGAGCCTGGAAAATAAGGAACGTGAGCGTCTATTTGGTTTACGCGAAGGCCGCCGGCGGCTTTTCCATCAATCACGGTTATCCCGCGATTAACGCCTATTGCTGCTTTGGCCCGGCCATCCACTTGATGATCAGCATCGCCGGCAACACCCACAGCAGGCCGCTCAGCGAAAAATAGAGCAGGTGACCCCACCACGGCGCGTTGCCGAGCGTTGCCACCGCGATCGTGTTGGCGATCAGCGCGTAGAAGAGCACGAGAACGACGATCAGGATCGTGCCGATGAACTTGCGCAGGCGGACGGGCATCTGTTGAATTCCGATACGGGATTATGCAGGTCACCGCGACGGCATGCCGCAAATGTTCTGGCTTGTTTTGCATCAGTGGCTAAGGCAAATCAACTGAGGAACGAAGGAGTCTACAATGGCCGTCGCTGATATCTCCACAGAACAGAAAATCCGGGGCGAAGTGCGCAGGCAGGACAGCAACCGCCGAGCGGTGCGGATCTGGCTTGGCCTTGTCATTCTGGCGCTTTTCTGTCTTGTGATCGTTGGCGGCGCAACCCGGCTGACGAACTCCGGCCTGTCGATCACCGAATGGAAACCGATCCACGGTGTCGTCCCTCCGCTGAACGCGACGGAGTGGGAAGAGGAGTTCAAGCTTTACCAGCGGATTCCGGAATTCCAGCAGCTGAACAGCGACATGACGGTCGAGCAGTTCAAGGGCATCTTCTGGTGGGAGTGGTCGCACCGCCTGCTCGCCCGCGGCATCGGCGTTATCTTCGCATTGCCGCTCCTGTATTTTTGGGCAACCGGCAAGATCGAACGGCGCCTGCGTTGGCCGCTGGCCGGTATCCTGGCGCTGGGCGGGTTTCAGGGGGCGATCGGCTGGTGGATGGTGTCGTCCGGTCTCAGCGCCCGCACCGATGTCAGCCAGTACCGCCTCGCCACGCATCTGATCACCGCCTGTCTTATCTTCGCCTCTTGCATGTGGATTATGAGAGGACTGGCGCCGCATTCGGATGACCGGCATCCGACGCGCAACGCCCGCATATGGGCAGGCGTTATTGCCGTGCTGACGTTGTTCCAGATCTATCTCGGCGCGTTGGTGGCAGGTCTCGATGCAGGCTTTACCTACAATACCTGGCCGCTAATGGACGGCGCCATCATCCCGTCCGACCTCTTGATCCAGCACCCGGCATGGATCAACTTCTTCGAGAATCCCAAGACGGTGCAGTTCATCCACCGGGTCGGGGCCTACACGCTGCTGGCGGTTACCCTGGTCAACATGATCATCTCGGTCAGCTCTGCCCCTGCGACGACGCATGCGCGCCGCGCTATCGTGCTGTTTGCGCTGGTCATGATCCAGGCATCGATCGGCATTGCCACCCTGCTGCTCGAGGTTCCGCTCGATTGGGGACTTCTCCACCAGGGCGGCGCGCTCGTTGTCTTCGGCTTTGCCATCGCCAACTGGCGCGCCTTCTACGGCGAGTATCCGCACACGACGGCTATCGCCGAGCGGGACTGAACAGGCTTCGCCAGGGAGACGGAGCCGGATACCGAGAAGAAGCCCGGTTTCCGGCGTGTGCCCGCTGGCAGCAAGGCTTCCCGACGGACGCCTTTCAGCCGATCGCACGATTACGTCCGCTCAGTCGTTATCAGCGTTCTGAAGAGCAGCCATCGAGCCAAGTGCCGGTTAGTCCCGCTGCATCTTCTCTTGATCTCAGCCGTTATGCGCCATCGCTGACGGCACAGATCCAAACTCCTCGACAACGATCCGAAACTAACTCGCTTAAGCGCACGATGACGCTCTCGTAGCTGTGCTCCCTGTCCCTAAGATGAGACGGTGTCGGAAGAGCCCACAAACAAAAAAATCCGGCTGTGTTGCCACAGCCGGATCTCGATTATTCACGTCCGAAGATCAATCTCAGAAAAAACCGCGGCGCTGCCACCAGCCAGCCTTTTTTGGCTTTCCGTCTCCATCGGCGGCGTCCGTGCTGGCCGACTTGACGGTCGGTGCGGACGACGAGATGTTCGATCCGCGATTGGCGCGAGCGGGCTTGGCTTCTTCTTCGCCAGGCGCTGCGAGATCAACAACGGCCTCGGCGGCTTCCGGCACGGCTTCAACAGGAGCTTCGGCCACCGGGACGACATCCGCGACCGGTGCAGCTTCCGCCTCGACCACCGGCTCTTCGACCGGCGATGCCTTGCGGCTACGACGGGCGCGCTTCGGCTTGACGTCTTCGGTCACAGTAGCGGCTGTTTCAACAGCAGCCATGGCGGACTGGGTCTCGACGGCTTCTTCTGCAGCAGCTTCGACAGCAACGGCGACAGGTGCGCTGTCAGCTTCGGCCACATCAGTGGCTTCAGCTACAGCGGCAACATCGCTGGCATCGCCTTCGCTATCAGTACCTTCATCGCCGGCCTCTGTGCCTTCGGCACCTTCCTCGCGATTGCGGCGACCGCCACGCTTGCCACGACGGCGGCGCTTGCGGCGCTGCGCATCGTCACCATCGGTGCGGTCTTCCGATGTTTCAGACGCAGAAGCGGATGCGTTGTCGGCATCATCGCCTTCGTCGTCACCCTCGTCTTCGTCGCCGGCCTGGTCGGAACCGGCTTCGTCGGAAGCCTGCTGTTCGGTGTTGCCGTTGCGGCCGCGACGACGACGGCGACGCTTGCGCTTGCGTCCGTCACCTTCACCCTCGTTGCGGGCAGCGGCGGCGGGGCGCTCTGCAGCGGCAGCCGGCTTTTCTTCCAGCTCTTCGTCTTCGTCCTCATCCAACTCGATGACGATATCGTCGTCGTCGTCTTCAGGAATGGCAGCGAAGTTGAACAGCGTTTCGATCTTGACCGGGTTCTCGACAGCCTCGCCACGATCGATCGCGAAGTGCTGCGCACCGACGGCACCATCGGCGTCGATGATGATCGAAACACCGAAGCGGGCTTCGTAGTCGACGATCGTCTGGCGCTTGTGGTTGAGGATATAGAGCGCGATCTCAGGCGTGGTGCGAACCGTGATGTCGTGGGTCGTATTCTTCAGCAGATATTCTTCGATGCCACGCAGCACATGCAGGGCGACGGAGGACTGAGACCGAACGTGACCGGTGCCACCGCAGTGCGAGCAGACCTGCGTGGTCGATTCGAGGACGGATGCACGGATCCGCTGACGCGACATTTCGAGCAGGCCGAAGTGCGAGATGCGGCCGACCTGGATGCGGGCGCGATCGTTTTTCAGGCAATCCTTCAGCTTCTTCTCGACGGCGCGGTTGTTGCGCTTTTCTTCCATGTCGATGAAGTCGATGACGACAAGGCCGGCCAAGTCGCGCAGACGCAGCTGACGGGCAACTTCGTCGGCTGCTTCGAGGTTCGTCTGCAGCGCGGTGTCTTCGATCGAATGCTCGCGGGTCGAGCGACCGGAGTTGACGTCGATCGATACCAGCGCCTCGGTCTGGTTGATGATCAGGTAGCCACCCGACTTCAGCGTCACCTGCGGCTGCAGCATGCGGTCGAGCTGGGCTTCGATGCCGGAACGGGCATAGATGGGATGAATGTCACGGTAGGGCTGAACCACCTTGGCGTGGCTCGGCATCAGCATTTTCATGAAGTCTTTCGCTTCACGATAGCCTTCTTCGCCGGACACGATGATCTCGCTGATGTCCTTGTTGTAAAGGTCGCGGATCGAGCGCTTGATCAGCGATCCTTCTTCGTAAACGAGGCAAGGAGCGGTCGAAGCGAGTGTCAGGGTGCGGACGTTTTCCCAAAGGCGCATCAGGTATTCGAAGTCGCGCTTGACTTCGACCTTGGTGCGGTTGGCACCAGCGGTACGAAGGATGACGCCCATGCCCTGCGGCACTTCGAGCATCTTGGCGATTTCCTTCAGGCGCTTGCGGTCCTGCGGGCTGGTGATCTTGCGGGAGATGCCACCGCCACGCGCGGTGTTCGGCATCAGAACCGAATAGCGGCCGGCGAGCGAGAGATACGTGGTGAGGGCGGCGCCCTTGTTTCCACGTTCTTCCTTGGCGACCTGAACCAGCAGGATTTGGCGGCGCTTGATGACTTCCTGGATGCGGTACTGCTTGCGCGGCTTGCGCTGCACCCGATCAGGAACTTCTTCCATTGCATCTTCGGCGCCGACGTTTTCGATCACTTCTTCTTCGTGATCATGATCGTCGTCGTCTTCATCGTCACCGCCGCGGCGGCGCGCATCGACGTCTTCGGAAATCGTATCGGTCTCGACCATGGCGGCCATTTCGCCACCGGTGGAGCCTTCGTCGTCGGACGACGACGCGGCGTCAGCTTCAGCCGTCGCTTCGTCAGCGGCCGGAACGACCTTCTTGCGGCTGCGGCGAGGCTTGGCAACCTTCTTCGCAGGTGCTTCCTCGACGGCTTCGACAACCTCTGCAGCTTCGATGGTCTCTACGACCTCGGCAGCTGCTTCGACAGGGGCCGCCGGCTCATCCTTGGCAACGATGCCAACGTCCGGCTGTTCCTGGGTCGCGGGATCGATGCGAGCCGTTTCGACATGCTCGACGTCGTCATCGCGGCGATGCTCTTCGGCTTCGGCGCGCAGCAGTGCCTGACGGTCGGCAAGCGGGATCTGGTAATAGTCGGGGTGAATTTCTGCGAAGGCCAGGAAGCCGTGCCGGTTGCCGCCGTAATCGACGAAAGCGGCCTGCAGCGAGGGCTCGACCCTCGTTACCTTTGCGAGATAGATGTTGCCGCGAATTTGCTTCTTGTGTTCCGACTCGAAGTCAAATTCTTCTATGCGATTTCCGCGAACGACAACGACGCGCGTCTCTTCCTCGTGAGACGCGTCGATAAGCATTTTGTCTGCCATGTAAGCTGAGCTCCTCGGCGCGGTCGAACGTCAGCAATCTCCACCATCGATAAGACAGAAGGAGTGCGGTCCGTCATTGCAGCGCCGGATAGTGAAAGTCGCGATTGGTGCGGTGTGGAAGGCAGCAGCCAGACAGCAGCGGGGAAACTCTTCTCCCGGGGTCTGTAGACTTTAGATAAAACCTGCTGCGACACCATCAAAGACCAAGCGAGATCGACAAAACAAAGACCTTATTCAGGCCCGATGAGTTTGCTCTCTCTTTAAAGAGCGGTTGGTGGCAATCCACCGATGAAGTTCCCGCATACTCCGGAAAATTCAGGATCCATTGTCAGGCAGAAGCATGAAAGACGGCGGACGATTGCCGGTTGTGGCGCCAGGTCCTACGCGGTTGGCTGCCTTGTCGGCGACTCTATCCCGTCAGTGCTTCTACCCTGAGCATGCTTGTATGTTTTCTCCGTCACAATAGCAAGGGAAAAGCCAAATGTGCCATAATATTGATGGATTTGCGCGATCATAAAAACTAGCGATGGACAAGGCGATTCCATCGCGGCGACAATGGCAATTGTCCTTCGTCGCGAGCGCGTTTATCGCGAAGTCAGGTGTTGACGACAATTGGGGCACGACAGTCGGTTGTATAGCAGAATGCGGGGCGCGGCGGTAAAATCCGGATCGCGGACGAAGATATTCGGGTCGCGGCTGTTTGCGATTGCGTCCGTGGTGGCGGTCGCTGCGACATTCTTGGGGCATACGGCGATTGCCGCAGGTGAAGAGCGCCTGCTTGCCTATGGTGCGCGCATCGTCGGCGATGATGCAAGAACCCGCATCGTCATCGATTTCGATCGTCCGCCGACGTTTTCCATCCACTACATCGCCAATCCCGAACGCGTCGTCGTTGACCTGCCGGCGACAGCCTTTGGTTTTCCCGCCAAGGATCTGGAGGCGAGGGGCCTCTTCAAGGACATTCGCTACGGCACGATGGACGAGGACAGTGCCCGCATCGTCCTCACGGCGACCAGGCCGGTTCGCATCGGCATGGCAAAGGTTCAAGTCGATGAAGGCGGCAAGGGCCAGCGGCTGGTTCTAGAGGCCGAGATGACCGACAAGGCGACGTTCGATGAACTCGTCAAGGCGCATTCTTGGAACGAGCCGGCGTCCGCGCAGACCACCAGTGCGATCCCGTCTCCTGAAAAACCCGGCAGCGGTGATTTCGTCGTCGCCGTCGACGCCGGGCACGGCGGTATCGATACCGGTGCGATCGGCGTCGATACCAAGACGCAGGAGAAGGACGTCACTCTGGCATTTGCCAAGACACTCGCAGACCGGTTGAACCGCGAACCCGGCATCAAGGCGTTTTTGACTAGAAGCGATGATTCGTTCCTGTCGCTGTCGCAGCGCGTCGAGATCGCCCGGCAGAACCATGCGGCGCTGTTCGTCTCTCTGCATGCCGATACGCTGCGTCAGAAGGATATTCGCGGCGCCACCGTCTACACAATCTCGGACAAGGCGTCGGACAAGCTTGCCGCCGATCTTGCCGATCGTGAAAACCTCTCGGACCAGATTGCCGGCAAGACGACGACCACCGAACCGCCCGAGGTCGCTGATATCCTGCTCGACCTGACGCGCCGGGAGACCCAGGCTTTCTCGATCTCCATGGCCGAAAGCGTGCTCTCGTCCTTCAAGGACCAGGTTGGCACCATCAACAATCCCCACCGCCACGCCGGCTTCCGCGTCCTGCAGGCGCCGGATGTCCCATCCATCTTGCTCGAGCTTGGTTTCCTTTCGAACAAGGACGACGAGAAGCTGCTTCTGGATGATGGCTGGCGGACCAAGATGGGCGAGCTCCTGACCGAGGCGGTCAAACACTATCACGCGTCCATGGTTGCCAACGGCGGCTGACACGGGCGTGGCCGAGATGTGACACCGGCCGGGTCTAACTGTGCATGCATGTGGAATTACAGGCAAAAGCCCTACTTTCCTCACATTCAAGCCATTACTCACCTCTATGTTTCCATGTGCAAATCGGAATTGGCTTGTGGCCGCACCGCGCATGGAGTAATTCGCGCAGCGTGCAAGATGCCGCGATCCATGCGATTGTGATGCGCGCGCCGATCGACAAAATGAGATACCGGTAGCTTAGATATGATCAGACTTCTTGGATATTTCTTCGGAGCGGCTTGCGTCCTGTTCCTGGGCGTAGCAGGCGCCGTTGCTGTCTATCTGGCGACGATCACGAAGGATCTTCCGGACTATGCGGTGCTGAGCAGCTACGAGCCGCCGGTAACGACACGTGTGCATGCCGGCAATGGCGCGCTGATGGCCGAGTACGCCAAGGAGCGTCGATTGTTCCTGCCGATCCAGGCGGTTCCCGATCGCGTCAAGGCAGCCTTCCTGTCCGCGGAAGACAAGAATTTCTATCAGCACCCCGGCATCGACGTCACCGGCTTCGGTCGTGCGGTCGTTTCCTATCTAACCGGTGGCCCGACACAGGGCGGCTCGACGATCACCCAGCAGGTTGCCAAGAACTTCCTGCTTTCGAGCGAGCAGACGATGGAGCGCAAGGCCAAGGAGGCCATTCTCTCCTTCCGCATCGAGCAGGCGTACAGCAAGGACAAGATCCTCGAGCTTTATCTCAACGAGATCTTCTTCGGTCTGAATTCCTACGGCATCGCCAGCGCGGCGCTTACCTACTTCAATAAATCGGTCAATGAACTGACGATCGCCGATGCCGCCTATCTGGCATCTCTGCCGAAGGGCCCGGCCAACTATCATCCTTTCCGCCACCCAGAAGCCGCCGTCACCCGCCGCAACTGGGTGATCGATCGCATGGTCGAGAACGGTTACGTCAGCCAGTCCGATGGTGCCGAAGCCAAGAAGCAGCCGCTCGGCGTCACAGGTCGTTCAAGCGGTCCGTCGCTCTTCGCGTCGGGATACTTCGCCGAAGCCGTCCGCCGCCAGTTGATCGATCAGTACGGCGAGAAGATGCTATATGAGGGCGGTCTCTCTGTTCGCACCTCCTTCGATCCGCAGTTGCAGGTTTTCGCGCGCAAGGCGCTGCAGGACGGCCTGATCACCTACGACGAGCGTCGTGGCTTCCATGGCCCGATCAAGCAGATCGACACCACGTCTGACTGGGGCAAGGCGCTGGCCGAAATTCCCGCTCTCACGGACGTGCCGGAATGGCGACTTGCAGTGGTGCTTGCCGTGGCTGACGATAGCGTCGACATCGGCTTGCAGCCCGTCAAGGACAGTGCCGGCAAGGTTCCCGCCGATCGCGAGCGCGGCGTGATCCAGTCCAAGAACATGCAATGGGCCTACCGCTCGGCGACCGGCGGCAAGACCGCAAGGTCACCGCAGGGCGTTCTCTCGGCCGGTGACGTTGTTTACGTTGAGCGTCTTGGCGAGGACAGCTCCACATCCTACCGTCTTCGCCAGCCCCCGAAAGTTGGTGGCGGTCTCGTCGCGATGGATCCGAAGACCGGTCGCGTTCTGGCCATGGTCGGCGGCTTCTCTTACGCCCAGTCGGAATTCAACCGTGCGACCCAAGCGATGCGTCAGCCGGGTTCGTCCTTCAAGCCTTTCGTCTACGCCGCCGCCATGGACAATGGTTACACGCCGGCCTCGGTGGTCAGCGACGATCCCCTTGAGATCCAGACCGGTAACGGCCAAGTGTGGGCGCCTGATAACTACGAGGGCGAGGGCGGTGGTGCCAACACGCTTCGCTTCGCCATCGAGCACTCGCGCAACCGCATGACCGTGCGCCTCGCCAACGATCTCGGCATGAACGTTGTCGCTGAATATGCGGAACGTTTCGGTATCTACGACAAGATGATGCCGGTACTCGCCATGTCTCTCGGCTCGGGCGAAACGACAGTGCTGCGCATGGTCTCCGCCTATTCGGTCATCGCCAATGGCGGAAAGCAGATCAAGCCGACGCTGATCGACCGGATCCAGGACCGTTACGGCAAGACGATCTTCAAGCATGAGGAACGCGTCTGCGAAAGCTGCAACGCCAGCGACTGGCAAAACCAGGACGAGCCCAACGTCGTCGATAACCGCGAGACCGTTCTCGACCCGATGACCTCCTACCAGATCACCTCGATGATGCAGGGCGTCATCCAGCGCGGCACAGCCGCCGGCAAGGTTCAGCTCGGCGAACGCGACGTCGCTGGCAAGACCGGTACGACCAACGATGAAAAGGATGCTTGGTTCGTCGGCTTCACCCCCGATATCGTTGCGGGCCTCTATATCGGCTTCGATTCCCCTGTTACTCTCGGCCGTGGCGGTACGGGCAGCTCGCTATCGGCGCCAGTCTTCAACGAATTCATGCAGGCTGCCGTCAAGGACACGCCGGTATCGAAGTTCGTCATCCCGGCCGGCATGAACCTTATCCCGATCGACCGCAAGACCGGTATGGCCGCAATGCAGGGCGATCCAAACACCATCATCGAAGCCTTCAAGCCAGGCACGGGCCCTGCCGACAGCTATTCGGTCATCGGCATGGACAACACCATGGCGCCGGAGGAAATCCTGAAGACCTCGCCGCAGGCCAACCAGGCCGTCCAGTCGGGCGCCGGCGGTCTCTACTAATCCCATCCGCAAATACGTGTGGCGGTCGCGGCTCTTTACATCCGCGGTCGCCACAACTATTTGACGGACGACTTTCAAAGCAACGCAAAGAAGCGGAAAAATGCGAGCGGAAATCCAGAACGTAGTCGATGAAACCAAGCAGGCTATCACCCTGCTGAGGAGGCATCTTTGACTGGGATCAGGCGGTAAGACGACTGGACTGGTTGAACAACAAGTCAGAGGACCCGACCCTCTGGAACGACGCGGCCGAAGCGCAGAAGCTGATGCGCGAGCGCCAGCAACTCGATGACGGCATCAATGGCGTCAAGCGTTTCGAACAGCAGCTCAACGACAACATCGAGCTCATCGAGATGGGCGAGGAAGAGGGTGACGAAGGCGTCGTCAAGGAAGCCGAAGACGCTCTCAAGGCGCTGAAGACCGAGGCTGCGCGCCAGCAGGTCGAGGCCATGCTCTCGGGCGAGGCCGACAGCAACGACACCTACGTCGAAGTCCACTCCGGTGCCGGCGGCACGGAAAGCCAGGACTGGGCGAACATGCTGTTGCGCATGTACACCCGCTGGGCCGAACGCCAGCGCTACAAGGTGGAATTGCTTGAAGTCCACGACGGCGAAGAAGCTGGCATCAAGTCCGCGACGCTCCTCGTCAAGGGCCACAATGCCTATGGCTGGATGAAGACGGAATCGGGTGTTCACCGCCTCGTGCGTATTTCGCCCTACGACAGCAACGCTCGCCGTCACACGTCCTTCTCGTCGATCTGGGTCTATCCCGTTATCGACGACTCGATCCAGATCGACATCAACGAAGGCGACTGCCGTATCGACACCTATCGTTCGTCGGGTGCAGGCGGCCAGCACGTCAATACCACCGACTCCGCGGTGCGTATCACCCACATCCCCTCGGGCATTGTCGTTCAGTGCCAGCAGGAACGCTCGCAGCACAAGAACCGTGCCAAAGCGTGGGACATGCTGCGTGCCCGTATGTACGAAGCCGAGCTGAAGAAGCGCGAAGACGCGGCCAGCGCCGAAGCGGCCTCCAAGTCGGACATCGGCTGGGGCCACCAGATCCGCTCCTACGTCCTGCAGCCCTATCAGCTGGTCAAGGACCTGCGCACCGGCGTGACCAGCACGGCACCGGATGATGTTCTCGACGGCGAGCTGAACGACTTCATGGAAGCGGCACTTGCCCATCGCATCAGCGGCAAGCCCGATGCGATGGTCGACGACGTAGACTGATTCTTAGTCTGCTGAAGACATGAAAAAGGCCCCGTTCGGGGCCTTTTTTGACTGCGGTCAGTGGCCAGATTTTTCGACAGTGATATCCCCGAACTCATCGATTGCGACCGCCCAACTGTCCGCATCGCCGTCCGGATCCGTCTTCAGATAGACCATGGCGAACAGGCCGGGTTCGTTGAGCCGACCCGTTGAATTTTCAGGTCGGATGTCGGTTACATAGGGATTGAGGTCGTTCAACTCCTGCACTTCCACTGTCGAAACGATATCCGGCCCGTCGTCGGTCTGGGCGATCTGCTGGAGATAGACCTTGGCGGTCCGGTCTGCCTGGCGCACGGCGAAAAGCTTGTAGTAGCCGCGACGCGGCCCCGACGGCCGCGTCGTTGTGGGCGAGCCGGGATTTGCCTGAGGCGACGGTGTTGAGGTGGCTGCCGGCGCGCGCGTGACCGCAGGCGCACTGCCGTCGTCCTCCCAATAACCCGTGCTGGTCGCGAAGGTGATGGCTGCCGGCAGGATCGGATCGGGCGCCTCGGCCGCATGTGCGCTCAATGCCCAGCCCCCAAGCAGAAGCGACGTCAAAGCCAGTCCACGACGTCTCATTACTTTAATCCTCGAACTGCTCGGCAAGAATCCGGTCCGACCATGACCGGTCGGGATCCGAAAGGATGCGCGCCGTCATGTGCTCGGATTGCGCAATGCGGATATGCAACACCGATTTGACCTCGGAGTTGTCCGCGACTGCATTGACCGGCCGCTTTTCGCCCTCGAGGATGTGGATATCGACGGTGACCTTGTTCGGCAGCAAGGCCCCTCGCCAACGGCGCGGACGAAACGCGCTGACCGGCGTCATCGCCAGCAGCGGTGCATCAAGTGGCAGGATAGGCCCATGCGCGGAGAGATTATAGGCCGTCGATCCGGCGGGCGTCGCCACCATCAGCCCGTCGCAGATCAGTTCCTCAAGACGCACGACGCCGTCCACCTCCACCTTGAGCTTGGCCGCCTGGTAGGATTGGCGGAACAGCGAAACTTCGTTGATCGCCAGTGCGGTATCGCTGGTGCCGTCGGCGTTCATCGTCGTCATCTGCAGGGGACGGAATGTATTCTCCACCGCCGCATTGATTCGTTCCCGCAGCGCTTCCGTCCTGTAATCATTCATCAGGAAGCCGACCGACCCGCGATTCATCCCGTACACCAGCCTGCCGGAGTTCATCGTCCTGTGCAGCGTCTGCAGCATAAAACCGTCGCCACCGAGAGCGACGATGACATCGGCTTCCCTAGCTGGCACATCGCCGTAGATACGAATCAGTTCGTCCCGTGCGGCAAGAGCCTCTGGTGCGGGAGAAGCCAGAAAACACAGCGTCTGAAAGGATAGGCTCATGCAATGCCCTTTGTGGTGTCCGCCTACCTAAATGATTATCGGCAGGCGCGACAAGGCATTTTCAAGCTGTCCCGCTTCGCCAGTTGGAAACAGCGCCTACCAGACGACCGCGGCGAACCAGATCAGCAAGTAGAGACAGAGACACAGGGCTATCAGCAGTTTCGGTCTGAGCATTCCGAATCCCCGAACGGCTTCTTATTTCGGTTTCTTTTTTGTCAGCGCTTTGAAGGAGCGATCGATAAAACGCAGGAAGCGGGTGACATGCATCAAGCGGTCGACGATAGAGCTGAGGTTCACCAGCCGCTCGGCCAGAACCTCATCGGCTGTCAGCGCAATATCCTCGGCGGAGTAATCGGGGAAATGCTCGGCGAGCCTGGCGTATCGATTGGTGTGCTCTCGCCCTATAATGTCAATCTTGCCCTTGCGATACATCAGGCGAAGGAGAACCTGCTCGAACGTCCAGTCGTGAACGTCGAAAACCTGATAGCGCTCGCTGCGTTTTGACGAAAACCCTGCCAGCGTTACCTTGGCGTCGATTTGCAACGACGTCAGCCAGAAGCAGAGCGCAAAGCCGCTGGTCGGGATCGACGTCGAGGGATAGAATGGAGCGAAAATCTCCGTCAGATCGAGATGCCTGACGTTGACATCGCCAAACGCGGCCGCTGGGCTGGGCTTTTCCCGATGTCCGATCGTCATGTTTACGACGCCGAGGAAGCTGTCCTTGTCGAAATATTCGAGAGCCTTCGACACTTTGCCGCTCTTCACCAGGTTTGCACCCGTGGTCCCGCTGCGCGAAAACAGCACACATTTATGCTTGAAGGGCTCCCTCAGGACCTTGTAGACCTTGTTGAAGAAGACGAAGAGCGTCGTTTCTGGATAGCGCGCTACCAGTACGTTGATATCGACTTCGTCGCTGTTGGCAACCAGGACGATGTCACTGTAGTCGGCCAAGAGCGATCGCCACTCTTGGTCCCTAGCTTTTCCCATGCTGCTGTCCGCAGCATGGTTTGTTCTCGATACATTCATTCCAAGGCTTTCAAACGGGCTTAAAATGTGGGTCTATGGCAAGCGCTTTGTCTAGCCACACCTGTGCATACTCCACATCCTGCCAATTATGAAACCATGGTCCGCCGTTTGTGTAGTGAACACCCTTCGGGAAGCCCTTTGCCGGTGGTGTGCTCCAGCCCTCCAGCCAGTTCCATTCTTCGGGAATCTCGCCGATCTCGCTGTCATCTGCCCATTGCAGCCGGTGAAGGAAAGCCCCGCTCTCGGCATTGATCAGTTCCGGCGTCAGCTTGCGTGTCGAGGGATGCTCGCAGTTGAAGAGCATGAACGACGACCAGTTCTTCCGGGGATAGTTGGTCTGTACCTTGCCATCCATCTTCACTCCTTCCTTCGGCGTGTAGTCGTGATGGATGCAGGAGACCGCTTTGGCCTCGTCTCGGTATTTCAGGAGATCGGCGACATCGCCGAAGAAAAGGAAGTCGCAGTCGCAAAAGAGCGCCCAGCCCTTGTAGTCGGCAAGCCAAGGCGTGAAGAAACGGGAATAGGTGAATTCCGTTGATGCCAACGGATCGACTTCGCGCGTGTATACTCCGCGGTCGACGAGGTCTTGCAGTTTGATCGGATGAACGTCGACGTCGATGGATGCGTTTTCAAGCAATGTCGCTTTCGCAACCTGGTAGGCAATATCCTCGCGGGAATCCCATCCAATAAAAACCGATAGATCCGCCATACATGGTTCCTCCATAGATAAAAATGGTTTCTTTCAGGGCGAATACGGGAGAATGCCTCGCCCTTTCGGAGGGACCATAACACCACTGCTGAGTTGGCAAAACGAAATTTTCTGCTTGTCTAAATTGTGATTATACGGGCGCGCCATTACGTTTTGCACCAATTAAAATGGTTCCAACAGTGACAAATTCGGTAAGCTAAACGGTCACGTCTGCTGCGCCCGTCGGACGCTAGTCAGTGGCCACGTCGTCGAATTGACGGGGAACCCGCCGACGAGAAGAGACGCCTAGCATCGCGATCGTCGTTATCAATATGATATGGACAGGTTGGTCTCGGTCCATCAGGCTGGTTTCCGTCATGTTGTGACCGGCCGCGAAAACAAAGATCGCGACGATGAACATCGCACGGTTCCTTGGTATGTCAGGCCTTTGAAGCAGCCCAACGATCGGCCAGATGATCAGGCCCATGACCGCCAGGAACACCCCTATGGGCCCTACGGTCACGAGCAGGTCCATAAATCCGTTGTGTCCGCTGGAGATCAAGTTGACGTAACTGTCGGCAGTCACATAGCTTGAAATCGGATTGGGGATGTCGATGTTCCAGAACGACCCGTATCCGGCACCCCACCAGTTGTCTCGCCAAAATTCGACCATCGGTGGCCAAATCTGCACGCGTCCCGTGAAGGAATCTTCGGACGTGAAAGGCGCGATCAGAAGATCCCAGTTCGCCCAGGCCAACAGCGCCGTGACAAGGCATCCGAGCAGAAAAAGCGGCGTCACGATCAGGCGGTATCGAGGGTTGTAGAGAGCCATCGCCAAGCCCGCGGACAACGCCACTCCAGTCAGTCCGACGGATGTTTTCGAATTTGTTTTGTAGAGGAACAACACGGTGAGGATGATTGCGGCGAGACGAACGGACTTTCGGAGTCCGGCCAAATTGAAGAATAGAAGAATGATCAGAAATCCGGTCACCGCGCCGGCATAATTCTTGTGGCCGAATACGCCTTTCCAGCTCCCGATGAGATCGTCGTTGTCAAAATCGTTGAGCTGATGAATGCCCACCGATGGCACGAAAACCACTGTCACGAAACTGATGGCGACCAGCATGAGCAGCGACAAGGTCATCATGCGATACGCGCCATCGAAGCCAGCTTTCTTGACGGTCATGAAGACGCCAAAGAACATCAGCGTCGTCAGGACAAGGCGTCGAAACGAAGTGCCGGGGTCGATAGCCCAGAGCATGGAAAGCCAACAAAAACCCAGCAGGATAACAATGCTGATGGGAAACCTTACGATGCTGCCTAGATTCCTGGTTATCCTGGCGCCGAGAGCACCGAAGCCGATAATCAGCAAATAAATGATCTGGCGGATGGCGCTGCCACCGCCGTTCTCGCCACCACCTGACATGATAGGCATCAACATCGAGAAGGTGATCAAGAGGAAAAGAGAAAACCGCGCGACGGCGGTGTGGGTCAATCGATAGCGCGGCTCGAAAGGTTGAACCACCTCGATGGCAACGTCAGCCATCACCAAAGCCCATCGAGAGTTTCGTCATAGCGCGCCAGCGATCGGCAGATAATAATATAAACGCCGTCAACAAGAAATACTTCATGCATTGTCTCAACGAGAACTAAGCGCCGGTCAAAAGTTCATGTAGCTTTTTCTCGGGCGGATGTCGATCCATTCCGCCCGAGCAGTAAAAGACTAAATATGGTAGCTTACGCGATCAGGCTGCGACGGGGCGTGAAGCGAACGTCGCTGCCTGTTTCACAAGCCTATTGAGAAGGCGGACCCACCATGCGTCAAGGAAGACTAGGGGGATGGCAAAGGCGGTCGTCACCAAGATTGTCGCCAAAGCGCTGGCGATTACTGCAGTTGTATGGTTGCCGCCGATCTCCATCGTTTTGGTGAAGGCATAGCTCGATGCTGACACCAGCACCAGCATGTGGACTAGGTAGATGGGAAACGAGAAGCGACCGAGCCAGAGGCCGACCCTGCCTGAAAGGTGACGGGCTGCCGAAGGGGTGCTGATCAGAGCCACGATCAGAAGAGCGGCTCCGACAGTGTGGATGTCAGCCCATGAAAAAGCTGAGAAGCACAGCAGTGATGCAATGATGGCCGCGTAGCCTATCCAGGCATTCCGCCATGGCTTTGCCCCGGTGCCGAAGCTGAAAGCAATGTAGGCGCCAGCCACGAATGGGAACAGCTTGTTGACCGCGAAATAGCAGCCTACCAGCGCTACGATGAAGACTGCGTGCTTGATCGAGCGAGGCACTTTAAGCATGAGCGCCCCAGCGATAGCAAACACCAACAGGCTTCCGAACAGTTCGGGCTTCATTGTCCAGAGGTTGGAATTGTAGTGGAAGCTGTACCCCTTAAAAAAGACGGTGATGCACTCCGTGAATGCCGAAGCAAGCGACGGTTCAAAACCCACCGGGTGATAAGCGTTGCCGAAATCTCGTAGCCATTGCGATCCGGTGAATGCGGATGCTTCGACATTGTAGTTGAGGGCGAACCGCAAGATGATGTATCCGGCTAGAATGGTTACTGCAGCTGGCAACATGAGGCGCGGCAGGCGCTTGACGGTAGCCCCGGCGAGATAGGACGCCGATGGGATCTGGAAAGGCCGAATTGTGAGCACGTAGCCCGACAGCACGAAGAAAAACCCAACAGACGCCGTGCCGTTGATCATCCACATAAATGGCGTTCCAGCCAGACCAACTGGATATTGCTCTTCCATCCAAGGTGAAAAGGCAATCAGCCAGTGATGCACCATAACGATAATCGAAGCGATACCTCGGCATGCTTCGAGATATGTTAATCTGGCAGAATGGTTATCTGCCGAGATGCTTTCATTTGCCACTGAATTTGCAATGTCGCGCACCGCAAGTCTCCCCAATACTGGCTAAACCGCTAGCGGATCACGAACACGTTAGCAATGGTCACTTAAGGGGATGGTTACGCCATGACGCAGGAAGAGGACAGGGAGGATCTGTCAGCCTGGAAGAAGAGCAGACGACCGGCGAAGACGGTTTGGTCTGGACCATAAAGCCTAGAGTTGGTTTCGTTCCTGCAATAGAAGCGGATCGGGCCAAAGCCGTTCGTCTTCAGGAAGGCATAGTTTGGAACCATGGAACCTCACTGCAACTCCTTCATCCTCCTCTGTATAGTCTCCTGACTCCGTCTCTGGATCGTCAAATGCTATTTTGTAACGCTTGGATACCGACAGCCAACCACTGTCGAAAAGGGCGTGATGGTTCCGGCAGAGCGCAATTCCATTCCTAGGATTCACGCGTAACTCTGCCCGCGGATCTCCGAAGGGAATTATGTGTGCTGCTTCGATGAGTTCAACGAACGTGGCCTCGCAGATTGCGCATTTCCCGTCGTAAGCCTTCATCACCGAACGCCGGAAGACGCGCTGCTGATCGCCACGCGTAAGGCGCATAGAATACTTGAGCGATCCCAAGGCCGGATCGTCCAGAACTTCCTCTGCGATTTTGTCCAACTCTGCATTGTGCAATGTCGAAAATGGATTCTGCAGCGAGGCCCAGTCAAAACCCCAAACCTCCTCGAGGTCCCTCTGGTTCCCCGGCTCACCAGCAAACCCACCTCCCGGCAGTCCGGTCGAAGAGGCGTAAACTAAGCCGGTCAACCGAGGAAGGCCTTGATCCAAGCAGTATCGCTGGATTGGCCCAAGCGCGCGAGCCGTAGCACGATAGTGGATGCCGATCGCAGCGGCTGCCTGGGAATAGGTCAATTCGCCGCGTTCTTTCGCCGCCGTCGTGAGGACCGGCCATAGCAGTCCTGCGCGCTGTTCGTGATCGATAGTGTTCATGAGCCCTCAGATTTTCAAAACCTAAGGTATGTCAATTTGCAGACAAGGCAATGTGTGTGAGATGCCGACGCCCTGCATAAGGAAAAGCCCGGTGCGGAATGAACCGGCGCCGGGCTTCTTTAGGATGTCATCGGACGATGCATCCAGTTGTAAGGAGGATTTCAATTCCCTTACACCGTGATAACCGGCGGGACCGGACATGGTTCCCTAGTTAGATCGCTATCGGACTAGAAACTCTTCTGGTCGCTTCACGTAATCATCGGCCGTGCGCCATAAGGCAGCTACCAGCAGCGGAGTACGCGGTGCCACGCGGTCGTCGTCTGTGGGGTACCTGATCGGATATTGACGCGGTTCTGCATGGAGATCGCCAAGGGCGCCCAGATACTCCTCAAAGGTCGCAACTGGGTCGCTTACACGCGCCGCATCTGGAAACCGACCGCTGGTTAACGCGTACTCGTGAGAGATCAAGGCATTGTTCCTAGCCGCCAGTCGGAGCGTCCGGACCTCATCTGTCGACCACATGTCATTGACGCGGTGGCCGTAACCTATCACCTGAACCTTGGTGACCCCGTTGTGCAGTAGGCAGCCTTTGAGCAAGAGCTCCACGCCGTGTCCGATCATGTGCAGGGTAGGGGTGAAGAGCATGCCGCTTCTCCCATCAGCCATCTTGTCATAAGACGCCGGCGGCTTCCAGAAAACACTTTGCTCGACTGATTAAACGGCCGGCATCTGTGTCCCAAAACTCTCGGCCAATTGTCCCTCTCTCTGCGCCATCATGCGCCATCCATGTTCCACGGAATCCCCGCTAACGCTGGTAAAGCCCGGAGAACATGGTAATTCTGGTTATTGTTTGGAGCATGAAAAAGCCCGCCTTGGTGGGCGAGCTGGTATCTAGGCGATTGTTTTTGCTAGTGAATTTATGGTGCCCCCGGCAGGGTTCGAACCCGCGACCCCCTGATTACAAATCAGGTGCTCTACCAACTGAGCTACAAGGGCGACGCCCGCCAATTAGCAGATTCTGCCGTCCTGTAAAGAACAAATCCAGCGAGTTTTGATTTCGCTACGGGATTTCAACAGTCCACCGACGAACGGCTGCTAATTTTGCACTGTCTGGCGGACACTCGACTGCAGATGGTCTCCGCTCTCTCCCATCCCGTCGCCGGAGGACGGCATGGCGGTGATGCTCAGAACCGAAACAACCATAAGGGCAATGACCGCAATCATGATGCGCACGCGACTTCTCCTTGTTGACGGAGATGGAAACGCGAGTTGCGCTATTCGGTTCCGACAATGGTCTTGGACGCTATTGTGCCGGTGTAACCGCCGGATTGGTGGCGGGAGCGAGCGGGTCGGACTGATGCACGGGTTGCGTCTTGTCGATCCACGTGATGCTGAGAACGATGGCAACGAGAATGGCGACGAACACGATGCCGATGAGAAGAGGGCGGACTGCCATGTCGAGTGCTTCTCCTTGTGGTCTGAGCATAGGCTCGATAGTCGCAGCAGGCAGCAAGGCAAGGAGACCGGCAACGATCGCTGCCGGTCGAAGCATGCGCGGATCAAGATGATGCCGCTCATCGTGATCCTCTGCCCGGGGCTTCAGCCTTTCAGATGCTGGCGCGCCGCGTAAAGCGAAATTGCCGCTGCGTTCGAAACGTTCAGGGACTTGATCTCTCCGGGCATGTCGAGTCTCGCCAGCGCATGGACCGTCTCGCGCGTTTTCTGACGCAGGCCCTTGCCTTCTGCGCCGAGCACCAGCGCGACCTTGTCGCCGCTGAACGTGCCCTCGAGAGGAGCGGGTCCTTCCGAATCAAGGCCGATCGACTGGAAGCCGAGCTTGTGCAGAGCGCCGAGCGCGTCGGCGAGATTGGTGATCTGGATATAAGGGATCAATTCCAGCGCGCCGGATGCCGATTTCGCCAGTACGCCTGATTCGGTCGGGCTGTGGCGCTGGGTGGTGATCACGGCGCCGGCGTTGAAGGCGACAGCCGAGCGCATGATGGCGCCGACATTGTGCGGATCGGTCACCTGATCGAGCACCAGGATCAGCGGGCTGTCCTGCAGCGCTTCGAGGCGGCGGACGGGCAGGGGCCGGGTTTCCAGCATCACGCCCTGGTGGATGGCGTCGGGGCCGAGCACCTTGTCGATATCCTGCGGCGAGACCATCTCGACGGGAATGCCGAGAGTGTCGGGATCGACTTCCAGGCGCGCCAGCGCGTTCTGCGTCACCGACAGCTTGATCTTCTTGCGTTCCTTGTTCTCAAGGGCGGCGCGAACGGTGTGCAGGCCGTAAAGATAGACTTGGTCCGGTGCCAGCACCGGCGGTTTCCAGTCGTCGCCGCCACGCTTGCGCTTCTGGAAGCCTGGGGTTGGAATATCGCCGCGTTCGCGCTTGTTGTCGCGGTGCGCACGACGCAAAGTGGCGTAGTGCGTGTCCTTGGCGGATTTGTCGTCTGCGGGCGGGCCGCCGGTTTTATTGTCTTTGCTCATGCCGCTTTATAACGGCGGCACTTCTCTCCGTATAGGATTTCTTTCGGAGCAGGGGCTTTCCACGGCCAATGACATTTTTCACATATTTTCCATCGTCATCGTGTTGACATGAGGAAATCGTCCGGTCATATACGCGGCGCAGACCGAGGGCGGCAACGCTTCGAAAGTCTAGCAGACTTGGTCTAACGATCCGGACGAAAAACTGGAGAGATGCCCGAGTGGTTAAAGGGGACGGACTGTAAATCCGTTGGCTCAGCCTACGTTGGTTCAAATCCAACTCTCTCCACCATTCGTCCTCGGATCAGACCACCCGCGCGGGTATAGCTCAATGGTAGAGCAGCAGCCTTCCAAGCTGAATACGCGGGTTCGATTCCCGCTACCCGCTCCATGATTTCACATCACGATCCGTATTTCACAGCGCCGCACATGCGACGCTTCCTTTTCATATCCGTATGAAGATATGCGGCTGATCGGTTTTAGCCCCAAAGCAACACGAAGGGTGAGGCGAGCGCGATGATTCCGGCCGCCGTCCAGCGCGTTCGCCCGGAAACCGTGAACTCGTCCCTCGATAGCCATTTTCGAACGGCGACATAGCCGACAGCGATGATGACACTATAGATCAGGGCGCGCAGCAGGATCGACCAGCCGCCGCCAAACAGGCCAATGGCAATGCCGAAACCGGTCAGCGCGCCGAGGATGCCGTAGCCGACATCGAACATCAGTGTCGTTGTGGTGGAGAGTGGCCGCAGAACGCTGGGAAAGGCGATAGCGACCGCAGCCGTCAAAAGCCATATGGCGATGATCGCCTGCAGCGTCGACGAGCTGACAATAGAGGCAGCAAGCGCAGGCATTCGCTCCGGCGTCGACAGGCGCACGATCTGCGCGATCCAGTCGATTGCGGCGGCCAGTATCCATAATATGAATGCGCAGGCGGCAAAGATCACAAAATTGCCTGCCGATCGTTTTGCAATGGCCTTCGGTTCCATGGCGTGCTCCCAAGACTGTGGCCGGGGTGCGTCCGGCACGCAAAGTAATAGCATAGCGTCAAGCGGTTGTGCCTGTTCTTGTCGAAAACCGGGGGCGTAATCCGGTGCTGATATTGCCGATCGGATGCTTCGTTCCCATATGCGGCTGCAGCTAGGAATAGCGTCCGCAATTAAGTCTTGCGCAATTCCGCCGAAACCCTTAAACGGCGGCACTAAACCGGTTCGCCGGGGTCATCCATTTCGTTCACAGGAAGCATTCAAATGGCAAAGAGTAAGTTTGAGCGCAACAAGCCGCACGTCAACATCGGCACGATTGGCCACGTCGACCACGGCAAGACGTCTCTGACGGCAGCGATCACCAAGTACTTCGGTGAGTTCAAGGCCTACGATCAGATCGACGCCGCTCCGGAAGAAAAGGCACGTGGCATCACCATCTCGACGGCGCACGTCGAGTATGAGACGCCTGCTCGTCACTATGCCCACGTTGACTGCCCCGGCCACGCCGACTACGTCAAGAACATGATCACCGGTGCTGCCCAGATGGACGGCGCGATCCTGGTTTGCTCGGCCGCCGACGGCCCGATGCCGCAGACCCGCGAGCACATCCTGCTCGCCCGTCAGGTTGGCGTTCCCGCCATCGTCGTGTTCCTCAACAAGGTCGACCAGGTTGACGACGCCGAGCTTCTCGAGCTCGTCGAGCTGGAAGTGCGCGAACTTCTGTCGTCCTACGACTTCCCGGGCGATGACATTCCTGTCGTCAAGGGTTCGGCTCTGGCCGCTCTCGAAGATTCGGACAAGAAGATCGGCGAAGACGCGATTCGCGAACTGATGGCCGCTGTCGACGCCTACATCCCGACGCCTGAGCGTCCGATCGACCAGCCGTTCCTGCTCCCGATCGAAGACGTGTTCTCGATCTCGGGCCGTGGTACGGTTGTGACCGGCCGCGTCGAGCGTGGTATCGTCAAGGTTGGCGAAGAAGTCGAAATCGTCGGCATCCGCGCGACGACCAAGACGACGGTTACCGGCGTTGAAATGTTCCGCAAGCTGCTCGATCAGGGCCAGGCTGGCGACAACATCGGCGCGCTGATCCGCGGCGTCACCCGTGACGGCGTTGAGCGTGGCCAGATCCTGTGCAAGCCGGGTTCGGTCAAGCCGCACAAGAAGTTCATGGCCGAAGCCTACATCCTGACGAAGGAAGAAGGCGGCCGTCATACGCCGTTCTTCACGAACTACCGTCCGCAGTTCTACTTCCGTACGACTGACGTGACCGGTATCGTTTCGCTTCCGGAAGGCACGGAAATGGTCATGCCAGGCGACAACGTCACCGTTGAAGTCGAACTGATCGTTCCGATCGCGATGGAAGAAAAGCTGCGCTTCGCTATCCGCGAAGGCGGCCGCACCGTCGGCGCCGGCATCGTTGCCTCGATCGTCGAGTAATCTTAGATCGGCCGTCTCGCGAGGGACGGCCGCTTCGATGACATTATTATGAAGCAAGTGGCTCTAGCCGCTTGCTTATTACACGAAAATACGGCAAATGGCGCGCAAGCGCTGTTTGCGTGCTGCTTCGTTATGCGGAGTGGCTGACTGAAACTAACAATAAGGTGGCCGAATGGCCTGAAGACTGGATAGGGATGCCGCATTCCGGCGTCGCTCTCGATCTTTGAAACCGGTGGTCCGCCTTAGGCAATACGAACAATCCGTGTCTTCACAAGAGATACGAAATAACAAACACAAGGATAACGTCGAATGAACGGCCAAAATATCCGCATTCGCCTGAAGGCGTTCGATCACCGCATTCTCGACGCTTCGACGCGCGAGATCGTGTCGACGGCGAAGCGCACCGGCGCAAGCGTCCGGGGCCCCGTTCCGCTTCCGACTCGCATCGAGAAGTTTACGGTAAACCGGTCCCCACACATCGACAAAAAGAGCCGCGAGCAGTTCGAGATGCGCACACACAAGCGCCTTCTCGACATCGTTGACCCGACACCACAGACGGTAGACGCGCTGATGAAGCTCGATCTCGCCGCAGGTGTCGATGTTGAGATCAAGCTCTGAGCCTGGCTCGAGCTGAGTTGGAAGGATTGAACCGATGCGTTCAGGTGTGATTGCACAGAAGATCGGCATGACCCGCGTCTACAACGACGCCGGGGAACATGTTCCGGTAACGGTACTGCGTTTGGAAAGCTGCCAGGTTGTGGCCCAGCGCACTGTAGAAAAGAATGGCTATGCCGCAGTTCAGCTTGGTGCTGGCACGGCTAAGGTCAAGAACACGTCCAAGGCCATGCGCGGCAATTTTGCGATTGCTAACGTAGAGCCTAAGGCCAAGCTCACTGAATTCCGTGTTACGGAAGACAACCTGCTTGACGTCGGCACCGAGATCAAGGCTGGCCACTTCGCCACCGGACAGCTCGTCGATGTCACCGGCACGACGATTGGTAAGGGCTTTGCCGGCGCCATGAAGCGCCACGGCTTCGGCGGTCTGCGCGCCACGCACGGTGTGTCGGTTTCGCACCGTTCGCACGGTTCGACTGGCTCGCGTCAGGATCCGGGCAAGGTTTTCAAGAACAAGAAGATGGCTGGTCACATGGGCCAGACGCGCGTTACGACTCAGAACCTTGAAGTGGTTTCGACCGATGAAGATCGCGGTCTGATCCTGATCAAGGGTGCTGTACCCGGTTCCAAGGGTGCCTGGATCATTGTACGCGACGCCATCAAGTCGGCCGCGAAGTAAGGGAGCCAGACCAATGGAATTCAACGTCAAGACCCTCGAGGGAAAAGACGCAGGGAAGGTTTCTCTTTCTGATGCGATTTTCGGCCTCGAGCCCCGCGAAGACATTCTCGCCCGCGTCATCCGCTGGCAGCTTGCCAAGAAGCAGCAGGGCACGCACAAGGCAAAGGGCCGCGCCGAAGTATGGCGTACCGGTGCCAAGATGTACAAGCAGAAGGGTACGGGCCGCGCTCGTCACCATTCGGCTCGCGCTCCGCAGTTCCGCGGCGGTGGTAAGGCTCACGGCCCGGTTGTTCGCAGCCACGAACACGACCTTCCGAAAAAGGTTCGCGCTCTCGGCCTGCGTCTCGCTCTCTCTGCCAAGCTGAAGTCCGACGATGTCATCATCATCGACAACCTGGTTGCTGCGGAAGCAAAGACCAAGGCACTGGCATCGACCTTCGAGACGCTCGGGCTGACCAACGCTCTCTTCATCGGCGGCGCTGAACTTGATGGCAACTTCAAGCTCGCAGCCAAGAACATCCCGAATATCGATGTTCTGCCGATCCAGGGCATCAACGTTTATGACATCGTTCGTCGCGGCAAGCTCGTGCTTTCCAAGGCTGCGGTTGAAGCTCTAGAGGAGCGTTTCAAGTGACCGATCTTCGCCACTATGATGTGATCGTCTCGCCGGCGATCACCGAAAAGTCCACTCTGGTATCGGAAAACAACCAGGTTGTTTTCAATGTCGCCAAGACGGCGTCGAAGCCGGAAATCAAGGCTGCAGTCGAGGCGCTCTTTGGCGTCAAGGTCACGGCCGTCAACACTCTGCTCCGCAAGGGCAAGACCAAGCGTTTCCGCGGTTTTGTCGGCAAGCAGAAGGACGTGAAGAAGGCAATCGTGACTTTGGCTGAAGGCCAGACGATCGACGTCTCCACCGGTCTCTGAGGAATAAAAAAATGGCATTGAAAACATTCAATCCTACAACCCCGAGCCAGCGTCAGCTGGTCATCGTCGACCGCTCTGCGCTCTACAAGGGCAAGCCGGTCAAGGCGCTGACACAGGGTCTGACCAAGAGCGGCGGTCGTAACAACCTCGGTCGTATCACGGCCCGCTTCATCGGCGGCGGTCACAAGCGTACCTACCGTCTGATCGACTTCAAGCGTCGCAAGTTTGAAGTTGAAGGCACGGTTCAGCGTATCGAATACGACCCGAACCGCACGGCGTTCATCGCGCTCATCGCTTACGCAGATGGCGAACAGGCCTACATCATCGCTCCGCAGCGCCTTGCTGCCGGCGACAAGGTCATCGCTTCTGAGAAGGCCGTGGACGTCAAGCCAGGCAACACAATGCCTCTGCAGTTCATCCCTGTTGGCTCCATCATCCACAATGTGGAAATGAAGCCGGGCAAGGGTGGTCAGATCGCTCGCTCCGCCGGTTCTTACGCACAGCTCGTCGGCCGCGATGCCGGTCTGGCGATCCTTCGCCTGAACTCGGGTGAACAGCGCCTCGTGCCGGGCTCCTGCCTTGCTTCGATCGGTGCGGTTTCCAACCCTGACCACGCCAACATCAACGACGGCAAGGCCGGTCGTACCGTTTGGCGCGGCAAGCGTCCGCATAACCGCGGCGTCGTCATGAACCCGGTCGACCACCCGCACGGTGGTGGTGAAGGTCGCACATCTGGTGGTCGTCACCCTGTTTCTCCGTGGGGCAAGCCTACAAAGGGCAAGCGCACACGGTCGAACAAGTCGACCGACAAGATGATCATGCGCTCGCGTCACCAGCGTAAGAAGTAAGAGAGGAAGTCTCCAATGGCTCGTTCAGTATGGAAAGGTCCGTTCGTTGACGGCTATCTTCTCAAGAAGGCTGAGAAGGTTCGTGAAGGCGGACGTGCAGAAGTAATCAAGATCTGGAGCCGTCGCTCCACGATCCTGCCCCAGTTCGTCGGTCTCACCTTCGGCGTCTACAACGGCAGCAAGCATATTCCGGTCAACGTCAATGAAGACATGGTCGGTCACAAATTCGGTGAATTCTCTCCGACCCGGACCTACTACGGTCACGGTGCGGACAAGAAGGCAAAGAGGAAGTAACGATGGGCAAGGCAAAAGCCGAACGCCGGCTGAAGGACAACGAGGCGCAAGCAGTCGCCCGCACGCTCCGCGTCAGCCCACAGAAGCTCAACCTGGTGGCCGCGCTCATCCGCGGCATGAAGGTCGAGCGTGCTCTCGCTGAGCTGGAATTCTCGCGCAAGCGTATTTCGGGCGCCGTCAAGAAGACGCTTGAATCCGCGATCGCAAACGCCGAGAACAACCATGATCTGGATGTTGACTCGCTGGTCGTAGCGGAAGCTTACGTTGGCAAGTCGATCGTCATGAAGCGTTTCCACGCTCGTGGCCGTGGTCGTGCATCGCGCATCGAAAAGCCCTTTGCGCACCTCACGATCGTTGTTCGCGAAGTTGAAGCAGCCACCGAGGAGGCCGCATAATGGGTCAGAAAATCAATCCAATTGGTTTCCGTCTTGGCATCAACCGTACCTGGGATAGCCGCTGGTTCGCGGACAATGCCGAATACGGTCAGCTGCTGCACGAAGACCTGAAGATGCGCAAGTTCGTCATGAGCGAACTGAAGCAGGCCGGCATCTCCAAGGTGGTTATCGAGCGTCCGCACAAGAAGTGCCGCGTCACGATCCACTCGGCTCGTCCGGGCCTGATCATCGGCAAGAAGGGCGCAGACATCGACAAGCTCCGCAAGAAGCTGTCGGACATGACGAACTCCGAAACGCACCTCAACATCGTTGAAGTTCGCAAGCCGGAAGTCGACGCTGTACTGGTCGCTCAGTCGATCGCTCAGCAGCTCGAGCGTCGTGTTGCTTTCCGTCGCGCCATGAAGCGCGCCGTTCAGTCTGCAATGCGTCTTGGCGCCGAAGGCATCAAGATCACCTGCGCAGGCCGTCTCGGCGGTGCTGAAATCGCGCGTACGGAATGGTACCGCGAAGGTCGCGTGCCGCTGCATACGCTGCGCGCTGACATCGACTACGGCACAGCCGAAGCGGAAACCGCTTTTGGTATTTGCGGCATCAAGGTTTGGATCTTCAAGGGCGAAATCCTTGAACATGATCCGATGGCCTCCGAGCGCCGCGCACTCGAGGGTGATGCACAGGGTCCGGCTAGCCGTGATCGTGATCGTCGCCGCGACAACGCTTAATAGCGTTGGTGGCAGATAAGTTCGGAGAATTAGAAAATGTTGCAGCCAAAGCGTACCAAGTACCGCAAGCAATTTAAGGGCCGCATCAAGGGCGTCGCCAAGGGTGGTTCAGACCTCGCCTTCGGTGAATTCGGCCTTAAGGCTCAAGAGCCGAACCGCGTGAATGCACGCGAGATCGAAGCGGCACGCCGCGCGATCACGCGTTACATGAAGCGCGCCGGCCGTGTATGGATCCGCGTGTTCCCGGACGTTCCGGTAACCGCAAAGCCGACCGAAGTCCGTATGGGTAAGGGTAAGGGCTCCGTTGAATATTGGGCATGCAAGGTCAAGCCAGGCCGTATGATGTTCGAAATCGACGGTGTCAGCGAAGAAATCGCTCGCGAAGCGCTTCGCCTCGGCTCTGCCAAGCTCTCGGTCAAGACGCGCTTCGTACAGCGCATTGCAGAGTAAGGAGCAAGGCACATGAAAGCCGAAGAAGTTCGCGGCCTGACGGCCGATCAGCTCAAGGACAAGCTTGCCGACCTGAAGAAGGAGCAGTTCAACCTGCGCTTCCAGAAGGCCACCGGTCAGCTCGAAAAGTCCTCCCGCGTCAACGAAGTTCGCAAGGACATCGCTCGCGTGAAAACCATTGCCCGCCAGGCGGCAGAAGCAAAGAAGGCCTAAGAATATGCCGAAGCGTATCCTGCAGGGCGTCGTCGTTGGCGACAAGAACGAAAAGACTGTAGTTGTTCGCGTTGAGCGTCGTTTCGCTCACCCGCTGCTCCAGAAGACCGTTCGTCGTTCCAAGAAGTACAAGGCGCACGACGAAAACAACCAGTACAAGATCGGCGATGCCGTTTCCATCGAGGAATGCGCGCCGATCTCCAAGGACAAGCGCTGGACGGTCGTTTCCGCCCAGGCCAAGTAAGAAATTCGCGCGAGGCCTTGCGTCTCGCGCAAATATCTGTATGAAGCAGCGTCAGAACGCTCGTTCGTCGAGCGTTCTTTTGCTTTGAGCGCACGGAAGGTCCCAACGGGAAACCACCCTGGCACGATCGATCCCGCGCTATTCAAGCTACTGCCGTGTTTTCGCCTGCTCTCTTGGCAAGCGGCCGGCTGACAATTTTCATAAGCCGGGATAGGGGGCGCAAGCCCAACCATTCCGGTAAACCTAGAAGGCGACCTGATATGATTCAGATGCAAACAAACCTCGACGTGGCGGATAATTCCGGCGCACGTCGTGTCATGTGCATCAAGGTGCTGGGCGGTTCTAAGCGCAAGTATGCCTCGATCGGCGACATCATCGTCGTTTCGATCAAGGAAGCTATTCCGCGCGGCCGCGTGAAGAAGGGTGACGTGATGAAGGCGGTCGTCGTTCGTACCGCCAAGGAAATCCGTCGCGTTGATGGTTCCATCATCCGCTTCGACACCAATGCAGCAGTCCTCATCGACAACAAGAAAGAGCCGATCGGCACTCGTATCTTCGGACCGGTTCCGCGCGAACTTCGCGCTAAGAACCACATGAAGATCATCTCGCTCGCTCCAGAAGTGCTGTAAGGAGCGCGAACGATGCAAAAGATTCGTAAGGGCGACACGGTCGTCATGCTCGCAGGCAAGGACAAGGGCCGTACTGGCGAAGTCCTTCAGGTCCTGCCTAAGGAAGATCGCGCCGTAGTTCGTGGTATCAACGTCGTAAAGCGCCACCAGCGCCAGACGCAGACCCAGGAAGCCGGCATCATCAGCAAGGAAGCCTCGGTTCACTTGTCGAACGTCTCGATCATCGACAAGGACGGCAAGCCGACCCGCGTCGGTTTCAAGGTTGTTGACGGCAAGAAGGTCCGTGTGGCCAAGCGTTCCGGTGAGGTGGTCTGATGGCTGACGCAAAGTACGAGCCACGGCTCAAGAAGGAATATGTCGAGCGCATTCGCGGCGCGCTGCAGGAGCAGTTCTCGTTTGCAAACGAGATGATGATCCCGAAGCTCGACAAGATCGTGATCAACATGGGTGTTGGCGAAGCAACGGCTGATTCGAAGAAGCCGTCTGTTGCCGCAGCTGACCTTGCAGCGATCGCCGGCCAGAAGCCGGTCATCACCAAGGCGCGCACCTCGATCGCTGGCTTCAAGGTCCGCGAATTTATGCCGATCGGCACGAAGGTAACACTCCGTGGCGCACGCATGTATGAGTTTCTGGATCGCCTGATCAACATCGCGCTTCCGCGCGTTCGCGACTTTCGCGGCCTGAACCCAAAAAGCTTTGACGGCCGTGGCAACTTCGCCATGGGCATCAAGGAGCACATTGTGTTCCCAGAAATCAACTACGATAAGGTTGATCAGATGTGGGGCATGGACATCATCGTTTGCACGACGGCCACCAAGGACGACGAAGCACGGGCTCTCTTGACAGAGTTCAACTTCCCGTTCCGTCAGTAACCGTAACGACGAGCGTAGAAAAGGAACCACACATGGCGAAGACCAGCGCAGTTGAAAAGAACAAGCGCCGCCGTACTACGGTCGCAAACCAGGCCGCGAAGCGGGCTGAGTTGAAGGCGATCATCATGAACCAGGCTCTTCCGATCGAAGACCGGTTCAAGGCCTCGATCAAGCTGGCATCCCTGCCGCGCGATGGATCGAAGACCCGTATTCGCAACCGTTGTGAAGTATCGGGCCGTCCGCGCGCATACTACCGCAAACTGCGCATGTCGCGTATCGCGCTGCGTGAACTCGGCAATCTCGGCAAGGTGCCGGGCATCGTCAAGTCGAGCTGGTAAGGAGCAGGTTAGATGACAATGACTGATCCGTTGGGCGATATGCTCACTCGCATCCGCAACGGCGCTTCTCGCCGCAAGTCGTCGGTATCGACGCCTGCTTCGAAGCTCCGTGCACGCGTTCTCGATGTTCTCCAGGCTGAAGGCTACATCCGTGGCTACGCTCTTGTCGATTTCGGCAATGGCAAGTCTGAAATCAACATCGAGTTGAAGTACTACGAAGGCGCATCGGTGATCCGTGAGATCGGCCGTGTGTCTAAGCCGGGCCGCCGGGTTTATGTCTCGGTCAAGTCCATTCCGCAGGTCGCGAACGGTCTCGGCATCACCATCCTTTCGACTCCGAAGGGTGTGATGGCGGATCACCAGGCTCGCGAACAGAACGTTGGTGGCGAGGTTCTTTGCTCGGTATTCTAATACCGAGCATCGATCTCCATAGCGAACAGACAGGATTGAAACATGTCTCGTATCGGTAAGAAGCCCGTTCAGATACCTGCTGGGATTACGGCTACGGTCGAAGGCCAGAAGGTTACTGCAAAGGGCCCGAAGGGCGAACTCTTCTTCGTCGCAAACGACGAAGTCGGTGTTAAGCTCGAAGATAATGCGGTTGTCGTGACTCCGCTCACGCAGTCGAAGGATGCTCGTTCGAAGTGGGGCATGTCCCGCACGATGATCGAGAACATCTTCACGGGTGTTAAGGACGGCTACGAGCGCAAGCTCGAAATCAACGGCGTTGGTTACCGCGCGTCGCTTCAGGGCAAGAACCTGCAGCTGGCACTCGGCTTCAGCCACGACGTGGTCTATCAGACGCCGGAAGGCATCTCGATTGCTGTGCCGAAGCCGACTGAAATTGTTGTCACTGGCATCAATAAGCAGCAGGTCGGCCAGGTTGCCGCTGAAATCCGCGAATACCGCGGTCCTGAGCCTTACAAGGGCAAGGGCGTCAAGTATGCCGGCGAACGTATTGTTCGCAAAGAAGGCAAGAAGAAGTAAGGATCACGCGAAATGGCTAGCAGGAAAGAAGCACTTGCACGTCGTGCCAACCGCGTGCGCCGTCACCTCAAGTCGGTGGCCAATGGCCGTCCGCGCCTGTCGGTTCATCGCTCCTCGAAGAACATCTACGTTCAGGTTATCGACGATGTTGCAGGCAAGACGCTCGCGTCTGCCTCGACCCTCGATAAGGATCTGCGCGGTTCTCTGAAGACCGGTGCTGACACGGCAGCTGCTGCCCTCGTGGGCAAGCTTGTTGCTGAGCGCGCCTCGAAGGCTGGTGTCAAGGAAGTCGTATTCGACCGTGGCGCCTTCATCTATCACGGCCGTATCAAGGCCCTGGCTGATGCAGCCCGCGAAGGCGGTCTGTCCTTCTGATTTAGATTTCCGGCCGGGGCATGCGAGCTTCCGGCCGGATTTTCACCGGACCGCAAACACTCTCCGATAGGGGAGGTTGATGCGGTCTTCGTTTTGTTGCCGTTCGCACCCGGAAAAGAAAAAGGAAAAGGACAATGGCACAGGAAAGAAAAGGTTCGCGCGACGATCGCCAGAACCGCGAAGAACGCGATAGCGAATTCGTTGACAAGCTGGTCGCGATCAATCGCGTTGCCAAGGTTGTCAAGGGTGGCCGTCGTTTCGGTTTTGCCGCTCTCGTAGTCGTTGGTGACCAGAAGGGCCGCGTTGGCTTCGGTCACGGTAAGGCTCGTGAAGTACCTGAAGCAATCCGCAAGGCGACTGAAGCTGCCAAGCGCGAACTGATCTTCGTACCGCTGCGTGACGGCCGTACGCTGCATCACGACGTTCATGGCCGTCATGGCGCCGGCAAGGTTCTGCTTCGTTCGGCCAAGGTCGGTACCGGTATCATCGCTGGTGGCCCGATGCGCGCTGTTTTCGAAACGCTCGGCGTCCACGACGTCGTCGCCAAGTCGACCGGTTCCTCGAACCCATACAACATGGTTCGCGCTACCTTCGACGCTCTGAAGCACCAGGTTCACCCGAAGGACATCGCAGCTCAGCGCGGCATCAAGTATGCAACGCTCCAGGCTCGCCGTGCCGCTTCCGGTAACGCTTCTGAAGAATAAGAGGAGCTGATCCATGGCCAAGGCTACAAAGAAGACCGAAGCTAAGACGGTCACCGTCGAGCAGATCGGCAGCCCGATTCGCCGTCCGGACTACCAGCGCAAGACGCTGATCGGTCTCGGGCTGAACAAGATGCACCGTCAACGCACGCTGGAAGATACGCCTTCCGTTCGTGGCATGATCCGTGCTGTCCAGCATCTCGTTCGCGTCGTCGACGAGAAGTAAGCAGGGAGTATTCGCTATGAAACTCAATGAAATCAAAGATAACGAAGGTTCGACCCATAGCCGCAAGCGCCTCGGCCGCGGTATCGGTTCGGGCTCGGGCAAGACCGGTGGTCGCGGCGTCAAGGGTCAGAAGTCCCGTTCGGGCGTTGCCATCAACGGCTTCGAAGGCGGTCAGATGCCAATCTACCGTCGTCTGCCGAAGCGCGGCTTCAACAACATCTTCAAGTCCGACTTCGTTGTCGTGTCGCTTGAGCGTGTTCAGGCTGCGATCGACGCTGGCAAGCTCGACGCCAAGAACACGGTTGATGCAGCAGCTCTCAAGGCTGCTGGCGTAATCCGTCGCGTCAAGGACGGCGTCCGCGTTCTCGCCGACGGCGAGCTGAAGGCAAAGGTCAAGTTCGAAGTTGCTGGCGCTTCCAAGCCGGCAGTCGAAAAGATCGAAAAGGCTGGCGGTTCCGTCACGCTTCTTTCTGCCGCAGCTGCGGAATAATTTAATCTATGATAAACCGCCCGGGGTGCTTCACACCGGGCGGTTTTGCTCCCATATGTGAGCCTCACAAAAACCGGCCGGATGCACGTGCATCAGGGTCGGTCGCACGAATAACAGGGTGAGGCATAGGTTGCGCCCGCAATCCGTCCAAAGCCCGCTTTTGAATAATTCAGAAATGCCGATTCGGCGGTCTGCCTCTCGCTTGGTCAGAGCCCGAAACCGGTAGCGCGGAGAAACGCATGGCGTCTGCAGCGGAACAGTTGGCTTCCAACCTCAATTTCTCGACCTTCGCCAAAGCCGAGGATCTCAAGAAGCGCCTGTGGTTTACACTGGCAGCTCTCCTCGTTTACCGCTTGGGCACTCACATTCCGCTCCCGGGTCTCAATCCCGAAGCTTACGCCGCCGCCTTCAGTGGCCAGGCCGGCGGTATCCTCGGTCTCTTCAACATGTTCTCGGGCGGCGCCGTACAGCGCATGGCGATCTTCGCGCTCGGCATCATGCCCTACATTTCCGCTTCGATCATCGTGCAGCTGATGACCTCGGTCGTCCCGGCGCTCGAGAACCTGAAGAAGGAAGGCGAGCAGGGTCGCAAGATCATCAACCAGTACACCCGCTACGGCACGGTTCTTCTGGGTACGCTGCAGGCCTACGGTATCGCCGTCGGCCTTGAAAGCGGGCAGGGGCTTGTTGTCGATCCAGGCATCTTCTTCCGCGTATCGACTGTTATCACGCTGCTCGGCGGCACGATGTTCCTGATGTGGCTCGGCGAGCAGATCACCTCGCGCGGTATCGGCAACGGCATCTCGCTGATCATTTTCGCAGGCATTGCAGCTGGTCTTCCGACCGCTCTTGCCGGCACCCTTGAGCTCGGCCGCACCGGTGCGCTGTCCACGACGCTGATTCTCGCAGTCATCATCGTTGCCATCGCTGTGATCGCCGTCATCGTCTTCGTCGAGCGCGCGCAGCGCCGCCTGCTGATCCAGTATCCGAAGCGCCAGGTCGGCAATCGCATGTTCCAGGGCGACACCTCGCATCTGCCGCTGAAGCTGAACACGTCGGGTGTTATCCCTGCGATCTTCTCGTCGTCGCTGCTTCTGCTGCCGGCAACGATCGCAGGCTTCGCCAGCACGACGAACATGCCGCCATGGATCACGTCGATCGTCGCAGCACTTGGTCACGGCCAGCCGCTCTACATGCTGCTCTACGGTCTGTTGATCGCCTTCTTCGCCTTCTTCTACACGGCCATCGTCTTCAACCCGAAGGATACGGCCGATAATCTGAAGAAGCACGGCGGCTTTATCCCGGGCATCCGTCCCGGCGAGCGCACTGCGGAATACATCGATTACGTTCTGACCCGCATTACGGTCATCGGCGCGATCTATCTGGTGTTCGTCTGTATTCTTCCTGAAATTCTTGTGTCGCAGACCGGGATTCCATTATCCCTTGGTGGCACTTCGCTTTTGATCGTCGTTAGCGTAACTCTTGATACGGTTGCACAGATCCAGGGGCACTTGATCGCGCAGCAATATGAAGGCCTGATCAAGAAATCGAAGTTGCGTGGAGGGAAGCGGGGGCGATGAGACTTATACTTTTAGGGCCGCCGGGCGCGGGTAAGGGGACCCAGGCTCAGCGGATCGTGGAAAAGTACGGCATTCCGCAGCTTTCCACTGGTGATATGCTCCGTGCAGCCGTCCAAGCCGGCACAGAGGTTGGTAAACGTGCAGACGCATTGATGAAGGCCGGCAAGCTGGTTCCGGACGAGGTGGTCAACGCCATCATCTCCGAGCGGCTCGATCAGCCGGACTGTGCCAAGGGCTTCATTCTCGATGGCTTTCCGCGGACGCTGGTACAGGCGGATGCGACGGAAGCCATGCTGAAGGACAAGGGTCTTGAGCTGTCCTCTGTGATCCAGATCGTGGTTGACGACGGCATTCTCGCACATCGTGTGTCCGGCCGTTATACCTGCGCCAACTGCGGCGCCGGCTATCACGATACGGACAACAAGCCTTCGGTCGAAGGCGTCTGCGATCGTTGCGGATCGACGCATTTCAAGCGTCGTCCCGACGACAACGCCGAGACGGTGGTCACCCGCCTTCAGGCCTACTACAAAGAAACATCTCCTCTGATCGGCTACTACTATGCCAAGGGCAAGTTGAAGTCGGTGGATGGTATGGCCGACATCGATCACGTCACCGGCGAGATCGAAGCGATCCTTTCGAAGCTTTAGGGCTTTGGAAATAAACTTGGCGGGAGCGGTTGCTTTTGGGCACTGATTCCGCTAAACACCGCGCCAACTCGCGAAATTTAATGCGATCGGCGCGGCCTTCCCAAGGAAGTTCCGGGTTCGATCGTTTTGACTTGTTGAGAACCTGAATTGTAATTGCGGCCGTTCATGGCCGTGTAACGAGAAACCACTTGCCGGATGGCAACTGGAACGCAAGGAGAATAGGCGTGGCACGTATCGCTGGCGTCAACATCCCGACTGCAAAGCGCGTTGTTATTGCGCTGACGTATATTCACGGGATTGGTTCGAAATTCGCACAGGAAATCGTCGAGAAGGTCGGTATTCCGGCTGATCGTCGTGTCAATCAGCTCACCGACGCTGAAGTCCTGCAGATCCGCGAAACCATCGACCGCGATTATCAGGTTGAAGGCGACCTGCGTCGCGAGACCTCGATGAACATCAAGCGTCTGATGGACCTGGGTTGCTACCGCGGCCTGCGTCATCGTCGTGGCCTTCCGGTCCGCGGTCAGCGCACGCACACCAATGCTCGCACCCGCAAGGGTCCTGCAAAGGCAATCGCTGGTAAGAAGAAGTAATTTCCGGGTGACCGGGGATTGGGAGGCTGGCGGTCTGCGCCGGCCTCTTTTGAGTTTCGGGCAGGGCCGCAAGGTCTCGTTCCGGTGTAGCCGCTGGTATTACGGCGGTGCAGAGATCCAAGAAAGGGATTTTAAAGATGGCCAAGGAAGCCGTACGCGTTCGCCGTCGCGAACGTAAAAACATTTCGTCGGGCGTTGCTCACGTCAACTCGACCTTCAACAACACGATGATCACGATCACCGACGCACAGGGCAACGCCATTGCCTGGTCGTCTGCTGGCGCCAAGGGCTTCAAGGGCTCGCGCAAGTCGACCCCGTTCGCCGCTCAGATCGCCGCTGAAGATGCTGCCAAGAAGGCGCAGGAACACGGCATGAAGTCGCTGGAAGTTGAAGTTTGCGGTCCGGGCTCGGGTCGTGAATCTGCTCTGCGCGCCCTCCAGGCTGCTGGTTTCATGATCACGTCCATCCGCGACGTGACCCCGATCCCGCACAATGGTTGCCGCCCGCGCAAGAAGCGTCGCGTCTGATCATCGCCACTCACAACACCGGTGAGCGGGTTATCGCTCCCGGTGCTTCTCAAGCTCGGTTGTCACGATTGGATGGTGACAACGAACGGAAGGCAAAAATATGATTCAGAAAAACTGGCAGGAACTGATCAAGCCGAACAAGGTTGAGTTCTCTTCGAGCTCGCGCATCAAGGCAACTCTGGTAGCAGAGCCGCTTGAGCGTGGTTTCGGCCTCACCCTCGGCAACGCGCTTCGCCGCGTTCTGCTCTCCTCGCTGCGCGGTGCTGCAGTGACGGCTGTGCAGATCGATGGCGTGCTGCATGAGTTCTCGTCGATCCCTGGCGTCCGTGAAGACGTCACCGACATCGTTCTCAACATCAAGGAAATCGCCATCAAGATGGATGGCGACGACGCAAAGCGCATGGTCGTGCGTAAGCAGGGTCCGGGCGTTGTTACAGCTGGCGACATTCAGACGGTCGGCGATATCGAAATCCTCAACCCCGAGCATGTCATCTGCACGCTCGACGAGGGTGCCGAAATCCGTATGGAATTCACGGTCAACAACGGCAAGGGCTACGTTCCTGCCGATCGCAATCGTGCGGAAGATGCTCCGATCGGTCTCATCCCGGTCGATAGCCTTTATTCGCCGGTCAAGAAGGTGTCCTACAAGGTAGAAAATACCCGTGAAGGACAGGTTCTCGACTACGACAAGCTGAACATGACCATCGAAACCGATGGTTCGATCACCGGTGAAGATGCTGTCGCTTTCGCGGCGCGCATCCTGCAGGATCAGCTTGGCGTGTTCGTCAACTTCGACGAGCCGCAGAAGGAAACCGAAGAGGAAGCAGTCACCGAACTCGCTTTCAACCCGGCCCTCCTCAAGAAGGTGGACGAGCTCGAACTGTCCGTTCGTTCGGCAAACTGCCTGAAGAACGACAACATCGTCTACATCGGCGACCTCATTCAGAAGACCGAAGCAGAAATGCTCCGCACGCCGAATTTTGGTCGCAAGTCGCTGAACGAAATCAAGGAAGTTCTCGCTTCCATGGGCCTGCACCTCGGCATGGAAGTGCCGGCATGGCCGCCTGAGAACATCGAAGATCTCGCCAAGCGCTACGAAGACCAATACTAACGTTCAAACGGCAGGCAATAGCCTGCAAGTGAAGGAGAATAGCCATGCGCCACGGTAAAGCCGGCCGCAAGCTGAATAGAACTGCAAGCCACCGCAAGGCAATGTTTGCCAACATGGCGGCTTCGCTCATCCTGCATGAGCAGATTGTAACGACCTTGCCGAAGGCAAAGGAAATCCGTCCGATCGTTGAAAAGCTCGTCACCCTCGGCAAGCGCGGCGATCTGCATGCTCGTCGTCAGGCGATCTCGCAGATCCGCGACACCGCCATCGTTTCGAAGCTGTTCGACACGATCGCTTCGCGCTACGCAACCCGCAACGGCGGCTACCTGCGTATCATGAAGGCCGGCTACCGTCAGGGCGACAACGCCGCTCTCGCCGTCATCGAATTCGTTGACCGCGACACCTTCGCCAAGGGCGCAGCCGACAAGGCACGCGTCGAGGCCGAAGCAGCAGCTGCTGAAGCCGCTTAATCCTTTTCGGTTCGCCGGAAGCAAAACAGCCGGGCTGCAAAGCCCGGCTGTTTTCGTTTGTGGGATTGAAAATGCGGCTGCGAAACAATGGGTGCTTCAGCCGGCAGCGCCAGCCGTCCGCGTGCCAGCGCCACGCCGTCCCTGGCTTCGCTTCCTGCTGCGTGCAATCGGCCGATAGGAGCGATACAGGACCAGCAGCAGGATCAGCCCGACATAGATATACTGCTCAAGATCCAGCAGCTTGGTCGACAGCGCAAAGTGTACGGCGCCGCAGGCGGCGACGATGTAGACCAGCTTGTGCAGCCAGATCCAGTTCGAGCCCATCTTGCGGATCGACAGATTGTTCGATGTGACCGCGAGCGGAACCAGCAGCACCAGTCCAGCCATGCCGAACATGATGAAGGGCCGCTTCAGCACGTCATCGATCACAGCCGATATATCCAATGCCTGGTCAAGCACCATGTAGACGGCAAAATGCATCGCCACGTAGTAGAAACAGAGAAGGCCGAGTGCCCGGCGATAGCGCAGATAGTTCCAGCCGAGCAGATCGCGGGCAGGGCTGACGGCCAGCGTCAGGATCAGGAATCGGATCGCCCATAGCCCGAGGAACAGCTCGAAGGTCTTCACCGGGTCGGCGCCGAGCTGGTCGGTGGCGCCGAGATAGAATGTCCAGACGGCAGGCAGCAGCCCGACCACATAGAGCAGCCAGACGGACGCAGGCTGCAAGCGCTTCGGCAGGCTGAGGGACGGGATGGCCATCAGAAGTTCGCCTTCAGGTCCATCCCGGCATAGAGGCTCGCGACTTCGTCGCCATAGCCGTTGAACGGGAGCGTCGGATGGCGGCTGGCTCCGAAGAACCCGCTTTCGCCGATGCGCCGTTCTGTGGCCTGGCTCCAGCGTGGGTGATCGACAGCGGGATTAACGTTGGCATAGAAGCCGTATTCCTGCGCATTGGTTACCTGCCAGGTATTCTTCGGCTCCTTGTCGGTCAGCGTGATCCGCACGATCGACTTGATGCCCTTGAAGCCGTATTTCCACGGGACGACCAGCCGTATCGGTGCGCCGTTCTGGTTCGGCAGCGTTTCGCCGTAGAGGCCGACGGCGAGCAGCGTCAGCGGATGGTTGGCCTCGTCGAGCCTGAGACCCTCGACATAGGGCCATTCGAGTGACTGGAAAATCCCCTTCTGACCCGGCATCTCCTCGGGGCGAACGACCGTCTCGAACGCCACGTACTTGGCGCTTCCAAGTGGCTCGACCTTCTTCAGAAGCGATGCCAGGGGAAAGCCGTCCCATGGGATGACCATCGACCACGCCTCGACGCAGCGCATCCGGTAGGTGCGGCTCTCGATCGGGAACTCCTTCATCAGCGCATCGAGATCGAAGGTTCCGGGCTTGCCCACCATGCCGTCGACGGTAATTGTCCAGGGCATCGGCTTGAAGTCGCCGGAATTGGCGATCGGATCGCCCTTGTCGAGGCCGAATTCGTAAAAGTTGTTGTAGCTTGTCACATCCTTGATGGGGGTGAGCTTTTCATCGACGGTGTATTTGCTGTCGATCGTGGTCAGCGCCGCAGCCGTGGCTTTGCCTGCGCCATAGAGCGCCATGGCGCCGAGCGTGGCGGTTCCCAGAAACTCGCGCCGCCCCATATAGACCTGGCGCGGGGTAATTTCCGATGAAGCGATCTTGGGTGGACGATATGTTGGCATCCGGAACCTCCTGAGCGTGATCGCTCGGCCTGAAGCTAGAACGCGCGAGGCGTGCTTTTGGATCAATGTTTATGCCCGGCACCCCGTCTGCAGAAAGCCAATTTTTTGTGTATGATGTTTATCGTGCGCACCCGTAACAAAATGCCGGCTGCTTACGTATATGCCAGATGCCGGGAGCAGGGCCGGGCGTACCGGTTTCGGCCTTCCCGGTAGTGACAGTACATGCCGTTTGGATTAGGACAATTCCAAAAAGCAGCGATGTCGGGCCTGCAAGCCTTCCCTGAAGTGCTCGCGCCAGGCGTCGTCAACGACTTCCGGCAATTCGAGGAATACACCCATGCCAGCTTATCGTTCCAGAACCACGACCCACGGCCGTAACATGGCAGGCGCGCGCGGCCTTTGGCGTGCGACGGGCATGAAGGATTCGGATTTCGGCAAGCCGATCATCGCGGTGGTGAACTCCTTCACCCAGTTCGTGCCAGGCCACGTCCACCTCAAGGACCTCGGCCAGCTCGTCGCCCGCGAGATCGAGGCGGCCGGCGGCGTCGCCAAGGAGTTCAATACCATCGCGGTCGACGACGGCATCGCCATGGGCCATGACGGTATGCTCTATTCGCTGCCGTCGCGCGAGCTGATCGCCGACAGCGTCGAATACATGGTCAACGCCCACTGCGCCGACGCCATGGTCTGCATATCCAATTGCGACAAGATCACCCCCGGCATGCTGATGGCGTCGCTGCGCCTCAACATCCCGACGGTCTTCGTATCAGGTGGGCCGATGGAAGCCGGCAAGGTCGTCATGCACGGCAAGAAGGTCTCGCTCGACCTCGTCGACGCCATGGTTGCCGCCGCCGACGACAAGATCAGCGACGAGGACGTCGCCGTCATCGAACGCTCCGCTTGCCCGACCTGCGGTTCCTGCTCCGGCATGTTCACCGCCAATTCGATGAACTGTCTGACCGAAGCCTTGGGCTTGTCATTGCCAGGAAACGGTTCGACGCTCGCAACCCACTCGGATCGCAAGGAACTCTTCCTCGAAGCCGGCCGTCGCGTCGTGGCGCTCGCCAAGCGTTATTACGAGCAGGACGATGTCACCGCTCTGCCGCGCACCATTGCTAGCAAGGGCGCCTTCGAAAACGCCATGGCGCTCGATATCGCGATGGGCGGCTCGACCAACACCGTGCTCCACATTCTTGCCGCAGCGCATGAGGGTGAGATCGATTTCACCATGGACGACATCGATCGTCTGTCGCGCCGCGTGCCCTGCCTGTCCAAGGTGGCGCCGGCGAAGTCCGACGTTCACATGGAAGACGTGCACCGCGCAGGCGGCATCATGGCGATCCTCGGAGAGCTCGACCGTGCCGGCCTGCTGAACGTCGATCTGCCGACCGTCCACGCGCCGACCATGCGCGAAGCGCTGGCTCAATGGGACGTCGCGGTCACCGACAACAAGGCCGCCTTCGATCTCTTCAGCGCCGCCCCCGGTGGCGTGCCCACGCAGACTGCCTTCAGCCAGAGCTCGCGCTGGGAAGAACTCGACCTCGACCGCGAAAAGGGCGTCATCCGTGATGCCCAGCATCCGTTCTCCAAGGATGGCGGTCTCGCCGTCCTGAAGGGCAACCTCGCGCTCGACGGCTGCATCGTGAAAACGGCAGGCGTCGATGAATCGATCCTGAAGTTCTCCGGCCCGGCCAAGGTGTTCGAGAGCCAGGACGCGTCGGTCAAGGCGATCCTGTCGAACCAGGTTGTCGCCGGCGACGTTGTCGTCATCCGCTATGAAGGCCCGAAGGGCGGCCCCGGCATGCAGGAAATGCTCTATCCGACGAGCTACCTGAAGTCGAAGGGTCTGGGCAAGGCCTGCGCACTGATCACAGACGGTCGGTTCTCCGGAGGTACGTCCGGCCTGTCGATCGGCCACGCCTCGCCGGAAGCGGCAAACGGCGGCACCATCGGTCTCGTCCGCGAAGGCGACATGATCGACATCGACATTCCGAACCGCACGATCAGCCTGCGCGTCGATGACGAGGAACTGGCGACCCGCCGCGCCGAACAGGACGCCAAGGGCTGGCATCCCGCCGAGCATCGCAAGCGCAACGTCACCAAGGCGCTGAAGGCCTATGCCGCCTTCGCCACCAGCGCCGATCGCGGCGCGGTTCGCGATCTCGGCGATCACTGAACACGCTGATTAAGAGTCAGCTGCTTTATGAACCGGTCGCCTCACAGCGGCCGGTTTATGTTTTTGTAGCTCTCGCCCAGCTGTTTCAACCGCGTATCGTAGGCCGCCTGAATGCAGGCAACGTCGGCGCCACATTCTTGCCGCTTCTTCAGCCATGCCGTCTGCTCATCCTGCATCGTCCCGCGTGAGCCCATGGCCAGCAGGCCGGAGAGCAGGTCGAAAGTCGTCACCATTTTCACATCGGCGTCGTTGAGCGCACGGGTGTCGCAGATCGCCTTCTCGTCCGGCTTGAGTTCCTTCGCCTCGCAGTCGAAACTCGCCGCATGGCTTATGCCCGCGGTGGAGAGCAGGAAGGCGGCGGCGCTGAGGAGGAGAGGTTTGCTGTGTCGCGTCATGCATGTGTTCCCGTTCGATCGATGATGGCCCCGATGAGCATCATGCCGATGAAGATGATGCAGGCCGCCCAGATGGCAAGGATGAACAGCAGCGCAACCCGGCTCACCGGCCGCGTCAGCCGTTCCGATGCTGTAGCACGCAATTCCACCATCAGCGCCGGTGGGATGAGCCTGACGGCGAGCATGATGCCGAGCGGCACGATAATCAGATCATCGAGGTAGCCGAGCACGGGTATGAAATCGGGGATCAGGTCCACCGGCGAAAGCGCATAAGCCGCCACACCGCCGGCCACCGCCTTGGCGTACCACGGCACCCTTTTGTCCCGTGCGGCAAGCCACAGCGCCACGACGTCACGCTTCAGTGACTTTGCCCAGAGTTTGGCCTTTGATATCAGTTGCATGCCTGTCGTTCCTGACTCAGTTTGGCAAGAGCCTGAAGCATCCGGTGAGCTGCCTCATTCGTCCATGCTTCTGCCCTCTTTCCTTTCTAGCGTCGGGCACTACAACGTTCCTAGACTATAATTCTCAGAAGGGATTCTTATGCACGACCTGTTGAAGCGCGCTTCACTGCCGCTGCTCGCTCTGGTGCTTGCACTGCCGATCAATGCCCACGCGCAGACCGCGAAGACTGTCCCGCAGAGCCAGATGGAAATGCAGCTGTCCTTCGCGCCGCTGGTCAAGCGGACCGCGGGTGCTGTGGTCAACGTCTATGCGGAAAAGACCATTCGCCGCCAGTCACCCTTCGCCGGCGATCCTTTCTTCGAGCAGTTCTTCGGCCAGCAGATGCCGAACCGCACCGAGAAGCAGTCGTCGCTCGGCTCGGGCGTCATCATCGAGGCCAACGGCACCATCGTCACCAACAACCACGTCATCGAAGGCGCCGACGATATCAAGATCGCGCTGTCCGATGGCCGCGAATTCCCCTGCAAGGTCGTCTTGAAGGATGACCGGCTCGATCTCGCCGTCCTCAGGGTCGACACCAAGGAAACCTTCCCGGCGCTGCCGATCGGCAATTCCGATGCGGTCGAAGTCGGCGATCTCGTGCTCGCCATCGGCAACCCCTTCGGCGTCGGTCAGACCGTCACATCGGGCATTGTCTCGGCGCTTGCCCGCAACCAGGTGGTCAAGAACGAGTTCGGCTTCTTCATCCAGACCGACGCGTCGATCAATCCCGGCAATTCCGGCGGCGCGCTGATGAACATGAAGGGCGAGCTGATCGGCATCAACACCGCGATCTTCTCGCGCGGTGGCGGCTCCAACGGCATCGGCTTCGCAATTCCCGCCAATCTGGTCAAAGTGTTCCTGGCAGCGGCCGACGCGGGCGTGAAGACCTTCGAGCGTCCCTATGTCGGCGCCACCTTCGATGCGGTCACCTCCGATGTTGCCGATGCACTCGGCCTTGGCAAGGCACGTGGCGCCATCGTCGTCAAGGTGACCGATGATGGCCCGGCTGCGAAAGCGGGGCTGAAAGCCGGCGAGGTCATCACCGCCGTCGATGGCGTATCCGTCGAGCATCCCGACGCGCTGCTTTATCGCCTGACCACGGCCGGCCTCGGCAAGGCTGTCGATCTCGCCGTCACCGACAACGGCAAGCAGGAGCACGTCAGCATCACGCTCGGCAAGGCGCCGGAAACGACGCCGCGCGACCAGCGCACCATCGACGGCCGCTCGCCCTTCACCGGCGCCGTGGTCGAAAACCTCTCGCCACGCGTTGCCGACGAGCTCCGTATGACCAGCGAAAGCACCGGTGTCGTCGTTTCCGAGCTTAAGGACGGCTCGATCGCCGCCCAGCTCGGCTTCCAGCCGAAAGACATCATCGTCTCGGTCAACGGCGCCGACGTGAAGACCACCAAGGAGCTCGACGCCATGGCTGCGAAGGATCCAAGCTTCTGGCGCGTCGAGATTGAACGCGACGGCCAGCGCATCCGACAGTTCTTCCGATGAGCAACGATCTCTTCGCGCCGCGCATACCGGAAGGGGTCGCCAGCCGGCGGCCGCTTGCCGATCGGCTTCGACCGCAGACGATCGCCGACGTCACCGGACAGGACCACCTGACCGGTGAGGACGGCGTTCTCAGGCGGATGATCGAAAGCGGCTCGTTGGGATCGATGATATTTTGGGGCCCACCGGGCACCGGCAAGACCACCGTGGCCCGGCTTCTGTCGGGCGAGGCGGGGTTGGCGTTCGAGCAGATCTCTGCGATCTTCTCCGGCGTCGCCGATCTGAAAAAGGTGTTTGAATCGGCCCGCCTGCGCCGGATGGACGGACGGCAGACGCTGCTCTTTGTTGACGAGATCCATCGCTTCAACCGCGCACAGCAGGATAGCTTCCTGCCTGTCATGGAAGACGGCACCGTCATCCTCGTCGGCGCCACCACCGAGAACCCGTCCTTCGAGCTCAACGCCGCTCTTCTCTCCCGCGCCCGTGTCCTGACCTTCAAGTCGCATGACGACCAGAGCCTGGCCGAACTGCTGGCGCGGGCGGAGACGGTCGAAGAAAAGGAATTGCCGCTGACGCCGGAGGCAAGGACCAGCCTGCTGCGCATGGCCGATGGCGATGGCCGTGCCGTGCTGACATTGGCCGAGGAAGTCTGGCGCGCCGCGCGCCCGGGCGAGATCTTCGACACAGAGGGCCTGACTCGCATCGTCCAGCGCCGCGCCCCTGTCTACGACAAGGCGCAGGACGGCCACTACAATCTGATTTCAGCGCTGCACAAGTCGGTTCGCGGCTCCGACCCGGATGCCGCTCTTTATTATCTTGCCCGGATGTTCGATGCCGGAGAGGACCCGCTCTATCTCGGGCGTCGGTTGGTGCGCATGGCGGTCGAGGACATCGGCCTTGCAGATCCGCAGGCGCTTGTCGTCTGCAACGCCGCCAAGGACGCCTACGACTATCTCGGCTCGCCCGAGGGGGAACTGGCGCTGGCACAGGCCTGCGTCTATCTCGCCACCGCGCCGAAGTCGAACGCCGTCTATACTGCATTCAAGGCCGCGACCATGGCCGCCAAGCAGAACGGTTCGTTGCTGCCGCCCAAGCACATCCTCAACGCGCCAACCAAGCTGATGAAGGATGAGGGCTACAACGAGGGTTATCGTTACGATCACGACGAGCCCGATGCCTTCTCAGGCCAGGACTATTTCCCGGAGAAAATGGGGCGCCAGACCTTCTACGATCCGCCCGAGCGCGGTTTCGAGCGCGACATCCGCAAGCGGCTGGACTGGTGGTCGAAGCTGAGGAAAGAGCGCAATCCGCGCTGATCAGGACGCGCGCTTCTGATTGGCCGGCGCGGTGATGATCTTGACCGAGGATTCCGCTAGCCCGTGATGGCCTTCCATATCGACCACCAGATGCCAGTTCCCGCTTTCGGGGATCGGCACGCGGATGGGCGATTTGCGCGCCACGCCGCCGACATACTTGAAATCGAGTACCTCGGTGAAACGCTGGTAGTTCGGCGCCGTCATCAGCCGTACATTGGCAACGGCGTTCAGCGTCACCTCGATGACGGTGCCCGCACGCTGTTCCTTGAGGTCGTAGTGGGTGAAGCGGAAATTCGGCTTGTTTGACATGGCATCTGCTCGGAACGGTGTTGAGCAGATCATACCGAGCGCCAGTTAAAGAAGCGTTTGCCACATTGACGGGAGCGGGCTGTGTCACCGCTCGCCTGGGTGGGACAATGCCGTTTCAATGGACATTGCTACTGCCGTCGACAGGCCCGAAGGGCAGGAGCGTGGCGTGGCGCGAAACCACGATTTGGGTGGCATCGTGCGCGCATTCATCCGCGGCGAAATGCACGGCGGCCTGTTCGCTGACGAAGATTCCACCGACGCGGCCATCCCGATCCTGCACGACCCAGCGGCCAGCGACATCCCGGCCAATCGTGAAGCGCGGTAAAGGCTGTCTACGGCTGGTGGCTCGCACGGCGCGGGATTGAAGCGAAGGCATGGTCTTTCCTTTCGTGATCGCTTGTTGCTGCCGGCCGAACACCGGCATTAGGGATAGGAACGGTCAGTGGCAGGCCGCAAGCGCAGCCGCGCGCCTAGCCGACAGATCGGTGAGGGCATCGAAAAGCGCCGCTTTCTCGGCCGGATCGAGACCGACCATCGGCAGCCGCACATCCGCGTCCAATCCGGTTAAAAGATGCAAGGCATGTTTTATGGGCGAGGGATCTCCCGCTGTGCCGAGCGCTCTGATGAGCGGAAGCAGCCGCTCCTGCAGCGCCAGAGCAATCGCAACCTTGCCCGCATGCGCCGCACGCTGCAGATCGGCGAACAGGCGCGGCTGCACATTGGCACCGGAAGAGACGACGCCGTGGCCGCCGCTTACGAGAAACGCAACTGCCGCTCCGTCATCGGAAGAGAGAAACGACAGGCGATGCCTCATCCGTAGAGGAATATCCTGTTTAAAGCTCTGGCCGGCCCCGACAATGCCGACGACAGATGGCATTTCGGCCAATACCTCCAATGTCTCCAAGCTCAAGCGTGTGCCGCAGCGCTCGGGGCAATCGTCGATCAAGAGCGGCAGTCCGCTGGCGGTGGCGACCGTCTCGAAGTGATTGAGGATGCCTTTCTGGCCGGGTTTGGAATAATAGGGAACTGTAACCAACGCGGCATCGGCGCCCAGGCATTCGGCCTGGAGGGTGAGGGAAACTGTGCTTGCCGTCATGTTCGTACCTGTCGCGGCGATGATGGGCACGCGGCCGGCTGAAACTCGGACACAGGTGCCGATCACGCTGGCCTGCTCTGCCTGCGACAATGTCGGGCCTTCGCCGGTCGCGGTGCAGACCGCCAGCCCGCCGATACCGCATTCGATTTGGCGTTCCACAAGCCGTTCCAGCGTCGAGAGATCAAGCGCACCGTCTCGAAATGGCGTGATCAATGCGGTGGTGGTGATCGCCGGGCGTAATCGTTGCATCTCGACCTCAGAAGCCGCCGAAGATGACGTAAAGCTCGACGGCAGCGAGCACGATGCCAAATACGACCAACGCCTGCGCCGTCCGCCGCTCGCGCATCTGCCGTCTGGCAGTCGGCCTCGACGCCCGTCTGGTAGGAGGGATGTGCAATTGTGAAAGTCTTGAAATTCGCATGGTGTCTACCTCTGCATATGACGCAAAGGCTATCGCCGGTGAGCGTATAAAATCCATTCCGGTCATTTCCGGAAGAAATAGAAATCGCATAAATGCCGGATCACCAGCCATCGCGGAATGGAGTCCGAAATCATCGACTTGGTGTGGTTTCCGGAATCAATCTACGAAGTCCCTGAACCCATCTGCTAGCCACATCCCTCGTCTGCGGCCAAGCGTATCCACTACGGATCGCGCGCCGCCCGCGCCTGAGTTTGACATCATCCAAGTGGACGCAGCATGTCGGAATTGTACTGCCCCCTTCGTCCTTGCATCGAAGCGGTGGTCTCGTGACTGCCGACGTCACAACCGCACCTGCAAGCGCCGCTATCGGCCGGGAGAGGAACATGGGAAAGGCAATAGCAATCCTTATCGCGAGGCTAATCTATGCCGCGGTATTCATCATGGCATTGAGCTTCAAGTTCATGGACATGCAGGCTACCGCCACCTACATCGCCGCCGCCGGCTTCCCGTTCGCCACGCTGCTCGCTTGGGTCGCCGCGTTTTTCGAACTCGGGCTGGCGCTTGCCTTCCTGACGGGCTTGTTCTTCTCGCAAGCTTCGCTACTGGCGGGGATTTACGTCATCTTCCTTGCCGGCGCGTTTCACGGGCCGGGCCGTTGGAGCGCCAGCAAGGCTGAGTTCGGCTTCTTTATCGACCATTTCACCTTCATGGCCGGCTTGCTTTTCGCCGCAGTACATGGGCCGGGCGACGTGCTGGTCGCCAAGATCGGAGAGGACAGACAGATTGCGTGAGGTGATCAAGTACGGAATGCCACACCTGGCGGACGCGCCGGTGCGGCGACTGCCTTCCAACCCTTACGAGGCAAGCATCAGGTCCATGTTCTGCACGGCGGCGCCGGAGGCACCCTTGCCGAGATTGTCGAGCAGAGCCACCAGGTTGACCTGCGACGCGCCGGGCGTGCCAAACACGAAAAGCTTCATCGTGTCCTTGCCGGCCAATTCCACCGCATCGACCCGCGCGAGCTTGCTGCTCTCCGCCAGCGGGACGACCGTGACGATGTCCTGTCCGGCATAATGCGCCGTCAACGCCGCGTGAATGCTCTCGAGCGTCGCGCCGGAGGAGAGCATGTCGAGATGCAATGGCACCTGAACGATCATGCCCTGCGCGAACTTGCCGACGGACGGCGAGAAGATCGGCGCGCGGTCGAGCTGGCCGTGGATCTTCATTTCAGGCACGTGTTTGTGCGTCAGCGGCAGGCCGTAAAGGAAGTGCGGCGCGCTGATCGCGTCGTCGCGGCTCTGGTCCTCGATCTGCGCGATCATCTGCTTGCCGCCCCCGGTGTAGCCGGACACGGCGTTGACGGTGATCGGGTAGCCGTCAGGCAGGATGCCGGCGGCACGTAGCGGCCGGACCAGGCCGATTGCGCCTGTCGGATAGCAGCCGGGATTGGCGACGAAACGCGCGGCGGCGATCTTTGCGGCCTGCTCCTTGTCCATTTCGGCAAAGCCGTAGGCCCAGGATGGATCGACGCGGTAGGCGGTTGAAGTGTCGATGACGCGGACGTTGTTGTTGGCCGAAACCATACGCACGGCTTCCTTCGACGCATCGTCGGGAAGGCACAGGATGGCGATGTCGGCGCTGTTCAGCATGTCCTCGCGGATAGCAGCATTGCGCCGCTCGGCCTCCGGAATGGAGAGAAGCTCGACGTCGCGGCGGCCGGCCATGCGCGTGCGGATCTGCAAGCCCGTCGTGCCGTGTTCGCCATCGATGAAGATCTTCGGTGCCATTGTCTCGCTCACACTTTCAATAGGTTAGACAGAAATCCGGAATCATTTTGTAAGATGGATACGTCAGCCGTGTGACGCTGCGGCGCGGCGCTCGGCATGCAGGCCCAGCATATACATCGCCACCGTCGCCCCCGCAATGGCGGTGATATCGGCATGGTCGTAGGCCGGGGACACCTCGACGACGTCTGCGCCGCGGATATCGAGCTGGTGCAGACGCTGCAGCACGGACAGGATCTTGGCGCTTGATGGGCCGCCGGAAACCGGCGTTCCGGTGCCCGGCGCGTAAGCCGGATCGAGGCAATCAATATCGAAGGTCAAATAGGCCGGTGCGCCTTTCGTGTGCGAGATGATCGTCGAGGCGATCTCGCCGGCACTCATCTCCTCGACCTGATGGCCATAGAGGATATTGATGCCGAAATCGTCGGGCGCATGCGTGCGGATGCCGATCTGGATCGAACGGTCCGGATCGATGATGCCGTCACGCACGGCGCGTGCCACGAAGGATCCATGATCGATCCGTCTGTTGTCGTCGAACCACGTATCCTGATGCGCGTCGAACTGCACCAGCGCCAGCGGTCCGTGCTTGGCCGCATGCGCCTTGAGGATCGGCCATGTCACGTAGTGATCGCCGCCGAGCGTCAGCATGAAGGCGCCGCTGTCGACGATCGCTTTCGCCTGCCGCTCGATCGCTTCGGGCGTGTCCTGGTGATTGCCGTAGTCGAGCAGGCAATCGCCGTAATCGATCACAGCCATGTCCGCGAAGAGGTCGCGGTTGAAAGGGTATTGCGGGTCGTTGTCGAAGATCGCCGAGGCGCGCCGGATCGCTTGCGGCCCGAAACGGGTGCCCGGCCTGTTGGAGGTCGCGGCATCGAAAGGCACGCCCCAGACGACGGCATCTGCGCCTGTGAGATCCTTGGTGAAGCGGCGGCGCATGAAGGACAGCGCGCCGGCGAATGTCGGATCGGTGGCGGCGGAGGTGAGGCTGGTGGCTGTGAAGGCGTGGTCGATCGATTTGTCTGCCAAGTCATGCTCCTTCATCTTCGATGATGAAGTGGTAATTGGCGCCGTCGATCAAGGCAACAAAGCCAAAACAAAAAAAGGCCGGGCAGAAGCCCGACCTTTCCACATTCCGAAGTCCGAAGTGATTAACGCTTGGAGAACTGGAACGAACGGCGGGCCTTGGCCTTGCCGTACTTCTTACGCTCGACGACGCGGCTGTCGCGGGTCAGGAAGCCACCCTTCTTCAGGACCGAGCGCAGGCCCGGTTCGAAGTAGGTGAGAGCCTTGGAAACACCGTGACGAACAGCACCGGCCTGGCCGGAAAGACCGCCACCGGCAACCGTTGCGATGATGTCGAACTGGCCTTCGCGGGCAGCAGCAACGATCGGCTGGCGCAGAATCATCTGCAGAACCGGACGTGCGAAGTATTCCGCGAATTCCTTGCCGTTGACGATGATCTTGCCGGAGCCCGGCTTGACCCATACGCGGGCAACGGCGTTCTTGCGCTTGCCGGTCGCGTAGGAACGGCCAAGCGAATCGACCTTACGGACGTGAACCGGAGCCGAAGCTTCGGTAGCCGTGCCGAGATCCTTCAGGGAGGAGAGGTCAGCCATTCTTAGGCGCTCCTTACGTTCTTCTTGTTCAGCGATGCCACGTCGAGAGCGACAGGCTGCTGTGCTTCATGAGGATGGGCGGAACCAGCGTATACGCGGAGGTTCTTCATCTGGCGACGACCGAGCGGGCCACGGGGAACCATGCGCTCAACAGCCTTTTCGAGAACGCGCTCCGGGAAACGGCCTTCGATGATCTGGCGAGCAGTACGTTCCTTGATGCCGCCGGCAAAACCCGTGTGCCAGTAGTAAACCTTGTCGGAATACTTCTTGCCGGTGAAAACGACCTTGTCGGCATTGATGACGATGACGTTGTCGCCGTCGTCAACGTGAGGCGTGAAGGTTGCCTTGTGCTTGCCGCGCAGACGCATAGCGATAACAGAAGCGAGACGACCAACGACAAGCCCTTCGGCGTCGATGATGATCCACTTCTTCTCCACCTCTGCAGGCTTCTGGGAGAAGGTTGCCATAGTAGTTACTCTCTTTTGGGTCCCTCGCCCGAAGGCGAAAGGGCGTTTCTTGTTGCTTGAATTGGGAGCCCTGGGGCGCACCAAAAAGAAAGCAGCCGGGAAGGGCTGCGTTCTGGCGTGTGTATAGAGGCTGACTGCTGGAGCGTCAATATTCGTATTCGCAGAGATCAGAAAAACAATATAGCAAAATCAGCAACTTAGCTATGTGGTGTTTGAGTACCTCAAATTAGGCGATGTATCCGGTCGGAATTGGGGTTTGCCTAGCCGGCAATTGGGCAAGAGAGCGAGGCAAAACCTTTTGAAGAAACCGGTGGAACGCCTTCGTCGTCACGGCCAGTTGCATCGCTTCTTCTCGAAATTGCTGATGTCCTGTGGCAGAACTCTTGGCACGCAACAGACATGCAGGGAGTCAGATCATGGCAGAAGTCCTATCCTTTCGCACAGAGGCAAGCAAAGCGAATGGCGGCTCGCTCGTCCTTCGCCAGCTCGCCGACGGCGTCTTGCGGCTGACGCTCAACAACCCTCCCGCCAATGTCCTGTCGATCGCGATGCTGGAAACGCTGATGGGGGAGCTGCAGGGCGCTGCCGCGGACGAGGCGGTGCGCGTGGTGATCATTGCCTCCACCGGCGATATCTTTTCCGCCGGGCACGACCTGAAGGAACTGACCGCGCACCGTGCCGATCCTGACGATGGCGAAGCCTTCTTCGAGGAGATATTCGCGCTCGCCGCTGATCTGATGCTGGAGATCACCCGTTTGCCGAAGCCGGTCATTGCCGAGATCGATGGCCTTGCGACCGCCGCCGGCTGCCAGCTCGTCGCATCCTGCGACCTCGCCATCTGCACCGATACGGCGACCTTCTGCACCCCAGGCGTCAATATCGGCCTCTTCTGCGCGACGCCGATGGTGGCGATCACTCGTGCGGCGCACCGCAAGCAGGCAATGGAAATGCTGCTGACCGGCGAAACCATCGATGCCTCGACCGCCAAGGACTTCGGTCTGGTCAACCGCATCGTGCCGAAACAATATCTGACGCAGGTGGTCACCAAGTACGCCTCCGTCATCGCGGCGAAGTCGCCGATGGCGCTGAGGATCGGTAAGGAGGCCTTCTATCGCCAGCTCGAAATGCCGATCGAGGAGGCCTACGGCTATGCTGCGGAGGTAATGGTGGACAGCGTAATGACGACGGATGCGGAAGAGGGAATTGGCGCGTTCTTGGACGGGCGCATGCCGGATTGGTCCGGAGAATAGATATCCGATCTCGCTTCCCGGTCCGGTTTGAGCCCAAGCCACTGAAGAGGATCAGGCCAGCTTCAGCAGCAATCCGCCGAGCGCGATGATCACGCCTGCGAGATACCGCCATGGGCTGGCCTTTTCCTTGAGAAACACCACCGAGATGATCAACGCAAACAGGATCGACGTTTCCCGGAGTGCCGCGACAGTTGCCACCGGGGCCTTGGTCATGGCCCACAGCGCCAGTCCGTAGGAACCGATCGAGCCCGCGCCGCCGATCAGTCCGCGCCACCAGTTTACTTTCACATGCATGGCGACCGCGAAAATACCGCGCCGCGAGATCGCCCAGCTGAGCAGCAGGACAGGCGGCAGCAGCGACATCCACAGCGTGTAGGACACGGCGTTGCCTGAAATGCGCGCGCCGATGCCATCGACATAGGTGTAGGTGGCGATGACCACGGCGTTGGCGAGCGCCAGGCGAATGGCATGGCCGGAGCCGCGCTTGGCCTCGAAGGCAAGCGTGAGGATGCCGGCGCAGATCGTTATCGTTCCGATCAGCGCGCCGGCAGAAAGGCTTTCGTCGAGGATGAAGCCGCTCGTTGCAGCCACCAGCAGCGGCGCGCAGCCGCGCATCAGCGGATAGACAAGGCCGATGTCGCCGGCGCGGTAGGCGCCAGCAACGAGCTGGAAATAGATGAACTGAAGAATGGCCGATGCCGCGATGTAGGGCAGGGCCGCCGTATGGGGAAACGGCAACAGCGGCAAAAAAGGCAATGCCGTGATGGCGCCGCCCGCCGATATCAGGCTCGCGTCGAGCGTCTTGTCCGTCCCTGCCTTGATCAGGGCATTCCAGGTGGCGTGCAGAAGCGCACCGAAGAGGACCAGCAGGATGACGGTAAGGGACAAGAAAAGACTACCAAGTAGTGTATGAACAAGACGTCATGGAGCTTGTTACGCCGTCGCCTGAAAAAAGCAACACGGGCCGCATAGGAAATGGCAATCGGTAGCGGTTCTGCTTAATCGATTTTGCAACCATCGGACGATTGTAGCGTTCTGGCGATTATGATGGACGTACGCCAGAAGTTTTAAACTCGTTTTCCTCATTCAACTATGAGGTGTTTCTAACATACGGGTGAACATATCAGGACATAAACGGGATATACAGTGAACATCTACGGGTATTTCGGGTTTCACCCGCTTAGGTGATGCGCATCAGCAACAGCTCGCTAGCGGATTGGGCAATCCGACAGTCAAAATCCGTGGGTATTGCGCCCATCGGCCGGCATCGTAAGCAATTACTGGAATATCGCCTAAAGCGAGTTATCAGGAATAAAGATCATCCCGTCCAGGTTGTCGATGTTCTGGCAATTCAGCACTCGGCATTTCGGGTTGTCCTTGGTCGGAATGGTTGTCCATTCCGCATATTGGTTGGCGTCGCACAGGCGGCTGTTGCGCACGTATCGATCGAACAGCGTCATCCCGCGAACGCGCGTAGACGGATAGCGTAGGATCACCGCGCCCTCATTGTGAATCGCGGCCCGCGCACGATCGCAACTGATCGTTTGCGAATTGTAACGCGATATCGCCAGAGCTGGCGTCGCTGCCAGCAGGGCGGCAAGAAACAGAAGCATTTTTCTCACGGCAATATCCTCCTTTGGCATTGTTCATCCCTATATACGATCAGCCGGCCCATTGGTTTCATCCAATCCGAAGCCGGTGCCGCGCAATCGGGAGACAAGCAACGTGAATCACGATCACTACGATGACGATTATATCCTCGATATCCTGCAGTCGGTGAAAACGATAGCGCTGACCGGTGCATCCCCCAATCCGGCGCGACCAAGCAATGGCGTCATGGGCTATCTCCTATCACGCGGCTATCACGTCATACCGGTCAATCCCGGCCAGGTTGGCAAGCATATACAGGGGCAGGAGGTCTTCGGCCATCTTGCCGACGTGCCGATGCCTGTCGACATGGTCGATGTCTTCCGCGCCTCGGCCTATCTGGCCGAAGTCGTCGATGAGGCGCTGGCCATGAACCCGCGGCCGAAGGTCATCTGGGCCCAGCTCGGCGTTCGCGACGATGCCGCTGCGGCGAAAGCGGAAGCAGGGGGCATAAAAGTGGTCATGGATCGCTGCCCGGCCATCGAATATCCGCGCCTAGTCGCCTGAGAAGGAGCAAATTTTTCTCCAAACCCGTTTCGGTTGAAACGTTTGGCGATTAACATTTGCCGATCGTCGGTTATGCTCCCCGCCACAAAGTTCAAATCAGAGCGGGAGGACCTCATGACTGCAAACGATCCGGGTTTCAATACGTTGGCCGTGCATGCCGGCGCAAAGCCAGATCCGGCGACCGGTGCACGCGCCACGCCGATTTACCAGACGACCGCTTACGTCTTCAACGACGCCGATCACGCCGCGGCACTCTTCGGCCTTCAGCAGTTCGGCAACATCTACACCCGCATCATGAACCCCACGCAGGCCGTGCTTGAGGAGCGCGTAGCCGCGCTTGAAGGCGGGACCGCCGCGCTGGCAGTTGCTTCCGGCCATGCCGCGCAGATGATCGTCTTCCACACCATCATGCGCCCGGGAACCAATTTTGTCGCCGCCAGGCAGCTCTATGGCGGCTCCATCAACCAGTTCGGCAATGCCTTCGATAATTTCGATTGGAAGGTGCGCTGGGCCGACGCTGCCGATCCCGCAAGCTTCGAAAGCCAGATCGATGAGAATACGCGGGCGATCTTCATTGAAAGCCTGGCCAATCCCGGCGGCACGTTTGTCGACATCGCTGCGATCGCCGATGTCGCCCACAAGCACGGTCTGCCGCTGATCGTCGACAACACCATGGCCAGCCCCTACCTGATCCGTCCGATCGAGCACGGCGCCGATATCGTTATTCACTCGCTGACCAAGTTCCTCGGCGGTCACGGCAATTCGATGGGCGGCATCATCGTCGATGGCGGCACCTTCGACTGGTCGAAGTCGGGCAAGTATCCGATGCTCTCCAGCCCGCGCCCGGAATACAACGGCGTCGTGCTGCACCAGACCTTCGGCAACTTCGCCTTCGCCATCGCCTGCCGCGTTCTCGGCCTGCGCGATCTCGGCCCGGCAATCTCGCCGTTCAATGCCTTCCTGATCATCACCGGCATCGAGACGCTGCCGCTGCGCATGCAGCGCCACAGCGAAAATGCGGCGACCGTCGCCAAATGGCTGAAGGCGCATAGCAAGATCGCCTGGGTGAACTATTCCGGTCTTGAGGACGACCCCAACCACGCGCTCCAGCAGCGTTACTCGCCGAAGGGCGCCGGCTCCGTCTTCACCTTTGGCGTCAAGGGCGGCTATGAGGCCGGCAAGACGCTGGTGGAAGGCCTGCAACTCTTCTCGCATCTCGCCAATATCGGCGACACCCGCTCGCTGGTCATCCATCCGGCCTCGACCACCCATCGCCAGCTGACGGACGAGCAGAAGACCGCCGCCGGCGCGGGTCCCGATGTCGTCCGCCTGTCGATCGGCATCGAAGACGTCAAGGACATCATCGCCGATCTCGAACAGTCGCTCGCGAAGATCTGAGATCCGATGATAAACCAGCTTACCTTCGACATAACGGGCGCCGAGCCGGAACTCGGTGCCCCAGCCGCGGATCGCTTGTTATCCGGCAACCCGCAATTCAAGACGTGGAATCTGGAGGAGACCGATGGTGGCGTCTACGCCGGCATATGGGAGGCGACGCCGGGGAAATGGCGGATCGTCTACGACGAGTGGGAATACTTCAGCGTCCTCTCCGGCCATTCCATCGTGACCGAAGACGGCGGCGATGGCGTGCATCTGCGCGCCGGCGACCGAATGATCTTGAGGCCGGGCTTCAAGGGAACCTGGGAAGTCGTTGAAACGACTCGCAAGGACTACGTCGTCAGGCTCTGACGCGAGCCCGCGTGGTCTTCCCTCTTATGCACTTGGTCAGTCGCCACCGGGCTCTTGCCCGGCGGCGGCAAAGGCGCGAGCAAACTCGGGCGATGAGATCATATCCATTGTACGACGAAGGTTCTCGGAAGCCTCCTTGCCGAATGCCGCGTCGAAACGCGCCTGCGCATCCTGCCACAGCGAACTGGTCTCCGACCACCGCCGTTGTCCCTCATCGGTGAGCCGCACGCGCTTGACGCGTCTATCCTTGTTATCAGGCACCAGTTCGACAAGACCGTCGCGCAGCAGCGGCTTCAGCGTGTGCCCAAGCGCCGACAGATCCATCACCATGGTCTCCGCGAGGACCTTCAGCGGCGTTTCGCCGCCAATCTTGATCTGGGTCAGCAATGTATATTGGGTGATCCTCAACCCACTCGACGCCATCACGTCTTCGTAAAGCTGGCCAAGTTGGCGCGAGGCGCGTTTGAGGGCGCCGTTGCTGCAATAGCTCCAGACGCCGGGGAGGCTGGTCTTGTCGTTCATGTCGTTTTCTCCGTTGCTGATGTCTCCCGATTGGGTGCGACGGGTCAACCGTCGAAACAACAATTCTTTCGAGGGCCACTTGCGCAGAGCAACAGTCCTCTTAAATATGGTGGCATATACCGGTTAATCAATGACGCAAAGGAATGCTGCCATGCCTAGCCCTCTCGGAACTGCTCTCATCACCGGTGCCTCCTCCGGTATCGGCGCCACCTATGCCGACCGTCTCGCCAGACGCGGCTACGACCTGATCCTCGTTGCGCGCGATGCGCAGCGGCTGCAGGCGTTGTCGGAGCGTTTGACGAAGGAGACAGGCGTCACGGTCGACGTCTTCCCGGCCGATCTCACCGACCGCGCCGCCGTGCGGTCAGTCGAGGCTAGGCTGCGGGAAAATGACGCCATCACCGTTCTGGTCAATAATGCCGGCATCGGGCCGAAGGGAAAGCTGCTTGAGGATGATCCAGACTATCTCGATACGATGATCGAGTTGAACGTTGTGGCGGTTAACCGGCTTGCCGTTGCCGCGGCGCAGGCATTCGCGGTCCGGGGCAGGGGCGCGATCGTCAACATCGCTTCGGTCGTTGCGTATATCCCCGAACGGTTCAACGGCACCTACAGCGCCACCAAGGCCTTCGTGCTGAACCTTACGCAGGCAATCCACTCCGAAGTTTCAGACAAGGGCGTGAAGGTCCAAGCGGTCCTACCCGGTTTGACCCGAACGGAAATATTCGAGCGCGCCGGCGGTTCGATCGACAACTTGCCGCCGTCTATGGTGATGGATGTGACCGATATGGTGGACGCCGCCTTGGCCGGCCTCGACCAAGGTGAATTGGTCACGATTCCGTCTCTGCCGGACAGCGCCGATCTGACCGCTGCCACGGCTGCGCGGCTGGCGCTCGGTCCGAACCTGTCGCACAACAAGCCCGCCGCACGTTATGGCGTGGCGGGCGCCTGACGCCGAAAAGGCCAACGCATGGATTGCCGCCAAGTGAGGATGGCAGCGACCATAAGGGTCAACTACGCTCATCGCTTGGCGCGAAGTCGGCACGTACGATGCCGTGGCGCTGCAGCTTGTCATAAAAGGTCTTTCGCGGGATGCCGAGTTCCGCGATTGTCCTGCGGACATCGCCGTCATTGCTGTCCAGCGCCTCACGGATGATGCTGGCTTCATAGCGGTCGAGCCGATCCGGCAATGGCAGCGCCTCATTAGGATCGCCGGCTTTCGTGCTTTGCGCGCTGCCGGCGATCTGCTCGACACCCAGCACGAAGCGTTCGGCAAAATGCGACAACTCGCGAACATTGCCGGGCCAGTCGTGATCATGCAGATGCCGGTGGAGCGCTGCCGACGCGACCGGCATGTCGCGCCGGAATCGCTTGGCCGCCCGCTCGGCGAAATAGCCGAAGAGCAACGGGATATCGTCGCGCCGTTCGCGCAGTGGCGGGATGGAAATCGTCACCACATTGAGACGGTAATAGAGATCCTCGCGGAACTCGCCGCGTTGCCGGGGATCGCCGAGATCGACCTTGGCGGCGGCCACCACACGCAGATCGACCGGCCGCACCTCATTGGTGCCGAGCGGCGTCACTTCGCGCATCTCGAGCACGCGCAGCATCTGCACTTGAGTCGATGGCGCCATGCTTTCGATCTCGTCCAGAAACAGCGTGCCGCCGCTGGCGTGTTCGATGCGGCCGACGCGTTTCTTCTGTGCACCGGTAAATGCGCCCGGCTCATGGCCGAACAACTCGCTCTCGATCACTGTCTCGGGCAGGGCGCCGCAGTTCAGCGCCACGAAATTGCCCGTTCGACGTCGTCCCCATTGGTGCAGCAGGCTGGCCACCACCTCCTTGCCGCTGCCGGTTTCGCCGGTCACCAGCACATCGACATCGGTATCGGCGATCTGCCGAAGGGTGTGGCGCAGCCGCTCCATCGCCGGCGTCTGGCCGATCAGCGGCAGGTCATCGCGCACCTGCTCGCTTGCCTTGCGAAGCGCCCGGTTCTCCAGGATCAGGCGACGCTTCTCGGCCGCGCGACGAACGCTCTGTACCAGCCTGTCCGCGGGAAAGGGCTTGCTGATGAAATCATAGACACCCTGCTGAATGGCCTTCACCGCCATCGGGATATCGCCGTGGCCGGTCATGAGGATCACCGGCAAATCCCGGTCCTGCTGCTGCACCCGGTCGAACAGCTGTAGCCCGTCGATCTGCGGCATGCGGATATCCGACACGATGATGCCGGGAAAGTCGGGCGTTAGCACTGACAGGGCCTCCATCGCCGACGAAAAGGCCGAAACCGCAAAGCCGGCGAGTTCAAGCGTCTGCTTTGTCGCTCGCAGAAGCTCCTTGTCGTCGTCGACGAGAAATATCGGGACTGCTGTCGTCATGGTTTCGCTCTCACCAGATGCACAGTGAAACAGGTTCCTTCGTCGGTGCTGGAAACCTCGATACGCCCGCCGTAATCGGCAACGATATCCTTGGAGATCACCAGTCCAAGACCGAGTCCTTTTTCCTTGGACGTATTGAAGGGCGTGAACAGCGAGGCGAGGATCGCGGACGGTATGCCTGGGCCGTTGTCGGCGACCATCACCATCACTTCATCCTCCGTCGCCACGGCCGATATCGCCACTTTCGCATCCTCGCGACCTTCCAGCGCCTCTAGCGCGTTCTGGAACAAGTTGATCAGGATCTGCTCCAGCCGCACCCGGTTGCCGAGCACCTGCAGGCCCGGAGGCGGCGGGCGGATGACGAGCGCCTGCAATTGTCCGGCGAAGCGGCTCTTCAGCAGCACCACCGCGCCGTCGATAACGTCGCGCAGCTCGACAGGCTCCGGTGCCGTCCGCCCTTTGCGGGCGAATGCCTTCAGCTCCTCGGTAATCGATCCGATCCGCTCGGTCAGGGCGGCAATGGCGCCAAGGTTCTCCTTGACCGGCTCAGCCTGTTGCCGGTCGAGGAAGACGCGCGCATTGTCCGCATAGGCGCGGATCGTCGCCACCGGTTGGTTGATTTCGTGCGCGACGCCTGCTGCCACCTGGCCAAGAATGGCAAGGCGGTTGGCCTGCACCAGCTCCTGCTGAACCACCTGCAGCCGCGATTCCGTGTCCCTGTGGTCGGAGATTTCCGCCTGCAGGCGGTCGCGAGCGCGGCTGAGGTCTTCCGTGCGCGCAACCACCCGCCGCTCCAATTCCTCGCGCATCGACAGTTCGACGGCAATCCGCATGGCGGCACTCTGGCGTCGACGGAGCAGGAAAGCGGCACCCGCCAGGATCGGCACCAGCACCGCCAAGGAGAGAAGCCGCGTCTCCCGAACCGCGGAGGCGATCGGCGCCTCCGTTGGCACCAGATATTCGAGGCGCCACGGCGTCGTCGGCACGCTTGCGAACAGACGCAGATATTCGGCCTCGCCGGTGCCCGGAAGGACGGCGGAGACCAGTGACGTGCTGGGGTTGATGATCCTCGGCCGCATGATCGGCAGCGGCGCCAGCGGCGCATCGCCGAATTGCAGGCTGTCACGAATGGCCGCAAGATCTTCCTGCGGCACCGGCTGGGCGGTCATGAAGCGCCAGGACGGAATGCTGGTGACCAGAACGACGCCATGTTCGTCGGTGACGTAGACCGGGCGCCGTGCGTCGCGCCAGTCCGTCTCCAGCTGGTTGAACTCAAGTTTCACAACCACGACACCCAACGGTGCCTCGGCGCTGCCGACGCGCCGCGATATATACAGACCCGGCCGATTGCTGACGCTGCCGAGCGCAAAATGCTCCGCCGTCCCCTTCTGCAGCGCCTTGTTGAAATATTCGCGAAAATTATAGTCGTTGCCGATGAAGCTGATCGGTTCGCGCCAGTTGCTCGACGATATGGCCAGGCCATTCGTGCCAATCACGTAGAGCACGGCCGCTTGCGTTCCCGAGACCAGCCGCTCAAGCTTGCGGTTCAGGATATCGATATCGGCAGCGCTGTTCGAAGACAGTGCATTCAGAACCTGTTGGTCTTCTGCCAAGAGTAGCGGCAGCGCGCGGGGGCGCTCGAGAACCGCCATCATCAACGCCACCTTCAAGCTGGCATCGGTTTGGCTTTGCGCGGCCAGCACGTTGATGGACGACCGCCGCCCATACAGCTCCGCACCAATGAAGGTTGCGGCCAGCAGGATAGCAGAGAGCACGAGAAACAGAATCCAGCCATTCCGTGCCTGTCGATCGACATCGTCGATCGATTGAAAACCGGGAGTGGCGGGCGAGTTGTTCATGCACCATGATGTGCGTAATTCCGCACATCAGTCAAACGATATTGTGCGAGAAGCCGCGCAATTTGACTTGGCTGTTTTTTCGATCAGCGAAAATCCGTTTTAGATCATGGCGATAATGCGGCGCCGCCAACTGGCATGGCCTTTGCAAACGCTACGTCAAACAGTCCGTTGACTGTCGATCGAAACGCAAATGCCCCGGGAGGCCGGTCTGGTTTGGGGCTTATGGAGGACACCATGAACGTTGCAATTCCAGACGCCGAGCCACGGCGCAAGACTCCATTCTACCTGCACCTCTATTTCCAGGTCGTCGTCGCCATTATCGCCGGCATGCTGATCGGCCATTTCTGGCCTGATTTCGGCGCCAGCCTGAAGCCGCTCGGCGATGCCTTCATCCGCCTCGTCAAGATGATCATCGCCCCGGTCATCTTCCTCACCGTCGCGACCGGTATTGCCGGCATGTCGGACCTGAAGAAGGTCGGCCGCGTCGCCGGCAAGGCGATGCTCTATTTCATCACCTTCTCGACGCTGGCCCTCATCGTAGGCCTGATCGTCGGCAACCTGCTGCATCCGGGCGCCGGCATGAACATCGATCCGGCGACGCTGGACGGCAAGGCGGTCGCGACCTACGCCACCAAGGCGCACGAAACCACGATCACCGGCTTCCTGATGAACATCATCCCGGAAACCATCGTCGGCGCCTTCGCGCAGGGCGATATCCTGCAGGTGCTCTTCTTCTCGGTGCTGTTCGGCATCGCGCTCGGCATGGTCGGCGACAAGGGCAAGCCGGTGACTGATTTCCTCACCGCGCTCACTGCCCCCGTCTTCCGCCTAGTTGCCATCCTGATGAAGGCTGCCCCGATCGGCGCGTTCGGCGCCATGGCCTTCACCATCGGCAAATACGGCATCGGTTCGGTCGCCAACCTCGCCTATCTCATCCTCACCTTCTACATCACGGCGCTGCTGTTCGTGCTGGTCGTGTTGGGTGCCGTGGCGAAGTATAACGGCTTCTCGATCCTGTCGCTCATCCGCTACATCAAGGAAGAACTGCTGCTCGTGCTCGGCACCTCGTCGTCGGAAGCAGCCCTTCCTGGCCTGATGCAGAAGATGGAACGCGCCGGCTGCAAGCGCTCGGTCGTCGGTCTGGTCATCCCGACCGGCTATTCCTTCAACCTCGACGGCACCAACATCTACATGACGCTGGCGGCCCTGTTCATCGCCCAGGCCACCGGCATCGACCTGTCGCTCGGCGACCAGATCCTGCTGCTGCTCGTTGCCATGCTCTCGTCCAAGGGCGCTGCCGGCATCACGGGCGCCGGCTTCATCACGCTGGCCGCGACGCTGTCGGTCGTGCCGTCCGTGCCGGTTGCCGGCATGGCTCTGATCCTCGGCATCGACCGCTTCATGTCTGAATGCCGAGCGTTGACCAATCTGGTCGGCAATGCGGTCGCGACTGTCGTCGTCGCCCGTTGGGAGAACGAGCTTGATGAGACGCGGTTTGCCGCCGCGATGGCAGGCCAGCTGCCGGAAGAGCTCGATACCGCGATCCCGGACCTGCAGGCTGCCGAATAGGCATCCATCAAGAACCCAAGAACAGCCTGCCGGAAACGGCAACTGTGCCTCCCAAGGCGATGACCGCACTCCCGAAAGGGAGTGCGGTTGTTTTTTAGCCAATTGGCCAGGTGAGATCGAGGCGATCCAGCCCGTGGAAGTGATAGACGTCCTTCACCTCGGGCGTTCTTGCCAGTTTCAGGCCTGGCAGCCGCTCGAAAAGGATCGGCAGCACCACGTTCAGCTCGAGCCTCGCCAACGGCGCCCCGATGCAGAAATGGATGCCGGCGCCGAAGGACAGGTTGGGCGCCTCACGGCGATCCGGTTTGAACGCGAGGGGATCGCTGAACTTCAACGGATCGAGATTGGCCGCCGCCAGGATCAGGCTGACCTTGTCGCCGCGCTTGAACGAGATGCCGTCGATCTCAGCCGGCTCCAGCGCCCAGCGCTGGAAGATGTGGACCGGCGCGCAAATCCGCAGCGTCTCCTCGATCGTCCGCTCGGTCGTCGCCTCGTCCTTGAAGAGTTCCGTTGCCGAAAAGCCATTGTCGAGGATCATCCGGACCGAGTTGCCGATCTGGTGCACGGTCGCTTCGTGGCCGGCGTTAAGAAGCACGATCGTCGTCGAGACCAGTTCGTCTTCGGTAAGATACTGCCCCTTGTGCTCGGTGTGGATCATGTGGGTCAGAAGGTCGTCGCGCGGATTGGCGCGCCGCTCCGCGATCACCGTCTTCACATAATCCGCGAATTCCTTCGCTGCTTTTTCGGCGCCATCCTCGTCTGCACGCGTGCGGCCGAAGAGATACATGCGGATATAGGCATGCGACCATTTCAGGAGCTGCGGCCCCATCTCTTCCGGAATGCCGATCATCCGCGCGATCATCGTCACCGGGATGATGTCGGCGAAGGCCGACAACAGCTCGACTTCGCCCTTATCCGCGAATTGGTCGATCAGCCGATTGGCCAGTTCCGCCAGCTCCGGCTTCATTTTCTCCACATGGCGAGAGACGAAGGCACGGTTCACCAGCGTCCTGAGGCGCGTGTGCTCCGGCGGCTCCAGCTCTAGCAGCGAATAGCGCTCGGCGAGGTCAAAATTCGCGACATGCTGGTCCGGCTCGGGAATGCCGAGCTCTTCGCGGCTGGCGATATGCAGAATCTGCCGGCCGAAACGGCGGTCGCGCAAAAGGGCGTTCACATGGTCGTAGCCGGTGAAGAACCACTGCTTCTGCTCTTCCCAGTAGAAGGTCGGACAATGCGCGTGCAGCGCCGCATATGCAGCGTTGGGATTGCCGTAGAAGGCTGGATTGCGGGCGTCGAGGGAGACGCGACGTGTGGCGGGTTCAATGGAAATAAAAGGCAATGTGATCATGCTTCGAGGCTTAGCGGATTTGCCGAGCCTCGAAAAGAGAGTACAACCTGTTGTTAGCCACGGCCAAGCGATCCGACACGGCGAAGCGCATGGATCTGGTCGTCGAGGGTCGGCACCAGTTCGCCGGTGGTGTGATCCGGTTCAACCGGCGGTGGGGCAGCTGCCTCCGCTTCTCCGAAGATGACCGTGCAGTTTCTGCCGGCGCCCTTGGCTGCGTAAAGCGCGCGGTCGGCGGCCGAAACAAGCTTGTCCATGTTGGCTTCGAGCGGCGAGGCCAGCGCGACGCCGACGCTGACTGTCGCCGGGACGATTGCGTCGCCGGTGCTGACAGGCACCCGGCAGAACTCGGTGCGGATTGTCTCCGCCAGCGCTTCCGCTTCGGTCTGGTCGGCAACGCTTGCGAAAGCCGCGAACTCCTCGCCGCCCATGCGCCCGAAGACGCCTGATGGCGTGAACTGTCGCGCCATGCGGGCAAATACCGTCAGCACCGCATCGCCGCCCTGATGGCCGAAACGGTCATTGATGCGCTTGAAGTTATCGAGATCGAACAGCAGCACCGCGACCTGCCGGCGATCGTCGAAGGCTTTTGTTTGGATGCGCGTGAACTGCGCGAACAGACCGCGGCGGTTGAGCACGCCGGTCAGCGTATCGGTCAGGCTGAGAATGCGCAGCTTCTGCTCCGAGCGTTCCATGATCAACCGGAAGGTGAGAGCGCAGGCGAGTGTCAGCAGGAACGCCGTTCCCATCGCCGCGGCGCCGGCAAGGTTCGAGGCCTCGACGTCATCGGGCGAAATGATGCCGATCGCAAGTGCAGTGGCAAAGCACAGGCAGCTCTGGACGATGAAGATGATCGCCAGCTTGGCGCGTGCCGCTTCCCTGTTGAGGCCAGGCGAGCTGACAGCCATGGTCAGTGCCGTCGCACCGGCAGCGGAAGCGAGATTGTAGAGTGCAACCCGGTTCGGGTAGTCGTCGTTGACCCAGGGAAGGAAGACGCCGGCCAGCCAGATTACCGGCGGCAACAGAACCCACCATTCGACGCGGCGCTTGTCTAGCGCCAGATATCCCGCAATCCAGGCACTCTGTCCCGCAAGTGCGATTGTATTGCCGATCTCGACGGAGAGGATGCTTGGGATATGGCCGCGCAGCGCGACCATTGCAAACCCGATGCCGCTCAGCAGGAAGCCGAGGCCCCAGTAAAGATATGTCTTATCTCGCACATTATGGCGCCAGGCAATGAACGCGACCAGCGCCAGCGTCATTGCCTCGGAGCACCAAATGGCCAGTCCTGTCGTAACGTTGAACACGGCAACACCCCATTGATGGCCGCATACTGGCTAAATAAGCTGGTGACTTCCTTAATGGCCTTGCGCCCGGCCGCAGGCGTCGCCGGATATCTTGTGATAGGCTTTCCACGAGGTAAATGCCGCCCCCATCGATACGGAAAATTTAGCATTTCTTCATCTTGCCGAACGGAAAATCTGTGCAGGGACGCATGTGGCCTTGGTCGTTAACACCGGTTTCGAAGAATGTCCCTACAGAAAAGCCATCTAAATCAGGCATGGCTCCGCTCCCTCTTAACGTTATCCCAAGGCGCGTCTTGAAGAGAAGGGTAGGGAAGTTCTATGTAGGGATAAGGCATTTTCTTTGATTCCCGGCGTCGGGCCGGAAAGACGTTGACAAAGGACGCACATGAGAAACCCAGTCGATACCGCTATGGCACTCGTGCCGATGGTTGTGGAACAGACCAATCGCGGTGAACGCTCCTACGACATTTATTCGCGCCTGCTCAAGGAACGCATCATCTTCCTGACGGGCCCGGTCGAGGATCACGTCGCGACGCTCGTCTGCGCACAGCTGCTTTTCCTTGAGGCCGAGAACCCCAAGAAGGAAATCGCGCTCTACATCAATTCGCCAGGTGGCGTCGTCACCGCCGGCATGGCGATCTATGACACGATGCAGTTCATCAAGCCTGCCGTGTCGACGTTGTGCATCGGCCAGGCCGCGTCCATGGGATCGCTGCTTCTCGCGGCCGGCGACAAGGACATGCGCTTCGCGACGCCGAACTCCCGCATCATGGTTCACCAGCCATCGGGCGGCTTCTCCGGACAGGCGTCGGACATCGAGCGCCATGCCCGCGACATTATCAAAATGAAGCGCCGTCTTAACGAGGTGTACGTCAAGCACACCGGCCGTACATACGACGAAGTTGAAAAGACGCTCGACCGTGACCATTTCATGGATGCGGCAGAAGCGAAGGAATGGGGCGTGATCGACAAGGTCCTCACGTCGCGTGCCGAAATGGAAGGCGATGCACCTAGTCAGAACTAGGGATGGTGTTTTCCCCGCCACAGTTCTATCTCATTTGTGATCGAACTAGGGAATAAACCGAGTGGCGGGTAAACCAATCTCAAGTATTAATGCTATGTTGAATTTTTATGACATAGCATTTGGCTTTGAAGGGGAATTCGTTGCCGCCGGGGCCAGGACGGCCTAGTCTGGACCCGGTTCGTACCCCTTGACGGCCTTGGCCGGCTGTAGCCCAAGTGGGGCAGGCCAATGAGTGGACCGCCATTTCACCTTGAAATGCGGCGTGCTGGAAGGAAAGTGATATGAGCAAAGTCAGCGGCAGCAACGGCGGCGACTCTAAGAACACCCTGTACTGCTCCTTCTGCGGAAAGAGCCAGCACGAAGTCCGGAAGCTGATTGCCGGACCGACAGTTTTCATCTGCGATGAATGCGTCGAATTGTGCATGGACATCATCCGCGAGGAAAACAAATCCTCGATGGTCAAGTCCCGTGATGGCGTTCCCACGCCCCAGGACATCATCAAGGTCCTCGACGAATACGTCATCGGCCAGCGCCAGGCGAAGAAGATCCTGTCCGTTGCCGTACACAACCATTACAAGCGCCTCGCGCACGCCACCAAGAACGGCGAGATCGAGCTTGCGAAGTCGAACATCATGCTGGTCGGCCCGACCGGTTGCGGCAAGACCTATCTTGCCCAGACGCTCGCCCGCATCATCGACGTGCCGTTCACCATGGCTGATGCGACGACGCTGACAGAAGCCGGCTATGTCGGTGAAGACGTCGAAAACATCATTCTGAAGCTTCTGCAGTCGGCCGACTACAACGTCGAGCGCGCGCAGCGCGGCATCGTCTACATCGACGAAGTCGACAAAATCTCGCGCAAGTCCGACAACCCGTCCATCACCCGCGACGTGTCGGGCGAGGGCGTGCAGCAGGCGCTTCTGAAGATCATGGAAGGCACGGTGGCTTCCGTTCCGCCGCAGGGCGGCCGCAAGCATCCGCAGCAGGAATTCCTGCAGGTCGACACCACGAACATCCTGTTCATCTGCGGTGGCGCGTTTGCCGGTCTCGACAAGATCATCTCCGCTCGTGGCGAGAAGACCTCGATCGGCTTCGGTGCATCCGTCAAGGCTCAGGACGATCGCCGCGTCGGCGAAGTGCTGCGCGAACTGGAGCCGGAAGATCTGGTCAAGTTCGGCCTCATCCCCGAGTTCATCGGTCGTCTGCCGGTTCTGGCGACGCTTGAGGACCTCGATGAAGATGCGCTGATCCAGATCCTGTCGGAACCGAAGAACGCGCTCATCAAGCAGTATCAGCGCCTGTTCGAGATGGAAGACGTGGAACTCACCTTCCACGAGGACGCTCTTCGCGAAATCGCCCGCAAGGCGATCACCCGCAAGACCGGCGCCCGCGGCCTTCGCTCGATCATGGAGAAGATCCTGCTCGACACGATGTTCGAACTGCCGACGCTGGAAGGCGTTCGCGAAGTGGTCATCTCGGACGAAGTCGTTCGCGGCTCGTCGCGTCCGCTCTACATCTACGCGGATCGCCAGGACGAAAAAGCCAACGCCTCGGCGTAAGTATCGCTACGATACGAACCGTGAATTTAAGGGGCTTGCCGTTGGCGGGCCCCTTTCTATTTGGAAAACGGTGCACGGCACCACTGAATGCCGATAAAACTTGCTGATGACGCCTGAAACCACCGCCGTTGCCGTTGCGAATTCATCCGCCCTTGGCAATTATGCTATGATTCCGTTGGTGTGTTTCGGCGTTGTATTTTAGCCGGTTCGGAAATGGTCAGCGCTGGTCCAGCTAGGCGCGCCATAGTGAGGTGTTCCGTTGTAGCATAGCTGTCATGTCCAAGCGGACACGGGCGATGTGGCAGCTTGAAAAGCATAGTTAGAACCTCCACTTGTTACTCAAGTGAGAGTGCAGCCGGCCTTCAGAAGGCTGCGCCAGAAGAGCCCGGAAACGGGACGATGGAAAGGAAATGAAATGACGAAGAAAACGTCAGTTGCGAGCACCGCTTATCCTGTATTGCCCCTGCGCGACATCGTGGTCTTCCCGCATATGATCGTGCCGCTTTTCGTCGGTCGCGAGAAATCGATCCGCGCGCTCGAGGAAGTCATGGGCTCGGACAAGCAGATCATGCTCGTCACGCAGATCAATGCCAGCGACGATGATCCCGAACCGTCCGCCATCCACAATGTCGGCACCGTCGCCAATGTTCTGCAGCTGCTGAAGCTCCCTGATGGAACCGTGAAGGTTCTCGTCGAGGGCCGCGCGCGCGCCGAAATAGACGCCTATACCGACCGCGAGGATTTCTACGAAGCCCTCGGCCACGTGCTCGAAGAGCCGAACGACGATCCGGTCGAACTGGAAGCGTTGAGCCGCTCGGTCGTCTCCGAATTCGAGAGCTACGTGAAGCTCAACAAGAAGATCTCGCCAGAGGTTGTCGGCGCTGCCAGCCAAATCGACGATTATTCGAAGCTCGCCGATACGGTCGCTTCGCATCTGTCGATCAAGATCACCGAGAAGCAGGAGATGCTGGAAACCACCAGCGTCAAGGCACGCCTCGAAAAGGCGCTCGGCTTCATGGAAGGTGAGATCTCGGTCCTTCAGGTCGAGAAGCGCATCCGCTCGCGCGTCAAGCGCCAGATGGAGAAGACCCAGCGCGAATACTACCTGAATGAGCAGATGAAGGCGATCCAGAAGGAGCTCGGCGACGGCGAGGAAGGCCGCGACGAGATGGCCGAACTGGAAGAGCGCATCACCAAGACCAAGCTCTCCAAGGAAGGTCGCGAAAAGGCCGATGCCGAGCTGAAGAAGCTGCGGCAGATGAGTCCGATGTCGGCTGAAGCCACCGTCGTCCGCAACTACCTCGATTGGTTGCTCGGTATTCCGTGGTCGAAGAAGTCGAAGATCAAGACCGATCTCAACAATGCCGAGAAGATCCTCGAAGCCGATCACTTCGGTCTCGACAAGGTCAAGGAGCGCATCGTCGAGTATCTGGCGGTTCAGGCGCGTGCCACGAAGATCAAGGGCCCGATCCTGTGCCTCGTCGGCCCTCCGGGTGTCGGCAAGACCTCGCTCGCCCAGTCGATCGCCAAGGCGACCGGCCGTGAGTATGTCCGCATGGCGCTTGGTGGCGTCCGTGACGAAGCCGAAATCCGCGGCCACCGCCGCACCTACATCGGTTCGATGCCCGGCAAGGTCATTCAGTCGATGAAGAAGGCTAAGAAGTCCAACCCGCTCTTCCTGCTCGATGAAATCGACAAGATGGGCCAGGACTTCCGTGGTGATCCGTCGTCGGCTTTGCTCGAGGTGCTGGATCCGGCACAGAACTCGACCTTCATGGACCACTACCTTGAAGTCGAATACGACCTGTCGGACGTGATGTTCATCACGACGGCGAACACGCTGAACATTCCGGCACCTTTGATGGACCGCATGGAAGTCATCCGTATCGCCGGCTACACCGAAGACGAAAAGCGCGAGATCGCCAAGCGGCACCTGCTGCCGAAGGCCATCAAGGAACATGCTCTGCAGCCCGAGGAATTCTCGGTCAGCGACGATGCCCTGATGGCGATCAGCCAGCAGTACACCCGTGAAGCCGGTGTTCGTAGCTTCGAACGCGAACTGATGAAGCTCGCCCGCAAGGCGGTCACCGAGATCATCAAGGGCAAGACGAAGTCGGTTGCGGTCACCGCTGCCAACATCTCGGATTACCTTGGCGTTCCCCGCTTCCGCCACGGCGAAGCCGAGGGCGAGGATCAGGTCGGTGTCGTCACCGGTCTGGCCTGGACCGAGGTTGGCGGCGAGTTGCTGACGATCGAAGGCGTCATGATGCCGGGCAAGGGTCGCATGACCGTGACCGGCAACCTGAAGGAAGTGATGAAGGAATCGATTTCCGCAGCGGCATCCTATGTCCGCTCGCGCGCCGTCGATTTCGGTATCGAGCCTCCACGCTTCGACAAGTCGGACATCCACGTCCACGTGCCGGAAGGTGCAACGCCGAAGGATGGTCCGTCGGCCGGTGTCGGCATGGCAACGGCGATCGTCTCGATCATGACCGGTATCCCCGTCCGCAAGGATGTGGCGATGACGGGCGAGATAACGCTTCGCGGCCGCGTCTTGCCGATCGGTGGCCTGAAGGAAAAGCTGCTCGCGGCACTGCGCGGTGGTATCAAAACGGTTCTGATCCCGGAAGAAAACGCCAAGGACCTGGCGGAGATTCCGGATAACGTGAAGAACAACATGGAGATCATCCCCGTGTCCCGCATGGGCGAAGTGATCAAGCATGCTCTGGTCCGCAGACCGGAGGCGATCGAGTGGGATGGCACGGTGGAAACGCCTGTGATCGCAACGGTCGAGGGGATCGATGAAACTGGTGCTGCAATCGCTCATTGAGCCTTGTTTGCCACATTCGTGCCCTATTGCTTAAAAACCCTGAAAAGGCTGGCATTTTTGCCAGCCTTTTTTTGTGAAAACCGCGCTGAGACGCTTGCTTTTCCTTGATTTGCAGGGTCTTTGGGGTGCGGCGGGCCTGATGCACCATATTCCGTGCCCGGCTATAGATTTGAGTCGTTTCGAACCATTTAGAAAGGGGTGGAAACATGAACAAGAATGAACTCGTGTCCGCAGTTGCCGAAAAGGCAGGACTCTCGAAGACCGATGCTGCTTCCGCAGTCGACGCAGTTTTCGAAGTTGTCCAGGCTGAACTCAAGGGCAAGGGCGATGTTCGCCTCGCTGGTTTCGGTAGCTTCACCGTTTCCCATCGCGCCGCCACCAAGGGCCGTAACCCGTCCACGGGTGCTGAAGTCGACATCCCGGCGCGCAACGTGCCGAAGTTCACGCCCGGCAAGGGCCTGAAGGAAGCTGTCAACAGCTAATCGGATTTGCTTGGCTGTCGGACAACGAGACCGACATCACAGGTATTGGAAGGGTTCGGCGAAAGCCGGACCTTTTTCGTATATGGAAGGCTTGCCGCAGGCAGTGCTTTGAACTAGGCCTTGGGTGTTCTCAGGGCGGGGTGCAATTCCCCACCGGCGGTAAAGGCTACAGCCCAAGCCCGCGAGCGCTTTTCTGCTTCATGCAGGAAGGGTCAGCAGATCCGGTGTGATTCCGGAGCCGACGGTCATAGTCCGGATGAAAGAGAATGAGCAGGTTGAAGCGGGGGAGGTCGTCTGCCGCGCAACGATCGTGTTCATGCGTCCTGATTTATGTTGGTCCTTTTGTTCGGATGAATGACATGAATCAGACTTCCCCAATATCCGTATCCACCTCGCGTGCCCTTGCCGGAGCAAGCTTCATGGTGCTTGCCGGCATCGCCTTTGCGGTGCTCAATGTCGTTACCCAGTGGCTGACGATGACACTGGCCTTCCCCTTCGCGTCGGTGGCCTTCTGGCAATATGCCTTCGCGCTGATCTTCTCCTTGCCGTTCCTGTGGAAGACCGGTCTGTCGGCGATGCGAACCCGGTATCCCTGGCGTCATATCGTGCGTGTCGTGCTGGCGGCGCTCGGCGTGCAGGCCTGGGTTGCCGGTCTTGCCACCGTCCCGATCTGGCAGGCGATCGCCCTGGTCATGACGTCGCCCTTCTTTATCATCCTCGGCGCCCGGATGCTTCTTGGCGAGCAGGTGGGGGCAGCGCGCTGGGGGGCGACAGCCTTCGGCTTCGCGGGCGCGATGATCATCCTGCAGCCGTGGTCTGACAGCTTCACCTGGGCCGCGCTGCTGCCGATCCTGTCCGCCTTGCTCTGGGGAGCCTCGTCGCTGATCACCAAGAGCCTGACTGATATCGAGAAACCAGAGACCATCACGGTCTGGCTGCTCGTCCTCCTGACGCCCGTCAACGGCAGCCTTGCGCTCGCAGCGGGCTTTGCGATGCCGTCAGGCATGACGCTGGCGCTTCTCGTCGGGGCAGGGGTGCTCACCGTTGCCGCGCAATACCTGCTGACTCTGGCCTACAGCGCTGCCGACGCTGCCTACGTCCAGCCTTTCGACGACCTCAAGCTTCCGCTCAACGTCCTCGCTGGCTGGCTGTTCTTCGGTTATGCGCCCGCAGGATATCTTTGGCTGGGCGCCTTGCTGATTCTCGGCGCATCGCTGTTCATCATGCGCCACGAGATGAAGCGCGAGCGTGCGGGCGGTCCAGCGGGCTGAGACGCGGCGTTCACGAGAATGTCATGGGCCCATCGGTGGATGCCGGGGTTATGTCACATCGCTGTAATGCGAACCCCATAGGCGGAGGGCGTTTCTTCACCATGCCAATTGGGGGTATCTTTTATGAAGACGATGATTTCTGCCGCTGCTGCCGTTCTCCTGACGGCCGGCATCGCTGCCGCGGGCGACTATGTGTCCTATCTCGACTTTCCGCAGCCGAAGGATGACAGCAAGGAATTCTTCACGGCAATCGAAATTCCGCAGGGAAGCTTCACCAAGTACGAGATCGATGCCGATACAGGCCACATCGTCGTTGATCGCTTCCAGTCGATGCCGGTAATCTATCCGGCCAACTACGGTTCCATCACCAGCTCGCTCGGCGGCGACGGCGACCCGCTCGACGCGCTCGTCTATACCCGCGAACCGATCGTTCCGGGCGCCATCATCAAGGTCCGCGCAATCGGCGTGCTGAACATGATCGATGGTGGCGAGAAGGACGACAAGATCGTTGCCGTGCCGGCCAGCGACATCGATCCCACCTATGATAAGATCAAGGAGATCAGCGATCTTCCTGAAATCGAGCAGCAGCGCCTGGAAGCCTTCTTCCGCGTCTACAAGCAGTTGCCGGACAAGCGCAAGGTTGTCGAACTCAGCGGCTTCGAGAATGCAGAGAAGGCCCAGGCCGAGGTGGCTGCCGCCATCAAGGCCTACGCTGACAAGAAGTAATTCGAACCGATCCCAGAAAACGAAATGGCCGGGTCAACGCCCGGCCATTTCTGTCTTCCGCTGAGACGCTTACCAGCGCTGATGCACATGCGGCGCTATCAACCGCTCGTAGATTTCGCGGCTGGCGTCCATGACTTCCTGCGGCAACGGCGCAAGGTTCGCCGCCGCGGCATTGGCTTTCGCCTGCTCGCCATTGCGGGCGCCGGGGATGACCACGGTCACCGAATCGCTCATCAGGATCCAGCGCAGCGCGAAAGCGGCCATCGTTACGCCCGCAGGCACCAGCTTTCGGACCTCTTCGACCGCCTGCAGCCCCACCTCGAACGGAACGCCGGCAAATGTCTCGCCGACATCGAATGCCTCGCCGTTGCGGTTGAAATTGCGGTGATCGTCAGTCGCGAATGTCGTGTCTCGGCTGATTTTGCCGGAGAGCAGGCCGCTCGCCAACGGCACGCGGGCGATGACGGCGATGTTCTTGCGACGCGCCTCCTGGAAGAACAGGTGGTCGGGCCGTTGGCGGAACATGTTGTAGATGATCTGGATGCTGACCACGCCGGGAAACTCGATTGCCTTTAGCGCTTCCTCGACCTTCTCGACGCTGACGCCATAGCCGCGAATCTTGCCGGCCTTCTGGAGGTCGTTCAGGCCGTCGAAAACCTCAGGACGATAGAGTACGTCCGTCGGTGGGCAGTGCAATTGTACGAGGTCGAGGCTATCGACACGCAGGTTCGCCAGGCTGCGGTCGATGAAGCCTTCGAGATTGGCCTTGGTATAGCCGTCCGCCACATGCGGGCTGAGGCGTCGCCCGGCCTTGGTCGCCACCATCGGACGCTCGCCGCCACGGGCGTCGAGCACGTCGGCGATGATCTTTTCGGAGCGCCCGTCGCCGTAGACGTCGGCGGTGTCGATGAACGTCATGCCGGCGTCTAGCGCCGCATTGAGCGCTGCCCGCCCGTCAGCCTCGCTGACGTCGCCCCAGGCGCCACCGATCTGCCAGGCGCCAAAACCGATATTGGTCACCGTGTGGGGAAGGTGGCCGAAAGAATGCTGCTTCATGAAAGGTCCTCCTCGTGATTGTCCCGCTCGGCACTATCAGTGGACGATAACGGGAACAAGCGTTCGCGAGAGGAGATAGGGCGGGCCACCGCGAGTGTCGCCATCATGGCTTGGTGAAATCGACCCGCACCTTAGCGACCGGGAATGCGAATTTGCTGACCCATGCGGTGTTGAGTAGGGTGCCGTCGGGCATCAGCCGCAAGGTGTCGTGGAAGCGCACGATGTTTTTTCCCGCGCCGGGGTCGATATCGACAAGATAGGAATAGCGCGCCACATTCCCGGTGATCTGGACCATCGCCTCACCGACGACGTCCTCACGAGTGCCGGTATAACGGCCGGGCGCCGTCTTGGTGAAGTGCCATGTCTTGCGATCGCGCTCACCGTCGGCATAGACGAAATCCTCGCGCAGGCTGAGCACCTTGCCGTTCCAGCGGCCAGTCAGCGCCACCTTGAAGCGGCGATCGACGCCGTTGATCGCCTGGAAGCGGCCAACAGCGCTGCTCTTGCCTGCGAAGAATGCTTCAAGCCGGAAATCCCGCGCTGCGGCGATACCAGGCGTGAGCAGGCCCGAGAGCAGAGCGGCGGCGATAAGGCGGTGGGCATTGCGCATGATGGTTTCCTCGCACGAGGCCGGGCAGGCCGATGCAAGGCTTACGCTCGCCATGATGCAACAGATCAATGGCGCATGCCGGGCGCCTTGCCCGGCACCGGATTCGCCCCCGTCAGAGCCGCTTCAGGCAGAAGGAAAAATGCGCGTGTGATTCGACGGTCAGAAACTCGAACTGCCAGCCATAGTCCTTGCAGAACTTGGTGACGGCCTCGACCACGCCATAGACAATCGGCTTCACCGTATTGCCGGTGCAGAAGTCATGTCCCGCGATTCGGCCGGTGCGCTTCACCTTCTTCTCGCAGAGCAGCAGTTCCTGCCATGTCAGCTCGAACGAGTGATCGGTGTCGATATAGGCCCAGTCGAGAAAATCGTCCTCGAACTCGGCAAGCTTCTCCAGCGACGTGCCTTGCATAAGGTGCAACTGGCCGCTTTCGATCTCCTTGCCGAACTGGGTATGGATCTGGTCGAGACCGGAGCTGTAGCGATCCATGCTCCACGGATCGATCAGATAAAGCTGCGACGGGCGATTCTTTTCCAGAATCTCCGCCGTGTACTCACCGAAGGCGGCCCCGATCTCGACACCAACACCACCATTCGGAATCCGATAGAGCAACTCGCCGCGATCCGGCAGCAGGCGTGCGTTTTCCATATGATGGGCTGCAAGCTGAGTCCGCGGCATGGCTGCCCGCTGTGCCTGTCGGTCTTCGCGTGTTTTCATGATTCTATCTCTGCCTTGGGCACAGGGGAGGTGCCGTTCGATTTGGCCGGAACCTAATCGGCGCGACAAAGATTGGCAACCGAAGCAGAGCTCACGCGATTGATATTCAGATCAACAAAAAGGGAAGGAAAATGGTGGGCGATGACGGACTCGAACCGCCGACATCCTCGGTGTAAACGAGGCGCTCTACCAACTGAGCTAATCGCCCGCCCGCTGACCGGATCATGTCCGCCGCGTCGGTGGCCGTGATCTATGCGGATCGTGGCAAAACCGCAAGAGCGTTTGTGAAGATTTCTTGATTTTTTTCGACACCGTCCGATCATTGTCCCGGTTTGCCGCCATTTGTGGCTGTGGAAAAAAATCGGGAAGGGAGCACGCCCATTTCCGTGTTGGTCATGAGAGGTCGTCAGCCGCCCTTCATATAAGGGACAGATTTAGCGCTCCATTTCGTCCGCCCACAAACAAATCGCAGCCTGTCATCGTTTTGTCTCCAAACCTGCTTGACACTCAAATGCGAACCCCTTAGTTAGCCGCTCATCGAAGCGGCACAGCTGCTTTGACAAGGATGCGAAAGCCTCCGGATTGCTTGAAATGAATGCGGGTGTAGCTCAGTTGGTTAGAGTGCCGGCCTGTCACGCCGGAGGTCGCGGGTTCGAGCCCCGTCACTCGCGCCATTTCAATGCAGATGCTGAAAAGCATGGTCCGGGTATCGTGTCTACAATGCGCGGGTGTAGCTCAGTCGGTTAGAGTGCCGGCCTGTCACGCCGGAGGTCGCGGGTTCGAGCCCCGTCACTCGCGCCATTTATATCTCTCCTCCAAGTACCGTTTTACATTCTGTAGGCTGGCTGCCACTGTGGTGGTCTAGGCTTGTTTTCTGTTGTCGTTGATCTGGTGCGCCGCATTGGGTAGCTGAAGAGACGGCGCGCCCGCCCTTGGTCGTTGATGGCAACAGCGCGGTTACCAAGTTGATTCACGCTGTGACCCTTCAATGCGATTCCCTCGCGCCGCGATCCTGTCGCAGCGTACGTATTCCGCACGTAAGTGGATCCAGCGCGATACGCAACGATGCAGTGCTCGCAGAACGTAAGCCTAAGTGCCAAAGCGGACGATGTTTTGTTGCTACGCATCCGTGTGAATCGTCAGCCCATCAGCTGGCGTTTGGAGGCGAGGGGCGCTTCTTGAAGTAGCGCCTGGGTTGCATGGGGCTGGGCTTGGCGCTCGTGCCGATCGTCATTTTCCGGTGACGGAAAGAGCAGCAAAATCCGCGCGATTGTGCGGCATAACGACATACCCGCAGCGTGTTCAGGTTTGCGTTGGCCGACATAGTCGCGCAACAGGATTGGCAGGTCGCCACGTCGTCGCCGGAAACGCCATGTCGCCGCCTTTTCGGTTACGACTAACCATGAGTCGCGCTGGCAGGTAACGGCCGCACGCGGCGCCAAGGCGAAGAATAGACATGTGATTCAATATGATAATGCTATTTCTTGTAAGCATTGCGGTCGATGATAGTGCCCGACAGCCTTAACCGCGCCATCCTGGGGCCGAGTCTCTGATGGTGGCGCTGGCGATCATCATCTGCGCTGGCGGCGGCATTTCCCGCAGCGGCATCAGGCAAGTCATGCAATATCGAATGGGCTGGCATGCAAGATAATAGGCGATGCGTTGATTTGTCGCAAAAACAATGTGCATGGCTAATAATGTCGCACGTCTGCAATTGGAATTGACTTGCTAAAGTTCTTGCGCCTTGGCTCCGGCTGCGCTAACCACGGCTTGTTGCAACGCACGTTCGCTTGCCGGGCATTTGCCCAAGCCGCACCTCCCGGTGTCGGCGGCAAGCAGGGATGAACCTGATGACTGGACTTCTCAGTTCTTATATTCCGATCGCCATCTTCATTGCCATCGCCCTTGTAATCGGCCTGTCGCTCCTGATCGCGCCCTTCGCCGTTGCCTACAAGGCGCCCGATGCTGAAAAGCTTTCGGCTTTCGAATGCGGTTTCAACGCGTTCGATGATGCCCGCATGAAATTCGACATCCGCTTTTACCTCGTGTCGATTCTCTTCATCATTTTCGACCTGGAAGTCGCCTTCCTGTTCCCGTGGGCCGTGTCTTTCGGCGCGATCGGCTGGTTTGGCTTCTGGTCCATGATGGTCTTCCTTGGTGTGCTGACCATCGGCTTTATTTATGAGTGGAAAAAGGGAGCCCTGGAATGGGAGTAGCCCCAGTCGACAAGGCGCTCGTGGCGCCTCATCCGAAAGGCATCATCGACCCGGCAACGGGCAAGCCGATCGGCAGCGAGAGCGCTTTCTTTGGCGAGATCAACGATGAACTGGCCGACAAGGGATTTCTCGTCACCTCGACGCGTGACCTGATCACCTGGGCCCGTACCGGTTCGCTGATGTGGATGCAGTTCGGTCTGGCCTGCTGCGCCGTCGAAGGCTTGATGCAGGTTTCCGGCCCTCGTTACGACATGGAGCGCTTCGGCGTCGCGCCGCGCGCCTCGCCGCGGCAGTCCGACGTCATGATCGTCGCCGGCACGCTGACCAACAAGATGGCGCCTGCACTGCGCAAGGTCTACGACCAGATGCCAGAGCCGCGCTACGTCATCTCGATGGGATCCTGCGCCAACGGCGGCGGTTACTATCATTATTCTTATTCCGTCGTGCGCGGCTGTGACCGCGTCGTCCCTGTCGATATTTACGTGCCGGGCTGTCCCCCCACGGCAGAAGCGCTGCTCTACGGGGTATTGCTTCTGCAGAAGAAGATCCGTCGCACCGGAACGATCGAACGCTAGGGAACGACGGGGAGGGCTATCATGAGTGAAGTTTTGAACGAGTTGTCTTCGTATCTCCGTGAGATGCGCGGCGATCTTATTGTCGATGCGTCCATCAGCTACGAAGAGCTGAACGTCATTTCAACGCCGGAAGCGATTCTGGCGCTGCTGACCTTTCTGCGTGACGATCCGCGTTGCGGCTTTATCAGCATGATCGACATCTGCGGCGTAGACTGGCCGCAGCGCGAGAAGCGCTTCGACGTTGTCTACCACCTGATGTCGCCGACGCGTAACCTGCGCATCCGCATCAAGGTCGCGGTTGCGGACGGCGTTGCCGTTCCGTCGGCAACCTCCGTTTACAAGGGCGCCGAGTGGTTCGAGCGTGAAGCCTGGGACATGTACGGCATTCCGTTCTCCGGTCACGCCGACCTGCGTCGCCTGCTCACTGATTACGGCTTCGAAGGCCATCCGCTCCGCAAGGACTTCCCGACCACGGGTTACGTCGAGGTGCGTTACGACGATGCTGCCAAGCGCGTCGTTTACGAGCCCGTCGAACTGAAACAGGAATTCCGCAATTTCGATTTCACGTCCCCGTGGGAAGGTACCGACTACGTCCTGCCGGGAGACGAGAAGGCTGCGAATTAAGATGAGGCTCCTCTGTCCTGAAGCCTGTCTGTTCGCCGTCTCATGCCAATTGTCAGCGCGGAGCGCGTCGCTATGACTGAACATAACGTTCGCAACTTTACGATCAATTTCGGCCCGGAACACCCTTCCGCGCACGGCGTTCTACGTCTCGTGCTCGAGCTCGACGGTGAAATCATCGAGCGCGTCGATCCGCATATCGGCCTCCTGCATCGCGGCACCGAAAAGCTGATCGAATCGAAGACCTACCTTCAGGCGGTTCCCTATTTCGACCGCCTCGACTACGTCGCGCCGATGAACCAGGAACATGCTTTCGCGCTTGCCGTCGAAAAGATGCTGAAGCTCGAAATTCCGATTCGCGGCCAGCTCATCCGTGTTCTCTATTCCGAAATTGGCCGAATTCTGTCGCACATCATGAACGTGACGACGCAGGCTATGGACGTCGGCGCGATGACGCCGCCGGTCTGGGGCTTCGAAGAGCGCGAAAAGCTCATGGTGTTCTACGAGCGCGCCTGCGGCGCCCGCATGCACTCGGCCTATTTCCGTCCGGGCGGTGTCCACCAGGATATCCCGCATGAACTGGTCGAGGATATCGGCAAGTGGTGCGATCCGTTCCTGAAGATTCTCGACGATATCGAAGGTCTGCTGACCAACAACCGTATTTTCAAGCAGCGCAACGTCGATATCGGCGTCGTCTCGCTCGAAGATGCATGGTCGTGGGGCTTCTCGGGCGTCATGGTTCGCGGTTCGGGCGCTGCCTGGGACCTGCGCCGTTCGCAGCCATACGAGTGCTACAACGATCTCGAATTCGACATCGCCATCGGCAAGAACGGCGATTGCTACGACCGGTACCTGATCCGCATGATCGAGATGCGCCAGTCGGTGCGCATCATGAAGCAGTGCGTCAATCGTCTCCTGGGCGATGCCAAGGTTGGTCCCGTGTCGTCGATCGACGGCAAGGTGGTTCCACCGAAGCGCGGTGAGATGAAGCGCTCGATGGAAGCGCTGATCCACCACTTCAAGCTCTACACCGAAGGCTACCACGTGCCGGCCGGCGAAGTGTATGCGGCCGTCGAAGCGCCGAAGGGCGAATTCGGCGTCTACGTCGTCGCCGACGGCAGCAACAAGCCGTACCGCTGCAAGATCCGCGCCCCGGGCTATGCCCACCTTCAGGCGATGGACTTCCTCTGCAAGGGCCACATGCTTGCTGACGTGACCGCCGTTCTCGGTTCGCTCGACATCGTTTTCGGTGAGGTTGACCGGTAATGAAATCGCTGTTGCTCGTCACTGCCGTTCTGCTGTCTGCGTCGGGAGCCTTTGCTCAGGACGTCGGCGGCGTTCAGCCCAAGCTTGGGCAGAGCGAAGTGGCGCCGCCGGCGAACAAGGCAGCCATGGGCGAGCTTTTGTCCAAGGGTTATGAAATCAAGGCTGCAGTGCCCAACGGCGGGAAGTTCGTTGTGTTTCTGCAGAAAGACCAGTCGGCCTACGCTTGCGAGATGACGTCTTTGACGTCGTCGCAGTGTGGCGCCCTAAACTGACAAGGCGTGAGGAAGAATGTCCGTTCGTCGATTAGCCGAAGATCAATTCCAGCCGGCCGCGTTCGCCTTCAACGACGAGAACGCGACCTGGGCGGATAAGACGATCCAGAAATATCCCGAGGGCCGCCAGCAGTCCGCGGTCATTCCGCTGTTGATGCGCGCGCAGGAACAAGACGGCTGGGTCACGCGGGCAGCGATCGAAAAGGTCGCCAACATGCTCGACATGGCCTATATCCGCGTTCTCGAGGTCGCGACCTTCTACACGCAGTTCCAGCTCGGCCCCGTCGGCACCCGTGCCCATATCCAGGTCTGCGGCACCACGCCGTGCATGCTGCGTGGCTCGGAAGGCCTGATGTCGGTCTGCAAGAGCAAGATCCATCACCATCCGTTCGAGCGCAATGCCGAGGGCACGCTGTCCTGGGAAGAAGTCGAATGTCTCGGGGCTTGCGTCAACGCGCCCATGGTCATGATCGGCAAGGACACCTACGAAGACCTGACGCCGGAGCGCCTCTCCGAGATCATCGACACGTTCGATGCCGGCAACGGCGCGAGCATTACGCCCGGCCCGCAGATCGACCGTCATTTCTCCTCTCCCGAGGGTGGCCCGACGTCGCTGACGAGCGAAGAGCCGAAGGCGAAGAAGTCGTCTGCCAAGAAGGTCGAGACGGAAGCCGCGACCGCCAAGGTCGACGCCGCGCCCGTTCCTCCCTCCGAGGCCGCTCGCCCGAAGAGCACCGATGCTGAAACCAACGTCGCATTGAAGACGCCGGTCACGGCGCCGAAGGCTGCTGCCAAGAATGCCAAAGCCGTTGAAGAAAAGCCGGGCGCCGCAGCACCGGTTCCGGCAACGGCAAAGCCCTCGCTGGAGGACAAGAACCGTCCAGCCGGCATCGAGAAGCCTGCGACCCCCGACGATCTGAAACTGATCTCCGGCGTTGGTCCGAAGATCGAGGGCACGCTCCACGAACTCGGCATCTTCACCTTCGCGCAGGTCGCGGGTTGGAAGCAGGCCGAGCGCGAGTGGGTCGATGGTTACCTGAATTTCAAGGGCCGTATCGATCGCGACGACTGGGTGAAGCAGGCCGAGGCGCTCGCCAAGGGCGGCGAAGCCGAATACATTAGAGTCTTCGGCAAGAAGCCACGGTAAGAGGTGAAGCATGTTACAAGATAAAGATCGCATCTTTACCAATATCTACGGCCTCAAGGACAAGTCCCTGAAAGGCGCGATGAGCCGCGGCCACTGGGACGGCACCAAGCAGATCCTGGAAAAGGGTCGCGACTGGATCATCAACGAGATGAAGGCCTCCGGTCTTCGCGGCCGTGGCGGCGCGGGCTTCCCGACCGGTCTCAAGTGGTCCTTCATGCCGAAGGAAAACGACGGCCGTCCGCATTATCTCGTGGTCAACGCAGACGAGTCGGAGCCCGGCACCTGCAAGGACCGTGACATCATGCGTCACGATCCGCACACGCTGATCGAAGGTTGCGTCATCGCCAGCTTCGCCATGGGTGCGAACGCTGCCTACATCTACGTCCGTGGTGAGTATATCCGTGAGCGCGAAGCGCTGCAGGCGGCGATCGACGAGTGCTACGATTTCGGCCTGCTCGGCAAGAACAGCAATCTCGGCTATCCGATCGACATCTACGTTCACCACGGCGCCGGCGCCTATATTTGCGGCGAGGAAACCGCACTGCTCGAAAGCCTGGAAGGCAAGAAAGGCCAGCCGCGCCTGAAGCCGCCATTCCCGGCCAACATGGGTCTCTACGGCTGCCCGACGACGGTTAACAACGTCGAGTCGATCGCCGTTGCCCCGACCATCCTGCGCCGCGGCGCCGGCTGGTTCTCGGCGCTCGGCCGTCCGAACAACGTCGGCACCAAGCTGTTCATGCTTTCCGGTCACGTCAACAAGCCGTGCACCGTCGAAGAGGAAATGGGCATCACCTTCCGTGAGCTCGTCGACAAGCATGCTGGCGGTATCCGCGGCGGCTGGGACAACCTGCTCGCCGTCATTCCTGGCGGTGCATCGTGCCCGATCGTTCCCGCCAAGGACATGATCGACGTGCCGATGGACTTCGACGGCCTGCGTTCGGTCGGCTCCTCCTTCGGTACGGCCGCTTCGATCGTCATGGACAAGTCCACCGACGTCATCAAGGCGATCGCCCGTATCTCGGCCTTCTTCAAGCATGAAAGCTGCGGCCAGTGCACGCCGTGCCGCGAAGGCACCGGCTGGATGTGGCGCGTCATGGAGCGCATGGCCAAGGGCAATGCCCAGAAGCGCGAGATCGACATGCTCTTCGCCGTTACCAAGCAGATCGAAGGCCACACCATCTGCGCGCTCGGCGATGCCGCCGCATGGCCAGTGCAGGGTCTGATCCGTAACTTCCGTCACGAGATCGAAGCGCGCATCGACCAGTATACGGCGAGCGCGATGGATCACGGTGCGGTTCTCGAGGCAGCCGAGTAAGACGATGACCAACGCATCCGACGGCAAGAACAGGGAAGGGGTCGCCGATGTCTCGGCCGACTTCGGCCGTCTTGCCGCCGAGATGATGGAAAACGCCCGTGCGTTGCCGCTGGCGCCGCTGATGGTCAACCCGGCCGCGGCGATGGCGGCAGCCACCGCGATCGGCTTCGGCTTCTCCACGCAAATGGCGGGAGCCTTCTTCGGAGCCCTTCAGGGTGCGATCGAAGCATCGAACAAGCTGGCGGCAGCGCTCGACGAGACGCCGCCGGATGAGGTGAAGCCCGAGGTCGACGTCAAGCCGGAGAACATTCGGCAGGCATCGGAAAAAAAGGCTTCAGCAAAGGTGGAGCTCGCTGCTGCGCCGGTTGCGAAAGCAAAGACTACAGCGGCTGCAAAGCCAGCAACGCGCGCCCGCAAGACCGATGATCTCAAGCAGATCTCCGGCATCGGTCCGAAGCTGGAGCATGTGCTGAACGCCAAGGGTATTCGCACCCTTGCAGAGATTGCCGCCTGGTCGGATGCGGATATTGCCCGCGTCGAGCAGGAGCTTGGTTTCGACGGCCGCATCGCCCGCGATGGCTGGGTCGCTGAGGCCAAGGCGCTGACGGCCAAGGGTCGCAAGCGGACGTGATGAGGTCCGGTCGCGCACGGCGGCTGGAGGAAAGACAGGACTGAGCGGCGCGGGGAGGGTCCCAATGCTGCGGATGTCGGAGGCCGGTTCCCGAGCCACGGGAAGCGGAGACGAAAATTGGGACGACACCGGCGCCAGCAGGATCGATATCCGGCCGGGCGGGGAAACGTTGCAGAATAGGTTTGTTTGCCGGCATCCGGTAAACGGAAAACAGGACTGAGTGACGATGGCAAAACTGAAGATTGACGGAAACGAGATCGAAGTCCCGGATCATTACACCCTCATCCAGGCGTGTGAAGAAGCCGGTGCTGAAGTTCCGCGCTTCTGCTTCCACGAACGCCTTTCGGTTGCCGGCAACTGCCGCATGTGCCTCGTCGAGGTCAAGGGTGGCCCGCCGAAGCCGCAGGCATCCTGCGCCATGGGCGTGCGCGATATCCGCGGCGGCCCGAACGGCGAACTGCCTGAGGTCTTCACCAACACGCCGATGGTCAAGAAGGCCCGCGAAGGCGTGATGGAATTCCTGCTGATCAACCACCCGCTGGATTGCCCGATCTGCGACCAGGGCGGCGAGTGCGACCTGCAGGACCAGGCCATGGCCTTCGGCATCGCCGGCTCGCGCTATCAGGAAGACAAGCGCGCCGTCGAGGACAAGTACATCGGACCGCTCGTCAAGACGGTCATGAACCGCTGCATTCACTGCACGCGCTGCGTCCGCTTCACCACCGAGGTCGCCGGCATTGCCGAGCTTGGACTGATCGGTCGTGGCGAAGACGCCGAGATCACCACCTATCTCGAGCAGGCGATGACCTCCGAGCTGCAGGGCAACGTCGTTGACCTCTGCCCGGTCGGCGCGCTGACCTCCAAGCCCTTCGCCTTCACGGCCCGTCCGTGGGAACTGAACAAGACCGAAACGATCGACGTCATGGACGCGCTCGGCTCGGCGATCCGCGTCGACACGCGCGGCCGCGAAGTCATGCGCGTCATGCCGCGCGTCAACGACCAGATCAATGAAGAGTGGATCTCCGACAAGAGCCGCTTCATCTGGGACGGCCTGAAGACGCAGCGGCTTGACAAACCTTACGTCCGCAAGGACGGCCGCCTGCAGGTAGCAAGCTGGCCGGACGCATTCGCCGCCATCAAGTCGGCTGTCGCTTCGACCACGGGCGAGAAGATCGGCGCCATTGCCGGTGACCTCGCTTCCGTCGAGGAAATGTACGCACTGTCGGAACTGGTTAAGTCGCTCGGTTCCGAGAACCTCGACTGTCGCCAGGATGGGACGGCACTCGATCCGTCGCTCGGCCGTGCAAGCTACCTCTTCAATCCGACGATCGAAGGCATCGAACAGGCCGACGCTCTGCTCATCATCGGCGCCAACCCGCGCTTCGAGGCAGCCGTGCTCAACGCACGCATCCGCAAGCGCTGGCGCCGCGGCAACTTCCCGATCGGCGTGATCGGTGAAGCCGGCGAACTGCGCTACGATTACGAATATCTCGGCTCCGGTCCTGACACGCTGAAGGATCTGGTCGACGGCACGCACAGCTTCGCCAAGGTTCTTGGTGACGCCAAGAAGCCGCTGATCATCATCGGCCAGGGCGCTCTGTCGCGCGCTGATGGCTCAGGCGTTCTTGCCAGTGCCGCCAAGCTTGCAGGCACGGTCGGCGCAGTCGTCGACGGCTGGAACGGCTTTGCTGTCCTGCACACGGCAGCTGCCCGCGTCGGCGGCCTCGACCTCGGCTTCGTACCGGGCGCCAAGGGCGTCAATGCCGCAGAGATGCTGACTTCGATGGACGTCCTCTTCCTGCTCGGCGCCGACGAAATGAACTTCGACGCCAAGAAGGCGAAGTTCACCGTCTACATCGGTTCGCACGGCGATCAGGGCGCTCAGAACGCCGACGTCATCCTGCCGGCCGCGGCCTACACCGAGAAGTCGGGCACCTGGGTCAACACCGAAGGTCGCGTCCAGATCGGCAACCGCGCCGGTTTCGCACCGGGCGACGCCCGCGAAGACTGGGCGATCATCCGCGCTCTCTCCGACGTCCTCGGCAAGAAGCTGCCGTTCGACTCGCTGAGCCAGCTGCGCGCCAAGCTCTACCAGGCGTTCCCGCACTTTGCGGCCGCTGACGAGATTGCCGAAAGCGACAGCGCCAAGATCGCATCGCTGGCCAAGAAGGCCGGCAAGATGAACAAGTCCGGCTTCGCTTCGCCGGTCAAGGATTTCTATTTGACGAACCCAATCGCGCGCGCATCGGCTGTCATGGCCGAGTGCTCGGCATTGGCCCGCAACAACTTCAAAGTCGCGGCAGAGTAAGGGCAGGGGACTATGGAATCGTTTCTTTCAACATATGTCTGGCCAGGCCTTCTCATGGTCGGTCAGTCGCTTCTCGTCCTCGTCTGCCTCCTCGTCTTCATCGCCTACATCCTGTTGGCCGACCGCAAGATCTGGGCTGCCGTACAGCTTCGCCGTGGACCGAATGTGGTGGGTCCGTTCGGCCTTTTCCAGTCCTTCGCCGACCTTTTGAAATTCGTCTTCAAGGAGCCGATCATTCCGGCCGGCGCCGACAAGGCGGTCTTCCTGCTGGCGCCGCTGGTCACCGTGCTTCTGGCGCTGTCGACGTGGGCCGTCGTTCCCTTCGCCGATGGCTGGGTCATCGCCAACATCAATGTCGGCATTCTCTACATCTTCGCGATCTCGTCGCTTGAAGTGTATGGCGTCATCATGGGCGGCTGGGCTTCGAACTCGAAGTATCCGTTCCTCGGCGCGCTTCGCTCGGCGGCGCAGATGGTATCCTACGAAGTCTCGATCGGCTTCGTCATCGTTACCGTGCTGCTCTGCGTGGGTTCGCTGAACCTCACGGATATCGTTCATGCGCAGCAGAGCGGTATCGGCACACGCATCGGCCTGCCGTCGTCCTTCCTGGACTGGCATTGGCTGGCGCTGTTCCCGATGTTCATCATCTTCTTCATCTCGGCACTGGCTGAAACCAACCGTCCGCCCTTCGACCTTCCGGAAGCTGAATCCGAACTCGTCGCCGGCTTCATGGTCGAGTATGGTTCCGCCCTCTACATGATGTTCATGCTCGGCGAATACGCGGCCATCGTCCTGATGTGCTCGCTGACGACGATCCTGTTCCTCGGAGGCTGGCTGCCGCCGGTTGACGTCTGGTTCCTGAATTGGGTCCCCGGCATCATCTGGTTCATGCTGAAGTCGTGCCTGGTGTTCTTCATGTTCGCGATGGTCAAGGCATTCGTGCCGCGCTACCGCTACGACCAGCTGATGCGTCTCGGCTGGAAGGTCTTCCTTCCGCTGTCGCTGGCCATGGTCATCATTGTTGCATTCGTGCTGAAGCTGATGGGTTCGTGATCATGACGACCCTCGTTTCAAGCAATATTGGAGGTTGAAGATGGCAGGCTTGTCCAACGCTGTCAGCTCGTTGTTCCTGCGTGAGTTCATCAGCGCTTTCTGGCTGACCTTCCGCTACATTTTCAAGCAGAAGGCAACGGTCAACTACCCGTTCGAAAAGGGACCGGTCAGCCCGCGCTTCCGCGGCGAACACGCGCTGCGCCGTTATCCGAACGGCGAAGAGCGCTGCATCGCCTGCAAGCTGTGTGAGGCCATCTGTCCTGCTCAGGCGATCACCATCGAAGCCGGCCCGCGCCGCAACGATGGCACCCGCCGCACGGTCCGTTACGATATCGACATGGTGAAGTGCATCTATTGCGGCTTCTGCCAGGAGGCTTGCCCTGTCGATGCGATCGTCGAGGGCCCGAATTTCGAATTTGCGACAGAAACCCGCGAAGAACTCTACTTCGACAAGGCGCGGCTTCTGGAGAACGGTGACCGTTGGGAGCGTGAAATCGCTCGCAACCTGGCGCTCGATGCTCCTTACCGTTGATTGAAATTGAAATGCCGGGCGGTGCTTGAGAGCGTCGCCCAGTCAACATGCACCAGAGCTTCGCGGCAAACGTGAGCGAAGCTTCATCGGGCGGGGGGAGTACCCGGCAGCCCGTGGGAAGATGAAGAAGGCACGAACATGGGTCTGCAGGCTCTATTTTTCTATATTTTCGCCTTTATCGCGATAGCGTCGGCGTTCATGGTCATCTGGTCGAAGAACCCGGTTCACTCGGTTCTGTTCCTGATCCTGGTATTCTTCAACGCGGCCGGTCTGTTCCTGCTGCTCGGGGCTGAATTCCTGGCGATGATCCTGCTCGTCGTTTATGTCGGCGCCGTGGCGGTTCTCTTCCTCTTCGTGGTGATGATGCTCGACATCGACTTCACGGAGCTGCGCTCTGGCGTGCTGGAATATGCGCCGATCGGCGCGCTGATCGGGGTGATCCTCGCGGCCGAGCTGATCGTCGTGGTCGGTGGCAGCGTGATTTCGCCGGAGATCGCCAAGACGGTTGCGATGCCGATCCCCGCGATCACCGACCGCACCAACACCGCCGCCCTCGGCGACGTGCTCTACACGAATTACGTCTACTTCTTCGAAATTGCCGCTCTCGTCCTGCTGGTCGCCATGATCGGGGCAATCGTGCTCACGCTCAAGCATCGCACGACGGTCAAGCGTCAGAACATTGCAGACCAGGTTGCCCGCAACCCGAAGACCGCCGTCGAGGTGATCTCGGTGAAGCCGGGTCAGGGTCTTTGAGGCAGGCGCGAGCTTAAGGAAACAACACAATGGTCATCGGACTTTCCCATTACCTGACGGTCAGCGCCATCCTCTTCACGCTCGGCGTCTTCGGTATCTTCCTCAACCGGAAGAACATTATCGTCATCCTGATGTCGATCGAGCTCATTCTGCTCGCCGTCAACATCAACATGGTCGCCTTCTCGTCGTTCCTGAACGACATCGCCGGCCAGGTCTTCGCATTGTTCATTCTGACCGTCGCTGCTGCTGAAGCGGCCATCGGTCTCGCAATTCTCGTCGTCTTCTACCGAAACCGCGGCTCCATCGCCGTGGAAGACGTCAATATGATGAAGGGCTGATAAGGCTATGTTTTTATATAAGGCTATCGTCTTTCTTCCCTTGATTGGCGCGATCATCGCCGGCCTTTTCGGCCGCGCGATCGGCGCCAAGGCGTCGGAATATGTGACAACGGGTCTGATGATCATCACCGCGCTTCTGTCGTGGTATGTCTTCATCACCGTCGGCATGGGCCACGTCGAAGGCGGCCCGATCAAGGTCGAGGTCCTGCGCTGGATCCAGTCCGGCGGCATCGACGTCTCCTGGGCTCTGCGCATCGATACGCTGACCTCGGTCATGCTGATCGTCGTCAACTCGGTGTCGACGCTCGTCCATCTCTATTCGATCGGGTACATGCATCATGACCCGCATCGCCCGCGCTTCTTCGCCTACCTGTCGCTCTTCACCTTCGCGATGTTGATGCTGATCACCTCCGACAACCTGGCCCAGATGTTCTTCGGCTGGGAAGGCGTGGGTCTGGCATCCTATCTGCTGATCGGCTTCTGGTTCAAGAAGCCGTCGGCCAATGCCGCCGCCATGAAGGCCTTCATCGTCAACCGTGTCGGCGACTTCGGCTTCATCCTCGGTATCGGCAGTGTCTTCGTTCTCTTCGGCGCCATCAACTTCGACACCATCTTCGCCAATGCCGCGAGCTTCGCGCATGAAGGCGGGGAGGGCCACGAAGTCGTGCTCAACCTCTTCGGCATGCACCTCGACAAGGCACACGCGCTGACCGGCGCCTGCCTGCTGCTCTTCATGGGCGCGATGGGCAAGTCGGCGCAGTTCCTGCTGCACACCTGGCTGCCGGATGCCATGGAAGGCCCGACCCCGGTCTCGGCGCTCATTCACGCTGCGACCATGGTGACCGCAGGCGTCTTCCTCGTCGCCCGCATGTCGCCACTGTTCGAACTGTCTCCCGATGCGCTGACCGTCGTCACGATCATCGGCGCCATTACCGCCTTCTTCGCGGCGACCGTCGGCCTCGTGCAGAACGACATCAAGCGCGTCATCGCCTACTCGACCTGCTCGCAGCTCGGCTACATGTTCGTGGCGCTCGGCGTCGGTGCCTACGGCGCCGCCATCTTCCACCTGTTCACGCACGCCTTCTTCAAGGCGCTCCTGTTCCTCTGCGCCGGCTCGGTCATTCACGCCGTCGATGGCGAGCAGGACATGAGAAACATGGGTGGTCTCCGTCCGCACATCAAGGTCACGTTCTTCATGATGCTGATCGGTACGCTCGCCATCACCGGCGTCGGCATTCCGTTCACGCCGTTCGGCTTCGCCGGATTCTTCTCGAAGGACGTCATTATCGAGGCAACCTACGCATCGCATTCGCCGGTCGCTGGCTTCGCCTTCGCCATGCTTGTCATCGCGGCTCTGTTCACGAGCTTCTATTCCTGGCGCCTGATGTTCCTCACCTTCTTCAACAAGCCGCGCGCCTCGCACGAGGTCATGCACCACGTGCACGAATCGCCGCAGGTCATGCTGGTGCCGCTGTACCTGCTCGCCTTCGGCGCGGTGTTCGCTGGCTGGTTCTTCGAAGGCCACTTCTACGGCGAGGAATATGCCGAGTTCTGGAAGGGCGCGCTCTTCACGTCCGAGCACAACGAACTGCTGGAGCACTTCCATCACGTTCCGGCCTGGGTTGCTTTGAGCCCGTTCATCGCCATGGTCGTCGGCTTCGTCACCGCCTGGTACATGTATATCAAGTCGCCATCGACGCCGGCCGTGCTCGCACGCCAGCATCGGGTGCTTTACCAGTTCCTCTTGAACAAGTGGTACTTCGACGAGCTCTACGACTTCCTCTTCGTCCGTTCGGCAAAGGCCCTTGGCCGCTTCCTGTGGAAGAAGGGTGACGTCGGCGTCATCGACACCTACGGCCCGAACGGCATTGCCGCCCGCGTCGTCGATGTCACCAACCGGGTCGTGCGCCTGCAGACCGGTTACCTCTATCACTACGCGTTTGCCATGCTGATCGGTGTTGCTGCGCTCGTTACCTGGATGATGCTCGGGAGTGCGCTCTGATGACCGATTGGCCTATTCTTTCCACGGTCACCTTCCTGCCGTTCGTCGGCGTGGTGCTCCTGCTTCTGATGAATGAGAACGGCCCGAACGGCCGCCGCAACGTCCTCAACATCACCCTGTTGACGACCGTCGTGACGTTCCTGCTCTCGCTTCTTATCTGGATCGGCTTCGACAATGCGAATCCGGGCTTCCAGATGATCGAGAAGCACGGCTGGCTCGGCACGGGCATCAGCTATCATCTCGGCGTCGATGGCATCTCCATGCTGTTCGTCATCCTCTCGACCTTCCTCATGCCCTTCTGCGTGCTCGCCAGCTGGTTTGCCGTCGAGAAGCGCCTGAAGGAATACATGATCGCCTTCCTGGTGCTCGAAGTGATGATGGTCGGCGTCTTTGTGTCGCTCGACATCGTTCTCTTCTACGTGTTCTTCGAAGCCGGCCTGATCCCGATGTTCCTGATCATCGGCGTCTGGGGTGGCAAGGATCGCGTCTACGCCAGCTACAAGTTCTTCCTCTACACGCTGCTCGGCTCGGTGCTGATGCTGCTCGCCATCATGGCGATGTACTGGCAGGCCGGCACGACCGATATCTCGGCGCTGCTCGCCTACAAGTTCCCGCCGCAGCTGCAGACATGGCTATGGCTGGCCTTCTTCGCCTCGTTTGCGGTGAAGATGCCGATGTGGCCGGTCCACACCTGGCTTCCCGATGCGCACGTTCAGGCGCCGACGGCTGGCTCCGTGATCCTGGCTGGCGTGTTGCTGAAGCTCGGTGGCTACGGCCTGATCCGCTTCTCGCTCGGCATGTTCCCTGTGGCCTCCGATTTCTTCGCGCCGATGGTCTTTGCTCTATCAGTCATCGCCATCATCTACACCTCGCTGGTGGCGCTGATGCAGGAAGACATCAAGAAGCTGATCGCCTACTCCTCCGTTGCCCACATGGGCTACGTGACGATGGGTATCTTCGCGGCCAACGAACAGGGTCTGCAGGGCTCGATCTTCCAGATGCTGTCGCACGGCATCGTCTCGGGCGCGCTCTTCCTCTGCGTCGGCGTTGTCTACGACCGCACCCACACCCGCGACATCGCGGCCTATGGCGGCCTGGTCAACAACATGCCGAAGTATGCAGTGGCGATGATGATCTTCACCATGGCCAATGTCGGTCTGCCCGGCACGTCTGGCTTCATCGGTGAATTCCTGACGCTGATCGGTGTCTTCCGGGTCAACACCTGGGTCGCGCTCTTCGCTGCCACCGGCGTCATCCTTTCGGCCGCCTACGCGCTCTGGCTTTATCGCCGGGTGATCTTCGGCACGCTCGACAAGGAAAAGCTGAAAGCGCTTCTCGACCTGTCGCCACGTGAACAGCTGATCCTCTATCCGCTGATCGCACTGACAATCTTCTTCGGCGTCTATCCGGCTCCGGTCTTCGATGCGACTGCCGCATCGGTCGACCAGCTGATCCATAGCTATTCGGCCGCAGTCCAGGCAGCGCATGATGTTGCGCTGTCCATGAAATGATGACGGGACTTTTGTGATATGACCTCTGAAACACTACTCGCAAGCCTGCATCTTTCGATACCGGAACTGATCCTGGCGATCGGTTCTCTGGTCCTGCTGATGATCGGCGTCTTTTCGGGAGAGCGCTCCGGCCGCATGGTCAGCGTTCTCGCGATCATCCTGCTCGCAGTTGCGGCCCTCTGGCTCGTCTTCGTGCCGAGCGAAGGCCTCGCTTACGGCGGCGTCTTCCTCTCGGACGGCTTCGGCCGCTTCATGAAGGTGACGGCGCTGGTCGGCTCGATCGTCGCGCTGTTCATGTCGCTTGGCCTTGCCAAGGAGAACCAGCTCGACAAGTTCGAATTCCCGGTTCTGATCGTGCTCTGCACGCTCGGTATCCTGCTGATGATCTCGGCCAACGACCTCATCTCGCTCTATCTCGGCCTCGAGCTGCAGTCGCTGGCGATCTACGTCATCGCCGCCATCAACCGCGACAGCGTCAAATCCACGGAAGCGGGCCTCAAGTACTTTGTGCTCGGCGCTCTGTCCTCCGGCATGCTCCTCTACGGCATGTCGCTGGTCTACGGCTTCACCGGCCACACGCATTTCGCCGACATCGCCCAGGCGCTGATGGTGGATGGTGCGCGTTCGCTCGGCCTGATCTTCGGTCTGGTGTTCATCCTCGCCGGCATCGCCTTCAAGATCTCGGCCGTGCCGTTCCACATGTGGACGCCTGACGTCTACGAAGGCGCCCCGACCCCGGTCACCGCCTTCCTCGCCAGCGCCCCCAAGGTGGCGGCCATGGCGATGATGACCCGTATCGTCATCACCGCCTTCCAGCCTGTCATGGCCGACTGGCAGCAGGTCGTTGTCTTCATCTCCATCGCCTCGATGCTGCTCGGCTCGTTTGCGGCCATCGGCCAGAATAACATCAAGCGACTGATGGCCTATTCGTCGATCGGTCACATGGGCTATGCGCTGGTCGGTCTCGCCGCCGGCAACCAGACCGGTGTCTCCGGCGTGATGCTCTACATGGTCATCTACATGACCATGACGCTGGGCGGCTTCGCGATCATCATGTCGATGCGCCGCAAGGACGGAACCGTCGTCGAAAACGTCAGCGATCTCGCCGGCCTGTCGACCACCAATCCGTTCATGGCAACGATCTTCACGATCCTGATGTTCTCGCTGGCCGGCATTCCGCCGCTGGCAGGCTTCTTCGCGAAGTACTTCGTCTTCGTCGCCGCCATCGAAGCAAAGCTCTACGCGCTTGCCATCATCGGTATCCTGTCCTCGGTTGTTGGCGCCTTCTACTATCTTCGCGTCATCAAGCTGATGTGGTTCGATGAAGCAACCGGTGAGTTCGCCCGCGTATCGGGTTCGCTCCGCCTCGTCTTCGGCGTCTCCGGCCTGCTCGTTCTCGCCTATGTCTTTATCGGCGGTCCGATCGGTGGTGCGGCCGAGCTTGCTGCCGCGACATTGTTCTGATGAGCTCCAACGCACGGCGCCTGATGTCGCTCGACGATTTCAGGCACGAGGCACTGTCGGAGACGTCGTCCACCAATAGCGAATGCCTTGCCCGGGCCCGGGCAGGGAGCCCCGGTCTCCTTTGGGTGACTGCGGAAAAGCAAACCGGCGGCCGTGGCCGCCGTGGCCGCCCCTGGGTCTCCGAACCCGGCAATCTCTACGCTTCTCTCCTGCTGATCGATCCCGCGCCCATGGAGCGCATTTCGTCGCTGCCTTTGGCAATTGCCGTGGCCGTGCATCAGGCAGTCCGCATGGTCCTGCCTCCTGGCGCCGAAAAGCTCGAGGTGAAGTGGCCGAACGACATCCTGATCGGCCGCAAGAAGACCTGCGGTATCCTGATGGAAGGCGAGGCGCTGCCGGATGGCCGCTATGCGCTCGTCATCGGCATCGGCATCAACGTCGCCTTCATGCCCGACAATCCGCTTTATCCCGTCACCTGCCTGCGCGAGCAGGGAAGTGCGGCTTCGCCGCAGGAATTGTTCGCGCATCTGTTCTCATCCATGGCCGATGTGCTATCAGCGTGGGATCGCGGTCGTGGCATTCGCGAAATCACCGCGCGTTGGCGCGAGGTCGCCTGCGGCATCGGTGAGAAAATCACCGTGAATCTGCCGGACCGGTCGATTTCCGGCCACTTCACTGGAATTGATGATAATGGCCTGTTGCTGCTCGATACGGGGGCAGGCAGGATGATGACGATCGCCGCCGGCGACGTCTTCTTTGGATGATTGGAAAAACAGACAATATGGCGAAGCAGGACGAACTGGTATTTCTGCCTTTGGGCGGCGTCGGCGAGATCGGTATGAATCTCGCCCTTTACGGCTATGGCCCGCCCACGCATCGCCAGTGGATCATGGTCGACGTTGGCGTGACCTTCCCGGGCCCCGACCTTCCGGGCGTCGATCTCGTTCTGCCGGACATCCGCTTCCTCGCCAAGGAACGCAAGAACCTCAAGGCGATCTTCATCACCCACGCGCATGAGGATCACTACGGCGCGCTTGCAGATCTCTGGCCCGGCCTCAATGTTCCTGTCTACGCCTCGGCCTTCACGGCGGGCCTTCTGGAAGCCAAGCGGAACTACGAGAAGTCGACGATGGTCGAAATCCCGATCACGCCGTTCGCGGCAGGCACTGTCGTCAACGTCGGCCCCTTCAGCGTTGAGGGTGTTGCCGTCAACCACTCGATCCCCGAGCCGATGTCACTGGTGATCCGCACGCCTTTGGGCAACGTGATCCACACCGGCGACTGGAAGATAGATCATGAACCGTCGCTCGGTCCGTTGACCGACGAGGCGCGCTTCCGCCAACTCGGCGACGAAGGCGTGCTGGCGCTGATGTGCGATTCCACCAACGCTCTTCGCGATGGCGTCTCGCCGTCGGAAAAGGATGTGTCGGCAAGCCTGCGCAAGATCATCGAGAATGCCGAGGGCCGCGTCGCGGTCACGACGTTCTCCTCGAATGTCGGCCGTATACGCACTGTCGCGGAAGCCGCCGAAGCCGCCGGTCGCGAAGTGCTGCTTCTTGGCAGCTCGCTGAAGCGCGTCGTCGGCGTCTCTCGTGACCTCGGCCTTCTCGACGGCATCAAGCCGTTCATCGCCGAAGAGGAATACGGTTATATCCCGCGCGAAAACGTCGTGGTGATCCTGACAGGCAGCCAGGGCGAGCCGCGCGCGGCCCTTGCCAAGCTGTCCCGCGACGAGATGCGCAACGTAGCGCTCGCCGCCGGCGACACGGTGGTCTTTTCGTCTCGCGCCATTCCCGGCAACGAGAAGGCGATCGGCGATATCAAGAACGGCCTTGTCGAGCAGGGTATTCACATCATCACCGACAACGAGGCGCTGGTTCACGTCTCGGGGCATCCGCGCCGCAACGAGCTGCAGAAGATGTACGAAATGACGCGGCCGAAGGTTCTTGTTCCTGTACATGGCGAAGCGACGCATCTGACCGCCCACATGGAGCTGGGCCTGCAGTCGGGCATCGCAACCGTGCCGCGCGTGCGCAATGGTGATATTCTCCGCCTTGCACCCGGCCCCGTCGAAGTAATCGGTGAAGCGCCGCACGGTCGTATCTTTAAGGATGGGTCACTGATTGGTGACTTCGACGAGATGGGCATCGGCGAGCGCAAGAAACTCTCCTATGTCGGCCATGTCGCCCTCAGCGTGGTGATCGACAGCCGCCTGGATATTGTCGGCGAGCCGGATATGGTGGCCATCGGCCTGCCGATCTACGACGATGAAGGCGACGAGCTGGAAGACACGCTCTACGACGCGGCGATCAGCGCCTTCGAAAGCATTCCGCGCGCCCGTCGCAAGGACCTCGACCTTTTGCAGGAATCGATGCGCCGTGCGATTCGCTCGACCGCCAATCAGATCTGGGGCAAGAAGCCGCTGGTGACGGTCTTCGTTACCAAAGTCTGATCCGATGCTCGGCCGCGTCAACCACGTTGCCATCGCTGTTCCCAATCTCGCCGCCGCGGTGACGAGCTATCGCGATACGCTTGGCGCAACGGTCTCGGCCGCGCAAGCCTTGCCCGAACATGGCGTCACCGTCGTGTTCGTCGAGCTTGCGAACACCAAGGTCGAGCTGCTGGAGCCGCTCGGCGACGGGTCGCCGATCACGGCATTTCTTGAAAAGAACCCCTCTGGCGGCATGCATCATATCTGCTACGAGGTGAGCGATATCGTCGCCGCCCGCGACCATCTCGTACAGGCCGGCGCAAGGGTGCTGGGAACCGGGGAGCCGAAGACCGGTGCCCATGGCAAGCAGGTGCTCTTTCTCCACCCGAAAGACTTTTCAGGCACGCTGATCGAGCTCGAACAGGCCTGATACCGCTGCGGCAGAATGGCCAAAGCACCGCAAACATGACCAAAGCGCGCCGAGGCCGCTTTCCGTTTCCGTCCATTCCGGATTATAACAGCCACGGTGGATGAGGCCGCCGGGTGGGAGATCTTATGCTGCAGACATTTCTACAGGGTTTTGCTGTCTACTTCATCGTCTGGTGGATGACGCTCTTTGCCGTTTTGCCGATCGGCTTGCGGACGCAGGCGGAAGACGATGAGATCGTGCTTGGCACGGTGCACAGCGCCCCCACGCGCTTCCGACCGGTATTCGTGTTCTCGCTGACGACATTGGTCTCGGCGATCATCTACGCGCTCTGGTACGTTTCTTCGACTTACTTCGGATGGGGCTTCAACGCGCTACCGCAATTCGGACCGACGTTCTCGAACGTCTAAGGGCGTTTGCTCAGGTTTTGGGCAGATGCAGATATAGTGGTGTCATATGTATGTCATCATGTTGCTGCATGGAGGTGTCGTAACGGAATGCGTACCTAACGTTAAGAAATGCAAGGCACTGTCTGGGAGATTCCGAGGACAAAAAGCCAAAAAAAAACAAGGCTAAAAGCCTTGTTTTAAGTATCGCGTGATCCTTAACCGTTGCCGGGGCTGCGACTAGCGCGCCTAAGATCTGATCCTCCCAAGACTTGACCGCGAAATGGTAGGGATTTGAACTCCCTGCCTGTTTTGTGAGCTAAAACTAGCTCAAAGATTGTGCTTTGTCATCAGGTTTTTTTGCATTTTTGCTACAGCAAATTTTTTCTGTTGATAAGAATTTCGCGCAAGCCTTTATAATTCCGTATTTTTCTTTCTTTGTTTGCTGATCGGCCGCCAACTTGCTTCAACGGAAGCCTGTGGAAAGCTGTCGCGGGTTTCCTTCCTGCCGCGAAGCAGTTATGAACGCTGCCAATATTGTGATTGCCTTCGATTCCGCGTTTGCGGCGTCTCAACAGCTCTGGAATTCGCCATGCGTCTGTCTCGCTATTTCATGCCCATCCTCAAGGAAAACCCCAAGGAAGCGGAAATCGTCTCCCACCGGTTGATGCTGCGCGCCGGCATGATCCGTCAGCAGTCGCAGGGAATCTATTCCTGGCTGCCGCTGGGCAAGCGCGTCCTCGACAAGGTCAACAACATCATCCGCGAGGAGCAGAACCGCTCCGGAGCCATTGAGCTGTCCATGCCGACCCTGCAGTCGGCCGAGCTCTGGCAGGAAAGCGGACGCTACGACGCTTATGGCAAGGAGATGCTGCGCATCAAGGACCGCCAGGATCGTCCGATGCTCTACGGCCCGACCAACGAGGAAATGGTCACCGATATTTTCCGGTCTTCCGTCAAGTCCTACAAGGACTTGCCGCTGAACCTCTACCATATCCAGCTGAAGTTCCGCGACGAGATCCGTCCGCGCTTCGGCACCATGCGCTCGCGCGAGTTCATGATGAAGGATGCCTATTCCTTCGACCTGACCCGTGAAGGCGCCGAGCATTCCTACAAGAAGATGTTCGCAGCTTATCTCCGCACCTTCGACCGTCTCGGCCTGCGCGCCATTCCGATGCGCGCCGACACCGGCCCGATCGGCGGCGACCTCAGCCACGAGTTCATCATCCTGGCCGACACCGGCGAGTCGGAAGTCTACAGCCACAAGGATTTCGTCAATTTCGATATCCCGACAGTCGACACCGACTTCGACGACGTCGCTGGCCTCGACGCGATCTTCAAGAAGTGGACGTCGGTTTATGCGGCCACCTCGGAGATGCATGACGAAGCCGCTTTCGCCGCTGTTCCTGAGGCCGACCGTCTCTCCGCACGCGGAATTGAAGTTGGCCATATCTTCTACTTCGGCACGAAATATTCGGAGCCGATGGGAGCCAAGGTGCAGGGTCCTGATGGCAAGGAACACGCCGTCCACATGGGATCCTACGGTATTGGCCCGACACGCCTTGTTCCCGCCATCATCGAGGCCTCGCATGACGAGAACGGAATCATCTGGCCGGCCTCCGTCGCGCCTTTCGATGTCGTCGTGATCAACATGAAGGCCGGCGATGCCGCTTGCGACAGTGCCTGCGAAAAGATCTACGCCGAGCTTTCGAAGGCTGGCGTCGATGTCCTTTACGACGATACCGACGATCGCGCCGGCACCAAGTTCGCAACCGCGGACCTGATCGGCGTTCCCGTCCAGATCATTGCCGGTCCGCGCGCGGTCGCGAACGGCGAAGTCGAAGTCAAGGACCGCAAGACTGGCGCCCGCGAAACGATGACCATCGACGCGGCAATCAACAAGCTCTTGGGCTAAGAAGAAGGCGGGAGGCGAAATGGCAGACGCAGCGGTGGGCCAGCGGGGTTCTCAATCCGGCTCGGCTCCGGCCAGCAGGCCATTTTCCGGCTTCGAGCGGCTTGTGGCGTGGCGCTATCTGCGCGCCCGCCGCAAGGAAGCGTTCATATCAGTGATCGCCGGCTTCTCCTTCATCGGCATCATGCTCGGCGTCGCGACGCTGATCATCGTCATGGCCGTGATGAATGGTTTCCGCACAGAGCTGATTTCACGCATTCTCGGCATCAACGGTCACATGATCGTCCAGCCGGTCGACGGACCGTTCACCGACTATCCGGCATTGACCGACCGCCTGGGCGCCGTTCCCGGCGTCAAGGTGGCCTTGCCGCTGGTCGAGGGTCAGACGCTGGCCTCCGGCGCTGGTGGTGCGGGAACCGGCGCGCTGGTGCGTGGCATCCGCGCCGAGGATCTGTCAAAGCTCAAGACCGTCTCTGACAACATCAAGACCGGCGATGCCGTCGGCTTTGCGGCCGGGCAGGGCGTTCTCATCGGCTCGCGCATGGCCGACCAGCTCGGGCTGCAGGCAGGCGACAGCATAACGCTCATATCACCGGAAGGTGACGTGACGCCGATGGGCATCAACCCGCGCGTCAAGTCTTACAAGGTGTCAGGCATCTTCGAGATCGGCATGTCGGAATACGACGCCACGATCATCTACATGCCGCTCGAGGAAGCCCAGCTCTATTTCAATGCCGAAGGACTGGTGCAGTCGATCGAGCTCTTCGTCGACAACCCCGACAATATCGACGAACTGCGCCCCAAGGTGGAAGCAGCCGCCGGTCGCCAGATCGCCATCACCGACTGGCGCCAGCGCAACCAGACCTTCTTCTCAGCGCTGCAGGTCGAGCGGAACGTTATGTTCATGATCCTGACGCTGATCGTTCTGGTCGCGGCGCTGAACATCATCTCTGGCCTGATCATGCTGGTGAAGGACAAGGGCAGCGACATCGCGATCCTCAGAACCATGGGCGCGACCTCGGGCGCGATCATGCGCATCTTCTTCATGACGGGTGCGGCCATCGGCCTCGTCGGCACCTTTGCCGGCGTGCTGCTCGGCGTGCTTGTCTGCGTCAACATCGAGAAGATCCGCGAGTTCTTCTCCTGGGTATCGGGCACCGTACTGTTCGATCCGCAACTCTATTTTCTCAGCCAGCTGCCTGCCAAGATGGAGGTCGGAGAGACCGTCTCCGTCGTCGTCATGGCGCTGACGCTGTCTTTCTTCGCGACGATCTTTCCTGCATGGCGCGCCTCAAAGCTCGATCCCGTGCAGGCCCTGCGCTACGAATAAGGAATGCTCATTTCATGAAGCGGAATACCGTTCTCAAGCTTTCCGGCGTCGAGCGTCACTACGGCCAGGGGGATACGCAGCTTTCGATCCTGAAGAAGGCCGATCTGACGCTGAACAGCGGCGAGATCGTCGCGCTCGTTGCACCCTCCGGCACCGGAAAATCGACCCTGCTGCATCTCGCCGGCCTGCTTGAGCATCCCGATAGCGGTGAAGTCAGCATCAACGGCAATCCCTGCAATGGATTGTCCGACGACAAGCGCACAGCGATCCGCCGCAGCGAGATCGGCTTCGTCTATCAGTTTCACCATCTGTTGCCGGAGTTTTCGGCGCTCGAAAACATCATGATGCCGCAGATGATCGCGGGCCTGCCACGCAGCGAAGCCAAGCAGCGGGCAGGGCAGTTGCTCGACTACATGCGCATCGGCCATCGCGGTGCTCACCGCCCTGGCGAACTTTCCGGCGGCGAGCAGCAGCGCGTGGCGATCGCCCGCGCCGTCGCCAATGCGCCGAGCCTGCTCCTTGCCGACGAACCGACCGGCAACCTCGATCCAGAGACCGCAAGCTACGTCTTCGAGGCGCTGGAAGCGCTGGTGCGCCAGTCCGGCCTCGCCGCACTGATCGCCACCCACAATCACGATCTGGCAGCCCGCATGGACCGCCGCGTCACGATTGCCGACGGCAAGGTGGTGGACTTCTAAGACCGGCTGACAACCGGGCTTACGGAATCTTCGCGTTGCTAGGCGAGCGTCTATTCGTGTCCCGTCGCGCTCCGGATCATTATTATCGGCCGCAGGCCTTCTGGCCGACATCGTCGTCCCAGTCCGCAACGACGATCGTTTTCCCGTCCACCTTCGACGTCTTGCCTTTGGTGGTCACCTTGCCCGTCAGGATGTTGTAGTCGCAGGTGCCGTTATCACTGGTGTCGAGCGTATCGTAGTAGCTGTAGGTATAGCCGGCGACGACGAACTGGTCGTTGCGGTAGGCGATCGTCAGTGTCTGTTCCCAGCGGCTTCGCCCGATGCCTGAGTTCTGTGAGTGCACGGCAATTGACCCGCCCGGCAAGGCCTCGATCGAAGGGTCCTGGCCAAACATGCCGTCCAGACTGCCATTGCCCCACACCTTGGCCGGCGCCGTGCTGGCGAGACGCAGCAGCGCGTGGTCCTTGTCCCTCAAATACAGATAGATGCCGATGTCGTCCCCGGCCTCGGGCGGCGCGACGAGCAGGGCAAGATCGCCTTCCCCATCTCCGTTCCAGTCGCCCGTCGCGGCAGCGATGATTCTCGCCGGATCGATCTGCTCGGCACGCGCCGTACCGGCAGCAAGGGCGAGCGCGGCCGTTAGGACAAACTTAATCATGCTTCTCTCCGTTTCATGGCGGTCACAAGAGCGGAAAAGAATCCTGTTGACAATAGAACAATAGCGGAACAAATTAGAAACATAAGAGCACAGGAGAGCCAAATGACTGATATGATCCGCGATATCGCAGCATTCACCTCCATCGCAATGTTCATTGCCAGCTTCTCGCTGATCTGCATGGCAATGTAAGAATAACGGGGACCGCATGGCTGTCATGCGGTCCGATTGCATAAGCCTCTCTGGACATCGTCTCCCCCAAATCCGACAATGCATCCGATTCATGCGAATGCGCGGAAAGGCATATTATGGCGGGGACGGAAAAGGACGGCGCGAGCGAGTTCATCGGCGGAACGCCCGGCTTCGTTCATCTGCGCGTCCACTCGGCCTACTCGCTTCTCGAAGGCGCGTTGCCGCTTAAGAAGATCCTTTACAAGGCCTCGGGCGATAGCCAGCCGGCGGTCGCCATCACCGACACCAACAACCTGTTCGTCGCGCTCGAATTCGCCCAGAAGGCGATGGACGAGGGCCTGCAGCCGATCATCGGCTGCCAGGTGTCAATCGACATGGAAGACGGTCTTGAGACGGAGAAGCGCGGCGGCCAGCAGCAGCTTGTGAAACTGCCGTCCATCGTGCTGCTCTCGGCCACCGACGCCGGTTACGAGCGATTGGTCGACCTCGTCAGCCGCGCCTATCTCGGCGGCGAGGGCGGGGGCCAGGCGGTCCATATCAAGGCTTCGTGGCTCGACGAACTCGGCACCGAGGGTCTCATCGCGCTGACCGGTGCCTCGACCGGTCCCATCGACATGCCGCTGAGGGACGGCAACGCTGCGGCCGCCGCCAATCGTCTTCTGTCGCTGAAGCAGCGTTTCGGCGACAGGCTGTATATTGAGCTGCAGCGCCAGGGCACTTACGACAAGCGTCACGAGCAAAAGGTCATCGGCCTCGCCTACGAACACGAGATCCCGCTGGTTGCCACCAACGAAGCCTTCTTCCCGACCCGTGACGACTACGACGCCCACGATGCGCTGATGGCTGTGGCGCACAACGCCATCGTTTCCGACGACACCCGTTTCCGCCTGACGCCGGATCATTACCTGAAGAGCCGCGCGGAGATGGTGAAGCTGTTTTCCGATCTGCCCGAGGCACTCGACAACACGCTTGAGATCGCCCGCCGCTGCTCCTTCGTGCTGAACACCCGCAAGCCGATCCTGCCGCGCTTCACCGGCGCCTCCGACGATCCCGATCAAGCTGATCGCGACGAATCGTTGGAGCTACGTCGCCAGGCCGTCGAAGGTCTGGACATGCGCCTTGCAACGCTCGGCATGTCTCCCGGCTACGAGGAGAAGGAATACCGCGACCGACTGGAGTTCGAGCTCAGCGTCATCGAGCGCATGAAATTCCCCGGTTACTTCCTGATCGTTGCCGACTTCATCAAGTGGGCGAAGAATCAGGATATTCCGGTTGGCCCGGGCCGCGGCTCAGGCGCGGGCTCGCTCGTCGCCTATGCGCTGACCATCACCGACGTCGATCCCCTGCGCTTCTCGCTGCTCTTCGAACGCTTCCTCAATCCTGAACGCGTCTCGATGCCCGACTTCGATATCGACTTCTGCCAGGATCGCCGCGAAGAGGTGATCCGCTATGTGCAGAAGAAATATGGTCGCGAGCAGGTGGCGCAGATCATCACCTTCGGTTCGCTGCAGGCCCGCGCCGCACTGCGCGACGTCGGCCGCGTTCTCGAAATGCCCTATGGCCAGGTCGATAAGATCTGCAAGCTGGTGCCCAACAATCCGGCCAATCCCACGCCGCTGTCGAAAGCGATCGAAGAAGAGCCCAAGCTGCAGGAAGAGGCGGCCAAGGAGCCCGTCGTCGCCCGACTGCTCGACATCGCCCAGAAGATCGAGGGTCTCTACCGTCACGCCTCGACCCACGCCGCCGGCATCGTCATCGGCGACCGTCCGCTGTCGAAGCTGGTGCCGATGTATCGCGATCCGCGCTCGGACATGCCCGTCACCCAGTTCAACATGAAGTGGGTCGAGCAGGCCGGTCTCGTCAAGTTCGACTTCCTGGGCCTGAAGACGCTGACCGTTCTCAAGGTCGCCGTCGATTTCGTCGCCAAGCGCGGCATCAAGGTCGATCTCGCCGCGATTCCGCTTGAGGACAAGCTGACCTACGACATGCTGTCACGCGGCGAGACGGTCGGCGTGTTCCAGGTGGAAAGCGCCGGCATGCGCAAGGCGCTGATCGGCATGCGGCCCGACTGCATCGAGGATATCATCGCGCTTGTGGCGCTGTATCGTCCGGGCCCGATGGAGAACATCCCGACCTACAACGCCCGCAAGCACGGCGAGGAAGAGCTCGAATCGATCCACCCGACGATCGACTATCTTTTGAAAGAGACCCAGGGCGTTATCGTCTACCAGGAGCAGGTGATGCAGATCGCCCAGGTCCTGTCAGGCTATTCGCTCGGCGAAGCCGACCTTCTGCGCCGCGCCATGGGCAAGAAGATCAAGGCGGAGATGGACCAGCAGCGCGAGCGCTTCGTCGATGGCGCCGTCAAGAACGGTGTGTCGAAGCCGCAAGCCAACAACATCTTCGAACTGTTGGCCAAGTTCGCCAACTACGGCTTCAACAAGAGCCACGCCGCAGCCTACGCCATCGTCTCCTACCAGACCGCCTACATGAAGGCGCATTATCCGGTCGAGTTCCTGGCCGCGTCGATGACGCTCGACATGGCGAACACCGAAAAGGTCAACGACTTCCGCCAGGATGCCAAGCGTCTCGGCATCGAGGTCATCGCCCCGTCGGTGCAGACCTCGTTCCGCCACTTTCAGACGGGCGAAAGCCGCATCTATTACGCGCTGGCCGCGCTCAAAGGCGTCGGCGAGTCGGCTGTCGATCATATCGTGGAGGTTCGTGGCGACATCCCCTTCGCCAGCCTCGAGGATTTCTGCCTGCGCATCGATCCGAAGCAGGTGAACCGCCGTGTACTGGAAAGCCTGATCTTTTCCGGAGCCTTCGATTGCTTCGGCCTCGATCGCGCCCAGCTTTCCGGCGGCCTCGACCGTGTCTTGGGTTATGCCCAGCGCGCCCAGGAAAACAAGCTCAGCGGCCAGTCGGATATCTTCGGTGGGGCGCTGTCGTCAGGCCCGGAAAAGATCTCGCTTCCAGCCTTTTCGCCGTGGCTTCCCTCGGAGCGCCTGCTCAAGGAATTCCAGGTTCTCGGCTTCTATCTGACCGCCCATCCGCTCGATTCCTACGACAATGTGCTCCAGAAGATGCGCGTCCAGACCTTCGCGGACTTCTCGGCGGCGGTGAAGCAGGGCGCCACCAATGCCCGGCTTGCCGGCACGGTGATTTCCAAGCAGGAGCGCAAGACCCGCACCGGCAACAAGATGGGTATCATCGTCTTCTCGGATTCGTCTGGCCAGTTCGAAGCCGTGCTGTTTTCGGAGATGCTGAACCAGTATCGTGACATGCTCGAATCCGGAAAGTCCTTCGTCATCACCGCCACCGGTGAGGAACGGCCGGAGGGCATCGGCCTGCGCATCCAGACGATCCAGTCGCTGGAGGAGAAGTCGCTGCAGATGCAGAAGGCGTTGCGCGTCTATGTCCGCGATTCCGGCCCGCTGCGTGCCGTCGCCGCCCATCTCAACGCCCGAGGCGATGGTCTGGTCTCCTTCATCGTGATCAAGGAGGACGGCAAGCGCGAGGTCGAGGTCGAACTGGCGCAGAAGTACCGGATCACACCCGAGATCGCCGCGGCAATGCGCGCGGCTCCCGGTGTCATCGACGTCGAATTGGTTTGAGGCTTATCCGCGGGTCAGCGTGATGAAGTCGGTGCCCTGGCCGGTTTCCGGCCCTTGGCCCGTGTCGGAGATCGTCAGCGTCGATCCCGGCGTCAGCATCGCATCGATCCGCTGGCGCGTCTCGTCGGGAATGCTGATACGCCCCAGCGCGTTGAGGATCGGTGTCCCGGAGATGATCGAGCTTTCGACCTGGCGGATGCCGAGCCGCTTCATGGTCTGGCTCGTCAGCTTGTCGGGTAGTGTCACGCCGAGCCATTCGGTGGTGCCGTCGTCGAGGTTGACGTCGTGGGCGCTGAAGAAATGCGTCCCAAGCGCCAGTTCAGGATTGGCGATCGTCACCGGTGCTTCGAACACCGGGCGGAAACCCTGCCGCACCATGATCACGCCATTCGGCGGCTCGCCCTTGCCGGCGGCCGCGTAAACGGCATGGAGAAGTGCGTCACTGACGAGTGACTTGGCGCTGGCGGGGTCCAAGGGGTGCTGCTTCTTGAACTCGCCGATCGCCTGAATGGTCGCCGGGCCAAGATAGCCATCGGCGTTGCCCACGGCGAAGCCCAGCTCTGCCAGATAAGTCTGTAGGTCGAGAATGGTTTCGCGCTGCGCCCGGCGGGTAATCAGTATCTTCACCGGCTGGTCGTTGACCGGCGCCACAATCGGCTGCACCTGCAGCCGCGGCATCGCCACCTCGTTCATCGCCACCTGTACCGGCAGGTCCCCAAATGACGGCCGCAGCTCGACATCGGAAAGCAGTGGCGTCGGTGTGGGTGCCTCGGGGTGGAACAGCATCGGGTGATCGACAGGCTTCGGCGCCAGTTGCGCTTCGGTGATGATCACGGGCACACCCATCTCGGTCATCTTGTAGAGCTGCTTGGCAAACGCGTCGGGCATGCGCACGCAGCCATGCGAGGCCGGATAGCGCGGCACGGAGTTCGACTGGTGCAGCGCGATGCCCGACCACGTCAGCCGCTGCATGAACGGCATCGGTGCGCCGGAATAGATGTTCGATTCATGGTAGGTCTGCTTCTCGATCACCGAGAAGATGCCGCTCGGCGTAGTATGGCCGGATTTTCCGCTCGATATCTTCGAGGTGGCGATCACCTCCGTGCCGTCATAGACGGCAAGCGATTGCTTGTCCTTCGAAACGAAGATCTGCAGCATGCGGGCGTCCGTTGCGAACGCAGGATGCACGAGTGCGGTGGCCGACAGCAAGCCGAGCCCGAAGACGAGACGCGAGAACATTGAACCCAACCAATACGCAATACTAGAAGGCCAAGCGTAAAGGGCGAAACTTAAGGAAGACTTGAAATGGCCGGTGTCGAAGCGGCCTCACATATTATTGACCGCGTTTGCCGCCGAACGTATAGCCGGTCTCAACCGCGCCCTTGCCGAACTTGTCTCGCAATTTGTCCATCGCAGCCTCTGCCGCCGCACGTCGGCCCGATTGTACGTCGATCAGGTCGCGCGGATCAGCGCGATGAGGATCGCAGAGATCGGTCACGCCGATACCGATCAGCCGAAACTTGGTTCCATCGGTCTCCTTCTGCAGAAGCTCGATCCCTGTCCGGAAGATACGGTCGGCAAGCTGGGTCGGGTCCTCGAGCTTCCTGTTGCGCGTGCGGGATTTGAAATCCGCCGTCTTCATTTTCAAGACCACCGTCTGGCCGGCGATCTCGCCCTTCTTCAGCCGCCATGCCACTTTCTCGGAGAGGCCGCGCAGGACGGGCACGAGATCGTCGTAGCGTGATATGTCGTAGAAGAACGTCGTTTCGGACGACACGCTCTTGGCCGGATCATTGAGATGGACGTCGCGATCGTCAATGCCCCGCGAGAGCCGGGAGAGCCGCTGGCCCATGCTGCCATAGCGGCGCATCAGATCGGTCTCTTCCATCGTCTGTAGCTGGCCGATGGTGCGGATGCCATCCGCTTCCAGCGTCGCGGCAAAGGCCTTGCCGACGCCCCATATCGTCGTCACCGGCCGCGGCGCCAGAAATGACACGGCTTCCTCGCGGCCAATCACCGAAAATCCGCGCGGCTTCTGCAGGTCGGAGGCCACCTTGGCCAGAAATTTGCAGTAGGAGAGGCCGACCGAGACGGTGATGCCGATCTCCTTTTCGACCCGACGGGCAAACTTCGCCAGCGTCCGCGCCGGTGGATCCTGATGCAGCCGTTCGGTGCCGCCCAGCTCCAGGAACGCCTCGTCGATCGACAGCGGCTGCACCAATGGCGTCAGTTCCTGCATCATTGCCCGCACCTCACGGCCGACCTTGACATATTTTTCCATATCAGGCCGGATGACCACCGCCTGCGGGCAGGCCTCCAGCGCCTTGAACATCGGCATCGCCGAGCGCACGCCATGGATACGGGCGATGTAGCAAGCGGTCGACACCACGCCGCGCTTGCCGCCGCCGATGATCACAGGCTTGTCGGCAAGATCGGGATTGTCGCGTTTCTCGACGGAAGCGTAAAAGGCATCACAGTCGATATGCGCCAGGGTCAGTCCGTAGAGTTCGTCATGACGGACGAGGCGAGGGCTGCCGCAAGATGTACAACGGCGACCGTCCGCCTTCTGCTCCGCAAGGCAGTCGCGACAGAAGCCGGGTGTCTTCATGAGAGCAGGGGTCATGGTCGGGAACAAAGGTTGAACATCGCCACGTTACCTTCTAAGCTCCAGAGTCTCAAGAGCGATCGCAACTGACAAGGCAGGATTCAACCATGGCAGATGCGGCTTCCTATCCTGGAAGGTCTACGCGTTCGAAAGCGCGGCAGAAAAGTGCCTCCGCATCAGGTCCCCGGCATGGTCCCAGTCGGACGCGGCGAGGATCGAACCCACGGGCGGCGGCGCGAACGGTTTGAAATCGGCGCTGGCCATCATGTTGATCAGCAGGCAGTTGGGCACGTGCTCGGCCACCGAAAGGAGATTGCGTTGTATGTCATCGATAAAGGCGACGGGGTGATCCCTGCGGTCGTGAAGAGCGGCGACGATCGGCCCCTTCTGCTCTTCCGAGGCGATCATGTCGAAAGACAGGCCGAATCGGTCGAGCAGGTTGCGACGGATGGTGTGATGGCGGGGCGGCATCGCCGTCAGGAAAATGATATCCGCGTCAACAGACAATCCGTGCAGCGTCTCCGCGGCGCGGTTCGCAGGCGTCTGCCAGAGGTTCTGGTTCTCGAAAAACAGCTCGAGAAACGCGGAGAACTGTTCCTTGCTCATCTCGCTGCCATCCCGGCGCGAAACGATGTTTCCGTGAAGCTTGAAAGATCGCGGCAGCAGATCGTAGTCATGCGAGCGCAAAAACGCGGTCAGCGGCGACAGGAACTCAAGCACGACCTCATCGATGTCGCAAACGATCAGCGGGCGATCGCCGAGGCGGACCTGGCTGGGATCTGTCACCACGGCCACGATCAGTATTCCCCGGATCCGAGGCCGGCAGGCGAGAAATGCTGCCATGCCGCATTCAGCGCCTCCGGCGCCGTGCCGGTCGCCTGGCAGAATGCCAGCGCCGTCGGCTCGTGGTTCATCAGGAAATCCATCATGCCGGAGAGAAAACCCGGATCGTTGATCGCGTTACGGACCTGCGCCGGCTCGACCCCGGTCAGCGCAAGAAAACGCCCGAACAGATCAGGCTCGTTTGCAAGCCATGCGAGAACGGCGATTGCAACCTCTTGGGGATCGGCGCCGCGTTGCTTTGAAGTCTTGAAGTTGCTCTGCATTTCTTGCGGTAAATTACCTATTTTTCAACTAAATACCGATAGCGTTCCGCCATCGGTTTCATGTGGGCGTTCGCTTCTATCTCATTGCAGTGCGGCGAAACGGTTTTCATGACGGACTTAGGATCGCGTTCCATGCCCAAGCAAGTGATGATTGTAGAGGATAACGAGCTCAACATGAAGCTCTTTCGCGACCTCATCGAGGCGTCCGGTTATCGGACGATCCAGACCCGCAATGGTATGGAAGCGCTTGATCTTGCTCGCAAGCACAGGCCCGATCTCATTCTCATGGACATCCAGCTGCCGGAGGTTTCCGGTCTCGAAGTTACCAAGTGGCTGAAGGAAGACGATGAGCTGCATGTCATTCCGGTCATCGCGGTGACAGCCTTTGCCATGAAGGGTGACGAGGAGCGTATCCGCCAGGGCGGCTGTGAGGCCTATGTCTCTAAGCCGATATCCGTTCCGAAATTTATCGAGACGATCAAGACCTACCTGGGCGATGCCTGATAGATCGGAAAGAAGCCTATGACCGCGCGCATTCTCGTCGTTGATGATATCCCGGCAAACGTGAAGCTGCTCGAAGCGCGGCTGATTGCCGAATACTTCGACGTGCTGACGGCTGCGGACGGTTATCAGGCACTGGCGATCTGCGATCGTCACCAGGTCGATCTGATTCTGCTCGACATCATGATGCCCGGCATGGACGGTTTCGAAGTCTGCGAGCGGCTGAAATCCAATCCGAAGACCTCGCATATTCCCGTCGTCATGGTCACCGCTCTCGATCAGCCTGCGGACCGCGTTCGCGGTCTGAAGGCCGGTGCCGACGACTTCCTCACCAAGCCCGTCAACGACCTGCAGCTGATCGCTCGCGTCAAGAGCCTGCTTCGCCTGAAGACGTTGAGCGACGAATTGCGTATCCGCGCCCAGACGGCGCACACGATGGGCATCGACGAACTGTTGCGCGCCGATCAGCGCGGCGAAGAGACCGGCCAGATCATGCTGGTCGATGGTCGCGCCAATTCTCAGGAACGTATCGTCAAGGCGCTGAAGCCGATCGCCAACGTCTTTGCGATCTCCGATGCTCAGGCCGCGATCTTCGAGGCGTCAGAAAACCAGTTCGATCTGGTTATCGTGAATTCCAACATCGACGATTACGATCCGTTGCGTCTTTGCTCGCAGCTTCGCTCGCTGGAGCGCACCCGCTTCCTGCCGATCCTCATCATCACCGAGCAGGGCGATGACGAGATGGTGGTGCGTGCGCTCGATCTCGGCGTCAACGACTATATCGTCCGCCCGGTCGATCCGAACGAGCTGGTGGCCCGCAGCCTGACGCAGATGCGCCGCAAGCACTATAATGACCGCCTTCGCGCCAACGTGCAGCAGACGATAGAGCTGGCCGTCACCGATGCGCTGACCGGCCTCAGCAACCGCCGCTATCTCGACAACCACATCAGCACGCTCTTCAATCGCTCGATGGCGCGGGGGCGCCCGCTGTCGGTGCTGATCGCCGACATCGATCGCTTCAAACAGATCAACGACACGCATGGCCACGATGCCGGCGACGACATCCTCCGCGAGTTCGCCAACCGCGTGCGCTCCACGGTGCGTGGCGCCGATCTCGCCTGCCGCTACGGCGGCGAAGAGTTCGTGGTCGTCATGCCCGATACCTCGCCGGAGATCGCGGCCTCGGTAGCCGAGCGCCTGCGCAGCGTCATCGAGATGGCGCCCTTCGTGGTCAAGGGGTCAGGGCAGGAGCTGCAGGTCACGGCATCCTTCGGCATCGCCTCGCGCACGCCGCAGGTCATCACGCCGGGACACCTGATGAAACAGGCCGACGTCGCGCTCTACGAGGCCAAGAACGCCGGTCGCAACCGAGTCGTGGCCGCAGCCTGATAGAGGTGCGCCGCCGCCGCCACCGTTTGGTCATCCACAGAAAGTTGAAGAGCGTAGTTTCGGTGCCGCTTACGGATCAGTGCCAAGTAGTGACGCTTGGTCGCATGCGGACAATTGCTCGTCCATCGCACGCTCCAAGCAATAACATCACATTCGCAAAATACAATGTATTGTCATGCTGCATTTCTGCAGGAATTTCGGCCGAATTAGCCGGCATTCCTAATCCGGTCAGTAGCTGAATAGACGAAAGATTACTGATTTATATTTCAGCTATATTTTTCAGTCTTCTGCCGGTTTAAGCCGCAATCAAAACTCTGCCCGCCTAAAAGGTGTCCCAAAACGAGACTTTTAACCATAAAATCAAGCTAATAAATCTCATCATTAAGAATTTGTTGATTTTCTTTCATTTTCGAGCAAATGATCAATACATAAGAGACAAGCGCTGCAAGTAGGGGCGCGCAGATACCCCATGATGCTCAGGTCCGCCGCATCTCCTGGGTCGTGGGGTCGGTCGGCTGGCATGCAACATTTGCGGTTCCTCGTGCCGCGTTGCCTGTTGGCCGACCCCCATTCGGAACACGCCGTCCTCTCCGTTGAAACGGGCAGGGCGGCGTTTCCATTTCCGCGGTATCGTATCCGGCAACCAAACAACAAAAAAGCGCGCAGCCAGATGGCGCGCGCTTTTTAAGTGGTCCGCAAGATCAAGTGATTACTTGATCTTGGTTTCCTTGAACTCGACGTGCTTGCGAGCAATCGGGTCGTACTTGGTCTTCGTCATCTTGTCCGTCATCGTACGGCTGTTCTTCGTCGTGACGTAGAAAGAACCTGTGTCGGCTGTCGACAGCAGCTTGATCTTGATTGTTGTAGCCTTGGCCATGGTCGTCCTGCCTTTAATGAAATGAAAGCCGTTGGAATCCGTCTAGGCGCCTCGGCTAATTCTGGCGCGAAACTACGAATCTAGGCCGAAAAGTCAACCCCGCTTTCCAATGAAAAGCAGTCGCGCCGTGGAAAGCAGGGCATAAATGCCGAAGAACCCGGCAATTGCCCAGGCAAAACCGTTATTTCCAGCCACATCGATGGCCGCGCCGATCACCTGCGGCCCCGCAACGGTGCCGACGGCATAACAGAAGACGAAGGCGGCGTTGGCCGCGGCGAGGTCGGAACCGGTCAGGCGCGAGCCGAGATGACTGAGTCCCACGGTGTAGAGTCCTGCCACGCAGCCGCCCCAGAAGAGCAGCACGCCTGCCATCATGATCCAGCTGTGAACCAGCATCGGCAGCAGCAGCGAGCCGATCAGGCCCATGAATGCCATGCCGGCCAGCAGCGGCCGCTTGTCCTTCATCCGGTCCGAAAGCAGCCCGACGGGGATCTGGAAGATCATGTTGCCGATGCCCATCACCGTCAGCAGCAGCGCTGCCTGCGTTTCGGTAAAGGAGGCGCGTACGGCATAGATCGGAAACAGCGCGAGCCCACCGGCCTCGACAGCGCCGAAGATGAATACTGCGGCGGTCGCGCTCGGGACGAGGAAGACGTAGCGCATGAAATGCAGCTCGGGCTTCTCGTCGAGAACAGGGCTCTCGTTGCGGGCTATGAAGATCGGGATGGCTGCGAGCAGGATGGCGCAGGCGCCGACGGCAAAGGGCAGGATGCCGTCGCTGCCGAGCACCGAGAAGAGGAGCGGGCCGGCGGCAAAGCCGAGCGACAGCACCGTCGCATAGATGCCGAGCACGAAGCCGCGCTTGGAGGGCGGAGAGGCGGCATTGATCCAGAATTCGGAGAGAATGAACAGCGTCGTGGTGGCGCCGTGAAAGGCGAATCGAAGCGGAAACCACATCCAGAAATCCTGGGCGTAGTAGAATCCGATCGAGCTTAGCGCCGAAATCACCACGGCCCAGATCATCGTCTGCGCCACGCCATAGGAATGCGCAAGCTTGGTGGTGATCGGCGCGGCGACCATGGCAGCGACGCCGGCCATCGCGGTATTCAGGCCGATCAGCGTCGATGGGATGCCGCGTTTTTCAAGGATGATGCTCAGAAGCGGCAATCCAAGCCCGATGGCGATACCGACGGCGGAGATCGACGAAACGGCGGCTATCAGCGAAGGCCAATGGATTTCCTCGACATGACCCGATGTGCCGTTTTGCGGCTGAGACATATATCCACCCCTAAAGAACTGATGCGCATAGCCGCCACTCCACAGCCACATGGACCGGCACGCGCGTGCCAAATCCAGATGACGGGTGTGCTTTACAAGATGAACCGCGCCGGCGGCAATGACCTGATTGAGGTGGAAGAGATTCAGTCAAGAAAAACGTACCATCCCGCGCGTTGGATCGTGCTGCGAACCTGAAGCTTACAGCGCACCCGGCGCTGCTACACGCCAAATATGTCGTGATGGTGAATGGTCAAGAAAAGTCGGGTCAGCGTTGGCTTCGCCGACCTGGGATTTCGTATTGGTCCTGCTCGTCGCTATGCCCGCCGAAGCCGTGCATCTTCAGCGCCCATTGCAGGCCGATCACGCCGCCCTTGATCGGCTGGATGATCAGAAGGGTGGCTAGCAGCGTCAGCGGCGTCCAGATGGTGAAGGTGAGCCACAGCGGCATCGGCCAGATCAGGTCGGTCATCATGTAGCCGGCGATGATGACGTGCCCGACGATGACGATGGTGATGTAAGGCGGCAGGTCGTCGGAGCGGTGATGATGCATCTCTTCACCGCAGGCCGCACAACTGTCCACTGGCTTCAGATAGGCCCTGAACAGCTTGCCACTGCCGCAGGCCGGGCAGCGGCCAAGAAGGCCGCGCTTGATCGACTGACCGAGCGGGCGCTTGGTCTCTTCAACATCGCCGTACTGGATCGCCTGGCTGTTCGAGGTGGTCGTCATGACTGCACTTCTCTTTCCGGCGTCCCTACACGCCTATCGACGCCCTCTCGGGGGTCTTGTTCCGGCCATCTTGCGCGCGCGGTTTGCGTCGCGTCGGCCGCCCTTGTGGAACGAACGCGTGGCAGTGGGCATCTTGCGTCCCTCGCTCACCATCTCGAACCGAAGCGCGCCGGCCAACGGAATGGCTTCCACCAGCTTGACCCTGACACTATCCCCCAGACGATAACCGAGGCCGGTCTTTTCGCCGGACAGTGCCTGATGCGCTTCATCATAGATGAAGTAGTCCATTCCCAGTGTAGATATAGGAATGAAGCCGTCGGCTCCATAGTCCGGAAGGGCGACAAATAGTCCCGATTTCGTCACACCTCCCACGCGTCCATCGAATTCCTCGCCGATCCGGCCGGCGAGATGATGCGCGATCAGGCGATCCACGGTCTCGCGTTCGGCCGCCATGGCGCGGCGCTCGAAGGTGGAGATCTCGGCGGCGATATCGTCGAGTGCCGCCTCTTCATCAGGCGTGATGCCGCCTTCGCCGAAGCCGAGCGAGCCGACGAGCGCGCGGTGCACGATCAGGTCGGCGTAGCGGCGGATCGGTGAGGTGAAGTGGGCGTACTTCATCAGGTTCAGGCCGAAGTGACCGATATTCTCGGGGCTGTAGACCGCCTGGCTCTGCGAGCGCAGCACCATTTCGTTGACCATCGTCTGGTGCGGCGTGCCTTCCGCCTTGGCAAGAATGCCGTTGAAGTTGTTGGCCCGCATGTTGCCACCCTTGGCGAGGGGGATATCGAGCGTCGCCAGGAACTCGCGCAGGATCTCCTGCTTGGAAAGCGACGGGCCGTCATGGATGCGGTAGATCAGCGGCTGCTTCTTCTTTTCCAGCGTCTCCGCGGCCGCGACGTTGGCCTGGATCATCATTTCTTCGATCAGCTTGTGCGCGTCGAGCCGCGGCGGCACGACCACCCGGTCGACGGTGCCATCCGGCTTCAGCTGGATCTTGCGCTCGGGCATGTCGAGCTCCAGCGGCTGGCGGCGTCCACGTCCGCGCTTCATCACCTCGTAGGCTTGCCACAGCGGCTTCAGGATCGGCTCCAGCAGCGGTCCGGCCTTGTCGTCGGCATTGCCGTCGATCGCTGCCTGGGCCTGCTGGTAGGAGAGCTTTGCGGCGCTCTTCATCATCACCCGGTGGAACGTGTGCCCGGCCTTGCGGCCTTCTTTCGAGAAGGTCATGCGCACGGCCAGCGCCGGCCGGTCCTGGCCTTCGCGCAGTGAGCAGAGGTCGTTGGAAATCCGCTCCGGCAGCATCGGCACGACGCGGTCGGGGAAATAGACGGAGTTGCCGCGCTTCAATGCTTCGCGGTCGAGTGGCGAGTTCGGGCGGACGTAATAGGAAACGTCGGCGATCGCCACGGTGACGATCACGCCGTCGGGATTGTCGGGCGAGGGGTCGAGCTCGGCATAGACGGCGTCGTCGTGGTCCTTGGCGTCAGCCGGGTCGATGGTGATGAGCGGCACGCTGCGCCAGTCCTCGCGATGCGACATCGTTGCCGGCTTGGCGTCGTCAGCCTCTGCCACGACGGCGGGCGGGAAGATGTAGGGGATGCCGTGTGCATGGATGGCGATCATCGAGATCGCCTTTTCGGACGAAACCGAGCCGACGATCGACAGCACCTTGGCGCGCGGCAGACCGAAACTGCCGAGGCGGGCGATCTCGACCTCTACCAGATCGCCGTCCTTGGCGCCGCCCTTGTAGTCGGGATCGATCACCATCTCTTCGCCGCGCCGCTCGATCGGCAGCAGACGTCCGCCGCCGCCGGGCGTGTCCTTGAAGACGCCGAGCAATGCGCCGCGCCGCTTGTCCAGCACCTTGATGATGCGCGCCGTATAGGCCGGCCCGCCGCGATCGGTCGCCGGAAAGATTTTCGCCAGAATGCGGTCGCCCATACCGGCGACAGGCGCTTTGCCCTTGCCGTTGCGGCCTGCTGGAGATGAGGACTGGCGGATGGCCACGGCGGGCGCCACGCCCATCTCATCCGGCCATTCCGCAGGACGGCCAATCAACTCGCCATCCTTGTCACGGGTAGTGATGTCGAGCACCGTGACCGGCGGCAGCGCGCCGGGACGGATCAGCGACTTGCGTGTCTTCTGCAGCATGCCTTCCTGCTCGAGATCGCGCAGCAACTGCTTGAGCTCGACGCGGCTGTCGCCCTTCAACCCGAAGGCCTTGGCAAGCTCGCGCTTGGAGGCCTTCTGCGGATGATCGGCGATGAACCGCAGGATCAATTCGCGTGAGGGAAGGGCACCGTGCTGGATGGCGACAGGCTCGGAATCAGCTGCCTTGCCCGGGCGTCCCGTCTTGGCGGGACGCTTGCCCGGGCCCTTCGAATGTTCACGCGGAATTCTGGTCACTCTTCGCTCTTTTTCTTCTTGGCCGGAGCCTTGGCTTTCGCTTTAGCCTTCGGTTTCGCAGCTGCCTTGGCGGGCTTGGCGTCGTCGGATGCTGCCGCCTTGGCCTTCGTCGCCTTCGGCTTTGCCTTGCCCTTGGCAGCCGGTGCCTTGCCGGCCTTGGCTGCGATCAGGACCAGCGCTTCCTCGACGGTCAGTGCCTGCGGATCGGTGCCCTTCGGCAGCGTCGCATTGACCTTGCCCCAGTTGACATAGGGACCATACTTGCCGTCGCGCACGGTAATCGCGCCGCCCCCATCAGGATGGTCGCCCAGTTCCTTCAGCGCCGCCGCCGCCGTGCGGCCACGACCGGCCGGACCCTTGCTGGCCTTGTCGGCAATCACGGTCACGGCGCGGTTGAGGCCGATGCTGAAGACGTCCTCGACGCTCTCCAGATTGGCATAGCCGCCGTCATGCAGCAGGAACGGACCGTAGCGGCCAATGCCGGCCGAGATCATCTTGCCCGATTCCGGGTGCTTGCCGATATCGCGCGGCAGCGAGATCAGCGCCATAGCCTTTTCATAGTCGATATCCTCGGGTTTCCATCCCTTTGGCAACGACGAGCGCTTGGCTTCCTTGCCGTCGCCGCGCTGCACGTAGGGTCCGAATCGGCCAGACCGCAGCGTCAGCTCCTCGCCGGTAACCGGATCGGTGCCGAGTGCCTTTGGCTCGGTCGGCGCGCCGCCATCGGCCTCCGCGCCGCCTTCGGAAGAAAGCTGGCGCGTGTAGTTGCACTCAGGATAGTTCGAGCAGCCGACGAAAGCGCCATATTTGCCGAGCTTCAGCGACAGGTTACCCGTACCGCAAACCTGACAGATGCGTGGATCGCTTCCGTCCTCACGCTTCGGAAACACCAGCGGCGCCAGCGATTCGTTCAGCGAGTCGAGCACGTTGGTGACGCGCAGTTCCTTGGTGTCTTCGATCTGAGCGAAGAAGTCCTTCCAGAAATCGCGAAGAACCTGCTTCCAGTTCAGCTCGCCGGCCGAAATCCGGTCGAGCTTCTCTTCGAGGTCCGCCGTGAAATCATACTCGACATACTTGGTGAAGAAGCTCTCAAGAAACGACGTTACCAGCCGGCCCTTCGAGTGCGGGATCAGCTTGCGCTTGTCGATGATGACGTATTCGCGGTCGCGCAGCGTCGCCAGCGTTGCCGCATAGGTGGAAGGGCGGCCGATGCCGAGTTCTTCCATCTTCTTGATCAGGCTGGCTTCCGAATAGCGTGGCGGCGGTTCGGTAAAGTGCTGCGTCGAGTTGATCTTCTGTCGCGCGAGGCTCTCGCGCGCATTGATCTCCGGCAGGCGGCCATCCTCGTCGCCGTCGTCGCTCTGCTCGCCATCTTCCTTCTGATCGGTGTAAGCGGCAATGAAGCCGTCGAAGCGGATCACCGAACCGGTGGCGCGAAGGCCTGCCGTCTCGCCGCCCTTGGACGCCGTAATTTCCGCCGTCGTGCGCTCGATTTCGGCCGATGCCATCTGGCTGGAAATACCGCGCTTCCAGATCAGGTCGTAAAGACGCAGCTGATCGGAATCGAGATACTGGCGAACCTGGTCGGGCGTGCGGTTGAAATCGGTCGGGCGAATGGCTTCGTGCGCTTCCTGGGCGTTCTTTGCCTTGGTCGAATAGAGCCGCGCCTTCTCTGGCAGGTAGCGTTGGCCGAACTGGTCGACGATAGCGCTGCGCGCCGCGTCGATCGCTTCGGGCGCCATCTGCACGCCGTCGGTACGCATGTAGGTAATGAGACCGACGGTCTCGCCGCCGATGTCGAAACCTTCATAAAGCTTCTGCGCCACCTGCATGGTGCGTGAGGCCGAGAAGCCGAGCTTCGACGATGCTGCCTGCTGCAGCGTGGAGGTTGTGAAGGGTGGTCCCGGGTTGCGCTTGACCGGCTTCGCCTCGACGGTATCGACGACGTAGGAGGCACCTTCAAGCATCGTGCGCAGCTTGCCGGCGTCCTCGCCGTTGGTGATCGAGCGTGGCTGCAACCGCTTGCCATTCGCCGCAACCAGCTTCGCCTCGAACTCGTCACCGCGCGGTGTCTTCAACAGCGCCGAGATGTTCCAGTATTCTTCCGAGATGAAGCGCTCGATCTCGGATTCGCGGTCGCAGACGAGGCGCAACGCCACCGACTGCACGCGTCCAGCCGAACGCGCGCCTGGCAGCTTGCGCCACAGCACCGGCGACAGGTTGAAGCCGACGAGATAGTCCAGCGCGCGGCGCGCCAGATAGGCGTCGACCAGTGGCACGTCGATATCGCGCGGATCGGCCATGGCATCGAGCACGGCCTTCTTGGTGATCGCGTTGAAGACGACGCGCTTGACGGTCTTGCCGCCGAGCACGCGCTTCTTGTTCAGCATATCAAGGACATGCCAGGAAATCGCTTCGCCTTCGCGATCAGGGTCGGTCGCGAGGAACAGGCCATCGGAGGACTTCACCGCGTCGGCGATGTCCTTCATACGCTTGGCCGAGGCCGTATCGACCTCCCACAGCATCTCGAAATCCTGGTCGGGCAGCACGGAGCCGTCCTTGGCGGGGAGATCGCGGACGTGGCCAAAGGAGGCGAGCACCTTGTATCCGGGGCCCAGATACTTGTTGATCGTCTTGGCCTTGGAAGGCGATTCCACCACTACAACATTCATGATGATTCTCTAAAAATGGATGCCAGCCGGCCTATATCAGGGCAGAGGACCTGCCTTGTCATGGTCGCCGGTTCTCCGACATGGACAGGGAATTCATTTCGGTCAAGTGATTTAAGCGCATTTTTACGCATTGCAACGCGTTACAACCAATAGACGATGAAAACAATATTGCAATTTCTGATTATTGCGATATCGTTTTTCGCGTGTGGTCAAGACTGCTTTGAACAGCCCCATCAATCCGGGCAAGAGTCCATTCATGACGGCGAAGTACGCAAAGAAAGACACCGGCCGATCCGGCTCCCGTGAGAACATCGCCTTCATCAGGCAGATGCTCGCTGAGTTGCGTCAGGTGGCGGAAAAGGAAAAGGCCGACATGCTCTGCTATCTGATCGAGATGGCCTATGTCGAGGCCGGCGATCTTCACGCTCGTATGTAAGCACTCAGACATCCATTGCAATGGAGACCAGCCCGCCGGGGTGCCGATGCAGTCGTCCGGCAATGTCGAGCTCCAGCAAAACGAGATAGACCGCCGACGCGCCAAGGCTGGTGTGGCGGATGATGTCGTCGATCTCTACGGGCGTCGGTCCTAGCGCATCGACGATCCGTGCCCGATCCGTATCGTCGGGTGGCAGCAGCGAGGATCCGCCGCCGTGCTCCGGCTCTTCAACCAGCGGCGCATCAAATATGTCGAGCTGCGACAACGGCGCCAAGGCGCCGATGACATCCTCAGGTGCCGTCACGATCATCGCCCCGTCTTTCAGCAAGCCGTTGGTGCCGTGGCAACGCGGATCGAGCGGCGACCCCGGCACGGCGAAGACCAGCCTGCCGAATTCCCCCGCAAGCCGCGCCGTGATCAGCGACCCCGAACGCATCGCGGCCTCCACCACCACCGTCCCCAGCGACACGCCGGCAATCAGCCGGTTGCGACGGGGAAAATCGCGAGCTCGCGGCTCCCAGCCGAACGGCATCTCGCTGACGGCAAGCCCGCCATCATTCCATATCTCCTCAAGCAATCCTGCATTTTCGGGCGGGTAGGGCTGGTCAAGCCCGCCGGCCATTGCCGCGATGGTCCCGGTATCGAGACTCGCCCGGTGCGCTGCCGTATCGATGCCGCGGGCAAGCCCGGAGACGACGACGTAGCCGGCGCGTCCGCAATCACGGGCGATCATAGCCGCGAACTTGGCGCCTGATATCGAGGCGTTGCGCGAGCCGACGATGCCGACCGCCGGTCGAGCGGTGACCGAAAGATTGCCCTTCGCCGCCAGCAGCGGCGGCGCCCCGTCGATCTGTTTCAAGGCCTGCGGATAGTCTGGTTCGCCGATGCCGACGAAACGGGCGCCGAATCTTTCGGCGGTCTCGATCTCCCGCATCGCCTCGCTTTCCGTGGCGATGCGGATCGCCCGGGTAGCGCCGCCACGGGCCGAAAGGCCGGGCAGGGCGGTGAGCGCCGCTTCGGCGGAACCGAAATGATTGATGAGATCGCGAAAGGTGGCGGGGCCGACATTGTCGGATCGGATAAGACGCAGCCAGGCAACACGTTGCCGGTCCGTCAGCGCAATTCCCTTTGGCCTTGCGCTGCGTGCGTCCATCCAGCCTATCCCTTCGCCCCGATCTTGCTTTCCGCTCCGCGCATCAGGCGGGCGATGTTCTCTTTATGCTTCCAGTAGGAGATCACGGTCATCACGGCCATCACCGCCGCGACCTTTTCTGCACCCAGTATCCACAATGCAACCGGAATGACAAGCATTGCAACCAGTGCGGATAGTGACGAATAGCGGGTGATGAACGCGACAGCCAGCCAGATGGCCGCAAAAGCCAGCACCATCAGCGGCGCGACGCCGAGCAGCGTGCCGATATAGGTGGCGACACCCTTGCCGCCCTTGAAGCCGATCCATACCGGGAAGAGGTGGCCGATAAAGGCGAAGAAGCCGGCAATCAGCGCCGCCTCGTAGCCGAAGAAATAGCCGACGATCCAAGCCGCCGCCGATGCCTTCAGCGCATCGAGCAACAGCGTCGCGGCGGCCAGCTTCTTGTTGCCGGTCCTTAGAACATTGGTGGCGCCGATATTGCCCGACCCGATGCTGCGCACATCGCCGAGACCGGCCGCCCGCGTCAGCAGCAGCCCGAAGGGTATCGAGCCAAGCAAATAGCCGATGACGGCCGCCGCCAGTGCGATCGGCAGGGTGATCTGCCACGTCGTGAGATCCGAGATCATGTCCCCTCCGGTTTTGATCAGGCCGTCTTCTTACACTGTGTGCACGCATTGTCCGGCGACATATGTCGCAACGGCCCGCCCGCTGAAGCGCGCATCCTCGAACGGCGTGTTCTTCGAGCCTGAGAGAAGCATGTCTTTTGACACAAGCCAAGGCTCGTCCAGGTCGATCAGCGCGATATCGGCCTTGGCGCCCGGCTTCAGTGTGCCGGCGTCCAGTCCGAAAATCTGCGCCGGACGGGTGGACATGGCATCGATCAGCCGCATCAGGCTGACATGGCCGCTGTGATGCAGCCGCAGGGCCGCCGCCAGCATGGTTTCCAGACCGACCGCCCCATCGGCCGCCTCGCCGAAGGGCAGGCGCTTGGTGTCGACGTCCTGCGGATCGTGCGAGGACACGATGATGTCGATCGCCCCGCGCGCCAGCGCATCCACCATCGCCACGCGGTCGTCTTCGGCGCGCAGTGGCGGGTAGAGCTTGAAGAAGGTGCGGTACTCGCCGATGTCGTTCTCATTGAGCGCCAGATTGTTGATCGAGATGCCGCAGGTGACGATGGCGCCACGGCTCTTGGCGAGCTCGATCGCCTCGACCGATTCCGGCACGGAGATCATCGCCGCGTGGTATTTGCCGCGTGTCAGCTTGGCGATCCTGAGGTCACGTTCCAGCGGGATAAGCTCCGCTTCCTTGGGGATGCCGCCGAGGCCGAGCCAGCTGGCGAACAGGCCCTCATGCATGACGCCGCTGGCGCCGAGATGCTGGTCGCGCGTCTCGCAGGAAATCACCGCGCCGAACTCGCACGCATAGGTCATCACCCGCCGCAGCACCTGCGCGTCGTGGATGCTGGAGCGACCGTCGGTGAAGGCCACCGCACCGGCTTCCATCAGCATGCCGATCTCGGTCATCTCTTCGCCGGCCAGATGCTTGGTGATCGCCGCCGCCGGATAGACATTGACGAGCGCCTTGTCCTTAGCCGTCTTCTTGACGAACTCGACCAGCGCGATGTCGTCGATCACAGGGTCGGTGTCCGGCATCATGATGATCGATGTCACACCGCCTGCTGCCGCGGCCCGGCTGGCCGATGCGATCGTTTCGCGATGCTCAGCACCCGGCTCGCCGATATGCACGCGCGCATCCACCAGGCCCGGTGCCGCGACCAGCCCTGTGCAGTCGCGCACAGTCGCGCCCTCAGGCACGACGTCGTTCACGGCATCCTTGCCTGATGCAACGATCAAGCCATCCTTGACGACAATAGTGCCAATTTCATCGAGATTGCGCGATGGGTCGACGATGCGAACGTTGTTGAAGACGATCGAGTTGCTCATGCGCCGGCTCCTTCGCTGCGGGGGCCGTTGTTCTGAGAGATCAGCAGCGTTTCCATGACAGCCATGCGCACGGCGACACCCATTTCCACCTGCTCGGCGATCACGCTCTGCGGTCCGTCGGCCACCTCCGAGGAGATTTCCACGCCGCGGTTCATCGGTCCCGGATGCATCACCATCGCATCTTCCTTGGCCGCCTTGAGCGTCTCGGCATCGAGGCCGTAGAAATGGAAATATTCGCGCACCGACGGCACGAACGAGCCGGACATGCGCTCGCGCTGCAGCCGCAGCATCATCACCACGTCGGCGTCCTTCAGGCCTTCCTTCATCGAATGGAACACCTCGACGCCCATGTCGGCGATCCCGGTCGGCAGCAGCGTTGCCGGCGCGACGACGCGCACCCGTGCGCCCATCGCGTTGAGAAGCAGGATGTTCGAGCGCGCCACGCGCGAATGCAGCACGTCGCCGCAGATCGCCACGATGATGCGCGACAGCTTGCCCTTGGCACGGCGGATCGTCAGCGCGTCGAGCAGCGCCTGTGTCGGATGCTCATGCTGGCCGTCGCCGGCATTGACCACCGAGCAGGAGACTTTCTGCGCCAGCAGTGCTGCAGCCCCCGCGCTCGAATGGCGGATGACCAGCACGTCGGGCCGCATCGCGTTCAGCGTCATCGCCGTGTCGATCAGCGTCTCGCCCTTCTTCACCGACGAATTGCCGACTGACATGTTCATCACGTCGGCGCCGAGGCGCTTGCCGGCCAGCTCGAAGGAGGATTGCGTGCGGGTCGATGCCTCGAAAAACAGATTGATCTGCGTCAGACCCCTCAGGGTCGACGTCTTCTTCTCTCTCTGCCGACTGATCTTGACGGCCTCGTCGGCCTTGTCGAGGAGAAAGGTGATATCCTGCTCTGTGAGCCCTTTGATACCGATGAGGTGGCGGTGGGGAAAGAAGACCATGAACCTGCCTCTATGCTGTCGTCAGCGGCTCTATAAAGAGTGCGTGCGGCGGCGGCAAGCATGCCCTGTGGGCAAAGCGCGCTCTCCCCCTGCAATTTTGTCGCAACTGGGCTAAAGCTGGTGCAGCGCGAAATCGAAACTTCCGGTTTCCCTTTGCCTGCCTCTTGCACTAGAAGCGATTCATGACACCCGCCGAAGAAAAACTCGCCGAACTCAACCAACCGAGCCTGTGGTCCGGCATCAATGCCTACAGGTCCGATCCGCTGATCGTCGACCTCACCGGCGCCCTGCCGCGCGGCATCCGCGACGATCTCGACAATATGGGCCGCTACGTGACCTCGCCCGAGGCGCAGGAACTGGCGCGCATGGCGAACCAGGGCGTGCCGCAATTGCGCACCCATGGCCCGCGCGGCGAACGGCTCGACGTGGTCGAGTTCCACCCGGCCTGGCACGCGCTGATGCGCCGCTCCATGTCCGTCGGCCTGCATTCCTCCGTCTGGGATCCGCAGGCCGATGCCGAAGCCAAGGATCAGGCGCACAAGATCCGCGCCGCCCGCTTCTATCTCTCTGCGCAGCTGGAAACCGGCCATCTCTGCCCGATCACCATGACGTCAGCGTCCGTCGCCGCTCTCTCGGCGTCGCCCGCCGTCCAGAAGGACTGGGCGCCAAAAATCCTGTCGCGCAAGTACGACTCGTCCAACAAGCCCGCCATGCAGAAGTCCGCCGTCACCATCGGCATGGGCATGACGGAGAAGCAGGGTGGCACAGACGTTCGCTCGAATGCCACATCCGCCGAAAAGGTCAGCGACGGCATCTATCGCCTGTCCGGCCACAAGTGGTTCATGTCGGCGCCGATGAGCGATGCCTTTATCATGCTGGCGCAGACCAAGGAGGGCATGGGCTGCTTCCTCGTGCCGCGCCTGCTGGAAGATGGCTCGGCCAACGGCCTGCAGTTCCAGCGCCTCAAGGACAAGCTCGGCAACCGCTCCAATGCCTCGTCCGAAGTCGAGTTCAACGACACTTTCGGCTTCATGCTCGGCGGTCCCGATGCCGGGGTTCGCACTATTCTCGACATGGTAACCCTGACCCGGCTCGATTGCGCGCTGGCCTCGTCGGGCATCATGCGCGCCTCGCTGGCCGAGGCTGTCCATCACACCCGTGGCCGCAGCGTCTTCGGCAAGATGCTGGTCAGCCAGCCGATCATGACCCGCGTACTCGCCGACATGGCGCTCGATGTCGCGGCCGCCACGGCGCTTTCCTTCCGCCTGGCAGACGCCTTCGACCGCGCCCGCGGCAGCGCCGAAGAGGCGGCCTATGCCCGCGTCATGACGCCCGTGGCCAAATACTGGTGCTGCAAGATTGCCCCGGCGCTGATCTACGAAGCGATGGAATGCATCGGCGGTAGCGGCTATATCGAGGAGCGCCCGATCGCCCGCCATTACCGCGAAGCGCCCGTCAATGCGATCTGGGAAGGCTCCGGCAATGTCATGGCGCTTGACGTCCTGCGCATCCTGAACCGTGGCAAGGACCTGTTCGAAACCGTCTTCGCCGGCCTCGCCCGCGATCTCGGTCCTGCCGGCAAGAAGACCATCGACGTGCTGCGCGCCGCCATGGCGCTTTGCGAGCGCGACGAGGGCGCCGCCCGCCTGCTGGTCGAACAGCTGGCGCTGGCAGCCGGTGCCGCCGAACTCTACCGGCTGGGGGCAGGGCGCATCGCCGACGCCTTCATCGAAACCCGTCTCGCCGGAGGCTGGCGCTCCACTTACGGCATGCTCGATAGCCGCTTCGACGCCGGCTACATCGTCGACCTCCTCTATCCTCCGGCAAGCTGATGACGACGATACGCCAAGCCCGGATCGAGGATCTCGCACAGATTTACAATATCTCGCTGGTGACCGGCGATTCCGGCCAGGATGCCACGGCACTGCATCGCGATGGCAAGCTCATCGGCCACATCTATTCCGCGCCTTATGTGACGCTGAGCCCGGAAACGGCATTCGTGGTCGAGGATGCCGAAGGCGTGGCCGGCTATATCGTGGGTGTCTATGATACCCGCGCCTTCGAAGCGCAGCTTGAGCGCGATTGGTGGCCGGCACTTCGCGGCGCCAATCCGGAGCCGCAGGGCGATCCGGAATTGTGGGACGCCGACCAGAAGCGCATCGCTGCCATTCACCATCCGTCTTTTGCACCGGCAGCGATCATCGATGTTTTCCCTGCCCATATCCACATGAACCTGCTGTCGCGGGTGCGAGGTCAGGGAATGGGCACGAAGCTGCTCGACACCTGGCTGTCGCAGGCTCGCCGCGACGGCGTCACAGCTGTACATCTCGGTGCAAGTGCCACTAATGCCGGCGGCATAGGTTTCTGGGGCTCTCGCGGTTTCGAGCGCCTGGGCCCGCCGCTCGTGGAGCAATCAGATCGTACTGTCTGGTTCGGGCAAACGCTGTAAAGCCGTTCTGCAGATTTCATCCGAATTGATCTCAAGGGATCCTGGGAAAACTATCCACAATCTTTCAAGGGTTTGGCCGTTGCCGGTTGAAGGCGGCGTTGTTACTCACCGATGAGTGACAACAAGACTGAGTCCCTGATGCTGAATGATCCCATGGTTCTGACCCCAATCGCCGACGCACCGCAGGCCGAACCTGAAAAGCGCATCCGCGATCGCGGCGCCACGGAGAAGGCGATCCTTGCTGCGGCAAAGGTCTTGTTGGCCGAAGAAGGCTTCCAGAACTTCGGCATCAACGCGGTCGCGCGCAAGGCCGGTTGTGACAAGCAGTTGATCTATCGCTACTACGGCGGCCTGAACGGCCTTGTCGATGCGATCGGCGCCGATCTCGGCACGTGGGTCAAGGATCGCATTCCCGAAGACACCGGCGGCATGTTTCTGCTGACCTATGGCGATCTGATGGAGCGCCTGTCGCTGCTGTTCCTTCAGGCGCTGCGCGACGATCCGTTGATGCGTCGCATCGTCGCCTGGGAGGTCTCCGAAAACACCGAGCAGGTGAGGCGGTTGTCGGAAGCACGCTCCAAGGCGCTGGCCACCTGGCTGGAACGCATGCGCGGCTCGCTCGCGCCGCCGAAGGGTGTCGATCCCGTCGCCGTCAACGCGATTCTGATCGCCGCCATCCAGCACATCGTCCTTTCCGCGTCGGCAGGCGGCCAGTGTGCCGGTCTCGCGCTGAAAACACCGAAGGATTGGGAAAAGGCGGAAGCCGCGCTGAAACGCATCGTTCGCGGCATTTACGGCTGAACGACAACAGGATTTTACACAGGCGCCCGAGTGGCTGTTAACCTTAACAAATGGTTTACATTGCGCACGGACGGTTAAGAAGACAGGTTACCGGACAGTTTCAAAGTTTTGAGTGTCTGGAACCATGGGAACGAAAATCGCGAGAATCATGTTCCTCGTTGCCGCGATGATGTTCTTTGCCGTGCTCGCGCTTGATATCGCCGTGCCGGCCCTGGTTCTCAGTGTGATGGCATTGTCGACATGGCTGGTCTCGCTGGATCCGCCGTTCGGTAAAAGACAAAGAGGGGCGGCCGCATGAAGTGGTTCCTGATCTTCTGGGCCGGTCCGATCGTCTTCCTGGCGGGCTGGTACTGGCTTTCCTATTACGACATGAGCTTCGGCATCTTCATGCTGACGCGTCAGGCACATGATCTGACGTTCCAGGTTTACGCCAATATTCTCGGTATCCCGCCAGAAGTCATTCCGCCGCTGGTTGCCCGCGCCATCGCCGTCGACAGCCTCATCGTCTTCGCCATCCTGGCGTTCCGCAAGCGCCGGAAGATTGCCGCATGGTGGCAGGCGCGTCAGTCTTCCAAATCGTCTGATGCTGCTCTCGCCAGCAAGGACAGCCTGTCCAGAGCCCCTTGAAGAATGAAGCTGGCCGCCGCCGAATCGATCCGTTCGGCACGCTTCGCCCGCGAGACGTCCATTTCCAGCAATGCTCGCTCGGCCGCTACCGTCGATAGCCGCTCGTCCCAATAGACGAAGGGCAGGGCCGTTTTCTGCTCCATGTTGCGAACGAAGGCGCGGGTCGCCTGAACGCGTGGGCCGGCCGATCCGTCCATGTTGACGGGCAGGCCGATGACGAAGGCGGCAACCTTTTCCTTTGCCGCAAACGCCAGCAGGACTTCCGCATCGATGGTGAATTTTTCGCGCTTGATCACCGTGCGCGGCGTCGAAAAACGCCGCCCGAGATCGGACATCGAGAGCCCGATCGTCTTGGTGCCGAGATCGAGGCCGGCTATGGCTTCGTTCGGTTGCAGCGCTGCCGCCAGCTCTTCGATCGTCAGCACCGTCATCGTCGTTTCATCCCGTCAAAAGAAATTGAAGCTGCCGCCGCTTTTCTTTGCGGCCGCATGGGATATGTGCATAGCGATCGAAACAGGCTTTTGCATCATCTAATACGAAGGAGACATTTCATGAAGATCACCTGGCTAGGCCACGCCGCTTTCCGCATCGAGACCGCGAAGGCGATCATCCTCGTCGATCCGTTCCTGACCCACAACCCGAGCTTTGCCGGTCAGGACCTGAAGGAAGCGACCAAGGGCGTCACCCATATCCTCCTGACCCACGGACACGGCGACCACGTCGGCGATACCATCCAGATCGCCAAGGAAACCGGCGCGCCGGTTCTTGCCAATGCCGATCTTTCCGCCTGGCTTGGCCATCGCGGTGTCGAGAAGCTGGAAATGGCCGGCACCGGTGGCACGGTCGGCTTCGACGGCTTCAGCGTCACCCTCACGCAAGCGCATCACTCCTCCGCCCAGATCACTGAGGATGGTGTCTCCCATTCGCTCGGTAGCGCCAATGGCCTGATGATGCATTTCGACGGTGAGGCGTCGGTTCTCCATATGGGCGACACCGATATCTTCACTGACATGGGACTGATCAACGAACTGCACCAGCCGGATATCGGCATCGTGCCGGTCGGCGATCGCTTTACCATGGGCGGCGCGGTAGCCGCACTGTCCTGCCAGCGCTTCTTCAACTTCAAGCAGGTCATTCCCTGCCACTACGGAACCTTCGGCCTGCTCGACCAGACGCCGGAGAAGTTCGTGAAGGGCATGGAAGGCTCGAAGACCGCCGTTGAGGTGATGAAATCGGGCGGCAGCCTCTCTGTCTGATAGGCGGCTGTAACTGCCGCGATTTGAGCGCGGAAATCTGCGCAATCGAAACGCCATGCCCGTTGCACACGGCGGGCATGGCCTTTATAGCGGGTGGGAAACGTCCTACCCGGAGAATACAATGTCCGTCGACCTAGCCACCGTTAAGCGCGTCGCGCGCCTTGCCCGTATTGCCGTCTCCGAAGACGAGGCAAACCGCATGGTCGGCGAGTTGAATGGCATCCTGGGCTTCGTCGAGCAGCTCTCCGAGGTCAATGTCGAAGGCGTCGAGGCGATGACTTCGGTCACGCCGATGCTGATGAAGAAGCGTACCGATGCCGTCACCGATGGCAGCAAGGCCGCCGATATCGTCGCCAACGCGCCTGTTACCGATCAGAATTTCTTCCTGGTTCCCAAAGTCGTCGAATAGGCCTTTCCGCCGCTTTCCGACTCCGTTGCCATTCCAGATTTGAAGCGAACCATCATGAGCGAACTCACCAGCCTGACCATTGCCGAAGCCCGCACCAAGCTGCGCGCCAAGGAGATCAAAGCGACCGAACTCACCGAGGCCTACATCTCGGCGATCGAAGCGGCCAACGACAAGCTCAACGCCTATATCAAGGTGACGCCTGAAAAGGCGCTGCAGATGGCCGAAGCCTCCGACGCGCGTCTTGCCGGCGGCAAGGGCGGTGAACTCGAAGGCATTCCGCTCGGCATCAAGGATCTCTTCGCCACCGAAGGCATCCACACCCAGGCCTGCAGCCACATCCTCGACGGTTTCAAGCCGCATTACGAATCGACCGTTACCCAGAACCTCTGGGACGACGGCGCCGTCATGCTCGGCAAGCTCAACATGGACGAGTTCGCCATGGGCTCCTCCAACGAAACGTCCTTCTACGGTCCCGTCATCAACCCATGGCGCGCCGAAGGCTCCAACCAGCAGCTCGTTCCCGGCGGTTCCTCCGGCGGCTCGGCCGCTGCGGTGGCTGCGCATCTCTGCGCCGGCGCCACCGCCACCGACACCGGCGGCTCGATCCGCCAGCCGGCCGCCTTCACCGGTACCGTCGGCATCAAGCCGACCTACGGCCGCTGCTCGCGCTGGGGCACGGTCGCCTTCGCCTCGTCGCTCGATCAGGCCGGCCCGATCGCCCGCGACGTCCGCGACGCCGCCATCCTGCTGAAGTCGATGGCCTCGGTCGATGCCAAGGACACGACATCGGTCGACCTGCCGATCCCCGATTACGAGGCCGTCCTCGGCCAGTCGCTGAAGGGCATGAAGATCGGCATCCCGAACGAATATCGTGTCGACGGCATGCCTGAGGAGATCGAAACGCTCTGGCAGCAGGGCATCGCCTGGCTGAAGGATGCCGGCGCCGAGATCGTCAACATCTCGCTGCCGCACACCAAGTATGCCCTGCCGGCCTATTACATCGTCGCCCCCGCCGAAGCCTCTTCCAACCTTGCCCGCTATGACGGCGTCCGCTACGGCCTGCGCGTCGATGGCAAGGACATCGCCGACATGTACGAGAAGACCCGCGCCGCCGGCTTCGGCAAGGAAGTCAAGCGCCGCATCATGATCGGCACCTACGTGCTCTCGGCCGGCTATTACGACGCCTATTACATCCAGGCGCAGAAGGTCCGCACGCTGATCAAGCGCGACTTCGACCTCGCCTTCCATGCCGGCGTCGATGCCATCCTGACGCCCGCGACTCCGTCTTCGGCATTCGGCATCGCCGACGAGGATCTGGCCGCCGATCCGGTAAAGATGTACCTCAACGACATCTTCACCGTCACTGTCAACATGGCAGGCCTCCCCGGCATCGCCGTCCCCGCCGGCCTCGACCACAAGGGCCTTCCGCTCGGCCTGCAGCTGATCGGCAAGCCATTCGAGGAAGAAACGCTGTTCAAGACGGCCTACGTCATCGAGCAGGCCGCCGGCCGGTTTACGCCTGCCAAGTGGTGGTGAGCAATTAATTTGGTCGATGTGAAACGGCGCCGCGAGGCGCCGTTTTCGCTTCATCTGTTATCGAGTTGCGATCGCACCAGCGTCAATCCGCGGTCGGTAATGCGATAGGGCTGTCCGGCCTGCGATCTGATCGCTCTCAGTTGCTTGAGCTTGCGAAACAGGGTGAGATCGAATCCGGGATAGATCCATCCGTCTCGGGTGAAGCACGCCACTGCCTCGATGTTTCGTCTGTCGTCGCGTTCGATTTCGATGCGGCCGCCTTGGGCCAGCAAGTGCAGAATGCGCTGTTGCGCGCGTGAAATATCCATGGAGATGTTGATCCGGTCTCGCGCCTGAAAAGGCGCCCAAAAACGATCTGGCGTCCGATGCGGACGTCAGGGCTTCGTTCTCGTCGGGCCCATGCGCGCAAGAAAACTTGCGGGCAGGGCCTTTACCGGGTCTCTGATTGCGAGCTCAACATGTTGTTTCGATAAGGCCGTTAGACGTGTTCGTCAAGTATTCGGCCATTTTGCGGCGCGGGATAAACCGGACTTCACGCTACGGAACGCTTTGAAAACGCCCGATTCGGTGCTTTAATTTCCCTGCTAACCCGGAGGTTTGATTGATCGGTATTCGCAATGCCCATGAAGGTGAAGCCGAGGCTCTGAGCGAGATCGGGCTGCGGGCCTGGCAAAGGGCGATGGCGCCGATCGGTGAGGCCGATGCGATGGCGTCGGCCGCTCGCAACGCCTTTTTGAATTTCGCCGAGACGCGCTGGCTGACGATCACCGTCATCGAGTGGAACGGACACGCCGCTGGCTGGGCCGCGCGCGAGGATCTGGATGAGAGCATTTCCGATTTCTGGATCGATCCCTCTTTCACGGGGCATGGCCTTGGCTCCGCACTTTTGCTGTCCGTGGAGAAGGAGGTCGCGGAGCAGGGATTGGACAAGGTGACGATGCAGACCCACGCAGAGAACAACGAGGCCATCAGCTTCTTCAAGAAGAACGGCTACGCCATTCACTGGCTTTCGATTGCCTACAATCCAAAGCTCGACCGCGACGTCCCGTCCGTCGGCCTATCCAAGTCGATGGCAACGGCCGCTGAGGGTGGCTACGGCGCCTTCTAGACGATGCCAGTGAACCTGCCTGCTATCGCGCAGCCGACGAGTGCAACGCTCAGCAGGTGAAATACGGCGATCGCTACGAGGTTCGAGCGAAACGGTTCCTTGCGCGTCTTGTGCCGCAGCAGTTTCTGAGCGCTGACCGCGCCAGGGCTGCCAGCCAGGAAAGCCAGCGTCAGAAGCGTGTTTTCGCTGATACGCCATTGCCCATAGCGCGCCGCCTGCTTGTCGACGAAATAGATCGCGAAGACGAACCCGTTCCACGCTGCGAACAAAGCGATGATTTTGATGAGATCGGCCGTCGACATCCTGGGATATTAGCGCCGGCCCGTTAACAACCGAAAAATTTCCGGCAGTCACGCCACAAGCGCCCGCTGCATGCTGAAAGCCTTGCACCGGAAGGCCATTTCCGTTACCTCACCAGTTGAAAAGAATAGCCCCAAAAGAGCATCTCATGACCCTTGTCGACGTTCGCACGCCTGATCCGAAACGCTTCATTCCCGGCGCCACTGGCGATTGGGAAGTCATCATCGGCATGGAAGTCCATGCGCAGGTGCTGTCCAATTCGAAGCTGTTCTCCGGCGCATCGACCGAGTTCGGCAAGCCGCAGAACTCTAACGTCTCGCTCGTCGATGCCGCCATGCCCGGCATGCTGCCTGTTATCAACGAGGAATGCGTTCGCCAGGCCGTGCGCACTGGCCTCGGCCTGAAGGCGCAGATCAACAAGCGCTCGATCTTCGACCGCAAGAACTACTTCTATCCCGACCTGCCGCAGGGCTATCAGATCTCGCAGTTCAAGGATCCGATCGTCGGCGAGGGTCAGATCGTGATCTCGCTCGGGCCTGACCGTCAGGGCCAGTTCGAGGACATCGAGATCGGCATCGAGCGCCTGCACCTGGAGCAGGACGCCGGCAAGTCGCTGCACGACCAGCATGCGACGATGTCCTATGTCGATCTGAACCGCTCGGGCGTGGCGCTGATGGAGATCGTCTCCAAGCCGGATATGCGCTCGTCTGACGAAGCCAAGGCCTACATGACCAAGCTGCGCTCGATCGTGCGCTACCTCGGCACCTGCGACGGCAACATGGACGAGGGTTCGATGCGCGCCGACGTTAACGTCTCCGTGCGCCGTCCGGGCGAGGGTTTCGGCACGCGCTGCGAGATCAAGAACGTCAACTCCATCCGCTTCATCGGCCAGGCGATCGAATACGAAGCCCGCCGCCAGATTGCCATCCTCGAGGATGGCGGCAGCATCGACCAGGAAACCCGCCTGTTCGACGCCGGCAAGGGCGAGACGCGATCGATGCGCTCCAAGGAAGACGCGCACGATTATCGCTACTTCCCCGATCCGGACCTGCTGCCGCTCGAGTTCGACGATGCTTTCGTCTCGGCTCTGGCCGCCGACCTGCCGGAGCTGCCCGACGACAAGAAGGAGCGCTTCGTGCGCGAACTCGGCCTGTCGATCTACGACGCGTCGGTGCTGGTATCGGAAAAGGCGATCGCCGACTACTTCGAAGCCGTTGCCGAAGGCCGCGACGGCAAGATGGCCGCCAACTGGGTCATCAACGACCTCCTGGGCGCCTTGAATAAACTCGGCAAAGACATTGAATCGACTCCAGTTTCCGCAAGCCAGCTCGGCGGCATCATCGACCTGATCAAGGCCGAGACCATTTCCGGCAAGATCGCCAAGGACGTGTTCGAAATCGTGCTGACCGAAGGTGGCGATCCGGCCGAGATCGTCGAAACCCGCGGTATGAAACAGGTCACCGATACCGGCGCCATTGAGACGGCCGTCGACGAGATCATCGCCGCCAACCCCGATCAGGTCGCCAAGGCACAGGCCAAGCCGGCGCTCGCCGGTTGGTTCGTCGGCCAGGTGATGAAGTCGACAGGCGGCAAGGCAAACCCGCAGGCCGTGCAGGCGCTGGTCAAGGCCAAGCTCGGCATCGTCGAGGAATAGGTCATCCGGCATCGCCGAAAAGTGTGAAGCGGTTTTCGGATAGCCGATGCCGGAAGGAATAAAATGGTCTACTTCGTCCGCACCGCCAGCGAGCGCGATCTCGACAAGGTTCGCGCCCTGCTGGTCGAGACTTTCCACGCGACCTACGACGCGCTGCTCGGCGCGCCGAAGGTCGATGAGCTAGTCGCAACGCTGTTTTCGCCGGCGGCGCTGAAGGCGCGGCTGGCCAACAAGAACGCCGAATTCCTGGTGGCCGATAGCGGCAAGGACATCGGCGGCGTCGGTTTTGCGGCGATGTCCGGCGAGATGAGCAAGACGGCCATGCTGCATCTGCTCTACGTCAGGCCTTCGCTACAGCGTGAGGGCATTGGCCGCGATATCTTTGCCGAGCTCGAGACCTGCTTCCCGGCAGCCGAGATCATGCGGCTCGAGGTCGAGCCGCGCAATGAACCGGCGATCGATTTCTATCGCCGGCTGGGTTTCACCGATGTCGGCCAGAATGAAAACAGCGGTCCCGGTCAATCCGGCATCCCGGCGCTGATTCTCGAAAAGCCGCTCGCGAGTTACTGAAGCGACAACATGACCGCCGATCTCATCATCCGCCACGCCCGCAAGGGCGACCTTGCCGCACTAATCGCCATGTTCGCCGCCGATGATGTCGGTGGCCACGGCGATACGGTAGATCGCGAGGCGTTGCCGGACTACATCAGTGCCTTCGAGGCGATCGCTGCGTCGTCGGATCAGACGCTATACGTCGCCGAACTGGACGGCGAGGTGGTCGGCACCTTTCAGACATCGATCACCACCACGCTCACCGGTCGCGGCGCCTCGTTCATGATTATCGAGGCGGTGCAGACGCGTGGTGACATGCGCGGGAAAGGCATCGGCACCCGGATGATCGAACTCTGTATCGCCGAGGCGAGGGCGCGTGGGCTGCCGCGGGTGCAACTGATCTCCAACGCCAAGCGCAAGGACGCCCACCGCTTTTATGAGCGGCTCGGCTTCGAGCCCTCGCATCTCGGCTTCAAGATGGCCTTGAAATGAGCGGCTACCCTGTCGGAATCACTGGACAATAGGCTTGGCTGGCGGCATAAGCGAAGGATCGAATTCTGGTCCCGCTCGCCGTCAGGCAAGCACAAGGAAAAGACATGAAAACTCTCCTCCTGCAGATCTTCACCTGGTGGAACGGTCAGACGATCGGGACGCGTTTCGCGACCTGGCGTTTCGGCAAGCGCGTCGGTGAAGACGAATTGGGCAACGTCTACTACGAAGGCGGCACGACGTCCTTCGGCCTGCCGCGTCGCTGGGTGATCTACAAGGGCTATGCCGACGCCTCTGCGATCACGCCGGGCTGGCACGGTTGGATGCACTATCGCACCGATGTGCCGCCATCCAAGGAAAACTATGTCGCCAAGGATTGGCAGATCGCCCACCGCGCCAACCCGACCGGCTCGGCACAGGCGTATCGTCCGCCCGGTTCGCTGGCCGTTGCAGGCGAACGTCCACGCGTCACGGGCGACTACGACGCCTGGACACCTGGCAACTGATCGGGCCGTCCGGCCCCGCTTTTAGCCACAATTGACCTATACCCGCAGCATGGCCGCAGACACTGCGGCCTTCGATTTTGAAATGCGGTGGAGACAGAAAGATATGAAGCTTTTCACGCGGAACCATGTCCTGCGTGCCGCCGGGATTGCCTTGGCGCTTGGCTCGTCCTTTCTGCCGCAGGTGGTCTTCGCCGCCCGCATCGAAAACCCGGTTGCCGTATTCTCCGGCCTCGACAAGATCACTGGCCGCATCACCACCTTCGACGTCTATGTCAACGAGACAGTGCAGTTCGGCGCCCTGCAGGTAACGCCGAAAGCATGCTACTCGCGCGACCAGAGTGAAGTGCAGAAGATCGACGGTTTCGTCGAGGTTGACGAAATCACCCTCGACCGCAAGATCCGCCGCATCTTCACCGGTTGGATGTTCGCCGACAGCCCCGGCCTCAACGCCGTTGAACACCCGATCTATGACGTCTGGCTGAAGGACTGCAAGGCGCAGTCCGACGTTCCCGCGCCCGACAAGGCCGCGAAGTAATTTCCCAGTGAAAGTTCAGAATTCCAGGTGCGGCGATTCCATCGCCGCCGCGAGCATGTGCTCGTAATCGTCCTTCGGCACGTCGATCGCGCCGAATGTCTTGAGGTGTTCCGTCGTGAACTGCGTATCGAGCAGCTTGAAGCGGCGTTGGCGCAACCGCTCCACAAGATGCACGAGGCAGATTTTAGACGCGTCGGTGCGCCGGGAAAACATGCTCTCGCCGAAGAACGCGGCGCCGAGCGACACGCCGTACAATCCGCCGACCAGCTGATCGCCATCCCATGCCTCCACGGTATGGGCATGTCCCATGCTATGCAGGGCGGAATACAGCGCTTTGATCGTCTGGTTGATCCAGGTGCTTGGCCGGCCCTGCGTCTCCTCGCCACAGGCGGCGATCACGGCATCGAAATCGTGATCGAAGCGGATCTCGAACGGTTTTCTCCGGACCGTTTTCGCAAGGCTCTTGGAAATGTGGAAATCATCGAGCGGCAACACGCCGCGAATGTCGGGTTCGACCCAGAAAATCTCCGGGTCGTCGGCCGACTCGGCCATCGGGAACAACCCGATGGAATAGGCGCGCAGGAGAATTTCCGGTGTGATTCCTGGAGATTTCCTGCGCGACCCTGCCATGGCGGTTAGCTGGACTTGGCGGCCAGATACTGTTCCAGCCAGTGGATGTCGTAGTCGCCGTTGGCGATGTCCTGGTTATCGACCAGATCCTGGAACAGCGGCAACGTCGTCTTGATGCCATCGACCACGAACTCGTCGAGCGCGCGGCGAAGACGCATCATGCATTCGACGCGGGTGCGGCCGTGCACGATCAGCTTGCCGATCAGGCTGTCGTAGTAGGGCGGGATCTTGTAGCCCTGATAGACGCCTGAATCGATGCGTACGCCAAGGCCACCTGGCGCATGGAAATGCGTGATCGTGCCGGGCGAGGGCACGAAGGTGCGCGCGTCTTCGGCGTTGATTCGGCATTCGATGGCGTGGCCATGGAAGTGCACCTCATCCTGCGTGACGGACAGGCCGCCGCCGGAGGCGACGCGAATCTGCTCGTGCACGAGGTCGATGCCGGTGATCGCTTCGGTGATCGGATGCTCGACCTGAAGACGGGTGTTCATTTCGATGAAATAGAACTCGCCGTTTTCGTAGAGGAACTCGATCGTGCCGGCGCCGCGGTATTTTAGCTTGCGCATGGCATCGGCGCAGACTTCGCCGATCTTCATCCGCTGCTCGACATTGAGCGCCGGCGAGTTGGCTTCTTCCCACACCTTCTGGTGGCGGCGCTGCAGCGAGCAGTCGCGTTCACCGAGATGGATGGCATTGCCTTCGCCGTCGCCGAACACCTGGATCTCGATGTGGCGCGGCTTGCCGAGATACTTTTCCATGTAGACGGCTTCGTTGCCGAAAGCGGCAGCCGCTTCGGTACGGGCGGTCGACCAGGCTTCGATCACGTCGGCTTCCGACTTGGCAACCTTCATGCCGCGTCCGCCGCCGCCGGCCGTCGCCTTGATCAGCACGGGGTAGCCGATTTCGGCCGCCGTCTTGATCGCGTCTTCCTCTGTCTTCACTTCGCCGTCAGAACCCGGAACGACGGGAATGCCGAGTTCCTGCGCCGTGGTCTTGGCGGTGATCTTGTCGCCCATGATGCGGATGTGCTCCGCGGTCGGGCCGATGAAGGTGATGCCGTGAGCTTCGAGGATTTCCGCGAACTTGGCGTTCTCCGACAGGAAGCCGTAACCCGGATGCACGGCGTCGGCACCGGTGATTTCGCATGCTGCAACGATCTGGTGAATATTCAGATAGCTGTCGCGCGATGGTGGCGGGCCGATGCAGACGCTTTCGTCGGCCAGGCGCACATGCATGGCGTCGGCATCGGCGGTCGAGTGAACGACGACGCAGGGAATGCCGAGCTCCTTGCAGGCACGAAGCACGCGAAGGGCAATTTCCCCGCGGTTGGCGATGAGGATTTTCGAGACCATGACGTCCGCCTTATTCGACGACCACGAGAGCTTGGCCGTATTCGACGGGGCTGCCGTCCTCGACAAGAATTTCGACGACCTTGCCCGACTTCGGCGCAGGGATCTGGTTCATCGTCTTCATTGCTTCGATGATGAGCAGCGTCTGGCCTTCCTTGACCGTCGCGCCGACTTCGATGAAGGCGCGGGCGCCCGGAGCAGGCGCCATGTAGACGGTGCCGACCATCGGTGCGCTGATCGTGTTGGCGGGATTGCGGGTTGGCGCAGCCGGAGCGGCGGCGATTGGTGCCGCTGCAGCAGCCGGGGCTGGCGCATAGGCCGGCGCCATCGGAGCCTGAACGTACTGCGTGTTTCCTGCGCGCGAAACGCGGATGCGCAGATCGTCCTGCTCGACTTCGATTTCCGTCAGGTCCGTGTCGTTGAGGATGTTCGCGAGATCGCGGATCAGTGCCTGGTCGATACCGTTTTTCTTCTCAGCCATGAGTGTTTGCCCTGTCTTCTTTTTATGCCGTGATGGTCTTCAGCGCGTTGAGCGCCAGAATGTAGCTATATGGTCCGAAGCCGCAGATGACGCCCTTAACCGCAGGCGCAATCATCGACTTGTGGCGAAATTCTTCCCGTGCATGCACGTTGGATATATGGAGCTCGACCACGGGAATGGAAATGGCGCGGATCGCATCATGAATCGCAACCGACGTATGCGTATAGGCGCCGGCATTGATGGCTACGCCGATTGCCTTGTCGCCGGCTTCGTGAAGCCAGTCGACCAGCACGCCTTCGTGGTTGCTCTGACGGAAGTCGATCTCGACGCCAAGCGCGCGCGCAGCCGACTTGCAGTCCGTCTCGATGTCCTGAAGCGTCTTGCCGCCGTATATGCCGGGCTCTCTTTTGCCAAGCATATTCAGGTTGGGCCCGTTCAGGACGAAAATGGTTTGCGTCATCGAGTGTTCCGTCAAATGTGCGAGGGCAACCTATAGACTCACCAAAGGCTTAATGAAAGCCCTTTGGATAAGGCAGCCGGAATCGCGCCACGTTTGTCCACATGGCTGAAACGCCTCGATTTTGGCGATTTGATGGGCGTCGCCTCAGCAGCTGGTCTTGCCGCAGGTCCGCATGTTCTTCACCTTGGTTTCCAGGTCATCGAAACCGACTGCACCCTGCACCAGCTCGTTGCCGATCACGTAGGATGGCGTGCCTGTGATGCCGAGGTTCTGGGCCAGCGTGTAGGCTTCCTGCACGGAAGCGTCGCTCGGGCTTTTCGCCATCTCCGCGCGGATCTGCTTTTCGCTGACGCCGAGCGACTGTGCAACCTCGATCGCGCTCGCCTCATCGGCACGGCCATCGCTGGTCAGCAAGGCAACGTGGAATTTGCTGTATTTTTCCGGCGCCAGTTTGCGGAACGCATCGGAAACCTTGTGGGCGGCAACCGATTCAGGCCCGAGGATCGGGAACTCCTTGAGGACGAAGCGGACGTTCTGGTCCTTCTTCAGCATCGTCTGCATGTCGGTCAGGGCGTGGCGGCAGTAGCCGCAATTGTAGTCGAAGAATTCGACGATGGTCACGTCGCCCTTCGGATTGCCGATCGTCATGTCGTACTTCGAATCGAAGATGGTGGACTTGTTCTCGGCGATTGTTGCATTCGCTTTGACCAGACGCGCTGATTCCTGCTTCTTCTGCAGGGCTTCCTGCACATCAAGCATGATCTCCGGATTTTCGATCAGATACTGCTTGATGAACTCCCCGAACTCCTTCTTCTGCGCATCATCCAGCGCCGCTGCCGGCTGGGCGGCGGAGGCAACGGAAGCGGTCAGCGCAAGCGCAGTGAAGATTTTCGGCAGAATGGTCATGATATCCTCGTTTTTGCAGATGATGTCAGTCGTTTGGTACTTCGGATACCACGGTTCCGCTTACGGGCGCGACGCGAAGCAACAAAATACGGCCCATCTCGCCGTCCTCAAACAGGATTTTTCCCATCGGTCCGGAGATCGCGGGATTGTGAAGACCTTACCAATGCGGCATTTGTCTGGCCGCTAACAGAGCCGAAAGAGAATACCGCATTGTTTTCCATTTCCAGACGCAGTGAAGTCGAACCCTTTCACGCCATGGATGTCCTGGCCGAAGCAACCAGACGGCGCGCAAGCGGTCGACCCGTAATTTCGATGGCCGTCGGCCAGCCATCGCATCCGGCGCCGCACGCCGCACTGGAGGCGGCAAGGGCCGCGCTTGACGAAGGCAGAATCGGCTACACCGATGCGCTTGGCACCGCGCGACTGAAGCATGCGCTTGCCTGGCACTACAGGGATCGCCATGGTCTGGAGATCGATCCGCTGCGGATCGCGATCACCACGGGATCGTCGGCCGGCTTCAATCTCGCCTTCCTTTCGCTCTTCGATGCAGGCGATGCCGTGGCAATTGCGCGGCCCGGATATCCCGCCTATCGCAACATCCTCGGCGCCCTCGGCCTGAAGGTCATCGAGGTTCCGGTCACGGCGGAAACCGGGTTCACGCTGACGCCCGGGAGCCTGGAAGCCGCGCAAAGCGAGAACGGCGTCCGTCTCAAGGGCGTACTTCTCGCCAGCCCCGCAAATCCGACCGGCACAGTCACCGGCCGAAAGGCCCTGACCGCGCTCGCCGAGTACTGTTCCACCCATTCGATCGCATTCATCTCCGACGAAATTTATCATGGGCTGACCTTCGCCAACGAAGAGACCACCGCGCTGGAGCTCACCGATGAAGCGATCGTCATCAATTCCTTCTCGAAATACTATTGCATGACCGGCTGGCGGATCGGCTGGATGGTGCTGCCAGAACGCCTGGTGCGCCCGATCGAGCGTGTCGCGCAGAGCCTCTACATCTCAGCCCCGGAATTGTCGCAGATCGCGGCCACCGCGGCGCTGGGCGCCACCGCCGAGCTTGAGGTCTACAAAGCGACCTATGCCGCCAACCGCGATTTCCTGATGCGACGACTGCCGGAAATGGGTCTGCCGATCGCGTCTCCGATGGATGGCGCATTCTACGCCTATGTCAATGTGACGCGCTTCACCAACGACAGCATGGAATTCGCCAAGCGCATGCTCTCGGAGATCGATGTTGCCGCCACCCCCGGCCTGGATTTCGATCCGCTCGAAGGACACCGATCATTGCGGATGTCTTACGCCGGTTCTGAAGCCGAGATTGTCGAGGCGGTAGAACGCATGGCAGGATGGCTCAAGTAAAGCCATCCGTTTTCAATGCGCTGCCGGTGTTTTCGGATTCTTCTGATGAATTCCGAAAAACGTATGGAGAGGCCCCGCAGCGCCTCGCTATGCCGCTGCCTTAGTGTTTTCCCGATCAAGCCGGGATACCAGCGCCAGTATGGTTTCCGACACCGGTGTTGCGACCGACGTCAGTCGCCCAAGGGCGACGACCATGCCCACAAGCGGCACGATCTCGAGCGCCTTTCCGGCGAGAAGATCCTGCAGCATCGATGTCCTGACCGGTCCGATCTGTTTGGCCATATCAAGCCGCTCTTCGACCGACATTCCGACATTGGCGCCGAGCGCCTCGCCGACGGCCTTGACCTCCTTCATCACCTTGCCGATCTGGTCGGTGGTCGCGTCGTCGGACATCAGTTCCGACATCGTCGAGCGGGTCAGCGCGCTGATCGGGTTGAACGAGGTGTTGCCCATCAGCTTGCTCCAGATATCGTCGCGGATGCGCGGCGAGGGCGTGACGGTGATGTCGGCATTTTGCAGCAGCGATACGATGGCGGTCAAATCTGCGCTGATTTCGCCGGAAGGCTCGCCCAGTATGAAGCGTCCCTTGTTGCTCAACCTGATGACGCCGGGTTCGATGACTTCGGCGCCCTGATGCGCAACGCAGCCGATGATCCGCTGCGGCCCGATCAGCCGCCACAGCGCGCCCGCGGGATCCAGTTCCTCGAATTGCAGTTCGGCAAATTCCGGATGCCCGTCGCGGTGGAAATACCACCACGGTATGCCGTTGAGGATCATCACGACGCGGGTACTGTCCTTGAGCAACGCCGCCATGCCCTCTGCCGCCGGGCCGAGCTGGTGCCCCTTCAGGCCTGTGATGATCAGATCCTGTGGTGGCAGGTCGGTCGGGTTATCGGTCGCGATGACCTTTGCGGTAATTGGTGCTGGCAGGCTGGGCTCGTGAAGCGTCAGCCCCTTGTCTCGGATGGCCGCCAGATGGGCGCCGCGCGCGACGACTGAAATAACGACATCGCTTCCGAGGGAGGAGGCCAACTTCGCCGCAATAGCGCCGCCCAGCGCCCCGGCACCGTAAACGCAAATAGTCTTGATGGACATGAAACGCTATCTCCGCAATCACTTGAGCGCGTAGAGATAAGCCATCTTGCCATGAAGGCGAATGATTTTTTGGTGGCAGCCGAAGCTTCGCTGCCCGACGTCAATGATGGTCGGGGAGGAGGTCGTTGCGGCGTAGTTCGTCAATCGCCGTCACGGCGTCTTCAGCCGACCAGCCAGCCTTGAGAGCGGCCGCGATCATCCGCAACTCTGCTTCCGCCTCGATCTGCAGGAAGAGCGGTTCGAGCGCCTCCTGGGCGGTCACGATATGGTCTTTCGGAGGGGCGATGGACTGGCGGGAGGCTAACATAGGCATGTGCGCGGTACTCCTCTCGTTGGCAGGCTTGAATCAACCTAATGCGGCATCATCGAAAAAGGTTCCGGATAAACTTTAGAAAGTTCTGCATCTTGTTCTTTCGCCCCGGCTCTGCCTTCTTGCGCCCTTAGGCTGATGCGCGATTCGGACCCCGATAGAGCGGCGGAGCCGGCATGAGAGATGCGCACGAAGGAGATTGCGATGACGAACGCCAAGAACGGGATTTCCGAAATGCGGCCAAGAATTACGGTGATCGGCGTCGGTGGCGGTGGCGGCAACGCCATCAACAACATGATCGCCGAAAGCCTCGAAGGCGTTGAATTCATTGCGGCCAATACCGATGCGCAGGTGCTCGCCACCTCCAAGGCCTCGCGCCGCATCCAGCTTGGCGCGCATGTCACAGAAGGCCTCGGCGCCGGCTCGCTGCCGGAGATTGGCCGCGCAGCCGCCGAAGAATCGATCGACGAGATCATGGACCATCTGGCCGGCTCGCACATGTGCTTCGTCACCGCCGGCATGGGCGGCGGCACCGGTACCGGTGCGGCGCCCGTGATCGCGCAGGCAGCGCGCAATGCTGGTATCCTGACCGTCGGTGTCGTCACCAAGCCGTTCACCTTCGAGGGCAATCGCCGCATGAAGACGGCCGATGCCGGCATCGAGGCGCTGCGTCAGGCTGCCGATACCGTTATCGTCATCCCGAACCAGAACCTCTTCCGCATCGCCGACGCCAAGACGACATTTGCCGATGCCTTCATGACCGCCGACCGCGTGCTGTTTGCCGGCGTCGGCTGCATCACCGACCTGATCGTCAAGGAAGGCCTCATCAACCTCGATTTCGCCGATGTGAAGTCGGTCATGCGCGGCATGGGTCGCGCCATGATGGGTACCGGCGAGGCATCGGGCGAAGAACGCGCGATGAAGGCGGCGGAAGCAGCGATCGCCAACCCGTTGCTCGACGACATCTCGATGCGCGGCGCCAAGGGCGTGCTGATCTCGATCTCGGGCGGTTCCGACATGACTCTGTTCGAAGTGGATGAGGCCGCAAGCCGCATCCGCGACGAGGTACAGGACGACGCCGACATCGTCGTCGGCGCCATCTTCGACCGCAATCTCGACGGCAAGTTCCGCGTCTCTGTCGTGGCGACCGGCCTCGATGGTGCGGGCGCCGGTGTTTCGGCTGTCCAGCCGGGCGCTCCGCTGGCCCAGGGCCTGCCGCCGCGCACGCTTCAATAGCTCGAGCTTCAGCTTTTTTTACCAGCCGCGCGCTCGCCCGAACGCGCGGCTTTTTCGTGCCTGCGGTTCGGCGATTGTGGAGCCGGTTGCTGGAAAGCGGTGAATCCGCGCCCTAGATACCGCTGGCCCCCAAGTCGCCTTCACAGGCGCTCCCAAATTTCAGGAACACCAAATGTCCCAAGACACAAATCCCGTCTGGCTCATCACCGGTTGCTCGACCGGCTTCGGCCGTGAACTTGCAAAGCTCACCATTGCCCGCGGCTGGCCGACCATCGTCACCGCAAGAGACAAGGCGCGCGTCGCCGATCTGGTCGCCGGCCATGAAGCCAATGCTCTCGCCGTCGATCTCGACGTCACCGATCCCGCCCAGATATCGGCGGCGGTAAAGGCCGCGCAGGACCGCTTCGGCCGCATCGATGTCCTCGTCAACAATGCCGGCTACGGCTACCAGTCGACGATCGAGGAAGGCGACGACAAGGAGATCCGCGAGCAGTTCGAAGCCAACGTCTTCGGGCTCTTCGCCATGACCCGTGCCGTGCTGCCCGGCATGCGCGAACGCCGCCGCGGCCACGTGATCAACATCACCTCCGTTGCCGGTTTCATGGGCTTTCCCGCCTCCGGCTACTACGCCGCCAGCAAGCATGCCGTGGAAGGCATGTCGGACGCGCTGGCGGCCGAAGGGGCGCCGCTCGGCATCAAGGTCACCTGCGTCGAGCCAGGCCCCTTCCGCACCGATTGGGCAGGCCGCTCGCTGCGCCAGACCGAGAGCAAGATCGCCGACTATGCCGAAACGGCCGCGGCGCGCATGCGCCAGACGTCAGGCTACAGCGGCCAGCAGCCGGGCGACCCCATCCGTGCCGGCGAGGCGATCATCAGCATCACCGAGGCCGAGAAGGCGCCACGCCATCTGGTACTCGGCGAGTTCGGCTATAATGCGGTAACCGGCAAGCTGCGCGAGCGTCTGGCCATTGTCGAGGAGTGGAAGGAAACCAGCCTGGGCGCCGATTTTCCCAAGGCCTAAGCCATGCAACGGGCGCGGCATCATCGTCGTGCCCGATCGTTCGCTGCGTCACACGCGCAACCATTGACCGGGAGCCAACAAGGCTTGATGCTGCCGGTGCCTGATCGCGCATGAACAGGCATGGGGCGTGGAGGAGAGTTTGATGGCGAAGGTCGCATATGGTCTGGCAGCACTGCTGATCCTGGGCGGGATGGTCTGGATGGGGCAGGGCAGTGGCTATTTCCCCTATCCAGCCGAGAGTTTCATGATCGATCAGACGCCCTGGATCTACTGGGGGGCGCTTGCCGTGGCCGCAGGCCTTGTTCTGATTGTCGTCACCAGACGCAATAGAAGCCGGTCGTGATTGGCCGACCTGAACATCGCGGGGTACATGCCGTCGTCGGCTCGTGCCGCTGAAAACAAATTCGCCGGCGACGGGGCATTGGTAGCCCCACCCGCCAGCGGAAGTAGAAGCAGTCGAGAATGTCAGGCGCGGCGCAGGCGCGCTTCCGGCAGCTCGGGGCGTGTGCCATCGGGCGCGCGCAGACCGCGATGCTTGCTGACAAAGATCCATTCGACATTTCCAGGCTCGAACGGGCGGCGCGGATTGCGAAGCGCAAGCCGGCGTTCTGCGAGGCTGCGCGGCAGCGTGTCCATCATGTCGTTCATGAACGTATCGATGCAGTCTTTCCAACGTGGCGAGACGGAAACGTCGATGCCGCCGAAACGATGGAAATCAGGGTGTCTACGCGAATAGCATGCGCCGATCATCCAGGCATGCTGCTGCTTTAGAAAACGCTCTTTAATGGTCATTCGTAGTCTTTTTCATTCCTTGGCGTCATCGACGACTTCTGCCTCGGGGCGATCGCCTCCATTCGATCGTTCCGTTGTCCAGCTGCCGTCTGCACGCTGATATGTAATGTCCGCATCCTGGCCACCGAGCTGTTGACGCCCTGCGGCGTTTTGGGCCGCTGCCAGTGCTTCTTCGTGAGTTGGGAAAGTTTCCGACCAAACGTCACCCAAGCGGTAAGCCCAGGCGCCATCATGTTCGGAGACGTGGTAACTAATCGACATTGATTGTTCCTTCAAGGATTTTTCGCAACAATCTGCACGGTCGGTTTCCGGCAGACCGGAGAGAAGGAACGTGGCCGGTTCGTGCTTGTTCCGCAAAAGGCCGGACGCCCGGTGTCTGCAAGCCGGCGTGCCGGTATAATATGCAAACTGCCGAATGCGCTTGCGTTCAGGCGGAACGCTTCATAGGGTTGAGACGTTGATGGATTCGTTCAACGCATTTCAGTAGGAATCATATGCGCGCTCAGTCGAAGCCGTTCGTTGTTGAAATCAAGTCATCCCGCCGTACCGATCGCAGCCAGCCAAAATCCATATGGGGAAATCTCGATCTCGCTGCCGTAGCAGAAGAGGTTGCAGACGACGTTCCATTGCCGGCCACGGCAGCAACGGTCGATGCCAAGACGGCACGCTAGGTAACCGGCAGGAGCGCGCACTCTATCGAAGGCCGCGCTCGCCGCACCAGGTTTTGTTCTCAAATATTGCTCTTGTAGCTATACCGGCTCACAGGTCATGCCATTGCGTTTGGCATTGGCGATGCAATCGCGTTGATTGACGTAAGCCTCCGACGATGATCCGACAATCTGGCCATTGCGTGCGGTACGCCGCCACCGCCGTCCGTCCGTTGCGTGGTAAATCTCCCAGGTGTCACCATTCGCTACGCAGCTTGGCATGCCTCTCTCCCATTTGTGTTGACGCACAAGGGCTAGGCCATTCCCCCAATCATCGCCACGAATTCACCGCAACCGGAAGGTGGCGATCTTTTGCTATGCGATTACATCCGGCCGTTCGGGCTTCCGCTTACGAACCATCTCGCGACTTGGGCGTTGTTTGAACATCACACGCTGAAGGAGAAGAGCAATGGCTAGGATTGATGACGGAAAGACATCGCTGTCGCGTGAAGAAGATTACCGCGATTTCGAGGAGCGCAATGTCGATGAAGGCTGGCCCTATTCGGATCAGGCCGGCGCGTCTCCCAAGACGGTTGAAAACCCCGGCTACGGCGAAACGGCCGCAAATTCCGACCAGGACAGCAATGCCGGCTTCCGCGTCGATGGCATCGACAAGGACGGCAACGAAAATGGCCTGAAGGATTCGCTTCGTGCCGATACGATCGACCGCGATGACAGCGATGATCTTGAGGCAAGGGTCTCCGACAACATCGAGAACGTCCCCGAAGTCGATATGAACAGCATCGACGTCCACGCCGACGGTCACACGGTGACCATCGAAGGCTCGGTCGAAACCATCGGCATCGTCCGCAAGGTCGAGCTCGCGGTTGCCTCGGTCGATGGCGTCCGCCATGTCAGGAACCGACTGCAGACGACGGGTGTCGATGCGATGTTATAGTGGCGGGAAGCCCGAAATGATGAAGGCCTCCCGCTCTTTTGAGCGGGAGGCCTTTTATTTGACGGATAACGCTATCTCAGCCGTCGATCAGCTGCAACCGCTCGTCGCGCCGCATGTGTCGCACTTCTCGCAGGTGCCGTTGCGCACCATTGTGAAGTTCTGGCACTCCGAGCAAATGTTGCCCGTATAGCCCTGCATGATCGAGCGTGCCCGGCGTTCGGTTTCGAGCTTCTTGGCTTCCGTCTTAGCCGATGCGGCGTCCGCCGCGGCCTTGTCGGAGAACAGCGCCGTTGCCTGCTGCTGGCCCTCGCTGGCGATCTCTTCGATCACTTCCTCGGCAATCTCTTCCGCCAGTTCCTTTGCGCGCTCTTCGTATTCGCGCTTGAAGGAAACGATTTCGGAGGTCGAGATGGCTACGGTCGGTTCGATCTTGCGGGCGGCGGCGCCTGCAAACGAGGTGACCGTCGCACCTGACGAGGCACGTGTCGGGGCAGCCGTTGCCGAGCCCTTCGGCTCGCCGGAGGCCTGGCGTTCGTTGTCGGAGACCAGTGTCGGCTTGTAGCCGCGCGTCCAGCCGGTGGAAACTAGGTTGGTCTTGCCTTCCTGGATGCCCTTGCCGAGTGCCGTCTGCGAGAAGTCCGACGTATCGACATGCGCCAGATCGTGGCGCCCGAGATAGGAGACGGCGAGTTCGCGGAACACGTAGTCGAGGATCGACGTGGCGTTCTTGATCGCGTCGTTGCCGATGACCATGCCTGCTGGTTCGAACTTGGTGAAGGTGAAGGCCTCCACATATTCCTCGAGCGGCACGCCGTACTGCAGGCCGAGTGAAATCGCGATGGCGAAGTTGTTCATCATCGCACGGAAGGCAGCGCCTTCCTTGTGCATGTCGATGAAGATTTCGCCGATACGGCCATCGCCGAATTCGCCGGTGCGCAGATACACCTTGTGTCCGCCTACGGCGGCCTTCTGGGTGTAGCCCTGGCGGCGGTTCGGCAGCTTCTCACGTTCGCGGGTAACGCGTTCGACCACACGCTCGATGATCTTCTCGGTGATGGTGACAGCCTGGGCGGCGACCGGCTGCTGCAGCAGATCGTCCAGCGCATCCTCATCATTCTCGTCTTCGATCAGCGACGCGTTCAGCGGCTGCGACAGCTTGGAGCCGTCGCGATAGAGCGCGTTTGCCTTCAGGCCGAGCTTCCAGGAGAGCATGTAGGCGCTCTTGCAATCGTCGACCGTCGCATCGTTCGGCATGTTGATCGTCTTGGAGATCGCACCCGAGATGAACGGCTGGGCAGCCGCCATCATGCGGATGTGGCTGTCGACCGACAGATAACGCTTGCCGATCTTGCCGCAGGGGTTGGCGCAATCGAAGACGGCGAGGTGCTCGTTCTTCAGGAACGGAGCGCCTTCCAGCGTCATCGCACCGCAAACGTGCACGTTGGCAGCCTCGATGTCCTTCTTGGAGAAGCCGAGGTGTTCGAGCAGGTTGAAGCTCATGTCCCCGAGCTGCTCGTCCGAAACATTCAGCGTCGTCTTCAGGAAGTCGGTGCCGAGTGTCCACTGGTTGAACACGAACTTGATGTCGAACGCCTGCTTCAACGCGCCGTTCAGCGCCTCGATCTTCTCATCCGTGAAGCCCTTGGCCTTCAGCGAGCCGGGGTTGACGGCCGGTGCCTGGTTCAGGTTGCCGTGGCCGACAGCGTAGGCTTCGATCTCGGCAATCTGGCTTTCCGAGTAGCCGAGCGTGCGCATGGCTTCCGGAACGGCGCGGTTGATGATCTTGAAGTAGCCGCCACCGGCGAGCTTCTTGAACTTGACCAGCGCAAAGTCAGGCTCGATGCCGGTTGTGTCGCAATCCATGACGAGACCGATCGTGCCGGTCGGCGCGATGACGGTTGCCTGCGCGTTGCGGTAGCCGTGCTTCTCGCCGAGCTCGAGAGCCTTGTCCCAGGCGCTCTTAGCATGCGCTGCAAGATCCTGGTCCGGGTTTTCGGAATGGATCAGTGCTACCGGGTTGATCGACAGGCCTTCATAGCCCGTGGTCTCGCCGTAGGCTGCGCGGCGGTGGTTGCGGATGACGCGTAGCATCGCTTCACGGTTCTGCTTGAACATCGGGAAGGGGCCGAGCTCGGAGGAAATCTCCGCCGAAGTCGCGTAGGAGATGCCGGTCATGATCGCGGTCAGCGAGCCTGCGATGGCGCGGGCTTCGTCGCTGTCATAGGGAATGCCCGACGACATCAGCAGACCGCCGATGTTGGCATAGCCGAGGCCGATCGTGCGGTATTCGTAGGAGCGCTCGGCGATCTGCTTCGACGGGAACTGCGCCATCATGACGGAGACTTCGAGAACGACCGTCCACAGGCGAACGGCGTGTTCGTAGTCGGTGATGTCGATGCGCTTGGTAGCGGCATCCTTGAACTGCAGCAGGTTCAGCGAGGCAAGGTTGCAGGCCGTGTCATCGAGGAACATGTATTCCGAGCACGGGTTGGAGGCGCGGATCGGGCCTTCGGCCGGGCTCGTATGCCAGTCATTCATCGTCGTGTTGAAGTGCAGGCCCGGATCGGCCGATGCCCATGCGGCATAGGAGATCGATTCCCACAGGTCGCGTGCCTTCAGCGTCTTCATGACCTTGCCGTCCTTGCGGGCGGTCAGGTTCCAGTCGCCGTCGTTTTCGACGGCGCGCAGGAAGTCGTCCTTGATCGAAACCGAGTTGTTGGAGTTCTGGCCAGAGACCGTCAGATAGGCTTCCGAATCCCAGTCGGTGTCGTAGGTCTTGAACTGCAGGTCCTTGTAGCCTTGGCGGGCGAACTGGATGACGCGGCCGATGTAGTTTTCCGGAACCTGGTCCTTCTTGGCAGCACGCACTTCGCGCTTCAGGGCAGGATTCTTGTTCGGATCGTAGCAATCGTCGTTGTCGCCTTCGCAATTGACGCAGGCCTTCATGATCGCCTTGAGGTGGCGATTGACGATCTTCGAGCCGGTCACGAGAGCCGCAACCTTCTGCTCTTCCTTGACCTTCCAGTTGATGTATTCCTCGATATCGGGGTGATCGATGTCGACCACGACCATCTTCGCCGCGCGACGCGTCGTGCCGCCCGACTTGATGGCACCGGCAGCTCGGTCGCCGATCTTCAGGAAGCTCATCAGGCCGGAGGAACGACCGCCGCCGGAAAGCTTTTCGCCTTCGCCGCGAAGATACGAGAAGTTCGAGCCGGTGCCGGAGCCGTACTTGAAGAGGCGCGCTTCGCGGACCCAAAGGTCCATGATGCCGCCTTCGTTGACGAGATCGTCTTCAACGGACTGGATGAAGCAGGCATGCGGCTGCGGATGTTCGTAAGCGGACTTCGACTTGGTCAGCTTGCCGGTGAAGGGGTCGACATAGAAGTGACCCTGGCCCGGTCCGTCGATGCCGTAGGCCCAGTGCATGCCGGTGTTGAACCACTGCGGCGAGTTCGGGGCAACGCGCTGCGTGGCGAGCATGTAGGCAAGTTCGTCACGGAACGCGGCTGCATCTTCCTCGGACGTGAAATAGCCGCCCTTCCAGCCCCAGTACGTCCAGGTGCCGGCAAGACGGTCGAAGACCTGGCGCGCGTCGGTTTCGGAACCGTACTGCTGATCCTTAGGCAGGTCCTTCAGCGCGGCCTCGTCGGCAACCGAACGCCACAGGAAGGAAGGAACGTCATTTTCCTCGACCTTCTTGAGACGGGCAGGGACGCCGGCCTTACGGAAATACTTCTGCGCCAGAATGTCGGCGGCAACCTGCGAAAACTGCGCGGGAACGTCGATGTTCTCGAGGCGGAATACGATCGACCCATCCGGGTTCTTGATCTCGCTGGTTGCCTTGCGGAATTCGATAGCCGCGTAAGCGCCCTGATCTGCCTTCGTAAATCGGCGTTCTATGCGCATGTGCCTAAACCTTTAGCTCGCGCGCCCCGTCCCCGTTGACCAAGGCGCAAGTTTCCACGTCCGACGGCGCCGGAAGGGGCGCAGCCAGTTCTCGTTTCCGTATCGTCACAGGAGTGTCATCCGGAGATGTGCATCCTGTATCTTGTGGTGATGGTGGCTGCAACGACTAAATATAGTGTTAACAACCTTTTCTCGCCAGCCCCAATGTCACTTTTTTAAGGCGGAAAAAGTCGCGCAGGAAACCGTCATGACGACCGACCCCTCATAGGTCCAAAGCCATGATTCCATGCTCGATTTTCAGTGAGAACCGGCCTCGTTACGCCCGGTTCAGTTGCCGCCGCAACATCGGATTCCATTAACGTGAAAACAGGCGATTCCGTCAAGGGCTGGTTCTTAACGAAGTGTTCACCACAAGATATTGTGGATCGCCCTGTGGAGACTGGGGAAAAGTCAGTAGGGCAAGCTTTTCAATGGCTTGCCGCCGAAAGCGGAAGAGGGATGCCAAAACGAGATAAAAATACCGGGTTCCGTCGATTTCGTGGTGGCATTTCAGGGCCAAATGAGTATTGCGATTCGTTGAGCCGGATTCACCCTAGAGTGCATCGATGGCGATGGTGACCGTGGCTGTACCGATCGCGCTACCGCCTTCATCCCGAATGACGAAACTTGCCTGTGTTTCCAGCAGTTGCGTGGCATCGTCGCGTTCGGCGCGGTCGATGAAGATGTCGTTTGAGTCTCTCCCGAACGTCTTCAGGAACTTGCTTTCGTCTCCCTGCCAGTAGTCGGTGGTCGCCACACTCTGGCCAACGTTGAGGCCGTTCCGGTCCGTCACAAAAATTTCCACAATCGTTCCTTGCGAATCATTTTGCTTGGATTTGAGGTACCGCGACACTGGGCTGTTGAGCAGCCGCGACACCATCTGCCATTGCCCGGTCTTGATCTCGGTACGGTAGGTATTGTCCAGCACCTCGATGTCGGAACTGCTGACCTCGCCGAACTTGGCGTTCTGTGCCTTGATCGCGGAGCGAACGATCGGCTTGTAGACCATTGGCCTCACCAGCTTCTCGACATACTCGCGAACGACAGACATATAGGCGGGTTCCGCCGAAGCGGCGCGGGGATGCGTGTTCAAGCACAGCCCGAAAACTGCGATCAAGCCGATGAACCGCCAACGCCGCATGTTCGTTCCAGTGTCGCTTGTGCGACCGCCCTAGTGACCCAACAATCACGCCGCGCCCTTGCCGCCTGATGTCGCATCGATAATACGGCGGACGGCGAGGGTCTGACAGCGAATTTCAGGATGTTAGTAAACAAAGACTGGAACAATTTAAAGTTGCTTCAATCGCAGATCTATCGCCGGACTGGAAATCAGCCCTTGCTGGTCTTGGCGATCGGCTCCTGATAGCTGAATCCCATGTCCCAAGGGAAGTAGATCCAGGTATCCTGGCTCACCTCGGTCACGAAGGTATCGATAACAGGCACACCTTGTGGTTTCGCGTAGACGCAGGCGAAATGCGCCTTCGGCAGCAGCGTCCGGACTTCCGACGCGGTCTTGCCGGTATCGGTCAAGTCATCGACGACAAGCACGCTTTCGCCGCCGTCGACGAGCAACTCGGAGGCTATGCCCTTGAGCAGCAGCATTTCACCCTGGTTGACGTAGTCGTGGTAGGACGCCACGCAGACGGTTTCGATCAGGCGGATGTTCAGTTCGCGCGAAATGATCGCGGCCGGCACCAGCCCGCCGCGGGTGATGCAGACGATCGCCTTGAAGTCGCGATTGAGGCCGGCAAGACGCCAGGCGAGCGCACGGGCATCACGGTGGAACTGATCCCAGGAAACGGGAAAGGCTTTATCGGGAAGGGACATTTTCTCGCTCCGAGGCATGAATGAAGACACGCCGGTTTCCGGCGGCCGGACGCGCTTCCGTTCATCGGGTCAAACGCAAATCGCGCAGCCGAGACTGCGCGATGGAAGGACCGAAGCCGGAGCTCGTCGTCGGTCGTGGCAATTAGCGGAATCTCGCCGCAAAACGCAAGCCCCGTCTTGTCAGGGCGTCACGATGTCCGTTCTCTCGCTATCTCGAAAGCAGGGTCATGGCCGTCATCGAATGCAGCAGCGTCTTCGTCGTGCCGCCGAAGATCATCTGCCACAGGCGCGAATGCGTGTAGGCCCCCATCACCAGCAGATCAATGCTGCTGTCGGAGAGACGGTTCTCGATCACGGCAGGGATGTTCTTGTCCGATGTCGTTGCCGTGGCGAGGGTGACATTCACCCCGTGCCGGGCAAGCGTCGCGGCGATATCGGCGCCCGCCACGGCCGCCGATTGCAGCGTGTTCTCGACAGGATCGACGGAGAACACCTCCACCGCATCCGCCGCCTTCAGAAACGGCATGGCGTCGAAGGTGGCCCGCGCCGCTTCCTTCGAGCCGTTCCAGGCGATCAGCACGCGCTTGATCGGTTTTGGCTGGCGGATGACGAACGGGATCATCAGCACCGGCCGACCGCTGTCGAGCAGGAAGGTGTCGACATCGACATGACTGTCGGATGGCTTTGCAGGGTCGGCCTGCGAAGCAATCAGAAGATCGCTGCTGCGGGCGCTTTCGATCAGCGGCGCCGAACCGTATCCGGCGGAAGACGAGAAGCTGCGCCATTCGAAGGAAACGCCCGAAGCCTCGGCCTTCAGCCGCACGATGCGTTCGACCTCGACCGTCTCCGCGTGCGCCATGTCCTGTAGTGCCTGCACGGCGACCGGATCCGGGATCTCCATCGGCGCGACGAGCGGCACCACCGAGATCGTCTCGGCGTGAAGCCCGATGACATGGGCATTGTTCTCAGCCGCGATCGCAAAGGCGAAGTCGGCGACAGCGGCGCAATTGTCGGCAGTATCGAGAATGGCAAGAATGGTTTTGTAAGACATTTGTATCTCCCTGCGCGGATAAAATAGTCCGTTTGATATCAATGCGCTTGGCCGGTGTTTGTTTCCTTGACCTATGTCATCCTGCCGATCGCCCTAAGCCTCCGCCGAATGATTTTCGCCGACGGCGCGCTCGCGTCTGATGCCGTCGATCATCGCTTCGACGTCGGCGGCAGCCGCCTCGATCACCGGCTGCGAGCGGCCGCGCACAACGATCTCCGTCGAGAATTTCTGTCCGACATAGCGCGGATAAGAACCGATGCTGGTCTCCGGATGGGCTTTCTGGATCGCCGCAAGCGGCGTTCCGATGTCGCCTTCACCATAGGGGCAGGAGACGGCAACAGATAGAACCGGCGTGCCGGTGCGCAGCGTCGGAATGACCGCATCGACCATCGCCTGGAACACCTGCGGAACACCTGCCATCACATAGACATTGCCGATGACGAATCCCGGTGCCGTCGAGACTGGATTGGGAATGTGCATTGCGCCAACAGGCATCCGCGCCATCCGCTGGCGTGCTTCGGTAAACTCCAGCTCGCGGCGCTTGTACATGTCGGCGAGCAGGGTCATCGCCTTTTCATCATGGGCGCAGGCGACACCGAAAGCCTTTGAGACCGCGTCCGCGGTGATGTCGTCATGGGTCGGGCCGATGCCGCCTGATGTAAAGACATAATCGTACTTCGTCCTCAGCGCGTTCAGTGCCTCGACGATCGCTTCATCGTCATCGGCGACGATACGCACTTCCTTCAGATCTATGCCGGCCAAGAGTAGCATGTCGGCGAGGTGCCCGATATTCTTGTCCTTGGTCCGGCCGGAAAGCAGTTCGTCGCCGATCGCCAGTATCGCCGCGGTCACAATCTGTTGGTTCATTTCAGGTCTCTGTCTCTTCGCTGATGTCAGTTCGAACTTATAGCAAATAGGGCGAACGGGAAGTCTTCGCATCGCTCCCTCGTACGGGCTCCGAAAAAGTGAATGCAAACGCGAAAAGGATGGCAATCGTTGAACAGTCCGTTTCCACCTCCAAGGCTGGCTGTATCGGGTGCCGTGCTATAGCTATTGCCGAGACGCAAGATGCGTTGCGAGGCAGTCTTCATGATACGCGAATTCATCAAACGGATTTTGATCGGCGCGCCAACCCCGGCGCCCGCCGCATCTCAGCAAGAGGAAACTCCGAAAATGGCTAAGGTTCTGGTACTTTACTATTCGTCTTACGGCCACATCGAGACCATGGCCTATGCCGTCGCCGAAGGTGCGAAGTCGGCAGGCGCTGATGTGACCGTCAAGCGCGTGCCGGAACTGGTGCCGGAAGAGGTCGCCAAGGCGTCGCACTTCAAGGTCGATCAGGCCGCCGCCGTCGCAACGCCGGACGAACTGGCTGACTACGACGCGATCATCGTCGGTGCTGGCACCCGCTTCGGCACCGTTGCCTCGCAGATGCGCAATTTCTGGGATCAGACGGGCGGCCTCTGGTTCGCTGGCAAGCTGGTCGGCAAGGTCGGCTCGGTGTTCACCTCGTCCGCCACGCAGCACGGTGGCCAGGAATCCACCATCCTCGGCTTCATCCCGACCTTCCTGCACCAGGGCATGGTCGTCGCTGGTCTTCCCTATGCTTTCCAAGGCCAGATGGGCGTGGACGAAATCAAGGGTGGCTCGCCCTACGGCGCTTCGACGATCACCGACGGCGACGGCTCGCGCCAGCCTTCGGCTGTCGAGTTGGAAGCGGCTAGATTCCAGGGCGCCCACGTCGCCAAGCTCGCTGCCAAGCTGGCCTAAGTCATTCCACGATAAAACAAAAAGGCGCGACCCCCGGTCGCGCCTTTTTGTTTATGAGCATCAGCTTACGTCGTTTTGTTCGGTCAGGTCTTTCAGCCGTAGATCCCATAAAATCCGGCTGTATAAAACACCAGTGGCACCCCAAGTGCCGCCAGCGCGATCAAGAATGCAGTGCCTGTTTTGAACAGTCTCAGGCGCCGTGTTCTGGCGCCATCCCAATCGTAAACCATCGTCTTACTCCCACAACAAGACAAGCTTTACAAATACACGCCCTAAAGCCGCAGCTTTTCTGACGGGCGCATAGAAACACATTCTGGCGTTGTAAGAAAGAGATATTGTCGACAACGCCACCGCGACTTGGCGCGGCCGTCCGTGTTACTCGACGATACTTGGTGATGCCTGGATATCGGCGTGAAGCTGGTGCGGGCGGCGGGGGTCGAACCCGCACAGCCAAGGCCGAGGGATTTTAAGTCCCTTGCGT
>UCCA01000032.1 GCA_900470805.1 Hyphomicrobiales bacterium | reverse complement strand
ACTCACACAGCCCGCGAGAATGGCCATCGCCATGAGAATTGGTAGGCTGCGCATGAGGTCTCCACAGACAAGCGACCGCCGGGCGGTTTTCGCTAACAAACTATTGCCGCTTATGGTTAATTTTCAGTTGTCGTCGCGTTCAGCTTTCATGCCCTTTGCGCCGGCACCGGTGGCTGCGGTCGGCATTGCCGGGGAGGTGGGGAGAATAAGAGTTCGCTAACTATCGCGCAGCAGCTATGCGCGAATAGCATTGAATTCTAATCGATAGGATGTTATCTAATTTCATGACAACGAGAATGAAGAAGACCTGGACCGAGTTTGCTCCGTTGCTGATGATTTGCGGGCGCGGATGGCGCCGGGCATTGAATGCCGTCTTGACAGATCACAAGCTTTCCGACGCCAGCGCCGCGCCGCTTATCGCGCTGCTGCGCCATGGTGACCGGATACCGCAGAATGTGTTGGCGGAACGTGTCGGCGTCGAGGGGCCGACGCTTGTTCGGGTTCTCGACAGTCTGGAGAATGATGGCTTGATCTGTCGGGTCGCGGATGACGCGGATCGCCGGATCAAGCTGGTGCAGCTTACCGGGGAGGGCACAGCGGTCGCCGAGCGCGCCGAAAGCTGTGCGGCAAAGTTGCGAGAGCAGATTCTTGGCGATCTCGATCCCGACCAGGTCGATGCCGCCTTGGAAGTTCTGCGCGCTGTCGCGGAGAGAACCGCGGCCTTAACCGGAATGCAGGACAATGACGAGCAGCCATAATACGATCAGCCCCAGTATCGGGGATGTCGTTTTCTCCATCAAGACATTCATCGCAGCGATGCTGGCGCTCCTGATTGCGCTCTGCTTCGATCTGACCAACCCTTACTGGGCAGTCGGCACGGTCTATATCGTCGCGCACCCGCTGTCGGGTGCCATCACGTCGAAGGCGGTCTACCGCCTGATCGGCACCGCCATCGGTGGTGCCATGACCATCATACTGGTGCCCAACCTCGTCAATTCGCCAGAGTTGCTGACGCTGGCCATTGCGCTATGGATCGCGTTTTGTCTCGGCGTCAGTTTGCTGGATCGCACGCCGCGCAGCTATTCATTCATGCTGGCGGGATACACCACCGCCCTGACCGGCTTTCCTATCGTCGCCAGCCCCGAGACGGCCTTCACCTATCCGGTGGCCCGTGTCGAGGAGATCGCGCTCGGCATCATCTGCGCCGCTGTTGTCAGCCGTGTTGTTTTCCCGCGCCATGCCGGCCCGGTTCTGGCGGCCCGCATCAATGCCTGGGTCGGCGACGTCGCTGCATTGGCCATCGCAACGCTGAACGGCAACGGCGGCAACGACGCGCTTCAGTCCGCCGCACGCAAGCTCGCCGCCGACGCTGTCGATCTGCACAGCTTCACGACACACGTTGCCTACGATACGTCAGGTCTGCGGGACATGGTCGGCCGGACCAGAACGCTGCAACAACGCATGGTCGCAATGCTGCCCGTCGTTTCCGGGCTGGCGGACCTGCTGCATGCATTCAGGGCGGCCACGGACGGCAAGCTGACCCCTTCCGCCAACGAACTGATCGCCCGGGTTAACGATCTGCTTTCGAAGAAAGCAGCTTACGGCCAGACCGAGCGCGAAGAACTTGTTGCGCTGATGGAAAAGACCGAGCGCGAGGGCAGCGCACAGCGGGAGTGGAACGGTCTGCTGGCGCATAACTTCACCTCCAGACTGCGCGATCTGCTGCAGATCTGGAGCGACTGTCTTGCGTTACGCGAGGATATCGAAACAGGCGGCCGGCGCGAGTTGCGCTGGCAGCGCTTCGGCACGCTGTTCGACCGTACGCCGATCCATCGCGACTACGGCATGGCGATCCATTCCGGATTGTCGGTGATGCTCTCCACCTTCATCGCAACGGCCTTGTGGATTTTCACCGGCTGGTCGCAGGGCAGCGCCGCGGCGATGATGGCTGCCGTCCTTTGCTGCATCTTCGCGACAATGGACGATCCGGCGCCAATGATGATCAAGTTCCTCTACACCTCCATCGTCGCCGTCATCGCGGCCCTGGTTTTCGAATTCGCCATGTTCCCGCTGATCCGCGGCTATATCTCGCTGGCGGCTTCGCTGGGTCTCATCCTCATTCCCGCCGGGTTGCTGATGACCAAGCCGTCGCTGATGATCTATGGCCTTGGTTTTTGCGTGAACTTCAGCAACATGATCGCCTTGCAGGATCGGCTCAACCCCGACATGGCGTCATTCCTGAACTCGAACCTCGCCATGATCGTCGGCCTCGTCGTCGCTTGCGGCACGACCGTGCTGGTGCGCTCCGTCGGCGCCGAGTGGACAGCCTATCGCGTCCTGCGTGCCGGCTGGGCCGATATCGTTGCGGTGGCACGCAAGTCGGATGCGCCTGATTTCGCGCACATGCTGTATCGGATGGTGGACCGGTTCGGGCTGGTTGCGCCGCGGCTGGCGCGCGTGCCAAAGGAATCGGCCGTCGCCCAGAACGATATACTGAGCGATCTGCGCAATGGTCTGAACACGATGGAACTGCAGCGCCACCGGCAACTCCTGACACGTGACAATCGGCTTCAGGTCGACGAAGTGCTGTCCGGTATCGCCGACCTTTACCAGCAAAAGCAGAGGCATCGCGGCGCCCAGCCGGGGCCAGGCCTGCTTGGCGCGATCGACAGGTCGCTGACGGGGCTCGTTCGCCTGAACAGCTCGTCGGCGGTCGAGGGTGCGCGCCGGGCGATCACCTCGCTTCGCTACAATCTCTATCCCGACGCGGCCTTCGTCATGCCTGACATTGCCGTCCTGCCCGTCGGCCAACTCGCAAAGGAGAACGCGGCATGAGACCGGAAATCGATCTTTACGGCGTGTTCGTTCCCACACTGGCGGCCATCGCGGTTGCTGCCTTCATTCTCAACTCCATCCTCAGGCGGATGCTGGCCTTCGTCGGCTTCTATCGTCTCGTGTGGCATCGGCCACTGTTCGATACGGCAATGTACTTCTGCCTGCTCGGCGCGCTGGCGCTGTCTCTCAACAAGGTGTCACTATGAAATCGCTTCTCGCTTACTCCGGCCGCTTCCTGCTGACGGGCGTCGTCGTCGCTCTCGCCGGCGTGCTGGGCTGGCATCTTTGGGGTTACTACATGGACGACCCGTGGACGCGTGACGGAAAGGTCCGCGCCGACGTCGTGCATCTCGCATCCGACGTGTCGGGTATCGTCAGCGAAGTCGATGCCACGGACAACCAGGCCGTCAAGAAGGGCGACGTCATCTTCCGGATCGACCAGGCACGGTTCGAGCTGGCCCTGCGCCAGGCCAATGCCCAGATCGAGAGCAGCCAGGCGGCACTCGACATGGCCAGGAGCGATCTCGATCTCTATCGCAAACTCGGTGAAAGCTCAGTGACGCGCCAGAAGATCCAGCAGGCAGAAACCACGGTGCAGCAGGACGAGGCCACCTACAATCAGGCGGTCATTGCTCGCGACACCGCGCAACTCAATCTCGACCGCTCGGTGGTGCGTGCGCCCGTCAACGGCGTGCTGACCAACTTCTCGATGCGTCCCGGCAACTATGTGACGGCGGGGAGTGCCGTCACGGCGCTGCTCGATACCGATTCCTACTACATCTCCGGCTATTTCGAGGAAAACAAGCTCGATCGCATCAAGGTCGGTGACGAGGCGCTGGTCTATCTGATGGGCAGCCAGACGCCGCTGAAGGGCCGGGTTACCGGTGTTGCCGGTGGGATCGAGGATCGCGAACGCAGCGATACGGGGGCACAGCTCGCCAACGTCACCCCGACGTTCACCTGGGTGCGGCTGGCGCAGCGCGTGCCGGTTCGCGTCACGCTCGACGACCTGCCGAACGGCACGGCGCTGGTCGCCGGCCGTACCGCCAGCGTCACCATCGTCGAGTAATCGGCAAGGCTCATTCGAAAACTCAAGCTCACGGCGCAAGCGTCCCTTCGGACGCCGTGAGCAAAGGCATGCCAGGACAACCTCCCGTCCGGACAGCCGACAAAGGACGCCGGGATGAGGAGATACGCGTGGAAGACCGCCGGGTGATGGATATTACCGCTTGGCTCATGCAAAGCGGACTGAAAGGCATGTCGGAGACCGATCTGCTGGATGGTTTTTGCGAAGCGTGCGTGGCCAATGGTTTGCCGATCGACCGGGCCGCCATCGTCATCGATACGCTTCATCCCCTCTATGAAGGGCGTGCCTTTCGCTGGGACGCCCGGCAGGCCGTCGAGCGCGTGTCGCCCTACGGCATTGCCGCGCCCGGGCATTTTGCCGATAACTGGCTGCGCTCGGCCTTCCATCATCTTGAGGTCCATGACGCCAGCGAGGTCCGCCGGTGCTTTTTGCGGGGGGACCCTACCGATTTCTACCTGCTCGACGAGTTGAGGAGCATCGGCTTCACCGATTTCGTGGCGATGGCGCACTGGTTCGGGAAGGAGGGGGCGATCGGCGACATCGACTGTTTCTTCTCGCATTTCGCGACGCGCGCCGAAGACGGGTTTTCCGAGTGCGATCTTTCGACCCTGCGCGAACTGCTGCCCTGCCTGGCGCTTGCCGTCAAATGCGTGACGGTCAGCGGTGTCGCCGGAACCATCGCCAAGGTCTATCTCGGCGAGGATGCCGCGAACCAGGTGCTGCACGGCAAGATCAATCGCGGCCACAGCGACCGCATCTCGGCGGCGCTGTGGTTTTCCGATCTCGCCAATTTCACGCATATCTCCGACACGGTCGATCCGGAAGAGATCATACCGATGCTCAACGACTACGCGGATGCGGTGATCTCCTCGGTGCAGGAGGCCGGCGGCGAGGTGTTGAAGCTGATGGGCGATGGGACGCTTGCGATCTTCAAGGGCGAGAAGCCGAGCGATGCCTGCGTGGCGGCATTGAGGGCGCGGACGCTTCTCGACAAGCGTCTCTCCGACCTCACCGCCCAGCGGCGCGTCGAAGGCCGGCCGGTGACCGATGTCTATCTCGGCCTGCATATGGGCGATGTGTTCTACGGCAATATCGGCAGCAAGGACCGGCTGGATTTCACGGTGATCGGGCCTGCCGTCAACGAGGTGAGCCGGATCGTGTCGCTGTGTCGATCGTTGCAGCGCAAGGTGCTGATGTCAGCAAGTTTCGCCGCCATCGTTCCGTCTACGCAGATCGATCTCCTGTCGATCGGCCAGCACGCGCTGCGTGGCGTCAACCGCGCCCAGGAGTTGTTCACACTGTTGCCTGGGCTTTGAGCCTGCCAATCCGGCGGGCAATCCCCATTGCTGGACTGCCGAAGGCCGGCGGATTTTGATTCTTGTGAATTAGTTTTTTCGAAATGACGAAACTAGGTGGATATCGTGGGCCGCTTCAGTCGATAATGCGTGGAAGACGATGGCTTGATTGAACTGCCGTTGTTGCCGCCTATCCCTGTCTACCGATTTCTCTCATTGTGACCACAAGGACATTCGATGGATCTCTCAAACTGGAAAGGCGTGGATCGCCCGGACCGCGTAACGCTCGAGGGGCGCTATGCCAGGCTTGAGCCGCTCGATGCCGGCCGTCACGGGCGCGACCTGCTGGCTTCGGCGCAGCAGCCCGGAGCGGACGACCGCTTTCGCTACTTGTTCGAAGAGGCGCCTACCGATCTTGCGGCAATCACGCCGTGGCTGGAAAAGGCAGAGGCATCCGCCGATCCGCTGTTCTTCGTGGTGATCGACAAGCGCAGCGGCCGGGCCGAGGGGCGGCAGGCGTTAATGCGTATCGATGCGGCCAATGGCGTCATCGAGATCGGCAGCATTCTCTGGGGGCCGGCGATCGCGCGCTCGCGGATCACCACCGAAGCGCTTTATCTTTTCGCCAGCCATGCCTTCGACACGCTCGGTTACCGTCGCTTCGAGTGGAAGTGCAACAATCTCAACGAGCCCTCGAAGCGTGCCGCGGAACGCTTCGGCTTCACCTTCGAAGGCATCTTTCGCCAGCATATGGTGGCCAAGGGAAAGAACCGCGATACCGCCTGGTTCGCGATGATCGATGCCGACTGGCCGCGACTGAAGGCGGGCTATCAGGCCTGGCTCGATCCCGAGAATTTCGACGAGGACGGGCAGCAGAAGAACAAGCTGCAGTTCGGTTGAGAAGAGCCGGAACGAGCGCCGCGGGCAGGCTCGGGACTGTCGATGCGGTTTTGCGGACTGGTTTGACTGGTTGCCAATCTGATTCCGGCTGTGCGACTAGTCGTTTGATGTTCAACAGTTATTTTCCGGTCAATATGAGCTCCCGATCATCCGAGAGCAAAACGCAGCGGCCGATTTTGTTCGGCCGCTGCGTTTCTTGATCAGGCAGCGATGCGTCGTGCGGCCTTGTCGGCGGACTTTCGATCGTCGCCGTACTGGTCGATGATCTGCTTGGCGTCCTCCACGGAAATGCGATGCTTCTTGGCAAGCGTCGTCGCATCATAGGGTCCTTCGGACGCGGACGTTCCTTTGGCTTGAGCCATCTTGGTCTCCAATCTGTGTGTGGTTGCGCGGTGGAAAAAAGGGATCCGTCACAGGATCCGCCCCGCGGTCATAAGACATATGGGGATTGGAGCGGTCTCGTTCTAGAGAAGAGGCTGTAACAGATCGCTTGCCAAGACGCGACCCCAACCAAGGATGAGGCCGAAATTGATCGTCCGGTCATGGAACCCATCGACTCCCAAAAGGGTTTTGCTGGGAAAGGAGACCTCCATGAAGAAGAAAACGCCCATCGTCGAAGTCACCGTCGCCTCCGAGGACGGTCGCGTGCCTGTCGGCATCATGAACGCCGATCAAGCGCTGGAGTTGTCACGGGATGTCGACGTCGAGGTTTCGCATCCAGATCATGCGGCCGGGGAGACCGATGTATTCATCGGAACCGAAGAGTTGCGTGAGCATCCATCCGTCACGACGTCTTCGGGTTTCAGGGAAGCAACGTTGAGCACGCCGCGCGGCCTCGACACCGAGGCGGCGTTGCAGGAGCATCTAGCGGCGCTTGAGGAAGACGCGCCTGCGGAAGACGACAAGACCTTGCAGTCCGGCGAGGGAGCGCTTGAAGCCGAGCGCGCGTTGCGACGGCTGCAGGAGGAAGTCGATAACCTCAAGGCGCGGCTTCAGGTTATCCGAGAGCAGGCAGGAACGGTTGTATCAGCCAATGTGAAATGGGCGGATGCCAGCGCGCATGCGCAGCTCGGCGCTTACCCCTGGGCGAAGCTCGCTGGGGCAATGGCTTTCACTTTCGTCGCATCGCGCCTGCTGAGGCGCCTTCCGCTCGGCGCGGTGGCCAGCGCGGCCCTGCCGCTGGCGGCCTCCGAGATGCGGCGGCGATATGATCGCTGACGCCTTGTCCGCCTAAGTGCGGAGCAGGGGGATGTGCGGCGCGGCGGTCTCCGGCAGGTCTCCCGTCAGGCGCGGATCGTCGATGACCTCGACGTGAAAGGCATACGGATGGAAACCGGCTTTCTGGTAGAAGAAGATCGCTGATGGATGGTCGAAGTGGCAGGTGTGCAGCCAGAACCGGTCGATCGGCCTCTCCCATGCGCGGGCGACGGCTTGGCTGATCAGAAGCTTTCCAGCGCCTTGGCCGATGGCATCTGCCACCAGTCCGCAAAACACCAGTTCGCATTCGCCCGGCTGGCGGAAGTCCAGCTCCAGCAGGCCGATCTTTAGACCGTTCGACTGGATCACATAGATCTCGACCTCGGGGTGATGAATAATCGCGGCGAGCTTGTCATCCGGCATGGTCAGCCGCGACACCCACAGCCAGTTTTCGCCGACTGCCCGAAACAGCGCCCGATACGCGTCGAGCTCGGGCGAAGACCAGCGCTCGAAGCTGAGCTCTCCCGCCGGCGGGATCGATATCCGCGGCCGCTCTCGCATCTCAAGGCAGGTCACGACATTGGCGATCTTGCCTGGTGGCAGTGGCGAATAACCCGTGGGCAAGGGCGGGTTGGTGTCCATGTCATCGGCTCCTCCGGTTGCTCAGGCGGCATAATCGACTGCGTTGCCATCGTAAAGAGAGTGCTGTGTGTTTCGCGGGGGGTATCCGTGTTGTTATCCGACGCGCCACGACACTATTTTTGCGGGGATCGGCTTCCCTTTTTCAGGCTTTCGGCCTTACACTCAGTTATCACCCGCTGGATGAACGCTTATGCCGTGCTGTCGAACAGTATCGTTTGCATCATTCGCTGCCGTCGCCGCGATCGCGGGGCACGCCCATCCAGTGTTTGCCCAGGAAAACACGGCCCCACGGCGTCCAGCACCACTGCTTGTCGTGCGAGACGTCATCAAGCCCAATCCGCATAACGGAGCATTGGCGGCCCCTGTTATGTCCGATACGTGGTGGATCCGTATGGCCGACGGCCGCGAGCGCGGTTTTCAGCGGGCCGGACAAACCGGGGCTGCAAGCGGTCGCGACGCCAACGCGCCGGCAAAGACGGATTAGCACACTCTTGAACCGGAGGTCGAAATGTCATCCGCCCTGGACGAGCCACTTCCCAAAAATCCTGCTCATCTCGAAGAGATGAAGTCGGTTTTTGATCTGCGCGTGGGCAAGCACATCACACTGCAGGGAAGTGCCAGAATAACGCCGGCCGGCGTGATCAGCACCGGCATTGCGGTCGCCGCCATGGCGCTTGCGTTCGGGTATCTCGCTTCGTCGGTGAACCGGCGGCGGTATTAGGCGGGACTTCCCCTGGCTGCGACTGCTGGTAGTCGGCCTGCGGCGCGTCGCAAGATGTCTTTCCGCTCTCGTTCCGCAATTGGCCCTTGGTCCAACTATCTTTCAGGCAAGTGGAATCCGAAAATACCGCTCGAACGATCTTCGTGCCGGGTCCGGCACCGCCGATCCCGAAAGAGTTCGATCGAGAGGAGTTTCCGATATGCCTCCAATTCAGGAGCTCCGCCTCACAACGACCGTCGCGCTGTTGCTTGTCTTCCATTGCCTGCCGACGGGCGCGCTGGCGCCCGGCGTGGCCCGCGCTCAGGAGGCGGCAACGGCGGCCGCGCAGCCGGCCACCGACGATGCTCCCGAACCGCTAACGGATGACGAGCTTGAGGTTCTGGTCGCGCGCATCGCGCTTTATCCCGATGATCTCGTCGCGGTGGTCACGTCCGCGTCGCTCTACCCGCTGCAGATCGTCGAAGCTCAGCGCTATCTCGATGATCGGAAGAAAGACGCCAAGCTCAAGCCGAAGGACAGCTGGGATGGCAGCGTTGTGTCGCTGCTGAACTATCCCGATATCGTCAAGATGCTGAGCGACGACCTCGACTGGACGCAATCGCTGGGTGAGGCCCTGGCGAACCAGCAGAAGGACGTATTGATCGCCATCCAGCAGCTGCGCGACAAGGCGGTGGCCGATGGCATCATCAAGACCGACGACAAGATCAAGGTCGTTCAGGAGAATGACAATGTCATCATCCAGCCGGCAAGCCCCGACAAGATCTACGTTCCCCAGTATGCGCCGGAGATGCTCTACGAGCCGGACTACGCGCCGCAGCCGATCGGCTACTATCCCGACGACTACCCGAACTACACGTTCCCGACCGCACCGTTCTTCGCCGCTGCCGTGACCGGCGCCATCTGGGCCGCCGCCGTCGATTGGGATGATTGGGGTGTCTGGGGTGGGCGTTGGCGCGGGGACGTCGATATCGACTGCGACCACTGCTTCAACAACATCAACGGCAGGATCAACGTCAATGATGTCGACTGGAAGAACGTCGATCGCAGCAAGATCAAGTTCGATCGCGACCAGTTCAGCAAGATCGACGGCACGTCGATCAAGAACAGCATCAAGGCGAATGGTGGCAACAGCATCAAGGCCAAGGCGGCGGCGATCGGAAACAACCGAAATGCGGCGATCCGCAACAAGGCCGGCAATATCAGCGTCAAGGACGTTCGCAACAGCAAGATCGATGCCGACCGGCTGAATCGCGACAGGGCCAATCGCGATATTGGCTCGAAGATCGGCAACGGGCCAGGGCCGGGCCTTGCGAACCGCACACCTGCGGCGCGGCCGAACAAGCCCGCCGGCAACCTCGCTTCCAAGGCAAACTTCGATCGTCCTGCGGGCCGGCCCAAGCCTGCGACGCGCGTGGATAAAAGGCCGAAAATGCCGTCAGCGCTTGGCAATGTCGACAATGGTCGGCGTGCACAGCTGCAGTCTAACCGCGGCCGCCAGGCCATGGGAGGCGGCAGCCTTGGCGGGCGTAATTTTGCCGCTGCAAACCGCGGGGGTGGTCACGCGATCGGTGGCGGCAATCGTGGGGGCGGCGGCCATGCCTTCGCAGGACGTGGCGGCGGCGGTCATCGGTCCGTTCCGCATCGCGGTGGCGGACGTCATCGGTAGGTCCTCGAGCAAGGGAAGAAAGTCATGACCCTGTCAGTCAGAACCATGATCCTGAGTTCGGTGTTCACCGCTGCTCTGATCGTCTCCAGCGCATTGCCGGTCGCCGTCAATGCCGCCGCTCCTTCCGAAGGAGCCGTCATCGCAGGCTTTGCTTCGCCGGCCGATCCGCCGGTTTTCGATACGCCCGAACAGGCCGTCGAGGCATTCAAGGCTGCGCTCGCTGCTGATGATTTCGATAAATTCGTGACTTTGCTTGGTCTCAATGCCGCCAAGGTCAGACCGGCCGAAGGGGTGATGGATACCTACGCCGACATCCGCGATGGCGCGAAGAAGCAGGTGACCGTTCGAGACGTCGAGGGCAGCAAGATTCTCGACATTGGCGACAAGCTCTGGCCGTTGCCGTTTCCTCTGGTCAAAGGCGAGGACGGCAAATGGGCCTTCGATACTTATGCGGGCTTCGAGGAGATCATCAATCGCCGTGTCGGCGAGAACGAGCTGCAGGCGATCGCGACGATGCGGGCCTACGTCGATGCGCAGAAGGAATACGAGGCCGAGGACCACGATGGCGATGGCGTGCTCGAATATGCGCAGCGGCTGATCAGCAGTGACGGAAAGACCGATGGGCTCTACTGGCCGCCGGAATTGGGGGCTGGCGACAGCCCAGCGGGTGCTGCGTTCGAAAACGACGCAGCGCTGAGGAAGGCCAAGGCGGGTGCCGGATATTTCGGCTACCACTACCGCATTCTGCCAGGACAGGGACCGAACATTGCCGGCGGAAAGTTCGATTATGTCATCAACGGCAACATGATTGCCGGCTTCGGACTGATCGCATGGCCGATCCGGTATGGCGAGACCGGTGTCCATACGTTTCTGGTGAACGCCAACGGCACCGTCTACCAGGCCGATCTCGGCAAGAATACCGACAGCATCGCCGCCGGGATCAAGACCTTCAATCCCGGCGACAACTGGGACGTGACCGAAGACTGAAGCAGGAGGGCTGCGGGGAGACTGGCATGAACAATATGCATGCGGGCGCTCCGAAGGCGACGCGGGAGTTTCTCGTCGCGCACGGCGGTCCGTTCTACGAGCTACAGCGGCGGCTCAGGCTGTTGCACGACCATGCTTTGATGGCGGGGCGGCGGGCGATCGTTTTCATCTGCCTCGCGTGGTTCATCCCGCTCCTGCTGGGGTTGCCTGGCAACCTGTCTTTCGACACCTCGAAGGGACTGACCTACATTGCCGACATCAGCGTCTGGGCACGGTTCGTCATTGCCATCGGATTGCTTGTTCTTGCCGAGCAACGGCTCGAAAAGAGCCTGCAGGAAAAACTTCGCCAGTTGGTTTCGGCGCCGATCGTCGCGTCCTCGGCGCTGACCGCAGCCGCAGGAGCGGTCAATCGGGCACTAGTGCGACGGAACTCGCGCATCGCCGAAGGTATCTGCCTGGTGATCGCGATCGTCGCGGCCGGCATCGTGCTGCGGCACCTTTATCGTGTCGATGCATCGTCCTGGGCAGTCATCTCGTCGCCCGGCGGCAATTCGGTGACGCTTGCCGGGTGGTGGTCGGTCGTCGTCAGCGTGCCGTTGTTCTGGTTCCTGACCACGCGCGGGCTCTGGCGGCATCTCGTCTGGTCGCTTCTGCTGCGACGGCTTGCGGGGCTGGAGTTGCGGCTGGTATCGACGCATCCGGACGGCAAAGGCGGCATCGCTTTCCTGGCCGACTATCCGAACGCCTACGTGACGTCGGTGTTCGGCGTCAGCTGCGCCGTTGCCGCAACCGTCGCACAGAACCTCTCCCACGAAACCGCGACGCTTACGAACATCACGATCCTGATGGCCGGGTGGTTGGTCCTCGTCCTTGCGCTGTTCGTCTTTCCGCTGTCGGCATTCACGCGCCCGCTCGCCGACTTGAAGAAGGCGTCGTTGGCCAGGCTCGGTGCCCAGGCAACGCAATATCATCGCCTGGCCGAGAGAAAGCTGACCGGCGGCAATGCGGTGTCCGAAGGGACGTCTAACGCTGACACAGTCGAAGACGTCGCCGATCCGACCAAGTCGTACGAATTGACGCGAAAGCTGTCGGTCACGCTGTTGAGCCACACGGCGCTGCTTCCGGTTTCTGCCGCGGCGCTGGCGCCATTCGCGATCGTCGCGTCGACCAAGGTGCCGTTCAAGGAGGTGCTGTCGCTCGTCAAGAAGCTGCTTCTGATTTAGCCAACCCCAACCGAAAGTCGAACCGATGCGCCATTTCGTTCAGATGCTGCTGGTGATCCTGGGCTTGCTGGCGCTGGAAACGCGTCCTGGTGTAGCGGCGGAAAGCATTGCCCTGACACCGCATGTGCTTGTCAAGCCGCATACCGGCGATCTCGACACGATGAAAAAGCTGCGATTGATCCGCATTCTGGTGCCCTACAGCAAGACGATCTACTTTCTCGACAAGGGACGGCAGTTCGGAACGGCGGTCGAGTTCGGCACGGCGCTTGAAGTGGAATTGAACAAGGGCAAGAAGAAGGAGATCGAGCGCATGCGCATCGCCTTCATACCGACGGCGCGCGACCGGCTGATCCCCGCCCTCAACGAGGGGCAGGGCGACATCATCATGGCCAACCTGACCATCACGCCCGGGCGGCTCGCGGAGGTCGAATTCAGCGCGCCGATCTATGGGGGCGCCAACGAGATTCTCGTCACCGGACCGTCGGCACCAGTGATGGCCAGTCTCGACGATCTGTCCGGCAAGGAGATTTCCGTGCGGCGGACGAGCAGCTACTACGAGCATCTCGTTGCGCTCAACAAGCGTTTGAAAGCGGACGGAAAACCCGAAGTCCAGATCAGGCCGGTAGACGAGAATCTCGAGGACGAGGACCTGCTTGAAATGGTCAATGCCGGTCTGTTGCCATGGACGATCGTCGATCAGTTCAAGGGCGAAATCTGGAGCAAGGTATTCGCCGACCTCACGCTGCATGAAGACATCGCCATCTCGACGAACGGCCAGATCGCCTGGGCGATGCGCAAGAACAGCCCGCAGCTGAAGGCTGTGCTCGACACGTTCGCCCGCGAACACGAGGTCGGCACGACGTTCGGCAACATGCTGCGCAACAAGTATTTCAAGAGCGACAAGATCCTGAGGCGCGCCTATTCGCCCGCTGATGTGGCCCGGTTCCAGACGCTTGTCGGCATCTTCCGGCAGCATGCGGGGGAGTATTCCTTCGACTACCTCATGCTGATGGCGCAGGGCTACCAGGAATCGCAGCTCGATCAGAAGCGACGCAGTCCGCGTGGTGCCGTCGGCGTCATGCAGCTTCTCCCCGCGACTGCGGCGGGCAAGGAGGTGGGCATCAAGGACATCGCCACAAGCGAGGATCGCAATGTCGAGGCTGGGGCGAAATACCTGCGATATCTTATCGACGCCTATATCGACGATCCCGGCATTGCGCCGCGTGATCAGCAGCTGATGGCGTTTGCGGCCTATAATGCCGGGCCGGGAAATCTTCGCAAGTTCTGCAAGAAGGCCACGGAACTCGGGCTGGACCCGAATGTCTGGTTCGGCAATGTCGAGAATGGCGCGGCCGCGATCGTCGGGCGGGAAACGGTTCAATATGTCGGAAACATCTTCAAATACTACGTCGCCTACAGCCTGCTGCAGGAGCAGATGGCATCGCGAGACGCCACCCATTCAGACGTGAGCAAATGAGCCATGCCGAGGCCGCTGTTTTTTCCGGCAATCGCAAGCCGTTAACGTCACGTCCTAGTGTCACACAGCCTGCACCGAGCGGACGACGCCCTTGTTGTCGACGATGCAGTTGAAGCGTTTTCCGTTTGCGTTGAGCTCGACATTGAAGCTTTCCGCATCCAGTGCCCGCGATCCGACGGGAAGGATCTTGCTGCTATCCGTCTTCGCTGCGCCCGCGACCGCGTTGGCGCACAGGAGCTGGAGATCGGCAGGGGCGGTCTGCAGCGTGGTGCGCGACATCTCGGTCGGCTCAGGGGCGGACTGGCAAGCGGCCAGCATGCTGCTCGCCATCAGCATCGCGATTACCGTGCGGCACAATACATTGCCTCCCGGCAGGACTGAAGAATTCCCATGCATGTTCGGCTCCCCCGATCGGTTTCAGATGCCCTTGTAAAGGGCGGCCCCCTGCATCAGCACGATGACCTTCGCGCCAACCTTCACCTGCGAATAGAGATCGATGACGTCGTCATTGTTCAGCCGGATGCAGCCTGAAGACACGTCGAGCCCGATCGTCCACGGCTCGACCGTTCCGTGAATCCGGTAGATCGTGTCGTTATCGCCTTCGTAGAGATACATGGCGCGCGGGCCGAGGGGATTGTCGGGGCCACCCGGCATGCCCGCTGCCCATTTGGCGGCATTGGCGTCTCGCGCCACCATCTCGGCCGGCGGCGTCCACGTTGGCCATTCGGCCATGCGCCCGACACGCACCTTGCCAGCCCAGCCGAAGCCGTCGCGGCCGACTCCAATGCCGTAGCGGATCGCCTGTCCGCCGGGCTGGACGAGATAGAGGAAATGCTGGTTGCCATCGATGATGATCGTTCCCGGCGCCTCGGCGGTGCGAAAGGTAACGACCTGCCGTTTGAACGCCTCGGGAAGCTGCTTGTTGCGCGCGTAATACTGCCGCGCCTTGGTCTTGTCGTAGTCGATCCATTTTTTGGTCTTGGGATCGTAGATCTGTGTTTGCGCGAAAGCCTGCGCGACCGCGATGGCGCAGAAGGCTACGCCGAGCGTGATGGAGGTGATCCTGCGGACGTCGAGGCCTGTCGTCATTTCCGCGCCCACCCATCCACACGCCCGCTATTCTTGTCCACCCATGCCTTGGCGAAGGCCACGGGATCCTGACGCTCGACCTCGAGCGCGTAGCTCATCTCGGTCACCTCGTCGGTGGTGAAGTCCACGTTTTCGAGAAACTTGGCAACGTCGGCGTGGCTGGTCGTCAGCGTCGTTGCGTAGGCGATCGAGAAATGCGCCGTCGGCCAGGCGACCGGCGCGCTCGATTTGCTGATCCAATCGGGATCGGAGGCGGGCACGATTTTCCACTTGTCGTCAGCGTGCGCCGGTTCGGCAAGCCTGACGATCTTGTGGAGATCGAAGACATAATGCGGCGCATAGCAGGCGAAGACCATGGGCTGATCGGTGGCCACAGCCGCATCGACCGCTGCCATCGCCACATCCTCCTCCGCTTCGACCAGCGAGAGGTCGGCGGCATATCCATAGCTGTCGGCTCTTACGCGCTCGATCCCCGTTGATAGCCACGTCGGTGCGCCGATCCAGAGTTCGCCCTTGCCGTCACCATCGGTGTCGAGCGCGGCGGTCTTCGCCTTGTCCTTCAGATCATCGACCGACTTGAAATCCTTTGCCGCCGCCGGTGTCGCGCAAAGGCCCTGCCAGGCATTGACGGCCCGGTGAGCGAGGATGACAGCCTTTTTCTGCACCACGTACTTGTCGATAACGGCGTCGAGATTGGGGCTCCAAACTTCCGGGTGGATGTCCACCGTGCCGCTGTCGAGGCCGACGAACGCATTCAGCGCGCCCAATTCCTTGATATCAGCATCGAGCCCGAACTCCTTCGACAGGCCGATCTTGAGAATGTTTGCCGTGGCCTTTCCTGACGGCCAGTTCGGCGCCGCGATCACCAGGTTTGCCGACCATGCCGACGAACCGCTCGCAAGCGCCAGCGCGGACGACAACCACAATGCAACGCGAATTCGTTTCATGGCATGGCCTCGCTGAAAACCGGGACGACCGACAGCCGCCTGTCACTGGTTTCCTTACAATGTCGAGCGATCTGCCAATAGTTGACCTTGGGTCCAATAGATTCGGCTCGTCATCCGTGGCAAACTCCCCGCGCGGCCACGCTGCCTCTACAGACGGTGTCCATGCGCCAGGTGAAATACTGCTGTCCCAACGGTGGCAGTGGCTCGATTGTCACATTTGAAATCCGCGATATTTACACGTTGATTTACCGTTGCGTACTTGCCGGGGCGTATTCGCGTGCAATTCTGGCCGATAGGGCGCCTTCGCGCGTGGATAAATACTGAGAGACAATCTCGAATGGCGACCGGAACTCAATGCCAGCGGCGGGGCTTGTTGCCGGTGCTGCTGGGGATCATCGCCCTGCCGTCTGCATGGGAGGATGGCTGATGAACGGCGTGGCTATGGCGACGGTGTATCTCATCGACAACGACCAGGCGATCCTGAAGCCCCTCAAACGGCTGCTCTCAACCTTCGGGCATCACGTGGAGGCGCATCCAAGCGCCGAAGCCTTTCTCAGAGATCATGATCCCAATGTGCCCGGATGCGCGGTCGTCGAACTCGGCCTGCCTGGCATGGATGGGCTGGCCATGCAGGAGCGCATGGTGGCAGACTGCATCGAGCGTCCGCTCATCTTCCTGACCGGGCAGGGCGACATACCGGCAAGCGTTCGGGCGATGAAGGCAGGCGCCGTCGATTTTCTCACCAAGCCCGTCGACCCGCAGTGTCTTCTTTCCGCCGTTGCGACGGCGCTCGAGCGCGATGCCAGGATGCGCAGTGTGGCCGAGGAGCGGCAAAGGATCGAACAGCGGATGGCCTCGCTGACGGCCCGTGAGCGGGAGGTTCTCACCTGCGTTGTCGCAGGTCGTCTGAACAAGCAGATCGCAGCCGAACTCGGCACGGTCGAGAAAACCGTCAAGGTTCACCGTGGCCGGATGATGGAGAAGATGGGCGTGCGCACGGTCGCGGATCTTGTGCGCCTGTCGGCGGCGGCGCATCCCTGATACGCCAGAGAGCGACGTGGGGCCGCGCTGGCCTAACGTTCTGTTGCTTCAGATCGCGCCGCGGGCCTTCGCAGAATATTGTTAACGGCTCCACCGGAGGGCGCGCAAGTATTTCTATGTGTTAATATAATAGAGCGGCATTTTTCCAAGATAATTTTGCAATTTTGTTTCAACTATCCACGCACCGCTATGCCTTGCGCCGCCGGCATCATGGCTATCCACCCAAAAGAGGATGGGGCGATCTTAACTATTTGTTAGTTTTATTGCTGACACGCCAGAAGAATATGCTAGTCCTTCAGTACAAGATAATACCCTAAGTATTGAGGCATATTTTCATGTCTATTTTTGATCGAAGGGCCGCAATTGAAAGCATCGCTCGTTTCGGCGGGGGCGACAATTTCACCGAAATGCAAAATCATCGCACTGCGATGGCTCGGCGATTGGACGTCGGAATTGATTTTGCGGTAAAGCGCGCCATCGATATTTCAATTTCATTGACAGCGCTGATAGCGTTGGCTCCTGTTCTGATAATAATCTGCATGCTGATCCGGCTGGAAAGCCGTGGTTCGCCGATATTCAGTCAGGTCCGGTGGGGCAAAGATCAATCCAAGATCAGAATATACAAATTCAGGTCGATGCGCAGCGATCTGAGCGATCCGACCGGTGTTGTGCAGACCGTGAAGAATGATCGACGGATCACATATGTGGGCAGGATTCTGCGGCGGACAAATCTGGACGAGCTGCCGCAGCTCTGGAACGTTTTGAAAGGCGACATGTCGCTTGTCGGGCCCCGTTGCCACGCGATCGGGATGCAGGCGGGTGGTATGCTATACGAGAATCTCGTCCCGCATTACCATGATCGCCATGCCATGAAGCCTGGCCTGACCGGGCTTGCCCAGATGCGAGGCTTGCGTGGTCCAACCGATCGTCCGGCGCGGGCTCGCGCACGCATAGCTGCCGATCTCTACTATGTGCAGAATTTTTCGGTGGCTCTCGACATCCGCATCATGATCGGAACCGTCATATCGGAGCTCACCAATTCCAAAGGCTTTTGAGCCGCCTCGCATTCGAAATGCCGGGCAGCTCAAATGTCTCTGCGTAAGACAATGCCCCATAAGCCGCTCTACGCTCTCTCTGAAGAGAGCTTTCCCGCGCGAAGCCATCTCGTCGTCGCCCCACTCAGCGGGTTAACTTTGAGCGAGGGGATATACAGCAATCCGCCCTCGATCTCGTTCGGCATTGCTGGTGCTCGCTTGCCGCAAATTCGTGCACTCGATGAGTTGGCGTTGCAGGCGCTCAGGCCTGCAACGCCAGTTTATACCTCGCACACGGCGGCCTTGTCGCGGTCGCTCAGGTCATGAGCAAGACTAGCGCAACCATTAGCCGGACGCCGCGGCCGGTGATGGCTTGCTCATTCGAACGTCCGTTTGTGAGGCGCCTGCCCCATTGTCGTCGGTCAGGGGGAGCTCGTTCGTGTTGACGGCCTCATGCCTCCGGTCTGATGTCTTGGTCAGCAAATGGAGGGCAGCCAGCGGGTTCGATTTGAGGTAGCGCTTGCCAAGCCGCCTGGGTTCCTGGACCAGCCTGAAGAGCCACTCCATGCCCACGCCCTGTATCCATTCGGGCGCCCTGCGGGTTCGCCCGATGCAGTGGTCGAACAACCCCCCGCAAGTTCGAATCCAGGCTACGCCGGTCAGCAGATGCCGGTGGTCTGCCGCGAAGATTTCCTGGAGAGGGCTGCCGAGACCTACCCACAACACGTCCGTGCCTTCCCGGACGATCTCGCGGCAAATCGCGGGAATATCGCTGTGCTCGAAGTACCCATCGCGGCACCCAACGATTTGCAGGTTTGGGTATTGTGCCCGCAGTCGCTCCGCAGCCTTCTCAGCCACGCCCGGGCGGCCTCCTAGAAAGAAGAACTTGATGCCATTCTTCGCCGCAGCGTCGGCTGCGTCGCCTATGAAGTCGGTCGTCGCAATCCGCTCCGGCAGGGAATCTCTGCAAAGCAATTTGCTTGCAAAAATAAGGGGCATGCCGTCTGCATCAACGATGTCCGCCTCCAGTATCGCTCGCCGAAATGACGGCTGGCTGTGGAATTCGGCAACCACAGATCCATTCGATGCAATCACGATTCTTGGTTGAATTATTTGCTCTCGCGAAGATAGGCAGTCGTCAACCATTATCGCTGTGAGTTCTTCTCGTGTAACGCGCGCTGTAGGTATTCCGCCGACAGTAATAGTTTGAGGGATAATCAAAATCTACTCCATTGAAAGAGCGAATTAAATTATGACGCAAAGAAGACACTTGGGTTGCCTTCCTCGCCCTCGAAGTCATATTTCACAGGATCTGACACACGCAAGTTTAAAATTAACAAGTTGGTAACTTGTCGACAATTTACCTTGAAATCGATTGTCCATTTCTGGGATGAATATGCCCACTTGCATTTTCTTGATAAATAATTACTTCTCGAAAGAATGGAGGTGAGTACCTGCGCTTTCGCTAGATTGTCGTGGGCCGGAGGAGGGTGAAGCGCGTGCTGGTATCCTTTTTTTGAAATTGCCTCAATCTTTCCGAGTATAAATTCGATGAAATTTCGCAACCCTTCAATTCTTAGCAACTCGGCTTGGACAATCGGAAGTTACGGAATATCGCTCTCCTTAAGGCTTGGCGCGAATATCATACTGTCACGCCTGCTTGCGCCCGAGATGCTTGGAATAATGGTGATAATAAACAGCATCCGCCTTGGGGTGGAGTTGCTGACCGATGTTGGGATAGAGCAAAACATCGTCAACAATAAGCTTGGATTCGACAGCGAGTTCTTTAATACCGCCTGGACGATGCAGATCATCAGGGGGTGCCTTCTCACTGCGTTGTTTGTGCTGGCGTCCCCATACATCGCAAATTTCTATGAGATCGACCAATACCTGTTTCTCGCCATCGCGTTCGCCCCGCTGCTGAATTCGATACACTCGACCTCGATTTTCCTCCTGGTGAAGAATATCGAGGTCAAGAAGCGGAATATATTCGAGCTGGTTTGTGAAGCGTTTGGCTTTATCGTCACGGTGGCATTGGCGTTCGCTCTCCGCTCGATTTGGGCCTTGGTGATCGGAACCCTTATCAGCATCAGTTTCCGATCGCTTCTCAGCTACTCGCTGCCGCACCCGTCGCATCGCCTGACTTTGAACAAGCGCCATGTGGTCGAGATATTCAATTTCGGCAGATGGATCGTGATTTCATCGCTTGTCATTTATGCCGCCGGTAATATCGATAAAATCATGCTGGGAAAGGCGTTTCCACTTGAGTTCCTTGGTGTTTACGGGCTCGCGCGAACAATATCGGATTTGCCGGCTATCTTGGCGGGACGTCTAAGCTATCAGATCATTTTCCCACTTGTTGCGGCGCAAAAGAACCAAGAAAGCGAGACGTCAGACGCGTTTCTCACGGCGGCGCGCAAGCGATTTGTCATATCGTCAAGCATATGCCTTGCGGTCGGTGTGTGTTTTGCCGATTGGGCCATCGGGTTGATGTATGATCGACGCTATGGTGACGCCGGCTGGATGCTGGCGATATTGCTGCTCGGAAGTTGGTTTTCACTCTTTTCCACCTTAAGCGAAGCGCTGTTCATCGGCCGTGGGCGGCCAAATTACATAAGTTTTTCCGGGGGGCTCCGACTTGCCGTCATGTGCTTGGCGTTGCCGGCAGGCATTTATCTATTCGGCGGCGTGGGTGCGATAGGAGCGATCGTTGCGGCTGAAGCAGCGCGCTACGGTTTGGTAGCCGTTCTGCAAAAGAGAATTGGCTTCAATTTCGTATCTCAGGACCTTTTGGCGTCAGCGATAATGATAGGCCTGATTATCATAATATCAGGTTTGCGTTTTGCGCTCGGCATGGGGGTCGCATGGGATCGCCTCACGATCTAGATTGTTTCAGAAGGTCAGGAGACTGCATGCGTACACTGCTCATCCAATATGAAGGTGACTTCCTGGAAGCATATGAACGGCTAGAACAGACCGGGTCGGAGATATATTACGGCCACAAGTATATTCTCGAGCAGCTGGATCGTATCGGACAGCAGTTGGGCGAGACAGCAATTCTGTGCTGCCGCTCACGAACGGCATATGACGTCGTTCTGCCCACCGGCCTCAGGGTCATGGGAGGCGGGGCGGACAAGGAGTGGGACGGCGCGGCTATCCTCGATCGCGTCAAAGCCTACGATCCAACTCATATCGTGGTTCTCGGGCCACTGACAAAATTCATAAAGTGGGGCCTGCGGAGCGGCAAGGCGGTATCCTGCATCTTCGCCGACTCTTTCGAGATCAGCCGGCTGCGGCTGTTGTACCGATACGGGCGCCTGGGTCGCCTCCTGAACGACCCCCGCGTTCTATGGGTTGCCAATCACGGTGTCGGCGCAAGCCAATCGCTTGCGCGGCTGGGGGTTAACGAAAACAAGATTATTCCCTGGGACTGGACCTACAGTCGGCAGCCCGACGATCTTCCCGTGCGTTCGGCGCCGCTAGGCAAGAAGGTGACGCTGTTTTTCGCAGGGTCCATAACCGAGCGAAAGGGCATTCCCGACATACTGAATGCCGTCGCCCTGCTGAAGCGAGACGGTGTGAATGCCGACGTGAAACTTGCCGGTGACGGCGAGATTGAGCGCTTCTCAAAGCATGCCGAGGATCTTGGCGTCTCCGACCAGGTCGAATTTCTAGGGCGCATTGCGAATTCTGCCGTTGCCGAACAGATGCGGGCGGCGACGATCGTGGTTGTCCCTAGTCAACATGCTTATCCAGAAGGCTTGCCTCTGACCATCTACGAGGCTTTGTGCGCGCGCACCCCCCTCGTGGTTTCCGACCACCCCATGTTCGTGGGCAGATTGGCCGACGAACAGACAGCGCTGATCTATCCGTCGGGAGACGCTGAAAGTCTTGCTGAGAAGATACGCCGACTTATCGAGGACGAACAACTGTATGCGCGGTTGTCGGAAAACTCCCAGAAAGCCTGGCTAAGCCTTCAGATCAGCGCAAAATGGGGGGAGGTCCTGTTGAGAATGCTGCGGGACGGAAAGGGCGATAAAACGTGGTTGAGCAGCCATAGCCTCCACTCCGCCGTGCATTCATCTCGATCGACGCAATAGCTTGTGCGACAACTTGTACTTGATTGAATTTATAACAGAAATTCTTTTAAAGAAACCGGTTTGATATGAGCGCCTTTACCAATCACGATAATCCGCAAAGTCTCGCTTTCGGAATACAGGGCGAAGACCGTAGCCAGGAAGCCAGCCATTTCCAGCCGAAGTATCGTCCGGAAATCGACGGCCTTCGCGCAATCGCTGTTCTCTCGGTGGTGTTTTACCACGCGGGTGTCAGGGGCTTCTCTGGCGGGTTCGTCGGCGTAGACGTATTTTTCGTCATATCCGGCTACCTGATAACGTCCATCTTGCGCAACGACTTGGCCCGACAAAGGTATTCATTGGCCGAGTTCTACCGGCGGCGCGTGCAACGGATTTTCCCGGCTCTGTTTGCCATGATACTCGTCGTATCGATGGTATCGGCTGTCGCGATGCTGCCTGTCGAAATCAGGCACTACTCCACGTCGTTGCTGGCCACGGTATTGTTTCTCTCGAATTTCGAATTCTACCGACTGACCGACTATTTCGAGCTGGGCTCATCGGCGCGCCCGCTGTTGCACACCTGGTCGTTGGCGGTTGAAGAGCAATGGTATCTGTTTTGGCCGTTGCTCTTAAGCGCATCCATATTCAAAGCGCGTTCGCGCGCGGTCGGATTGACGGTTTCGATCATAGCCATTTCCTTTCTCCTCAGTGTCATCTTTATCAACATCGATTCCGCGGCAACCTTCTATTTCCTGCCGACGAGGGCGTGGGAGCTGGGGCTCGGCGCATTTCTATCCATTTCGAAAATCGAAATCAGAAACCGGCTTCTCAACGAGTGTGCGGGGATCGTGGGTTTGGCGCTCATTCTGCTGAGTGTCAAAATGTACACGCACGAAACGACATTTCCCGGATTGGCGGCGTTGCCGCCTTGCCTTGGGGCGTTTCTGCTGATCATGGCCGGGGAGCGGGGCGGCGTGGTGACGCGTGCCTTGTCGTTGCGTCCACTTACGTTTGTCGGGCTGATCTCCTATTCACTCTACTTGTGGCACTGGCCCATCATCGTATTTTCCGAAGCTTGGCTGTTCTTGCCCAAGACACCAGCCCTGTCTGTCGGGGTGATTGCCTTGTCCTTTTTTGCCGCGATTGTTTCGTGGCGTTTTGTCGAGAGGCCGTTTCGACTTGGGGCCGGCCGCTTTTCGACGAAGCTTGTTCTGAGTGGTGGTGGTATCGCCATACTGTGCGGGGCGGGCCTGGCTGTCACGATGCCCGTCGCAGCGAATTTGCTTCGAAGCTTCCCGCCCCACCAGGAAGACATGGCGCGATACATGTATTTCGATGGCGATGCTGCATTCCGCCGCGGGACATGCTTCATGGTCGGCCCAAGATCCGCATATGACAGGACGGGGTGCCTCACGCCCACCGGTGCCGCACCGCCCGTGGTCCTCGTTGGAGACAGTCACGCCGCACACTTGTGGCCCGGCCTTTCCCTTTATCCCTCTGAGATCGACGTTCTTCAGGCCACCTTTACCGGCTGTGTTGCAAAGCGGTATGCCGCCCAATCCGGCGTCGCCTGCCGTCAGAAAATGAATGAAACTCTTTCAGGCCTGTCTGCCCTGAACCCAAGTGCCGTGCTTTTCTCGTCCCGCTGGCATCGTGAGGACGTCGCGGATTTGAAGGTGCTGTTTTCAGATCCGCTGATCCGGCGATACAATCCGATATTGGTCGGCCCGACACCGGAGTACATCGCCGCATTGCCGCGTCTTATCGTGTTTTCGGAAAGAAATTCGGATCCGGGGCTCGTCGATCGCTCGCGGAGCGACGGCGTGTTTGAACTCGACGCCGAGATGCGTGCGATGGCACGCGAGGTCGGTGTACCGTATTTTTCCATGACGGACCTGCTTTGCCATGATGGCCGGTGCGATAGTCTGGCCAAGCCAGGAATCCCGTTGCAATTCGACTATGGGCATCTCACTCCCGAAGGGTCTGAGCTGATCGCGCAATCGCTGGTTCCGTTTGTCCTCAAGGCCATTGCACCCGCTGTCGGTCCGACGCCTTAGGCAGGATCGGCGAGCCGATGAACGAGAGCCGTATGGGGTTACTGGATGGAGGTTGACGCTATTGGCGTCGTTGGATTGACGCGCCCGCGAAAGAAACCGGAGATCAGTCCAAAAGCAATCGCGTTCCACGAAACGAGGGAGAAGGTGCCAAGGTTTAGGCTACGACGTCTCCAGGTCAAAAATGCCAAAGGCAATACAATCAACGCTACAATCAGCACCGGGGAATAGAGTGCGGCGCAAATCAATGCAGCCCACCAGATGAACACCGCAGCGCTGTGGCGAACGTGGCTAAGCTTGCGCAACACGATTGAGAGATGAGGGTTGCCTATCGCCCCGCGCAATACCTCGCCGCATCCACTCGTGTAGCCTGAACGGAGGCGCTTCAGCATCAACCTGTAGCCGCCTGTGGCATGACCGTAGTGGTCCACCGCATCCCACGGGACCCGCTGCAATTTCCAGCCGGCGCTTGATAATCGGGCACCAAGATCAAATTCCTCGAACGCATGCAGGTTGCGATCAGCGAAATAGTTGACCTGCTTGATGGCATCGCTACGATAGAGACCTCCGCAGTCCAACCTGTCGACAAGCCCCGACCGCGCCTCTCGTTGCTTCTGAGCTCGTATCTCGAATTCTTCGGCCTCGGTGACGCGTTCGTTCACTATGCCGCCAACGGCAGCGGTGTCGGGATGCATCTCCAGAAATTCGATGCCTCGCAACAGAAAGTCTGGCGCCAACACCATGTCGCCATCCAGCAGATAAAAGTAGCCGGTCTCACCATTTTCAAACGCATGTTGAAACGCGAGTTGCGCGCCTGCGCCGCAGCTGCGCTCGGTCAGATTCGTAAACTGCGTTATCTTTATCGGAAACCGTCGCGCTATCGCCAGGGTTTGATCGACCGATCCGCTATCGGCCAGTATCACGCAGGCGTTGAATTCCGGTCGGCTCTTCAAGAGAACATCGATCGCGCCCAAAGCACTCACGATTGCTGTTTCGATGTGTTTTTCCTCGTTCAGCGCCTTTATGCCGACGACAACTTTATGCACTCCGACTGTCGAACGTTCCATGTAACCTCTCGGCCGTTTTCGGCTCACGCTATCAAGGATAAAATCAAAGAGCTGCCTTCAGCGCCAGCGTTTGATATGCGCTATACATGTTGCTGAAAGTCGAAGCGTTCCCAAGCGCGGCCGCTCCTTCACGTGCCGCCGCGAATGCTTCTTCATTTTCCAAAAGTTCCCGTATGATTTGCGCGAATGCTTTATCGTCGTGGAGAGACGCGACCCGGCCGCAGAGCTCGCCATTCTTCAGAGACACACCCTCGACCTGTACCGGTACATCGGACACCACGATCGGGACGCCAAGCTTCGCCGCCTCGAGTAGTGCGAGACTGTGGCCCTCAAACAAACTCGGTTGAAAGAAGATGTCGGATCCCGCCAAGAGATCCAGTGTCTCCGCACGGGTCTTTTGACCGAGAAAGGAGACCGAGTGGCCGACCCCATAGGACATGGCCATGTTTCTTAGATTCGTTTCTTCGGGCCCGCTTCCGACGATGACAAAGGACACATCCGGCAGGTGGCGTGCCGTCCTGATGATAACGGGATAATTCTTCTGCTCGGCCAGCCGTCCAGTCGCAATAACCGTGCGGGTGCGCAGCGACCAGTCGCGCTTCGCCGCAACCACCCGCAATCGCTGTTCTACATCCTCAGGAAGTGCGTTGTGGATGATTTCTATTTTCGAACGGTACGTTGCCGATGTTGATGCCAGTGAGTTCGACACCGACTTCGAGACAGCGACGATGCGCTCAATCAATCGCGTTCTTCCGAGGAGGAAATCAAGCTTCCGCAGTTTCGCGCTATATGTATCCGCCGGCGTGTGATGCGAGGTGATTATTCTTGTGCGGGCGCCCGCCAGCGCCCGGGCGAGGGGGACGAGCACATTGGCAGCCGGCATGGCGGTAAAGACAACGTCATACTGTTTTCGCTTGAGGAGCTGAACGAGATGGAAAAACAGAGCCGCGATCGAGAGGGGACCCTTCGGCCGTTTCGTCGAGACATAGTCGAAGGGAAGGCCGGCATCGGTATCGGAGTCTTGATAGGGGTAGAGCGCAAACAGGCTGGAGCTGGAACCCGAATTGGCGAATTCCCGACTGAGATTTGCCCACAACTGCTGGACGCCCCCGGGATCGGAATGGGTGACGAAAAATCCGACACGAATAGGCGTTGATCTGTCAGTCTTTGGGAGATGCACGTCATGCTCCTGCTACATCTGTGTCTTGCTATCCCAATCGGCCCTGGGGACGCTGTCCTCTAGGAACGTCTGATATACATTTGCCTACCACGTCACCGCTTGGACCGCGGTTGCAATAGTAACCGTCCCCTGGCTACCGGCCGCTAAACGAAACATCCCAGGCGTCCAAGCTGATACTGCCGCCTCCGAAATGCGGCTCGACCCCAACTGCCACCCCATTTATCCACTCATTGCCCGAGATCACCGACCTGCCGATCAGATGCTCCAACGCATGCTTGATATCGAGAGAGCCGTTGAAGTCCTCGCCAGACGCGGGAATGAAGACGATGTAAGGGACGTTCCCTGGAAACCTCACGACACGCCAGGCGCGGCCGTGGCTATCCTGATAGGCTCCGAGAGCTTCGGCATCCTTTGTCGCATTCCCCGCCGTTCTCTGATTGGTATGGAGCATAAAGCCAATTTCGTAGAGCTTCTTGTCGTTCGCTCCAGCAGTCTCGGTCAGCCAAAACTCGTTGAGAACATTGAAGCCGTCGTCGTCGCCCTGCAAATAGCTTATAGAAATATTTTGCTCGAATGTTTTCAATGTCTTGACTTGCGTCGGCGGCGATTTGACCGGAGGATTTCCGCCATCATAGTTGCCGAGATAGACATGCATGTAACCGTATACGCCGGCAACGGTCGGCAGCGCCTGTGGCCATTTCCAGGTAATCACGGTCCCATCGGGAAAGCGCGACGGCGTGACCTTGATCGTGTCGTTGTAGTCGATGCCTTGGCGTAGCTTCTTCTTTTCCAGATCGACCGACCAGGGGCTGGCATAGGCGCCAAATCGCCCGGATGCGTAATTTTCTCGATCGCCCAGCAGTCGTTCTTCAGCACTGCCGGGCATATTTTCGGCGATAGCCGCGCCGGCGGCCAACGACATAAGCAGGAAGACGGGGAGAGCTCGCATCAAAGCCATCGATGCAATGTAGCGGTCGTGTTGCCCCCGGCATTGAAGTCCTTCGACCATGGGGCGCGCCGTTGTGGCTCGCGCTCTCAGTGGCGGCAATCTTAGGATTGCCCCGCCGAGCTGGAGGACAGCTCTTCGAAAAGGAAATGGGATGGGCCGGATGTCGCTGCCAAAACGCGGACGCACGCCGCGGTGCCGGTTCGGCATTCCGCCTATATCGGACTGGCGGCAATGCACGGACAAAAAGGGAATACTAAAATTTCGGATGATCGCCTCATGGATATATTGAAATGTTCACAAATAACGAATGAAAGTTTTGTTGTTTCTCAGATTACTTTAGGAATTGTATTCTCTTAATACAAGTCATTATTGAGTGTATTGCTTCACCTGTTCGTCGATTGTTATTTCGATTTGCAGCAGCCTGTCGGGCCCTCTGTCGGAGACAACACCGATCGAAGTCAATCGGCGGTTCGGAGCCTGTTCGAACTACATGGCGTTTGAGGTTGCTCGGCCTATGTCGCTTGCCACACCTGCAAATCTTAACGAAAAATATACGCCATGGTGAAATGCTGGCATTGAATGCACGGGGTGTGGATCGTTGTCTTTGCGCTTGAAATCTCTCTGCTTGTCACTGGCCGTGTCCATTGCCGTGTGGGGTGGGGCATTCGCGGCGGGTCGGATGCTCATCGATTCCTTTCACTCCACGGACCAGATGCAATCCGCGAGCGTTCGTTGACTGGAGTGCGAAACGCTCCCGTCGCCGCTTCACGTCCTGTCAAATAGCGATTGTCATCCGAGGCTCGCGAGCACTTGTCTCGTGAGGGGATCCAGATCGCCCGCGTCGGCCTGGCGCAACGCCTGAAAGTAGCTTGAGCGCTCGGCCGTCAGCTCTGCCGATACGCGCTGATTTAGCAGCTCGCGTGCGGCCTGATCCATAACGCAGCGCGCCACCCGCCCGTTCGCGTCCAGGAAAGGATGTATTGCCAGCAGCCGGTGATGAAGTTCGGCCAATCCGCCCGCTATCACCGCCTTGTCAGCGCTGCGCAGATCGGCGTGTTTTGCTCTCCACCAGCGCAAAAGTTCGTCGACAAGATGGGGAATATTTTCAGGTGCGGGCGGCAGATGCGTGGCCTGATCAACAGGCGCTCCCGCAGGTCCTATCCACACCTGCACAGCACGAAAGCGCCCTCGAACAGCCTCGCTCACATCCAGATCTTCTGTCAGCAGAGAATGTATCCAACACAGAACACTCGCGGTGAGACTTGCTGTCGGAAAGTCAATGCTGGGTAAGATTTTTTCCATCGACGAAGTGCCAGCCGTCAAGCGCTCATGAAGGGCGTTCGTGCGAAGTAGGATAAGATCGATCTTCGAGCCAAGTTCGTCAATTTGATGATCGCGACGTTGCTCGCTGCTAGCAAGACGCCTCACGATGTCGGCGTTCATCGTATTCCAGAATGCCCATTGTTCCGACTCGGACATCGCAATTCGAAGATACTCCAGTCGCAGCCCGCATCCTTTCGGCGCGTTCAGCAAGCCGACAAGCCTTTCAAGATGGTAGATTTCGGTCGCGGAAGCAGACGACAACGCTTCCAGCTGCTGGCGTTCTGCTATGGAAAGCCGTTGGTTGACAAAAAAGCAAAATCCCTCTGCTCCATTCTTGGCAACCCCCTCAACGTCATTTTCAAACTTGGCCTTTATATCGCTGAAGGACGGCACCGTCGGTGGGAAATAGGCCGCCGCGACCCATCGCAGGCCATCCCGTCGGCACAGCACATCCTTCAGCCCGTCGGGGCCACCCAGCGGATGTTGTGGATCGACATCCGCATACTCCTCCAGATGCAGCAGGGCCCCGACGAGACGTTCAGCCTGAACGGGCCCGAACCGCCAATCGCGCAAAACTGCCTCTGTCTGCAAAGCACTCATCCGCTGCTCGTACTTTTTTAAAGTCGATCCGACAGGCTCGGACCAACCGCCTTAGTTTCGTTTCTGACAATCTCAGGAAAACGGGTAACACGTCAATGAACAGGTGACATCTCGGCCGTGATGACAGACTCGAGGATCGGCCTCAAGGAGACCGACGACGGCATTTGGCTCGTCAGCTTCCTGCGCTATGATCTCGGATATATCGATCTCGAACAGAGGACTTTGCAAACAATCGACAACCCGTTCGGCACGAGGTTGTCACCTATGTCTTAGGTACGGATTGTCACCTATGTGTCCGGGTCGGACAGAGAAGAAAATGGCGCACCCGACAGGATTCGAACCTGTGACCTTTGGAATCGGAATCCAACACTCTATCCAGCTGAGCTACGGGTGCATGCCTGAGGCGGTTTGAATCGCCGTCCGATGAAGGGTTCTTAGCCTAGCTTGTGGCCGGCTTCAATGACCAAAATGAAAAGTCCGCCGTTCTTGTGAGCGGCGGACTTCGTTGTCGTCCGAATTGCGGTTCTAGACCTGCGTGGCTAGACCTGCATCGCCCCGGGGCCGGGGATTGCCTTGGGGGGAACCTTGCCGAGGATGATCATGCCGAGCACCTCATCCTTGGTGACGTCCTCGGTGCGGGCGTGGCCGACGACCTGGCCGTTCTTCATCACCGACACGCGGTCGGCGAGGTCGAAGACGTCGTGGATGTCGTGACTGATCAGGAAGATGCCGATGCCTTCCTTCTTCAGTTGCTTGATCAGCTCGCCGACCTGCGCGGTCTCCTGCGGTCCAAGGGCTGCTGTCGGCTCGTCCATGATCAGGATGCGGGCGTTGAAGAGGATGGCGCGGGCGATCGCCACCGATTGCCGCTGGCCACCCGAGAGCGCCTTTACCGGCTCCTTGAAGCGGCGGAAGTTGGGGTTCAGGCGGCCCATCACCTCGCGGGCGGAGGCCTCCATGGCGACATCGTCGAGCGTGCCCCACTTGGTGCGGATCTCGCGGCCGAGATAGAGGTTGGCGGCGGCGTCGACGTTGTCGGCGACGGCGAGCGTCTGGTAGATCGTCTCGATGCCGTATTTCTTGGCGTCGCGCGGGTTCTTGATGTCCGCCGGTTCGCCCTCGATCAGGATTTCGCCGCTGTCGCGCTTGTAGGCACCGGAGAGGATCTTGATCAGCGTCGACTTGCCGGCGCCGTTGTGGCCGAGAAGGGCGACGACTTCGCCGGGGTAGAGATCGACGGAGGCGTTGTCCACGGCGTGGATGCCGCCGAACGAGATCGAGATGTTCTTGAGTTCGACGAGCGGCGCGTTGGCTGTGCCCGCGTGCTGGCTCGGGGGAGTGCGTTGATCAGTCATATCGGGACTCCTCTTACTTGGCACGCGAGCGATAGACGGTGTCGAGCCAGACGGCGACGACGAGCACCGCGCCGACGACGACGCTCTGCAGCGGCGTGTCGACATGGGCGAGCACCATGCCGGACTGGAGGGACTGCATCACGAGCGCGCCGAGCATGGCGCCGGCAATGGTGCCGGTGCCGCCCGCAAGCGACGTGCCGCCGATAACGGCTGCAGCGATCGTATAAAGTTCGTCAAGCGTGCCTTGGGAATTGGTGGCGGCGTTGAGACGGGCGGTGGAGATGGCGGCGGCGATTGCCGCAAGGATGCCCATCAGCGCGAAGATGCGCACCGTCACCCAGCGGGTCTTGATGCCGGCGAGTTCGGCGGCCTCGGGATTGCCGCCGATGGCGAAGACATAGCGGCCGAAGCGCAGGCGGGTGGCGATGAAGGTCATGACGATGCCGACGACGATGGCGATCAGCACCGGCACGGCAATGCCGTAGGGGATGTCGAGGCCGGTTTCGGGCCAGGGGATGTTGTTGGTCTCGGCGTATTTCTTGGCGATGTTGATCGGCCAATAGTAGCTGTTGGCGATCCAGATGGCGCCGAGGATCAGCACGCAGGAGAGGGCGGAGAGGAAATACTCGGCCCAGATGGGACGGCGGGGGAAGCCGAAGCGCTTGCGCTGGTGGCGCGAGTTGACGATGCTGCCGATGACGAACAGACAGGCGACGATGCCGACCACCCAGCTCCAGGTGGCGCCGATCGAGCCCTCCGCGCCGCCGCCCATGATCCGGAAGGTCTGGTTCATCGGGGCAACCGTCTGGCCGCTGGTGACCAGCCACGTGGCGCCGCGCCAGACCAGCAGACCGCCGAGCGTGACGATGAAGGAGGGGACGTTCAGAAAGGCGATGATGACGCCCTGGAAGGCGCCGATCAGGCCGCCGGCGACGATGCCGACCAGAAGCGTGATCACCCATGTCATGGGGCTGTCGAAGCCGATCAGTTCCGGCAGGATTCTGGCCTGGGTCACGCCCATGACCATGCCGCAAAGGCCGAGCACGGAGCCGACCGACAGGTCGATGTTGCGGGTGACGATGATCAGCACCATGCCCGTGGTCATGATGGCGATATCGGTCGTCTGGACCGAGAGGTTCCAGAGGTTGCGCGGGGTCAGGAACAGACCGCCGGTGATGATGTGAAAGCCGATCCAGATGATGACAAGCGCGCCGATCATGCCGAGCAGGCGCGTGTCGATCTCTGTGGCGCGGAAGAAGCGGGTGATCGGATTGCTCTCCGCCACGCTCGGGCCGCTTGAAGATGTGGGTTTTACCATTTCGGGCCTTACCATTTCGGGCCTCGCCATTTTGGTCATGGGGAGCCGTTTCCCTGCTGTTGGCCGCCGTTGCCGACGCTCGTGCCGCGGCATCGAGACGATGCTGCGCATTTCATGTGTTGCCCTGATTTCAGGCCTTTGCTGTCAGGCCGTTGTCCCGGCCTGGCGATTGCGGTGGTTCGATCATGGCGGCCTTTATCGGCGTCAGGCGCTGCAGCGGTCGTGCCGTTGCAGCGCCTGATCTCATGCCGTCAGGCTGTCGATCAATCGCAAGCCTTGGTCGTGCCGGCCTTGACGCCCTGGCAGGCTTCGGCCTTGCTGATCCACTTGGCGTCGATGACGACGTTCAGGTTGTCCTTGGTGATCGGCAGCGGCTTCAGGAAGACCGATTCCATCTTCACCTTCTTGGCGCCGCCGTCGAAGGTCTGGACGCCTTCGATTTCGGTCATCTTCTTGCCACCGGCGAGATCAAGCGCGATTTCGGCGGCACGCTTGCCGAGTTCGCGGCTGTCCTTCCAGACTGATACGGTCTGGGTGCCGAGGGCGACGCGGTTGAGCGCTGCCTTGTCGGCGTCCTGGCCGGAGACCGGAACGGAGCCGGCAAGTCCCTGGGCGTCGAGTGCTGCGATGGCGCCGCCGGCGGTGCCGTCGTTGGCGGCCACGACGGCATCGACCTTGTTGTTGTTGGCGGTCAGGAACTGTTCCATGTTGCGCTGGGCGTTTTCAGGCAGCCAGCCGTCGGTGTAGGCTTCGCCGACGTTCTTGATCTTGCCTGCGTCGATCGCGGGCTTGAGCACTTCCAAGGCGCCGGCAAACAGGAAGTCGGCGTTCGGATCGGTGGAGGAGCCCTTGATGAAGACGTAGTTGCCTTCCGGCTTCACCTTGAACACGCCCTCGGCCTGCAGACGACCGACTTCCTTGTTGTCGAAGGTCAGGTAGAAGGCAGCAGGGTTTTCGATCAGGCGGTCGTAACCGACGACGGGGATGCCTTCGGCGGCGGCCTTTTCGATGGCCGGTCCGATAGCGTCACTGTCCTGGGCAAGAATGATGAGGGCGTTTGCACCCTGGGAAATCAGCGATTCGACGTCGGTCAGCTGCTTTGCGGCAGACGACTGAGCGTCGGCGGAAATGTACTTGGCGCCCTTGGCTTCCAGTGCTGCCTTGATGGCGGCTTCGTCGGTTTTCCAGCGCTCCTCCTGGAAATTCGACCAGGACACGCCGACAACGAGGTCGGCAGCCATGGCGGCGGTATGCACCGTCACAAGGATGGCCGCGCCGGCCATCAGCTTCAAAATAGACTTCATTTCATCCTCCCGAATGGATAGCGGCCAGCCCCAGCCAGTGGTTCCTCCGGCCGCCGCGATTTGCTGTCGGGAAAGTTTTCATTATTTTCTCGACAGTCGAGAAATTAAGTGTCAGAGAATTTTTCAACTGTCAACACTGCACTACCGGGTAAGTGGCGCGCACTTGCAAGTTGCCGGAGATGCGGTGTGAACGAGGGCGGAATGCACGCAGGGATAGGGCGGCCTTTATGCTGACCAAGTCGAGTACGGAACTGGTCCGGCAACGCAACAGCGTGCTGGTGCTTGCCGCGCTCAGACGGCACGGCCTGCTCGCGCACACAGAACTTTCCGATTTCACGGGGCTTTCGTCGGCAACGATCTCGGCGATTACCGCCGATCTCGAGAAGGCGCGAGTGATCGAGAAGTCCGAGCAGCAGGCGGCCGGCGGGCGCGGGCGGCCGCGGGTGCAGTTCCGGCAGCGGCGCGATTGCGGCTATCTCATCGTCGTGATCATTTCATCCGACGGCGTGCAATATTCGCTGGTGGATTACGCTGGAAAGCTGATCGACCGGTTCAGCGAGGAGCGGTCGCACGATCCCGCCGGCGCGGCGCGATTCGTCACCGCGATCCGCGAGGGGCTGGAGCGCATCCTCAACCGCTCGAGGATCGCGCGCGAAAAGGTCATGCTGATTTCCATCAGCAGCAAGGGTCTGGTCAACCCGGATGCGGCGGTGCTGACATGGTCGCCGATCTTCGGCAGCGAGCGGATCGATTTCGAAGCGATGCTGCGGCCGGACTGGCAGACGAGGATCATTCTCGACAACGAAACGCTGCTGGTGGCGGCCGCGCTCGGCGCGCGTGAAGAGGCAGCGCATCCGGATGGCCTGCGGTCGCTGACGGCGCTGTCGCTCGGCCACAGCATCGGGCTCGGCATCGTCCGGCGGACGGGGCCGGGCGAGCGGGAGATCTCGGCACCCAATTTCGGGCACATGCTGCATGTGCCGAACGGCGGTCTCTGTCGCTGCGGCAGCCGGGGCTGCATCGAGGCCTATGCCGGGTTCTATGCCATCCTGCGCATGGCCTTCGAGGTGCCTGACGACACGATCCCGGCGAAGTTCGTGCCGCTTGGCGAGCTGGACAAGATCGCCGCTCGTGCCCGGCAGGGCCACCGCATGTCGGCCTTCGCCTTCCGGCAGGCTGGCATCGCGCTCGGGAACGGGCTGTCGCGCCTGCTCAGCCTGACGGAACGCATGCCTGTTGTCATCACCGGGCAGGGCACGCGCTATTACGATCTCCTGCAGCAGGGAATCGCCGAGGGGCTGGCGCAATCCCATATGGTGCGGATGGAGGGGATGCCGGAGCTGCGCGTCGAGCTCGACGAGCAGATGCTCGTGTTCGAGGGGCATCTGAACCGGGCGCTGTCGGTGATCGACGCCGATATCGTCAGGGAGGGGCTGACCTAGAGTCTGTCCGGCCCCCGCGGGGTTGGCTGAAACGGGCCGCCTGATCGTTCGACCGGCTTGGCGGTATGCGTTGGCTACGACGCGCGCCAGCCGGGCTACCATCCGACTCCGTTTGAGCCAACAGAATGCTGCAATCTAGCCCGGATAGACTCTAGACCGCCGGTGCACGGCGTTTGGTCAACGCGCGGCCGATCTTCTGTCCCTGCATCTCGATAAACCGGTGGCCGATGGCGGAAAGCGCGTAGGTGATCGGAATGGTGATTGCGATCGACAGCAGGAAGCGTTGGAAATCGCTGATCGAGTGACCGTAAGCCTCTATCAGCTTGGCAATCACCGGCTGCATGATCAACAGATGGATCAGATAAGCGCCGAAGGACAGTTCGCCCAGTTCATGGCAGAACCGATTGCCCATGAAGTCGGACAGCCGGTTCAAGGGGCGCGCGAGCAGCCGCGGCAGATGGGCGTGGAAGATCAGCGCAAAGAATATGGTGACCAGCCCGAGCCGCACCGCTTCGCGCAGCACCGACATTCCGCCGCCGACCGGCAGCGCGACGAAGGCGAGTGCCAGGGCGAAATGCAAGAAGGCACGGCCGCTCCTGGCGTTCAGTGCGCCGGCGAGCAGCATGCCGGCAGCGAAGACATGCATCTTCAGCGGCAGAAAGGCCGGCATCGGGAAGGTGATGCCGGCATGGCCGATCGCTTTTGCCAGAACAGCGCCGGCAACGACGATGAAGATGCTGCCGCGGAGCCAGCCTAGCCGCTGGACGAAGAGCATCAGGAACGGCAACATCGCGTAGAACTGCATTTCGAGACTGATGCTCCAGTCCGGCAGCGGCGTGCGGAAGGCGTGGCCCGGCGAGAGACCGAACAGGAAGCTAACATGCAGCAGGATGTTTTCGAGGCTGCCGTCGAGATAGCGTTCGGGCAGTTGCGGCGTGACGTTGAGGAAGTGGTCGATCGTCATGCGGCTTTCGAAGATGACCGGGCCGAGCACTATGGCGATCGCCAGCATGACATAATAAAGCGGCGCAATGCGAAAGAACCGGCGCGTCCAGAAACTCGACCAAGTCGAGACGTCGTCCCACGGCTCCTTGCTCTCGCGCAACTGATAGTGAAACACCATCAGGAAACCGGACAGCATGATGAAGAGATCGACGCCGAGATCGGGATCGCCGATCAGCGGTAGATGCCAGCCGGTGAGCAGCATCGCGTGGCCGATCAGCACCCATAATGCGGCGATGCCGCGCAAGCCGTCGAGACTGCCAATTCGGCCAGTCGAACCGGAGACATCCGCCATTTGCCGGTTTCCCATATCGTTTAGCTAGCCATTGATGGACCGAAACAGCGGGAAAGCCAACTCACATTTGTGCGCCGCACAATACGTGCCTCTCTCCGGCCTGTGCAGAACCACCAATTTTCCTGTGGAGACAGAGACTTGCGGTAGTGGGGAGGGCTGGAGCCACTTTTCGCACGCGCGATCAAACCGGTCTTCGAGAACGAGAAATGGCCGGGGTTCGGGACCCGGCCATTTCTCATGTTCAGCATCCGGTCGGGAGAAACCGTCAGCCGATCTTGATCGCCTTGCCTTCCTTCACGGATTGGACCGCGGCGTCGGCAAGTGCCAGGGCCGCGAGGCCGTCGGCGCCCGAAGGGGAAATCTTGGCGCCCTTCTGGATCGCGGCGATGAAGGCGGCGATCTCGTTGGCGTAGGCTTCCGTGTAGCGGGTCATGAAGAAATCGTGCAGCGGCGGGCGGGTGTAACCTTCGCCGTTGGCGACCTCGATCGAGACGGCGCGCTGGTTTTCGGCCGAGACCATGCCCTTGGAGCCGTGCACCTCGATGCGCTGGTCGTAGCCGTAGGTGGCGCGGCGGGAGTTGGAGATGATGGCCTGCTTGCCAGACTTGGTCTGGAGAATCACCGAGACGCTGTCGTAGTCGCCGGCTTCACCGATCGCCTTGTCGACCAGAACGGCGGCAGTTGCGGTGACCAGCACCGGCTCCTCGCCGAGCAGGAAGCGGGCCATGTCGAAATCGTGGATCGTCATGTCGCGGAAGATGCCGCCGGAACGCTTGATATAGTCCACCGGCGGGGCGCCTGGATCGCGCGAGGTGATGGTCACCATTTCGACGTCGCCGATGCGGCCGTCGTCGATCGCCTTGCGAACGGCCATGAAATGCGGGTCGAAGCGGCGGTTGAAGCCGACCATCAGCTTGCCCTTGGTCCCGTCGACCACCTTGATGCAGGCCTTGACGCGGGCGACATCGAGATCGACGGGCTTTTCGCAGAAGATCGCCTTGCCGGCGCGGGCAAAACGCTCGATCAGGTCGGCATGGGTGTCGGTCGGCGTGCAGATGACGACTGCGTCGATATCCTTGGCGGCTTCGATCGCCTCGATGGTGCGCACTTCGCAGCCGTAGGCCGCGGCAATCGCGTCGGCGGCCTGCGGAAAGGCGTCGGCGACGGCGACGAGCGTGGCGTTGGCATCGGCGCTCACGGCCTTGGCGTGAACCTTGCCGATGCGGCCGGCACCGAGAAGACCAAATCTGACTGTCATGACTTCCTCCCTTGAATTCGGTTCCGTTGCATGCGGAATGAATGAACCGAATTTATATCCTTCTGGAATTTTCATTCCATTTTATCGGTTCGCCGTCAAGCCCGAGGCTCTTTCACATTTGCGGAAACCACCTTAAAGACGGGCTAGGCGTTTTACATATGGGAACAAGATGCAGCTGATCGATCCAAGCCACCCGGCCTACCGCGCATTGTGGGTGCGTATCCTCATCGTCGCGGTTTGTTTCGGCTGGGCGGTGGTCGAGATCACCACAGGCGATCCCTTCTGGGCCGTGCTTTCGGCCGGCGCCGGCGCGTATGCCGTCTACATGCTGCTGTGGAGCTACAAACCGCCGGAAGACAAGCCGGCAGAGACGGCGGAAACGCCCGACGCGCCGACGGACACGTCGACGGATACCGATTAATCAGCGGCCGCTGCTGCGTGTCCTGCGCCTGATCGCTTCGTCGATGAGCAGGTTGGCGACGGTCATGCGTTTGGTGGCGTTGTCGCGAAACAGCGGATGCACGCCGTCGGGGTGATTCGCCTTGGCGAAGGCGCGGCGTTTGTCGCCCAGGCTTTGAACGGTGTCGTGCTGGCCAATGGCGAGTTCGGTGGCAATGTCCTGCGGCTCCGTGCGTCCCAGATGCGCGGGCATAACTGGTTCTGGTACAGGCTCCGGCGTGACCGGGGCTTCGCTCATCGGTGACGGCGCCGTTTCGGCTTCGAGATTGTCGATATAGGCTTGGCCCGGTCGCGCGGAGGGCGCCGATACACCCTCCATGACATCGAAGGCGAGGCCGGTTGTGAAGCCGGGCACGCGATGCGACACCGGCGCGGCGTCCTCCGCCGCGTCCTCGTCCTCCGCCCTCAGGCGATCGAGGACCGACTGGAACACCGATTGCCCGAACAGCATCTACGCCTCCCTTTCGCGAAGACATATATGACGTCGTGAAGATGGCGCGGGGCTGGTCAACCGCCGCCCTTTCGGGCTTCTGCCAGCACCAGATCATAGAGAAGGCGGGCGCTCGGGGGCAGGGCGCGTTCCCGAGCAGTGATCAGGCTGTAGGGCCGCACGTTGATCTCGAAGTCGATCGGCAGGACGCGGACGTCGGAGGCGCGCGAGCGCTGCGTCGCCAGAAAATGGGCGACATCGATGGCGATCGGGGCGATAGCGTCGGTCTGGCAGACGATCGCGCAGGTGAGCAGCAGCGACGAGGTGTTGACGACATTGTCCGGCAGCGCCACGCCGCGCGACAGGAACAGATCCTCGATTGTCCGGCGCAAAAGCGTGCCTGGCGGCTGGAACACCCAGTCGAACTCCATCAGATCCGCCAAGCTGGCGGCGCCCTTCTTCAGCAGCGGATGGCCGCTGCGCACGATCAGGCAGGCGCGCTCGACGCCGATCTCCTGCACTTCGAACAGGCGCGGATTGAGATCGTCGGGGATGCGGCTGATGATGAAGTCGTGGCGGGCGGCCAGAAGCTCGCGGGCCAGCACGTTGCTGGTCTCGACCTGGATGTTGACCTCGATGCCCGGCAGTGCCGTCCTTATGTGCTTGATGGCGGGCACGATCAGGCTCATGGCCGGCGCGGTGACGGCGCCGATATAGACCGATCCGCCCTTGCCGGTCCTCAGTTCGGCGATCTCGCGGCTGGCCTCGCGCAGCTCCAGCATGATCTTGCGCGCACGTCTGGCGAGTGCCTCGCCGAAGGTGGTGAGCACCACGCCGCGGGCGACGCGCTCATAGAGCGGCGTCTTCACGATCGTCTCCATTTCCGACAACATCCGCGATGCGGCGGGCTGGGAAATGTTCAGTGCTTCGGCGGCCGCCGAAATCTGGCCGCTATCTTCGATTGCGACGATCATGCGCAGGTGATTCAGCTTGAGTCCCGCCCTGAGAAGGCCGTCATCCCCAAAAATATCTGTCTGTATATCCACGTTTTCTAATGCCAGAGGCCCTGTAATGATCGTCATGGTTGCAGCCTCCCCACTGCCTTCCATCAAAAGTAATACTTTTTAACGATATACCAAATTTGTTATGCTTTTTGCCAGTTATTCTATTTGACAGTTATAGGAATCCATACCAGTTTGCCGCCGTGTGCCCGACGGCACTCACACGTGTGAGAGCGTGGAGGAGACCTACTTCGTTTCTCACCATATGAAGTATTATCCAATACGGAACCTGTCACAGTTTCGGGGCGGGCGAGGAGTCGTCCGCGTATTTATTTAACTTAGGGAGAGAGAGATGAAATCCATTATCTCATTGATGGCGGCGGCTGCCTTCGGCGTCGCTTCGTTCGTAATGCCGGCTGTTGCAGCCGACAAGGGAACTGTCGGCATCGCCATGCCTACCAAGTCGTCCGCTCGCTGGATCGACGACGGCAACAACATTGTCAAGCAGCTCCAGGATGCCGGTTACACGACCGACCTGCAGTACGCTGACGACGACATTCCGAACCAGCTGTCTCAGATTGAAAACATGGTCACCAAGGGTGCCAAGGTTCTCGTCATCGCCGCAATCGACGGCACGACGCTTTCCGACGTTCTTCAGAAGGCCCACGACGCAGGCATCAAGGTCATCGCTTACGACCGTCTGATCCGCGATTCCGGCAACGTCGACTATTACGCGACGTTCGACAACTTCAAGGTCGGCGTTCTGCAGGCAACCTCGATCGTCGACGCGCTCGGCCTCAAGGATGGCAAGGGCCCGTTCAACATCGAACTGTTCGGCGGCTCGCCTGACGACAACAACGCCTTCTTCTTCTACGACGGCGCAATGTCGGTTCTGCAGCCTTACATCGACAGCGGCAAGCTCGTCGTGAAGTCCGGCCAGACCGGCATGGACAAGGTCGGCACGCTGCGTTGGGATCCGGCAACGGCCCAGGCTCGCATGGACAACCTGCTCTCGGCAAACTACACCGACGCCAAGGTCAATGCCGTCCTGTCGCCTTACGATGGTCTTTCCATCGGCATCATCTCGTCGCTGAAGGGCGTTGGCTACGGCACTCCTGATCAGCCGCTGCCAGTCGTTTCCGGCCAGGACGCCGAAGTTCCTTCGGTCAAGTCGATCATCGCTGGCGAACAGCACTCGACGATCTTCAAGGACACCCGTGACCTCGCAAAGGTTACCGTCGGCATGGTCAACGCGCTGATGGAAGGCAAGGAGCCTGAAGTCAACGACACCAAGACCTACGACAACGGCGTAAAGGTCATCCCGTCCTACCTGCTGACGCCGGTAGCCGTGGACAAGACCAACTACGAGAAGATCCTCGTCGAAGGCGGTTACTACAAGGCTGACCAGCTGAAGTAATCTGTTCCAAGTCGGCCGAAACCCGCATCTTGCGGGTTTCGGTCTTCAATTTTATGATCGCCGCGCTGTGTTTTAGCCGCTGGCGTTGGATATTGACTATGGACAATATAATCCTCGAAATGCGGAACATCACCAAGACGTTCCCGGGCGTGAAAGCGCTTGAGAATGTGAACCTCAAGGTTCGGCAGGGTGAAATCCATGCTTTGGTGGGCGAAAACGGGGCCGGCAAGTCGACCCTGATGAAAGTTCTTTCCGGTGTTTACCCCGCCGGCACCTATGACGGCGAAATCGCCTACGAAGGCGACGTGCGCAACTTCAAGGCCTTGAAGGATTCCGAAGAGATCGGCATCGTCATCATCCACCAGGAACTGGCGCTGGTGCCGCACCTGTCGATCGGCGAAAACATCTTCCTCGGCAACGAGAATGCCACCAACGGCGTCATCAGCTGGGAACAGACGTTCAACAAGACCAAGACGCTGCTCGCCAAGGTCGGCCTGCGTGAATCGCCCAATACGCTGGTGACGGATATCGGCGTCGGCAAGCAGCAGCTGGTCGAGATCGCCAAGGCGCTGTCGAAGAGCGTCAAGCTCCTGATCCTCGACGAGCCGACTGCGTCGCTCAACGAAAAGGATTCAGATGCGCTGCTGAATCTCCTGATGGAGTTCCGCAACCAGGGCATCACGTCGATCATCATTTCCCACAAGCTCAACGAGATCCGCAAGGTCGCCGACCAGATCACCGTTCTGCGCGATGGCATGACCGTGAAGACGCTTGACTGTCGGACCGACGAGATCAGCGAAGACGTCATCATCAAGAACATGGTGGGCCGTGACCTCGCCGACCGTTATCCGCCGCGCTCCGTGCCGATCGGCGAGACGATCCTCGAGGTCAAGAACTGGAATGCCTTCCATCAGCAGCATCGCGACCGCCAGGTGCTGCACGACATCAACGTTCATGTCCGCAAGGGCGAAGTGGTCGGCATCGCCGGATTGATGGGCGCCGGACGCACCGAGTTCGCGATGAGCGTGTTCGGCAAGTCCTACGGTCACAAGGTTACCGGCGACGTGCTGATCAATGGCAAGGCCGTCGATACCAGCACCGTGCGCAAGGCAATCGACGCGGGCCTCGCCTACGTCACCGAAGACCGCAAGCATCTCGGCCTGGTGCTGAACGACAACATCCTGCACAATACCTCGCTCGCCAATCTGGCCGGCATTTCCAAGAACGAAGTCATCGACGACATCAAGGAAATGAAGGTCGCCACCGACTATCGCTCGAAGCTGCGCATCCGCTCTTCCGGCGTGTTCCAGGAAACGGTCAATCTCTCCGGCGGCAACCAGCAGAAGGTCGTGCTGTCGAAGTGGCTGTTCTCCGATCCGGAGGTGCTGATCCTCGACGAGCCGACACGCGGCATCGACGTTGGCGCGAAATACGAAATCTATACCATCATCAACCAGCTTGCCGCCGATGGAAAGGGCGTTCTGATGATCTCATCGGAAATGCCCGAACTGCTCGGTACGTGCGACCGCATCTACGTCATGAATGAAGGACGCATCGTCGCCGAACTGCCGAAGGGAGAAGCAAGCCAGGAAACCATCATGCGCGCTATCATGCGCTCAGGGGAGAAGAAATAATGACGCCGGTCAACCAAACAACCGAGGAAAGCAACGTCGTTTCCGTTACCGACTACATCCGCGGTAACATTCGCGAATACGGCATGCTGATCGCGCTGGTCGCGATCATGGTGTTCTTCCAGTTCTACACCGGCGGCATTCTGTTCAAGCCGGTCAACCTGACGAACCTCGTGCTGCAGAATTCGTTCATCGTCATCATGGCGCTGGGCATGCTGCTGGTCATCGTCGCCGGCCACATCGACCTGTCGGTCGGCTCGATCGTCGCCTTCGTCGGCGCGCTCGCGGCCATCTTCACCGTCTCCTGGGGCATGAACTTCTGGCTGGCGGCGCTGATCTGCCTGGCCGTCGGTGGCCTTATCGGCGCGGCGCAGGGCTATTTCATCGCCTATCACCGCATTCCGTCGTTCATCGTGACGCTGGCCGGCATGCTGGTGTTCCGCGGCCTGACGCTGACCGTGCTGAACGGCAAGAACATCGGGCCGTTCCCGAAGGAATTCCAGGTCATCAGCACCGGCTTCCTGCCGGGCGACATGATCGATATCGCCGGTACGCCGGTGCAGTCGACCTCGATGATCCTGACCATCATCCTGCCGATCATCCTGTTCTACCTCGCCTGGCGCCGCCGCAAGGTCAACGAGAGCCACGGCATCGACGTCGAACCGACGAGCTTCTTCATCGTCCAGAACGTCATCGTTTCGCTCGCCATCCTCTGGATCGGCTACCTGCTGTCGAGCTATCGCGGCCTGCCGAACGTTCTCGTCGTGATGCTGGTGCTGATCGCGATCTACGCCTTCGTCACCCGCAAGACGACCATCGGTCGCCGCATCTACGCACTGGGCGGCAACGAGAAGGCGACCAAGCTCTCGGGTATCAACACCGAGCGGCTGAGCTTCCTGACCTTCGTCAACATGGGCGTTCTGGCCGGTCTCGCCGGGATGATCATCGCGCTGCGCCTGAACTCGGCAACGCCGAAGGCCGGCGTCGGCTTCGAGCTCGACGTCATCGCGGCCTGCTTCATCGGCGGTGCCTCGGCATCCGGTGGCGTTGGCAAGATCACCGGTGCCGTCATCGGCGCCTTCATCATGGGCGTGATGAACAACGGCATGTCGATCGTCGGTCTCGGCATCGACTTCCAGCAGATGGTCAAGGGCCTCGTGCTTCTCGCCGCCGTCTTCTTCGACGTCTACAACAAGAACAAGGGCTGAGCGCGAAAGCGCCGGCCATGCATTCGCAGCCATGAACCAACCTATCCGGCTCCCTCGGGAGCCGGAGCGGCGGAGCATACTCCGCGTTTTCGAAAAGGATGAAGACCGTGCTTATTTCGCAGATCAAGGGTTCGAACGGAGAGATCGTCGTCGCCGTGCGCGAGCCGGGCGGTACCGCGAAAGCCGTCAACAATGCCGGCAGCGTCTATGCGCTGGCGCTTGAAGCCGCCAACGGTGGCAAGTCGCTGGTGTCGGTCATCGAGGCGCATGGTCTCGGCGATGCCGTCGATCTTGAGAAGGCCTATGCCGAAGGCCGCTTCCTGGCCCCGATGACGCATCCGGATGCGGCGCACCTGCATCTGACGGGTACGGGCCTGACGCATCTCGGCTCCGCCGCGACCCGCGACAGCATGCACAAGAAAACCTCCGAGGCCGCCGAGGAAACCCTCACGGACTCGATGAAGATGTTCAAGATGGGTCTTGAGAACGGAAAGCCGAAGGCTGGCGAAAAGGGCGTGCAGCCCGAGTGGTTCTACAAGGGCAACGGCTACGGCGCCGCGGCCCCGGGTGCTCCGCTCGTCTCCCCATCCTTCGCGCTGGATGGCGGCGAAGAGCCCGAGATGGCTGGCATCTATGTGATCGCGGAAGACGGCACGCCGTTCCGCATCGGCTTTGCGCTGTCGAACGAATTTTCCGACCACGTCACCGAGCGCCAGAACTATCTCTACCTCGCGCACTCCAAGCTGCGTCCGGCAAGCTTCGGCCCCGAGATCCGCATCGGCGCGGCACCTGATGATATCCGCGGCACCTCGCGCATCAAGCGCGGAAACGAAGTGATCTTCGAAAAGCCGTTCCTGTCGGGCGAAGCGAACATGTCGCATACCTTCGCCAACCTCGAATATCACCACTTCAAGTATGGCCTGTTCCGCGTGCCCGGCGATGTTCACGTCCACATGTTCGGCACTGCGACGCTGTCGTTCGCCGAAGGCATCAAGACGGAGGAGGGCGACGTGTTCGAGATCGAGGTCGCCGAATTCGGGCTGCCGCTGCGCAATCCGCTGAAGATCGACGCCGAAGAAGAGATCGTCGTCAAGCAACTCTAATCTCTCATGGCCCGGCGGCCTTCGCGGTCGGGCCATTCTTTCATAAGCGGTAAAGGAGGCTTGTAGGGCCCATGACCATTTATCAGAACCTGATTGCCGGCGAATGGATCGGCTCGGACGCGACGAAGAACATCAATCCGTCCGACACCAACGAAGTCGTCGGCCTCTATGCCGATGGTTCCGCCGAAGACACGAAGAACGCCATCGCTGCCGCCAAGGCCGCTTTCCCGGCCTGGTCGCGCTCCGGCATCTGGGAACGCCACGTCATCCTGAAGAAGGCCGGCGACGAGATCATGGCCCGCAAGGACGAGCTCGGCGCGCTGCTGGCCCGCGAAGAAGGCAAGACGCTGCCGGAAGCGATCGGCGAGACCATCCGCGCTTCGCAGATTTTCGAATTCTTCGCAGGTGAAGTGCTGCGCCTTGCCGGCGAGGTGATCCCGTCCGTTCGCCCGAACATCGGTGTCGAGATCACCCGTGATCCGCTTGGCGTCATCGGCATCATCACGCCATGGAACTTCCCGATCGCCATTCCGGCCTGGAAAATCGCGCCGGCGCTTTGCTACGGCAACACCATCGTCTTCAAGCCGGCTGAACTCGTTCCCGGCTGCTCCTGGGCGATCGTCGATATCCTGCACCGCGCCGGCCTGCCGAAGGGCGTCTTGAACCTTGTCATGGGCAAGGGTTCGGTGGTCGGTCAGGCGATGCTCGACAGCCCCGACGTTGCGGGCATCACCTTTACCGGCTCGACCGGCACCGGCAAGCGCGTCGCTTCCGCCTCGCTCGAGCATAACCGCAAGTTCCAGCTGGAAATGGGCGGCAAGAACCCGATGGTGGTTCTCGATGACGCTGACCTCAATGTCGCCGTCGAGGCCGCCGCCAATTCCGGCTTCTTCTCGACCGGCCAGCGCTGCACCGCCTCGTCGCGCCTGATCGTCACCGAGGGCATTCACGACAAGTTCGTGGCGGCTCTGACGGCCAAGCTCGAGACGCTCGTCGTTGACAACGCGCTGAAGTCGGGCACGCATATCGGCCCGGTGGTCGATGAGAAGCAGCTGAAGACCGATACCGACTATATCGAGATCGGCAAAAAGGAAGGCGCCAAGCTGGCGTTCGGCGGCGAGTTGATCACCCGCGACACGCCCGGCTTCTACCTGCAGCCGACGCTGTTTACCGAAGCGACCAACCAGATGCGCATCTCGCGCGAAGAAATCTTCGGACCTGTCGTCTCGGTCATCCGCGTCAAGGACTACGAAGAGGCGCTGGCGACGGCCAACGACACGCCGTTCGGCCTCTCCTCGGGCATTGCGACGACAAGCCTCAAGCATGCGACGCATTTCAAGCGTAATGCCGAGGCCGGGATGGTGATGGTCAACCTGCCGACGGCGGGCGTCGATTTCCACGTGCCGTTCGGCGGTCGCAAGGGCTCGTCCTACGGTCCGCGCGAGCAGGGCAGGTACGCAGCTGAATTCTACACAACGGTCAAGACCAGCTACACGCTGGCCTGACGCACAACTGGCGATCCGGGCCGTCGCGAGGGCGGCTCGGCGCTTCTGAAGGACAGAGACAATGTTTAAGAAAGCGGAATGGCCGCGCAAGCTGAGGTCGCAGGAATGGTACGGCGGCACCAGCCGTGACGTCATCTATCACCGCGGCTGGATGAAGAATCAGGGTTACCCGCACGACCTGTTCGACGGACGCCCTGTCATCGGCATCCTCAACACCTGGTCCGACATGACGCCGTGCAACGGCCATCTGCGCGAGCTCGCCGAAAAGGTGAAGGCCGGCGTCTGGGAAGCCGGCGGCTTCCCGATGGAAGTGCCTGTGTTCTCGGCGTCTGAAAACACCTTCCGCCCGACAGCGATGATGTACCGCAACCTGGCGGCGCTCTCGATCGAAGAGACCATTCGCGGCCAGCCGATGGACGGCTGCGTGCTTCTCGTTGGTTGCGACAAGACCACGCCGTCGCTGATCATGGCGGCCGCCTCGGTCGACCTGCCGTCGATCGTCGTCACCGGCGGCCCAATGCTGAACGGCTACTTCCGCGGAGAGCGCGTCGGCTCCGGCACGCATCTGTGGAAGTTCTCGGAAATGGTGAAGGCCGGCGAGATGACGCAGGCCGAGTTCCTCGAAGCTGAAGCCTCAATGAGCCGTTCGTCCGGCACCTGCAACACGATGGGCACGGCCTCGACGATGGCGTCGATGGCCGAAGCGCTCGGCATGGCGCTCTCTGGCAACGCCGCGATCCCCGGCGTCGACAGCCGCCGCAAGGTGATGGCACAGCTCACCGGCCGCCGTATCGTGCAGATGGTGAAGGACGACCTGAAGCCGTCGGATATCATGACCAAGCAGGCCTTCGAGAACGCCATCCGCACCAACGCGGCGATCGGCGGTTCGACCAATGCCGTCATCCATCTGCTCGCCATGGCCGGTCGCGTCGGGATCGACCTGACGCTCGATGACTGGGACCGTTGCGGCCGCGACGTGCCGACGATCGTCAACCTGATGCCGTCGGGCAAATACCTGATGGAAGAGTTCTTCTATGCCGGCGGCCTGCCTGTCGTCATCAAGCGTCTCGGCGAATCCGGCCTGCTGCACAAGGATGCGCTGACGGTCTCGGGCGAAACGATCTGGGACGAGGTGAAGGACGTCGTCAACTGGAACGAGGACGTGATCCTGCCGGCTGAAAAGGCGCTGACGCAGTCGGGCGGCATCGTCGTCGTGCGCGGCAACCTAGCGCCGAAGGGCGCGGTGCTGAAGCCATCCGCCGCATCGCCGCACCTGCTCACGCATCGCGGCCGCGCCGTGGTGTTCGAGGATATCGACGACTACAAGGCGAAGATCAACGACGACAGTCTCGACATCGACGAGAACTGCATCATGGTCATGAAGAACTGTGGTCCGAAGGGTTATCCCGGCATGGCCGAAGTCGGCAACATGGGTCTTCCTCCGAAGGTGCTCAAGAAGGGCATCACCGACATGGTGCGCATCTCCGATGCCCGCATGTCCGGCACCGCCTACGGCACCGTCGTGCTGCACACCTCGCCGGAAGCCGCTGTCGGCGGCCCGCTCGCCGTCGTCCGCAACGGCGACATGATCGAGCTCGACGTGCCGAACCGCCGCCTTCATCTCGACATTTCCGATGCGGAACTGGCGAGCCGGCTGGCGGAATGGCAGCCGAACCACGACCTGCCGACATCTGGCTATGCCTTCCTGCACCAGCAGCATGTCGAAGGCGCCGACACCGGGGCCGACCTCGACTTCCTCAAGGGATGTCGCGGTAACGCGGTGGGCAAGGACAGCCACTGACCCCTTGCACGCAAGCGTTTACGAGAGGCGGGGCGAAAGCTCCGCCTTTTTCGTGGAATGACGCGCCCCCTTAGTGCGACAGGCGGGCGACCAGCTCTTCCTTCTTCTTGAAGGCATCTGGGATGCTGCCGTAGCGCAGCGAGGCGTTGCAGTCGTCCAGCGCCTTCGTGAGGTCGCCCAGTTCCATGTAAGCATAGCAGCGATTGTTGTAGCCGACGGCGACGTCGTCCTTGCTGGTGATGGCGGCGTCGTAGAGGAAGGGGTATCTGTTCAGGATATCGAGCGCGCTCCTGTTGTCCTTCCGACCGAAGTAGATCATCGAGAGCTCGATCACCGCGCCCGCCCTGCGGTTGTCCTGCGAGTTGGCGACGACGCTGAAGTCGGCCGCTGCCTTGTCGCTCTCGTTCATCGCCTTGTAGACCTGCGCGCGCCAGTAATGGGCTTCGATGCCGCTGGTCGGGTCGGCGGTGATCTTCGAGCATTCCTCGACGGCCTGATCGTAGCGCTTGAGCTGATAGTTGCCGAAGCACAGATAGATGCGGCTCGATGCCTTCCCATCCAGCGCCAGAGCGGCGGTTGCGGCATCGATCATATCGGCCGGACGCTCGGATTTGGAATACATCATGGTCAGCGTTTCGTAGATATCGGCGACGGCCATGTCTCTCTGCTCGGGCGTCGGGAAACGGGCCGCCGGCAGATGTGCCAGCGCTTCCTTGTACTTGGTGAAGGCGTTGTCGTAAAAGCCCTTGAACAGCCAGGAACTGGCGACAAGCTTGTCGATGATGAAGTTATCCGCCGCTGGCGTCTGCGTCAGGCGCGGATCGACGCCGTAGCTGTCGGCGGCAACTTGGAGCAGCCGGCCAGCGTAAGCATCGGCCCCCGACTGCGATATCATTGCCGAGAGGATGTCGCTGACCGCGGCATTGGTTTCGAACGCGTTGGCGCGGCCGAATGCGCGCAGGGCCTTGGCCGCGCTGTCGTCGAGGCCGGGCCTGACGGTCTGTCTCATGAAGTCCTGGAAGCAGGACGTGTAGGCATCGCCGCGCTCCCGGTAGCAAGTCGTTCCGGCGGACATCAGCAGGTACTTGTAGAGCAAGAGAGGCAACAGTTGCCGCGGCGATCCGTCCTCGGCGTGCGCGCCATAGCGCTCGACCAAGTCATACATCATGTCGATGCTGCCGCTCCATTTGGGCTGCGTGGCCGACAGCGCGGTGTCGTAGGCCGGCATGTAATCAGGATAGACGGAGATCGCCTGATTGAGCGCCTCGGCAAGTTCCGTGGTGGCGCCGTAGCTGGCGATTATCTTCACCTGCATGTAGAGGCCGTAAGCCGAGGTGGGCTCCAGCTCCAGCACGCGGCGAATGTCCTCGACGCTCTTGCTCAGGGCGCTCGAAAACGCCGCCTGCGCCTGTTCGTCCGTCTCCGTGGAAAAGCGGTGACCGCGCCGCGACCATGCCAGTTCATAGTAATATTGAGCGCGGACGAGGCGCGGAAGCGCGCTGAGCGGCGCCTGATCGATCCATGCGGAGAGCGCGCCTTCGAAGGAAGCGTCGCCGAGATCGGAGACATTGCCGATGAAGTCGGCGAAGGGGTAGAGCGTCCAGATCTTGGCCCGGCTCTCGGCCAGCGTCTCGCTGGCGATCCGGGTGGCGCCGGCGAAATCCCGCTGCCGGATCGCGTCCTGCATCAGCCGAGCGCGGACGAACGGTATCTTGTCGTGACGGCCGGCAGGTTCCGCGGTACTGCGGAAGCTCTCCTTATCCCCGGCTCCCCGCAACGACCAGTCCGCCACTTCGAGCCCGCCTGACTGAGGCTGAGGCATCAGACGCTGCCCGAGCATCACCCCGATAAACAGAAGCAATGCGCCAATCACCGTCAGCATCAGAGGCCTGGATAGATTGTTGCTCGTCCTGACTACCGTCATCTTGCTCCGCCCAGGTGGATCCTACGCACGACGGGTCATCGGCGCGGAAACGGATCCACAAGCTGACGTTGTGGGATCGGGCGCGATACATCAAGTCCTGCAGGCCATCAGGGGCACTTTAGCTCTCACTTAGGCAAACAGTTGGTTTACAACCGCTGACTTTAGCTCTAGCTAGCGATCCCTCGGTGCCATCCACATGCGGCATTGCGGAGCTTTGGCCACGGAGATGGAAAGTGCCGGATGCGGGCCGCGAAGCCTGATACTGCTTGAACGGGATGCAGCCATCGGGAAATGTGCGTTGACTGCCGGCAAGGCAGAGTGCACAGGTGGCGTCTTCCGTAGTTCGGTATATGCCTGCATTCATTTTTAATCGAGTTTCAAGTGCGCATCATTTCATTATCGACAATCCCTCCGCGTTTCTCGGAATTGGGACCTACGCTCGACAGCTTGGTGAAGCAGCGCGGCTCGGTCAATGAGATCAGGCTTTACATCCCGCGGCGCTACCGGCGGTTTCCTGATTATGACGGTTCCATTCCGGCTGTACCGGATGGCGTGACGGTCGTTCGGCCCGATGAAGATTTGGGGCCAGCGTCGAAGGTGCTTTTCGCAGCCAAAGACCTTCGTGGCAAATCCGCGCAGATACTGTTCTGTGACGACGATAAAGTTTTCGCGCCGGACTGGTCATCGCAATTGTTTGCGGCACAGGACGCGCGACCGTCGGAATGCGTGGCTCTGATCGGCAAGGAGCTGTCTTCCGACAGTGCGACATCATCGGTCTTCATGCCCAGAGCGGTGCGCCGGCGCAAGTTCGATCCGGGGCTGCGTGCTAGCCGTCTGCGCCACAAGATTTCGACGGTGGTTTTCGGTTCCAGCAAGCCGAGGCCGATGCGGAGCCTTATCGTTGACGGCGGCTACGCCGACATCCTCCAGGGTCTTGGCGGTGTCGTCGTGCGCCCGGAATTTTTCGATGATGTCGCCTACGACATTCCGGATGTCATCTGGGCTGTCGATGACGTGTGGCTATCTGGAATGCTTGCCTTGAAGGGTATTCCGATCTGGCTGCCCGCCGGTATCGAAGAGCCGATGACCACCGATGCCCACAATTTCGCTTCGCTGTTTCTCGCCACCATCGAGGGAGCCGGCCGCGATGAGGCAAATCAAAAGTGCGTCGAATACATGCAGCGCGAATTCAACATCTGGCTTTAATTGGTTTTCATATCATGAAGAAGAAATTGCTTTACCGCTTCCTCGATCTTTTCAGCGCATCTGTATCCAAGTATCGCAATCACCTTGTACCGTTTCCAACGGATGGAGAGGTCGTCAAATCCGCCTCACCGGCATTCGGCGATGTCGTCGGATTCTATACATCGAATTCGATGTACGAGCACGAGGCGGCGCGGATGGTGGCGTCCGCAAGACGCTTGGGGTTGAACGTTCACACGACGGCGGTCGACAGCGCGGGCAGCTGGGTTCGCAATGCCGCGCTGAAGCCGACATTTCTCCTCGAAGCGCGCAAGGCGCATCGTGGGCAGCTGCTTTATGTAGACGTGGACGCGGTCTTTCATAGAGACCCCTGGCCGGCTCTGATGAACTATGATTGCGATCTCGCCGTCTACCGCGAAGAAGGCCGGCTGATCTCGGCGACGATCCTGCTGCACGACACGCCAGCAACGTTGCGGTTGCTTGAGATATGGAAGGAGCGTTGTGATCGCGATCCCGACATATGGGACCAGGTCGTGCTCGAACAGATTCTCGACGAGGATCGTGACAGTGCAAGTCCTCAATGGTCTGTCCGAGAGCTTCCTGCTTCGTATTGCTGGATCTTTGATCGGCTTTCAAACAGGACGTCCGATGCAGTCTACGTTGAGCAGTTGCAGGCAAGCCGGCAGGCCAAGGCGCATGAGAAGCTCGGCCGCAACAAGATGCTCGAGCGACGCCAGCAGCGAATCGAGATGATCGAAGCCATCCTTGCACCGGTGATGATTGCCAACAGCAACGATCAGCCGGAACCGAGACGCCGTGGCAAGGCCGGGTGATGGCTGTGAATTTGGCTGATCGAGGATCAACCTTCCGTCAACGATAAGGATGCGCTGCCGCTCCGGCCGTGGCCGTCATTTCTTGCGAAGCTGGGCCTCAACGGCTGCCTTGTCGATGATCGACCACACTCTCGCGATCCTTTCGTTCTCGAATTCGTAGAACACGTTCTCGGCAAACGAGATCCGGCGGCCGTTGACCGGCAGGCCGAGGAAGTCGCCGCGTGGGGTGATGTCGAAGGTCAGGCGGCTGGCGATGGTGGTGCCGTCGGCGACCAGCATCTGGATGTGGAAATGCAGGTCGGGGATGTTGCCGAATTCCGCCTCGCGGGCCTGCCGGTAACCGTCAAGGCCAACCGTGCCGCCGTTATAGGCCACATCCTCGGCGACGTATCGACCGAGATCTTGCCAGGCTCGGGCGTTCAGGCAGTCGATATAGGCGCGGTATAGCGCGGTCAATCCGGTCTCCGGCATGGCAATCTCCCGTCATTCCTGATCATAGAGACTACACGGATCCGAGGCCAAACTGCGATTGTTCCGGCGACCCGCGACGGCTTCTTGTTTTATTGAACGCGATGCGTTTCAGCGGAACGAATGCCGCCTCCTTGACGTTATCGCGTCAGGAGATCGTCATGCCAGGAGTCCGGAAATTGATTGTGCTGAGTGCGTTCAACATCGACACCAGCGGGGCATTGGTGCATGCCTTCGAGCCGCGGCGGATGAAGGCCGAGGATACCGCCGTTTACGTGGCAGAGACGATGGTGAATGACTATGCCGGCGTGGTGGTCTGGAGCCGCGAGGCCAATGTGACGATCGGCGAGCAGGGGCCGTCGATCATTCTTTTTCAGTCGGGTCGGATACCGGAATTCGACTAGACTGCGCTTCCGCGTGGTTCCCGGCTGTTGGGACGATCGCGACGGGCGAGGGCAGCATGACCGTTTTTTCCGTCAGACACGTTACGCAGTATACCTACAAGCGACCTGTCGCGTTCGGGCAGCACCGCGTGCTGTTTCGGCCGCGCGACAGTTTCGACCAACGGCTGCTGGACGCGACGATGGTCATTGTGCCGAAACCGGCGCAGGTGCGGTGGATACATGATTTCTTCGGCAATTGCATCGCGCTGGTCGATATGGCGGGGCCGTCCGATCACCTGCGCTTCGAGACCAATATCCGGCTCGAGCACACGCCCGAGGTGCCGATCCATTTCGAGATGGACAGCGAGGCACTGACCTATCCTTTCTCCTATGACGAGGAAGAACTGCCCGACCTGCGCTGTTCGATCGCGCGCTACTATGAGGATCCCGAAGGCCTGGTGGCGCACTGGGCGCAGCAATTCACCGGCGCCGGCGCGTCCGGCAAGACCGGGCATATCCTGATGACGCTGTGCTTTTCGATCCGGCAGAGCTTCGTCTACGCCCGGCGGGTCGAGCGCGGCACGCAGACGCCGGTGCAGACACTTCAGCGCCGGCAAGGCACGTGTCGCGATTTCGCGCTGCTGATGATGGAGGCGGCGCGCTCGCTGGGCTTCGCCGCGCGCTTCGTCACCGGTTATATCTACGTGCCGGATCGCGACGGATCGCAGACGCTTGGCGGCGGCTCGACGCACGCGTGGTGCCAGGTCTATCTGCCCGGCGCCGGCTGGGTGGAGTTCGATCCGACCAACGGTATCGTCGGCAACCGCGACTTGATCCGCGTCGGCGTCGCGCGCGATCCGCGCCAGGCGATTCCATTGTGGGGCAGCTACGACGGGGAGGCGGCGGACTTCGATGATATGGTGGTTCAGGTCAATGTGACCACCGAGCCCTGACGTTCGCATAATGGGCGGAATGCGTGGAACTGATCGGGTATGTCTGACGTTCCCCGATGGCCGACGCGGTCGGTTTCACCCTGCTTTGCAAAGGATGCACCATGAAAATCCACGCTGGTTTCACGATAGGCTATGAATGCGTGCAGCCGACGCCGATGCTTCTGGTGCTCAATATCCATCCCACGCGGCGGGTCGATCTCCTGACCGATCAGGTGCTGACCTTCAACCAGCCGATTGACGCGTGGGGCTATACCGACGATTTCGGAAATGCCTGCACCCGCATTGTCGCGCCACCCGGGCTGACGACGATTTCGACCGCGTTCGACATCTACGACAGCGGCCAGCCGGATGTCGTTCCCTACCATGCCGTGCAGCACGATATCAAGGACCTGCCCGACGAGGTGCTCGTCTTCCTGCTCGGCAGCCGCTACTGCGATACCGACCGCTTGGGAGATTTCGCGTGGTCGCATTTCTCCAACACGCCGCTTGGTTGGGCTCGTGTTCAGGCGATCGCCGATTTCGTGCACGGCCATATCCGCTTCGACTACATGAATGCCGATCTGCTGCGCACCGCGCATGGCGGCTATACCGATCGCACCGGCGTCTGCCGCGACTTCGCGCATCTGGCGATCACGCTGTGCCGCTGCATGAACATTCCGGCGCGCTATTGCACCGGCTATCTCGGCGATATCGGGGTTCCGAAGGATCCGGCGCCGATGGATTTCAGCGCCTGGTTCGAGGTCTATCTCGGCGGCCACTGGCACACGGTGGATGCCCGCCACAACACGCCGCGCATCGGTCGCATCTTGATGGCGACGGGGCGTGATGCCACCGACGTCGCGATTTCCACGGCCTTCGGCCCGGCGACGCTGGCGCAGTTCGATGTGGTGACCGACGAGATCGTCGGCGATGGACTCGCGATGCCAGTCGAGGGGCAGGCGTCGTTCAGCTCTGCGTCTGGCTCTGGCTTTGCCCCTGGTCCGCAACCTTGACGATGACTTCGAGCTTCTCGCCCGGCGTGCCGATGCGCATGCCGGAGACGGGCGCCGCATCCTTGTAGCAGAGGCCAGTGGCGACACGCACATAGCGCTCGTCCGGGCAGATTTCGTTGGCGGGGTCGAAACCGACCCAGCCGAGGCCGGGAATATGGGCTTCCGCCCAGGCATGGGTCGCCGCCTGCTCGATCTTTTCTTCCATCATCAGATAGCCGGAGACGTAACGGGCCGGGATGTTGAGCGCGTGGGCGGCGGCGACGAAGATGTGGGCGTGGTCCTGGCAGACGCCTGATTTTTTCTCCAGCGCCTGCTCAGCCGATGTCTCGACGTCGCTGCTGCCGGGAATGTAGTTCACCGTCTCATGGATCGCGGCCATCAGCGCGTGCATGCGACCGAGGTCGTTGTCGCCGCTGACGCCCTTGATCAGTTCCTTCACCAGCTTGCCCGGCTTGGTCTTCGGCGTGTCGCGCAGGAAGAGCCAGAGCGGGCAGAAGCCGGTGTGAACGCCGATCACGCCGTTTCGGTCCTCGGTCTCGACCTCGCCTTCGGCAACGATGCGCGTCACCTGCTGCTCGCCCTGCAGCGAGACGAGGTTGACGTGGTTGCCGAACTGGTCGTCGTACTCGACCTCCGGCTCGGCGCCCTCGACGTTGAGCGACCAGTTGAGCACGGTCTGACCCGGCACCGTCGGAGGGGTGAGGCGCAGGCGCTGCAGCGAAAAGGCCGTCGGTTCGTCGTAGCGGTATTCGGTGACGTGGCTAATCTTCAGTTTCATGTCTCGACCCGCCTATACGTAGAACCGGTAACCGTCGGAAATTTCCTGCCCGAGCTGGTTGTTGCGTGAGACGAAGTCCTCGAGGAATTCGTGCAGGCCCTGATCCATGATGTCCTTGATTGCCCGCGTCTTCAGAGACTGGCGAATGGCTTCCGCCGTCTCATGAGCCGGCAGCCGTGCGCCGTAATCGGTGGCGAGGTGGCCGAGCTCGCTGGTGATCTTCTCGTAACAATACGCGAGCGATCGCGGCATCTGGCCATTGAGGATCAGAAAGTCGGCAATGTTCATCGCGCGGTATTCGCCGTCATAGGCCCAACTATAGGAGCGGTGGGCGGAGACGGAGCGCAGGATCGATTCCCACTGCACATTGTCGATCGAGGTGCCGACGGCGGAAACGGCCGGCAGCAGCACGTAATACTTGACGTCGAGAATGCGGCTGGTGTTGTCGGCGCGCTCGATGAAGGTGCCGATGCGGGCGAAGTTGTAGAGCTCGTTGCGCAGCATCGAACCGTGCAGCGCGCCGCGGATCAGGCCGGCGCGGTGCTTGATGACGTCGATCGCCTGCGGCAGGTCGGCCGGCTTCAGGCGCTTCGAAAGGAGATCCTTGAGCTCGATCCAGAACTCGTTGGTCGCTTCCCAAGTCTCGCGGGTCAGCGCGGTGCGCACCATACGGGCGTTGTTGCGGCCGGAATCGACGCAGGACATGACGCTTGACGGGTTGCTTCGATCACGCAGCAGGTAGTCGATGGCATCGGCGCCGGTGAGCTTGGCGTGGCCTTCGTCATAGGCCTCGCGGACGCCGGCGCTTTGCAGTACGCCGTCCCAGTTGTCATCATTGCCGTTGCTTCGGGTCAGTGACATCCGGATGCCGGCATCGATCAGGCGTGCGATATTTTCGGCGCGCTCGAAGTAGCGGAACATCCAGTAGAGGCCGTTTGCGGTTCTTCCGAGCATCAGATCAATCCTCCAATACCCAGGTGTCTTTGGTGCCGCCGCCCTGGCTGGAGTTGACCACCAGCGAGCCCTGCTTCAGCGCCACGCGGGTGAGGCCGCCCGGAATGATCTGCACCTTGTCGGAGACCAGCACGTAGGGGCGGAGGTCGACGTGGCGGGGCGCGATGCCCTTGTTGACGAGGATCGGCACGGTCGACAGCGCCAGCGTCGGCTGGGCGATGTAGTTGTTGGGCTTGGCGCGCAGCTTGTCGGCGAAGTCGGCGCGCTCCTTCTTCGACGCCGTTGGTCCCACAAGCATGCCGTAGCCGCCGGAGCCGTGGACTTCCTTGACCACAAGCTCTTCCAGATGCTCCAGCACGTATTTCAGGCTGGACGCCTCGGAACAGCGCCAGGTCGGCACGTTTTCCAGGAGCGCCTTGCGGCCGGTGTAGAACTCGACGATCTCGGGCATGTAGGAATAGATCGCCTTGTCGTCGCAGATGCCTGTGCCTGGCGCGTTGGCAATCGTGATGTTGCCGGAGCGGTAGACGTCCATGATACCGGGGATGCCGAGCGCCGAATCCGGGCGGAAGGTGAGGGGATCGAGGAAGTCGTCGTCGACGCGGCGGTAGAGCACGTCGATCGCCTCGTAGCCGCGCGTGGTGCGCATCTTCACCTTGCCGTCGATGACGCGGAGATCCGATCCCTCGACCAGCTCCACGCCCATGGTGTCGGCCAGGAACGAGTGCTCGTAATAGGCGGAGTTGTAGATGCCGGGCGTCAAGACGGCGACGCGCGGCTTGCCCTTGCAGCCGGGAGGGGCGAGCGAGGCCAGCGACTGGCGCAGCAGATAGGGATAATCCTCGACCGGGCGCACCTTGTTCTCGTGGAACAGTTCCGGGAACATGTGCATCATCGTTTCGCGGTTTTCCAGCATGTAGCTGACACCGGAGGGCGTGCGCGCATTGTCTTCGAGAACGTAGAACTGGTCTTCGCCGGTGCGCACGATGTCGGTGCCGACGATGTGGGTGTAGACGCCGCCTGGAGGACGAAAGCCGATCATCTCGGGCAGGAAGGCGACGTTGTTTTCGATCAGTGCGCGCGGGATGCGGCCGGCACGGATGATTTCCTGCTTGTGATAGATGTCGTCGAGAAAGGCGTTGAGCGCGATCACCCGCTGTTCGATGCCCTGCGCCAGCTTGCGCCATTCGCGGCCGGAGATCACGCGCGGGATGATGTCGAAGGGGATGAGCTTTTCGGAGGAGTCCTCGTGGCCGTAGACCGCGAAGGTGATGCCGGTCTTGCGGAAGATGTTTTCCGCATCGCGGGACTTGGCAATCAGATGGGCGCGATCCTGATTATTGTACCACTCAAAGTATTTTCCATATGGCTGTCGAGGGCTTTCGTCCCCGGTGATCATTTCGTCAAATGCCAAAGGTGTGGCTCCCCTTTTTTCTTCATTTGAGTACAACGCAGGAAGCAATGCAAGAACCATGCTCAGTTGGCGACGAAGATTCGTAAAATCGTCTCTATTGCCCAAGGCAGCCGAAAAACTGAGCATTTACCGGGAAGTAGCGCCGCCATCCCGAACGACAATTGTTTTTCGGCGCTTAAAACATGAGCACATGATTATTTTCCGCTCGCGATGCGATTTAATTTGGGGCGGGGGCAGTTTCCGCGACCGGCCGGGCCAAGCAGAATGAAACTTTAAATAGACGTTAACGACGCCGCCGCGCGCCCAGTCGCGACAATAAAAAACGGCGGGATCGCTCCCGCCGTTTGCTGTTCAATCTGCCTTCGTGAAACGCTTATGCGCGTTCGCGACGCTGGCCGCCATTGCCGCCGCGCGATGGGCCACCGCGGCGGTTGCCGCCGTTGCCTTCGCGACGTTCGCCGCCGGCATTGGCCTGCGCGCCGCGGTCTTCACCGGGCTTGCGGGCCGGACGGCCCTGGCCGTTGCGCGGCGCGCTGCGGGCACCGCCACCTGGATGGTGACGGTTGGCGTCGCCGCCGTTGGCATTGTTGCCATGCGGCTGCGGGCGCTGTGGCTTGCGGGCCGGACCTGCCGAACGGAAATCGGAGGTCGATGCGAGATCGTTGTCGGGGCCAGCCGTTACCGGTGCGGCCTCGCCACGGCGCTGGCCGCGGAAGTCCTCGTTGCGCTCGGTCCGGCGCTCCGGACGGGGCGCACGCTCGCGGCGTTCCTCGTTGGCGCGGACTTCGTTGCCGGCTTCTGGACGCGGACGACGTTCCGGACGGCCGGCGCGGGCGTCACGGCGACCTTCGCCGCCACGGTTATCGCCGCCACGACCTTCGGCGCCACGGCCCTGGCCGCGGTGACCGTTCCCATTGCCATTGCCGCGCTTCGGTGTGCCGTTCATGTTGGCCGGCGCTTCGCCGCTGGCGACCGCTATGTTGATGCTCATCAGGCGCTCGATGTCGCGCAACAGACGGGTTTCGTCAGGCGCGCAGAAGGCGATCGCGATACCGTCGCGACCGGCACGGGCCGTACGACCGATGCGGTGGACGTAGGCTTCGGCAACCTCGGGCAGGTCGTAGTTGTAGACGTGGCTGACGGCCGGGATATCGATGCCGCGGGCGGCAACGTCGGTGGCGATCAGCGTCTTGATGTCGCCGTCCTTGAAGGCCTTCAGCGCGCGCTCGCGCTGGCCCTGGCTCTTGTTGCCGTGAATCGAGGCAACCGAGTAGCCGACGGTTTCGAGATGCTTCATCAGCTTCTCGGCGCCATGCTTGGTGCGCAGGAAGACGATGGCGCGGCCATCGGGATTTTCGGAGAGCGACTTCTTGAGCAGGTCGGTCTTGTCGTTCTTGCCGTTGACGAAGTGAACATACTGCTCGACCTTGTCGGCGGCCTTGCCCGGAGGCGTCACTTCGACCTTGACCGGATCGGTCAGGAAGTCGGCGGCGAGATCGGCAATCGCTTTCGGCATGGTCGCCGAAAACAGCATGGTCTGGCGCTTCTTCGGCACCATCTTGGAAATCTTGCGCAGGTCGTGCACGAAACCGAGGTCGAGCATCTGGTCGGCTTCGTCGAGCACGAGATAGCGCACGGCCGTGAGGCCGATGGCGCGACGGTTGACGAGGTCGAGCAGGCGGCCCGGGGTGGCGACGAGGATGTCGGTGCCCTTTTCAAGCTGCAGCTGCTGCTTGTTGATCGACACGCCGCCGACGACGACGTTGATGCGCAGGTGCGACTTGCGCAGGAAGTTCTTCAGGTTCTGGGCAATCTGGTTCACCAGTTCGCGGGTCGGCGCCAGGATCAGCGTACGGGTGGTACGGTTGTCGGGACGGCGTTCTTCCGGGATCAGCTTTTCGATCAGCGGCAGGCCGAAGGCGGCCGTCTTGCCGGTGCCGGTCTGGGCAAGGCCGATGAGGTCACGGCCTTCGAGGAGAAGCGGGATCGCCTTTTCCTGGATCGGGGTCGGCGTCTCGATGCCGAGCTGGAACAGAGTGGCGACGATCGGCTTGGAGACACCAAGCGATTCAAAATTGGTCAAGTCATAACCTTTTTAGGGCGCGCCAAATCAAAATCGCCGGAGCGCGGGGTTGCGGTCCGGTGTTGTTCTGGCGTCAAGCACCCCGCGTGAAGTGGGAACTTGTCTTGTTGGAAAAACTTTCCAGCGCTTCTGCCGCATCCTGGATGCGGTCTATTCGAAATGCGCTTTTGTCCTTCTTCCTGCATCCTATTTGCTGGCAGGGGCACGCTCACGCGGCGGCCGGAAGGTGAAAGCTGAGGTGCATTTGGTCTAGTTCGCGGGCAAAGTCAAGTGGTGCGGTGCAAAACGGACGATTATGGGCTTGTCACCATTGCTGCAACTCCGCGTCGGCCTTCCGCGGAATTCGCAATTTTACAGCACTATTTTGCGTGGCCGCGCGCTCATGGTTAATGCGTTGTTAAAGCGGGTTCTGTTACGGTGATACTTGGCGAGTTGCCGGTATTTCATTGCGGAGCGTGTTTTTGACAGCAAACGGGGACCTTCTCGAACTGGCATGCCGCCGGATCGCGGATCTGGATAACCCGGCCTATGTCAAGAACAGTGAACTGCGCTACGTCGCGGTCAATCAGGCCTATGCCGACTTCTTCGCGAAAGACATATCGGACTTCATCGGACGCCGCAGCCGCGAGCTTTTCGACCGTCCGGAAGAACAGGATCGCGAGGACAAGGAGCGGCGTGCGCTGGTGTTCGGCAGTGAAGAGAACGCGCTATGCTTCGATGCCACAGGCATCGCTCATGACCGCGTGCGGATCGAGAGCTTTGCGCTGTCCGACGAGCGGATTTACGTGCTCGGGCTGTTCGAGATGCAGCACAGACCAGCGCGGCGCCATCGCCGTCAGGCGGGCTCGCTGGTGGAACACTACGCCGACAACGATCTTCTGCGCGCCCTCATCGAGGCGCTGCCGGTGGCGGCCTTTGCCCGCGACCAGGATCACCGGCTGATCTATGCCAATGCCAGCTATGAACAACTGACGGGCCTGCCGCTGACCGAGACGCTCGGCAAGACGGAGCGGGAGATGTTCGGCGATGCCGCCGGCGAGATGGTGAGCAGGGGCAACGCCGAGGCACTGCTCAATGGCGTCGCGCGTGATATCGAGAGCCTGGTGCCCGGCCCCGATGGCAAGGTGTATCCGATCCTCGCCCAGATCAACCGCATCGATGCCGGTCCCGGCCAGCAATATACGGTCGGCTCGTTCTCGGATGTATCGTTGCTCAAGGAGCGCGAGAAGCAGCTGATCGCGGCGCAGGCGCACAGCGAGATCCTGCATCGCGACATGGCCAAGGTCCTGAATTCGCTGCCGGTCGGCGTTCTTATCGTCGAGAACGACATGACCATTCTCTACGGCAACCAAGCCTTCTACCGGATTTCGGATCTGCCGGAAGGCCGGTTCGACGGTTGCACGTACAGGGAGCTGGTCGAATATGTCCACGCGCTCGGCCGCTATCCGCCGGGTGTTTCCGCCGAGGAAATTCTCGCCGCGCGCACCGGCCAGTTTCGATCCGAGCGACCGGAAGCCGCAGAGATCAACTGGGGCGACACGTTCCTGATCGTCGACAGCCGCAAGATCTCGACCGACCGCATTCTGCTGACATACACCGATATCTCCGCCATCCGCCTGCACGAGCGCGAGATCCACGCCACCCGCGAGGCGCTGGAGCATCTCGGCGAACTGATGGGCGATGCGACACTGGCCATGTCGCAGGGGCTGCTGATCGTCCAGGACGACGAAATCCTGCTCAGCAACGATGCGCTCGCCGGCATGCTAGAGCTTGCGCCCGAAAGCGTTGCCGCTGGCCGCAACTGGCAGGATTTCCTGTCGCGCTGCGCGGCGCGCGGCGATTTTGCCAGCGGACCCGATCTGGTTCTGCAGCAGCTGCGAGACAACCTCGATCGCGGCCAGCCGGCATCGCACCTGTTTCGCGTGCCCGACGGGCGCTGGGTGCAGATGGAGATCACCGTCAGCGAACGCCGGCATTGGGTGGTGCTGTTCACCGACATCACGGCGATGAAGAGCCGTGAGGAGGATCTCGAAGGCCTGCTGGAGCGCGCCGCGGTGGCCGACCGGGTGAAATCCGAATTTCTGGCCAATATGAGCCACGAAATCCGCACGCCGATGAACGGCGTTCTCGGTATGGCCGAACTGCTTGCCAAGACCAATCTCGACACGCGACAGAAGACCTTCGTCGATATCATCGGCAAGTCGGGCAATGCGCTGATGACCATCATCAACGATATCCTAGACTTCTCGAAGATCGATTCCGGGCAGATGACGCTGAGGCGCGTGACCTTCGATCCGATCGAGGCTGTCGAGGACGTGGTGACGCTGCTGTCGTCGCTGGCGGCGGAAAAGAGTATCGAACTGCTGGTACGGGCTGCCCCCGGACTGCCGTCCGCGATTATCGGCGATGCCGGGCGCTTCCGCCAGATCGTCACCAACCTGGTCGGCAATGCCGTGAAGTTCACCGAGCGCGGCCACGTGCTGGTCGAGATCGGCTACGAGGCGGGCGCCGGCGACGAGATCATGGCGCGGCTGCGCATCGAGGATACCGGCATCGGCATGCCGAGAGATCGGCTCGAGCAGATCTTCGGCAAATTCTCGCAGATCGATTCCTCCTCCACCCGACGCCACGAGGGCACCGGCCTTGGACTGGCGATCACCGCCGGGCTGGTCGATCTGTTCGGCGGCTATATCGAGGTCGACAGTGAGGTCGGCACCGGCTCGGTATTCACCGTGACGCTGCCGTTTGCGGTTTCCGCGACGCGGGTCGAGCCGCGTCCGTTGCCGGTCAATGTGCGCGGCGCGCGAATTCTCGTCATCGACGACAATGCCGTGAACCGGCAGATTCTGACCGAGCAGCTTGCCTTGTGGGGCTTCGATGGGGCCGCCGCGGCGGACGGGATCGAGGGACTGGCGATCGTCGAGCAGGCGCATGCGCTTGGCGTCACGCTCGATGCCATCGTGCTCGACTACCAGATACCGGGGATGAACGGCGCCGACATTGCCCGCATGCTGCGCGCCGATGACCGCTTCGCCGACCTGCCGATCATCTTCCTGACGTCGATGGACATATCGGGCACCGAGAAAGAATTCGCGGCGCTGAACGGCCAGGCGCATCTCATGAAGCCCGCACGGGCGAACGTGTTGAAGAACACCATCATCGACGTCGTCCGCACCAACCGCATCCGGCTGGCACCGGCGCATGCCGCGCTCGGGCCGATCATCGAGGCAGTGGCCGAGGCAGAGACGCCGGCCGAACCGGCCGCAGCGCTCATGACGCCGAGCTTCATCGACGTTCTCGTCGCCGAGGACAACGACGTCAACCAGATCGTCTTCACCCAGATACTGCAAGCGACCGGCCTGAACTTCCTCGTCGTCGGCAATGGCGAGGAGGCGGTGGAGGCGTGGGAACGGCACACGCCACGGATCATCATGATGGATGTGTCGATGCCCGTGATGAACGGTCACGACGCGACGCGTCGGATCCGCGAGCGCGAACGCGGGCAGGGACATCGCGTGCCGATCATCGGTGTCACCGCGCATGCGCTCGAAAGCGACCGCGATCTCTGCCTCGACGCCGGCATGGACGACTACATGGCCAAGCCGATCAGCCCCGAACTTCTCGAAGAGAAGATCGCGCTGTGGCTCGGCAAGGAAGAGCGGCAGGCGGGGCGTTCGGGCTCTTAGCTGTGTCGCTCCCGGGGCGTCGATAATTCACCTTGTAGTTGATATCGCGAGCGCCTTGCGGCGGTTGCGGCCTGGTGCTTTCAGTTGGCGCCGACCGCCATTTGCTCGACCTCGATGTTGCTTGGCTCGGAGATGATCATCGTCCGTGATGGCTTCGGCGCGGGCCTCTGTGTCGGCCGCTGTTCCGCTTTTGGCCGTTGGGCTGCGCGCTGTATGGCGGCAGCGAGAGCGGCGCCGTTGACCTGCGTCGGCGTCTGCGGCTGGCTGGCTGCTTTCGGCGGGCGTGGAGCGGGTATCACGGAAGCGGTTGCCTGGGGTGGCGGAACCACTTGTCCGAGACGACCCTGAGTGACCCGAACGCCGGCGAGCTTTCTGGCGCCGACATCATAGGCGCACTCGAAGGTCATCCGCACCCATTCTTTCCCAGGCGTCAGGAAACGGATTGAATCTCCACGATAAATGACGACCGCAGACTGATCTCCGGCCGGATCCGCCTCCTGGAAGAAGCCCGAATAGGGACGGTCTACCCATTCGTAATCGATGGGTGCCTGCGCTTCGATCGGGCGGGCGCAAAGCTGGGCGGCGGCTTCGGAATTGGCGCGAATGCAGTCAGCGTCGCAAACGCCCCTTGCGGCCGGTTTCGCCGCGTCAGCGTCAACTGTCTGTGCTGCTGCAAAACCGCTGAAAAATGCAGGCGCGCAAAGCAACGCGGCCGCGACGCGACGCATCAACATTCGGTGTCTCTCCCAGCCTCACGTCTTTTAAAAAGCAGACAACACCACTCGGGAAAAATTTTCAATCCTCGGGAGCCGTCATATTTAAGCAATGGCTTACCCACTTTGGATGATCCCGGGAAAAGACGATTTACAGTTGTGAAACGTATATAAATGTGTGCTTTATTAAGAAATCGGTAATCATGAAAGTATTGCGTCAGTTCCGAGAAGCAAGCGGCACGAAAAAATCCACAAATTCTCATATTGGAGGACGAAAATGAGAACCAAACTTCTCTTGTCGACGGCGGTTGTTGCGCTCCTGGGCGCATCTTCTGCTTTCGCTGGCAGCAATACTGTCTATCTTAATCAGTACCACAACAGCCAGAACGCCTCGGTGGTCCAGGGCGGCGACCACAATCATGTTGGCTCTGGTGGTAATTCCTTCGTCCAGCAGAATGGCGCCGGCTCTGGCGGCAACGCTCTCACGATCAACCAGGTCGGGAGCAACAACTGGGTCTCGCGTGATGCCGCCGGTTACCAGTCCGGTACGCAGAACTCCGCCCAGATTAGCCAGTCTGGCAACGGCAACGACGTCGAACTTCAGCAGTCCGGTACCCAGAACGGCTATGGCTACATCGCCTACAACAACGGCGGCGCCTACAATGCGATCCAGCAGGACGGCACGTCGACGGATGGCAAGGTAACGGTTGTTCAGGACGGAACCCGCAACGGCTTCGACATCCTGCAGGGTGGCTACCATAACAACACATCGCTGACCCAGACCGGCACCGGCGGCGTCGCCTATGTTCGCCAAGGGACATGGGGCAACGACCAATCCACTGGCCGTTGGACTGCGCCCGGCAGCAACAACGCCATCACCATCGGCCAGAATACGGGGAGCCAAGGCGGCGTTGTTGCCCTGCAAGGCGGCGGCGACGGCAATAGCATGAATATCAGCCAGAACGGCGATGCGCTGTATGCCAACGCCTATCAGCAGGGTTTCAGCAACCAGATCGCCTCGACACAGGCAGGCATCTATTCGAACGCGTCGATCGTTCAGGCCGGCAACAACAACTACGTTCTGAACAACCAGGGCAGCTATTCCTTGGCGAACCTGACGCAAACCGGCAACAGCAACCAGATCTACGGTTCGCAGTTCAACAGCGGAAGCGTCTATAACAGCGCTACCGTTACGCAAACCGGTTCCAACAACTACGCAAGCTACGGTCAGGACGGAAGTGGCGGCAATAGCCTCACCCTCGCCCAGAGCAACGACGGCAACGTTTCTGTCACGTCACAGAACGGCGCCGGCAACGCCCTCAGCATCGTCCAGAACTAACGCAGTGCATCAGGGCGAGGCGGCTTTGCCGCCTCGCTTCCTGGAGGGGGGATCTATGAGTGGAATGGATGCCGGAGCACCTCCGGCAATCACGTGCACGGTCGATGCGACCCGCTCGAAAGGCGCCATTCGCCTGAGAGGGCGGATTGTCAGCGCCGTGCCTGCGTTCGGCAAGTATCGCTTCGAAGTCCTGAAAGAAGGACGCAGCGGCAATTCGAACGTTTCGCAATCGGGCTCGTTCAGCATTCCGACCAGCGAGCCGGTTTTCGTCGGCGAGGCGAAACTCGATTTCAGCCGCAACACCCGCATTCGTGTCCAGTTCAGTGGTGATGCGCTCGGCGCACAGTTCGCCTGCGCCTTCGACGAGGTGTCCAATGGCAAATAGATATTCCATCATGATGGCGATCGCGGGCGTTTTCTGGGGTGCTGTTTCGGGCCACGCGCAGGATGCCGGCCCTAGCTATACGGATCTGGGCAGCTATCTCCTCTCGCCGCCAGGCAGCACCGCCGCACCATCCGGCGGCGGCAACGTCGCCTTGGTCGAGCAGACAGGCAACAACAACACCGCCTCGATCACCCAGACCGGAACCGCGAACCGGGTGACGGAGACCCAGGTGGGCGACGGAAACTGGGTGTCCTACTCGCTGATCGGTAACGCCAACAGCGTCGACAGCCTGCAGGTGGGCAACAACAACAGCGCCAGCGTGGCGCTGACCGGAAGCAACAACACCATCTCGCAGACGCAGGTCGGCAGCGGCCTGAGCTACGGCCTCTCGTCGACGATGAGCGGCAAGACGGTGACGATCCAACAGTTCGGCCAAAGGTGACGACGATGGCGCAGATATTCAGAACGACTTTCGTGCTTTTTGCACTTCTTAGTGCCGGCGCGGCGCAGGCGGGCAGTCTGGTCTACACGCCGGTCAATCCGTCCTTCGGCGGCAGCCCGCTCAACGGCAACTGGATGATGTCGCAGGCCGATGCGCAGAATCAATACAAGGACAGCGGCCGAAGCGCGGCCAGCGGGGTATCGGCGCTGACGCCGGGCCAGATGTTCGCCAACCAGCTGACCAGCCAGCTCTACGCATCGCTGGCAAACCAGATCACCCAATCATTGTTCGGCGCCAATGCGCAGACGAGCGGCACCTACACTTTGGCCGGAACGACCATTTCGTTCGTGCGCGTCGGCGCCGAGATCCAGATCAGCATCAATGATGGATCGACGATCACCAACGTCACCATCCCTGCGACCCCGTAATGAAACTCTTGTCTCGTGGAAGTATCGCGTATGCAAACGGTTAGAGTTATCGCCATCCTCGGTGCATTGCTGCTCGCGGGCTGTTCGGAAACGACAGGCGCCCGGGAGCCGCTTCAGGAGCCACCGATCGTCACGCCGCCGTCGCCGACGCGCACCCATCTCGAAAATCTTCCGGCGCCTGCCAAGAAGGTCGATATCGCCGTCTATCAGTTTCCCGATCTGACGGGAAAGAACGAGCCGAACGACAATGTCGCGGTGTTTTCGCGGGCCGTGACGCAAGGCGGTTCCGGGCTGATCATCGACGCGCTGAAGCGGGCCGGCGGCGGCAGCTGGTTCACCGTCGTCGAGCGCACCGGGCTGAACGACCTGCTGCAGGAGCGCCAGTTGATCCGGGCGACCCGGCAGGAATATTCGCTTGACGCCATGAAGACATTGCCGCCGATCCGCTTTGCCGGCCTGATCGTCCAGGGCGGCATCCTGACCTATGATGCCAACACGATCACCGGTGGGGTCGGCGCAAGCTTCCTCGGCATCGGCGGCAACGCGCAATATCGGCGCGACGTGGTGACGGTCGGCGTGCGGCTGGTGTCCGTTCAGACCGGCGAAGTGATGCTGAGCGTAACTACGACCAAAACCGTCTATTCGGCCGGTATCAGCGCAAATGTCTACAAGTTCGTTTCCACCGACAAGATCCTGCAGGCGGAGGCGGGCTATACGCGCAACGAGCCGACCCAGCTTGCCGTGCGCCAGGCGATCGATCTTGCCGTCTACGCGACGATCATGGAAGGCGCGCGCTCCGGCATCTGGAATTTCAGCAACCCCGCTGCCGCCGCGCCGCTGGTCAGCGAATATATCAAGCGCGACCGCCCGGGCGACGTCGCCGCGCTCGATCCGCCGGAGACAGCGAAGAGCTTCTGACGCAGCCCGAGGTCTGTCGCTGTTACGACGGACGCTGCGATATCAGCCCGGCTTGACACCGCAAAGCATCTCGCGCTTGCCGGCAAAGCCCGGCCGACGCTCGACGATGAAGCCCGCCGCGCCGAGATTTCTGCGCACGAAACCGGCCGCGGCGTAAGTCGCGAAGCTGCCCGAGGGCACCGTCTTCTCACAGACGAGGCGCATCAGCTCTTCCGACCACATGTCGGCGTTCTTCGAGGGCGCGAAGCCATCGAGATACCATGCGTCGAAGTCCGGATCGGCAGCCGCGACGCCGTCCAGTGCGCGACCGCAGACGACGCTGAGCGTGGTCTGTTCGTCGAGCCTGAGCATGACAATGCCCTCCGGCGTATCAGGCCATGCCGCTGTCAGCGCCTGCCGCTCGGCATCGATCTCCGGCCAGTGCGACAAAGCGCGGTCGATCTCGTCGCGTTGCATCGGATAGAGCTCGAAGGAGGTGAAGTGCAGCTGCTGGCCCGGCCCGCGCTGCTGTTTCCACTGTCGCCAGGTCTCGGCGAAGTTCAGGCCGGTGCCGAAGCCGAGTTCGCCGATGCGGAAGCTGCGCCGGTCGCGCCAGCGCTCGGGCAGGCCGTTGCCGGCCAGAAACACGTGGCCGCATTCAAGCCGGCCGTCGGTCTGGCAATAAAAATGATCGCCAAAGGCCGGCGAATAGGGCATATCGCCGTCGCGCCATTCCAGCGGCTGATTTGCGATTTCACTCTGCGCCGTGTCGATCGGCGCTGTGTCAATCTGGGCTGGGCCCGGCCGCGCCAAGCCAATCTGATCGGGATCGATGTCTGTCATGTCACCAGCCGATAGTCCGGCCTTGCCTTCGGGTCAATCGTCCGCAGCATTGTTGATCGTCGGTGGCGGCATCATGGGCCTGTGGGCGGCGGTGTTTGCGGAGCGGATGGGGATCGACACGCTGCTGATCGATGCCGGTGCGCTCGGGCAGGGGGCGAGCGGCGGGCTGCTCGGGGCGCTGATGCCGCATATGCCGGATCAGTGGAACGCCAAGAAGCAGTTCCAGTTCGAGGCACTTGTGGCGCTGGAAGCCGAGATCGCCACAATCGAGGGTGAAACTGGCCTATCGACCGGTTACCGCCGTTCCGGACGCCTCATTCCATTGCCAAAGCCGCATCTGCGCCAGATCGCGCTCGAGCGTTCCGTCGATGCCGACACCCATTGGCAGGCCGGCGACCGTCGATTTCACTGGGATGTCCTCGATGCGCCCGAGATCGCGGGTTGGCCTGACGCTGCCGGAAACGAGGGTGGCTTCGTGCGCGACACGCTCGCCGGGCGGGTGGCGCCACGGTCGTTGTGCGCGGTGCTTGTGGCCTATCTCCGGCGTGCGCGGCATGTTCGTATCGTCGAGAACACCGCCATTGCCGATATCGATCCGGCACGCGGTGTCGCGGAGACCGTCCTCGGAACTGTCGCTTTCGGCCATTGCGTCATCGCCGCCGGGCATCAGTCCTTTCCGCTGTTGGCGCGCCATACGACAGGCCTGACGCAGCCGCTCGGCCAGCCGGTCAAGGGGCAGTCGGCGCTGCTCAAGGCGGATATCGACCCGTCGCTGCCGACCATCTTTCGTGATGGACTTTATATTGTGGCGCATGAGGGTGGCCACGTGGCGATCGGCAGCACCAGCGAGAACCGGTTCGACGACGCCTATGCCACCGACGGCCAGCTCGACGTGCTTGTCGACAAGGCGCGGGCGCTGGTGCCGCTGCTGGGTGAGGCGCCTGTGATCGAGCGCTGGGCAGGGCTGCGGCCGAAGGCGATCGATCGCGACCCGATGATCGGGCGGCATCCCGATCACGGCAATCTCCTGGCACTGACGGGCGGTTTCAAGGTCAGCTTCGGGCTGGCGCATCGCCTGGCGGAAGCGGTGGTGCGGATGGCTGCGGGCGACGAGCAGCGGTTTGCCGTGCCCGACAGCTTCCATTTGATCAATCACATTCACGTGGCTTCACGTTAAACGTGAATTAGCGATCGCTGCGCTTCGTCAATCTGTCATGCAAATCACCTATCTGCTTGCAAAAAGGCAGCGCGCTCACGAGTCGCGCGCCTTGTTGCCGACGGAGACACCGCATGCGCTATGCCATTTGCTTCACGCCAGCCGCCAATGATCCGCTGTCGCATGCGGCTGCCAACTGGCTTGGGCGGAACGTGTTTTCCGGCCAGATGGTCGAGCCGACGGCGATCCGCGGCATGAGCATCCACGAGGTGGCGTTTCACACTGCCGTGCCGCGGCGCTATGGCTTTCACGGCGCGCTGAAGGCGCCGTTTCGGCTGGCATCCGACGTATCGGAGGCGCAACTTCTGCGGGATCTGATGCGGTTCTGCGGCACGCTGACGCCGTTCTCGATTGCGCGCCTCGAAGTGGCCCGCACCGGCGGGTCCTACAGCCTCGTGCCGTCGCGGCCCTGCGAGCACGTGCATTATCTGGCATCGGCGATCGTCCAACAGTTCGACGGTTATCGCGCGCCGCTCAGCGATGCGGATATCGAACGCAGCGATCCCGATGGCCTGTCCGCCGCCCAGTTCGCCAACCTGCACCGCTGGGGGAGCCCCTATGTGATGGACGAATTCCGCTTCCACATGCCGCTCACCGGCCCTGTCAGCCTGCCTGACATGGCGCGCATCGAGCAGACGCTGCGCAGCGTCTTCGAGCCAGTGCTCGGCAACCCGGTTAAGATCGCCAACGTGGCGCTGATGATCGAGGAAGGAAATGGCGGGCCGTTCCGGGTGCATTCGCTGCATCCGATGGGCAAGGTCAGCGCCCGGCGCGAGCGGGTCGCGGTTCCGGCTTAGGGCCACGGTCGCCGCTGAGTTGACAAGTGTTGCGAGCCGCATTCATCTGCGCGTGTTGGTAGCACTCAACAGAGTTTCGCCGGATGGAATGGGTGCGCGTGAAAGTCGAAGATCCACTGCAGGATGACGTTTCGTCACTTCTGGCGCAATCGGACGCGGTTGCCGCTGTCCTGTATCCGGGTGAATACCGAAGGCCGATTACCTCGGAATCGCTCGCCAAGCCCGGTACCCATGTTTTTGTCGCGCGCCTGTTTGAGCGGGCGGTTGGTCTGTGCGTGCTGTTTGACCGCCTCGACGGGACCATGGAACTCAAGCGGATGATCATGGCTGCGGGCGAGCGAGGCACGGGCATCGGTGTGGCATTGCTACAGGAGGCAGAATCGCAGGCGGTGAGTTTTGGCGCGCGCACAATGCTGCTGGAGGTCGGAGTGCGGAATGTCGAAGCACATCAATTGTACGTTCGCTCGGGGTATCAATTATGTGGCCCTTTCCAACCCTATTGTTCCACGCCCATCAGTCGCTTCATGTGCCGCTCGCTCACTGGCAAAGCATCGCTGTCATAGCTTGTCGAACGGGTGGCGATCGCTTGGGCCACGCTGTGCATTAGAGGCATGAGGCTGTCGCGCAGTTTCCATCTCGACATTCGCTGCCCGGGTGCTACCGTTCGGCGACTTTCTGGAAGGTGATTTCATGGTATCCGAAACTTATCCGCGCAATCTGGTCGGTTACGGCCGCAACACGCCCGATCCGAAATGGCCGGGCAACGCCCGCATCGCCGTCCAGTTCGTGATCAATTACGAAGAGGGTGGCGAAAGCTCGATCATCGATGGCGATCCGGCCTCGGAAAACCTGTTGTCTGAAATTGTCGGCGCGGCGGCGTGGCCGGGGCAGCGCAATCTCAACATGGAATCGATCTACGAATACGGCTCGCGAGCCGGTTTCTGGCGGCTGTGGCGGATGTTCACCGAGCTTGAAGTGCCGGCGACCGTCTATGGCGTGACGCTCGCCATGGCGCGCAATCCGGAGGCGGTGGCGGCCATGAAGGAAGCCGGCTGGGAGATCGCCAGCCACGGCTATCGCTGGCTGGAATACAAGGATTTTCCGGAGGAGCTGGAGCGCAAGCACATTCTCGAAGCGGTGCGGCTGCATACGGAGCTCACCGGCGAGCGACCCTACGGCATGTATCAGGGCAAGCCGTCCGACAACACATTGCGGCTGGTTCAGGAGGAGGGCGGCTTTCTCTATTCGTCCGACAGTTACGCCGACGATCTGCCCTATTGGGTGAAGGGCGCCGACGAAAAGCCGTTCCTGATCATCCCCTATACGCTCGACACCAACGACATGCGCTTCGCGACGCCGCAGGGCTTCAACTCGGGGGACCAGTTCTTCACCTACCTCAAGGATGCGTTCGACACCCTCTACCAGGAGGGCAAGGACGGCAGCCCGAAGATGCTGTCGATCGGCCTGCATTGCCGTCTGGTCGGCCGGCCCGGGCGCGCGGCGGCGCTCAAGCGGTTCATGGAATACGTGCTTGGTCACAAGAAGGTCTGGACCCCACGGCGGATCGAGATCGCCGAGCACTGGCACAAGCACCACAGACCGGAGACAATCTGATGATCGCGCGCGACGACTTCATCTCGCGCTTCGGCGGCGTCTTCGAGCATTCGCCTTTTATCGCCGAGCGGGCCTATGACGACGGCTTCGTTGGCGACAATCTCAATGTCGACCGCGTGCACGCGGCGCTGGTGGCGATCTTCCGGGCGGCGAGCGCGGAGGAGCGCCTCGGCGTGTTGCGTGCGCATCCGGATCTCGCCGGTCGCCTTGCAGTCGCGGGTGAACTGACCGAGGACAGCAAAAAGGAGCAGGCCGGCGCCGGGCTCGACCGGTTGAGCGCCGAAGAGCACGCCCGCTTCACGACGCTTAACAGCGCCTATGTCGAGAAGTTCGGCTTTCCCTTCATCATCGCCGTCAAGGGGCTCGACAAGGACGATATCCTGAAGGCCTTCGAGACGCGGATCGACAACAGCCGCGACGCGGAATTCGAAACCGCCACCGAACAAGTCGAGCGGATCGCGCTGCTGAGGCTCGAGGTGATCCTGCCGCAGCATTGAGCCCGGATTGCTCTTTTCTGCCCGCCGCTTATAGTTGCGGCACAGGAGATCAGGCGCGATGAAACCGTCGGAAGTGCTGGAGAAGAACAGGCAGGCGATCCGNNAAGCGCTTCAACGCGGCCAATCCGCGCGTGTTCGGTTCGGTGGCGCGCGGGGAAGACAGGGCCGACAGCGATCTTGATATATTGGTGGATGCCTTGCCTGGCAGCACGTTGCTCACGCTGGGAGGTTTGCAGGACACCTTGGAGCAGATGATGCTTGGGACGTCGGTGCACCTTCTGACGCCTGGCGATTTCCCCGAGAGCATTCGTGCCCGGGTATTAGCCGAAGCACGGCCGATATGAGCCCGGAGCGTATTGTTTATCTCCTAAGTCGCATGCGTCAGGCCGCTGCCGATTCTCACGCGATGATCGCCAATGTCAGCAAGGAGGATTTCTTCGAGGACGTTGTCTTGCAACGTGCTGTCGGCATGAGTCTTCTTATGGCGTCAGAAATGGCATCGCAACTTCTCAAGGCTCATCCTGCGTTCATCGATGAGCATCCGGAATTTCCATGGGGTGCGATGCGGGGAATGCGAAATCGCATCGCGCACGGATATTTCGATATCGATCTGGAGAAAGTTTGGGCCACGGCGAAAGACGAAGCTCCGCAATTGCTGTCTGCGCTCGACAATGTTCTCCGTGGGCGGACGGAGGGCGAGTAATGCGTTATGCAATTACGTGAGATCAGCGATGGCAGTTTGCAATTTCATCGGGATGGCGCGCGGGCTTTTTCCTATTGTATCCGCCGCCTATAGTTGCGGCACAGGAGATCAGGCGCGATGAAACCGTCGGAAGTGCTGGAGAAGAACAGGCAGGCGATCCGTGAGGCGACCAAGCGCTTCAACGCGGCCAATCCGCGCGTGTTCGGCTCGGTGGCGCGCGGGGAAGACAGGGCCGACAGCGATCTGGATATTCTCGTCGACACGTTGCCGGGGACGTCTCTGTTTGATCTCGGCGGGCTGCTTGAGGAGTTGAAGGATATAATGCAGGGGACCGATATCCACCTCATGGTTCCTGGTGATTTCCCCGAAAGGGTACGCGCGCGCGTCCTCAGCGAGGCCAAGCCGATATGAATTCGGATTGGTTGCGGTCCTATCTTGACCAAATGGAACAGGTCGCTCGCGAGATCGGCGATTTCGTGAAGGACACGTCCAAGAATGCATTTCTTGGCGATGTTATGAAGCAGCGAGCCGTCGGCATGAACTTGATGATGATCGGCGAGGTTGTCACACGGTTGACCGAAGAGTTTCCCGAAATCGTCGCAGCACATCCGGAAATTCCCTGGACCAAGATGCGCGGCATGAGAAACCGGATCGCACACGGCTATTTCAACATCGATCTTGAGACCATCTGGGATACGGCAACGAACAATATTCCCGAATTGATCGAGACACTTCACATGCTGCGCCACTGGCGCATCCAAGGCGAATAGACGTGACAGACTTCCTCGATATCGAAACCCTGACCCAATCCGTCTTCGCCCCCTTCGGCGATGTCATCGAGGCCGATCCGGCGACGATGCGGCTTATCAACAACGGGACCACCGAGCGGTTTCACGCGCTGGCGGCGGCGGACGCGGTGGGCGAGGGCGCGCGCGTGATCATCAACCTGTTTCGCGGGCAGCCGCGCGCCTTTCCCTATGCGGTCGATATGATGGAGCGGCATCCGTTCGGTAGCCAGAGCTTTTCACCGATCTCGGGGCGGCCGTTTCTTGTCGTTGTCTCCGAGGACGAAGATGGTAGACCGGGCCGGCCGCGGGTGTTTCTGGCGCGGGGCGATCAGGGCGTGAATTACCGCCGCAATGTCTGGCATCATCCGCTGATGTCGCTCGGTGCCGTCAGCGATTTCCTGGTTGTCGATCGCGACGGGCCCGGCAACAATCTGGAAGAGTTCTTCTTCGACACGCCCTACATCATCAGCGAGCCAGCCTTATGACCGGACTGACCACCCATGTTCTCGATACCGCCTCAGGCAAGCCCGCCGAGGGGCTGAAGATCGAGCTTTATCATGTCGATGGTGATCTGCGCCGACACCTGAAGACTGTCATCACCAACGCCGACGGGCGCGTCGATGGCGGGCCGATCCTTGTCGGCGAGAGTTTTCGAGCCGGCACCTATGAGCTCTTGTTTCATGCCGGCGATTATCTGCGCGGCACCGGCGCCGCGCTGCCGCATCCGGCGTTCCTCGATCTCGTGCCGATCCGCTTCGGCATTGCCGACGAGGCGGCGCATTATCACGTGCCGCTACTGATCTCGCCCTATGGCTATTCCACCTATCGCGGGAGTTGACCGATGCGTTTCGCCGCGATCGCCGATGTCCACGGCAACCATCTGGCGCTGGAGACCGTGCTTGCCGATATCAGGGCGCAAGGCATCGACGAGATCGTCAATCTCGGCGACTGCCTGAGCGGGCCGCTGGAGGCGGGCAGGACGGCGGATCTTTTGATTGGGCTGAATGCGCTCACGGTGCGCGGCAACCACGATCGCTATCTGACCGACAGCCCCGAGGATGCGATGCCGTCGTGGGAAGAGCACGCCTATTCGCAGCTTTCGGCCGCTCATCTCGCATGGCTGCGCGATCTGCCGTTCAGCGCCGTCTATCGCGACGCGGTCTATCTCTGCCACGCGACCCCTGGCCATGACGAGACCTACTGGCTGGAGAAGGTGTCGCCGGAGGGCCATGTCCACCTGAAGTCGCTGGAAGAGATCGAGGCGCTGGCCGTCGGTATCGATCATCCGCTGATCCTCTGCGGCCACAGCCATATCCCGCGCGTCGTGCGGCTTGGCGATGGGCGGATGATCGTCAATCCCGGAAGCGTCGGCTGCCCTGCCTACAGCGACGACACGCCCTACGATCATAAGGTCGAGACTGGCCATCCGCTCGCCAGCTACTGCATCATCGAGAAGACCGCGTCTGGCTGGCTGCCGCAGTTTCGCAGCGTGGCCTACGACCATATGGCGATGTCGCGGCTGGCGCGAGAGAACGGGCGGTCGGATTGGGCGGGTGCGCTGGCGACGGGCTGGGTTCGGTAGGCTAAGCCGCCGCGTTGCGCTCGATTTCGTGCTTAGCGGCCTTGGCGAGAAAGGCCGAGCGCGACAGGCCGGCCGCGGCGGCGACGGCGTCGATACGGGCAAGAACATCCTCCGGTAGCGTAACGTTAATGCGCACCGCCCTGCTGGACGCGGATTTCAGCGGGACCAAGATGGCGACGCAATCCTTATTCTCCGGATTCGCCATGACCGTTTCGAGCGAGGAGGGTTGCGGAAGCGTCTCGCCGTCCTCGATCAATCCCTCGACATGAAATGCCAGGGCTTCCTCGGCCATTTCTCGCGCCTCGTCCAGCGTCGAGCCAGCCGTGATCGCGCCGGGAAAGTCCGGAAAGGAGACGCCGTAGTCGCTCTCGGCGTCCTTGTGGATCAGTCCGATATAGTTGCGCATGATCACCTCAACTTCAGGCCCGACTGCTTCTCAATGCTGCGCAACGTCCCGATCGGAATGTCCCGTTTGGGATGCGGTACAGTCACCCGGCCCGATTTCTCTGCATGTTTGAACTGGGCATGGCTGCCCTTCCGGCCGACCTCGAACCAGCCGGCTTTCTGCAGCAAGGCAATGACGTCGGCGCTCTTCATCGGGCTGAATTATACACAAGCGTGTGTATAATTCAAATCCCGCCCTACTGCCGTCCCGCGATAATCGACGCGTTCACGTCCTTGATATCGCGCTTGCCGCACAGTGCCATCGTCACGTCCATCTCCTTGCGCAGGATGCTGAGCGCCAGCGAGACGCCGTCCTTGCCCATGGCGCCGAGGCCGTAGAGGAAGGGGCGGCCGATGTAGGTGCCTTTGGCGCCGAGCGCCACGGCCTTCAGGATGTCCTGGCCGGAGCGGATGCCGCCGTCGAGGTGGATTTCGATCTTGTGGCCGACGGCGTCGACGATCTCCGGCAGCACGCTGATAGAGGAGGGGGCGCCGTCCAGCTGGCGGCCGCCGTGGTTTGAGACGATGATGGCGTCGGCGCCGGTTTCGGCCGCCGATTTCGCATCCTCGACGTCGCAGATGCCCTTGATGATCAGCGGGCCGCCCCACTTCTCCTTGATCCAGGCGACGTCAGCCCAGGAGAGCTGCGGGTCGAACTGCTCGGCCGTCCAGGACGACAGCGAGGAGAGGTCGGAGACATTCTTTGCGTGGCCGACGATGTTGCCAAAGGAGCGGCGCTTGGTCTGCAGCATGTCGAGGCACCAGAACGGGCGCGTCGCCATCTGCCAGATGTGCTTGGGCGTGAATTTCGGCGGAGCCGACAGGCCGTTGCGCAGGTCCTTGTGGCGCTGGCCGAGGATCTGCAGGTCGGCGGTCAGGACCAGCGCCGAGCATTTGGCGGCCTTGGCGCGGTTGATCAGGTTCATGACGAAGTCCTTGTCCTTCATCACGTAGAGCTGGAACCAGAAAGGCTTCGTCGTCACCGAGGCGACGTCCTCGATCGAGCAGATGCTCATGGTCGACAGCGTGAAGGGAACGCCGGCTTCCTCGGCGGCGCGGGCCGCCAACATCTCGCCGTCGGCGTGCTGCATGCCGGTCATTCCCGTCGGCGCCAGCGCCACCGGCATCGACACCTTCTGGCCGACCATCGTCGTCTCCAGCGTCCGGTTCGTCATGTCGACGAGAACGCGCTGGCGCAGCTTGATCCTGGCGAAATCGCTTTCGTTGGCGCGGTAGGTCTGCTCCGTCCAAGCGCCCGAATCGGCATAGTCGAAAAACATCTTCGGGACGCGGCGTTTTGCCAGGGATTTGAGGTCTGCAATGGTCAGCGGGGTCGTCATGGCGCGAATATTCCTCCTGAATATCGCCAACACCTAGCATATCCGCGCTGCGCTGCCAGCCTCCCGGCGCGGACAAGTCTGGCACAAGTTACGCCGCCTTATGTGTGCGCCAATACTTCACGCTCGGAAGGCGCTTATGGAAAACGATCGCTACGCATATTATTCAACGCTTGTGCCGAACGTCAGGTCGGCAATAAATAGCATTCAGGAACTCGAATACTCCAAGTGTTTCGACCGGGATTATCTTGAGCATACGCTTATCCCGGCGCTCGGTCTGAACAACGAACACCTGCACGAGCAGCCCGAAGAGCTGTCTCCCTTCTTCGGGACCGGCCTGCACCTGTGGCAGTACCCGTCGCAGCTTGCCGATTATCTCGTCTGGCTGTCGCTGAACGGCAAGGGCGTCAAGCGCTACATGGAAATCGGCTGCCGCTGGGGCGGCACGTTCATCGTCGTCAACGAATGGCTGAAGAAGATCGGCGCGCCGATCGAGGTATCGATTGCCGTGGACCCGGTTCCGGAAACGCCGTTCATCAAGGAATACATCGCGATCTCCAACACGCCGGTGGTGTATCTCAACGCGTTTTCGACGTCGCAGACGGTGATCGATTATACCCGCATGGCCAAGCCCGACATGGTGTTCATCGATGGCGACCACTCGATGGCCGGCGTGATGTTCGACCACGGTCTGGTGCGCAAGAACGCCAATATCATTGTCCACCACGATATCGCGTCCTTCGCATGCCCGCCGACGGTGGCGTTCTGGAATTATGTCCGCGAGGCGGAAGAGAACTTCGAGAGCTTCGAATTCGTCAACCAGTACGAATCCGTCAAGGGCAACTTCCTCGGCATCGGGGCAATGAAGCGGATCTGACTTCGGATCTCTCGCATCAGAGACCAGCAGGCGGCATCGGCCGCCTGCCATGCCTACCGCCGGATGCGGCGCACGTCCGAGACGCGGCCGTTGCGACTGTCGAGCGCAATCTCGAAGCGCTGGCCGCCGCGCCATGCCCGGTAGAGGAAGATACGGCCGCGGCAATCGACACGACGCACGTCGCGGAAGCCGCGATCACGGATCCGCCGTTCGCCCTCGCGACAGCTGATCGGTCGGCCATTGTTGAGATTGCTGCCGATGTTGATGTTGATGGTAACGGCGTGCGCCGGTGTCGGCACCGCGATCGGCATCGCCAGCAGGCAGAAGACAAGCCCGAATATTGTTGCTGTCCTGTTGCGCAATGCATCCTCCCATAGACTAAATGAATTCAGTGCTTTGGCGAAAGGCGCTTGGCGACATTGGAAGCCCCCGGGGCTTGACGATCTGTCGTCATTCCGGGTTTTCGATGTCGCGGGCATGCACGAGGTTGCAACTGGTGCGACGGCGAACATGCGTGGACGCGATCCCGCTCTCCATTGCGCCTTATTGTTGCAATCACTTGATTTCATACTCCTTCAAGAGAGGTCGATCAAGCTTGTCTGGATGCGGCTGTCATCACGTTTGAACCGGAGAGCGGGCGGCAATATCCGCCCGCTCTCCGTGTTTTCAAGGCTGGTCTCAGAACTCTTCCCAGCTCTGGGCCGCCGCGGCCGACGAACCGCCGCCGAAGGCGCCGGCGATCTTGCGGCCGAGCGCGCGGGCTGGTGATGGCGCGGGGCGGGAAGCCGACGAGGCGATCTGCGCCGGTGCCGAGGCGTTTCTGCCGCCACCCTGGCCGAGGTTGAACCGCGAGAGTAGTTCGTTCAGCGAAGCGGCCTCCTTGGCGAGGCTGTGGCTTGCCGCGGTGGACTGCTCCACCATGGCGGCGTTCTGCTGCGTGCCCTGGTCCATCGTATTGACCGCAGTGTTGATCTCCTGCAGGCCGACCGACTGTTCGCGCGAGGATTCGACGATGGCGTCGACGTGGCGGTTGATCTCGCGAACTTCCGTAACGATCACCTCGAGCGCAGTTCCCGTTTCGCCGACGAGGCTGACGCCGGAGCGGACATGCTCGCCTGACGTGGTGATCAGGGCCTTGATCTCCTTGGCGGCCTTTGCCGAGCGTTGCGCCAGTTCGCGGACTTCCTGCGCGACGACTGCGAAGCCCTTGCCGGCTTCACCGGCGCGGGCTGCCTCGACACCTGCGTTCAGGGCCAGGAGGTTGGTCTGGAAGGCGATCTCGTCGATGACGCCGATGATGTTGGTGATCTCGCCGGATGACTTCTCGATCTCGTTCATTGCGGTTACAGCCTGGCGCACCACGGCGCCGGAGCGTTCGGCGCCATCGCGGGCCTTGGCGACGAGGTTGCCGACTTCCTCGGCGCGCTTGCTGGAATCCTTGACCGTTGTGGTGATCTGTTCCAGCGCTGCCGCCGTCTCCTCGACGGAGGCGGCCTGCTGCTCGGTGCGCTTCGACAGGTCGTCGGCGGCCGAGCGGATTTCGTTGGCGCCGGAATCGATGCCACGGGCGTTCTGTCCGACGGCGCGCAGGGTGTCCTGCAGGTTGCCGACGGAGCTGTTGAAGTTGGTGCGCAGTGCGTCGAGTTGTGCCACGAAGGCCGCATCGATACGGTAGGCGACATCACCATTGGCGAGGCGATCGAGGCCCTTTGCCAGCTGATCGACAGCGAACTGTGTGTCTGATGCTTCCTTGGCCTTCTGCGCTTCACGCTCGATGCGCTCGCGTTCCGACATGCTGCGGCTGGCGTCAGCTTCCTGTTCCAGACGATGGCGCTCGATGGCGTTGTCACGGAAGATCGAGACGGCGGCAGCCATCTGGCCGACCTCGTCGCGGCGGTCCTGTCCGTCGACAGCCGCGGTCGTCTGTCCCTGGGCAAGCGTCGCCATGCGCTCGCGCAGGCGGGCGATCGGCGTGGTGATGCCCTGGGTGGCGACAAACAGGGCGGCGAGGATGCCCAATATGAAGGCAAGGCCGACGCTGGTCAGCGAGGTGATGATCGTCGAGCTGGTCTCGTTCGAAAGCAGCCCGTTTTTCCGGGTGACGTCTTTGACCAACGTGTCAAGCGTGGCTGCGGTATCGACCGTCAGCGGCAGGATCAACGCGTCGGCCTTGGCGAGCATCGCCTTTGCCTGATCGTCCTGATTGGCCTGGCCAAGTTCCACAGCCTTATCGGTCAGCGCGACAATCTCCTTGGCGCGGGCAGACAGCGCATCCATTGCGGCGGCCTGTTCGGGCAGGTGCGCTTTCACATTTTCGAAGCGCTGGAAGAGCTGGGTTTTGCTGGTCTGGTAGAACGTCAGGATCGACTGGAACTGCGCGCCTTCACCCGGGTAGGCCAGTGTCTGGTAGGCGCCGTAGGCCGTCGCGACAATGTTTCGGTTGGCGCGCGCCATCTCGACCGCGGCCGCGTTGTCCTTCTTGATGAAGTCGGTATATGCCGTGTCCGCGGCGTTGTAGCGGCTGGCGACGAAGGCGATCGCGCCGACGCCGACAATGCACAGCGGTAGAATCAGAGAAAGTATCTTGGTGCGAATGCTCGCATTCTTGAGAAACGACATTTTTCCTCGCGGTTGATCTGAGCGGTTGATCTGAGACATGGGGGCGCGCCGCAGCCTGCATCGCGATGGTTGGGAGCCATCAAGCGAGATGTCAGCGCTGCGCTTTTTCATGCGGACATGATTTGGAGCATGGCAGATGGCCTGTGCCGTCATGGCGGCCGGGTCGATATCCTGCCAGTAAACCCATAAAAACTTATGGTTTAAATATGCTTAAGTCCGTGAGCTCACCCACCACAAAAGGCGGGCGCGGCGGTCAAAGGCCGCCTTTGGCGGCCTTGCCAGCCACATAGGTTTCGACGATCGCCCGGTCGTCGCCCATCGTCTGCAGCAGGAACAGTTCTTCCGGCAGCGTCTTCACCACCTCCATCTTCAGCGCCATGGCCGGCGTCGCGGACGCGTCGAGCACGACGATATCGGCATCGGTGCCGGCGTCGAGCGTACCGATCCTGTCGGCAAGCGACAGCGCCAGCGCATTGCCCAGCGTCATCAGATAGTAGCTCTCGATCGGGTTCAGCCGTTCGCCGAGCAACTGCTGGATCTTGTAGGCCTCGTCCATGGTGCGCAGCATCGAATAGCTGGAGCCGCCGCCGATATCGGTGGCGACGCCGATGCGCACCGGCTTGTCGCGCCGGGCGAGCGCCTTCAGCGGGAAGAGGCCGGAGCCGAGGAAGAGGTTGGAGGTCGGGCAGTGGACGGCGACCGAACTGGCCTCGCTCATCGCATCCGCCTCGCGATCGGAGAGATGAATGGCGTGGCCGAACAGCGTCCTGTCGCCGAGCAGGCCGTAGCGGGCATAGATATCCGTGTAGTCAATGGCTTCGGGGTAGAGCTCGCAGGTGAACCTGATCTCGTCGTGGTTCTCGGAGAGATGCGTCTGGATGTGCAGGTCGGGAAATTCGCGAGCGAGCGCCTGCGTCGCCTCCATTTGCTGAGGCGTCGAGGTGATGGCGAAGCGTGGGGTGATGGCGACGTGGTTTCGGCCCTTGCCGTGCCAGTCTGATATCACCTGGCGGGTTTCGTCGTAGCCCATCTGAGGCGTGTCGAGCAGGCCCTGCGGGGCGTTGCGGTCCATCATCACCTTGCCGCCGACCATGCGCATGTTGCGCTTCGTCGCTTCAGCGAAATAGGCATCGGCTGAAGTCTTGTGGACGGAGCAATAGGCAACCGCTGTCGTCGTGCCGTGGCGGATGAGCTCGTCGTAGAAATGCGTCGCGATGCGTTGCGCATGGGCGCTTTCAACGAAACGGCATTCCTCCGGGAAAGTGTAGGTGTTCAGCCATTCCAGCAGGTTGGCAGCATAGGAGGCGATCACCTGCATCTGCGGGAAATGCAGGTGCATGTCGATGAAGCCGGGCATGATCAGGTGCGGTCGATGGTCGATCTCGATGGCGCCAGCGGCGGCTGTCGTCTTGATGTCGGCATAGGGGCCGCTGGCGACGATCAGGCCATTTTCCATCAGCAGGCCGCCATCCGTCTCGTAGCGGTAGCTATCGGTATCGGTGAGGCTCTGGGGCGCCCTGACGAAGGAGAGCAGGCGGCCGCGAAGGAGGGTCTGTGTCATGGCGTCTGCCTTTGTCTATTGCTTGTCGTCGTCAGGGTGCGGGCTCGGCGGGGATGGCCGCCAGCGAAGCGGCGCAGCCGTAATATGTCTTGCCCTGCAATACCAGCTTTGCCGCGAGGTCGTAACGCCGATCCGACGCGCCATCCACGCAGTTTTCCCGGGTTATCGTCAGCGTGAACCGCGACGACGGCAGGGGAACAGTCCATGTCGCGCTGCCCTCGGTCGCCGCCGTCGGGCCGGGATTGACGGTGATGATGTTGTTCTTGCCGGCCCGGCTGAAGGTGATTTGCCCGTCGCGAATGCGCAGCGACCAGAAGGGGCCGGTTCCCACCGCATTGACCTCGCCCCAGATATCGGGACCGGAGGGCACCGTACCAGTTACCGTCGCGTCTTCCTGCTTGGCATTGGCCTCGTCCGCCCGCGCCTGCGTCCCGATCTGCCCGGCAAGGGCGAGAACATTGGCAAGGAGCAGGGTTCGGAGGCCTGGCTTCATTCGCGCTTGCCTTCGACCGCGCTTTCGAACCAGGCGACGAGCAGCTTGCGCTCGTCAGGCGTCATATCAGTCACGTTGCCAGGCGGCATGGCATGGCTGCGCCCGGCCTGAATATAGATCTCGCGGGCATGGGCGGATATCTCGGCGTCGTTCTCCAGCACGACGTTCTTCGGCGGCCGCGCCAGCCCCTCGTAGACAGGCTCGGCGGCGTGGCACATGGAACAGCGGGTGCCGACCAGCTGCTTGACGGCGGAAAAGTGCGGATCGCCGGCAAAGCGCTGGAAGGCGGGCGCGACGGTCTCGGCCGCCGCGTCCTTGTCGCCGCTCAGAATTTTCGGCACGGTCGACAGCCACATGATCAGGATGAACAGGATGACGGTGGCCAGCCACGTCCAGGTCGGGCGGCCCTTTCTGGCATGCGTGGTGTTGAACCAGTGGCGGATGGTGACGCCCATCAGGAAGACCAGCGCCGCGATAACCCAATTGTAGGCGGTGCCGAAGGCCAGCGGATAGTGGTTCGACAGCATGAAGAAGATGACGGGCAGCGTCAGGTAGTTGTTGTGCAGCGAGCGCTGCTTGGCAATGGCGCCATACTTCGCATCCGGCGTACGGCCGGCGATCAGGTCGGCGACGACGATCTTCTGGTTGGGGATGATGATCATGAAGACGTTGGCCGACATGATGGTCGCCGTAAACGCGCCGAGATGCAGGAAGGCGGCCCGGCCGGTGAAGAGCTGGGTGTAGCCCCAGGCCATGAACACCAGCACCGCATAGAGCACCACCATCAGGCCCCATGTGTTCTTGCCGATCGGCGACTTGCAGAGCAGGTCGTAGACGATCCAGCCGACGGCGAGCGAGGCGAGCGAGATAGCGATGGCGACAGGGGCGCTGACGTCGAGCACGTGGCGATCGATCAGAAACAGATCGGCGCCGCCATAATAGACGATACAGAGCATCAGGAAGCCGGACAGCCAGGTGAAATAGCTCTCGTACTTGAACCACGTCAGGTGCTCGGGCATCTGCGCCGGGGCCACCAGATATTTCTGGATGTGGTAGAAGCCGCCACCATGCACCTGCCACTCCTCGCCATAGGCGCCGGCGGGCAGATGCGGGCGTTTCACCAGGCCTAGATCGAGTGCGATGAAATAGAAGGACGAGCCGATCCAGGCGACCGCGGTAATGACGTGGAACCAGCGTGCCGCAAAGGCCAGCCATTCCCACGCGATGGCGTATTCATACATGCAGTTCCCCTGTTGTTCTCCGATTCAGTAGTGTGCAGAATGTTGGGCGGAGAGAAAAGGGGGATTAGGGAAACAGCGCCACGTTGTAGGCCCGGAATTTACGGCTTTCGTGGATAAAGCGGTTTCTGCTCTCTGCGCCGCCTGCGGAGTTCTATTCAAAAAGTTCGGCGTGGGTGCCGGTAGAAACAAAGACGATCAGGTTCCTCTTCTCTTCCAGGGTGTAGATCAGAAGAAAATCCCCGCCAATATGGCACTCCCGGTAATCGGCCCACTCGCCGCTAAGCTCGTGGTCCCTGTACTCCGCCGGAAGCGGAGCGTTATTTGCGATCAAAAGGATCATCGCCGATTTCAAAGCGCCCATGTCGTATCGTCCGGTGCGCGAGAGGCGCTCCCAGTCTTTCAAAAACTGCTTGGTGTAACTGGACACCCGCGGCAGCGATGCACGCTTGGTTGAAGCGCGGCGCTCCCGCGTGTCCTTATTTTGCAACCGTGCCCCCCTCGAGCGATTCCAGGAGTTCGTCGGCGGTGTTGAGAACTTTGCCGTGACCTGCCTTGATGGCTCTGGCCTCTTCCATCGCGGCGATCGTTTTCGCGTTGGGGCGGGTCAGCTCCACGGGCAAGGCTTTGTCGCGGGCAATCCGGGTCATTACGATCCGGATTATATCCGACGGCGTGAGACCAAGGCTATCAAGCACCACGGTCGCGCTTTCCTTGATCGAGGGGTCGATGCGCGCGCGCACATATGCGTTTGCAGCCATATGCTGACTCCTTCTTTTAAGCGTGATGTGTATGTAGCTCAAGTGAGCATCATTTTCAAGTTTACTGCGGGCTTGGCCAATGTGCCCGCAGTGGCGCTGCTAGGCAGTCTTCCACCTGACGAAACGCCCGCCATTGAAATGCCCAGACTTGATTACAGTTTTATCAAGGCCGCCGAGGTGAGGGGGAATCCGCATCGGCGTGGCGGCGCATTCATCAACGGAGAAGATGCTGATGCGCAGTGTCCTTGTGTTTGTGATGATTGTCTTCGCGTCCGGCGCCCCAATCCATGGCGCCCTTGCCCACGACGCACCGTCCGGATGGGCCTACGAGCCCTATTGCTGCAACGGCGACAACGAGACCGGCGATTGCCAGATGATCCCGCCGAAAAGCGTTGCGGTGACGCCCGGCGGCTACCGCGTCACGCTGATGCCCGGAGACCACCGTCTCGTCACCCACGCCCATATCTTCCTGCTGCCGATGGGCAAGGCGATGAAATCGGGAGACGGCGATTATCATCTCTGCCTGTTTCCGAACGAAGATACGCCACGCTGCTTCTATGCGCCTGAAATGGGCTACTGAGAGCCGTCCTTGTCACGTCCGATCTCGTCGAGAATCCAGTTTCGGAAGGCCCGGATCTTCGGGACGTTGCGGCGGTTTTCGGCGTAGACCAGCCAGTAGCCGCGACCATCCCTGCAGGTCATCTCGAAGGGCTGGAACAGCCGCCCCTGGGCGATCTCCTCGCCGTAGAAGGCGGGCGTCAGGATGGCGACGCCCTGGCCGGCCATGGCGGCGCTTGCCTCGAAGGTCTGTGAGCCGTACTGGCTGCGGGGGCGCGATTCCAGGGCGTGATCGATGAGGCCGGCCGCCGCGAACCAGATCTGCCACCAGGGATCGGTGGCGCCGATGATCGGCAGCTTCATCAGGTCCTCCGGCCGGTGGATCCCGCCGACGCTTTCGGCGAGTTTTGGGCTCAGCATCGGGGTGAAATCGGTCTCCAGCAGCTTGTCGGCGCCGAGCCCGCGCCACTCGCCGGTGCCGGAGCGGATAGCGACGTCGACCGATTCCCTCGTGAAATCCACCAGCAATTCCGATGTCGAGAGCCGCACCGCGATGGCGGGATGCTTGAGCTGGAAGGTGCCGAGGCGCCGCGCCAGCCAGTGCGAGGCGAAGGTGGCGATGGTGTTGATCAAAAGCGTGGATTCGATCTCGCCGCGCGCCTCGGCCATTGCCTCGTTCAAGAGCACGAAGGCTTCCGCCACCTTCGGCAGCAGCAATTCGCCTGTATCCGTCAGGCTGATCTGGCGCGGGCGGCGCAGGAACAGCGGCTCGCCGATATTCTCTTCCAGTAGCTTCACCTGATAGCTGACCGCCGTCTGCGTCATGCCGAGCTCGTCGCCGGCCTTGGTGAAGCTGCCGAGCCGGGCGACCGCCTCGAAGACGCGCAATGCATTCAGCGGAACCTGCTTCGACAGTTTCATGGATAAGTTCTCTTTATGCATACAGATGGTTGTTCGATTGGAATTGCAGCATTTACTGCCGCAAAGTGCAAGCCATGGGATAAGTTTATCGAGGTAATGTCATGGCTTGCGTAACTGTCGAACCTTCAAGCAAAATTCGCCCATCGGGCATCTTCCAGCGGCTTGCAGGCCTCTGGCGCCGGCTGGGCTGGCGGCTGGCCCGGCCCGACCGGCTGGACATCGAGGGAATGCCCGACCGGGTCAAGCGAGACCTCGGCTTCATGGACGGGCGCGATCCGTTCTACGAGGCGGAGCCCTGGCGATAGGCGGCGAGACGGTAAGCGGAAAGCGCCGTCAGGATCTCGGCTGTCGTCATCGCGGCGATCACCTCCGGCCGCTTGTCGCGCACTGCGGTGCCTCCGATCGGCAGCGTCAGCCGCTCCATCCACGCGCGCTCGCCGCCGCCCTCGCGTTGCAGCCAGCTTGCGAAGGTGGCGCGCTTGGTGGCCGAGCCGATCATGCCGGTATAGGCGAGATCGGTGCGGGTGAGCGCCTCGCGGGCGATCAGGAAATCCAGAGCGTGGTCGTGGGTGACGATGACCACGACGGCACCCTCCGGCATGTCCTTCACCAGCGCCTCGGGCATCGGCACGATGCGGGTGGTAACGTCTTGCGGCAGACCGGCCAGTTCTTCGCCGCGGGTCTCGATGACGGTCACCGATAGCGGCAGCGGCGACAGCGCCACCGCCAGCGCATGGCCGACATGGCCGGCGCCGAAGACGAAGATCTCCGGCCGATGCTCTGCTTCGCCGGCCTGGTTGCGCTCCAGTTCCTCGACGATCTCTGGCGTCACCTGCCGAAACCGCAAATGCGTGCGACCGCCGCAGCACTGGCCGATCTCCGGGCCGAGGGGAATATCCATGCTCTCCTTGCCCCCCGTGCCGGCGAGCATGTCGCGGGCGTTGGATATCGCCATGAACTCGAATTGCCCGCCGCCTATGGTGCCCCAGATCGTGGCTTCGGCGACCAGCATGAAGGTGCCCGTTTCGCGCGGGGTGGAGCCCTGGGTGGCGGTGATGTCGATGAGGATCGCGGCGGGGTGGGTGGAGAGGAAGTGGGCGAGGGTGGTCATGGGGTGGGGGCCGGGGTGATTTTATCGGCGAGGTTTACGGGTGTGATACCCCCCTCTGCC
>UCCA01000025.1 GCA_900470805.1 Hyphomicrobiales bacterium | reverse complement strand
GGGTTACCCCCCTCTGTCCTGCCGGACATCTCCCCCTCAAGGGGGGAGATCGGGTGGGCGCGCCCGCTCGCTCCATGTTTAGTGTTTGGCCGGGAGATCGCAACGGATCGATCTCCCCCCTTGAGGGGGAGATGCCCGGCAGGGCAGAGGGGGGCGCGGCTTGCGCGGCGGCGCATGGTCAATGCCCTCATTCCGCAGCCTCCCGCTCCTGCCCCAGCAGCTCGCCAGCATGGCCACTCTCGCGGCGGTCCTCGCAGTGATCGGTGTCGGAGCAGACGAACATGCGGCCGCCCTTGTCGTCGAGGATGACCTCATCGAGATAGACGTCCTCGGCGCCGCAGAGCGCGCAGGGCTTGCCGAAGCGCTGGATCTCGAAGGGGTAGTCCTCGAAATCGAGGCTGACGACTTCGGTGTAGGGCGGCACGGCGTAGATGCGCTTTTCGCGGCCGGCGCCGAAGAGCTGCAGGGCGTCGGACATGTGCATCTTCGGATTGTCGAACTTCGGCGTCGGCGACGGGTCCATGACGTAACGGCCGGCGACCTTGACCGGGTAGGCGTAGGTCTTGGAGATGCGGCCGTTGTGGGCGATGTCCTCGTAGAGCTTCACATGCATGAGGCCGTATTCCTCCAGCGCATGCATCTTGCGGGTCTCGGTCTCGCGTGGCTCGAGGAAGCGCAAGGGTTCCGGGATCGGCACCTGGTAGACCAGCACCTGGTTCTCGCCGAGCTTTTCCTCGGGGATGCGGTGGCGGGTCTGGATGATGGTGGCATCCTTGGTGTGCGTCGTCACCGCGACATTGGCTACCTTCTGGAAGAAGGCGCGGATGGAGACGGCATTCGTCGTGTCGTCGGCGCCCTGGTCGATGACCTTGAGGACATCGTCGGGGCCGATGATCGAGGCCGTGACCTGCACGCCGCCGGTACCCCAGCCGTAGGGCATCGGCATTTCGCGCGAGGCGAAGGGAACCTGGTAGCCGGGGATGGCGATCGCCTTGAGGATGGCGCGACGGATCATCCGCTTGGTCTGCTCGTCGAGATAGGCGAAGTTGTAGGTGGCGAGATCGGTCATTCGGCGGCCTCCTTGATGCCGTCGTCGCCACCCGTGCGGGCGGCTTCGAAGTCGTTGCGCATGCGGCGGACGAGATCGAGCTCGGCCTGGAAATCGACGTAATGCGGTAGCTTCAGATGCTCGACGAAGCCTGTCGACTGGACGTTGTCGGCGTGCGAGATGACGAATTCCTCGTCCTGCGCCGGTGCGGTGATGTCCTCGCCGAGCTCTTCGGCACGCAGTGCACGATCGACCAGCGACATGGACATCGCCTTGCGCTCGCTCTGGCCGAAGACCAGACCATAGCCGCGGGTGAACTGCGGCGGCGCCTTGGATGAGCCCTTGAACTGGTTGACCATCTGGCATTCGGTGACCTGGATGGAGCCGAGCGAGACGGCAAAGCCGAGTTCCGGCACATCGAACTCCACCTCGACCTCGCCGATGCGGATTTCGCCGGTGAAGGGGTGGTTGCGGCCATAGCCGCGCTGGGTGGAATAGCCGAGCGCCAAAAGGAAGCCCTCGTCGCCGCGGGCAAGCGCCTGCAGGCGCAGATCGCGGCTCATCGGGAATTCCATCGGTTCGCGGGTGAGATCGCCGACCTCGTGATCCTCCGGCATCTCGCCATCGCCCTCGATCAGGCCTTCCTGGGCAAGGATTTCCGAGACGCGGATGACGCGGCCGGTTTCGGCGTCGCGCAGGGTCGGCTCCTCGACGGGCTCATCGGTCAGGAGCGAGGGATCGAGCAGGCGGTGGGTATAGTCGAAGGTCGGGCCGAGCAGCTGGCCGCCTGGCAGGTCCTTGTAGGTGGCGGAGACGCGGCGCTCGATCTTCATCTTCGCGGTGTCGACCGGCTGCGAATAGCCGAAGCGCGGCAGCGTGGTGCGGTAGGCGCGCAGCAGGAAGATCGCCTCGATCATGTCGCCGCGCGACTGGCGCACGGCAAGCGCTGCCAGCGTGCGGTCGTAGAGCGAGGCCTCGGCCATGACACGGTCGACGGCGAGCGCCAGCTGGGCGACGATCTGCTCGATGCCGATGGCGGGAAGCGCGCGGTCGCCGCGGCGGCGGTCGGCAAGCAGGCGATGGGCATTGGATATGGCGGCCTCGCCACCCTTGACGGCAACATACATGGGGTCACATCTCCGTTGCGGTGATCTTGGTGGTGCGGGGAAGGCAGAGGAAACGGCTGCCCGAGGTCAGCACGAGATCGACGCCGCGCGGGAAGAGCGCACGGTTTTCGATCCACAGATGCAGGAAGCTCTCCGGCAGGCCTGTCGGCGCGATATCGGTGACGGCCTTGATGCCGGGGCCCATCAGCGCCAGCCGGCGGCCGTTTTCGAGATCCGGCAGTTCGATGACAAGCGTCGTCGAGCGATCCGGATATTCCTGCGTTCCCTGCGAAAACAGCCCGAAGGAGGACAGTGCTGCGGCATTCTCGACTAGGGCGAAGCGGGATTCGGCCTTCTCATTGGTCACTGGGGCACCGGTGTGGAAGCCGAGCCATTGCGGCACGGCGGACTTGGCGAGGCCCGACGAGAGCCAGACGGGGGTGTCATGATCGCACAGCGTCAGCGCGATGGCGCCGGCGGCGATGCCGAGGGGCGCCGGCGGTTCGGCATCGGGGGCGACGGTCTGGATGGTGCCCGGGCGGGCCATGGCATCCATCATCAGCTTGAAGACGCTCTGGGCGTGAAACACCGGTTCGGCGAAACCGCCGGAGAGCGCATCGGTATTGTGGGCTTCGGTCTTGAGGCTCATCAGTCGTCTCCGCGAACCATGGTGAAGAAATCGACGCGCGTCGCCGCGGTCTCGTCGGCCTTGCGGCGATCGGCATCGGAGAGGCGGCCGGCGATCGGCGCGAGCAGGGCCTGCTCGACGAAGGCCTGGGTGGCCGGCTCCTGCCAGAGGGCGTCGAAGATGGCGGACAGGCGGGCCTTTTCGCGATCGGTGCCGAGCGCCTGGGCGTGACCGACCGTGCCGGATGCGAGGCGGATGGTGGCGCGGGTGACGGTGACCTCTCCGAGATTGAACGGCGCCCCGCCGCCGCCCATGCGGCCGCGGACCATGACCAGGCCGGTTTCGGGACCACGCACCGGCTGCGCCACCGGCTTGTCATCCAGCGCCTGCCAGGCCGCGTCCAGTTCCTGCCGTTCGGCGCGGGCCAGGAGATCGACGGTGCGCTTGCGGGCGCTGTCGATCTCTGCCTTCGCCTCGTTCATTTCCGCCAAGGTCATCGTCACATCCTTTAAATGTCTATTGATATAGACAACCATACAAGCTATACCTAGATCTAAATCGCCGAGGTGACAAGCGTGTGACACCGCGACGTGCGTGAGGGACAAAATGGCCGGGCAGGTACAGAGACAGACGGGCGTGGCGCTGTGGCGGCAGATCGCCGACCGGATTCGCCAGGCGATCAGCGCCGGCGCCTATGACGAGACGGGGATGGTGCCGCCGGAAACGGTGCTGGCGGCGCAGTTCGGCGTCAACAGGCATACGGTGCGCAGCGCCATCGCGGCACTGGCGCAGGAAGGCATCGTGCGCGCCGTGCAGGGGCGCGGCACGCTGATCGAGCGCAAGGAACGGCTGAACTTTCCGATCAGCAGGCGGACGCGCTTCAACAGCGGCATCGGCGAGCAGGCGCGCGAGACGCGCGGGCTGCTGCTCGGCCATGGCGAGGAAGCCGCGAGCGAAGAAGTGGCGCGCTGGCTGAGGCTTGCGGCGGGCGCTCCCGTGATCCGGCTGGAAACGGTGCGCAAGGCGGACGGGCGGCCGGTCTCGAGCGCGACCTCGTGGTTTCCGGCGCCGCGTTTCGCCGGGATGGCCGATGCCTACGAGACGACGGAATCGATCACCCGCGCGTTTGCGGCACTCGGTCTGTCAGACTATGTGCGCGCCACAACGGAAATCACCGCCGCCCACGCGGAGGCTGCCGACCTGATGGCGCTAGAACTGACGCCGGGCGCGATCGTGCTGATCACCAAGGCTGTGAACACCGATATCGACGGCGTGCCGGTGCAATATTCGGTCACGCGGTTCGCGGCGGACCGGGTGCAGTTCACGATCGAGAATTGAGGGCTAACCCAAGACCTCAAGCCCGTGCTTCTCGACGACAGAGAGTAGTTTCAGTGCCAAGCCGCTCGGCCGCTTGGCGCCGCTCTCCCACTTCTGGACGGTGGATTCACTGGTGTTCAGGTAACGGGCAAAGACCGGCTGGCTGACGTTGTTGCGTTCGCGCAGCGCCTTGATCTCCTGGGGAGCTAGTTCCGGCGGTGCCGTCAGACATGCCTCATCGAAGCCGCGCAACGTCGCTTTGTCGATGCCACCGACCTTGAACAGCGCCACTGCGGAGGAATGGATGGCCTCGAAGGCATCGGACTTGAACTTACGCCGGGTCGTCATTGCATATCTCCTTGAATTGGCCGGTACGCAGCAACTCTTCAACCTGACGGTCGTTCAATGCGGCGTAGGCCTTCGCAAGCTGGCGAAAGGCCACCAGTTTGCCTTCGTCTATATTGGCCCGATCCTGCTTGGGGAACAGATATTCGTACACCCAGAATTGGCCGGCCCTCGCCAAGATGATCGAACGGTGCCTGTTGTCATTGAGGCGCTTCCTTGAAAACCCCGCCTCCGAGATTGTCCGCCTGACCTTGGGCCACCTGTCGGATCGCACGGCACAAATCCTTATCCGGAATGCGCGCCTTCCGAGCCGCCTTGGCAAACCATGATGTTTTAAAGACGCGCTCGCTCACGGCTTAAAGGTAGCACCAAGTGCCACCTAATTCAACATTCTGCTGGGTGAGGCTCGCCCCTCTCACCTCGCCTCCCAGGGAAAGTGCCCTGCCCCGTTGCCGGCGTCGAAGTCGGTGGAGAGGCTGAGGTCGCGCCAGGTGGCGTGCTCGGTGGCTCTCAGCGCATCGTTCTGCTCGATGGCGCGGATGGCGTCGCTGCCCAGCAGCAGGCGCAGCGGCGGGTTGGGGAGGCTGGCAAGGTGGATGATGGCGGCGGCGGCCTTTGCCGGGTCGCCGGGCTGTCTGCCGTCATAATCGCGCTGGTAGCGGGCCATCTTGCCGACGGTTTCGTCATATTCAGGGCGGCCTTCGCGAAGCGTCGTCGAGGCGCCGGCGAAATCGGTGCGAAAGCCGCCGGGCTCGACGATGCTGACCTTGACGCCAAGCGGGCCGACCTCGCGGCTCAGAACTTCAGAGAAACCCTCGACGCCCCATTTGGCCGCCGCGTAGGGCGCGCGGCCGGCCGGGCCGATGCGGCCGCCGACGGAGGAGACCTGGATGATGTGTCCGGCGCCCTGCCCGCGCATCAGAGGCAGTGCCGCCTTGGTGACGATGATGGTGCCGAACAGGTTGGTTTCGATCTGGGCGCGGAAGTCGGCGAGGCTGGTGTCCTCGATCGATCCGACGTCGCCATAGCCGGCATTGTTGACGAGAACGTCGAGCCGGCCAAACCTATCCACCGCCGCCTTGATCGCCGCCTGCGCCGATTGTTCACTGGTAACGTCGAGTGCTGTCGTCAGCACATGATCGCCATGGCGCAGCTTGCGGTCTTCCAGTTGCGCGGGGTCGCGCGCGGTGGCAACGAGACGGTGGCCATCGGCCAGCACCCTCTCCGCCAGCGCCCTGCCGAGGCCGCGCGAACTGCCCGTAATCAACCAAACCTGTGACATCGTCATCTCCTTGTTGTCGGTCGAGGAGCGATATAGGCTCGACAGTATCTTCTTGAAAGAAGGTACCAGATGGATCTATACATACCTTATGGTAACTATTGTCGAGGACGGTACTTTCGATTTCTGCGAGACGCTGACCGACGCAGAGGATGCGCTGGCCCGCGAGATGCTGGAACGCGCGAGCGCCAAGTGGCCGCTACGGGTCATGCACATCCTGGCCGAAGCCAAGGGGCCCCTGCGGTTTTCACGGGTTCTGGAACGGGTGGAAGGCATCAGCCAGAAAGTGCTGACGCAGACGCTTCGGACGCTGGAGGCCGACGGTCTGGTGACGCGTACGCTCTACCCGCAGGTGCCGCCACGGGTGGAATACGAGCTGACGCCGTTGGGCGGCGAACTTCTGGTGGAGGTGGTGGGGCTATGGCAGTGGATCGCCAACCGGCTGCCGGATTTCGAGGCGGCGCGGAAGCCGCAGGCTCAAACGGAAAATCCATCCAAAAACTGAGACGTTGTTCCGGTCCGTCCTGATAGCGCCGCGCATCAGAGAGACGCGCGGCGCTATGATGTTTAGTGGGCGCCGGACATGTCGCCGAGCACTTCCTTGGAAGCGACCGTCGAGTCGGCGTTGAGCTTGTAGACCATGGGGACGCCAGTCGCGAGGTTGACGTTGAGGATCTGGTCCTTGGTCAGCTTGTCGAGCACCATGACCAGCGAGCGCAGCGAGTTGCCGTGGGCTGCCACGAGGACCTTTTCGCCGCGCAGCACGCGGGGCAGGATTTCGGTCAGGTAATAGGGCCAGACGCGGGCGCCGGTGTCGCGCAGGCTTTCGCCGCCCGGAGGGGGAACGTCGTAGGAGCGGCGCCAGATGTGGACCTGCTCCTCGCCCCACTTGGCGCGGGCGTCATCCTTGTTGAGGCCGGAGAGATCGCCGTAGTCGCGCTCGTTCAGCGCCTGGTCCTTGATCGTCTTGAGGCCGGTCTGGCCGACGTTTTCGAGGATGATCTTCAGCGTATCCTGGGCGCGCTTCAGGTCGGAGGTGTAGGCGATGTCGAACTTGATGCCGTAATCGGCCAGCGCCTTGCCGCCGGTGTTGGCTTCCTGAACGCCGAGTTCGGTCAGTTCAGGGTTCTTCCAGCCGGTGAAAAGGTTCTTCAGGTTCCAGTCGCTCTGGCCGTGGCGAACGAGGACGAGGGTACCGCTCATTATAAATTCCTCCTGATGGGATCAGCGTTGGGAAAGCCCGAGAACGTCGAGCATGGAATAGAGGCCGGGCTTCTTGTCGCGCGCCCAAAGCGCCGCCTTGACGGCACCGCGGGCGAAGATGGAGCGGTCGCCGGCGCTGTGCGCCATCGAGACACGCTCGCCCTCGCCGGCGAAGATGACCGAATGTTCGCCGATGACCGAGCCGCCGCGCAGCGTGGCGAAGCCGATCGTGCCGGCCTCGCGCGGGCCGGTGTGGCCGTCGCGGACGCGGACGGAATGGGTGGCGAGATCGATGCCGCGGCCCTTGGCTGCGGCCTCGCCGAGCAGCAGCGCCGTGCCCGACGGGGCATCGACCTTGCGCTTGTGGTGCATCTCGAGAACCTCGATGTCCCAATCTGCCGGGTCCAGCGCGCGCGCCGCCTGCTCGACCAGCACGCTCAGAAGATTAACGCCGAGGCCCATGTTGCCCGACTTGACGATGCGGGCGTGGCGGGCGGCGGCGGATATCTTCGCCTCGTCGTCCGTCGAGCAACCCGTGGTGCCGACGATGTGGACGATGCGGGCCTGGGCGGCGAGTGCGGCGAATTCGTTGGTCGTGGCGGGTGTGGTGAAATCGAGCACGCCGTCGGCGTTCAGGAATGCGGCCAGAGGATCGTCGCCGATGACGATGCCGTTCGGGCCGAGACCCGCGATCTCGCCGGCATCCTTGCCGACGAAGGCGGAGCCCGGGCGGGCAACGGCGGCGTGGAGCGTGACGCCATCGATCTCGGCGACCATGCGGATCAAGGCCTGACCCATGCGACCCGCTGCACCAACCACCACCAGCTTCATCGCAGCATCGCTCATGTCAGACGTCCATCATTCCGTATCAGTAGGTGTCGGAGGCCGCCGGCCTCTGGAGATTGTTGAGGCGAGCGTAGAGGCCGTCGATGCGCTTCGCAAGGGTCTCGTGATTGCCCTCCTCGACCACCCTGCCCTGCTGCATGACGACGATCTTGTCGGCGCGGACGACGGTGGAAAGGCGGTGGGCGATGACGACGACGGTGCGGCCGGTCATGGCCTCGTCGAGCGCCTTCTGCACGGCGGCTTCCGATTCGGTGTCGAGCGCGGAGGTCGCCTCATCGAGAAGGAGGATCGGCGCGTTGCGGACGAGAGCGCGGGCGATCGACAGGCGCTGGCGCTGGCCGCCGGAGAGCGTCACGCCGTTTTCGCCGACCGGCGTATCGTAGCCCTCGGGCTGCGCCAGGATGAAATCATGGGCGTAGGCGAGACGGGCGGCTTCCTCGACGTCGGCATCGGTCGCTTCCGGGCGACCATAGCGGATGTTGTCGCGGATCGAGCCTTCGAACAGATAGGGCTGCTGCGAGACATAGGCCAGCTGCTCGCGCAGCGACTGCTTGGTGACGTGGGCGATGTCCTGTCCGTCGATCAGGATGGCGCCGGCCTTCGGATCATAGAAGCGCGGGATGAGATTGATGATCGTCGACTTGCCGGCGCCGGAGGGGCCGACCAGCGCCGTGGTCTTGCCGCCTTCGGCGACGAAGGTGACGCCGTTCAAGACGTTGTCGTTGCCGTAGGCGAAAGCGACGTCGTTGAGCTCGATGCGGGCTTGCGTGACGACCAGCGGCTTGGCATCCGGCAGGTCGCGCTGGCGCGGCTCCATGTCGAGCAGTTCGTAGATCATCCGCGCGTTGACGGCGGCACGCTCCATCTGCACCTGCAGCTTGGCAAGGCGGCGGGCGGGATCATAGGCGAGCAGAAGTGCTGTGACGAAGGAGAAGAAGGCGCCGGGCGGCACGTTCTGGTAGATCGAGCGATAGGCGGCGTAGGCGAGCACGCTGGCGACGGCGAAACCGGCGAAGCTTTCGGTCATCGGCGCGTTGCGCTCCGACAATCTCGCGATCTTGTTGGCGCGGCCTTCGGCGGCGACGATGATCTTGTTGATCTTCTCCTCGAGCTGCCGCTCCATCGTGAAGGCCTTGACGATGGAGATACCCTGGATGGTTTCCTGCATCGCGCCGAGCACATGGCTGTTGAGGTCGATCGCTTCCTTGGTGGCCTGGCGCAGGCGCTTGGAGAGGTAGCGCAGCGCCAGCAGCAGCGGCGGCGCGAGGATCAGCACGGCGAGGCTCAGCAGCGGATCCTGATAGACCATGACACCCAGCAACGCGACGAAGGTCAAGAGATCGCGGGCGGTCGAGGTGATCGTCAGGTTGAGGACATCGCGGATGCCGCCGACATTCTGGCTGACCTGGGCTGCGATACGGGCGGAGCGGGCCTCGTTGAAATAGCCGACGGACAGCGACATCAGATGCACGTAGAGGCGCTTCTGGTAGCGGGCGACGATGTTGTTGCCGATCTTCGACAGCGCCACGGCCTGGCCGTAGCTGGCGAAGCCGCGGATGACGAAGGCGATAAAGATCGAGAGACAGATGATCCAGACGACGTCGGCCCGGCGATTGGCGAAGGCCTCGTCGATGATGGAGCGCATGATCCAGGCGGTGAAGGCCGTCGACAGCGCCACGAGGACGAGGCAGCTGATGGCGACGACATAGCCCCATACGTGCTCGCGGCCGTTCTCGGCGACGATGCGCTTCAGGACGGCGGTGACCGTGCCGCTGTCAACAGGGCGCTGCTGGGGATCGGGTGAACGCAATAAAGGCTTCCTGTCTCGTGACCATGCAAGCCGCCGATGCGGCTCGCGCTCGAGCGGCTCTATAAAGAGTTGGCGCCGGTTTGGCTAGGGTGGGCGCTCGGACGGGTTAGCGCACCCAGCGCCTGCCGTCCGTCGATACGCCAAAGCTGTCCGGCCGGCGTGCGTAGGAAGAAAGCCCTGCGAGCGCCGCCAGCGGATGGGTGACGACGTAGGTCGGGATCGTTTTCAGGAGATGGGTGTGCGGCGCCTTGTCCTCGAAGCCGGCGCGGAACGCTGGCTTGCGCAGAGCCGGGAGGATCTTCTGGCTGATGCCGCCGGAAAGGAACACGCCGCCGCGGGCCATGAAGATCATCGCCATGTCGCCGGCGACGCGGCCGAGATAGGTGGCGAACAGCGAGAGCGTCTCGACGGCCGTCTTGTCACTTTCGGCAAGCGCGTGGGCGGTGATGTCGGCCGGATCGGCGTATTTCGGATCGATGCTGTCTGCCGTGCAAATGGCGCGGTAGAGATTGACGATGCCGCGGCCAGACAGGATCTGCTCGGCGGAGACGCGGCCCTCGATGGTCTCGACATGCGGGAAGATTTCGAGATCGCGCTTGGTGCGCGGCCCGAGATCGACGTGACCGCCTTCGCCGGGAACCGGCACCCAGATATCGCGGGCATGCAGCAGGCCGCCGACGCCGAGGCCGGTGCCCGGCCCGAGGACGACACGAGACGCGACCATGTCCTCATGCGCCGCCGCATTGCCGAGGCGCTCGCGGTGTTCTGCGGACAGATCGGAAATCGCCAGCGCCTGTGCCTCGAAATCGTTGACCACAAGCACGTCCTCGAAGCCGAGGTCCGCAATCATCGTCTTCGGGCGCACGACCCAGTCGCAGTTGGTCAGCGGGATCTCGTCGTCGGCGATCGGGCCGGCAACGGCGAGGATGGCCGAGCGCGGCTTGACGCCCTTCTCGAGGATGGTGGCGCGGATGGCATCATCGATGGTCTCGAAATCGGCGGTGCGGACGTTGGGATAATCGACCTGATCCGACGTCGCGGTCTCGATGACAGCGAAACGGGCATTGGTGCCGCCGATATCGCCGATCAGGATCGGGAAAGGCATGGAGGCGTCGCTTTTGTCGAGCTGGTGCATGGCAGGTTCCGTTGTTGGCGTGCGCGCCGCTTATGCGTGAAGATTGGCGATCAGCCTGTCGGCCGTCGCTTCGTTGAGTGCCATCGGGATATCATAGACGATGGCGAGGCGCATCAGCGCCTTGACGTCGACGTCGTGGGGCATCGGGGTCAGGGGATCGACGAAAAAGATCAGGGCATCGGCCTCGCCGGTGGCGATGAGCGCGCCGATCTGCTGGTCGCCGCCGAGCGGGCCGCTTTTCAGGCGCGTCACATCGAGGCTGGGGGCGGCGTCCAGAACGCGGCCGCCGGTGGTTCCCGTGGCGACGATCTTCCAGTTGGCGGCGAGGATCGCCTCGTTGCGCCTGGCGAACTCCGCCATGTCGTCCTTCTTCTGGTCATGCGCAATCAATGCGAGGCATTTGCGGCCGGCCATCAAAGAAGCTCCCTCCCTGGAAATTCAAAGGCAAAATTCAAACGATTTGACCGCTTCTATACGAAGCGATCGGCGTTTGAAAGAGCACTGATGATCCGCCTCACTGCGCCGCCGGCTTGTCATCCGGCACCGGGCCGACATCGGGCAATTCGTCATCGGCGGCAGCCGGTTGGGCTGCCGGGGCAACGCCCAGCGCCTCGGCAGCCGACGGTCCGCCATAGGTCGCGGCGCGGATGGACGAGACGGACGGGGCATCGAGAACGGCCTGGCAGGCCTTGGGCAGATCGGAGACCATGACCTCGCGCGGCTTGACCGGCTTGGCATCCGGCTTCGGCGGCTTGGGCTTTGCCCAGGGAGCCGGGCTGAACCACCATGCCAGCGACTGGTCGCAGCCGTCGCCAGCGACGACGGGGGCCTGCGGCTTACAATTGGCGGCGCCGGGCGGGCACTTGATGCGGATGTGGAAGTGCGAATCATGACCGTATTCGGGGCGCAGCTTGCCGAGATTGGTTCGATCGCCGGTCCAGGTGTCGCACATTTTCTTCTTGATCGCCGGATTGACGAAGATGCGCTCGACCTGCGGATAGCTCGCAGCGCGCATCAAGAGGCGGGCGTGCGCCGCTGTCCAGACGTTCGGATTGATGGTGAGGAAGGCGTTCTTCTGCAGCATGGTGGTGAAGGGCAGCGCCTCGCGCTGCTCCGCCGTCATGCGGTAGGGCGGCATCGGCGTCAGCCAGATGTCGGCATCGAGGCCGATCTGGTGCGAGGCGTGGCCTGTTATCATCGGGCCGCCGCGCGGTTGAGCGATATCGCCGATCAAGAGCCCCGGCCAGCCGTCATACTTGGCGGCGTCGCGCGACAACTGCTCGATCAGGGACAGCATGGCCGGATTGCCCCAGCGGCGGTTGCGCGACAGGCGCATGGCCTGCCAATTGGGGCCATCGGTCGGAAGCGCCTCGGCGCCGGCCATGCAGCCCTTGGCGTAGAAGCCGAAAGGCTGTGGGCCGCCCTGCGTCGGCAGCTGGACGCCGCCGAACAGCGCCTTGGCGCTGTTGGGGCTCGGTTTCTGCTGGGCGGCGGCATCGCCGACGATCATGCTGGCGCCGATCGCGGCTGCCAATGCCAGTTTGCCGATGGATGAAAACGCCTGGGCGATGCGAAATGCCATGCCATGTCCTGAACTGCTGCCGACCGGCGATGTCGCCGGGGTCGAGTGATTGCACCTGATGAAGTTCACCCAGGTGATTTGCCGGGAATCTACCGTGAAAAGCAATTTTGGTGAATCGATGTTTTTAGGGTTGGCCGAGTATCCAGACGCCAGCGATCGGTGCGCTGCGGTCACGATTGCGCGACGCGGGATAAAAACCAGAGCGTCACCTGTTTTTCGCCCCGTTTTGGCCTATTCTCGCAGACAGCGAAACAATTGGGGCTGGCGAATGGCGCGTGCGTGGTCGAGACTTGGTTTGGTGTTTTCTCTTTTCGGCGCGATCGCCCTGCCCTTGCAGGCGACAGCCCAGGAGCCCGCTTTCCGGATCGGCACGTCGGTCATCGGCGAGCTGAAATACAAGCCGGGCTTCACGCATTTCGACTATGTCAACGTCGATGCGCCGAAGGGCGGGAACCTTCGGCTTTCGACCTCAGGCACCTACGATACGTTCAACCCCGTCCTTTCCAAGGGCGAGACGGCGATCGGGCTGACGCGGCCGTTCGAGACGCTGATGAAATCGGCCGACGATGAGTTGCTCGCCTCCTACGGTCTGCTCGCCGAGGGCGTGTCCTATCCCGACGACGTGTCGAGCGCGACATTCCGGCTGCGGGCCGAGGCGAAGTGGGAGGATGGCAAGCCCGTCACGCCCGAGGACGTGATCTTCAGCTTCGACAAGACCAAGGAGCTGAACCCGCTCACCTTCAACTACTACAAGCATGTGGTGAAGGCTGAAAAATCGGGCGAGCGTGACGTCACCTTCACCTTCGACGAGAAGAACAACAAGGAGCTGCCGAACATTCTCGGCCAGCTGACCGTGGTGCCGAAGCACTGGTGGGAAGGCACCGGGCCTGACGGCAAGCCGCGCGACATCTCGAAGACGACGCTGGAGCCCGTCATGGGATCCGGCCCCTACAAGATTGCCGCCTTTTCTCCCGGCGCGACGATCCGCTACGAGCTGCGCGACGACTACTGGGGCAAGGACCTCAACGTGAATGTCGGGCAGAACAATTTCCGCACGATCACCTACACCTATTATGGCGACCGCGATGTCGAGTTCGAGGCGTTCCGCGCCGGCAGCAGCGACTACTGGCAGGAAACGCAGGCGGCGCGCTGGGCGACCGGATACGACTTCCCTGCCGTCAAGGACGGGCGGGTGAAAAAGGAAGACGTGGCCAATGCGCTGCGCGCCACCGGCATCATGCAGGCGCTGGTGCCGAACACGCGCCGCGAGGTCTTCAAGGACGAGAAGGTGCGCGAGGCGCTGAACTACGGCTTCGACTTCGAGGAGTTGAACCGTACCGTCGCCTTCAACAGCTACAAGCGCATCGACAGCTATTTCTGGAACACCGAGCTCGCCTCCTCCGGCCTGCCTGAGGGCAAGGAGCTCGAGATCCTCAACGGGCTGAAGGACAAGGTCTCGCCCGCCGTCTTCACCACGCCCTATACGAACCCGATCGGCGGCGACCCGCAGAAGAGCCGCGCGAACCTGCGCAAGGCGATCGGGCTCTTGAAGGAAGCCGGATGGGAGATCAAGGGCAACCGGATGGTCAACGTCAAGACCGGCCAGCCGCTGAGCTTCGAGATCCTGCTGTCGAGCCCGATGCTGGAGCGCTGGGCCGTGCCCTACACCAATAACCTGAAAAAGATCGGCATCGATGCGCGAGTGCGCACGGTCGACGCCTCGCAATACACCAACCGGGTGCGCAGCTTCGACTATGACATGATCTGGAACGTCTGGGCGCAGACGATGAACCCCGGCAACGAGCAATCCGACTACTGGGGCTCGGCATCCGCCGACCAGCAGGGCTCGCACAATTACGCAGGCGTGCACGATCCGGCGATCGATGCGCTGGTGCGCATGGTGATCTTCGCGCCGGATCGGGACCAGCAGGTGGCGGCGATCAAGGCGCTCGACCGAGTGCTGCTCGCAGGGCATTATGTGGTGCCGCTGTTTTATCGCGGCACGCAGTCGCTCGCCTACTGGAACAGCATCACCCGGCCGGCCGAATACCCGACCTATGCCACCGGCTTCCCGGATACCTGGTGGTCTTCATCCGCTGCCAAATGAGCGGACTTGCATTGGCCTGACGGCTGGGCTCCAAATGGGCCGACCGAATCACTTCGGACCACGATCAGCGCCGGCGAGACCGGCGAAGCAAGGCTTTGGGGAAGGTTTTTGGATTGAGCGGCAATAGACTGGACAGCCTGCCACAGAACTCCCCGGAGGCCGCTCGCTGATGGGAGCCTATGTTCTTCGCCGCCTGCTTCTGATGATCCCGACCATTATCGGCATCATGGCGATTTCGTTCACCGTCATCCAGTTCGCCCCGGGCGGGCCTGTCGAGCAGGTGATCGCGCAGCTGACCGGCGATGCGCAAGGCGCGGATGCCCGGCTATCCGGCGGTGGCGGCGACCTGATGGGCGCAGGCATGGACGAAGGCGGCTCGAAATATCGCGGCGCGCAGGGGCTTGATCCCGACCTGATCAAGAAGCTCGAGAAGCAGTTCGGCTTCGACAAGCCGCCGCTGACGCGCTTCGGCGAGATGATGTGGAACTATATCCGCTTCGATTTCGGCGAGAGCTTCTTCCGCAACACCACGGTGCTTGAACTGATCAAGGACAAGCTGCCGGTTTCGGCCTCGCTTGGCATCTGGATCATGATCTTCTCCTACGGCATCTCGATCCCGCTTGGCATCCGCAAGGCGGTGAAGGACGGCTCGACCTTCGACGTCTGGACATCAGGCGTGATCATCGTCGGCTATGCGGTTCCGAGCTTCCTGTTCGGTATCCTGCTGATCGTGCTCTTTGCCGGCGGGTCGTTCTACGACTGGTTTCCGCTGCGCGGGCTCGTCTCCGACAATTTCGACCAGCTTGCGTGGTGGCAGAAGCCGCTCGACTATTTCTGGCACCTGGCGCTGCCGCTGATCTCGCTGTCGCTGGCGGCATTCGCGACGACGACGCTGCTGACCAAGAACTCCTTTATCGAGGAGATCAAGAAGCAGTATGTCGTGACCGCACGCGCGAAAGGGCTGAACGAGCGGCAGGTGCTTTACGGGCACGTGTTCCGCAATGCCATGCTGATCATCATCGCCGGCTTTCCCGGCGCCTTCATCTCGGCCTTCTTCACCGGTTCGCTGCTGATCGAGAACATCTTCTCGCTCGATGGCCTCGGCCGGCTCGGCTATCTCTCGGTGGTCAACCGCGACTACCCGATCGTGTTCGCGACGCTCTACATCTTCTCGCTGCTCGGCCTTTTCGTCAGCCTGATCTCCGACCTGATCTACACATGGATCGATCCGCGCATCGACTTCGAGCGGAGGGACGTGTGATGGACACCGCCGCAAAGCCCGCGACCGCAACGCCGGTGAAGCCACCGCGCAAGGGCCTGCTGTCGCCGACCAACATCCGGCGCTGGAAGAACTTCAAGGCCAACCGGCGCGGCTACTGGTCGCTTTGGCTGTTTCTCGTTCTCTTCGGCCTCAGCCTGTTTTCCGAATTCATCGCCAACGACCGGCCGATTATCGCCTCCTACAAGGGCGAGATCCTGTTTCCTGTGCTCGTCAACTATCCCGAGGAGAAGTTCGGCGGCTTCCTGGCCGAGACGGATTACCGCTCCGACGTGATCTCCGACGAGATAAACGCCAACGGCTGGATGATCTGGCCGCCGATCCGCTACTCCTACCGCTCGGTGAACTCCAACATCCCGCATTCGGCGCCGACCGCGCCATTCTGGATGATGAGCGAGCAGGAGCGCTGCTCGGGCTATCCTGATGGCGTGAACGATCCCAACTGCAGCTGGAACAACCTCAACTGGCTGGGAACCGACGACCAGGCGCGCGACGTGTTCGCCCGCGTCATCTACGGCTTCCGCATCTCGGTGCTGTTCGGGCTGGTGCTGACGATCTGCTCGGCAGTGGTCGGCGTCGCGGCCGGCGCAGTTCAGGGCTATTTCGGCGGATGGACCGACCTTATCCTGCAGCGTTTCATCGAGATCTGGTCGTCGATGCCGGTGCTTTATATCCTCCTGATCATCGCCGCGATCCTGCCGCCCGGTTTCTTCGTTCTGCTCGGGATCATGCTGATGTTTTCCTGGGTGGGCTTCGTCGGGATCGTGCGCGCCGAGTTTCTCAGGGCGCGCAATTTCGAGTATGTGCGCGCGGCGCGGGCGCTCGGGGTCAACAACCGGACGATCATGTGGCGGCACCTGCTGCCCAACGCCATGGTGGCGACGCTGACCTTCCTGCCGTTCATCCTCTCCGGCTCGATCACGACGCTGACATCGCTCGACTTCCTCGGCTTCGGCATGCCGCCGGGCTCGCCTTCGCTCGGCGAGATGATCGCCCAAGGTAAGGCCAACCTGCAGGCGCCATGGCTGGGGCTGACGGCATTCTTCGCGATGTCGATCATGCTGTCGCTCTTGATCTTCATCGGCGAGGCGGTGCGCGATGCGTTCGATCCCCGGAAGACCTTCGGATGAGGCGCGCGGTCTCGTCATGGCAGGGGTTTGCGGGTAGAGTTGCCGATGTTGCAACTGATGGAGCACGATTGCGATGAACAAGATTGTGCGTGATCATTATCCTGTCGCTAATTTGCCCGAGGATCTGAAGGAAGGTCTGGGGGACGTGGCGACGGTGCGTGTCGTGGTCGAGAGCGAACCGCAGGCGAGTGATGTTGTCGAGAACGACGATCCGTTCCTGCGCGACGGGCCTATCGAACAACACGAGCTCATGGCACTACGCGAACGCTATCTTGCCCTCGGTCACCCGCCCGTCACGGAGGAGGAGGCCGTCGCGCGGATCCGCGAATTGCGCGACGAATGGGATTATTGATGGATCGGGTTGGGAGTATCTACCTCGATACCAATCTCTTTATCCTGGCCTTCGAGACCCCCGGCGAAGCAGCTGCCCAGGCGACTCTGCTGCTGTCCAAAGGCAAAGCAACTAGCCCATCGCGTTTCGTAACCAGCGAGCTGACACTGGCCGAGTTGCTGGTCATGCCCTATCGCAAAGGTAATGCCGATCTGGCGGAGCTCTATTACCAGCTCTTTGGCGGCGATCAATGGTTCGACGTCCGGCCGGTGACCCGCGACATCCTGATATCGGCGGCGAGACTCAGGGCCGTCAGTCCAGCGCGCAAGCTGCCAGATGCCGTTCACGTGGCAACGGCGATTGCCAGTGGTTGCACCCACTTCCTCTCTTCCGACAAGGGGATCGGGCCGGGGCCGACCGAGACGACCCTTCCGTTCGCCCTTGCCAAGCCCGACGACGCCACCCTCTCCTCCCTGATCGAAAGCCTTGCCTGATGACCGAACCGCTGCTGTCCGTCCGCGACCTTTCCGTTGCCTTCCATCAGGGAGGCCAGACGTCGGTGGCGGTGGACCGGATTTCGTTCGACGTCAACAAGGGCGAGGTGGTGGCGCTGGTCGGCGAATCCGGGTCGGGCAAGTCGGTATCGGCCAATTCGATCCTGCGGCTGCTCCCCTACCCCTCTGCCAGCCATCCCTCGGGCGAGATCCTGTTCAAGGGCAAGGACCTGCTGAAGGCATCCGACAAGGCGTTGCGCGACGTGCGCGGCAACGACATCACGATGATCTTCCAGGAGCCGATGACCTCGCTCAACCCGCTGCACAATATCGAAAAGCAGATCGCCGAGATCCTCGAACTGCACCAGGGTCTCAGGGGCGCGGCGGCGCGCAAGCGGGTGCTGGAGCTGTTGAACCAAGTGGGCATCCGCGAGCCGGAGAAGCGGCTGAAGGCCTATCCGCACGAACTGTCGGGCGGACAGCGGCAGCGCGTGATGATCGCCATGGCGCTCGCCAACCGGCCGGAACTCTTGATCGCCGACGAGCCGACGACGGCGCTCGACGTCACCGTTCAGGCGCAAATCCTCGAGTTGTTGCGGCAGCTGAAGGGCCAGCACGGCATGTCGATGCTATTCATCACCCACGACCTCGGCATCGTGCGCAAATTCGCCGACCGGGTCTGCGTGATGACAAAGGGCAAGATCGTCGAGACCGGAACGGTCGAGCAGGTATTCGGCAATCCGCAGCATGAGTACACCCGCCATCTGCTGGCGTCCGAACCGCGCGGCGAGCCGCCGCTGGCCGATGCCTCCAAGCCTGTCGTCATGCAGGGGTCCGACATCAAGGTGTGGTTCCCCATCAAGGCAGGGCTAATGCGCACGGTGGTGGATCACGTGAAGGCGGTCGATGGGATCGACCTGTCGCTGCGGGCCGGGCAGACGCTCGGAGTGGTCGGCGAATCCGGCTCCGGCAAGACGACGCTGGGGCTGGCGCTGACGCGGCTGATCTCGTCCAAGGGGCGAATCAGCTTCGTCGGCAAGGATATAGCCGACTATTCATTCACCGAAATGCGGCCGCTGCGCAACGAGATGCAGGTGGTGTTTCAGGATCCATACGGATCGCTCAGCCCGCGCATGTCGGTGGGCGACATCATCGCCGAGGGGCTGAAGGTGCATGAACGCGGCCTCTCCTACGAGGAGCGCGACAAGCGGGTGTGCTGGGCGCTGGAGGAGGTGGGGCTCGATCCTTCGACGCGCTGGCGCTACCCGCACGAATTTTCCGGCGGCCAGCGGCAGCGCATCGCCATCGCTCGCGCCATGGTGCTGAAGCCGCGCTTCGTGATGCTCGACGAACCAACCTCGGCGCTCGACATGAGCGTGCAGGCGCAGGTGGTCGACCTGTTGCGCGACCTGCAGCAGAAGCACGACCTCGCCTATCTCTTCATCAGCCACGATCTCAAGGTGGTGAAGGCGCTCGCCAACGAGGTGATTGTCATGCGCTTCGGCAAGGTGGTGGAACAGGGGCCATCCGCCGAGATTTTCCGGTCGCCGAAAGATGACTATACCAAGGCGCTGATGGCCGCGGCCTTCAACATCGAGGCGGTGCCGACGCCATCAGTTCAACATTGATACTAAACCCGAAGAAGATCATGCCCGCTCCCATTCTCGTCGATCTCAAGTTCAATTCCGAAACCGTCGCGCGCATCCTGAAGACCGCATTTCCCGATCGCGGCAGCATCAATCTCGCCGACCCCGCCAACAAGGGGCGCGATCTAACCGGCCTCGATTATGCGCTGCTATGGAAGCCGGATGCCGACCTCTTCGAGCGTGCGCCCGACCTGAAGGTGATCTTCTCCGGCGGCGCCGGTGTCGACAGCTTCATGACGCTGCCTGGCCTGCCCGACGTGCCGATCGTGCGCTTCGTCGATCGCAGCCTGACGGATAGGATGAGCGAATGGGTGGTGATGCAGTGCCTGATGCACCTGCGCGGGCAGACGGAGCATGACCGACTGCAGCGTCGGCGCGAATGGGGCCGGCAGGTGGCGCCGGAGGCGTGCGAACTGACCGTCGGCGTCATGGGGCTCGGTGTGCTCGGGCAGGATGCGGCGACCAAGCTTAAGGTTATGGGCTTCAACGTGATCGGTTGGTCGCGCACGGCCAAGCAGATCGACGGCATCGAGACCTTCGACGCCGGCGAACTCGACGCCTTTCTTGGCAAGACCGACATTCTGGTCGGCCTGCTGCCTTTGACGCCAGAGACGACGGGCTTCTACAATCTCGATCTGTTTTCGAAGCTGCGCCAGGGCGGCGCGCTCGGCAGGCCGGTGTTCCTCAATGCCGGGCGGGGCAAGAGCCAGGTCGAGGCCGATATCGCCACCGCGATCGGGCGCGGCGTGCTCGGCGGTGCGTCGCTCGACGTGTTCGAGGTAGAGCCGCTGCCCGAGGATAGCCCGCTCTGGGCGTTGGAGAACGTGTTCATCACCCCGCACGATGCTGCGGCCTCCGAGGAGAACGCGCTGTTTCGGCATGTGGAAACGCAGATCGCCCGCTTCGAGGACGGCCAGCCCTTGCAGTTTGTCGTCGACCGTAGCCTGGGCTATTGACCATATCGGGGAACCATTGCCCGGGAAATCCGTTAGTTTTCGCTATGTTACGAGGCCGATCGGATCGGGCCTCTTCACTATCAGAAAGAGGCTGGGATGGCTGACCAGATGGCGACGCGGTGGGACGGGCAGACCGACAAGGCCGAAGAGCAGGCAAAGCGGAGAATTGAGGCCGCCGCCTCGAAACGATCACCGACCAGCGTGCGCATCCTGCGCGTGCTGATCGCCGCGCTGCTGGTGGCATTTGCCGTCTGGATTCCGGCGGAAATCTGGAGCCGCTACCAGATGCCGCAACGCGACCCACCACAACAGGCGACGCCGTCGACAGGGATCACCGCCTCTCCGCAGGGACAGACGGGTACGCCGCCATCGACAGCACCCGCGCCATGAGCCGGCCTACCGATCGCCGACGCGGCCGCTAAAGGTCGCATGTCTTATTTGTTCTGGACATTACCGGCTGAGTTTTCGATAAGAAGGCGCACGGACCGGTCGTTTTCGTGCGCCCGGCGAGGCGCATCCGATCGGATTGGATGGGGTGGAGCGCATGGCCAAGACAGATATCGCACGTCGGGTATACAATCATGCCTGGAAGCTCGATCCGATCGTCCGCAGCCTGATCGACACTGACTTCTACAAGCTTCTTATGCTGCAGATGATCTGGAAGCTCTATCCTGACGTCGACGCCACCTTCACCGTGATCAACCGCACCAAGCGCGTGCTGCTGGCCGAGGAGATCGACGAGCGGGAACTGCGCGAGCAGCTCGATCACGCCCGCACGCTAAAGCTCTCCAAGAAGGAGATGATCTGGCTGGCGGGTAACAGTTTCTATGGCCGCGCGCAGATCTTCGAGCCCGAGTTCCTCGCCTGGCTTTCGCATTTCCAGCTGCCGGAATACGAGCTGTCGAAGCGCGACGGACAATATGTGCTGGATTTCCACGGCTCGTGGAAAGAGACCACGATGTGGGAAATCCCGGCGCTCGCCATCATCAACGAATTGCGCTCCCGCTCCGCGCTGAGGGCGCTCGGGCCGTTCACGCTCGACGTGCTCTATGCCAGGGCCAAGGCGCGGATGTGGGAGAAGGTCGAGCGGCTGCGGGAGCTGCCGGGCCTGCGCATCTCCGACTTCGGCACCCGCCGCCGCCACAGCTTCCTGTGGCAGCGCTGGTGCGTGGAGGCGCTGAAGGAGGGCATCGGCCCGGGTTTTACCGGCACCAGCAACGTGCTCCTCGCCATGGACAATGACCTCGAAGCCGTGGGCACCAATGCGCATGAACTGCCGATGGTGGCGGCCGCCCTGGCGCAGAGCGACGAAGAGCTGCACAACGCGCCCTACAAGGTGCTGCGCGACTGGAACAAGCTCTATGGCGGCAATCTGCTGATCGTGCTGCCCGACGCGTTCGGGACAGCGGCCTTCCTGCGCGACGCGCCCGAATGGGTGGCCGACTGGACCGGCTTTCGCCCCGACAGCGCCCCGCCGATCGAAGGCGGCGAGAAGATCATCGCCTGGTGGAAGAAGATGGGCCGCGACCCGCGCCAGAAGCTGTTGATCTTCTCCGACGGCATGGATGTCGACGCGATCATCGACACCTACAAGCATTTCGAGGGACGGGTGCGGATGAGCTTCGGCTGGGGCACCAACCTCACCAACGACTTCGCCGGCTGCGCGCCGACCGAAATCTCCGGCCTCAACCCGATCTCGATCGTCTGCAAGGTCAGTGATGCCAATGGCCGCCCGGCCGTCAAGCTCTCCGACAATCCGCAGAAGGCAACGGGCGAACCTTCCGAAGTCGAGCGCTACCTGAAGTTCTTCGGTACAGAGGATCTCGTCGATCACGCCGTGCTGGTCTGAGGCGCCTGAAGGCGGATCGCATGTCGGATTATCGGGTGAAAGAACGGCCACGTGATCTCGTGGCAGCAGCGTGACGTCAATCTGCCGCCCGACCCCGTTCTAAAGTTAACGGCAGTCGCGTTCCGCCGCTGCGTTTACAGGATATTGGCGGTGACGCAAGAGGGATGCGGGGGCGGCAACCTGCGCCGGCGCCATAACCGAGACGAGCGCCATTGAAATTGAGAAGGGCATGACGGAGAACTTGGTAGCGTGGCCCCGCGCTCCCATGCCTGGCTATGCCGGCGTTGTCTCATCCGGTGATCTGCCGCGTACCTTGATCAAGCGCGCCGGGGAGCCGACGTAAACACCGAACGGAACCGTGGCGCCTTTCAGCACCGAATTCGCGCCAATGACGCACCCGCGTGCGATCCGCGATCCCGCCAGTATCTTCGCCCCGGCGCCAATCCAGACATCATCGCCGATGACGACCTTTTTCTTGGTGAGCGGCTGCAGCCGGATCGGCATCGAGGGGTCATCAAAGCCGTGCTCGAAGGACGATATCACCACGTGGGCAGCGATCCGGACGTTGTCACCTATCTCGATGCCGCCGTGTCCGAGCAAGATGGAGTAATCGTTTATCGATACATCATTGCCGATCCTGATGTGGCCAGTCTGGGCATCCAGGATCACGCCGCATCGGGTCGATAGCCGATCGCCCGCACGGACACTGCCGTTTCGAACGCGCAGCCGCAGCCAATTTTTCAGTTTCGGTTTTCGTCCGATTGTCACGGATCGACGGGAGAACAGCCAACGGAGTTTGACCAGGCGTCCGAAGTTCACAGCATGGCCTCTGCGACCCGGCAGGCGATGTCATGTCTTGAATTCCAAGCGATGAAGCCCGATTGCCGCGGCATGATCCCTCCCAGTCTATCGCGAGATAGAAACCGTCGCGACTGGACATGTCAAGTCTACGATTTCGCCGACAGCGCACCTCGACACCGTCATTGGAGTCGAACCGAATCCTTAAGGTGCTTGAGCCGAGGAACCACTTGTGTTCATATGAGTTTAGCTGCGGGAAACTGAGAAACGCGGGCAATCAATGCTGATAAATCTTTCAGAATTGAGGATAAGTTTCTATCGGACGCTGAAGTATTACATAACACAACCAAAACCGCCATCGTCTCCCGTCAACTTCGGAGGCCCGGTTGTGGTTGTCGGATCAGCGCCGGTCGCCCATAAGCCCATCGGTATCGACCGGACCTATTCCTTCATCACCGTCAACGGATCCCAAGCCGTTACATCGCGGTGGGGCATCGACGTTCCAGACATCACTTTCATGATGTTCAATCAGGTAGAAGGCGATACGCACAATGCCAATGAGGTGCGGCGCGTCTTGCAGGGCCACAGGACGAAGGCGCTGTTCGTTTTCCTCTGGCGAAAAAGGGACCGAGAGCGCCTGGAGCGCGGCTTGAGAAAGTTCGATTATGGCTACGACAGCCTTTATATCGTCGACCGCTATGAGCGAATGGCGCTTCTCGATAGAGCCGCAGGCCAGTTGACGGTCGAGTTAAGTGCTGATGCCAAGGTCTCGAACGGGGTCAACGCGGTGTTATTCGCCCTGTATCACAAGGCGCCCGCCGTGGTGATCACCGGCATCGATCCCAGTTCCAAAGGACATGCCTACAACAACGCAGGACTGAACAGGCTGCACATGCAGATGGACCTTCGCATCCTTCAACACCTCAACGCCCGCGGCGCACCGATTTATACCGCCGACCCCCTTGTCGCCGACGCCACCGGTCTGCGCTATTGGCGCGGCGTCGATGAAGTTGCCCCAGTGCATCCAAGCCACGCGTGAACGTCCACGTCTTCACGGGCTTAGAAAGGCAAATTGCTGCAGAAACCAAATTGGGGAAATGGCGGACAAGGTGGGATTCGAACCCACGGTACGCTTTCACGCACACACGCGTTCCAGGCGTGCGCCTTAAACCACTCGGCCACCTGTCCTTGCTATCGATCCGCATCGTCAGATGCAAATCATTGGAACGGCGCGATATATACCGATGAATTTTCCGCGATCAACCTAAATCTAACAGTTTTTTGACTTCTTCCAGCAAAAGTGCGGGAAAGCCCGCCATTGCGGTTCCACATCCGGAGACCTATTGTCGTTTCAGGTGGAGAATGGCGCGGCTGGCCGGGAATATGTCCCGACATCGGTGCGGAGAGAGTAATGCGTTTCCTTTTGCGTTTGGCGAGCCTTGTGGCACTGGCTGTGGCGGTGATCGCCGGGACAGTGGATTCGATCCAGTCGGTGGCGGCATCCGGGGTGGTGATCACGCCGATGGGCGACGCGTGGCAGGACATGAGCGCCTCCTCCTTCGAAGCGTTGCAATCGACCATCGCCTATTACATCCATCCACGCTTCTATACGCTGGCGTTCCAGTGGCTGATGATGCAGCCGGCTTTCGCCGTGTTCCTGGTGCTGTCGCTGCTGTTGTGGATGGCGGGTTACAAGAAGCCGCCGGTGGCCGGTCGCTTCGCGGCCTGACGGCGAGAATGCGCGGATGGCGTTCAGCTTTCGGTCTCGGATGCCACGACGATTGGTCAGCGGACGGGCTTTGAGCCTGATATGGGCGGCATCGATATCGGGCCGCTGCGCGGCTCCTCGCGACCACGATTGACTAGAAAAACCGCAACCGACGCGTGACTCTGCGCAAAAAATCGCAGCCTTGGCAGGTTTTTCGGCAGGAGCGGCAAATCTTTACCAGCCGAAAAATTTCTAGTGAGTTTTCTTTTTAGCCATGCAAGGATGCGCGAAGCCAGGCCTCCGGGGGGAGGTCGGTGGTTCCGCAGACATGCCTGAAAACGGGCTTGCGGGAGGACCCCTAACGAATAGCAACAACAGGGCTGCACAATGAAAAAATCCCTTCTCTCTCTCCTTGCCGTGGCTGCCATGTCCACGACGGCGCTTGCTGCCGACGTCAAGCCGGCACTGGTCTACGGCACCGGCGGGAAGTTCGACAAGTCGTTCAACGAAGCCGCCTATAACGGCGCCGAAAAGTTCAAGAAGGAAACCGGTATCGCCTACCGCGACTTCGAACCAACAGGCGACACCCAGGGCGAGCAGGCGATCCGCAACTTCGCAAGCCGCGGCTTCAACCCGGTGGTTGCCGTGTCCTTCGCCTGGACCTCGGCGATCGAGAAGGTCGCAGCCGAATTCCCTGATACCAAGTTCATCATCGTCGACGCCGTCGTCGACAAGCCGAATGTCCGCTCGGTCGTCTACAAGGAAGAAGAAGGTTCCTACCTCGTCGGCGTTCTCGCCGGCTTGGCATCGAAAACAGGCAAGGTCGGCTTCGTCGGCGGCATGGACATTCCGCTGATCCGCAAGTTCGAATGCGGCTACGAACAGGGCGCACGCTCGGTCAAGGCCGACGCCGAAGTGTTCCAGAACATGACCGGCACCACGGGCGCGGCCTGGAACGACCCGGTTCGCGGCGGCGAGCTGACCAAGAACCAGATCGACCAGGGCGCGGACGTGATCTACGCGGCAGCCGGCGCCACCGGCCTCGGCGTGCTGCAGACGGCTGCCGACAACAAGAAGTTCTCGATCGGCGTCGATTCGAACCAGAACTACCTGCATCCGGGCTCGGTCCTGACCTCGATGGTCAAGCGCGTCGATCTCGCGGTCTACAACGCCTATGCCGACACCAAGGCCGACAAGTTCACCGGCGGCGTGCAGTCGCTCGGCGTCAAGGAAGACGGCGTTTCGGCCGCGATCGACGAGCACAACAAGGCGCTGATCACGCCTGAAATGCTGGCCGCCGTCGAAAAGGCCAAGGCCGACATCATCGCTGGCACCGTCAAGGTTCACGATTACACATCGGACAACGCCTGCCCGAAGTGATCCGCGCTTGAAATTGGGCGTATGGCTGAATTGATTTCGCCATACGCCCTTTTCGTATCTGGAGCCTCCCGTGACTGACACGCCCGCTATCGAACTTGTGGGCATCGACAAGAAATTCGGTGCCGTCCACGCCAACAAAGACATCAACCTCACCGTCGCCAAGGGCACGATCCACGGCATCATCGGGGAAAACGGCGCCGGGAAATCGACGCTGATGTCGATCATCTACGGTTTCTATCATGCCGACCAAGGCGAGATCCGGGTCAACGGCCAAGCCGTGACCATCAAGGACAGCCAGGCGGCGATCGCCACCGGCATCGGCATGGTGCACCAGCACTTCATGCTGGTCGATAATTTCACGGTGCTCGAGAACATCATGCTCGGCGCCGAGGGCGGAGCCTTGCTCGCTCGTGGCGTGGCATCGGCCCGTGCCGAACTGAAACGGCTGGAAAAGGAATACGGCCTCGAGGTCAACCCGGACGCGCTGATCGAGCAGCTCCCGGTCGGCCTGCAGCAGCGCGTTGAAATCCTGAAGGCCATGTATCGCGGCGCCGAGATCCTGATCCTCGACGAGCCCACGGGCGTGCTGACGCCTGCGGAAGCCGATCACCTGTTCCGCATCCTGAAAGTGCTGCGCGACCAGGGCAAGACCGTCATCCTCATCACCCACAAGCTGCGCGAGATCATGGCGATCACCGATACGGTATCTGTCATGCGCCGCGGCGAGATGGTGGCGACGCGCAAGACGGCGGAAACGACGGTCGAGGAACTGGCCGAGCTGATGGTGGGTCGCCGCGTGCTGCTGCGCGTGCAGAAGGGCGAGGCCAATCCCGGCAAGGTCATCCTGTCGGTGAAGAACCTGACGGTGAAGGACGATCGCGGCGTCGTGATGGTCGACAACGTCTCGTTCGACGTGCGCGCCGGCGAGATCGTCGGCGTCGCGGGTGTGGCCGGCAACGGACAGTCTGAGCTCCTGGAAGCGATCGCGGGGATCCGCAAGCCGCATTCGGGCGAGATCCTGCTCGACGGCCAGACGATCGACAAGGCGAGCCCGGCGCGGCTGCGCGAACTCGGGCTGGCGCATATCCCCGAGGACCGGCACCATATGGGGCTGGTGCTGAAGTTCGAGGAATACGAGAACTCGGTGCTCGGCTATCACCGCAATCCTCAGTACAGCAAGGGCCCGCTGCTCGACCTCGACGCCATTCGCAAGGACGCGATGGAGAAGATCGAGAAATACGACATCCGGCCGCCGAACCCGCGGCTGAAGACCGCCAATTTCTCAGGCGGCAACCAGCAGAAGATCGTTGTTGCCCGCGAGATCGAGCGCGACCCGACGGCGCTGATCATCGGCCAGCCGACCCGCGGCGTCGATATCGGCGCCATCGAATTCATCCACCGCCGGATCATCGAGATGCGCGACGCGGGCAAGGCGATCCTGCTCGTCTCCGTCGAACTCGACGAAATCCGCGCCCTTTCAGACCGTATCCTTGTCATGTTCGCCGGCCACGTCGTCGGCGAGAAGACGCCCGATGCCGGTGAACAGACCCTCGGCCTGATGATGGCCGGCATTGCCGCGTGAGGCCTTCATGAGCACAGCATCCGTCTCCCTGCCCAAATGGATCAATTACGGCCTGATCCCGATCCTCAATCTCCTCACCGCCTTCCTGCTCTCCGGCTTCGTGGTCTGGCTGATCGGCGAAAGCCCGCTGGGGGCGCTATCGCTTCTGATCGAAGGCGCGCTCGGCAGCGGCGAAGGCATCGGCTTTACGCTCTACTACGCCACCAGCTTCATCTTCACCGGGCTGTCGGTGGCGGTCGCCATCCATGCCGGGCTGTTCAACATCGGCTCCGAGGGACAGGCCTATCTCGGCGGCCTAGGCTGCGCGCTGGTAGCGCTGGCGCTCGACAAGTATGTGCCGTGGTACGTGACGATGCCGGTGGCGGTCATCGGCGCCGGGCTATTCGGCGCGGCATGGGCGCTCGTGCCAGCCTTCCTGCAGGCCAAGCGCGGCAGCCATATCGTCATCACCACCATCATGTTCAACTATATCGGCGCGGCGCTGATGGTCTATCTCTTGGTGCACGTGCTGATCGTGCCGGGCAAGATGGCGCCGGAGACGCGCACCTTCCTCGATGGCGGTCAGCTACCGAAGCTCGGCTGGGTGATGGACATGTTCGGCGCCAAGCTTGGGGCGGCACCGTTCAACGTTTCCTTCATCATCGCGCTTGTTGCCGCCTGGTTCGTCTGGGTGCTGATCTGGCGCACCAAGCTCGGCTTCGAGATGCGCACGCTCGGCGTCAGCCCAAGTGCGGCGGCCTATGCCGGTATTCCCTATGCGCGCATCGTCATCATCGCCATGCTGCTGTCGGGCGCGCTGGCCGGCATGATGGCGCTCAACCCCGTCATGGGCTCGTCGGCCCGCCTGCAGGTGGAGTTCGTCGGCGGTGCCGGCTTCGTCGGTATCGCCGTGTCGCTGATGGGCCGCAATCATCCCGTGGGGATCGTGCTGTCGGCCATCCTGTTCGGTATCCTCTACCAGGGGGGCGACTGGATCTCGTTCGAGATGCCGAATATCACCCGCGAGATGATCCTGGTCATCCAGGGTCTGGTCATCCTGTTCGCCGGCGCGCTTGAGTACATGTACCGACCGGCCATGGTTCGCCTCTACCAACAGTTCAAGCGGGCGTAAGGAGCGCGACGATGGATTACTACGACATCTTCATCAGCGTTCTGAGCTCCACCATCCGCCTGTCGATCCCGCTGATCTTCACGGCGCTGGCCGGGCTGTTTTCCGAACGCGCCGGCATCTTCGACATCGGGCTCGAGGGCAAGATGCTGGGATCGGCGTTTGCCGCCGCCTGCGTCGCCTATCTCACGGGATCGCCCTGGGCGGGACTTTGTGCCGGTATCGCCTGCTCGGTGGCGCTGAGCTTCGTGCACGGCTTCGCCTCGATCACCAATCGCGGCAACCAGATCATCTCGGGCGTCGCCATCAACTTCTTCGTGGCCGGCATCACCATCGTGCTCGGCCAGGCGTGGTTCGGCCAGGGTGGGCGTTCGCCGCAGCTTTCGCCGGAAGCGCGCTTCACGCCGATCACGCTGCCGGGCGCGGACGCCATGCGCGAGGTGCCGATCCTCGGGCCGCTCTATGCCAACGTCATCTCAGGCAACAACATCCTGACCTACCTCGCCTTCCTTGCCGTGCCGCTCTCGTGGTGGATCCTTTACCGGACGCGCTTCGGCCTGCGCATGCGCGCCGTCGGCGAAAACCCGGGCGCGGTCGATACGGCCGGCATCTCGGTGACTTGGCTGCGCTACCGCGCCGTCATCTGCGCCGGCATCCTCTGCGGCTTCGCCGGCACCTATCTGGCGATCGCGCAGTCTGCGGCCTTCATCAAGGACATGTCGGCGGGCAAGGGCTATATCGCGCTCGCCGCGCTCGTCTTCGCCAAATGGAAGCCGGTGCCCGTGATGTTCGCCTGCCTGCTGTTCGGCTTCCTCGATGCGCTCGGCAACTTCATGCAGGGCAAGCCGGTTCCTTTGATCGGCGAAGTGCCGGTGCAGGTTTTCCAGGCGCTGCCCTATATCCTCACCTGCGTGCTTCTGGCCGGCTTCATCGGGAAAGCCATCCCGCCGAAGGCCGGCGGCGTACCCTATACCAAGGAGCGTTAGACCCATGTCCCACGACCTGTTCGAAGCCGCCCGCGGCGCCATGGCCTTCGCGCACGCGCCCTACTCGAAATTCCCTGTCGGTGCTGCCATCCGCGCCGAGGACGGCAAGGTCTATACCGGCGCCAACATCGAGAACCTGTCGTTTCCGCAAGGCTGGTGCGCGGAGCCGACCGCCATCAGCGCGATGATCATGGGCGGGGCGAAGAAGATCGTCGAGATAGCCGTGATCGCCGAGAAGCTGGCGCTCTGCCCACCCTGCGGCGGTTGCCGGCAGAAAATCTCGGAATTCGCCTCCAAGGGCACGAAGATCTACCTCTGCGACGAGACCGGCGTGAAGAAGACGATGACCATGGACGAGCTTTTGCCGTTCAGCTTCGAGACCGAACTCGGATGACGGCCGCACTCGACCTGCTTCAGGCGAGGCTCGGCGGGCTTGCGCCGCGCTTCGGCATCGTGCTCGGCTCGGGGCTTGGGTCTCTGGTGAGCGCGATCGAGGATCCGGTCAGGGTTTCCTATGCCGATATCCCTGGCTTTCCCGTCAGCGCCGTGTCCGGCCATGCCGGCGAGGTGGTGGCCGGCAGGCTTGGCGGCGTGCCTGTCGTCATGTTGTCGGGCCGGGTGCATTTCTACGAGACGGGCGATGCCAATGCTATGCGGGTACCGATCGAGGTGCTCAAGGAGCTCGGCGTCGAGACGCTGATACTGACCAATTCGGCGGGGTCGCTGCGGGAGGAGCTGGCGCCCGGATCGGTGATGCAGATCACCGACCACATCAATTATTCCGGCATCAATCCGCTGATCGGCGAGGAGAGCGACCGGCGCTTCGTCGGCATGACTGCGGCTTACGATGCGGCGCTTGCAGAGACCATGCGGGCGGCGGCGGCGAAGACCGGAACGCCCATGTCGCAGGGCGTCTACATGTGGTTCTCGGGCCCGAGCTTCGAGACGCCGGCGGAGATCCGCATGGCCCGCATTCTCGGGGCCGATGCGGTGGGGATGTCGACGGTGCCAGAGGTGATCATTGCTCGGATGCTGGGGCTGAGGGTTGCGGCGGCATCCGTTATCACCAACTATGGGGCCGGCATGACCGGTTCGGAACTGAGTCACGAGGAAACCAAGGACATGGCGCCCATCGGCGGCGCCCGTCTCGCCGCCATCCTGAAAGAGATGATCGCGGCCGGAGGAAGCAAGGCATGAGCAACAATTCGCTGAAGGAAACGGCAGCCGTGGCGCTGTCGCTGCTGGATCTCACCAACCTCAAGGACGACTGCACCGGCGCGCAGATCGAGGCGCTGTGCGCGCGGGCGCAGACGCCTTACGGCAACACGGCGGCGATCTGCATCTGGCCGCGTTTCGTCGCGCATGCGCGCTTGATTCTCGGCAGCGGCCATCCGATCAGGATCGCCACCGTCGTCAACTTCCCCTCCGGCGAGATGGAGGTCGCCGACGTGGCGGCCGAAACGCGTGAGGCGATCGCCGATGGTGCTGACGAGATCGATCTCGTCATCCCCTACCGCAAGTTCATCGCCGGCAGCGGCCGGGCGGTGACCGACATGGTTGCGGCCGTGCGGGCCGAATGCGGCGATGCGACGTTGCTGAAGGTGATCCTCGAAACCGGCGAGATCAAGGATGCGGCGATGATCCGCCGCGCCTCGGAACTGGCGATCGAGGCTGGCGCCGACTTCATCAAGACCTCCACCGGCAAGGTATCCGTCAATGCCACGCTGGAGGCGGCCGACATCATGCTGCGGGCGATCCGCGAGAGTGGTCGCAAGGTCGGCTTCAAGCCGGCCGGCGGCATTGCCTCGGTGGCGGATGCGGGGCTTTATCTGAGCCTTGCCGAGACGATCATGACGCCCGACTGGGCGATCCCCTCGACCTTCCGCTTCGGCGCGTCTGGCGTGCTCGACGATATCCTGGCGGTGCTCTCCGGCACGCAATCGGCCCCTGCGGCGGCTGCGAGCTACTGAGGTGATCCCGCAAGAGATCATCCGGCAAAAGCGCGACGGCGAGGCTTTGTCGGCCGACGAGATCGAGGATTTCATCGCGGCGCTCGCCGAGGGCCGGCTGTCGGAGGGGCAGATCGGCGCGTTTGCGATGGCCGTCTGGTTCAAGGGGATGGACCGCGACGAGATCGTGGCGCTGACCATGGCGATGGCACGCTCCGGCGACATGCTGTCATGGGCCGAAATCGACCGGCCGATCGCCGACAAGCATTCGACCGGCGGGGTCGGAGACAACGTTTCGCTGATGCTGGCGCCGATTGCGGCGGCCTGCGGGCTGGCGGTGCCCATGATATCAGGACGCGGGCTCGGCCATACCGGCGGCACGCTCGACAAGCTCGAATCCATTCCGGGCTATACTGTTACCCCCGATGCCGCCCTGTTCCGCAAGGTGGTGAAGGAGGCCGGCTGCGCCATCATCGGCCAGACGGCGGCGCTGGCCCCGGCTGACGGCAAGCTTTACGCGGTGCGCGACGTGACCGCGACGGTCGATTCCATTCCGCTGATCACCGCCTCGATCCTTTCGAAGAAGCTGGCGGCCGGGCTTCAGACGCTGGTGCTCGACGTCAAGGTCGGCAATGGCGCCTTCATGGCGGCACCAGACGACGCCGAGCGGCTGGCGGCATCGCTGGTGGCGGTGGCGAACGGCGCCGGCATCAAGACCTCGGCGCTGATCACTGACATGAACGAGCCGCTGGCCGATGCCGTCGGCAACGCGCTTGAGATCCGCAACTGCATCGAATTTCTTGCCGGCGAGAAGACCGGCACGCGGCTGGAGACGGTGGTGCTGGCCTTTGCGGCGGAGATGCTCGTCAGCGCAGGGCTTGCGAGCTCGCGCGAGGACGGAGAGCGACAGGCGAAGGCGGCGCTCTCCTCGGGCAAGGCGGCGGAGATCTTTGCGCGCATGGTGCATATGCTGGGCGGGCCGGCGGATCTGCTGGAAAGACCTGATGTCTACATGCCCTTCGGCAAGTTCATAAGCCCCGTCCTTGCCCGGCGCGGCGGCTGGCTGTCCTCCTGCGATGCCCGGGATATCGGCATGGGTGTGATCGACCTCGGCGGCGGACGGCGGCATCCGGCCGACAAGATCAACCATGCTGTCGGCTTCACCGACCTCTTGCCGCTCGGCACGCGGGTGGAGAGAGGCGATGCGATCGGGTTCGTGCATGCGGCCAATGACGCCGACGCGGATGCGGTCGCCGCGGCGCTGCAGGCGAACTACCGCATCGGCGACGAGGCGCCTGCCCTGCCGTCGGTGATTTCCAAACGCCTTTGAAGAACTACTGCTTGAGGCTGAGCGAGCCGTCGGCGACCGAATAGGAGGCGAGCTTCTGCAGGAAGCTCATGCCGACCAGTGTCGCCGACAATGCCTCGTCCTTGAGAACGAGGGCTTCGACGCCACGCACCCTGATACCACCGATTTCGACGCGGTCGAGCATCACCTGCGCGGCCTTGGTCTGGCCGTTGGCGGTGTTGACCGAATAGCGGAAATCGAGCTGGTTGGCGGTATAGCCGAGGCGGCGGGCCATTGTCTCGTTGAGCGCGACATAGGTGGCGCCGGTATCGATCAGGCCGGAGACGGCCTTGCCGTTGATCCTGAAATCGCCGGTGTAATGCCCCTGGGCGTCGGCTTGAAGGCGCATGGCGCTGCCGGTGCCGCCGACCGCCGTGGTCTGCACGGGATCGACCGTGCCGGAAACGTAATTGACGGAAACGGGGCCTTCCGGCCGAGCGGCATCGCTTCCGAAAAAGGAAGGAACCTGGGTGGCAAGCACCGCGGCGATGCTTGCGAATACGACTGTGCGCATAAGCATGGAAACAGAAATCCTTCCTGTATAAACCGTGCATCATGCGCGGCCACACATAAGCAGCTAAGCCAGATTCGCTGACAAGTTGCTAATGTCGGAAGGCGATAAGGCCTGGAAACATAGTCCAGGCCCTAGGTAAATTCAGAGGTGGTAAACAGACGGTTAATTATTTGGTGCCGTACATGCGGTCGCCGGCATCGCCGAGGCCGGGCATGATGTAGCCCTTGTCGTTGAGATGGCTATCGATCGAGGCCGTGTAGATCTTCACGTCGGGATGGGCTTCCTGGAAATTCCTGATGCCCTCGGGTGCCGCCAGCAGGCAGAGGAAGCGGATGTTGGTGGCGCCGCGCTCCTTGAGCTTGTGGATGGCGGCGATCGAGGAATTGCCGGTGGCCAGCATCGGATCGACGACGATCATCAGGCGCTCGTCCAAGCCTTCCGGTGCCTTGAAGTAGTATTCGACCGGCTGCAGCGTATCGTGATCGCGGTACATGCCGATATGCGAGACGCGGGCCGACGGGACTAGCTCCAGCATGCCTTCGAGCAGGCCGTTGCCGGCGCGCAGGATCGACACGAAGACCAGCTTCTTGCCTTCGAGGATCGGCGACTGCATCGTCTGCATCGGCGTCTCGATGGTTTCCATCGTCAGCTCGAGATCGCGCGTCACCTCGTAACACAGCAGCGTGGAGATTTCGCGCAGCAGGCGGCGGAAGCTGCCGGTCGATGTTTCCTTGCGCCGCATGATGGTGAGTTTGTGCTGCACGAGCGGATGATCGATGACGGTGACGCCGTTCATGGCCGAGCCCTTTCTTTTGCTGTTCTTATGCGCTGTTTCTTCCACGGAAAGCGCCCTCCCCGCAAGAGCGCAGGGCAAATTGCCACTGCGATCCCCAGTCTCGGCAACGCTACAGCCGTGCGAACAGCGCCTGGCGCGTCGCTTCGTCAACGAAGGCGGCCTCAATGCCGGTGCGGGTCATCTCGTCGATCTCGGCGTCGCTGAAGCCGAAGACGTCCGACGCCAATTCGTATTCGCGCTCCAGCGAAGTGTGGAAGAAGGGCGGATCGTCGGAGCTGATGGTGACGCGCACGCCGGCCTGCTTCAGCGCCCGCACCGGGTGCGACTGGAAATCCGGGAAGACCTTGAGCGCGATGTTGGAGCCGGGGCAGACTTCCAGCACGGTTCCGAGATCGGCAAGCCGCTTGATGAGATCCGCATCCTCGATGGCGCGCACGCCGTGGCCGATGCGGGCGGGACGCACGGCATCGAGCGCGTCGGCGACGCTGAAGGCGCCGCAGACTTCGCCGGCATGGATGGTGAGGCCGAAGCCGGCGTCGCGGGCGATGTCGAAGGCCCTGGCATAGTCGGCCACGCGGCCCATGCGCTCCTCGCCGGCGAGATTGAAGCCGGTGATAAGCGGGTTGCCGGCCTTGGCCGCGTATTCGGCGGCGCCGATGACGCTTTCGGGGCCGAAATGGCGCTCGCCGGTGACGATCAGCCGGGCCTCGATGCCGCTCACAGCTTTCGCGCGGCGGATGCCTTCGCAGACGCCCTCGATATACGCATCGGCACCGAGGCCGATGCGCTTGCCGTGATCGGGCGAGACGATGAGTTCGCTGTAGATGGTGCCGATATCGGCGAGTTCGGCGAGATAGGTTTCGGTCAGCAGCGCGTAGTCTTCCGCGGTCTTGTAGACCTCGGAGATCTTGTCGTAGCACTCGAGGAAGCTGGCGAAATCATGCCAGACATAGGCGCCGTCCTTGAGATAGGCGCTGATATCGATGTTGTACTTGCGGGCCTGCGCGAGCGTCAGCTCCGGCGGGGCCGCGCCCTCCAGATGACAGTGCAGCTCGACCTTCTTCAGATGCGACGTCACAGAAAACTCCTCCCGTGCGGGCCGGCGGGGATGCGCAGATGCTGGGCGATGGTCTCGCCGATATCGGCGTAGCTGCTGCGGATGCCGATGTTGCGCGGGCGGTGGCCTGGACCGTAGGCGATGATGGGCACGCGCTCGCGGGTGTGATCGGTGCCGCGCCATGTCGGGTCGCAACCGTGATCGGCGGTGATGATGACGAGATCGCCGGGTTTCAGCTTGCCGCCGACTTCGGAGAGCCGCGCATCGAAGGCTTCGAGCGCCGCGGCATAACCGGGCACGTCGCGGCGGTGACCGTAGAGCATGTCGAAATCGACGAAATTGGTGAAGACGAGATCGCCATCCTCGGCCACATCCATGGCTTCCAGCGTGGCATCCATCAGCGCCGCGTTGCCATTGGCCTTGACGACGCGCGACACGCCCTGATGGGCGAAGATATCACCGACCTTGCCGACGGCATGGACGGTGCGGCCCGCTTCGACAAGGCGGTCGAGCAGTGTCGGCTCCGGCGGCGGCACCGAGAAATCTCGGCGGTTGCCGGTGCGCTCGAAAGTGGCGCGCGTTTCGCCGACGAAGGGACGGGCGATGACGCGGCCGATATTCTGCCGGTCAAGCAGGGCGCGGGCGATGGCGCAGAAGGTCATCAGCTTATCGAGGCCGAAATGCTTCTCGTGGGCGGCGACCTGGAAGACAGAGTCCGACGAGGTGTAGCAGATCGGCTTGCCGGAGCGGATATGCTCCTCGCCAAAGCGGGCAATGATATCGGTGCCCGACGCATGGCAATTGCCGAGAATGCCCGGAACTTCGGCGGCGCTGCACAGCGCCTCGACGAATTCGGGGGAGAAGGCATCGCCTTCCGTGGGGAAGTAGCCCCAGTCGAAGGTGACGGGTGTGCCCGCGATCTCCCAATGGCCGGACGGTGTGTCCTTGCCGCGGGAGACTTCGTTGGCCGAGCCGAAGCTGGCATAGACCTTCTCGGGGAATGGCATGCCCGACGGCACGCGCCCGGAGGCAGCCTTGGCGAGATGGAGCAGGCCGAGGGCCGAGAGGTTGGGCAGCGCAAGCGGGCCGGAGCGCAGGCCCTGGCGATCGCCGGCACCGACGGCGCAGAATTCGGCGATATGACCAAGCGTATCGGCGCCCTCGTCGCCATAGGCGGCCGAATCGGGTGCGCCGCCGACGCCGAAGGAATCCATTACGAAAAGAAAGGCACGCGGCATGGTTCACCTGGGACAGACAAGGGTGGCGCCCGGTTGGCCAAATATGACCACGAGGGCGCCGGGCCACAAGCCTTATAACGGCAAAAGCGCGATGGCAAATTCCGGCGCCGGCAGGTGGCTCAGCAATCGCCGCAGGTGACGCTCTCGCCCTGACGCTGGCGATAATAATAGGTGCGGCTGATGGTGATGGTGCTGCTGTTGTGCGCCAGATAGGGGGCAAACAGGAACAACTGGTATGGCACGCTCAATTCGGTGCGGACCAGGAAGGTGCTCGCCTTCTTCAGGTCGGTCGGGACGGTGACTGCTGCGTTTGCGGCGTAGGGGCGGGTATTGTCCTGCGCCCACGACCACTTGACGGTCGGGTTGGCCGCCGCATCGATGGTGATGCCGGTGACCTTCATGGTCATGCCGTTAGTGTTCATCGGCGTGAACATTGCCCCGGCAATGTTTGGCGTGTCCGATAGCCAGGATTTGGTGACCGACTGCTGCTGGGTGACGAGATCAGCGACAGCCGCGGCGGAGCGGGTGGCACGGCTGCTGACGCTGAGACCAACGGTGATTTCGAATGCGCCGACATAGAGCATGACGAGGATCGGGAAGACGATCGCGAACTCAATCGCGCCGACGCCCTGCCTGTCGGCGGCGAAGCGGCGAGTGACCGCCCTCAATCTCCTGACAGCGCGCGGGAGCCTCATGTCGGGAACTGCTCGTTTTGGAACGCCGCGGTTTCGACGATCAGGAAATAGGCGGCGGAGCCGTCGGCGGGCTTCACATTGCTGATATAGGGGCGGATCAGATCGGTCATGATCGACCAGCGATAATAGGCGCGTACCATGTTGATGGTGCCCGGGCCGCCGGGTGCGTATTGAAAGCTCGCCGTGTTGATATCGGCACCCGCCGCCGTCGACACCCGGGGGATCGTCTTCGGAATAGCGGCGAAGGTGGCGTAGGACTGGATATCGAGGAACAGCTTGCTCGGCGTTGCCGCTTCCGTCGTCGAGCAGGTGATCAGGATGGAAACTTCCGAGCAGAAAGATGTACGAAACGCCGTGCGGGTCGTGTTCGCCGCCGTAATCTGGCCGGTGCGGATCTTGCGGCTCATGGTATCGACGGCATTCGACACCAGTTGCTGACCGGCGAACGCGATGAAGGTCTCGATGATGGCGAAGATCACCAGAAAATAGGGAATCGCGAGGAGCGCGAACTCGATGGCCGCGGAGCCGTCACGCGAGCGCGCGAAGGCGGCAAATGACGATCGCCGGGTCCGTTCAGGCCGGCCAGCCCGTTTTGCTGTTTGATCCAATTCCGTCATGGCCTGTATCCGACACAGCTTCGATCATGCACTCTTAGGCACAGAACGTTGATTTTTCGTTTCAGACCGGTTCAGGAGTTTAACGATGCGGAAAGCATCCGAATGCCCTGTCAAGGAGCCGCAGCTGCAGCCGCTGCACCCGACGTGTCACTGTGCTGCTCGCAATTGGGCGTGCACGACAGGACTGTGCGCTCCGTCTGGCGGAAAACACGGACCGTGTTGGCCTCGTCGATCGACACAAGGATGCTCTCGTCGAGAATGGCATTGCCGTCGGCGTCGAGCAGAACGAGATTGGTGCTGCCGAAGCTGCGCCCGGTCAGAACGATGGTCTTGGGATCGGCAACGGTGGCATCGGCGACCTTGGCATTGCCGACGATCACCTTGCTGACCGGTCGATCCAGCTTCAGCACGCGCGCCTGATCCATATAGACGCGCAGCATTTCCGACTGCTGCGCCATAGCAGGCGCACAAATGCCGGTTGCGGCGAAAACGCAGGCGAGGACTAACCTTTTGCCGCTCGTTGACATGGGGATTTCTCTCACGATCGTGACATTACTTGCCTACAACATGGGAAAAAATGGTGAACGAAGCTTTAAGCACGGTCGAATTGATACAGGAATGGGGCGCTAACGACCGATGAAGGCGCCGGATCGGCACACTTCGATGCGCCGCCGTCTGTTGTTGGCGAAGCGCCAGATCCAAACAAGATCAGAAATTTCTTATTCAGCAACGGCTTCCGGGGGATATTTAAAATTATACGGAATTACTCGAACAGATACTTACCATAGCCATCACTCATATCGAATTTACATATTGGTAACCCATTTTTTTAAGCCGATCGAAAGAGCGGATCGCTAGGTTGAGCTCATCCGATCAACGGCAAACAGTTGGCGGACGTGCTGAACATCAACTGGAGTTAGGAGTTATCATGACCAAGCTTGTAAGCCGTTTCCTGAAAGACGAATCTGGCGCAACCGCAATCGAATACGGCCTCATCGCAGCGCTCATCTCTGTCGCGCTGATCACCGGCGCCGGCACCCTGGGCACCAAGCTGAACACCGTATTCAGCGGCCTGGGCAACAAGATGAACACCGCTGTTACCGGCGTCGGCGGAACGAACTAAGTTCGCCTAAGAAATGCACGTCGGGCGATAACAAGCCTGGTGACAGATAGGCTCACTGGCAAGCGCAGTGAGCCTTTTGTCTTGTTAAAGGATCGGTTGGTAGGATGATCGCAGCTTCAGTCTTCGTGATATTCCCCCTGTGCCTCGCCATCGCGGCATTCTCCGATCTGTTCACGATGACGATCCCCAACAGGGCATCGGTCATCCTTATCCTGTCATTCTTCGTGATCGCGCTTCTAACGGGGCTGCCGCTTGCCCAGCTGGGCTCGCATCTTGCCGGTGCGCTTGCGGTTTTTGTCGTCTGCTTCATCCTGTTCGCGACGAACACGATGGGTGGTGGTGACGCCAAGCTTTTGACCGCTGCGGCACTGTGGTTCGGGCTGAACCCGTCGCTGGTCGAGTTCCTGGCCTATGTCGGCATCATGGGCGGCGCGGCGACGCTTGTCATCCTGATCATCCGCGCGCAGTCCGACACGATCCTGGCGATCGGTCTTCCTGTTCCTCATTCGATCCTGATGGCAAAGAAGATCCCCTACGGCATCGCAATCGCGATCGGCGGGTTCTTCGCATACCCTTCGTCGCCTCTGTTCCTGAATGCTCTGGAAGGCCTGAAATAACGGCCGTTAAGGCCCGGTTAACCTAAGATGGAAGTCTTTCGTTAACTATAAGTACACCAATTGCGGTTCATTCTCCGGAGCGAATATTTCGATTCCTTGGGGAACCATTGATGAAACCCGCCCGCCTTTTGATCCTTGGAGTGGCTGTCGTAGCGGCAGGCCTTGCCGGCGTGCTCGCCATGAACCTTGCCGGTCGCGGATCCGTCGTCACCCAGGTGCAGTCGGTGGTGGAGAAGGAGCCGACGGTCAACGTGCTGGTGTCCAGCGCCAACCTGCCGGTCGGCGCGCGTTTCGACGACAAGGCCGTTCACTGGATGGCCTGGCCGAGGGGCGGCGTCGTGCAGGGCTTCATCACCGAGACCGACAAGCCCGATGCCATCAAGGACATGCAGGGTGCTGTCGTGCGCCTGCCGATCTTCGAAGGCGAACCGATCCGGGCCGAAAAAATCGCCGATTCCAGCAGCCGCATCATGTCGTCGCTTCTCCCCTCGGGAAAGCGCGCCGTGGCAACCGAGATCTCGGTGGCAACCGGCGCCGGCGGCTTCATCCTGCCGAACGACCGCGTCGATCTGATCATGGTGCGCAAGGAAAAGACCGGCGACAAATATCTCACCGAAACCGTGCTCAACAACGTGCGGGTGCTGGCGATCGACCAGCAGGTCCAGGAAAAGGATGACGGCTCCAAGGCTGTCGTCGGCACGACGGCGACGCTGGAACTCACACCAGACCAGACCAAGGTGCTGGCCGTCGCGCAGCAGATGGCCGACCGGCTGTCGCTGGCGCTGCGCTCGGTTGCCGATGCCCGCGAGCCGGACACCAGCGCTGCCGACTACCTGCTTAGCGGCGACAATGGCAGCTCGATCGTGCAGGTCATCAAATCCGGGGCGATCGTCACCGACAGCACCGTGACGAAAGCCGAGTGAAGGACATGAACATGGGCAATTCGAAGCGGCACATGCAGCACCTGATGGCAGGCTGCCTTTCCTTCACGATCGGCTTCACCGGCATGGCGTCGGGCTTTGTCGATCAGGCGTTCGGTGTCCGGGTGGCTGAGGCCGCCGCGGACGGCATGGTCAACATCACCCAGACCGGCGCAGGCGCGCACCGTGCTCTGAAGATCGGCCTGAAAAAGGCTGTGGTCATCGACCTTCCCGTCGATGCGCACGATATCCTGGTCTCCGATCCCGGCATGGCCGACGCCGTTACCCGGTCGTCGCGGCGCATCTATCTGTTCGGCAAACAAGTCGGACAAACCAACATCTTCATCTTCGGCGCCGACGGCCAGCAGATCGTCAGCCTCGATATCGCCATCGAGCGCGATGTCAGCGGGCTGCAGACCAACCTGCGCCGCTTCATCCCCGATTCCAATATCAATGTCGAGATCGTCTCCGACAACATCGTGCTCACAGGCACGGTCCGCACGCCGCAGGACGCGGCGCAGGCCGCCGATCTGGCTGGTGTGTTCCTCAAGGGCGGCGAGGCAACAACGCGTGAAAAATCGGTCAGTGGCTCCGGCGGTGACGGCTCGGTGGCGCTGTTTGCGGAAAACCGCCAGCAATCGCAGGTCATCAATCTTCTTCAGATCGAAGGTGAAGACCAGGTGACGCTGAAGGTCACCATCGCCGAAGTTCGCCGCGAAATCCTGAAGCAGATCGGCTTCGACAATCTCGTCTCCAACTCGGGCGGCCTGAGCGTGGCGCAGCTTGGCGCACCGAACAGCAGTGGCGCGACCGCGGCACTCGGCGGCGGCCTTGCGGCGCTGTTCAAGAGCTCGATCGGCAAATACGACATTTCCACCTATCTCAGCGCCCTCGAGCAGGCGAAGGTGGTCAAGACGCTGGCCGAGCCGACCCTGACGGCGATCTCCGGTCAAGCGGCGACCTTCAATTCGGGTGGTCAGGTTCTCTATTCGACGACCGACAACGACGGCAACGTCACGGTTACTCCGTACAGCTACGGTATCAATCTCTCCTTCAAGCCGGTGGTTCTTTCGGCCGGGCGCATCAGCCTGGAAATCAAGACCAATGTGTCGGAGCCGGCACCATCCGTCTCCGGCTCGCTGCCGACCTATCAGCGCCGCTCGGCGGAAACATCGGTCGAACTGCCCTCCGGTGGATCGATCGCGCTCGCCGGCCTGATCCGCGACAACGTCTCGCAGACGTCGAACGGCACGCCGGGCGCCAACAAGATCCCGATCCTCGGCACGCTGTTCCGCCAGCGAACGGTGCAGCGCGAGGAAACGGAACTGGTCATCATCGCCACGCCGTATCTCGTACGTCCGGTGGCCCGCAACCAGCTGAACCGGCCCGACGACAATTTCAGCCCCGAGAACGACGGCGCCGCGTTCTTCATGAACCGTGTCAACAAGGTCTACGGCGGCAAGACATCAGTTGCCGACGCACCGTTCCACGGCTCAATCGGGTTCATCTACAAATGAGCGAAGCGGGATCAGCAATGGCACAACACAGAGACAAGCCTATGGCCCAGATCAAGACCAGCGCCTCGCACGGCGGTTTTTCCAAGTCGCTGATCGCAGCAGCCGCAGTCGCCGCGGCAATGCTGTCCGGTTGCGCATCGCGCGACCAGCTGACCACCGGCGGCATTCCCGACGATTACCGCCAGCGCCATCCAATCGTGGTGGCAGAGGCGGAACAGTCGGTCGACATACCGGTCGCATCCACCGACCGCCGGCTGAACACCGCCCAGCGCGACATGATCCGCGGCTTTGCGCAGAACTACGGCTCGCGCGCCACCGGACCGGTCTACCTGCTGACGCCCGAGGGATCGCCGAACTCCAACGCCGCCCGCCAACTGCGCGGCCAGGTCCGCGCCGAACTCAGCGCGCGCGGCATCGCCAGCTCGAAGATCGTCAACAGCTCCTACGTGACGCTGAGCGCCACCGACGCCGCGCCGATCCGGTTGACCTTCGTCGGCACGACCGCGATGACGTCGCAGTGCGGGCAGTGGCCGAAGGACCTGATCAACGATTTCGGCAACCAGAACTACTACAACTTCGGCTGCGCGACACAGAACAACCTCGCCGCCCAGATCGCCAACCCTGAAGACCTCGTGGCGCCGCGTGGCATGACGCCGATCGATGCGACGCGTCGCAATGCGGCGATCAAGGAATATCGCGAGCGCACCACGACGATCGAAGACGCCAGCACCAGTTCAACCGGCTTCGGAGGCTAGGACCCACGATGAGTACGGTCGAATACGACATCAACAACCCCACCGAGTTTCAGCAAGCAGACGATGCGATGCGAACCGGTGAGCTCGAGAACATGCGGCCGCTGCCGCGTATCTCCGTGCATGCCTTCTGCGAAAGCGAGGAACTGCAGCGGGTGATGGAGCGGTGCGGCAACGACCGGCGCATGTCCAAGGTCAGCCTGCGCATCACCAGCGGTGGCATCGCCGCGGCCGCCAACATGTTTTCCAGCGCGCCGACACCGAACCTGATCATTCTCGAAACCCGAGCAAACAGCGCCCATCTCCTGACGGAACTGGCGCCGCTGGCTTCCGTCTGCGATCCCTCGACCAAGGTCATCATCGTCGGCTACCACAACGACATCGCGCTCTATCGCGACCTGATCCGCAACGGCATTTCGGAGTATATCGTCCAGCCGGTCGCCATGCCCGATATCATGTCGGCGCTGGCGACGATTTTCGTCGATCCCGATGCCGAGCCGCTTGGCCGCAGCATCGCCTTCATCGGCGCCAAGGGCGGCGTCGGCTCGTCGACCATCGCGCACAATTGCGCCTTCGGTATCTCGCGGCTGTTTTCGACGGAGACTATTCTCGCCGATCTCGACCTGCCCTACGGCACGGCAAACATCGATTTCGATCAGGACCCGACGCAGGGGATCGCCGAAGCGGTCTATGCGCCGGAACGACTGGACGAGATGTTTCTCGATCGCCTGCTGACGAAATGCTCGGAAAACCTTTCTCTGCTGGCGGCTCCTTCGCTGCTCGACCGCGCCTACGATTTCGACGGACAGGCGTTCCAGCCCGTCATGGACGTGCTGCAGCGCTCCGCCCCGGTGACCGTTCTGGACGTGCCGCATGCGTGGTCCGAATGGACGCGCTCGGTTCTGGCCAGCGCCGACGAAGTGGTGATCTGCGCTTCGCCCGACCTCGCCAACCTGCGCAACACCAAGAACATGATCGACGCGCTGCGCAAGATGCGCCCGAACGACAAGGCGCCGCATCTGGTTCTCAACCAGGTGGGCATGCCGAAGCGGCCGGAGATCGCCCCATCGGACTTCTGCGAACCGCTGGAATGCGAGCCGGTGGCGATCATCCCGTTCGACAGCAACCTCTTCGGCACCGCCGCCAACAGCGGCCGGATGATTTCGGAGATGGATGCGAAATCGCCGACCGCCGAGACATTCTCGCAGCTGGCGCACATCGTTACCGGCCGGATCGCGATCAAGAAGGCGAAGAAGAGCAGTCTTCTCGGCCTCCTGAAGCGCAAGTGACACCCGCCATGAGTGGATTGGAATAAGAATGTTCGGAAAACGCGGAAACGAAGGATCTGGCAAGGCGGGCGGCACCATCGCGCCGCCGCCGCCCGTTGCTGCGCCCTCACCATCGACGTCGCCCGCGGTTTTCGTCGAGCCGCAGCGCGAGCAGACCCGCCAGCAGGTGACGCCGCCGCCGATGCAGACGCCGCAGCGCAAACGCCCGGCCCGCACGGAAGAATATTACGACACCAAGGCACAGGTGTTCTCGGCGCTGATCGACACGATCGACCTGTCGCAGCTGGCCAAGCTCGACGGCGAGAGCGCGCGCGAGGAAATCCGCGATATCGTCAACGATATCATAACGATCAAGAATTTCGCGATGTCGATCTCCGAGCAGGAAGAGCTGCTCGACGACATCTGCAACGACGTGCTCGGATACGGCCCGCTGGAACCGCTACTGGCGCGCGACGACATCGCCGACATCATGGTCAACGGGTCCGGCCGCACCTTCATCGAAGTGGGCGGCAAGACGCTGGAATCGGAGGTGCGGTTCCGCGACAACGCGCAGCTGCTGTCGATCTGCCAGCGCATCGTAAGCCAGGTCGGCCGCCGCGTCGACGAATCGAGCCCGATCTGCGACGCGCGCCTGCCCGACGGCTCGCGCGTCAACGTCATCGCGCCGCCACTGGCGATCGACGGACCGGCGCTGACCATTCGTAAGTTCAAGAAGGACAAGCTGACGCTCGATCAGCTCGTCAAGTTCGGCGCGATCACACCCGAAGGCGCGACGCTGCTGCAGATCATCGGCCGCGTCCGCTGCAACATCGTCATCTCCGGCGGTACCGGCTCGGGCAAGACGACACTCTTGAACTGCCTGACCAACTATATCGACCGCGACGAACGGGTCATCACCTGCGAGGACACCGCCGAACTGCAGCTGCAGCAGCCGCATGTGGTGCGCTTGGAAACGCGTCCGCCGAACATCGAAGGCGAAGGCGAGATCACCATGCGCGACCTCGTCAAGAACTGCCTGCGTATGCGCCCCGAACGCATCATCGTCGGCGAAGTGCGCGGACCCGAGGTATTCGATCTGCTGCAGGCGATGAACACCGGTCACGACGGCTCGATGGGCACGATCCACGCCAACTCGCCGCGCGAATGCCTGAGCCGTATCGAATCGATGATCGCCATGGGCGGCTTCACGCTGCCGGCAAAGACGGTGCGCGAAATCATCTCCAGCTCGGTCGACATCGTCGTGCAGGCCGCCCGCCTTCGCGACGGTTCGCGCCGCATCACCCAGATCACCGAGGTGATGGGGATGGAAGGCGACGTGATCATCACCCAGGACCTGATGCGCTACGAGATCGAGGGCGAGGACGCCTCGGGACGACTGATCGGCCGCCACAAGTCGACGGGTATCGGCAAGCCGCATTTCTGGGACCGCGCCCGCTACTACAACGAGGAAAAACGCCTCGCCGCGGCGCTCGACGAAATGGAAGAAAAGTCGAAGGATTAAGCAGATGTTCGGTCTCGATCCCATCGTTCTGGCGATTGTCGCGCTGGCAGCCGTTTCCGCCGGCGCGGTGTGCTACGGCCTTTTGTTTTCGCGGATGGAGACCGACAAGAAAGCGGCAAGCCGCGTCAGCCGCGTGGCTGCCGCCGAAGCCGACAAGTCCAACGTCAAGGCGGCACGCGACCGGGTGCAGGAAATGTCCAAGCGTCGAAAATCGATGCAGGACAACCTCAAGGATCTGGAAAAGCGGCAGCAGGAAAACGCCAAGAAGAAGCTGACGCTGAAATCGCGGCTGACGCAGGCCGGGCTGTCGATCACGCCGGGCCGCTTCTACATGTTCAGCGGCATATTCGGTTTCGTGCTGATGGCGTTCGCATTCCTGCTGGGAGCGCCGACGATGGTGATTTTCGGCCTGCCGGTGGTGGCTGGGCTGGGCCTGCCGCGCTGGATCCTGGGTTTCCTGATCAAGCGCCGGCAGAACAAGTTTCTCACCGAATTTCCGAACGCGCTCGACGTCATCGTGCGCTCGATCAAATCCGGCCTACCGCTCAACGACGCGATCCGGCTGATTGCCAACGAGGGCAAGGAGCCAGTCAAGGGCGAATTCCGGCGGGTGGTGGAATCGCAGCAGATCGGTCTCAGCGTGCCGGACGCGTGCGCGCGCATGACGAACCACATGCCGCTGCAGGAAGTGAACTTCTTTGCCATCGTCATCGCCATCCAGTCTCAGGCCGGCGGCAATCTTTCCGAAGCGATCGGCAATCTCTCCAAGGTTCTGCGCGACCGAAAGAAGATGAAAGCCAAAGTGCAGGCACTGTCGATGGAAGCCAAGGCTTCGGCGGTGATCATCGGCGCCCTGCCCTTCATCGTCGCCACGCTGGTCTACCTAACCTCACCGCAATACATGCTGATCCTGTTCACGGATCCGCGCGGCCACCTGATCATGGGCGCTTCGGCGATCTGGATGTCGATCGGCATCTTCGTCATGCGCAACATGGTCAGCTTCGATATCTAGCGGAGGAAATGCGATGTCGTCCGATCTCGCCAGTTCACTGACCGATCCTTCGATGGTTATCGCCGTGCTGGTGGCGCTGGCGGTCTTCGCCACGCTCTACACGGTGGCCGTGCCGTTCTTCGAACGCGGCGATCTCAACAAGCGCATGAAGGCCGTGTCGACCGAGCGCGAACAGATGCGCGCCCGCGAACGCGCCCGCATGAATGCGGAAGCGACAGGCGGCAAGGCCTCGCTGCGCACCCAGAACAATCGCTCCGTTCGCCAGATCGTCGAGCGTTTCAATCTGCGCGAGGCGCTGGTCGACGAAAATACCGTCAACAAGCTGCGGGCGGCCGGATATCGCTCCGAAAACGCGCTCAACATGTTTCTCGTGGCGCGTTTCCTGCTGCCGTTCGGCTTCTTCGCGCTGGCGCTGTTTTGGGTGTTCGGCCTCGACCACCTCGTCGACAAACCGACGCCGATCCGCTTCCTGCTCACGCTGTTCATTGCCTATGCCGGCTTCTACGCGCCGAACATCTTCATTTCCAACCGGATGGGCAAGCGGCAGCATTCGATCAAGCGGGCGTGGCCGGATGCGCTGGACCTGATGCTGATCTGCGTCGAATCCGGCATCTCCATCGAAGCGGCGATGCGCCGCGTCTCCGAGGAACTGGGCGAGGCTTCGCCGGCCCTTGCCGAAGAGATGGTGCTGACGACGGCCGAGCTCTCCTTCCTGCCAGATCGCCGCATGGCGCTGGAAAACCTCGGCACGCGCACACAGCTGCCGATCGTCCAGTCGGTCGTGCAGGCGCTGATGCAGGCAGACCGCTACGGCACGCCGATTTCGCAGGCATTGCGGGTTCTGGCCCAGGAAGGCCGCGACGAGCGGATGAACGAGGCCGAAAAGAAGGCCGCGGCCCTGCCGCCGAAGCTGACCGTGCCGATGATCCTGTTCTTCCTGCCGGTGCTGGTCGCCGTCATTCTCGGGCCAGCCGGCATCCAGGTCTCCGACCGGTTCTGACACCGAGGGCGCGCCCGCGCGGACCGTACCGGAGTGGCGCCGTTTGGGATGGACGAGCGCGTAAAAGCGTGAGACACATCGCCCCCTTCGAACCAAGCGGGTGCTACCTATGTCTTCTCTCAGCGTCTTCCTCAGCATTGTCGCAACACTATCGATCGGCGCCATGAGCCCGGGTCCGAGCTTCGTGATGGTCTCACGGATCGCGGTGTCGCGATCGCGCCGCGACGGGCTTGCGGCGGCACTCGGCATGGGGCTGGGCGGCGTGACGTTCAGCATCCTGGCGTTAGCCGGGTTGACGGCCCTGCTGTCGCAGTTTGAATGGCTATACCTGGCGCTGAAGATCGTGGGCGGCGTCTATCTGATCTACATCGCCTTCCGGATCTGGCAGGGCGCCAGCGAGCCGCTCGAGATGGGCGAAACCACAATGGGCACGCGCGCCGTCGGCCGCAGCTTTATCAGTGCGTTCCTTACCCAGATCAGCAATCCGAAGACCATCGTCGTCTATGCCAGCATCTTCGCGGCGTTGCTGCCGAAAACCATTCCGCTGGAACTGTTCGTGGCGGTGCCGCTCGGCGTCTTTGCCGTGGAGGCCGGCTGGTACACGATCGTTGCCTACGCCTTTTCTGCACGGCATCCGCGACGCATCTATCTTTCGGCGAAGAGATGGATCGACAGGCTGGCGGGCACCGTGATGGCCGGGCTTGGCCTGGAACTCGTCATCTCCGGCCTGCGGGGCCGGTGACAATCAGGCTGCAATAAAGTCAGGAGCCTAGTTGGCGGTCTTGTCGGCGTTGCCGACATCCTTGGCGGCAAGCTTCTGCCAGGAGTTCTGCTGCGACATCATCGAGCGGATGTAGGCGACGTTGGCGTCGGCCTGCTGCGGCGAAAGTTCGCGGCGGGCGATCTGCTCGGCTTCCGGGAAACGACCCTGCAGACCCACGACGAGCGCCAGATTCTGACGGACGCGGCTATCGGCGCCCGGCTGGCCGGCCGCCTGGCGGAGATAGGTTTCGGCGGTGCGAAGATCGCCTGTCAGCACGTAGGACATGCCGAGATTGGAGAGGATCGACGGTTCGCCCGGCTGCAGGTCGAGCGCGTCGCGATAGCGCTGGCGCGCCTCTGCGGAGCGACCAAGCTGATCGAGAATGGCGCCTTGGGCGGAGACGAGCTTCCAGTCGGGGCGATCGGCCGTCTGCGCGCGGCCGATAGTGTCGAGTGCCTGCTGCAGCTGGCCGGCGGCGGCCTGCGCCTTGCCGTAGGCGGCGAGCACGCTGCGGTCGTTCGGATTGGCGATCGCCACCTGCTGCATGACGGCGAGCGCCTGCGCGTCCCTGCCCTGCATGCGCAACAGATTGGCGTAGTTGACACCGTTGACCGGATCGCGCGGGTTCTTCTCGTAGGCCTGACCGACGCGATCGGTGGCCGAGCGGACCTCCTGGTCGTTCATCGTCTCGACCGGCTTGTTCAGCGCCACCGGGATCGAGCCCGTGGTCATCTTGTCCTTGGTGGTATTGCAACCGGCCAGCATCAGCGCCAGCATCGCGGTCGCGGTGCACTGGAGAAGGCGTGTCGATAGGGGTGTCTTGACCAAAGCAGGCATGGCGCGTTCCTGAAATCCGAAATCGGCGCCTGACCTAGAAGCGGAACAGGGAAAGGCTTTGACGCAATCTTCACTCAAGCAATAGTCTGTTAACCCTAACAGACTGTTAAAATGCGATTCCCGGACGCCCCCGAAGGATAGACAATGCCCCCGTTTCAGTTCATCGAGAGACCGACCCCCTTCAACAGCAAGGGCGGCTCGACCCTGCCGATCTTCGCCGTCACGCCCGCCCATATCGAGACCGGGACGATCGACCCGATCGCGCTGGATTGGGCGAAAAAGGCCGGATACAAGGCCGAGAGCGGCTCACTCCTGCTGATCCCCACCGCCGAGGGCCATCTCGGCGGCGCGCTGTTCGGCCTCGGGAGCAACCCATCCGAACAGCCCTATATCACCGGAAAGCTGGCGCGCTCGCTGCCATCAGGCGACTGGCATATCGAGACGGCGCCGTTGACCGCCAACCGGCTGGCGCTCGGCTTCGGGCTCGGCAGCTACCGATTCGACCGCTACAAATCCGAAAAGCAGACGGCCGGCACGCTGATGATCCCGCGCGATGCCGATGCCGCCGATATCAAGCGACAGCTCGCCGGCGTGTTCCTTGCCCGCGACCTGATCAACACGCCCACCAACGACATGGGACCGAACGAGCTGGAAGCGGCGTTCCGGGGGCTCGCCGCGCACTACAAGGCCGAACTCTCGGTAATCTCGGGCGAAGACCTCAGGCACAATTTCCCGCTGATCCACACGGTCGGCCGCGCCAGCGCCGATGCGCCGCGGTTGCTCGACCTGCGCTGGGGCAAGAAGGGGCACCGCAAGATCACGCTCGTCGGCAAGGGCGTGTGCTTCGACACCGGCGGCCTCGACATCAAGCCGGCCTCCTCGATGCTACTGATGAAGAAGGACATGGGCGGTGCTGCCAACGTCATGGGCCTGGCGCTGATGATCATGGACGCCAAGCTGAAGGTAGACCTGCGCGTTTTGATCCCCGTGGTCGAGAACTCGATTTCGTCGAACGCCTTCCGTCCCGGCGACATCTACAAGAGCCGCAAGGGCCTGACCGTCCAGATCGACAATACCGATGCGGAGGGCCGCCTGATCCTCGCCGACGCGCTCGCCTATGCCGACGAGGAAGAGCCGGACCTGATGATCGACATGGCGACGCTGACGGGCGCGGCGCGCGTGGCGCTCGGGCCGGATCTGCCGCCATTCTTCACCGACGACCCGGAACTGGCGCAGGACCTGATGGAATCGAGCCTCGAAACCGACGATCCGCTGTGGCGTCTGCCGCTGTATGCCGGCTATGAAAAGGACATCCGCGCCAAGTTCGCCGACATCACAAACGCGCCTGCCGGCGGCATGGCCGGCGCGATCACCGCAGCACTTTTTCTGAAGCGCTTCGTCAGCAAGGCGAAGAGCTGGGCGCATTTCGACATCTACGGCTGGGCGCCTTCCGAGCGGCCGCATTCGCCGGGTGGCGGCGAGGCGCAGGCGATCCGGGCGCTCTATCACCACATCCGCGAGAGTGTGCGCTAACCCGATCGTTAAAATTTTATTCACCCTGTGGGGCGGCAGATTTGCCGCCCCATTGCGTTGCGCGCGCGCCTGCCGGAAAATGGAACGGTGGCGTAACGAATGCAGGAGGGGCCGTGCCGATCGAATTGACCGCGTCGCAGGCGCTGGGGCTCTGGCATGGGGTTTCGCTCGACCAGGTTCGCCACGACGACCGCGATTTGACATTGCGCCAGATGGCGATCCTGCTGCATATCTATCTCGTGCCGCCGCCGCATACCGTGCGGGGGCTGGCGACCGAACTCGACGTGACCAAGCCGGTGATCACCCGGGCGCTCGACACGATGGGCGAGATGGGGCTGGTGGACCGGGTTCGCGACGCGAGCGACCGGCGAAACGTGCTGATCAAGCGCACCGTCGGCGGCGCGCTCTATCTGGAAAAACTCGGCGACCGCGTGCGTGAGCAGGGTCGCAAACTGTAATGCGAGGACGATGACATGACCCTGCCCGACCGCCGCCTGAATGCCTACCGGGCCGATCTCGCCGAGCGCGGGTTGGAGGGTCAGGTGGAGGCCGAGCGCTTCGTGGACGGTACGCCGGCGCGGATCGTGGTGCCGGTTATCGGCCTGAAGCCGAAGCCGGATGCGGCCTCGGGGATCGATACAGAGCTGCTCTACGGCGAAGAGGTCACCGTGTTCGACCGGGCTGACGGCTGGTGCTGGGTGAAGGCGGTACTGGACGGCTATGTCGGGTATCTGCCGGAAGAGGCGGTCGGCAATGCCGCGGCTGAACCGACCCATATCGTCACCGTGCAGCGCACCTTCCTCTACCGCGAGCCGGAACTGCGCAAACCCTACAACCAGATCCTCTCCATTGGTAGCCGGGTAAGGATTACGGGTGCGGCCGAGGCGCGCGGCAACCATTATGCTCTGCTGGAGGACGGCACGGCGATCTTCGCCAAGCATGTGCAGCCGATCGGCGCGCTTGACGGCACCGACTATGTCGATATTGCTGCACGTTTTCTGGAGACGCCCTATCTCTGGGGCGGACGCTCCGGGCTAGGCATCGACTGTTCGGGACTGGTGCAGCTTTCCATGCTGATGACCGGCCGCAGCGCACCGCGCGACACCGACATGCAGGCTGCAGGCCTCGGCGAGCCGATCGACCGCTCGGAATTGCGGCGCGGCGACCTGGTTTTCTGGAAGGGGCATGTGGCCGTGATGGAAGACGAAGAGACGATCATCCATGCGACCGGCCACACGATGACTGTCGTGCGCGAGAATTTCGAAGAGGCGGTGCAGCGCATCGGCTGGCTCTACGAGCAGCCGAACGGCTATCGCCGTCCGATCAGCTGACGGGCAGCTTTACCGGAGGTTTCGGCCATGTGGTGACGCCGCCGGACCATGTTTCGAAAGCCTTCGACATCTTCAGCACGCGCATGTCGTCGAAGCGCGGGCCGACGATCTGCAGGCCAATCGGCATGCCGGAGCGCGAGAAGCCGCAATTGATCGACGAGGCCGGCTGCTCCGACATGTTCCAGGGAACGGTGAACCCGATGTGCTCGAAGGGCTTTGCCGGATCGTTGGTCGGCGAGGCCCATTCGGCGGGGTAGGAAACGATCGGGTTCGTCGGCGACAGCACGGCATCGACGTCTTCGAACAAGGCGCCGCAGGTCTTGCGCATCTCGATCGTCTGGTTGAAGCCCCTGACGGCATCGACGCCGCTGACATCGGCGCCGCCCTTGGCCCAGCTATGGATATAGGGGAGGATGCTCTCTCGCCGCTCTTCGCTCAGCCCCTCGATATCTCCCCAGAAGCGGGCACGCCAGAAATTGTCGAGGCCATCGAGCATGGCACGCGACAGCACCGGGCCGACCGGGACGATGGTGGCGCCTGCCCGCTCGAAATGCTTCGCCGCCTCCAGCACCGCCGCCTTGACCTCGTCCTCGGCATCGAGACCGCAGCCGGCGTCGAGCATCAGGCCGATGCGCATGCCCGTGACGTCGATATCGAGATCGGTCCAGTCGAAATCATTGGGCGGCAGGCTGGTGCCGTCGCGCCAGTCGGGCCGCGAGAGGGTCGCCATGGCGAGCGCTGCGTCGTCGACCGTGCGGGTCATCGGCCCGGCGCAGCGACCGACGTAGTAGGGATCGACCGGGATGCGGCCGTGGCTGGGCTTGAAGCCGAAAATGCCGGTCCAGCCGGCGGGAAGCCGGACGGAGCCGCCGATATCGGTGCCGATATGCAGCGGGCCGTAGCCGGCGACGGCGGCAGCCGACGCACCGGCGCTGGAGCCACCGGGGTTCTGGGTGATGTCCCACGGGTTGCGGCTGAGGTTGTGGAAGCTCGACAGGCCGGACGACAACATGCCGTAATCCGGGCATGTGGTCTTGGCGAAGATGATGGCGCCATCCTCGCGCATGCGGGCGGCGATGGGAGCATCCTCGAGGGCGGGTTTGAGCTCGACGGCGCGAGTGCCGAGGGGCACTGGCTGACCCTCGGTGGCGATCAGTTCCTTCAGCGTGACGGGAATGCCATCGAGAGGGCCGAGCGGCGCGCCCTGCGCCCAACGTTCCGTGGAGGCCCTTGCCTGGGATCGGGCAGCATCGGGATCATAGAGATACAAGGCCGCGATGTGAGGTTCCCAGGCGGCGATATGTGGTTCCAGCGCCAGCCAGTATTCCAGCGGAGACAGGCTCTTGTCGGCGAAGCGCCGTTTCAGCTCGCGGATGCTCAGGTCGATCTCGGTCATGGCGTCGTCTTTCAAAATGTCTTCGTCAAAATCAGCGGATCGTCGAATTCAGCGGCTGGCCTCGCGCGGATCGAGCAGGTCGCGCAGGCCGTCGCCGAGCATGTTGAAGCCGAAGACCGAAAGCGCGATGGCGAGGCCGGGCAGGATGGCGAGCCAGGGGGCAAGGGCAAGATAGGTCTGCGCGTCGGCCAGCATCCGGCCCCATGTCGGGGCCGGCGGCGCGAGGCCGAGGCCGAGGAAACTGAGGCCGGCTTCGGTCAGAACCGCGAGGCCGAGCTGGATGGTCGCCTGGACGATGATGCCGCTCATGATATTCGGCAGCACGTGCCTGACGGAGATCGTGAACCGGGTGTTGCCGAGCGCGCGGGCGGCGAGCACGTAATCGCGGCTCCAGGCCTGCAGGGCGCTTGCCAGCGTGACGCGGGCGAAGACCGGGATCATGAAGGTGGCGATGGCGATGATCGCCGTCAGTCTGCCGGGGCCGAGGAAGGCGCCGAGCATCATTGCCGACAGAATCGGCGGTAGGGCGAAGATGACGTCGCAGACGCGCATCAGCAGGCTTTCGAACACGCCGCGAAAAGCCGCCGCCGAAATGCCGGCGATCGAGCCCAGCGTGCCGCCGATGGCGACGGCGACGATGGCGATCGACAGCGAATTCCAGCAGCCCACCATCAGCATCGACAGCACGTCTCGGCCGAACTGATCGGTGCCGAGCAGGCCGAAGGAGAAGGGTGGCTGCAGCTTGTGAATGATCTGCATTTTTGCGGGCGGCAACGGTGTCCAGACCAGTGACAGCAGGGCTATGGCAACGAGAGCAGCCACCACAATGGCGCCGACGACGAGGTTCATGCGCTTGGCAAGCCGCATGCGGCGGCGGCGGACAGCGATCTCGGCAGATACCACGGGCGCCATGTCACATCCCCTTTCGCAGGCGGGGATCGATCGCCAGATAGGAGAGATCGACGATGAAATTCATGACGATGACAAGCGCCGCGAAGAACAGCACGACATCCTGCATGACGACGATGTCGCGCTGCGACAGCGCCTGAAAGGCGAGCCGCCCCAACCCCGGCAGGTTGAAGACGTTCTCGACCAGCACGGCGCCGGCGACCAGGAAGGTGAACTGCAGGCCGAGAATGGTGAGGATCGGGATCATCGCGTTCGGCACCGAATGGCGCCACAGCACCCTGCTTGCCGACAGACCCTTGGCCTTGGCGGTGCGGGTGAAATCCTCGTGCATGGTGTCGAGCACCGCCGAGCGGGTGACACGGGTGAGCACGCCCGCCTGCGGCAGGGCCAGCGCCACCGATGGCATGATCAACGCCTTCAGCGACGGCCAGACGCCGGCGCTCCAGCCTGGAAAGCCACCGGCCGGCATGATGCCGAGGGTGGTCGAGAACAGGATGATGAGCAGCAGCGCCACCCAGAAGGCCGGGACGGCGATGCTAACCTGCGAGAAAACCGAGGCGACGGCATCGATAACGCCGCCGCGCCTGGACGCCGCGAGCACGCCGAGCGGGATGGCGATGGCAACCGACAGCGCTATGGCCATCAGCGCCAGCGGCAGGGTGACGGCGAGGCGCTCGAGGATGAGGCCGGCGACCGGGACGCCGTAGGTGTAGGACTGGCCGAGATCGCCACGGAACACGCCGGCCAGCCATGCGAGGTAGCGCAGCAGCAGCGGCTGGTCGAGGCCGAGCTCATGGCGCAGCGCCGCCAGCGTTTCCGGCGCGGCGGAGGTACCGAGCATGATCGAGGCGGGGTCGCCCGGCAGCAGGTCCATGACGGCGAAGATCAGCAGCGAGACGACAAGAAGCGTGAGGGCGAGGCCAGCGATGCGGCGCGGCAGGAGGGCGATCATGTCGCGGGCCGTGGGAGTGTGAGGTGCTTTGCCGATGCGGTGAGTTGCGCGGTTGTCGATGGGTTTGCGTGCGTGGCGCCCCCCTCTGCCCTGCCGGGCATCTCCCCCTCAGGGGGGGAGATCGGCTCGTGGCGGCCTTTCCGCCAAACTCTGAGGTTGGAACGAGCGGCCACGCCCAGCCGATCTCCCCCNNGCAGGGCAGAGGGGGGTAATGCTGGCGCGACGGCCGAGGTTGGCGTTTGCCGAGGACACGCCAGTGAACGACAAGTCAGAACACCTGTTCACCACCCTCACCAGCCCTCAATCCTCCCAGGACACATTCGACAACACGTTCGACGGGATCGGCTCGTTTTCCCAGAGGCCCTTCAGCTTCTTGTCCCATACGCCGAGCTTCGGCATGACGAACAGAAACAGCGCCGGCACGTCCTCGGCCAGAATCGTCTGCGCCTCGCCGTAGATCTTCGCCTGCGCCGCGGGATCGGCGGTTTCCTGGACCTTTTTCAGGAGGTCGTTGAAAGCGGGGTTCTTGTATTTGAAGTAGTAGGGATCGCGGGCGTAGATATCGATGTCCATCGGCTCGGCGTGGGCGACGATGGTCATCTCGAAGGCGCGGTCCTTCATCACGTCCTGCACCCACTTGGCGGGGAATTCGGTGGGCTCGATGTTCATCGTCACGCCGATCTCGGCCAGCATCGCCTGCATCACCTGGGCGCTGCGCGGCGCATAGGCCATCTGCGGCGACTTGATGGTGAAGGTGAAGCCATCGGGATAGCCGGCTTCCGAAAGCAATGCCTTGGCCTTCTCGGGATCGTAGGGAAGCTTGCCCGTCAGGTCGACATAGCCGGGATCGTTCGGGGTGTAGTGGCTGCCGATCGGTGTGCCGAGGCCGGACCAGGCGCCGTCGATGACCGTCTTGCGGTCGATCGCCATCATCAGGGCCTGGCGCACGCGCTTGTCGTTGAACGGCTTGACGGCGTTGTTCATGCCGGCGACGACCTTGAGCTCGGTATTGCCGATCTTGGTGATCAGGCGCGCGTCGCCGTCGAACGAGGTCATCAGCTCGGGCGCGGCGAATTCGGGAATGGCGTCGACGTCGCCGGATTTCAGCGCGGCGGCCTGGGCCTGCGGATCGGCGATGAAACGGAAAGTGACTTTGTCGAGCTTTGCCGCAGCGGCCTTGTTCCAATAGTCGGCGTTCTTTTCGAGCTCCACCTTGTCGCCCTTGGCCCAGCTGACGAACTTGAACGGGCCGGTGCCGACAGGCTTGGTCTTGTCGTCGGCGGTCGAGTTCGGCGCCACCATGACGGAGGCGGGCCAGCCGAGCCAATAGAGCAGGCTGCCGGTCGGCGCCGAAAGATGCAGCACCAGCGTTTCCGCGTCGGGTGTATCGATCGAGGCGATGGAGGCAAAGAAGCGCTTCTGCGGGTTGACGGAATCCTTGCCGCGAGCGCGGTCGAGCGCGAATTTGGCGGAGGCGGAATCGAACGCCTGGCCGTCGTGGAATTTCACGCCAGGCTGCAGCTTGAACGTATAGGTCAGGCCGTCGGCGGAGACCTCCCAGCTCTTGGCCAGCTGCGGCTGCACCTTGCCGGCCTCGTCGATCGTCACCAGACCTTCGAAGATGTTCTGCCAGGTGACCTGGCCGATGGCGACAGGGGCGGCGACCGTGGGGTCGAGGCCGGTGGGCTCGATGGTCATGCCGAGATTGAGCGTGGTCTTTGCGGCCTGCGCCGGCGTCAGGCTCAGCATCACCAAGCCGGCCGAGACGGCGGCGCCCAGCGAAAGAAGGCGAACGAGACGCATTGAGGGCGCGAGCGGAAGCTTGATCATCATGTCCCCTGTCTGGCCGCTGCTTGCTGCAACTGGCCGATTGACGATAGAGTGTCATTGCCACCGTGCACACACAATGACGCTTTTGTGTGCTCAGTGTAGCCGAAATAGCTACACCGCAATTTGCTGCACGATGCAAGCCCAACTGCCCAACCGATGGCCAGCGTGCCGCCTAATCCGTTGCCATATCCGTGGTTATCGCTGACCGCTCTGGCTGCCCACCGGCCCGCTCGCGCATAAAACGCTCGATGAAGTCGAGCAGTTTGGTGGCGGCGAAGGAAAGCTGGCGATCCGGCGCGACGCAGAGATCGACATGGGTGCGAATGGCGCTCTTCGCGGCCAGTGGCACGGCGCGCAGCTGGCCAGCCTCGATCTCGCGGCGTACCGTCAGCGCCGGCAGCAGCGTGGCGGCGGCGCCACTCAGCACCAGCTCTTTCAGCATCTCCAGCGAGCTGGTGACGAAGACGACTTCGAAATCGAGGTCTGCCTTTTCGAACAGCGCATCGAAGGCCTGGCGAAAGCCGAAGGACTGGTCGGGCAGCGCCAGTGGATAGTCGGCTATATCCTTCAGCGTGACCTCCGGCTTGGCGGCAGCGGGGTGGCCGGGGGCAACGATCAGGTCGTAGGCGATTTCGGAGCGCAGGCGGACCTTGGTGCCCGAGACCTGCGGCGCGAACAGCGTCACGGCGATATCGGCCTCGCCGCTGTTGACCGCCTCGACGGCCTGGCGGGCGCTCGAGATCGTCACCTCGAAATGCAATTTCGGATATCTGAGGCTGAAGGCGGCCAGCGCCGGCGCCAGAAGGTTGGCGACCGTGGCGCCGTTGGCGTGGATGGCGACACGACCGGCCTGCAGGCCCTTCAGGTCCTCGATCAACTGGCCGACGTGATCGAGTTCGCGCAGCGTGCGGCCGGCGCGGGCGGCGAGCAGTTCGCCGGCGGCGGTGAGCTTGACGCCACGGGCGCTACGCTCCACCAGCGGCGCACCGAAATGATGTTCAAGGTTCTCGATCTGGCGACTGATCGCCGTCGGCGCGACGTTGAGGTTCTCCGCGGCCTGGCGCATGGAGCTGGTGCGGACCAGCTCGTCGAAATACATCAGGGCGCGTAGCTGCATGTCACCGTCTCCGCCGCAAAGGCCAATTGTCGTTCTCTCTACGCGATCAGCGGCGATCGGGATAGCGGTCGCGCCAAGCCGGCTGCGCGCCATCCACCGGCAGCGCGGTCGCCTCGTAGACGCCACGGGCGATGGCGCGGGCCATGACAAGCGTGGCGAGGTGGCAGAGCTCAAGGAAATCGGGCAGCCCGCCCAGCGGTTTCGCGCCCGTGGCGGCGGCGAAGATGGTGTCGCCATCCAGCGGCAGATGCGCCGGCAGAAGCGCGCGGGCGAAGCCGTCATGGCCCATGATCGCCAGCCGGTGGGCTTCGGCCTTGGTTAGAACAGCATCGGTGACGATGGCACCGATGGTGGTGGCGGTGGTGTTCACGCCCTTCAGGCGCATGGCGGTATCGCGCTCGGACATCCCGGACGGCAGGCCGAGGCCGCCGAACTCGGCGTCGCGCTCGAAGGGAGCGGACCAGAAATGCGGCCCCTCGCCCACCGTGGCCGAGCCGAGCGCATTGACTGATACAATGGCCGCTATGGTAGGGCCGGCGCTGGTTCTGGCGCTGGCCGAGCCGAGGCCGCCTTTGACGGTGGCGGTCGTGGCGCCGGTGCCGGCGCCGACGGTGCCGAGCGCGAACCGGCCCTTCGATGCCGACTGAAAGGCCGCGTAGCCGAGGTCGCGATAGGGCGATTGCAGGCCCCAGTTCTTGTCGCCGCCGTTGAGCAGGTCCATCAGGATCGCCTGCGGCACGATCGGCACGCGCTGGTTGCCAACAGAAAAGCCGCGGCCGGCGGCGCGCAAACCAGCCTGGACGCCACCCGCCGCGTCGAGCCCGAAGGCCGAGCCGCCGGAGAGCACGAAGGCATCGACTTCGGCCACCGTCATCGCCGGATCGAGCAAAGCCGTGTCGCGGCCACCCGGCGCACCGCCCAGCACGACGCCGGACGCGACGGCCGGCCGGTCGAACACGATGGCGGTGACGCCCGAGCCGAGCTTGAGATCGGTGGCATGGCCGACGGAGACGCCGTCGATATCGGTGAGCAGGTTGAGCAAATGCCGCGTCCTTCGGTTGATCCGTAATGTGTCGTCCGGAACGGGCGATAGGAGCGCAAGCATACGCAAAAAACAAGACCGGCCCCGCTTATGGCGGGACCGGTCAGATATCCTCTTGAAACTTGTTACCGGCGCGCTGAGGCCGGCAGCGATCCATGCCCTCAGGCATGGATGGGTTTTGGATGACGGCTGGTCATCAGGGCGTGGATCGCGTGCTTGACCTCGGCGGGCGAGCTGAAATGCTGCTCGTCGAGATCATGAACGTGATACTTCACGGCGATGAACTTCAACCGGTTTTCATCCGGAATGACGATCCCAACAGGGACGCCTGCGTATTCGATAACTTCTTTTTTCATGCATAGAACTCCTGCCGCGCGGATTGCGTCGGCGATGGCGAATTGACTTGGTCTTTTCCGTTAAAGGGGGACGAAGGTCACATTCGACAGTTCGGGCGGGAGAGAGCGCCCGGACGGTCACTGCCAAGCATGCGACGCATCAGGAGCGTGGCAAGAATGTCAAAGTGTTTCATGTCTCATTCCTTTCTTCTGCGTCGTGCCTGCTTCGATGGCTCCAGCGGACTGGAGCCGGTGATGACTGCCGTTTTAGTCTATCTGATTTGTAGACTATACATTGCAGAATACCGGAAACATATTCCTAAACGTGTCAAAATGTCGGCGATTAGGAAAAAATCATTCCGCCTCAACCGAATTCACTGGAAGACCTATAACAGGGCTTTGTGCATTTGGTGTGACGATACGGACCATTCCGTCGCTCGATGCCAGAGATAGGGAGCGCGTCTGATTCCGGCAATGGGGCATTCGATTAAAACACGACCAGCCGCGAAATGACCGAAATGGTTAACGCTGCGATGGCCGCGTTACCAGCCTTCGGACAGCACCTTTTCGAGCATATCCGCGAAGAAATCGGCGCTTTCGGCCTTCAGGCAGAGCGGCGGCTTGATCTTCAACACGTTGAGGTGATCGCCGGTCGGCTGCATGATGACGCCGAGGTCGAGCAGCCGCGTGCAGATCGCCGCCGTCTCTAAGGTTGCGGGCTCCAACGTTTCGCGGTCGCGGACGAATTCGACACCGAGATAAAGCCCCATGCCGTGGACCGCGCCGACGATCGGATGGTGATCCATCAGCGCGATCAGCCGGCTCTTCAGGTGATCGCCGACCTCGCGGGCGTTCTGTTGCAACGCCTCGTCGGCCATGATGTCGAGCACGGTCGTTCCAACGACCGAACTGACCGGGCTGCCGCCGGCCGAGGAGAAGAAATAGCCTTCCTTCTCCAGCGAATCGGCAATCGCACGTGTGGTGATGACGGCGCCGAGCGGATGGCCGTTGCCCATGCCCTTGGCGATGGTGATGATATCGGGCACGACATGCTGTTGCTCGAAGCCCCAGAAGTGATGCCCGAGGCGGCCATAGCCGACCTGGACCTCGTCGGCGATGCAGACACCACCGCGCGCCCTCACCTGGCCGTAGACGGACGCGAGATAGCCGTCCGGCAGCGTGATGCCGCCGGCATTGCCGTAGACTGGCTCGGCGATGAATCCGGCGAGGCGCTCGCCGCTGTTGTCGATCAGTTCGAGCGCGGCAAAGACGCTCTGCAGATAGTCGCCGGTCGAATCAGGTCCGCGGAATTCGCCACGATAGGTGTTGGGCGCGGCGACCGGGTGCACCCAGTCGGGCCGGGTCGACAGCGCCTGCGGATTGTCGGCGATCGAGGTGGATACCGCGTCGCTGGCGACGGACCAGCCGTGGTAGGCCTCGAGCAGGCTCAGCACGTTGCGGGCGCCGGTATGCGCCCAGGCAAGCCTGAGCGCCAGGTCGTTGGCCTCGGAGCCGGAATTGACCAGAAACACCGTGTCGAGACCATCGGGCGCCAGCGCCGCCAGACGCTCGGAGAAATCGGCGACGGCAATATAATGGAAGCGCGAATTGGTATTCAGCCGCAGCCACTGCTCGCTGACGGCCTCTGCGAGGCGCGGATGGCCGTGGCCTAACATGGTGACGTTGTTGACCATGTCGAGATAGGCGCGGCCCTCGACATCGAACATGTGCTCCTTCCAGCCGCGCTCGATCTGCGGCGGCTCGGCATAATAATGCTTCTGGGGTGCAGCGAAATGAGCGTTGCGCACGCTGAGGATTTCCGGCGACAGCGGCTTCGGCGCCTCGACACCGGCACCGAGAAGGGCCGAAGGAGACGGGCAGATCGCCGACCAGGCAAAGACCTGCGACGGCGCGGAGAACAACGGCGGCTCGGCGCCCTTCAGCGTCGACAACTGCACGCGCAGTCCGCCGAGCGACCCGGCCTCGCCGGAGACGGCGCCGATCTCTTGGCCGGCTTCGAGCTCGGCACCGTCCTCCACGGATGGATCGAGGCCGTCGAGATGCAGGCTGACGGCTTCGCCGGCCAGCACCAGATGATGGTTGTGCCAGGTGATTCGCGCGGCGAAGGGGGCTGTGATGGGGCTTTGCGCGGGCAGGCAGATATCGGCGTGCAGCGCGTAGGTGGCGGATGGCCGGGCGCTGCGCAGGCCCGAACGCGACAGGCGATATTCGCCGTAGCGGGTGGCGGCGGCATCGGCTTCGGCCTCGGACGCCGCGCGCGCGAGCAGGCGCCAGTCCATGTCGCCCTGCGTCCAGTTGCCGGCGGCGAAATGCTGGCTTTCGACGCCGAGATCGACATAGTGCATCTTTTGGAGATCGAGATCGGGCAGCAGCGGGTGCCAGTCGGCCGTCGAGACGGTCGGCACTTCGATGCCCGCCGTTTTCAGGATCGCCGTCTCCATCAGGTCGAAGGGGACCGCGACCGCCGTGTCGAAGATGCGTTTCTCCAGCTCGAGATTGGTACGGACATAGTCGTTCCCGGGGTCGATGGAGATCTGCTGCTCGCTGCTGGCCACCAGAATGACGGCGCGGGCGACGACCAGCGGCCAGAGCGCCCTGAGCTCCTCTTCCTTGAGCGGGTAGATCTCGTGATAGGCCTTGACGGCGGGCAGCACGAAGAAGGGATCGGCATCGGCCTGATGCAGCAGCGAGGCACAGGCGACGGCGAGATCGCCGACCAGCCAGCCGCGGATGATATCGCCGAAATCGATGACTCCGTCGGGGATCAGGCGGCCATGCGCGTCGCGACGGCTGACGACGTTGTCGCCGGTGACGTCGTGGTGGACGGCCTGCAGACGCAACGCCGGCGCGAAGGGCTGCACACGGCGGACGGCGGCGACCATGTTCTTGGCGATACGGTCGCGGGCGGCGCTATCGGTGATTGCCGAGAGCAGCTGCACGGCGACGGGGCCGGCGCGGCGCAGGTCCCATTGCAGCGTACGGTCGAGGCCGGGGTGATCGAAATCGGCCAGCGATTTCGCCAGGTTGGCGCAGAGCGCGCCGAGCGCCGCCACCGATTGCTTCGGCAGAAAGGCCGGCTTCGACAGCCCCTCGCCTTCCAGATATTCGAGCAGGCGCACCTGAAAGGTCTGCTCGCGGATGCTGACGGCGACGATGTCCTGCCCGTCGGTGGAGGCGACGACGCGAGGCACGCGCGGGGCGCCCGGCATGTCGGTGAGATGGCGGATGGCGGCGTTCTGAGCTTCGAGCTCCAGCGTCTCGTAGATCATGTGGCAGATCTTCAGGACGTACCGCTGCTCGCCGGTATCGATGCGGTAGTTGCGGTCCTGCTGGCTGCCGAGTTCGGTGAGCGTGCCGGAGAGGCCGTAGCGCGACAAGAGAATGTCGCCGGCTTCCGCAGCCGTCACGTCAGGACGCGGAAGCTCGAGACGCTGAGCGAGCGTTTCATCGGTCATGGCATTCCCCCACCGCACGATTCGATCCTGCACAATAAGCAGATAATCGACTGCTTGCTATCGACAAGCGGCAATCGCTTGTCGTTCGAAGGAATTAGGCGGGATCAGCCTTAGCCCATGCGCTCGGAAGCGTAGCTGCCAGGGCTGGCCGGGAAGACCACGGTGCGGTTGCCGTTCTGAAACACCCGGTGGTGGATATGGGCATGGATGGCGCGGGCCAGCACCTGGCTCTCGACGTCGCGGCCGATCGAGACATAATCGTCCGCCGACTGCGCATGGGTGATGCGGGCCGTGTCCTGCTCGATGATCGGGCCTTCGTCGAGATCGGCGGTGACGTAGTGCGCGGTGGCGCCGATCAGCTTGACGCCGCGCTCATAGGCCTGCTTGTAGGGGTTGGCACCCTTGAACGACGGCAGGAAGGAGTGATGGATGTTGATGATCTTGCCGGACATTTTCTGGCACATGGCATCCGACAGAACCTGCATGTAGCGGGCGAGCACGATCAGCTCGGTGCCGGAGCTTTCGACCAGCTGCATGATCTGCGCTTCGGCCTGCGGCTTGTTCTCCTTCGTCACCTTGATGTGGTGGAAGGGAATGTCGTGGTTGACCACCACTTTTTGATAGTCGAAATGGTTGGAGACGACGCCGACGATGTCGATCGGAAGCGCCCCGATCTTCCAGCGGTAGAGCAGGTCGTTGAGGCAATGGCCGAAGCGCGAGACCATCAGCAGCACCTTCATGCGCTGGTCGCCATCGTGGATATCCGCCGTCATCGCGAACTTTTCGGAGATCGGCTTGAAGCCTTCGCGGATCGCCGACAGCGTCACGCCTTCTTCGGAGATGAAGCTGACGCGGGTGAAGAACATGCCGGTCGAGAGATCATCGAACTGCGAGCTGTCGACGATGTTGCAGCCCTGATCGGCCAGATAGGTCGAAATCGCCGCCACGATTCCCCGCGTCGATTTGCAGGCGACCGTCAATACATATTGCGTCATGCGTCACATTCCCTTTTTGGCATGGGCCAACCGTTTTTCAACAGAGGCCGGCGCGCCTGCTTAGATCAAAGCAACGTGGCCGATCAAGCAAAGTGCACGCAGCCCTGTATCAATTTTCTCGATGACGGCTGGCTTCAGACCCGCGCGTCCCATCGCCGGTCAGCTTACGGGACTTGGAACTGAAGTCCGTTCCGCTTGCGCCGTGGAACCGCGTATCCCCGCCGTTGACCCCTCGTTGAATTTGAGAAAGCCGACGAGCAGCCAGCCGAGGCCAGCCGTCTTCATCGAAAAGATCGCGGTCGAGCCGATCATCAGGTTGAGGAACATGAACAGCGACAGCGCGTGGCAGAGGCGCCTCTGGTTCGGCGTTTGGCCAGCCGGATAGAAGGAGACGAAAAGCCAGAACAGGATCAGGCCGAATATGGTGGCGCCATAGGTTATATAAACATAGCCGCTGTCGACGAAGGTCGTCGCCCGGTCGAGTTCGAGCCCCATCGTCGCCGGCAGATCCATGGCGATGATGTTGCGCACGGTGCCGCTGATGCGCCCGACGAAATCGTCGTCATGTGCATCCGGCTTGAAGGCGTGAATGATGAAGCCCACCACGACGATGCCGGGCATCATCAGGAAGCTGAATATCTTCGGGATCCACGGATAGATGACATAGCCGACGGCGCTGACGATGGTGAAGATCAGCATGGTGCGCGTGTCGTTGGTGACCAGGATGAGGACGATCGTCGACATGAAGATCAGCCGGTCGAACAGGCTGATGCGATTGGCGAAACTCACGAGATAGATCACCATGACGCCGCAGAAATTGGCCAGCGACACCTGCTCCAGGAAGATCGACGACGAGCGGTGATCGATCAGTCCGAAGGAGAAACGTCCCTCGAAGCCGAGCGCGCCCCGGAACAGGCCGACGTCGCTATAGGTGGCGGGCGGCACGCCGCGGGTGTTCTGAAAATATTCCGCCGGATGAAACAGCGCCACATAGGCGGGGGTCGAAACGATCTCGCAGACCAGCGCCGACAGCGTCGCGACGCAGCAGACCTTGAAGGCGAGCCTCAGCGTTCGCTCGTTGCTCCAGCGGCCGAGTACAGTGAAGGCGAAGATGATCAGGACGTTGCGGAGATGATCGATATAGCCCGCCTTGTTGATCACCATGACGTAGATGGTCAGCGCGATCGTTGCCAGGAGATAACCAAGCGGGACGATGTCTTCCTCGAAGAGGCCCTTCTTGAGGATGTAGCCGAAACTGAAGGTGAGGATGAGAATTTCGCTGAGAACGACGTGGGTCGGCGTCAGCGGCACGATGTTGTGGTTTATGAAGGCAAGGATGGCGTTGTAGGTGACGCCAAGCACGCTGGCGGCCAGGATACCCCAATCGATCGGCTCACGGGAATGATGGCTCGCCGGCTTTGCCATGGATCTCAGTTCGCCATGGTCTTGCAGGCGGCCTTGTCGGCGGGCGGCGCCTTCAGCGCGGTTTCCAGCGCCGTCATCTGCTTGCGATCCTTGCCGTCGTGCGGCTGAACGTTGAGCGTTTCGGTGTCTGGCCACCAGTCGCCGGCGACCCAATAGGTCCAGCCGAGCCAGACATCGGGATTTGCCTGCATGTGATTGAGCACGCGCCCCAGGCCCGCTACGCATTCCTTGTCCTGCGAGACGCCAAACTCACCGAGAAAGACGCGGGTCTTGTTGGTCTTCGCCCATTCGGTCATCTGAGTTACCGCGTTCAACGCGCTGTCGTTGCCGCTGCATTCGGCATGCATTCCCGACGAATCCTGGTCGAAATACTGGTGCACCTCATAGGCATAATTGCTGCGCGGATCGCGAACGCCCAGCATCACCGTGCCATTGGCGCCGCCCGGCGCATCGGCGGCCCAGGAGTGGGCGCCGGTGAACCGCGTGCCGGGCACGAGGATGAGATTGTTCGACCCGGTCGCCCGGATTGTGCGGATGGCCGCGTTGGCTGCCTTCAACCAGGCTTCCGCCGTGATGTCGTAGGGCTCGTTCATCAGGCCGAAGATCACGTCCTCCTGATTGGAAAACTCGACCGCGAGCCGTGCCCAGAACTCGGCGAAGGCGGTGGCGGTGACCGGTGCGACGCCGATCATCGTCTTGTTGTAATGCGCGTAATTGTGCGGATCGAGGATGATGGTCAGCTTCTGCTTGCGCAGAAGCTCGACCGTCTCCTTGAGACGCTGCAGCTCGGCCTCGTCCAGCGGCTTGCCAAGCTGCGGCTGCAGGCGCTCCCACAGGAACGGCAGGCGCACGGTGTTGAAGCCCTTCTTTGCGAAATAGGCGATGGTCTGCTCGGAGGGGTAGGCATAGTCCTTGAACGGTGTGCCACCGGCGGCGCCGAACTCGGCGCCGGATAGATTGATGCCCTGAAGGCAGCTGCCCTGGGCATTCGCGACACCGGCCTGAAGCAGGATCGTCGCCATGGCGGCAGCCGCCACGCGTCGCCAGGATGAGGAATTGTAAGTCATTATCATCGCTTCCAGATTCGGCCGATCGCTCATTCGAGTATCGTCCGCCCATCTTAACGGTCCGTTAGCTAAGAATTTCTAAAGTCGCCCTATGCTGCCAGAGTATTGTAGGCAGACGAGCGAGTGCGCGAATGAACCAGTCTGACAGGAACAAGGCAGGCCGGCTGCCGCAATGGCGCAGCTACGAGCCTCCGACCGGCGATTCCAGCCGGACAGGCGGACCGGGACCAGTGCTTCGTCCGGCCGATTTCGCCGTTTCCAGACCCGCGCCCGCCTCGATCATTCCCGATGGCCCCGTCGCCGAACCGACACCAGCGACCCCGCTGGAGCCAACAGTGTCGCCCCGGGCCGAAACCGTACCGGCAGAGCCGGCCGTTCGCCACCAGCCGATCGCCGAACCGGTTCCCACGCCTCCCCCCGTCTACACCAGCGATGCTGAACCGGCCGGTCCGCTGCTGGATGTTCGCTCGGTCATCCAGGCGATCTGGAGCAGACGCTTTCTCGTGCTCGGCCTGTCCGTGCTCGGCGCGATCGGCGGCGCCGTCGTGCTGCCGATGTCGACGCAGAAGTTCACCGCGGCGACCAGCCTCTATTTCGACCCGCGCCAGGTCGGGCTCAACGATCCGTCCTCGCAGGCCTCCGGCCCGTCGCCCGAGATGATCTCGGCGATGATCGACAGCCAGGTGCAGATCCTCACCTCCGGCAATGTGCTGCGTCGTGTCGCCGACGCGATGAAACTCGATCAGGATCCCGAATTCACCGACGGCCGTTCCGACAGCGCTGCGGTGATTACCGCGTTGCAAAAGGTGCTGTTGATCACCCGCCAGGCCTCCACCTATGTCGTGTCGATGACGGCGACGACCAAGAGCCCGGAGAAATCCGCCCGGCTGGCAAACCAGGTCGTGGCATCCTTCCTGCAGGAAGAAAACAACGCCAGCTCCGGCCTCTACGAAGACACCTCCGCGACACTCGACAACCGGCTGACCGATCTTCGACAGAAGGTTCAGGAGGCCGAACAGGCGGTCGAGACCTACCGCGCCGACAACGACATGGCATCGACGCAGAACGGCCTGATCTCGGACCAACGCCTGGCCTCGCTCAACACACTGCTGGTGACGGCGCAGGACAAGACGATCCAGGCAAAATCGAAGGCCGACGCCGTCAACAGCCTGCGCTTCGAGGACATCGTCGGCGGAGATCCGCAGAACGGCGGCGTGTCGACGGCGCTTGCCAGCCTGCGGCAGCAATATTCGACGCAGGCGGCGATCGTCAGCAGCCTTGAGAGCCAGATGGGCACGCGCCATCCGCGCCTGCAGGCAGCACGATCCTCGCTGAAGAGCGTTTCGGAAGAGCTCAGGGGCGAACTGCAGCGTCTGGCGAGCACCGCACAGGCCGACTACGAGCAGACCAAGAAGGCCGAGGACGCGATCTCCAAGGAACTGGCCGTCCAGAAGGCATTGCAGGTCAATACGTCGGACAGGCAGGTCGATCTCAACGAACTGCAGCGCAAGGCAACCGCCGCCCGCGACATCTACGAGACGGTGCTGAAGCGCTCGAGCCAGACCAGCGAGGAGCAGAGCCTGTCGCGCAGCAACATCCGCGTGATCTCGCAGGCCGAACCACCGCTGAAGGCCAACGGACCAGGCAAGAAGACGTTGCTGATCGCCGGCATCATCGGCGGCTTCTTCGCCGGATTCCTGCTGGCCGCCGGCTTCGCCATTCTTGCCGCCCTGACGGCGCATCCTGTCATCCGAGGTTATTTCCGCAAGCCGGCATGAGGTCACGTTTGCGGGAGCGGCACGGCATTCGGCTTGATGGGCAATCCGCCACCACTTACATCCGCAATGTTGATGGAGCGGCCAGTTGCGGCCAGAGGCAGTGATGCGGTTTGATCGGATAGTTCTCGTTGTTTTGGCGCTTGCGAGCGGCTTGCTGCCCAGTTCCGGTTTTTCGACCGACTGGAGCCGCGCCGGTGCGGGTCGCGTGCAATCGGCCTACCCCTATTCGAACCTCCCCGGCGTCAAGGCGCCGACCGACAAGTCGCTGCAGCCAAAATATGAATGCCGCACCGAGACGCAATACGTCCGCCGCCGCTACGACAGCATCTTTCGATCCGGTGGGATGCCGATGACGGTCTACGTCTGCGACCACGATGGCGCCATCTCCTCCGGCACAGAGGTGCCTCGTCGCGGCCACTACCAGCCGGTGCGCTGACTTCCCACGTCTGTAGCGTTTCCGCCTGCTCGGCTCGAGCGGGGTAGAAAGTCGTCTTACGAGCCGGCCTTGCGGGGTCGCCGCCGCGCTGCTTCCGCGACACAGGCTTGAAGCCTGTGGTGTTTTGTCCCTTGCGGCATTCGCCAAGTCGCGACACAACATCCACTAAATTTCACGGAGCCGGTAACAAAACCGTGCGCATGTTCGTAGGAGATACCATCGGGTGAAGCGTTCGGCGCGGGAAGACGATTGGGCAGACTGGATGCGACGGGCGCTGAATGGCGACGCGCAGGCCTATCACCGCTTTCTTCTCGGGGTGACGCCGTATCTCAGGACGATGGCGCGCAGGCGCTGCGACCAGCTCGGCGCACCGGCAAGCGAAGCCGAAGACGTGGTCCAGGAAGTGCTGCTGGCAGTCCACCTGAAACGCGGGACCTGGGATCCGGCGCGTCCGATCGGACCATGGTTGTCGGCCATCGTGCGCAACAAGATGATCGACAGCCTGCGCCGACGCGGGCGGCATGTGAATGTGCCGATCGAGGACGTGATCGAGACGCTTGAGAGCGGCGAGCAGACGACGGAAGCAACGGACCGGCTCGATGCGGAGCGCCTGCTGGACGGGTTGAAAGATCCGCAACGCGATATCGTCCGTTCGATATCGATGAATGGAGCGGGAATACGCGAAACGGCGGAGCGGTTGAAAATGACGGAGGTCGCGGTGCGCGTGGCGCTGCATCGCGCCCTGAAGAAGCTGGCGGCGCTATATCGGAGTGGATCTGTTGAAGACGAATGAGCTGATAAACCTGCTGGCGGAGGACGCTCCGGTGCGTATGCGGCTCGGCCGGGTGCTGACAACGGCACTGGTGGCAGGCATTGCCGTTTCGGCGGCGATCCTCCTGTCGACGCTCGGCATCCGCCGCGATATCGGCAGCGCGATCGAAACGGCGCGGGTGCTCTTCAAGGTCGGCTTGACGCTGGCGCTGGCGATCCTCGCCACGATCGTCGTCTTTCGGATCGGCCGTCCGGGTGTCTCTCTGAGACCGCCTGCGTTGGCGCTCGTCGTCCCCCTCGTCGTGCTGATCGCCGCCGTCGCGGTCGAGTTCCTGGCGCTACCTGCCGCGCTCTGGGAGCCACAGATGATGGGCCACAACGCCGCCTTCTGCCTGACATTCATTCCTCTGCTGTCGCTGCCACCGCTTGCCGGCTTCCTGCTGGCGCTGAAATCCGGCGCGCCGGAACGGCCAGCGCTTGCCGGTGCCGCGGCCGGGCTCGCCGCCGGCGGCATCGCCGCGGCGCTCTATGCCTGGCACTGCATCGACGACAGCCCGCTGTTCATCGCGGCCTGGTACACGACCGCAATCGCAACCGTCAGCGCCCTCGGCGCCGTGATCGGCCGCCGATACCTGCGTTGGTGATGTATCTGGCAAGACTACGGGGATTGGGCGGAACGTCTTCGGGGCATAACCGAAGTTGGTGTTGCCCGAGCGGCAACGCGATCATTCCGTAGCGTAAAAAAGGAAATGAGCTTCCCCCTTGAAATGCTAAAAATATAACGATTTCAATGGGAGCTAAATGGAATGGTGCCCAGAAGAGGACTCGAACCTCCACACCCTTTCGGGTACCAGCACCTGAAGCTGGCGCGTCTACCAATTCCGCCATCTGGGCGACGGAGAGCGATGTACGGGGGTGGCCTCTTGCTGTCAACAGGGTTTTTGAAGTTTTTCTGACACGACGCAAAAAAGTCGGTCGACTGCGCGGCAGACGTGGGCTTTTGGCGAAAATGCATCATCGGGCGATGTCGTTCAGTGCTGGGCGCACTATATGAGAGGGATGAAAAAGGATGGTCGGATGGTCGGATTGCAGAAATTTCCCCTCGTCGTGATTCTGTCACTTGTTTCGCTGGCGCAGGTTTCGGCCATGCCGATGCAGGTGCCGGCCGCGCCCTCAGCCAACGCGAATATCGTCCAGGTTCAGACGATGTGCGATTATCGGGGGTGCTTCACCTTCGGCCAGCGGCAATCCTTCACGCCATCCTACGTGCAGCCGAACTACCGCCCGCCGACGGCGACCGGACCGACCTATTACCGGCCACGGGCCGCCGGGCCAGCGCCGCGCTATTACGGTGCCCAGCCGCCCGGCGCCAACACGCTGCCGCCGATCCGCACCGCGCGACCAAGGCCGCCGGAGGGGAAACTGCACATCGACTGGTGCCGCAACCAGTATCGCAGCTACAATCCGGCGACAGACCGCTTCGTGACCTACGAAGGGATCTACAAGACCTGCAACTCGCCTTACAAGTAGGCTCAGCTTTCCTGAGATGTCCGGTCTGTATGGCCGAGATCGCGGTCGGGATCGATAATGTCGCGGATCCGCTGCTTCAGTTCCTTCGGCCCGGGGAAGCCGCCGTCGCGCTTGCGCTCCCAGACCAGCGCGTCATCCACCCTGATCTCGAAATTGCCGCCGGTGCCGGGAATGAGCGCGACTTCGCCGAGGCTGTCGGTGAAGGTCTGCAGCAATTCCTGCGCCATCCAGCCGGCGCGCAGCAGCCAGTTGCACTGGGTGCAATATAAAATGGTGACGCGGGCTTTTCTGTCGATCATGGCGGTATCCTCTCGCGGTCAAATTTACGAAGTGCCGCGACGCAACGCAACGGATATTGCAATGGCGCGCGGCTTGGTGTTCCTGTCACCCGATTGAGAAAGCAGGAGTCGTGGATGCGGGTCGCCGTCGTCGAAAACATGAAGAATACGCCGCTCGGGTCTCTGGGTGTGGCGCTGGCCGAGGCGAATGCGCGGCTCGACTACTTCAGGCCCTATCTCGACGGGCGCCTGCCCGGCAGCATTTTCGAGCATGACGCGCTTGTGGTACTCGGCGGCGAGCAGGATGCGCTCGACGACGCGACCCATCCCTATCTGCCTGCCCTGGCGCGGCTGATGCTGCGCTTTGGCGAATCAGGCAAGGCGGTGCTCGGCATCTGCCTTGGCGCGCAGATCCTGGCTCGGGCGCATGGCGGAGAAAACCTGCTGGGCAGGACACGCGAGTTCGGCTGGAAGTCCATCGACATGACGGATGACGGCAAGGCGGATCCGCTGCTGGCCGGGCTAAAAACCGCATTCACCACCTTCGAATGGCATGCCGATACGTTCACGCTGCCCGTGGGCGCCTCGCTGCTGGCGACGAGCCCGCTGGTCGAAAACCAGGCGTTCCGGATCGGCCGCGCCGCCTATGGCACGCAGTTTCACTTCGAGGCGAGTGCGGAGGTGGTCGCTGGCTGGAGAGCAGGTTTCGAAACGTCGATCGAGCGCATGGAGCCGGGCTGGCTCGACCGCTATCCCGATCTCGCCGCGGCGCACGCAGCGACAGCCGATGCCAACGGGCTGGCGATCGCTCGCAATTGGGTGCGCCTGATCGAGGCGTCAGCCGGTGCGCCGACGGCTGCGGACGATATCCAGAACAGCGACGTGCAGCTGGCATGACGGCCCTCGCCCGATGAGTTAGCCGGCTTTCAAACCCGGCGCCGTGTCGCCACCCGTTAGTTCGGGCATCAGATCGGCGATCTTGACGACCTTGCCGGTGCGCGAACTGTTCAGCGCGGCGATGCCGCAGAGGACAGACATAGCACCGGCTCGGGTGCCGGCGCGCTGGCCGAGGCGGTCTTCCATGCCAGGGTTGAAGATCATGTTGCGCATCCGGTTGTCGCCGCCATAGTGGCCGCCCGAGGAGTGTGGCACGACGATGCGCTCGACCGGCTCCCTACCCTTCGGAAAGTTGCGGATCAGAAGGAAGGTGTCCTCCTCGGGCGTTTCCCAGGGCTGCTTTTCGAATTGCCGGAGTTCGATGCGCCCTTCGGTACCGTTGAAGGCGATGTGGTGGCCTTCGATCGGCTGGAAGGTGTTCAGCGAATAGGAGACGTGGACGTTGTTCCTGTAGCGCAGGCTGACGACCATGGTGTCGGGGATGTCGATATCCTCGCGATAGACGCAGCCGTCGCGGAAGTAACCGTCGAGCTTCGATGGATCCTCGTAGAGCGCGTCGAGAAACGGATCGGCCTCGAGGTCGAGATAATAGTCGCACGCGCCGGCGTGCGGACAGAGCTTGCAGCGCGGGCCACGAAACGGGCCCTTGCGCCCGTAGTTCTGCAGATCGGCGAAGGCGGTGACGGCCTCGGGATCGCTGTCGAGATACCAGTTCAGCAGATCGAAATGGTGTGTGGCCTTGTGGACGAACAGGCTGCCGGAATTTTCCGTATAGGCGTGCCAGCGGCGGAAGTAGTCGGCGCCGTGCTGGGTGTTCAGGTACCAGTGGAAATCGACGGAGGTGACGCGGCCGATCTCGCCTGCGTTCAGGAGTTCCTTGATCTTCGCCGCCGTCGGCGCGTAACGGTAGTTGAAGGAGACGTCGACGCGCCGGCCGGTGCGCTTTTCGGCGTCAAGGATGCGGCGGATCTTGTCGACCGCAGTCGTCATCGGCTTTTCGGTGATGACGTCGATGCCGGCTTCCAGCGCCCGCACGACGATGTCGTCATGGGTGTAATCGGGGGTGCAGACGATGACCATGTCGACCTGCTGCTCGGCCAGCATGGCGTCGATGTTCTCGTAGATCGGGGCGTTGCTGCCGATCATGGTGCGGGCGCGCTCGGCGCGCAGCGTGTTGGTATCGACGATGGCGACCAGATCGACATGCTCGCGCCAGCCGGCCAGGAGCTCCTTGCCCCACATGGTGGTGCCGCGATTGCCGGTGCCTATCAGTGCGAAACGACGCTTCTCCATCGAATGATCCTCCTTCATGCGTGCGGAAACGGGCTTGATTACAAATGTCGGTTCTCAGGGCTGGCAGCAGCTGCGGAAGCGCTCGACGCAGGTGCGGATGACCTCGTCGGCCGGGCGCTTCCACCAGTTGTCGGCTGAGAATATCTCCACCTCTTGGGCGCCGTGGAAGCCTGATGCCTCGATCATCCGCCGTATGCCTTTCAGGTCGATGACGCCATCGCCCATCATGCCGCGATCGGTCAGCATGTCCCTGGTCGGGACCAGCCAGTCGCAGATATGATGAGCCAAGATACGCTTCATGTCGCCGGCGCGGGCGATCTCGCGGGCGAGATCCGGGTCCCACCAGACGTGATAGACGTCGATAGCGACGCCGACGCCCTCGCCGAGTTGTTCGCACATGTCGAGTGCCTGACCGAGCGTGTTCACGCAGGAGCGGTCGGCGGCATACATCGGGTGCAGCGGCTCGATTGCCAGCGGCACGCCGCTGGCGCGGGCATGCGGCAGCAGCGCGGCGATACCGTCCGCCACCATATTGCGGGCCTCGCCGATATCCTTCGAGGCGCCCGCCAGACCACCGACGACAAGCACGAGGCAATCGGCGCCGAGCGCCGCCGCCTCATCGACGGCGCGCTTGTTGTCGTCGATCGCCTTGCTGCGGTCGGAAGCCTCCAGCGCCGGGAAGAAGCCGCCGCGGCAGAGACCGGTCAGCCTGACATGGTTGGACCGGACGATCCGCACCGCTTCATCGAGCCCGACCTTGGCGATCTGGTCGCGCCAGGGGGCGATCTTGGTGGTGCCGTGCTTCAGGCAGAGATCGACAGCTTCAGCGAAGCCGCACTGCTCGCGGATCGTCGCGAGATTGATGGAGAGACCTTCGACCATGTCATTCTCCTCCCTTCATCGGCTCACGAAACGCCGTAAACAGCAAGAACCTGCTTCATCCGCGCCACCGCCAGATCGGGATCGTCGAGCACGCGGGCCCTGTCGGCGAGGCGGAAGAGTTCGGCCAGATGCGAGAGCGAGCGCGCCGATTGCTGGCCGCCGATCATCGTAAAATGATCCTGCAGCCCGTTGAGATAGGCGAGGAAGACGATGCCGGTCTTGTAGAAGCGGGTCGGGGCCTTGAAGATGTGGCGCGACAGCGGAACGGTGGGCTCGAGCAGCGCGAAGAATTCGCCGTTCCTGTTGTTACCGAGCGCTTCGAGGGCCGCCGATGCCGCAGGCGCAATGGCGTCGAAGATGCCGAGCAATGCATCGGAATGGCCATGCGCATCGCCTGATATCAATTCGGCGTAGTTGAAGTCGTCGCCGGTGTACATGCGCACGCTCGGGGGCAGTTGCCGGCGCATGATCACTTCCTTCTCCCGAGATAACAGCGAGACCTTGATGCCGTCGACCTTGGCGGCATTGGCCTCGATCACCTGCAAGCACGTGGACATTGCCGCGAGGTGATCGACATTGCCCCAATAGCCCTCCAGCGCCGGGTCGAACATCTCCCCGAGCCAGTGGATGATCACCGGCTGCCTGACCTGCCGCAGGATGCGGTCGTAGACCTTGATGTAGTCGTCTGGGCTCTTTGCCGCTGCGGCGAGCGCCCGGCTTGCCATCAGGATGATGCGCCCGCCGGCGGCCTCGATGGTTTCGATCTGCTCCTCGTAGGCCCTGATGATGGTGTCGATGGTCACGTCAGGGCCGGGCGACAGGTGGTCGGTGCCGGCGCCGCAGGCGATCAGCGCATCGCTGCGCGTGGTTGCTTCGGCAAGCGCGCGCTTGATCAGCTGCCGCGCTTCCGGCCAGCCGAGGCCCATGCCGCGCTGGGCGGTGTCCATGGCTTCGGCGACGCCAAGCCCGAGGTCCCAGAGCCGGTGGCGGAAAGCGAGCGTCCGGTCCCAATCGATCGCAGGCGTCAGCCACGGATCACTATCTTCAAGCGGATCGGCAACGACGTGGGCGGCTGCATAGGCGATGCGGGAAAAATCCTTCGGCTGGCGCCTGGCCAGCGCGATCGGCGCGCCGGTCAGCGTATAGGGTGCTATCTGTCCATCGAGCGGCAGGTTGATCGTCGCCATTCCTCAGAACTCCAGTCTGGGAACGTCGAGCCAGCGGCGCTCCGCCCAAGATTTCAGCCCGAGTTCGGCAAGCTGCACACCCTTGGCGCCGGCCTCCAGCCCGTAGGGCCACGGCGCATCCTCGGCGACATGGCGCAGGAACATCTCCCACTGAACCTTGAAACCATTGTCGAAGGCCTGCGTGTCGGGCACTTCGTCCCACGTCTTGTAGAAGTCGATCGTCTGCGGCTGGTCGGGATTCCACACCGGCTTCGGGGTGTTGACGCGGTGCTGGGTCCAGCATTTCGTCAGCCCGGCGACGGCCGAGCCGTGGGTTCCGTCGACCTGGAAAGTGACGAGATCGTCGCGGCGCACCCGCACCGCCCAGGATGAGTTGATATGGGCGATGGCGCCGCCTTCGAGCTCGAAGGTCGCATAGGCGGCATCGTCCGTGTCGCATGGGTAGGCGTTGCCCTGCTCGTCGACTCTGGTGCCGATATGGGTGGCGCCGAGGCAGGAGACGGCCTTCACCTCGCCGAACAGATTGTCGAGCACGTAGCGCCAGTGGCACAGCATGTCGAGAATGATGCCGCCGCCATCGGCCTTGCGGTAGTTCCATGACGGACGCTGGGCGGGGACGCCCCAATCGCCCTCGAACACCCAATAGCCGAACTCGCCGCGCACCGAGAGGATCTTGCCGAAGAAACCGGAATCTCTGAGCAGCGCCAGCTTGCGCAGGCCGGGCAGGAACAGCTTGTCCTGCACGACGCCATGCTTCAGCCCTGACGCTCGCGCCTTGCGGGCGAGATCGACCGCCACCTTGAGATCGTCGGAGATCGGCTTTTCGCAATAAACATGCTTGCCGGCATCGAGCGCCCTGGAAAGCAGCTCGGCGCGCATCAGCGTCGTGCCGGCATCGAAGAAGATCTGGTCGTCGGGATTTTCGAGCGCCGCATCGAGGTCGGTGGACCAGCGGGCGATGTTATGCCTCTTCGCCAGCTCCTCCATCTTGGCGGCATTGCGGCCGACGATGATCGGATCGATCTCCAGCCTTTCGCCGGATTTCAGCGCCAGACCACCCTGATCGCGGATTGCGAGGATCGATCGGACGAGGTGCTGGTTGTAGCCCATGCGGCCGGTTACGCCGTGCAGAATGATTCCTAGACGCGCCATGCTTGCCTCCCTGCTGATGTCGTGAATGGCCGGACGCACGAGACCGTGCGGCTCCTCCCGGACAGTAACTAAACGGTTACTTGATGACAGAGGAAAAGCGCCGCTGTCAATAGCGAAGATCGAATTTCCGATTTCAGGTCTTGATGGAGGCCAGCGTGACGTGGACGATGTGACGTTCCCAGGCGTCGAGATTCGTCTTCTCCGTCAGCTCGCGGCCGAAGATGGTCGACAGCGTGTACTGGTTGGAAATGTAGAAATAGCCGAGCGAGGCAATGGTCAGATAGACGTTGAGCGGATCGGCCGTGTCGATGAAGACGCCCGCCTGCTTGCCGCGATCGAGCACCTGGGTGAGCTCGACGATCAGATGCGAATGCAGCTCCTTCAGCCGGACAGACTGGCGCAGCCAGCGGGCGCGGTGCAGGTTTTCGGTGCCGAGCAGGCTGAGAAACTCAGGGTGCTTGAGGAAGTAGCGCCAGGTGAAGAGCGCCAGTTCGGCGATCCCTTCTTCCGGGCTGCGATCGCCGATATGGAGCTCGCGCTCGGCGGTGCGGATGCCGACATAGGCCTCCTCGAGCACGTGGAGATAAAGCTGCTCCTTGTCGCCGAAATAATGATAAAGCATGCGCTTGTTGGTGCCGGCGCGCTCGGCGATGGCATCGACGCGGGCGCCGCCCATGCCGTTTTCGGAAAATTCCCTGGTGGCCGCCTCGAGAATGGCCGCGCGGGTGCGTTCGGGATCGCGCTGCAGGACCCGATCGGCCGGGCGTCGCTTGACGATCTTCTTGTCTCCGCTGCCATCCATCCCCATGCACCCTTTCCCCGTAACGCCAATTTCAAATCTGACCGAGACTGCGCCGCCAACATCCGCTTGACAGCTTCGGTGCTTGTCCATAGCTTGTAACCAATTGGTTATTTGTTGCAAGAGAAACCAGCAAGGAGCGTGTGGAGGCGCTCCCCAAGGGAGGAGGAAAAACAGATGACATTCCGTGTGAGCAGACGCAATTTCGTGGCCGGAGGAGCCACGCTTCTTTCAATGTCGGCGCTGGGCTCCAAGGCTTTTGCCGAGGATGCCCGCCTCAGGCTTCTGTGGTGGGGCTCGCAGCCGCGCGCAGATCGCACCAACAAGGTGTCGGAACTCTACAAGGCGAAGAATCCAGCCACCTCGATCACCGGCGAATTTCTCGGCTGGGGCGATTACTGGCCGCGGCTGGCAACGCAGGTCGCTGGCCGCAACGCGCCCGATGTGATCCAGATGGATTACCGCTATATCGTCGAATATGCGCGGCGCGGGGCGCTCGCGCCGCTGGAATCCTATATGCCCGGCAAGCTCAGCCTTGGCGATTTCGACCCGGCGCAGATTGAGGGCGGCAGCGTCGACGGCCATTTCTACGGCGTCAGCCTCGGGGCGAATTCGGCCTCGACGGTGCTGAACACCACGGCCTTCGAGGAAGCCGGCATCCCACTGCCGACACGCACCACGACATGGGACGAACTCGGCAAGATCGGCGCAGAAATGAGCAAGGCCGGAAAGCGCAAGGGCTTCTTCGGCTTCGCCGACGGATCGGGCGCCGAGCCGCTGTTCGAAAACTTCCTGCGCCAGCGTGGCAAGGCGCTCTACACGGCCGATTCGAAGATCGCCTTTGGCGCCGATGATGCGGCGGAGTGGCTTGATATGTGGAGCAAGTTCCGCGAGGCCGGCGCCTGCGTGCCGCCGGATGTGCAGGCGCTCTACAAGGATACGATCGACACCGCGCCGCTGACGCTCGGCAAGGCCGCTGTCGATTACGCCCACAGCAACCAGTTCGTCGGCTTCCAGGCCGTCAGCAAGGACAAGCTGGCGCTGACAAACTACCCGCTCATCAAGGCGGATTCGAAGGGCGGGCACTACCGCAAGCCATCGATGTTCTTCTCGGTCTCGGCGCAGTCGAAGGCGCTCGACCAGGCGGTCGATTACGTCAACTTCTTCGTGACCAATCCGGATGCGGCCGTGGCGCTCGATGTCGAGCGCGGCATTCCGGAATCGAAGGCGATGCGCGACGTCGTCGCCGCCAAGCTCGACGCCACGGGCAAGATCCCGCTCGACTATGTGGCTGGCCTCGGCGATCTCGCCGGCAAGCTGCCGCCGCCGCCGCCGTCCGGCGCCGGCGAAGGCCAGACGGTGCTGCGCACCGCCGCCGAGCAGGTCGGCTTCGGACAGCTGACTCCCGCCGATGGCGGCAAGCAGATCGTCGACGAGATCACCCGGCTCCTCGCACGAGGCTGATCAGGATGAGCAATGCGATGCACACGACGGCTCCGGACACGGTCCGGAGCGGCGGGAGCGTGGTGGCCGAGGGGCGTTTCAAGCGCCTCTGGGCCGCCAACTCGGCCGGCTACCTGTTCCTGCTGCCATGGCTGATCGGCTTTCTCGGGCTGACGCTGGGACCGGCACTGGTGTCGCTCTACCTGTCGTTCACCGATTTCGACATGATCCGCTCGCCCGAATGGGTGGGCGCCGCCAACTATATGCGCATCACCACCGCCGACCCGAAATTCGCCGCCGCGATGAAGGTGACGCTGACCTATGTCGTGCTGTCGGTGCCGTTCAAGCTGATTTTCGCTCTGCTGGTGGCGATGGCGCTGAACAAGGGCGTGCGTGGGCTGACGGTCTACCGCGCCGTGTTCTACCTGCCGTCGCTGCTTGGCGGCAGCGTGGCGATCGCTGTGTTATGGCGCCAGTTGTTTGCCCGCGACGGGCTGGTCAATGCGGCGCTGTCGCAGATCGGCATCGAGGGGCCGAGCTGGATTTCTCATCCGAGCTATTCGATCTACACGCTGGTGGCGCTCAGCGTCTGGCAATTCGGCTCGCCGATGATCATCTTTCTGGCCGGCCTCCGGCAGATCCCGACCGATATGTATGAGGCGGCGAGCCTCGACGGCGCCTCGAAGTTCCGGCAGTTCTACAAGATTACCTTGCCGCTGCTGACGCCTGTCATCTTCTTCAACGCCGTGGTGCAGACGATCGACGCCTTCAAGGCGTTCACGCCTGCTTTCATCATCTCGGGCGGCACGGGCGGGCCGATCAATTCGACGCTGTTCTACACGCTCTATCTCTACCAGGAGGCGTTCGGGAATTTTCGCATGGGCTATGCCTCGGCGCTCGCGTGGATCCTGGTGCTGATCATCGCCGTGTTCACCGCCTTCTCGTTCCTGTCCTCACGCTACTGGGTGCACTACGATGACTAACGGGATCACCGCGCCGGTTTCGGCACCGCCATCCGATATCACCAAGCGCAGCCGCCCGGCCTCCATCGTCGTGCACACGCTGCTGATCCTCGCCTCGCTGCTGATGCTCTATCCGCTCCTGTGGATGGTGTCGGCGTCGGTCAGGCCCGAGAACGAAATCTTCTCCTCGACCTCGCTGATCCCGTCGTCGATCGACTTTTCGTCCTACATGCGCGGCTGGGGCGGGCTCGACATCACCTTCGGGCGGTTCTTTTGGAACTCGCTGGTGATCTCCGTGCTGACGGTCATCGGCAATGTGGTTGCCTGTTCGCTGGCGGCCTACGCCTTCGCGCGGCTGCGGTTTGCGGGGCGGAATTTCTGGTTCGCGATCATGCTCGGCACTCTGATGATCCCCTACCACGTGACGCTGATCCCGCAATATGTGCTGTTTCTCAACCTCGGCTGGGTGAACACCATCCTGCCGTTGGTGGTGCCGAAATTTCTCGCCAGCGACGCCTTCTTCATCTTCCTGATGGTGCAGTTCTTCCGCGGCATCCCACGCGAACTCGACGAAGCCGCGATGATGGACGGCTGCAGCGCCTGGCGGATCTACTGGAAGATCATGCTGCCACTGTCGCTGCCTGTGCTGGCGACGGCGGCGATCTTCTCCTTCATCTGGACCTGGGACGACTTCTTCGGGCCGCTGATCTACCTCAACGACATGAACACCTACACGATCCAGCTCGGCCTGCGCACCTTCGTCGATTCGACCAGCGCATCGGACTGGGGCGGGCTGTTTGCCATGTCGACGCTGACGCTGGTGCCGGTGTTCCTGTTCTTCCTGTTCTTCCAGCGGCTGTTGATCGACGGCATCGCCACCACGGGCATGAAGCGGTGAATGAGATGAGCATCAAGACTGTCGCGATCATCGGCTGCGGTATCGGCCGCTCCCATATCGTCGAGGGCTACCTGCCGCATCCCGACAAGTTCAGGGTCGCGACGCTTTGCGACCTCAACGAGGAGCGGCTGAAGCAGATCGGTGACGAGTTCGGTATCGAAAAGCGCACCACCTCGTTTGCCGAGGTGCTTGCCGACGACAGCATCGACATCGTCGATATCTGTACGCCGCCTGGCATTCATCTGGAGCAGGTGGTGGCGGCGCTTGACGCCGGCAAACACGTGATATGCGAGAAGCCGCTGACGGGGTCGCTTGCAGGCGTCGACGAGATCATGCGGGTCGAAAAGACCGCCAAGGGCGTGCTGATGCCGATCTTCCAGTATCGCTATGGTGACGGCGTCGAGAAGGCGAAGCGGATCATCGAGGCCGGGATCGCCGGCAAGCCATACATGGGCTCGGTCGAGACCTTCTGGCTGAGGACGCCCGCCTACTACGCCGTTCCCTGGCGCGGCAAATGGGCGACGGAACTGGGCGGCGTGCTGGTGACCCATGCGCTGCATCTGCACGACATGCTCTTGCACCTGATGGGTCCGGCGGCGCGGGTGTTCGGCCGGGTGGCGACGCGGGTCAACGATATCGAGGTCGAGGACTGCGCCTCGGCAAGCCTTCTGATGCAGAACGGGGCCTTTGTGTCGCTATCCTGCACTCTCGGCTCGCAACAGGAAATCAGCCGGCTCAGGCTGCATTTCGAGAACGTCACCTTCGAGAGCAACCACGAGGCCTATTCGCCGGGCAAGGATCCATGGACGATCTTAGCCGCCAACGACCGCGTGCAAAGAGAGATTGATGCCGTCATCGGCGACTGGCAGCCGGTGGCGCCGCGCTTCACGACACAGATGGCGCATTTCCACGCGCATCTCGAAGGCCGGGGGCCGCTGCCGGTCTCGACGCAGGATGCCCGCCGGGCGCTGGAGCTGGTGACGGCGATCTACCAATCGTCAGACAGCGGCCAGGATGTGCCGCTGCCTGTCGGCGCCGACAGCCCGAAATACGCCGACTGGCGCGCGAGAACGCAATGACGGACCAGAGAGGAAGTCGAGAGATGGCAACCAGCGTCGTTCTTCAGAAGGTCGAGAAACGCTATGGCGCGCTCGACGTGATCCACGGCATCGATCTCACTATCGATCCCGGCGAGTTCGTGGTTTTCGTCGGTCCGTCCGGCTGCGGCAAGTCCACGCTGCTTCGGATGATCGCCGGGCTGGAGGAAATCTCCGGCGGCGCGCTGATGCTCGACAACGAGCGGATGAACGAGGTGGCGCCGGCCAAGCGCGGCATCGCCATGGTGTTCCAGTCCTATGCGCTCTACCCGCACATGTCGGTCTACAAGAACCTCGCCTTCGGGCTGGAGACCGCCGGTTTCAAGAAGGCCGAGATCCAGCCGAAGGTGAAGCGGGCGGCCGAGATCCTGCAGATCGAGAAGCTGCTGGAACGCAAGCCGAAGGCGCTTTCGGGTGGGCAGCGGCAGCGCGTCGCCATCGGCCGGGCCATCGTGCGCGAACCGCGCATCTTCCTGTTCGACGAGCCACTCTCGAACCTCGACGCCGAACTGCGCGTGCAAATGCGCGTCGAGATTTCCCGGCTGCACCGCAGCCTCGGCAACACGATGATCTACGTCACCCACGACCAGGTCGAGGCCATGACCATGGCCGACAAGATCGTGGTGCTGAATGCAGGCCGCATCGAGCAGATCGGCGCGCCGCTCGATCTCTACAACAACCCCACCAACCGCTTCGTCGCCGGCTTCATCGGCAGCCCGAAGATGAACTTCCTGCAGGCCCGGATCGATGCGGTCGGTGACAGCGAAACAACGATCAACGTTTGCGGCAATGCCGTGCGGCTGCCCCGCCGGGTGAATGCCAAGGCGGGAGACAGTGTGACCTTCGGCATCCGGCCCGAGCATCTTTCGGTGCTCGACAGCGGCGGCATCGTGCTGTCGATGGTCAATGTCGATCTGGTCGAGAACCTCGGCGGCGCAACGATGCTCTATACGACGACGCCGGACAGGCAGCAGCTGACCGTCGCGCTCGACGGGCAGCGCAAGGTGGAACGCGGGGCGAATGTGAACGCGTCCTTCGACCCAGCGCGCTGTCATATTTTCGACGCGTCGGGCGCATCTATCTGACGCGCTTGACAGTGCATGCTCCTCTGGCCATGATTTCAACAGGATAGGCCGCGAGGGGGACAGCGTGACGCCTGAAGACCGGATACATGCGCTTGGCATTTGGCAGGGTCCGATCGATATCTCGGCGATCACCGGGGGCATCACCAACCGCAACTATCTGGTCCGCGACGGCAGCGTCCGCCGCGTCGTCCGGTTGGGCGAGGATATTCCGGTCCATCATATCAGCAGGCGCAACGAGCTGGCCGCCAGCCAGGCGGCGCATGCGGCCGGGCTCTCGCCGGCGGTGGTCCACCATGCACCGGGTGTTTTGGTGCTCGACTATATCGACGCCCGGGCGCTGACGCCGGACGATCTGCGCGATGCGGGCACGCTTGAGCGCCTGATCCCGTTGGTGCGCGCCTGCCACCGCGATATCGCGCGCGAATTTCGCGGACCGGCGGCGATCTTCTGGGTGTTTCATGTCATCCGCGACTACATCGCCAATCTCGACGCATCCGGCAGTTCCTACCGGCCGCTGTTTGCCGATCTGCTCGCCAAGGCCGAGCGGCTGGAAGCGTCCGGCGGGCCTTACGAGATCGCCTTCGGGCATAACGACATGCTGGCGGCCAACTTTCTCGACGACGGCAAGCGGTTGTGGCTGATCGACTGGGATTATGCCGGCTTCAACACGCCGCTGTTCGATCTCGGCGGGCTCGCCTCCAACAACGAATTCTCCGCGGATGCCGAGCGGGCGACGCTGGAGGCCTATTACCAGGGCTCGCTGACGCCGGATCTCTGGCGCCGCTACCGGGCGATGAAATGCGCCTCGCTGCTGCGCGAGATGCTGTGGAGCATGGTGTCGGAAATCCACTCGACGATCGACTTCGACTACGCCGCCTATACCGCCGAGAACAGGGCACGTTTCGAGCGCGCCTATGAGGAATTCGAACAGGATCCATGACATGACCAAGGAATTGCCCAAGACCGCCAAGGCGGTGGTCATCGGCGGCGGCATCATCGGCTGCTCGACGGCCTATCATCTCGGCAAGCTCGGCTGGACGGACACCGTGCTGCTGGAGCGCAAGAAGCTGACATCAGGCACCACCTTCCATGCGGCCGGCCTCGTCGGCCAGCTGCGCACCAGCGCCAACATCACCCAGCTGCTCGGCTATTCCGTCGATCTCTACAAGCGGCTCGAAGCCGAAACCGGGCTCGGCACCGGCTGGAAGATGAACGGCGGCTTGCGGCTTGCTTGCAACGAGGAACGCTGGACCGAGGTGAAGAGGCAGGCTACGACGGCGCAGTCCTTCGGGCTCGACATGCAGCTTCTCACGCCACAGGAGGCCTTCGACCTCTGGCCGCTGATGACGATCGACGACCTGATCGGCGCCGCCTACCTCCCAACCGACGGGCAGGCCAATCCCTCCGACATCACCCAGGCCTTGGCCAAGGGCGCGCGGATGGCGGGCGTGTCGATCTTCGAGGACACCGAGGTCATCGATCTGGAGATCGACAAGGGGAAGATCCGCGCCGTCATCACCGAGCATGGCCGCATCGAATGCGAGCGCGTTGTGGTCTGCGCCGGGCAATGGACGCGGGCGTTTGCCGCGCGCTTCGGCGTCAACGTGCCTCTGGTCTCGGTGGAGCACCAGTACATCATCACCGAATCCTTCGGCGTGCCCTCCAACCTGCCGACGCTGCGCGACCCCGACCGGCTGACCTATTACAAGGAAGAGGTCGGCGGTATCGTCATGGGCGGCTACGAGCCGAACCCGATCGCCTGGGCGAAATCGGGAATCCCCGAGGGCTTCCACTACACGCTGCTCGACAGCAACTTCGACCATTTCGAGCAGATCATGGAACAGGCGCTCGGGCGCGTGCCTGATCTCGAAAACGTCGGTGTCAAGCAGCTGCTCAACGGGCCGGAAAGCTTTACGCCCGACGGCAACTTCATTCTCGGCGAGGCGCCGGAGCTCCGGAATTTCTTCGTCGGCGCCGGCTTCAACGCCTTCGGCATCGCGTCGGCCGGCGGGGCCGGCATGGCGCTCGCCGAATGGGTCAGCAAGGGCGAGCCGCCCTACGACCTCTGGCCGGTCGATATCCGCCGCTTCGGCCGCCCGCATTTCGACACCGACTGGGTGCGCACCCGCACGCTGGAGGCCTATGGCAAGCACTACACGCTGGCCTTCCCCTTCGAGGAGTATTCCAGCGGCCGCCCTTGCCGCAAATCGCCGCTCTACGACCGGCTGAAGGCGCAGGGCGCCTGCTTCGGCGAGAAGCTCGGCTGGGAGCGGCCGAACTGGTTCGCCGATCTCTTCGCCAACGAGGAGCCGAAAGACGTCTACAGCTACGAGAGGCAGAACTGGTTCGAGGCGGTGGGCCGCGAGCACAGGGCGGTGCGCGAGGCGGCCGTCATCTTCGACCAGACCTCGTTCGCCAAGTTCACGCTCAAGGGCCGCGACGCGGAGGCTGCCCTTTCCTGGATCGCCGCCAACGATGTCTCGAAACCGGTGGGATCGCTGGTCTACACGCAGATGCTGAACGACAAGGGCGGCATCGAATGCGACGTCACCTGCGCACGCATCGCCGAGGACGAGTATTACATCGTTACCGGCACCGGTTTCGCCACGCATGATTTCGACTGGATAGCCCGCAATATTCCCGGCGATCTGCATGCCGAGCTGGTCGATGTGACCTCGGCCTATTCGGTGCTGTCGTTGATGGGGCCGAATGCACGTGCGGTGCTGGAGGCTGTCACCGGCAGCGACGTGTCCAACACAGGCTTCCCGTTCGGCCGCGTGAAGACGATCGGCATCGCGGGCTGCCCGGTGCGGGCGCTGCGCATCACCTATGTCGGCGAACTCAGCTACGAGCTGCATGTGCCGATCGAATATGCCACGACCGTCTACGACGCGCTGATGGCGGCGGGCAATCCGCTGCATCTCGTCAATGCCGGCTACCGGGCGATCGAGAGCTGCCGGCTGGAGAAGGGGTATCGCGCCTGGGGCTCCGATATCGGGCCGGATCATACGCCGATCGAGGCCGGGCTTGGTTGGGCGGTGAAGACGAAGAAGCCGACGCCGTTTCGCGGCCGGGAGGCGATCGAGCGGCAGCTGGCGTCGGGCGTGAAGAAAATGCTCGCATGCTTTGTGCCCGACGACCCTGACGTGGTGCTACTCGGGCGCGAGACGATCTACCGCGACGGCAAGCGCGTCGGCTGGCTCTCCTCGGGCGGCTTCGGCTACACAATCGGCAAGGCGATCGGCTACGGTTATGTGCGCGACGCCGAGGGGGTGACGGAGGATTTCGTGCTGTCGGGAACGTATGAGCTCGACGTGGCGCGGGTGCGGGTGCCGTGCAGGGTGTCGCTGACGCCGCTTTATGATGCAGAGATGGTGCGGGTGAAGGGGTAGTGCAGCTTGGCGCGGCTGGGAGATGGCGGTGCCATTGGAGCTGGACGGCCCACCCCAACCGCCCTCATCCTCGCCCTTGTG
>UCCA01000002.1 GCA_900470805.1 Hyphomicrobiales bacterium | reverse complement strand
GCCGGCGCCATGGTCTTCGTTCGCCGCACCCATGGCGAGGACCTCTCCGGCCTCAACGCCGTGGTGATTGGCCGCTCGAACCTGTTCGGCAAGCCGATGGCGCAGCTGTTGCTCAACGCCAATGCGACCGTCACCATCGCGCACTCGCGGACGAAAGATCTGGCCGCCGTCTGCCGTAACGCCGATATTCTGGTCGCCGCCGTCGGTCGTCCCGAGATGGTCAAGGCCGATTGGGTCAAGCCGGGCGCCACGGTTATCGACGTCGGCATCAACCGCATCGCAGCCCCTGAAAAAGGCGAGGGCAAGACGCGGCTGGTCGGCGATGTCGCGTTTGCGGAAGCGTCCGAGGTCGCCAGCGTCATCACCCCGGTTCCGGGCGGTGTCGGTCCGATGACCATCGCCATGCTGATGGCGAATTCAGTGATCGCCGCCCACCGCGCTGCCGGTCAGACGCCGCCGAAGTTCTGATCCCGGATAGCCAAGACAGTCCCTTGTGCATGCCCGGTGCCTCGACGGGATTTCCCGGCACGCCGAGAATCCGGCCTCTTGAGCTTGTTCAACTGTTATCGAGTTCCTCCTGAAGCACGTGCAAACTCCCTCACACTCGACCACGCTCTCGAGCCTCTGCTCGATCTGATCCAGCCGATACCGCCTGCCGGGCATTGGAGGCCGGGCGCGTATCATCAGCCATCACACAATTTTTGCGGACGATCGCGATCCACTCGCGCAGAATTTTCATATCGGATAGTGTGACACCAGCCGCATCATGAGGCTGGATATAATGCTGACGGTTGTGGGTCAGCGGAGAGAGACGCCGTGGGCAAAAGAAGCCAGACACAATCTGCCGCAGCGGCAGAGAAAACGAAGCGGCTGAGAATCGGTTTCGTTCTCGCGCGCTCCTTCACGCTGTCCGCTTTCGCTCTGTTCGTGGATACGTTGAGGCTGGCGAGTGATGAACTGGATCGTTCGGGCCGGGTTTTTGCAGATTGGCAGGTATTGGGTAGCACCCGCCATCTGATCACATCGAGCTGTGGAGTCCAGGTGGCACCGACCTCGGATTTCGTCGACCCCAGCCAGTTCCAATACATCGTCGTTGTCGGCGGTTTGCTCAACTTCGAAAATCCGATCGATCAGCAGACGAAAGACTTCCTGCTCCAGGCTGACGCAAAGGGCGTGCCCCTCATCGGTTTGTGCACAGGCTCCTTCATCCTCGCCGAGGTCGGGCTGATGAAGCGACATCAGACCTGTGTCAGTTGGCTGCACTACCAGGCGTTCCGCGAACGCTACCCCGATCTCGACGTGCGCTCAGACAGAATCTTCAACCTCGACCGTACCCGCGGCTCCTGCGCGGGCGGCAGCAGTTCGGCCGACCTCGCGGCCTTGCTGGTTCGCCGCCACATCAGCAAGGAGGCGGAACGCAATGCATTGGAGGTTTTGCAGATCGACAAAGCCCGCTCGCAAAACGATATCCAGCCGAGACGGCCTCTCTATGAAGAATTCGAGGATGCCCGCGTCAAAGCGGCGCTCATCACCATGGAGCAACATATAGAAGCCAGCGTTTCGATCGAGAAGCTCGCATCGATGGTCGGCCTTTCACGCCGGCAACTTGAACGGGTCTTCCTTGAGAAGGCAGGCATGTCGCCGGCCAAGGCTTACACCCGTGTCCGCCTCGAACGCGCCAGGACGCTGCTGACACAAACCAAAACGTCGATGATCGAAGTCGCACTCGACTCAGGCTTCGAGAACGCCTCCCACTTCACCCGCTGCTTCAAACGTTTGTACGGCCAAACCCCGTCGCAGATCAGGGCCGCCGCCTTGGCATCTTGACGAAACCATTTCCGCGCCCTCGCTGAGGGATCAATCCACGACATTGTTTCGTACTTCGCCTTTAGACAGGTCTGAAGCGCTGTCTCCCTGATGGAGCGGTCTGCGCCCTCCCCTCGTCGAGCGCCGCCCGCTCGCCGCGCAAGCGCTAGATGCGCTGTTCGCGGTGGCAGGCTCGGGAATGCCGTCCGGGAGATTGATGCAAATCGTCAGACCTCGCGTTCAGCGGCAATGTTACCCCGTCGTAACCGTTGCGTACTTCAATTTACATCCGTTGTTTTCAAATGTTGCGATGGCAGCCGCCTTCGGCACAACCAAGGAGAACACGAATGGCCTTTGAATTCCGAAATGGCGGGAGAAGCCGATGAGCAGCCTTCCGAAACGGATACTCGGAGCAAGTGCCGCCTTCGCGCTCGCCCTGACCTCGACATCGCTTGCGCCTCTTCCCGCGCAGGCGCAGACGGCGCCCGCAGCCACTTCAGCCCCGGCCGCACCGGTGGCCAACACGAGTGCCAAGCCGAACATCCTCGTCATCTTCGGCGACGATATCGGCCAGACCAACATCAGCGCCTACTCATTCGGCGTCGTCGGCTACAAGACGCCCAATATCGACAGTATCGCCAAGGCTGGCTTGATGTTCACGGACTACTACGCCGAGAACTCCTGCACGGCGGGTCGCTCGACGTTCATAACCGGTCAGACGTGCCTTCGAACCGGCCTCTGCAAGGTCGGCGCTCCCGGCGTGACCGTCGGCCTCCAACCGGGCGACATCACTATCGCCCAAGCGCTCAAGCCGCTCGGTTACGCCACCGGACAGTTCGGCAAGAACCACCTGGGCGACCGCGACGAGTACCTGCCGACCAATCACGGCTTCGACGAGTTTTTCGGCAACCTCTATCACCTCAACGCCGAGGAAGAGCCCGAGGCGCCCTACTGGCCCAAGGACGATCAGGAATTTTTGAAGGCCTATAATCCGCGCGGCGTCATCAAGGCATCCGCCGACGGCAAGGTCGAGGACACGGGCCCTCTGACCAAGAAGCGGATGGAAACGATCGACGACGAAACGACGGCCGCGGCTATCGATTTCATCGGTCGCCAGGCGAAAGCCAACAAGCCGTTCTTTACGTGGATGAACACCACACGCATGCATCTCTTCACACACGTCCGGGAGTCAATGCGCGGTCAAAGTGGTATGACCGGAAACGAATATGCCGATGGCATGGTCGAACATGACGGCGACGTGGGCAAGCTTCTCAAGGCACTCGACGATCTGGGAATCGCCGACAACACCATCGTCGTCTACACGACCGACAATGGCCCTAACCAGTTCTCTTGGCCGGACGCGGCAACGACACCGTTCCGATCCGAAAAAGATACCAACTGGGAAGGCGCCTTCCGAGTGCCTGCGATGATCAGATGGCCGGGGCATATCGCGCCCGGACAGGTCTCGAACCAGATGGTCTCCGGCCTCGACTGGTTCCCAACACTGCTGGCAGCGGCCGGCGACACCGACGTGAAGACGAGATTGTTGACCGGCTGGCAGCCTTCCGGGAGCAGCACGACGTTCAAGAACCATCTCGATGGCTACAACCAACTCGACTACATCACAGGCAAGACCGACAAGAGCGCCCGCAAGGACTTCTACTATTTTGATGACGACGGCGATCTGGTTGCTACCCGCTACGACGACTGGAAGGTCGTGTTCAAGGAACAGCCGGCGCCAGGTGGCTTCGCGGTCTGGCAGACACCGCTGACGACATGGAGAATTCCAAAGCTCTTCAACCTGCGAATGGACCCCTACGAACGCGCCGATATCGTGTCGGACCAGTATAACGATTTCGTGGTTCGCAACGACTACTTGCTGGTCAAGGGGCAGTTGCAAGGGGCGGCATTCCTGGAGTCGTTCGTCGAGTTCCCGCCAAGCCAGCGCGTTGCCAGCTTCAACATCGAAGGTGTCCGTGCGCAGGTCGACAAGGCAATCGACCAGTCCTTCAAGGATCGCGGCATCGAGAAATAGCCTGCCAATAACGACGCGCGCTGTCGTAGCGACGGGGCGCGTCCACACTTTACCATTTGAGGCCTCCAATGACCGTTCGTGACAACATCCTCGACCTTGGCAAACGCATTGGGCAGTCAATCATCGGGCAGGACGCTATGGTCGAACGTCTTTTGCTCGGGCTACTCTCAAACGGCCACCTCCTCGTCGAGGGCCTTCCAGGTCTCGCAAAAACCAGGGCTATCAAAAGCCTGGCGAAGAACCTCGACTCCGAGCTTTCCCGTGTTCAGTTCACGCCAGACCTGCTGCCCGCCGACATCACCGGATCCGAGATCTACTTCTCCGAAGGCGGCAAGGGTGAGTTCAAGTTCCAGCAGGGCCCTATCTTCGCCAACCTGATCCTTGCCGACGAGATCAACCGTGCGCCCGCGAAGGTGCAATCCGCGCTGCTGGAAGCGATGGAGGAGCGGCAGGTCACGGTCGGCGGCAAGAGCTATCCGTTGCCCGATTTATTCATGGTCATGGCAACTCAGAATCCCATCGAACAGGAAGGCACATACCCTCTGCCCGAGGCCCAGTTGGACCGTTTCCTGATGCATGTCGAGGTCGGATACCCGGACGAAAAGTCTGAAGCCGCCATCATGCGCCTCAACCGTGACGAGGAGAAAGAGGCCCACGGCAGTACCAAGCCGCTCGCGATCCAGAAACTCGATCCTCAGGCGGTGTTCGACGCTCGCAAGGAGATCGGTGCCGTTACCGTGTCGGATCCGGTGGAGAAGTACATGGTGGCGCTGGTGTTCGCGACGCGATATCCGGATCGATACGACAAGGATCTGGCGAAGCTGCTGCAGGTGGGCGTCAGCCCGCGCGGCGTGATCGGCCTCGACAAGGTCTCGCGCTCCTACGCATGGTTGAAGGGTCGCGACTATGTCACGCCGGACGACGTGAAGGCGATCGTGAACGACGTCTTCCGCCATCGGCTGATCCTCTCCTATGAGGCCCATGCATCGAACACGACGCCCGACAAGGTGATCGACAGGATCACCGAACTCGTTGCCGTGTCCTGAGGAGGAGAGATGTCCCCGACGATAAGCCCTGATGGCGTCTACGTCTCGACCCAGCAGCTTGTCGCGCTCGAAGCACGGGCCCGCGACCTGACCTTCCTGCAGAAGGCGCGAAGCCAACAGCAACTTGCCGGGCGTATGAACTCTTCCTTGCGCGGACGAGGATTGACGTTCGAAGAACTTCGCAACTACCTCCCTGGAGACGACATCCGCTCCATCGACTGGCGCGTGACGGCGAGAACGGCCAAGCCTGTTGTCCGCGTCTACTCGGAAGAGAAGGAGCGACCGGCTCTTGTCGTCGTCGACCAGCGCATCAACATGTTCTTCGGAAGCCGCCGTTCAATGAAATCGGTGACTGCGGCAGAGGCTGCCATGCTTTGCGCCTGGAGAATACTGGGGTCTGGCGATCGGGTTGGCGGCTTCGTGTTCGGCGACGTCCGGATCGACGAGGTGAAGCCTCACCGGAGCCGCAACGCAGTGATCGCGTTTGCCGACCGGATCGCCGATATGAATGCGTCCCTAAGGGCAGATACGAAGATTTCAGCTGGTTCGCGCCAACTCGACACAGTGCTTGATACCGTGGCGAACATCGCCCGTCACGACCATCTCGTCGTGGTGATCTCCGATTTCGACGGGCATACCGGGCACACCCGCGACCTCCTTCTCCAACTCGCATCCGTCAACGATGTGATCTGTCTGCTAATCTACGATCCTTTTCTTCTTGAGCTTCCGACAGCCGGCGACCTTGTCGTCAGCGGCGGCGCGATGCAGGCCGAGCTTCCTCTCGGGAAGGCAAGCATGCGCACGTCGATCGACGCCTTTGCTCGCAACCGTGGCCGAGAACTTCGCGCGTGGCAGGACGAACTCGGACTTCCGATGCTTCCGGTGTCTGCGGCTGAAGAGACCGCGCCGCAGCTTCGCCGGATGCTCGAGCAGTCCGCCTGGCGTCAAAGGAGGCGCTGATGAACGAGACGGCACCAGCCCTCGATCCCATGGCCGAAACTGCGCTCCGCTCGATGAAAGACATCATCCTGCCGCCTCCCGTTTCATGGTTCCCGCAGACGTGGGGCTGGGCAGTCCTGGCCGGATTGATCTTGGCCGCTTTGCTCGCATGGTTCTTCGCGGAGATTCGGCGATATCGTCGCAACGCCTACCGCCGCGAAGCACTTCGGCTCCTCGACGGAATCGATGTTCGGCTCCGCCCGCCCGCAACGCGGCAGGCCTCCATGCATGATATCGGCTTGCTCCTCAAGCAGGTCGCGATCGCAGCCTGGGGCCGCGACATTGTGGGGCGCCTGTCCGGCGATGAGTGGGCGCGGTTCCTGGCCTCGCACGGGGACGTCGATGAGAGGCATCTGCTGGGCAAGGTAGTCGATGACTTCGAATACCGAAATCCCGCGGTTCTGAAGCGGCTACCGGGCAATCTCGGGGATGAACTGGTTGCGGATGCCCGGCGCTGGATCGAGAACCATCATGTATGAGCTTGCAATCCCCTGGCTCTTGTTTGCCGTCCCCCTGCCTCTGCTCGCGTGGTGGCTTCTGCGACCGCACCGCGCGACGTCAGCGTCGATTCGTCTGCCCTTCTTCGACGATGTGGCGGACGCTGCGGGCGTGACTCCGACGGAAGGCTCGGTAGTGGCACGACGGTCGATACCGCAAACCGTTGTAGAGGGCCTGGCATGGATCCTTGTCGTGTTGGCACTGGCACGGCCGCAGTTTGTCGAACCGCCGATCGAGAAGGTGGAGCCGCAACGCGACATCTTGCTTGCACTCGACCTATCGCAGTCGATGGAGACGAAGGACTTCCGCGCGCCCGACGGCACGGTCGCCTCCCGTGTCGACGCCGTCCGCAATGTCGTCGCCGACTTCGTCACAAAACGTCCGGGCGACCGCATCGGGCTGGTGGCTTTCGGAGACGCGCCCTACCCGCTTGCTCCTTTCACCATGGATCACGCGCTCGTCCGGACGCTGATCGACAGTCTGCTGCCGGGCATGGCCGGGCCGCGCACCGCGGTCGGCGACACACTCGGGCTTGCAATCCGGATGTTCGAGAAAACAACCGTCCCGGAGAAAGTCGTGATCCTTTTGACGGATGGCAACGACACGGCAAGCCGAATGCCGCCCCTGAAGGCCGCCGACATCGCGAAATCCAAGGGCGTCATCGTTCACGCTGTCGGCATTGGCGATCCGAAGGCTACCGGAGAGGATAAGCTCGACACCGACGCGCTGCGAGCCATCGCCACCAAGACCGGTGGACGCTATTTCTTTGGCGGTGACGCCGGGCAACTCGCGGGCATCTACGACATCTTGAACCAGATCACGCCCGAGGACCAGAAAACGGTCTCCTGGCGTCCTCGGGTGGAACTCTTCCAGTGGCCCCTTGGCGGTGCCGTCGCACTTCTCGGCGGCTGGTACGCCGGGCTTGGATTGTGGGGCCTGACAAGAGCGGGGAGAGCTGTCGCATGATCGCCGAATTCCATTTCCTCCGACCGTGGTGGTTGCTTGTTCTTGTCCTCCCACCGCTTGTCGTGTGGCTGGCATCGCGTGTCGACAACATGCAAAGCCGCTGGAAGGCACTGATTGCACCACACCTGCTGCAGAAGCTGATCGTCGAGCCGGATGCAAAGAACCGAGCTCTTCCGTCGTGGCTGTTGGCGGCTGTCATCACGCTTGCCGTGCTCGGCGTGGCGGGACCGACCTGGCATCGGGAACCCCCACCCTTCGTGTCGGATACGGCATCGCTCGTCATTGCTGTCGACCTGTCGCCGACCATGGACGAGAAGGACATAAGCCCGAGCAGGATCGAGCGTGCGAAACTGAAGATCAGGGACATCCTCGCAGCCCGCTCAGGCGCACGCACAGCCGTCATCGCCTATTCCGGCACCGCACACTTGGTAGTGCCGCTCACCGATGACGCGGAGCTGATCCAGTCCTACAGCGATGCGCTCGCAACCCGGATCATGCCGAAACCCGGAAAGGACACGGCGGCGGCGGTGAAGCTTGCAACCGGGCTGATGTCGGCAGATGGAACTGCTGGAACCGTGCTGGTGCTCACAGACGGTATAGAATCGTCGGCGGTGCAGGCGCTGACCCGCAATGTCGTTATCCTCGGCGTCGGCACCGCTGCGGGCGGCGTCGATCTAGGCGGGCTCGAACGTATCGCGAACTCGGCTGGCTTGCCCGTGGCAACCCTGACGGATGACGACGCCGACGTCCGCTGGGTAGGCCGTCAGGTGCGCACGAACTTTGCTGCCGCTTCGGCCTCCGACGGCGATCGCTGGCATGACGCTGGCTGGTACCTATTGTTCCCGCTTGCTATCGCATTTGCCCTCACCTTCCGGCGCGGATGGGTGGTGAAAGTTGCCAGCCTGCTGCTTGCGCTCAGGATTTTCGCGGCGACAGAGGCGGATGCCACGGACCTGATGGACATTTGGCTGACACACGACCAGCAGGGCCGCCTCGCCTTCGAACATGGTGACGTTGCCACCGCCGCGACGCTATTTGCAGATCCAATGTGGAGGGGAGTTGCACTGTACCGGGCCGGTCGCTTCAAGGAGGCGGCTGCGTCCTTTGCATTGGTCGAAACGCCGGAGGGAAGGTTCGACCGTGGAAACGCTCTGGTTCATGCAGGCGACTACGAAGAGGCGCTCGCGGCATACCGACAGGCGCTGCAGCAACGCGACGGGTGGCCCGAGGCGGAGGCCAACCTTGCTATCGCCGCGCGCCTCCTCAAAATGCAACAGGACGACGATGGCCAGCCGCCGGATCCGAGCGAAAAGCCGGATGACGTGACCTTCGACGACAAGGGGAAAAAGGGCAAGACCGGAAAAGTGAATGTCGCCGAGCAGACGACAGAAGTGTGGATAAAGAACATCGCCGTCAGTCCGGCTGACCTTATGGCCCGCAAGTTCGCCATCGAGGCGGAGAAGCAAACACCATGAAGTGGTTGGCACTCCTTCTTCTGACCATGACGCCAGCCGCCGCCGCGCAGCCCTTCGCGCGGGCGGCTGTCGAAGGCGGCGACGGAATAGTGCCCGGCCAGCAGGTGCACGTCATCATCGACGTCTTCGCGCCTGACTTTTTCACGTCGCCACCGCAGTTTCCTCTGTTCGACTTGCTGGACGCCCTTGTAACGCTCCCGGATGACCGCGCTCAGAACATGATGCAGACGGTCGACGGTCAGCAGTACTCGGGTATCCGCAGGATATATGCCGTTGTCCCGGAAAGGGCGGGGTCGTTCACTATCCCGCCGATCAGAATTCCATTGGGCTGGTCCGTCGATGGGAAGCCGATGCTGGGGGACGTCGTAACGTCCCCTGTGGCTTTCCAGGTCGATGAGAGGACAAGCGTTGTCTTCGCTGCCAAGGGACTTACGATCACCCAGTCCTTCGACCGGCAACTATCGTCGCTCAAGGTAGGTGACGCGCTCGTCCGAACGATCGTCGTCACCGCAGCCGAAACTCAGGGCATCACCATGCCCCCAGTCGACGTCGGAGCGGCTACTGGCCTTCGACAATACGTCAAGCCCCCGAAGATCGAGGATCGCGTCCCTCTCGGACGTGGCGATACGGCGACCCGGCGCACCGAGACCGTCGTCTACACGGCAGACAAGGTCGGCGGGCTTGCGATCCCCGCGGTTTCCTATCCTTGGTTCGACATCGACGCTCGCGTGGACGAAGCGGCGACGCTTCCCGCGGTCGCGGTGACCGTGGCTGCGGCAGCACCGCGCGCCGGCATCTCGATAGAGGATGAGAAGGCTGCGAGAGAACCCATCGCCGAAAGGCGGATGGTGGCGCTCGGCATTTTGCTTTTGCTGGCTATCATCACATTCGCATGGGCGCTGCGGCCCCTTCCGCACCAAGCTGCACTTGTCTGGCGATCGTTGAAGGCACGGCATCTGAACTCCCGCCGATATCGAGTTCGTTGCCTGCGGAGGACAATCAGGAACTCAGATTCTGCCGCGATCTACGCGGCGCTGCATGGCTGGGCTCACAGCGAAGGTCATCGAACCCTGAGCGATTGGGTGGCCGGGCGCCCACCTGCTCTCGGCGCCGAGGTGGCGTCGCTGGAGCGCGGCCTGTTCGGGGGCGGTGACGACATCTTTGACCGCAGAGCGCTTGCCTCGCTGCTCGACCGACACGCCATCGAACCTTCCGCACGACCGACGGCTTTGCCGCCGCTGAACCCCATTTGAGACGTGATGTTACACCGCCGTAACCGTTGCGTACTTCCGGAGGACCGGTCGTCGCTGCATCGTGCGTCCAATATCAGGAGATGACGATGGCACTGGCATTCGACGAAGTGGCGACGGCATCAGATCTCGTATGGATCGAAGGCGGCGCGTTCACCATGGGATCTGACAGTCATTATCCAGAGGAAGCCCCGGCCCATCCGGTCAAGGTCGATGGCTTCTGGATCGAAAGGACACCGGTCACCAATCGCAAATTCATGATGTTCGTCAAGGCGACGGGACACGTGACCGTCGCCGAAAAGGTCCCGGATGCCGCCGACTATCCGGGAGCCAAGCGTGAAATGCTGCGTGCGGGATCTCTGGTCTTTATGATGCCAAAGTCGGTGAACGGCCCTGACATCTCACAGTGGTGGACCTTCAAGTTCGGCGCAACGTGGCGGCGTCCATTGGGCGGTTTGAGCGATCTGCGCGGCAAGCTTGATCATCCCGTGGTGCACGTCGCCTTTTCCGATGCCACGGCATATGCCGACTGGGCGGGATTGGAACTACCGACCGAGGCTCAGTGGGAGTTTGCGGCACGCGGCGGCGTCGACGCGGAGTACGCGTGGGGTTCCGACTTCATGCCGGAGGGTAGGCCCATGGCCAACACCTGGCAGGGCGTTTTCCCAACGACAAGCACGAAGCCGAGGGGCCACGAGCGGACGACGCCGGTCGGCCTGTTCCCAGACAACGGCTATGGCCTTCAAGACATGATTGGCAACGTATGGGAGTGGACCGAGGACTACTGGTCCACGCGTCATCCGCAACCCGCGAAGCATTCCTGCTGCATCCCGAGCAATCCGCGCGGCGGAGATGCCGAGGAGAGTTTTGACCCGCGGCAGCCCGAAATCAGAATTCACCGCCGGGTGCTGAAGGGAGGTTCGCATCTCTGTGCGCCAAACTACTGCCGCCGCTATCGCCCGGCTGCCCGCCATGCGGAGCCAGAGGACACCTCGACAAGCCATGTTGGCTTCCGCTGCGTGAAACGCGTCATATAACCGGAGCACGTCATGAATACTGTCCGACCGTTCTTAGGATCACTGTTCGGGACCGTGCTTCTGGTGACAAACCTCCTTCCCGCCGTTGCGCAGGAAGTGCTGCCGTCATGGAACGATGGCGCCGCGAAAACGCGCATCGTCGACTTCGTTAAGGCGACGGTCACCCAGGGCGGCAACGCTTATGTCGCGCCCGAGGACAGGGTTGCCGTCTTCGACAACGACGGTACGCTCTGGTCTGAGCAGCCCTATTATTTCCAGCTCGGCTTCATGCTCGATCGGGTCAAGACCCTCGCGCCTGAGCATCCGGAGTGGACAACGAAAGAGCCCTTCAAAAGCATTCTGGAGGGCGACCTCAAGGGTATCGCAAAGGGAGGTGAGAAGGGCATCGTCGAACTCGGTATGGTTACGCATGCGGGGATGACCAGCGATCAGTTCACGACCATCGTCACCGACTGGTTCGCGAGCGCCAGACATCCGAAGACGGGCAAGCCGTTCAACGAGATGACATACCTGCCAATGCGAGAGCTGCTAGACTATCTCAGGGACAACGGCTTCAAGACCTTCATCGTATCGGGCGGCGGGGTCGAGTTCATGCGGCCGATAACAGAGAAGGCCTATGGCATTCCACCCGAACAGGTGGTCGGCAGCACGATCGTCACGGAATACGACGTCGTCGGGGACATCCCCGTCCTGAAGCGGCTCCCCAAGATCGACTTCATCGACGACGGCCCCGGCAAGCCTGTGGGCATCAACAAGTTCATCGGCAGGCGTCCAATCTTCGTCGCGGGCAATTCTGACGGCGACTACGAGATGCTACGCTGGGTGACGTCCGCCAAGCATTCGGGACTAGCGATGATTGTCCATCATACGGACGCCAAGCGCGAATACGCCTACGACCGGGATTCGGCGTTCGGCAAGCTGAGCAAGGCACTTGATGAAGCACAACAGCGAAACTGGCTGGTCGTGGACATGAAGGACGACTGGAAGAAGGTCTACGCGTTCGAACAATAGGCGTCGGCTGGATATCCGATTTTGTCTTATTGCGGTTGAGTATTCCTGCAGTCTCACAGTGCGAGCGCGTTGCTTCCGAATGGCTTGCCTATCCGGCGAAGATTTGCGGTTTGCGATAGAGCGTTGGATCGGGGATCGGCACGGCCTTCATCAGCGCTCTGGTATAGTCGTCATGCGGATTTTCGAAGATCTGGCGACGCGTTCCCGCCTCTACGATCTGTCCGCCGTGCATGACCGCGACCTTGTGCGACATTCGCTCGATGACCGCCATATCGTGAGAGATGAAGAGATAGGCAAGGCCCATCGTCTCCTGCAATTCCAGCATCAGATCCAGCACTTGGGCGCGCACCGAAACGTCAAGCGCCGCCACGCTCTCGTCGGCGACAATCAGCTTCGGTTCGAGCGCGAGCGCGCGCGCTATGCAGACGCGCTGGCGTTGTCCGCCGGAAAACTCATGCGGATAACGGGTCGCAGCGTCCGGTGTCAGCCCGACCCGCCGCAGCAATTCGGCGACCCGTTCGCGTCGCTCGGCGGGCGTGCCGATGCCGTGAATGGCCATGGGTTCGGCAACTGCCTTGCCGACAGACATCCTCGGATCGAGCGAAGCGTAGGGATCCTGGAAAATCATCTGCGCGGAGCGACGTACACGCCGCATCTCGTGCTGCGACAGGCGGGAAATGTCGTAGCCGTCGAGTTGAACCGAACCGGAGAAGGGGATAAGGCCCAGAACCGCCTTGCCGGTCGTGGATTTTCCGGAGCCGCTTTCACCCACGAGGCCCATGGTCTCTCCGGGCATGATCTGGAACGAGACGTTGCTGACCGTTGCGGTCGGTGCTTGCCGGCGGAACAGCATGCCCGAACCACGCCCGTAGCTGACGCTGAGATCGCGGACGTTCAGGACTGGCGCAGCTGCGCTCGGCTTCGGCTGCGGCACCCATTCAGAAACCCGCGGCGGGCCTTCGGTGCCCGCAAAGGCGCCGAGACGCGGCACCGCCGCCAGAAGGTGACGCGTATAGGGTTCGGATGGGTTCTTAAAGATGTTCAATGAACTTCCCTGCTCCACGATGCGGCCATGTTGCATGATCGCGACGCGATCCGCCATTTCCGCAACGACTCCCATGTCGTGCGTGATCATGACGATCGAGGTGCCGAACTCGGCCTTGAGCTCTCTCACCAGCTTTAGGATCTGCGCCTGTACCGTGACGTCGAGCGCGGTGGTCGGCTCGTCGGCGATCAGCACCTTCGGCCGGCAGGAAAGCGCCATCGCGATCATCACACGCTGCCGCATGCCGCCCGAAAGCTCGTGCGGATATTGCTTCAGTCGCCGCCGCGGATCGGCGATATGAACTGCCTCCAGCATCTGCAGGGCGATCGCCTCGGCGTTTCCCGACTGCTGATGTTCTCGGATCGCTTCGGTCAACTGCGCGCCAATGCTCATGACGGGGTTGAGCGATGTCATCGGTTCCTGGAAGATCATGGCGATCTCGCCGCCACGGATATGTCGCATCCGGCTGTTGGACAGCCGCGTGAGTTCCCTGTCGCCGAGGCTGATGTTACCTGATGAGATTCGCAACGAAGCCTTCGGAAGCAGACCCATGATCGAAAGCGAGGTCACCGACTTTCCGGATCCGCTTTCGCCGGCAAGGCAGAGCGTCTCTCCTGCCTTGAGGTCGAAACTGACATCGCTGAGGACGCGCTTGAGCCCCTCCGGCGTTCGGGCATCGACGCAGAGGTTCTCGACGCGCAGAACCGGCCTTGCACTGGTATCTGCATCACTCACGAAAGGACGATCCTTGGGAAGTAGAAGGAGACCACCCAGTTTGGCATGTCGACGATTTCGCTGATGCGCAAATCCCCACAGACCGAGCAGAGCATATAGGCATCGACCGCGCTGTAGCCGTGTTCGGCGGTCAGTAGGTCGATCATGCGCATGACCGCGTCGCGGGCGCCGGTCATCAGATCCGGTCCGATGCCCGTCGTCACTTCATAGCCCATTCCGTCGAGATGACGTGTTACCGGCTCGGTCACTGTGAAGCGCGGCGTCTTCAGATTGGCGTCCTTGACGAGATCCAGCGTCAACTCGACGTTCATCTGACTTTCGATCGCCGTGCCGCAGACTTCGCCGTCACCTTGGGCGGCGTGCGTATCCCCGACGGAAAACAGCGCGCCTTCGACCTCGATCGGCAGGTAGAGCGTTACGCCGGCCGCGATATCGCGGATGTCCATGTTGCCGCCGACCTGCCGTGGCGGAACGACGGAATGCAGGCCGGGTTCGGCCGGAGCGACACCGATCGTGCCGGTAAAGGGCTTCAAGGGCACCTTGCCTCCCGGACCGAAGGCGGATGGCGCCATGGATGCGGTGTCGTAGCGCCACACGTGAAGGGCCGGATCCTTGAACTGATCGGCAAGCAGGCCGAAGCCCGGGATGTTCGCCGTCCAGCCGACACCTGACGGATGAAACTTGCGGATCGTGACCTTGAGCGCGTCGCCGGGCTTTGCCCCTTCGACATAGACCGGACCGGAAACCGGGTTGATCTTGCCGAAGTCGAGATTGGCGAGCGTGGCGAGCGTGGCGTCGGCACCGATCTGGCCGCCGGACGAGTCCATGCATTCGAACAGAATTGTTTCACCCGGCTTTGCCGTCAGCGCTGGCGCGAAGTCGCGGTTCCAGCCAAAATTATGCTGGGCGCGGTGAATGGTGTGGTTGCAGATGCTGCACATGGCTCGTCTCCGGAAAATATTGCCTTCCCGGCCTAGTGCCGGGAAGGCGGGGACCTTTGGTGTTACTTCACGAAGATCGCGTCGTAGTTGATGACGCGGGTCGGATCGATGTAGATGTTGTCTTCGCCGCCCATGCGCAGCGACTTGGCGACGACGCGGCGCTCATTGGTGACGGGAATCCACGGTGCATCGTTCATGGCATCGGTGAAGATCTTCTTCCAGGCTTCGACGCGTTCCGCGGACTTGGCCGGATCCGACATGGAGTCGGCAGCCGTCGCGCGCTTGTCGAGTTCGGCATTGCAGTACCATGACCAGTTCCAACCACCTTGCACGGCGCCGGCGCAGCCAAGGATCGGGCCGTAGAAGTTGGAAGGATCGGGGAAGTCCGCTATCCAGGCCATGCCGCCCGACCAGATCATCGGTGCCTCGCCTTCGGTGCCGCCCGCAGCGATCACGTTGCCCTGCGCCAACGCTCGGATTTCGGCCTTGACGCCGATCGCGGCAAGATCCTGCTGGATCGCCTGCGCGATGCGCGGCTGCGGGTCCGTGTTTGTTGCATAAAGCACCGTCTCGAAGCCACCGGCAAGGCCCGCTTCGGCAAGGAGTGCCTTTGCCTTGGCGACGTCATAGGCAAAGCCTGGGTAGTCCTTGTCGTAGCCCGGCATCAGCGGCGGCAGCACTTCCTTGGCGGGCGTAGCGCGGCCATTGAGGATTCGCACGATGCGATCCTTGTTGATCGCATGGTTCACTGCCTGACGCACCTTCAGGTCGTCGAACGGCTTCACCTTGGTGTTCAGCGTCACATAGCCGGTATGGAGTTGCTCGCCATCGACGATCATCTGCGCGCCGTCGGGTGAATTCTTGATTTCCAGGAACTTGGCCGGCGGAATGCCGTCGCCGGCAATATCGACCTCGCCCTTTTGCAGCCTCAGCAGCGCTACGAGCGGTTCCTGGCCGACCTCGACGGTGAAGCCATCGATCTTTGGAGTATCCTTGATGTAGTAGCTCGGATTCCTTTCGAAAACGAGCGTCTGGCCGATAACCCAGTCCTTGAGGATGAAGGTGCCGGAACCGATGGGCTTCTTGCCGAAATCGCCGCCGGCGGCTTCGACGGCCTCCTTCGGCACAACCGAGGCGAAGTTGATCGCCAGCACGTGCAGGAAGGTCGCATCCGGCCTGGAAAGCTTGAAGACCACAGTGCCGTCGTCGGGAGTTTCGATGCCGACAAGGCCGGATGCCTTGCCGCCGGTCAGATCGTCAAAACCGTTGATTGCGCCGAAGAAGCCAGCACCGGGGCCTTGCGTCTTCGGATCGACCGCGCGCTCGATCGAATACTTCACGTCGGAGGCGACCACATCGCGACCGCTCGAAAACTTCACGCCCTTGCGGAGCTTGAAGGTGTATGTGAGCCCGTCGGGTGTAACGTCAAAGCTTTCGGCAAGCGAGGGAACGAGGGTGGCGGTGCCTGGCTCATAGTCCATAAGACGCGAATAAAGGCTCTTGATCATCGACCAGTTGACCCAATCGTATCCGATCGCCGGATCGAGCGTGACGATATCGTCCTTGTAGGTGACAACGATTTGCTTGCCCTCAGCCATGGCGGCAAGAGGTGCGAGCATGATCGCCGCGGCAGTGGTCGTTCCGAATAGAAAGCGTTTGAGCATTGTGAGTTCCCCTTCTTTAGCTCTGGTCAGGATGTTCTGATACGTGGGTCGATAAACGGTGCAATGAGGTCGGCAAGAAGATTGCCGGTCACGATGGCGAGCGCCGATGTCAGCGTCACACCCATGATGATCGGAATGTCGACCTGCTGGATTGCCTGCCACGCAAGTTGGCCGATACCCGGCCAACCATAGACCGCCTCCACCACCACGACGCCCCCCATGAACTGGCCGATATCGATGCCGATCATTGCCACGATCGGAAGGATCGCGTTCGGCAGGGCATGGCGGAATATGATGCGGCGCGACGACAGGCCCTTGGCTCGGGCGGTGCGCACATAGTCCTGGTTCAGCACATCGATCATCGCGGAACGCACCATGCGCGCATACCAGCCGGCGCCGAGCACCCCCAGCGTCGTTGCCGGCAGGACGACATGCGCGAAGCTGCCATATCCGCTCATCGGAAACCAACCGAGCGTGACGGCAAAAACATAAAGCAGCAGCAGTGCCACGACGAACTGCGGCGCCGAGACGCCGACGAAGGAGGCCATCATCACAAGACGGTCGACAATCCCGCCCCGCTTGATGGCGGCGACAGTGCCAAAGGTGACGCCAAGAACAACTTCAACCGCGATTCCAGCGGCCATCAGGGTGAGCGTGGCCGGCAGGCGGGCTACAATGAGCGTCCAAACTTCCGTCTTCTGGGCATAGGAGCGACCGAGATCTCCCTGCAGGAGGCCGGAAAGATAGATCCAGAACTGAATGAGGAGCGGCTGGTCGAGGCCGAGCTGGTGGCGAATGGACGCGACGGTCTGCGCCGTGGCGCTACGGCCGGCGATCATCCGCGCCGGATCGGCCGGCAACGCATAGAGAAGGATGAAGGTGATAGCCGCGACACCAAGCAGGATAAGCACGGCCTGCCCAAGGCGACGAAGAAGCATGAAGGCCATCAGCCCCTCCCTCGCTGCGTCGGATCGAGAATGTCGCGCAGGGCATCGCCAACGAGATTGAAGGCGAGCGCCGTCAACAGGATAACCATCCCAGGGAAGAAGACCAGCCACGGAGCCGCCTGGAAGTAGCTCTGGCTTTCGAAGATAATGTTCCCCCAGGAGGGTTGGGGTGGCTGCACGCCGATGCCGAGAAAGGACAATGTTGCCTCAAGCAGCACCGTTGTCGCAATGCCGAGCGTGCCCCAGACAATCGCTGTCGGCACCAGATGCGGCAGGATATGCAAGAACAGGATACGGCCGTGACCTGCGCCGAGCGAACGTTCGGCCATGATGAAATCTCGTCCGACCAGGCCGCGTGTCTCGGTATAGACGATGCGCGCAACCTGCACCCAGTTGACCAGCGCGATCACCATGGCGACGATCCACAGGCTGGGCTTCAAGAGCGCCGCCAGCACGATAGCAAGCAGTAGCGCTGGAAAAGCCATCATCAAATCCGTGAAGCGCATCAGGATGTTGCTCGCGAGACCGCGCAGATAGCCCGCAACGATACCGACGAACAGGCCGATCGATACGGCAATGCCATTGGCGACGAGGCCGATGATCAGCGACGTGCGGGCGCCGAACAACATCCGCGAAAACAGATCACGGCCGAGCGTATCTGTGCCGAGCAGGAACTGCCCGCCTGGCGGCATGGGTGCCCCCTCAAGGGTCAGGCCGTCGAACATCTGCTCGTCGGGACTGAAGGGCGCGATCAGCGGCGCGGCCAGTGCCAGCACCACGACCACAACGACAATCACCAACCCGAACAGCGCCGTGGGCTGCCGCAGCAGCGACCGAAATATGCGCATCACCCAACCTCCGGCAGGAGTTCCGCCCCGCCGACCACGATCGCGGCGACCTGTTCCATCGGCAAGCGACGCTGCATCGCGCAGTCGCGGAGCATGCCGTATGCGCGCTCTTCGTCGAGCCCATGCACGGCCCGCAGCTTTTCGACCGCCGCATGAACCAGAGGCCGCATGCGAATGCGCTCTTCGAGGTAACGCAGCTTGTCTGCAACGGCGCGACGCTCCTGATGAATCGACACCGCCATGACCAGGGCCGGAAAGATTGCGGAGGCGGCGACCGGCTTGGGAATGATCGCGCTTGCGCCCTTCTCCATGGCCCAGCCAATACGGCCCGGCGCCTCCGAACCAAGCAGAGCCACCAGCGGCTTTGCTGCCGCGCCAGCGGCCTTCGGTAGCAGGTCATCCCACCCCTGATCGGCATCGACCAGAACGAGGTCGGCTTCAGCCCATGTTGAGAGCGGCTCCCAGCGGCGCGTCGCTCGGATGCCGAGCAGGCTCAACTGACGCTCCAATCGATCGGTGTTGCTGTCCTCGCGATGAAGGATCACGGCCAGCCAGCCAGTAAAATTCGGCGTCCGGCTCATGATACGACCCTCAGCTTGGCAGGCATGAAGGTGCCGCGTGTGGTGAGATAGGGATCGGCGGCGAGCGCCGGGCGGGAGGCGATGACATCGAAGCCGTTGTCGTCGCTGATCCGGCCGAGATGGAACGGCAGTGCGGCGTGGTTGGTTCGTCCGTCGATTTGCAACGGCCCCAGCAAAGAATTCCACGTACGGCCATGCACCTCGCGACGCACCGCCCCAGGCTCGTCGCTGCCCGCGCGCAGGATCGCGGCAAGGCAAAGATCGACGGCTGCATAGGCGCTGGCGAAGACACTGGAAATGCGCCTGTTCCGGCCATAACGAAGGGCGGCGCGGGTCTTGAACTCACGGTTGTCTTGGGTATCCAGCGTGTCGAAGTAGGATGCCGCACAGAGCTGGCCGGTGGCGGATCCTCTTTCCATCAGCTCAAGTTCGCATTCCATCAGATCGCAGCTGACCACCGGGCAGTTTTCCGGGCGGAAGGCGGGATCGGCCTCCCCGAGTTTTTTCATCGCCTCCAGAAAAGCGTAGCTTGACGGTCCAATGAGGTTGTTGAGCACGAAACTCGGGCGACGCTCGGCGATTTCGGCAATGATTCTGTCCACCGCCGTTTCCTCCAGCGGCAGGTATCGCTCGCCCAGAATTTCGCCGCCCGCATTGGCAATCAGCTCGCGCGCAAGCCGGTTCATTTCCCAGCCCCAGACATAGTTAGCGCCTACAAGATAGGGCCGCGCACCGTAGCGGGGTATGAGATATTCGAAGGCGGGGATCAGATGCTGGTTCGGGCAACCGCCGAGATAAATGACGCTTTCATTCGCTTCGAAGCCTTCATAGGGGCACATATACCACAGCAGGCCGTCATGCTTTTCGACCAGCGGAATGACTTCCTTGCGTGCCGCGGACGTGATCGTGCCTACGATGTGGCGGCAACCAGAGCGCAAAATCTGCTGAGCACCGTCGAGATACGCTTGCAGGCTTGCATGTGGATCGTAAAACACCGGCTCGATGACTAAACCCGTTCTCTTGACGTTGTCCTCGATGGCAAGCATCGCACCGTCACGGGCGTCCACACCCATCGCCCCATAGGGGCCGGTCGTGGAGTACAGAATACCGATCCTAAGCGCGTCGTTCATCATAGCCCAAATACAAAAACCCCATGACGCACCTCCCGCTCTTCTGCGGGGCGTCATGGGGCGAAGCTGCCCAGCGACATCAAAGTCATGTGAAACGCGGATCGAATTTTGCCTAATCCGCAGGCTTGATTAAAATACAGACATCAACATCAAGTCAAGCAGGAAAAGTCTCCGGCCTCAATTGACACCAATGCGAAGTCGTTTGCTCCTGCGGCGCGCGGGGCCATAGGTGGGGGCCGATACGATCCGCCCGGCCACACCTAGGTGATCGAGCCAGACGCCAAGGCGCCTGGCTGCTGCCATCAGTTCTTCACGGTGTCTTCCAGAAAGAAGCGGCCGAGCGGATTCTGGTAGAAGTTCTCGACGTTCTTGCGCGAAACATTGATGTATGGGCTGTAGTAGAGGTCGATCCAATTGACGTCGTCTTTGGCCGTCTTCTGGATTTCGACATACATTGCCTCGCGCTTCTTCGGATCGAGTTCGAGGCGGGCTGCCGCGACTAGGTCCTTCACCTTGTCGTTCTTGTAGCGGGTCATGTAGTTCATATTGCTGTCATGGCCGACGACAAACGTGGTCTTCTGGTCCGGGTCGAGAATGTCATTGGTCCAATAGTTGACGCCAACGTCGTAATCACCGGCAACGAGCATGTCCCATTCCTGGCTGGCATCGACCTTGTTTATGTTAACCGTCACGCCCGCTTTTGAAAGCTGCTGCTGCAACAGAACGGCTGTCTGCTCGACGACCTCGTCGCCAGCGCGTACAACATAATTGAGTGCGAGATCGGAAGCACCGGCCTCGGCAAGCATGGCCTTGGCCTTTTCGGGATCATACGGACGCTGCAGATTGTCGGCATAGTAGTAGAGCGCGCCCTTTGGAATAAAGGAATTCGCAACGGTCCCGATACCGAAAGTGACGGTATCGACGATCGCCTTCTTGTCGATCGCCATGTCGAGTGCTTGGCGCACCTCCTTCTTGGCCAGCGCGCCGTGCTCGTGGTTGATCAGTAGATGATCCTCTCGGGTCGATGTGTCGATCAACACATTCAGGTTCGGATCCTTCTTTAGTTCTTCGACGCGAGAAAAGGGCACGAAGATCGCCGTATCGAGCTGGCCCGCCTGAACGTTCAGCATGCGGGTATTGTCATCAGGCACAGAGATCCACTCGACGCCATCGAGCTTGACGCGGTCCGCCTGCCAGAAATTCGGATTCTTCTCAAGAATGACGCGGTCGCCCCGCCGCCATTCCTTGACTGTGAACGCACCCGACGATGCGGTTGGCAATTCGGCGAAGGCGTCTTCTCCGGCCTCGACAGCCTTTTTCGACAGCACCGAAACGTTTGGAAGCGCCAGAGTTGACAGGAAAGGCGCGGACGGCGTCTTCAGCTTGACGGTCAGCGTCTTGGTGTCGGTTGCCTCGGCGGTCTCGACGATCTTGTAGCTGTCGCTCCACAGCGACCCCTTGTTGTCGCGGATACGCAGAAGGCTGAATGCCGCATCCTCGGCCGTGACAGGCGAACCATCGGAGAATTTGGCATCGCGAATCTTGAAGGTATAAGTCAGGCCATCTTCGGACACCGTCCAGCTCTCGGCCAGACCGGGCTCCAGCTTCGTACCGGTCTTGTCGACCCGGATGAGGACGTCGAAGACGTTCGAAAACACCCAGTTATCGACGTTCTGTGCCGACTTGATCGGATCGAACGTGGTGGAGTCTTCGCGACGGCCGATGCTCAGTACGCCGGCAGCTTCGGCGAAGCTGGCACTGAGGCTGAGGGCGGCGGCAAAAGCCGTAAGCCCGATGGATTTCCATTTGCTATTCATGATGTCGTTCCCTTCGTTATTATTGCATGCACGTGATGGGCAGGATGTTGCCAGAGGCAGTCTGACGGTCGCCGAGCAGCGGCCGGTCCGGGTTGATATCCGGGATGGCGGCCACCAACCGAGCGGTATAAGCGTGCTTCGGACGCGCGAAGACCTCCTCCGACGGACCGTCCTCGACTACCTCGCCACGAAACATGACGACGGTGCGCGCACAGAGGTTTCGGACAATGGCGAGGTCGTGAGCGATGAACAGTAGGGTCAGATTCATCTTCGCGGTCAGCTCACGGAAAAGGTCGATGATCTGCGCTTGAATTGTTACGTCCAGAGCGGCGACGCATTCGTCGGCGATGATCAGCTTTGGATCCACGGCAAGCGCGCGGGCAATACCGGCGCGCTGGCACTGGCCACCGCTCATGGAGCGGGGCTTTCGCTTTGCAAACTCGCGCTCAAGCCCGACAAGATCGAGCAATTCATCGACCCGCGCGGGAATGTCTGCCTTGGACACCTTGCCGTGCACGGCAAGTACCTCGCTGATCGTCTGGCCAATGGTCATCCGCGGGTTCAAGGCATTGAAAGGATCCTGGAAGACCATGGCCGCCTCGCGCCTGAGCTTGGCCAGGCGCTCATTTTTCCGCACAGCGAGATCGGCACCCTCGAAGCTGATATGGCCGGAGGAAATCGGCGTCAAACCCAGGATCGCGCGGGCGAGCGTGCTCTTGCCGCTGCCCGATTCCCCGACAATGCCGACCGTCTCGCCCGGCATGATCTGCAGGCTAATGCCGGAGACGGCACTGATGGTCTTCGCCGCACTGCCTTTGAAAAGACTGCCACCGACCGGGAAGCGGACATGCAGATCGTCAATCTCCAGGATGGGCCGCGCGGATGCAGTCGTAGGCCCCGCGGAAGCCGTTTTTATTGGAGCGCCATCCGGCATCGAAGGGTGACTTTGAATGAGCTTGATCGTGTAGGGGTCTTGCGGATCGGACAAGATCTGACGCTTTGGTCCCTGTTCAAGCAGCCTGCCGTTGCGCATGACGGCAATGCGGTCGCAGGTTTGCGCCACGATACCGAGATCATGTGTAATCAGAATAATTGACAGGCCGCGCTTGTCGCGCAGCTCGATCAGCAACTGCAGGATCTGCGCCTGGATGGTCACGTCGAGCGCTGTCGTCGGCTCGTCGGCAATGAGGATTTTCGGATTGCATGACAGCGCCACTCCGATCATGGCGCGCTGACGCATGCCGCCGGAAAACTCGTGCGGGTAGCTGTCATATTGGCGAGCGGGATCGGGAAATCCGACCTGTGACAGGATCTCGATCGCGGCCGCACGCGCGGTCCGCCCGTCAAGGCCCTGATGGTAGCGGATGCCCTCGGCAATCTGATCGCCGATCCGCATCACCGGATCGAGATGGCTTGTCGGATTCTGGAAGATCATGCCGATCTCACTGCCGCGAACGGCGAGCATCTCGTCATCGCTGACAGTAGTCAGGTCGCGCCCTTCCAGCAGGATCGAGCCCCCCTCAATCCTCAACCGCGAGGATGGAAGCAAGCGGATCAGCGAGCGGCAGAACAGGCTCTTGCCGGAACCGCTTTCGCCGACCAGCCCGAGTATCTCGCCTTTTGCCAAATCGAGCGACACGGCATCGAGCAGCGTACGTGTTTCGCCATCAAGATGCGCCTTGACTGTAAGATCGCGGACGGAAAGGACAGAGGCGCTCATTCATGCACTCCGAGCAACTCACCGAGCGCATCGCCAAGCATGCTGAAACCGAAGGCGAGAAAAACGATTGAAAGACCTGGAAACAAGGTGATCCACCAGGCCGTGGTTATGAAGCTTTGGCCTTCGGCGACCATGACGCCCCATTCGGCAACCGGCGGCTGGACACCGAGTCCCAGATAGCTGACGGCAGCGCCACTGAGGAGGACGAGCACGGCATCGGACATGGAAAAGACGATCGATCCCGCAATGGCATTCGGCAGCAGATGGCGGAACATGATGCGCATGCGACCGAAGCCTAGGCTGACCGCTGCCACGGCGTAATCGCTATTTTTAAGAACAAGGATTTGCGCTCTGATCAACCGGGCATAGGAGACCCAGCCAACGAGCGCCATGGCGATATAGAAGCTGCCCAGACCGGGGCCGAGGATGGTGATGATCGATAGCATGAGCACGAGAAAGGGAAAGGCAAGGATGATATCGACGATCCGCATGAAGACAGCGTCGACGATGCCACCGAAGAAGCCCGCGACCGTACCCACGATCGTGCCGATGACGAATGGAAAGGCGACGCCGATTGCCGCGATCTGCAAATCGACCCGCGCACCCCACATGATGCGCGAGAGAACATCGCGACCGAAATTGTCGGTACCCAGCGGATGCAGGAGAGACGGCGATTGAAGACGCGCATTGCCGTCCTGCAGGATCGGATCGTAGGGTGCGATCAGCGGCGCGCTGATTGCCACGAGAACGAAGAACAGCAGGATCGATGCGCCGATGCCAAGCATGGTACGCCGGCCCAGGAACGCTCTCCAGCCCACAGCGGAGGGTGTGGCGGCCGCCATACTCATAGCTTCACCCGTGGATCGGCCGCGACGGTGGCAATGTCGGCGAGGAAGTTGACGAGGACTGTTGCACAGGCGAAGACCATCGCGACGCCCTGCACGACCATGTAGTCGCGCGAAAAGATGGCGCGCACCAGCAACTGCCCCATGCCCGGCAGGGCAAACACGCTCTCGATCACGACGGTTCCGCCGATCAGCCAGCCGGTGTTGACCGCGAGCAGGTTGATGGTCGGCACCAGCGAGTTGGGCACCACATGTCGCCAGAAGACAATGCGCTCGGGCATGCCACGCGCGCGCGCCGCCGTCGCCACATCCGATTTCAGGGCCTCGATCATTGCCGTTCTGAGGCTGCGTGTCAGCACGGTCGATAGCGATAGTGCGATCGTGAGGCTCGGGAGAACGAGATGCGAGAGCTTGTCGCCGATCGTCGATCCGTAACCGGAGACCGGCAGCAGATCGAGTTTGACGCTGAACAGGATAATCAGCATCAGGCCGAGCCAGAAGGGCGGAAATCCGATCCCGAAAGTGGAGATGATCCGCACGGCATGGTCCGGCGCCCTCCCCGCGTTGCGCGCAGCAATCGCCGCCATCGGCACAGCTATCGCAACGGACAGCACGATGCTCGAAATGACGAGTGCGATCGTCGGCTCGATGCGTGTTGCTATCAGCTTGAGAACATCGATCTTGTAGAGGATCGACTTTCCCATTTCACCGTTGGCCAAGTTGCCGACGAAGTAGAGATACTGAAGCCAGATCGGCTCGTCGAGGCCATACTGGCTGCGGATATTGGCGATCGCCGCTGGCGTGGCGCGTGTACCAAGCAGCACGCGCGCCGGATCTCCCGGGATCATTCTCACCAGCACGAAAGTGATGACGCTGATCCCGACGATGACCGGGAGGAATTGCAGAGGCCTAAGAAGTACGAACCTATAGCGATGCATGGCGATGCCGGTGCCTCCGTCTTCTGATGCTGTCGTCCACAAGCTTATGCATCAGTTCGACCGTTGCGTGCCAAGAAATCGAGAAGTGCCGGATAATAGTCCGTCGGGCTTTCGTAGAAGGGCATATGGCTTGCGTTCGCAAACACCTTCAGCTCTGCATTCGGAATGGCAAGCTTCATCTTCAGGGCGCAGGCAGGCGTCAGTTCGTCGTGCTCGCCGCAGGTGATCAATGTCGGAACGGTCATGGAGGGCAAGTCCGGTATGCGGTTCCAGTCCTTGAGGTTGCCGATGTAGAGGAATTCGTTCGGGCCTTGCATGGTGCCGTATGGCCCCATGTTCCAGTCATCCAGCGACCGCCGGACAGGGGCCGGCCACTCCGGGAGACGGCACACGTGGCGATAGTTGAGAATGGTGACGGCGGCCTGATATTCCGGATGGTCGTAGGTTCCTTGCGCCTCGTGCTTCTGCATCATCGCGACGGTTTCGGAACCAAGAGCCGCACGCAGCCTTTCGAGCTCGAGGATCAGATGCGGCATGTCCGCAACGGTGTCTTCGAGGATCAAAGTCCGCAGGTTTTCCGGATGAGTCAGCGCGTAATCGATGGCCAGCCATCCACCCCAGGAATGACCAAGCATGTGTACCCTGCCCAGACCGAGCGCCTTGCGCACCGTTTCGGTTTCCTCGACATAACGGTCGATCGTCCAGAGCGAGGAATCCGTCGGGCGATCGGAAGCACCCGTTCCGAGCTGGTCGAAAGCAACGACGCGGTAGCCGCGGTCAATCAGGCAGGAGTGCGCTTCGCGCAGATAGTCGCAAGGCAGCCCGGGTCCGCCGTTGAGGCAGAACACGGTTTCCGGGCCATTACCGAAGCTGTATGCAACGACCTTGTGGCCATCAACTTCGATCTCGTGTCGAGCATCAGGCTCGATCTCACGCCACATCGGCTACTCCAATAAGAAAATGCTTGCTTAATATTTGAGCAAGGCTAATTTTTACCTCAAACCCTGTCGGGCGCCAGCTATAAGAAGTGATAGGATGGGTTGCTCGGCCGGCCTGGGAGCCAGTGATGATTGATGAAATCGGCACGATCAGACGACAGTTCACGGACCATGAGACGCTGGACGGCCGCATCGATCAGATATTCGAGGCAATGAAGGCGATCGGGTTCGAGGCGCTGATCTATGATTATACGCCGGTGCCCTACGATCTGGACGGCGCGATCATGATCCCGTCGCTTCTGAAGCTCCGCAACATCTCCGACGACATGCACGATTACTGGTTCAACCGCGGCTATTTCCGCATCGATCCGGTTCAGCAAGTCGCGCTGCGCACCTCGACGCCGTTCTTCTGGAACTACGATGTGGACGCCGACACGCTGATCCGCCGCTTCATGACCGAAGACACAGCGCCCGTCGCGCGCTACCTCAGCGAGCGGGATATGTCGACCGGCGTCACTGTTCCCGTGCATATGCCGCGCGGCGACTATGCCACCATCACCGGTGTGCGCTTTGGTGGCAACCAGGAATTCGAGCGACACGCACTGCGTTATATAGCCGACTTCAATCTTCTCGCTCATGTTTTCCATGAGGCGGCCTACTCGCTCTTCGATACAAAGACATTCAGCACAGGCAAGGCAAGGCTGACAGAGCGCGAACGCGAATGCCTCCGCTATTCCGCCGAGGGCCTTTCGGCAAAGGAAATTTCCCGGATCATCGAACGCTCCGTTCCGACTGTCGTCATGCATCTCAACGCCGCGGCCAAGAAACTCGGCGCAAAGAACAGGACCCAGGCTGTCGTCAGGGCAACCCATTACCGGCTGCTCGAAGATCGACCATCCTATAACTTGTGATAGCTGCCCCGTGCCTTTCGGCCACGTTATGCTTTTCCATCGATCGCCACGACATGGAGATGCACGTGCCTGCAATTGCGTCGAAGGAAGACTTCCTGCCCTTTCGCGAATACCAAACCTGGTATCGCGTCACCGGTTCGCTCGACAGCGGCAAACTGCCGCTTATCGTCGCTCACGGCGGCCCCGGCTGCACCCATGACTACGTTGATAGCTTCAAGGGCATAACCGAGATCGATGGGCGAGCGGTCATTCACTACGACCAGCTCGGCAACGGAAACTCCACCCGCCTGCCGGAAAAAGGGCCGGACTTCTGGACCCCCGCGCTTTTTTTGGAGGAATTGGACGCGCTTCTAGACCACCTGGGCATTCAAGATCGGTACGCCTTTCTCGGCCAGTCCTGGGGCGGCATGCTGGGCGCCGAGCACGCCGTTCGCCGACCGGAGGGCTTGAAGGCACTCGTCATAGCCAATTCACCGGCCAACATGCACACCTGGGTGGCCGAAGCCAACCGACTACGCGAGGAACTGCCGCAGGCTGTGCAGGACACGCTCCTGAAGCATGAGACTGCCGGCACCATCACGGATCCAGAGTACATTACCGCATCGCGGGTATTTTATGACCGCCATGTCTGCCGCGTCACGCCTTGGCCGCCAGAAGTCGCACGTACCTTCTCCATCATGGACGAGGACAATACGGTCTATCGCAACATGAACGGCCCGACCGAATTCCATGTGATCGGCACGATGAAGGACTGGACGATCGAAGACCGCCTGCATCTGATCGAAGCTCCTACGCTTGTGATTTCCGGCAAATACGACGAAGCCACGCCGCTCGTTGTCCGACCTTACGTCGACAAGGTCAAAGGATGCGAATGGGTACTGTTCGACGAATCCAGTCACATGCCGCATGTCGAGGAAACGGCTCTCTGCTTGAAGAAGGTGTCTGATTTCCTCTTGCGGTTCGATTGAGGCGCGGAGAGCGTGATGGGGCATTCCCATTTGATCGCGGTCTGCCTACTTTAATCGCGCTATCTCAAGCTCACCTTTCGTCATCAAGTTAACGATCGGCAACGATATGCTCACGATGAAAAGCCGGCCGAAACAAGCTCCATCCTGGCGATCTCCGCAAACTCTTCGAGTTTCTCCCTCGTCAGGTCTGCTTTGAAGCCGGTAATAGAGATCGCTCCAAGGAACGTTCCTATGCCTTCCCGAACCGGCACGGCCACTGATGCCATATATGGATGCATCTCCCCCCACGAAATATAGTGCCCGACCTTTTTGATCGCCTCGCCTTCCGGAAATTCCGGTTCGGTATAAGCCCGCAAGACGAAAGCGGCAGAGCCACCCTTGTTCAACGCGATTGTCTCTCCGATGGTCAAAAAATACTGAATACTTCGCTTCGTCTCATCCCGTGCCATACAGATGCGTTCATCCGCCGAACGCGAATAAAATGCGGCCGTCTGATTGGTCCTTTCGCTTATTCGATTAAGTGGTGGCTGAATGCGGGTTATGATGTTCGAGTTCGCGGTGAACAGCGAGGCTAGGCGAAGATTGCTGGGGCCCGGCAAATAGGAACCGTCGGGCAGTTTCATCAGAAAGCCGAACTAAACCAGCATTTTCAGCGCCCGTGATGTCGTCGCTTTGTCGAAGCCGGTCCGGGTGGCGATTTCATGGAGCTTCTGCTGCGGATTCGTGTGAGTGAACGAATTCAGGATGAGCAACCTAGATGATCGCTCCCAGCCAAATGCCCACCGCGACGGCTCCTCCGTCCGGATGTCCCACCGCTCGCTCGCCGAGATAGCTTGCTCGTCCAAGCCGCGGCATCATGGCTTTTGTCGCATCCGCACCGTGCAGGCCTGCCTGCACCGCGGCCGCCCAGGCAGCTTCCGTCGAAACTCCCTCTGCGAGCTTCTCCTTGAACTTGATTGCAGCAGGATGAAGTGCATCGATCATCGTCCGGTCGCCGGGCTTGGCCCCACCAAGATCCGACACTGCCCCAACGGCCGCTAAAAACGCCTCCGAGACTTGCGATGCATTTGGAGCATCAAGCCCCGCGAGTTGGCGCGAGGCGCGCATCAGACCAGTCGCGTAAAACGGGCCGGAACTGCCGCCGATTGCCTTTCGCATTGCATTCGCCATCGCCATCAGGCCACTCGCGACGTCGCTGAAATCCCGAGCCGGAAGCGCGAGCACGGTCTCGGCGCCTCGCTTCATGCTTGCCCCCAGATCCCCATCGCCGGTGATGCTATCCAGTTCGGTCAATTGAGGCTCGGCATCGACCAGTGCACGCGCCACCTTGGCAACGACCTCGCGCAAGAGAGCGCCCGCTTCCGTCAGGTGAACCTGAGAGCCATCAGAAGACGCAGCGCCCTGCTGCGAGGCCAGGACTCGATTTCGGTTGACCGCTCCTCCTCGGGGCCAGGCGCTGGCGTTCGTCGGGGCGTCGATAAGATCAAGTACCGTATCGTCCACCTGCAGAACGGACAACGAGAAGCCAGGCATATCCAAGGCCGAAAGAAATGTGCCGGCCCATGCTCTCTCGACAGTCACTCCCTTCGCCTCGAGCAAGGCCACCGCGGAACGAGCCACGATGGCGAGTTCCATCGGCGGGGTGGATCCCAGTCCGTTGACCAGCAGCGCCACCCTGTCTCCCCTTCGCAGCCTGCCATCGGACTCGATAGTTTCGATTACCATGCCTGTCAGCTCGTTGGCCGACGCGATTGGCATGCGTCTGACGCCCTGCTCTCCGTGTATCCCAAGGCCAACCTCGATCTCGTTCTCACCAAGGGAGAAGCCTGGCTTTCCGACGGCTGGCAACGTGCAGGATCCAAGTGAAATTCCCATCGACGAAAGCCTAGCAGCGGCTTCACGTGCAATAAGCGCGACCTCCTTCAAGGGAAGCCCCCGCTCCGCCGCCGCCCCGGCCAGCTTATGGACCAGGACCGTTCCCGCAATACCCCGGCGGCGCTCCGCGGGAACAGTGTCCTTGAGCGCGACGTCGTCGGCAATGACCACGATCTCCACCGGAATGCCTTCGCCACGGGCAAGCTCCGCTGCCAAGCCGAAGTTCAGGCGATCCCCGGTATAGTTCTTGACAATAACGAGCGCGCCAGCCGGACCGGCAGCCGCCCTGATGCCGGCAAGGACGGCATCGGTGCTCGGAGAGGTAAAGACATCGCCCGCGACTGCCACAGTGAGCATGCCCTCGCCGACATATCCTGCGTGCGCGGGTTCATGGCCGCTACCCCCGCCAGACAGAACGGCGACCTTGCGATTGCCGGCTTCCGGAAGGCCGGAGCGGATCACGACGTTCTCGTCCGCGAGCAGAACGGTGGCGGGACTGAGCGCGACGACGCCTTCTAGCATCTCACGCACTGCATCCGATGGATCGTTGATCAGCTTCTTCATCTTTGTTCTCTCCGGTCCTGCTTAGTTAGCGGGGGCGAGTATAGAGCGCTCGCTGACGCTGTCGAACGCATGAATGCTGTTTGGACGATGCTCGAGCACGATGTCTTTGCCCACCTCAACGTCTGGACCGCGTTCAAATTGGGCGGACACAAGTGCATCACCCACCGATATCTGGATCATGATCTGCGATCCCAATGGCTCGATCAGCTCTATCCTCCCTCGGATGGTTCCGGAGCCGCTCTCGACCCCACCGACGATCGGCGCCAGATGTTCGGGTCGCACACCAGCGATCACCTTCCCGCTACGGGTATGCAAGGCTTCCCCGACTGAACCTTGCGGAAGCAGCCGCACCCCGGCAGCGACCAACGCACCATTTTCGACGGTAACATCCATGAAATTCATAGGCGGACTGCCAATGAACCCGGCGACAAAGCGGTTCACGGGCGTGTCGTAGATGTTTTGCGGGGTATCGATCTGCTGGGCGACACCTCCCCGCATGACGACTATGCGATGCCCCATCGTCAAGGCTTCCAGCTGATCATGGGTCACATAGAAGGTGGTGATCTTCAGGCGACGGCAGAGTTTGACGATTTCGGCGCGCATCTCGATTCGGAGCTTTGCGTCAAGGTTCGACAATGGCTCGTCCATGAGGAAGATGCGAGGCTCTCGAACAATGGCACGACCAAGCGCCACGCGTTGCCGCTGCCCACCCGACAGAGCCGCGGGCTTGCGTTCGAGCAAGGTTTCGATGTCCAAGGCCTTCGCTGTCTTGCGGACCTGCGCGTCGATCTTGTCCTTGGTCCACTTCCTGACCTTCAGGCAGAAGGCCATGTTCTCGTACACCGTAAGATGCGGATAGAGAGCATAGCTCTGAAAGACCATCGCGACATCCCGCTCTGACGGTGTCTGATCGGTCACGTCCTCACCGTCAAAACTGATCGAACCCGAGGTGGATCCCTCAAGCCCGGCGATCATCCGCATCGTCGTGGTCTTGCCACAGCCCGACGGGCCGACCAGAACAACGAACTCACCGTCTTCCGTTTTGAGGTTCAGATCGTCTACGGCATTGAAGGCGCCGAAAGATTTGTTCAAGTTCTCGATCGTGACTACGGCCATGTATTCCTCCCTGATGTGTGTAAAGCGGCAGGCGTCTCAATCCGCGTTCCGATCGCCCGGAGCGTTGAACCACGCTTGATAATTCTCGTCGTACACGTCGGCCCAGCCGGGATTCGGCTCGACTGTCCGCGTGGTTACGCCTGTCGTGAAATCAACAGTCTTGCCAAGACCCTCGGCTGCGAGAAGAGCCGCGCCGACAACGGCGGGTTCCTGCTCGCTTAGCACCCGGATCGGACGGCCGAAGACACTTGCGCGAAGTTCAAGCAAACTCGTTGAACGGCTCCAGCCACCCGTTGCGTAAATGTCAGTGTCAGGAACACCGGCCCAACGCATGTGGTCGAACATTCGACGCGCAGCGATGGCAGCCATTTCAAGAACGGCTCGTGGCTCTGCAGCGGCCTTCAAATCATCAGCAGAGGCGAAAAACGTCGGCTCGCCAGGAAGCTTCGGGAGCGCTAGAAAAGCCCTGATGTCGAAGCCCTGCGCTCGCAGCGCATCGACGCTCGACGAGAACTCGAAGACGCCGAGGCATGCAACCCCGCGCTTGGCTTGCACTGGCACCATGAAAGCGAGGTATTCGTCGAAGCGATCCAACGGAAATGTAGCGGATTCGCCATAAACGACATTTGCGGTACCAATCGAATCCACGCGCGCCGAGGGATCAATGCGCTGTATCATTGCAGCGGCAACAGGATGGTCGTGACCACCAGCAACCACCAAGGTGTTTTCCGAGGCGGCTCCCGATCTGGTCAGGCGGCCGGTTCGGATTGTTCCCACGGCCTCCCCGGCCCGCAGCACGTCTGGCAGACGCGGCGCGTGGCAATAGTCCAGGAGTGGCTCGATCCACTGACGGCGACCGACGTCGTAGCAGCCTGTCCTAGAAGCGAGCGTCTCGCTGATGAAAGGGCGCCCTGTCCAATAGGCCGACGGATAGTCCGTCACTGCGATCCAGGCAGTGCTTACCCTCACCACCGTCGGCCGATTGCGATGCAGCCAGAGCCACTTCGCGCCTGTCCGCGTGTGTTCCATCTCGATCCCGGCGCGCGTCGTCGCCGCGCTGCTTTCCCGGATGTCCATCGCCTCGGGTACCGCACATCTGTCGTACCACGGGATAGCGACATCGAGAGGCCGCAGTGCCTGGTCGACGCAGACACCGTCCTCTCCAACGCCGGTTGTCGCTATGGCTGAGAGTGGCAGTCCACTACCTTCAAAATGCCATCCCTCGACGACGAGGTCTTCAATCTTGCCAACCAGCGCCGCAGCGTCGATACCTGCGGATGGCGATGAGCGAGGCGTCGGTACGCTTCGTGTCCATCGCGAAACGCCCGTCTCGTCAACGATGGAGACCTTGAGGTTGGTCGTCCCGATATCGACCCCGCATACTAGCATTCGACGGTCTCCTGATCAGATCGGCAGATCATGAAAACACGAGCTGGGTCTTGATCGATTTGCCAGCCTGCATGCTTTGCACCGCCTCATCGAAGCTCCAGACCGGGAAACTCTCTCCGATCAGCAATCCGGCCTTTTCGCGGATGTCCGGCATGAGATCCACGGCAGCACTGAACTTGTCGGCGCACGAGTTCGAACCGATGAAGCGGAACTCCTGCTCGTAGAGCTTGAAAGGCACGAAGGTCGCTTCCGCGTGCTCGTCATGAACGCCGACCTGAACATAGGCACCGGTCTTTTCGACCAGCTGCAGACCTTGCTTCAACGCGGCAGAAACACCCGCGGCCTCAAACACAACGTCGAAGCGCTCGTCTCCAAGCTGCGCGGGCTGGACGGCAGCGTCCAGTCCCACGCTCCGGGCGATATCAAGCTTGGCTGAGGCGGGGTCAGCGAGTGTAACCTTGCCTGCACCAGAGTGCTTTGCCGCGATGGCGATTAGAAGCCCCATTGTGCCACCACCAAGGACCAGCACCTGCCGATCCTTGATCCCTTGCGCCGAGTCGACGGCGTGAAGGGCACAGGCAAGCGGCTCGATGAGTGCGGCGACGCCTGAGCCGATCGATTCATTGACCCTGAGCGCATTGCGACCGGGTACCGCCACGTATTCTGCCGCGGCTCCGGCGCGCCCGACGCCGATCGGCGTCAGATGGAGGCAGAGGTTCGGCCTGCCCGCGCGGCACCAACGGCACTCGTGACACACAACGTTCGGATCGACGGCGACAAAATCACCTTCCTTGAGATTCCTGACGTTTGCCCCAACTGCAACAACGTGGCCCGCAAACTCGTGGCCGGGTATGACCGGATAGCTGGTGCCAACAAAACCATGCTTCAGGATGTGCAGGTCAGTGCCGCAGATGCCGCAGCATGTCGGCCTGATCAAAACCTCGTCGCTCCCAATGGACGGCACTGTTGTCTCGATGACGCTGATCTGATGGTCCTGGGTGATCCGGACCGCCTTCATCTTGCCACTCGGCGCGCCGCCGAACAGACTGTCGAAACTCATTTCACTGCTCCGAATGTTAGGCCTCGCGTGAGGCTCTTCTGTGCCAACCAACCTGCAGCCACGACGGGGACGTTGATGAGTGTCGCCACCGCAGCGACCTGCGCCGTGTAGAGTTGACCGAAACTGAGGAATTTCTGCAAGAAGACCGGGAGCGTGCTGACCGTCGTCGTCAGGTTGACGGCAAGGAAGAACTCGTTCCAGGAGAAGATCGCGCAAAGCAGTGCTGTCGATGCGAGACCCGGCTTGATCAGCGGCACGATGATCTGCACCATTTCACGGACGCGCCCTGCGCCGTCCACCTCGACGGCGTCGAACACGTCACGCGGAATCTCGACCATGAAGGACCTGATCATCCAGATCGCCAGCGGCAGGTTCATCGATGTGTAGACGATTATCAGCACCGTAGACGTGTTCAAGAGATCGAATGTGCGCGCGACGAGATAGATCGGAACGATCCCGGCTGCGATTGGCATCATTTTCGTTGAGATGAAAAAGAACAGAACGTCCCGCCACTTCGGCACGGGTCGGACGGTAAGCGCGAACGCCGCCGGAACGGCAAGAAGGATAACAATTGCAGTCGAAACGACCGTCACAATGACCGACGTCGTCAGAAATGCTGCGAAGTCATTCTCAAAGATGCGACGATAGTGATCCAACGTTGGCGTGAAGAAGAGTTTCGGCGGGTAACTGACCGCGTCCTGCTCTGTCTTGAAGCTGGTCAGGATCATCCAGGCGATCGGCGCAAACATGACAAAGGTTCCCGCCCAGGTGAGAACGGTCAGCATCACGTCGAAGACAGTTGCACGGCGACGGGTCATGCTCTGCCTCCTTGCTTGAAGATTCCGGACACAACACGCAACATCGGGATCGTCAGCGCCATCGCGAGCCACAGCGAGATCATGCCAAATGCAGAAGCCCGACCAAGATCAAACGAGCTAAATGCCTCGAGATAAACGTAGTAGGAGAGATTCGTGGTCGAATACGCTGGGCCACCATTCGTCAGGATCGCAATTGCCGCGAAATTCTCGAGGACATACATGGCGATCAGCAGGCCCGTGAGTTCGATGAAGGGCCGGAGATGCGGCAGCATCAGTCGGCGGAAAGTGTAGAAGCGGCTCGCACCATCCACCTCCGCGGCCTCTGCGACCTCAGTGGGAAAGGACTGCATGCCTGCGAGAAGGATGAGGAGCGCGAACGCGGACCATTGCCACGTCGTGAGAATGATGATGGTCACCTTTGGATATTGGCTGATCCAATTGATGCGACCGATCCCGATCTCGTCAGTTGCCCAGCCGAGGATCCCGAAAGTCGGATCGTAGACGCCGGTTTTCCAGAACAGCGCAGCCGCAACAGGCATGATGAAGAACGGCGTGATTGCCAGTGTGCGCGCGATGGTGCGTCCGCGAAACTCCCGGTTCAACCCTGCCGCCAACAGCCCACCGACAACCACCGAGGCGACAACGATTGAGAATGTCATGACCGCGGTGTTCATGACGGCCTTTAGAAAGACCTGGTCACTGGCCGCGTTGATGAAGTTTCTGAACCAGACAAACCGGGGTGCGTTGGTCGAAACCAGGTTCCATCGCTGAAGGCTGTAGTAGAGTGTGATGACGAAGGGCAACTGCGTGACCAAAATCACGAAGACCAATGCTGGCAGGAGAGGAAGACGGTCCCACCAGACCTTTGAGACGCCACGGCGTGCACGCGTCGTGGCCGAGCCGCTTGGTAGCGAAATCGATGTCATGATTTTCATCCGCATGAGAGACGCATCGGTTTTGGCGGGCCGCCGGGAGGAAGATGGCGACCCGCCAGGGCTCAATTACTTGATGTAGCCCGCCTCCTCCATGATCTCCTTGATCTTGGATTCGCTGGTCGCGATTGCGTCGTCGGCACTCATCTGACCACTGATGGCTCCGGCAAGCTGTTGCGACGTGAAATCACCAATCTGCTCGAACTCCGGGATCGTGACATACTGGACTCCCGTGTAGGGGACCGGATCAACAGTCGGCTTCAGAGGGTTGGCGGCGCTGATCGACTTAAGCGTCAGATCGGCATAGTCCTTGGTCGCCTTCTCGTATTCCGCCAGCTTGTAGGTCGAGTTGCGCGAGCCCGGAGGCACGGTGCCCCAACCTGCCTTCTCACCGGCGAGCTTGATGTAATCTTCGCTCGTCAGCCACGAAATCAGCTTCCAGGCCGCATCTTGGTGCTTGCTTGTAGTGGGGATGGAAAGGCCCCAGGCCCAAAGCCAACCAGAACCCGGCTTTTCCTTGATCGGCGCCAGCGCGAAGCCGACGTTGCCCTTGACCTCGGCATTGGCCTGATCGATCACAGGGCCGGCGAAAACCGTGTCATCATACCACATCGCGGTCTTGCCCTGGGTGAAGAGCTGCAGGCATTCCTGCCAGCCGTCCTTCGCGGCGTCGGGCTGGCCGTGCTCCTTGAGAAGCTTGACGTAGAAGTTGATCGCTTCCTTGCTTTTCTCGGAGCTAAGTTGCGGCTGCCAGTTCTCGTCGAACCAACGGCCGCCGAAAGTGTTGATGACCGTTGTCAGCGGAGCCAGGCTCTGGCCCCATCCAGGAATACCGCGCAGGCATATGCCGGAGAGATTTTTGGACTTGTCGTCAAGCTTGGCTGCGAATTCCGCAACCTGCTCCCAGGTCGGCTGCTCGGGCATCTTCAACCCCGCCTGCTCGAACAGATCCTTACGATAGAACATGAACGATGACGAGCCGTAGAACGGAGTGGCGAACATGTCGCCCTTGTAGGACACCAGATCGGCGATCGGCTTCAGAAGATCGTCGGCCTTCCATTCGGTGTCCTTGGCGACGTATTCTTTACCGAGGTTGGTAATCCATCCCTTTTCCGCCCACAACGGCACTTCATAGGCGCCGATCATGACAACGTCGAACTGACCAGACTTCGTCGCAACGTCCTTCAGAACAGTCGGACGTAGCTGGTTTTCGGGAAGCGTCTGGAACTTCACCTTTATATCGGGGTATTTGGCATAGAAGTTATCGATGAGCTTTGCGGCGGTTTCCATCTGCGGGTTTGCTGCGAGGGCCACCGTCAGCGTCACCTCCTCTGCGTGACCCGGCTGGACCGCACAAAGTCCCAGACCGATCGAAAGCGCAAGCGTGCTCACACGCGCACCGGAAAACGCCGGGCGCCACATAATCATAGACATTGAGACTTCCTCTCCCAAAAAATCCGACATAATTGTCGGAAGCCTACTCGGTGGCGACTTGGCGCCTCCGACAACAGCGCGCTCCCTCCACCGGAGACTTACTGTATGATCTGTACGTACAAAAATTAAATCCGTACGTCAATGGCGTCATCTAACGATTGTTTTGGTGGAGATGTCGAAAGCCAATCCAAGACGAAGTATAAGATACTGCAACACCGCTGATCATGGAGTATTTTCATTAATTTATGCAGATTTCACGGAGTTCCCCTGGCGCCCGCGGGACTGCGTATCTGCAGTCATTCAACTTTTCGTGGGCGTGGCGCATATCGCCAAATCCGATTGCGATGATGGACGACTGACCGGAATCTGGTGTACGTTTCGTTCGGACACCAGAAAGAGTTGCCTATGCAAAACATCGACCGCGCCTCGGCCGAGCCATATTATCTTCAACTTGCCCGTATCCTCGAGGACCAGATCAAGACGGGAAAATACAAGGTCGGCGACCGCGTTCCGGGTGAAACGGAGCTTTGCCGCTCGTTTGAACTTGCCCGATCGACCGTTCGCGAGACGCTCCGGGCACTTGAGCAGCAGCGGTTGATCCGATTGGTTCCGCGGCGCGGAGCGTTTGTGTCGGATCCCGCTGAAAATCAGTGGAAATTGCAGGTAACCCAGGGTTTCCTGGAGACGGGAGCGCACTCCCCCGACCGCGTCATCGAAACATCCGTGTTGCGCGCGGGCTTCGAGGCCTTGCCCGATTTTGCGGCGGAAGCGCTTGGAATCGCTAGAGGAGAGAGTGGCTTCGTGATCGAGCGAATCCGTCATATCGACGGCAAAGCGGCGATGCATTCCACGAACTTCCTTCCTTCAGACGTTGGCGCCTCACTGGTCGGAAAGCCTGTACTCGAAGGCACCGCATCGTTGAACCAGACGCTGGCGAAAGTGGGCTTCTCGATCTTTGCAGCTAGGCGCGAAGTCGCTGCGATCGGCGCACCAGCCGACAGCGCGAGACATCTCGGCCTAGCGAGAGGTGCCCCAGTCCTTTTCGTACAGTCCACGTCTAGGTCCGAGGTCGGAAGGGCTTTCGATTTCTATCGCTCGTTCGTACGAAGCGACGTGGTGACAATCTCGGTCGACGCAGAAGCGCAAACAGAGGCGGGCCAGAGCGCCTCCGACTTCGAATAGCGCCTTTTCGAGATCAGCATTGCGCGGTGGTGAACGAGGGCGAAATCCACTTGTCCTGGCGTGTTCCCGCGTACCTGGGCTAGACCGCTTCGGTCAGCGTCGCACCTCGCACCTACCGAGAGACAACAATTCCCTCTCATCTTGACACCTCCACCCATCGAAGGATAAACAGATATCGTCCGTCTTGTCCGTACAGAACAGACAAGACTAGGAGGAGCACCAATCGGGCGGCAAAAGCCGTCGAGAAGATAGGAAACAATCTCATGTCGATGGAGTATCGTCTTCGCCGAACGCTGCCGAGCGATCGTGCGGCAATCATCATGCCCGTGGATCATGGCCTGATATTCGACCGAATTGAAGGTCTTGAGACACCTTCGGCGCCGTTCGCTGCATGGGCGAACAACGACGTGACCGGGTTCATGATGACCCCCGGGCAGGTCAAGCAGACCGAAAAATTCTTCGCCGCCCATCCTCACCTTACACGTGTTCTGACCATCGACACCTATAACGAATTCCGTGACTTGGATGGCGGCGGCTCTCATGACCTTATCACGACCGTCGAGGAAGCGGTCCGCATGGGCGTCGATGCGGTCAAGATGCTTTTCCCCTGGAACATGTCTCGGTATGAGCGAGTGCAGATATGCGCCCGCGTCGGCAAAGTCGTCGCATCCTGTGACCGCTGGGACATCCCGCTTGTCCTCGAGCCAGTCATCATGGGAGCGCCTCGTACGGAAGAGGTCGTTGAGCAGGAAGAGAAAGTCGCGCGTATCGCCTACGATCTCGGCGCTCACATTATCAAGATCGCCTTCCCCGGCGAGGAGCGCACGCAGCGCCTCTCCGAAGAGCTGAAAGTTCCGCTCGTAATCGCTGGCGGCCCTCTGTCCGGACCGCCGTCTGAGACGATCGATGCCGTAGCGCAGACCATTCGCGGGGGCGCGCGTGGTGTCATCGTCGGGCGCAACATCTGGCAGCGTGACCGCAAGACCGGCGAGCAAACGATCGCCGAGATCGCCAAGCTTACGCGAAGCGTCAAATTCCGGGATTGATCTTGTCATGCTAAGATGGCCGCGAACGATCTTCGCGGCCATCAGAAAGTACGCTGCCCCGCTGTTGCTCCACTGTCGGACAACTGAGCGCGGCAAATGATCTTATTGTGGAGTTTGAGTTAGAGCGAAAAGGGTCTGCTCGTGCTCAAAGACTTTTGGTAATATGATTGGCATTCCGAAACGCCATTGCCATGATCGTCAGTACAGGATTGTAGCCTCCGTTGGTAGGGTGAAGAGAAGCGTCGCAAACGAACAGGTTGTCGTGCCCCCAAACCTTTCCCCAGCTGTCGGTTACCGAGATGGCGGCGTCCGTGCCCATCCGACAGGTCCCCGCCTGATGTTGTCCCGCCGAAAGCCGTTGTGTCTGCGCCTTGCCCCAAGTCAGCAGGGCAAGAATGGGGACAACACCGGATACGCCATTGAAATACACGCTCTTCTAATAGACGATCCGAAAGCGAGGAGAGCTCATAAAATGAAGTCAGGGTTGGGCACGATCACCATTGTCGATGATGGGCAAAGCGGGCATGTCGCCTACGAGCTCGGCGATCGAGATGGACTGCTATTTGCAGGCGAAGAATTGCTGGTCAAAGCCAAGATGGCAAAAGCCGTGACACTCCTGCCACTTTCCATGGGAACCGAATACAGGATTCGAGTGGGCAGCGTGGAGGCAAGCTGCGCCAATTTTCTGATACTGGCCTAGTAAGGCCTGCAAATTTTTCGGGAGACCGTCCAAACGCCGGTGGCGTGCGACATGGACATTCATTTCAAGCTCCCGGTGGGTTCATATGTCGCATCCGGGACGCAATCTCAGTGAAGGCTATGATGACGCAAATGCCTCCTCGGCGATGGAATAGACTCGGCGAAATGCTGTTTCCGCGCCGGTGACGGCGGCCTGTTCTTCGGCATCGGTCAGCTCGACGGTATCCAGTGCTGCAGTGAACGTGCGCCAATGAAGGCCGCGCCCCTCCGGTGCGCCGGCCAGATGGCGGGCACCGAAGTTTTCATCAAGCCCTAGCTTCGCCGCGTACTTGAGCAGGAAAGCCGCTCCGAGGTTCGAGCCTTCGATCACGTAGAGCCAGCCCAGTGCTGTCCCAAGCGGCACTGTCTGGCCACTGACAAAGATCGGGGCATTTCCAGGGGCTGGGAGGGCAATACCTAAATCCGCAAAATCCCGCTCGATAAGGGCAAGTCGTCGGCGGCCCGCGAGATCCGGCAATAGTGTATCCAGCTTCTCGTCGCTAAAAAGCGCATCCAGATCGCGATGGAACAGATACTGCATTTCCAGAAGCCGAGCGTAATGATCTCGATCGGCGAACGGATCAAGCTGCATGATGCGCTTGTCGAGCCTGTCATGCGCCGTATGTGTCGCGTCCTTGAGCCGCTTCGTGCGGCTCGGCTCGATGGAGAGAATATCTTCGGGTGCAATGGGCATGGCTAATACGTCTCTCCGGTTGGATTCTTGGCGAGCGGAGCTCTAGTCATTTAGGGCAAATGAGATGCTCTCAAAAAGCAATCCATGGGAGACAGACACGCTGGCGAAGATGATTTAGACGCATCCCGCATCTCGTTCAATGCGGCCGCGCACGCCTGCCCCTGTCTTGTCCAATTCGCATCCTGCGCTGCCGACAACTCGCTCACGTCCGTCAAAAGTGCCTCCTCCATATCTCGACCGGCCGATACGATATCGCCCGACTATCCTCGCCTGGCGAGTTTCGCGCGCTCGACAGCCGCCATCAGCTCGGCCTGCGAATAAGGCTTTCGCAGCAGAAGTGCGGCGGCAGGTGCATGCGGCGGCAAGCTCTGCTCGCCGGTGGCGAACACCACCGCGACGTTAGGCTGCATGGCCAGAACGTTCACCGCAAGCTCAACGCCGTTGATGTCGGGAAGGCCTATGTCCGTGATCAGGATGTCGATCTCGTTGGTCTGCAGGAAGCCGATGGCCTCGGCGCCGTCCGATGCTTCCGTTATGTCATGTCCCATATCGATCAGCATTTCCGCCGTATTCGACCGAATGAGAAAATCGTCTTCGACCAACAGGATCCGCGGGCTTTGCAACGCGAGTACCGACGGTCGCGACGGAGAACCGGCCGGCACAGACACCTGCTCCTCCTGCTTCTGGTTGGCGATCACATGTCGCAGGCGCCGCGCGAGTGCTTCTCTGGTATAGGGCTTCGACAACAGCTCGACGCCGGGATCCAGCCTGCCACCATGGACGATCGAGTTTTCGGTATAGCCGGACGTGAAGAGCACCGCCACGTTTGGCAGCCTCTCCTTCGCACGGCGCGCCATCTCGCTGCTCTTGAGCGGGCCTGGCATGACGACATCGGTAAAGATCACATCGATCGCCATGCCGCTTTCGATGACATTGAGACCGGCCTGCGCATCCTTGGCCGTCAGCACGCGATAACCAAGGTCAGTCAGCGTTTCGACCACGATCGAGCGAACGTCTTCATCGTCCTCAACGACAAGCACGGTCTCGGTTCCACCGAAGACCGGTCCGTTGTGCACAACGACTTCGCGGTCTTCATCGGCAACGGAACGCGGAAGATAGATCCTCACCGTCGTTCCCTGATCGACCTCGCTGTAGATCTTGACGTGGCCGCCCGACTGCTTGACGAAACCATAGACCATGGAGAGGCCGAGACCCGTGCCCTTGCCTTCCGGCTTTGTCGAAAAGAACGGCTCGAAAACCTTATCCAGAATCTCAGGCAACATACCCGATCCGGTGTCCGTCACCGCGAGCATGACATACTGGCCAGGCAAGACTTCCTGGTGATTGCGGGCATATTCCTGATCGAGGGCAGCGTTGCCCATCTCGATCGTCAGCTTGCCGGAGCCGCTCATGGCGTCGCGGGCGTTGATGGCGAGATTGAGAAGGGCGTTTTCGACCTGCGTCGGGTCCGCGTAGGTATTCCACAGGCCGCCGCTGGTGATGATCTCGACTTCCACGGCTTCGCCGAGCGAACGGCGCAACAGGTCGTCCATGGCGCTGACAAAGCGGCCGATGTTGATCACCCGCGGCTCAAGCGCCTGCCTGCGGCCAAACGCCAGCAACTGGCTGGCAAGCTTGGCGCCGCGGTTGACACCCGCCAGCGCATTGGCCAGCCGCCGCTCGGCCTGATCGTTGCCAACCAGATCCTTGGACAGCAGCTGCAGATTGCCTGAGACGACCTGCAGCAAATTGTTGAAGTCATGAGCGACGCCGCCGGTCAGTTGGCCGATCGCCTCCATCTTCTGGGCTTGCTGCAGCGCGCGCTCGGCCTGATGACGCTCGGCTATCTCGGCTTCGACACGCGCTTCGAGACTTTCGTTGAGCTGGCGCAGTTGTTCTTCTGCCCTCACCCGGTGCCGAACCTGCCGTTCAAGGCTGGTGGCGTGCTCCTGCAGGCTGGCTTCGGCCTCGCGCTGCTCGGTTATATCTGTATGGACGCCGACCCATTCCTCGATCTCGCCTGTCGCATCCAGCATCGGAACGCACCGGATCGCGAACGTCCGATAGACGCCGTCACCGCGCCGCACGCGATGCTCGTGGATGTATGTCGCCTTGGCAGCCACTGCCGCCTTCCAGCTTTCGACCGAGGCCTCGCGGTCGTCGGGATGCACAGCCTCTGCCCAGCCGTAGCCTTGGTATTCGTCGAAGGACTGGCCCGTCAGCGCGGCCCATGCCGGCTGCTCGCCGAGCATCCGCCCGTCCGCGCTGTTCGTCCAAAGAACCCCGTGAACGGCATTGACCGCGGCGCGAAAGCGGCCGTTGCTTCGGTGAAGCTCGATCTCGGATCGCTTGCGCTCCTCGATATCGATCATGATCACGTAGATCCCGTCGATCTCACCGCTCGAGGTCCGCCGCGGCACGTAGCGCACCTCAGCGGTGCGGCGCGTTCCGTCCGGACGATTGACCACGTTGTCGGTAATGATCCGCTCGCCGGCCATCGCCCGCGCGATAAAAGGCAGACGCGCCCTGTAATACGCATCGCCGATAACCTCGGCAACGTGCCGACCCAAGACTGTATTCGGATCAAGACCGAACCACTCCAGATATCCCTGATTGGCAAAGCGGTAGATATGGTCGCGATCAAGGAAGCCGACTAGGATCGGCAGCGCATCGGTGAGTCTCTTCAGCTCCTCACGGCTTTCCGCGAGTTGCTCGACCACCCTCACCTTCTCGGTATTTTCAAGAACGGTGCAGAGGACGCCGTCGACCTTGCCATCGTCAGCGTAGATCGGCGTGTAGAACAGGTCGAACACGACCTCCTCAGGCACGCCGTTGCGCTTGAGCGTCATCTTCTGATCGCGGAACGACTGGACCTCGCCCCGAAAGCCGGCTGCGAGGATCTTGCTGTTCCAGTCCCAGATCTCCGGCCAGATGCCCGGCACAGTCGCGCCGAGCGCCTGTGGATGGTAGTTTCCGGCAATCTCGACGTAGCCGTCATTGTAGATCATCACATGATCGTCGCCCCACATCAGCACCTGCGGAATCGGCGAGTTGACGATCGAGTTGACCTTGATCCGCAGATTCTGCGGCCACTTGCTGATCGCTCCGAGCGACGTCTTGGACCAGTCGAAACGCCGGACAAGCTCGCCGGTCTTGCCGCCGCCGATAGGCCATTGGCCGGACGTGAGCTGATCATTCATAAAATCACCAGAAAAACGAAGAAATCTGTTGTTTCATAGGGGACTGAAGTGGTCCTGTCCATGCCACAGCACGGCACGAGATGCGCGCATCGTATCCTCGAATGCGCAGACGGCGGCGAGGTGTGAAACAACCGCGCGCAAATGCGTTGCAGCGCCCGTAAAATCAACGCCCTGCAAAGGAAAAGCTTCCGGCGCACCCCATTCTTGGCTTTTTCATTTAAGCTGTCGCTGCTATGGGAACGTGATACCGCCCAGAAAAACGAGGAACCGCGCGAGATGAGCGACAACGTCATTCAGTTCCGCAAGCCGAAGCCGGAAAAGACCCCGAGGCCGCCACGCCCTTGGCTGCGAAAACTGCTGTCCATCGCGGCGGTGATCATCGTCTTCGCGGCGGCGTGGGTCTATTTCCGGGTGACAGGCTGAACTGCGTTATCCGGCGCTCAGCAAACGATATGTAGCGTCTAACGGCATAAGGCCGCGGCACAAGGTGTCTTGTCCCGCGGCCTTCGACTTGAAGCTATGCCTTCATTTCAGACTTACCACTTCTTGCTGAGCTTGAACGTAAAGGTCCGCGCGTCGCCATATCCGCAAGCGCCGACGCCACCGCAGCTTTCGACATAAGTTCTGTCGAAAACGTTCGTGACGTTGAGGGACGCCATCCAATTGTTTTTCTCGTAGCGAATAGCGGCATCCATCACCGTCGAGGACGGCACCTTCAACGTGTTGACGTCATCAGCCCAGGATTCGCCCTTGTAACGCAGGCCGGCACCAAGGCTGACACCTTCGAGCGCGCCCTGTGTCACACTGTAGTCCACCCAAAGCGATGCAGTGTAGTCCGGCACGATATAGGGTGTCTTGCCGATCAATGCCGTGTTCAGCGGATTCTTGGTTACCTCGATATCGGTGTAGGTGAACGAACCAAGGACCTTCCAGTTGTCGTCCAGATTGACCTTTGCCTCGAGCTCTACACCCTTGGATTCGACCTCACCCAACTGCGAGCGCGTATAGGGAGCAACTGGCAGGGAAACCGTGTAGTTGCGCTTGTTGATCTGGAAAACAGACGCCGTGAAGCTTCCGTCAAAGAATGTCGGATCGTATTTTACACCGGCCTCGAACTGCTCACCGTCTTCAGGCGCAAGCGGTCCGGTCGCGCTTTGACCAACCAACGGATTGAAGAAAGTGGCCGCGCTGACGTAAGGCGTAAGTCCGTTTTCAAATTCATAAGCAATGCCGGCGCGGCCGCTGAGCGCTCCGTCGTTGTCACTATAGTTGGTCGAGGGCGAAAGACGGCTCTTATAATCGCTATCGACAAAATCATAGCGGCCGTTGAGCGTCACAAGCCAATTGTCGGCAAAGCGTATCTGATCCTGAGCGTAGAAGCCAAGCTGCTGCATCGTGGCAACTTCGCTGTAGAGAGGATCCATCGGAAGCTGTGCGCCACCATACACAGGGTTGAGCACATCAATTGCGCTAGCGCCGAACTTCGAATTCTGTACGTTGTCGATGCGATAGTAGCGATAATCGACGCCGGCCATAAACTTGTGCGTCGTCTCACCTAGATCAAACTCGTTCTCGACACGGTTATCCCATGCAACGCTGTTGACGCCGGTGTCACCCTCGAAGTTGATGCGGTTCAACTCGGTTGGCGTCGTCGTATAGAGATACGGGTAGACATAGTGTTCATACTTGTCGAGATGCCCATAACGGAAGTTGGACGTCACCTTCCAGCCGCTATCGAACTCGTGCTCCAGTTCATAGCCAAGCATTTGCTGGTCATAACGGCCGGTATCGATGTCGGGCTCGCCCGGGAAGAAACGACGGGAAATCTTGCCGAAAGGTGCGTCAGTGACAGTCCCAACGTAAGGCAGGAACCCATTTCCAGTGTGCACTTGATCAAGGCCGCCGGCATAAGCCCACACCGTAAACTTCGTCGAATCGTCCGGCGACACGGTGAGTTGCGGCATGATGAAACCGTGAACATCATGCGTGTAATCCGTGTACCCATCACCGCCGGCAATCTTGCCGGTCAGCCGGTAGCTCATGGTATCGCTGCTGCCTAGCTTGTCGGATAGGTCGAAGCCGGTGAACGCGTTTCCGTTGCTGTTAATGCCGATATCCGTGTAAAAATAGGGCTCGTCGGTCGGCCGCTTGCGAACCAGATCCACGATGCCGCCGGGGTTTGCGCCGCCGTAGAGAACAGACGCGGGGCCCTTCAACACATCGACGCGCTCGAGCATGAATGGGTCGATCTGAAAGTTGCCGAAGCCATACGAAAATAGGTTGAGGCCATCCATGTACACGCCGGTCTGGCTGGCATCGAAGCCGCGAATGTAGAACCAGTCTGTATCCGGGTCGGTGCCATAGGGCTGCGTCGTTACACCCGGCGTGTACCGGAGCGCCTCATCAACCTTGTTGACCACACCACGGTCATCAAGCTCTTGCCGACCAATGACCGAAACGGATTGCGGGATCTCGCGTATCGGTGTGTCCGTCTTCGAGCCCGCCGTCGTCCTCTTGGCCACATAACCCTTGACGGGGCCCGTTGCGCTGTCCTCGACGGCACCGTCACCAGTCGAATTGCCAGCACCCTCGCCCTGGATGATGACCGGTTTCAATTCGGTGGCGCTCTGCGCGAATGCCAGTGTCGCGCTCGCCCCGAAAATGGCGACGCCCGCCAGAAGCTTTGCATTGAAGATCAAACGGTTTGCTCTCGCACCCATGTCCATGTCACCCTACTCATGCCCCACCATCATCCCAACGGTTTTAGGCAACGCCTACGAATAAGATGAGTGATTAACTCAATTTTAAGAGAGCAGCTTGTCGCGATCCGGGAGGAATTGAACGATTTTGGGCAATTGTTTCGCGGAGAAACAAACGCTCGATCGATGTGGCGTTCAGGCAACGCGGGTTTTCTTCCAATGAGCCGGCGTGGTTCCGACATTCTTGCGGAAAACTCGTGTAAAATGGGCCTGATCGGAAAACCCTGTTTCAGTTGCGACGACAGTCAAGGGCTGATTCCCCTGAAGGATCATCTGCTTTGCGCGCTCAAGGCGGGCATTCATCTGCCACTGATGCGGCGCAACCCCGGTTGAGGCCTTGAACGCGTGACTGAAATGCGATTGCGACACGCCGGCGAGGGCAGCAAGTTCTTCCAGGCGAATACCGCGCATGCAGTTCTCCTGAATGAATTCAGTCGCCTTGCGTAGTTGCCACGTGGCAAGCTTGCTGCGTTTTCGCACTTCGGCCTTGCCGAGCTTCATCACGTCGATGATCAGCGACAAGGAAAGTCCGTCACCGTAAAGATCGTGAAGCGGCTGCGGGTTCATGCACTCGGTGGCGATGAGCCGCGAGAGCGTCAGGACCCGCTCATCGGAAAACAACAGGCGCGGACTCATCAAACGCACCGGGTCCAACTCTTCCATCAGACGCCGCGCGACGATGTCGGCGTCAAAATGCAGATCGAGATGGCGAAGATACTCCACGTCAGTCATATCCGCCCAAAGCTCCATGCCGGCCGGCACATAGGAAATCGGATGATGTTCCTTATCCTGCACCCCAGCCTCACGCTTCGGCGCGAGCTTGACCACCGAGTTCCCAGGTCCGCGCATCTCGAGCAGGATAAACAGCCGCGGATCGTTGGCTACGTAGTAACCTCCCGCATATGGGGCGCATTCGACATCCCAAACGTCGGCGACGATGCCATTCCAGCATCGTCGGTGAAGACCACCCACGACGGAAAATCCTTCGATCTTGTTTTGCATGCGGGGTTGGAATGTCATGGACGGGATACACGCTATACCTTCGCTCGAAACTCAAGTTTAGCGTATGCGTAAAAAAATGGCAATGCGCGCGGGGAACGACGAAGTCATTCGTTGAAAGCCCGAAAACCTGCCTCAGCCCGCGCGAATTGAACCGCGCCAGATCAACTCTGCCGTCAGCCGCACCGAGTGCTCGACTTCCGAGGTGGCGTCATCCCTGCCACTGCCGAGCCATTCTACGGCCCGCGTCGCAATTGTCATCACCGGCTGGGCAAACGTCGTTAGGTCGAAGGACGACCATGAGGCCTGCTCGATGTCATCGAAGCCCGCCACGCAGAGCTGATGGGGGATAGACAAACCGAATTGGTGGCGAGCAGCATCCATGAAGCCACAGGCCAGCAGATCCGTTGCGCAAAAGACGGCATCGGGCCGCTCTGCGCGGGTCAGCATGCGTTGCGCCAACACCTTGCCGGCTTCATAGCCCGTCGATCCGTGCCGCTCGACCGTGACATCGAGCCCGAGCTTGGCGGCGGCGGCAACAAAGCCGTGCTCACGGCGCATCAGGCTGGGCGTGCCCGCCTCGGAGTTGGCAAAGGCAAGCGAGCGGCATCCGGCGCGAAAGAACGCCGTCGCTACCCGTCCGCCGGATTCGAAATCGTCGAGGTTTATCTTCAGCGGACCCGGCTGGTCGTCATCGCGATTGATCAACACTAGGCGCTGGCCGTTACGCAGACAAAGCTGCGTGATCGACTTGTCAGGAAGGCCGGAGAGAATGATCGACGCATCCGCCCGATAGCGGATCGCCTGCTGCAATGCCCTGTCGACACTGCCATCGGAGCGATCGGTGTTGATGAACATCGCAACTTTGCCGGCATTCTGCAGCTGTATCGTCAACTCTCGCAACAGCGCCGACCGATAGGGCGTCGCGACGTCGGACACGATCAGGCAAACGATGCCGCTTTCGTTGCGCATCAGCCCGCGGGCAAGATGATTGACATGATAGCCGAGCGCCTCGGCTGCCTCGAGCACGCGTCGCCGGGTTTCCGCCGATACGCTCGCGCCTGGCGTGAAGGTGCGCGACACGGCAGACCGAGAGACACCGGCCTTCTCGGCGACTTCCTGGGCGCTGACAAATAGTTTTGACGACATGAGAACCCTCTTGATGCACGCGATCTTGCATCCGCTTGCACGTGTGTGCAATCGCAATGGCGTCCGCTTATGTGAAGTTTTAATGACGATGATTGACATCGAGACCGCCGAGACGCACCTTTTGCACGCGCTTGCAAATTTATAAAAGTGCCGACGAGATGCAAAAGCAGCTTGGCGGCCGGACGAGGACAGATAATCAATGACATCGCATGTGATCCCCGGGCTCGCAGACCGCTTGGCGCTCGCCGAAATCGTAGCGCGAGAGGCTGGTGCCATGGCGCTGGATTATTTCAAGCGGCGAGAGACGCTTGTGATCGAGACCAAGAAAGATCTTCAGGACGTCGTTTCGATCGCAGACCGCGACGTCGAAACCCTGATCCGGGCTCGGTTTGCCGAAACCTATCCTACGGATGGCGTGTTGGGCGAGGAATACGGCCTCACGAGTGGCACTTCGGGCTTCATATGGGTGATCGATCCGATCGATGGAACGAGCCCGTTTGTCAATGGCATGCCGAACTGGTGCATCTCGATCGCTTTGCTGCATGGAAATATCCCGGTCGTCGGCGTCATTGCCGCTCCCTGCCATGACGAGTTGTATGCAGGCGCTCTTGGCATGGGTGCGACGCTGAATGGCAAGAGGCTGACCCTCGATCCAGAAAGAAACATCCGAAACGCGGTCACCGGCATTGGCGCAAACAGCCACGTACCCCCTGCCGTCGTGGCGAGGATGGTTGAAGAACTCCTGGATGCCGGAGGCAACTTCATTCGCAACGGGTCCGGCGCACTGATGCTGGCCTATGTGGCCGCCGGTCGCCTCGTTGGATATTATGAGCCCTATATGCATGCGTGGGATTGCCTGGCAGGCTATTGTCTCGTGAAGGAGGCCGGCGGCTGGTTCCATCCCTTCCCGACTGAGGGCGAAGCGCTGACCAAGGGCGCGAAAGTGCTTGCCGTGGCACCGGGCGCAATCGACGACCTGCGGAAGATCGCCGGCGTCTAAGTCTGTCCTCCCAACGAAAATCGGTTCGACGCGCGCTACCGGGTCGGTCGGCCTCTCGTCGTCACGGCGAATACAACCTATATAGAAGGCCGAGAACGCTGGCGATCCATGCTGGCTGAACGGAGATTTGTATGAGCCGCGATCCCTATGAACTGCTGGGCGTCAAGAAGGACGCCACGCAAAAAGAGATTCAAAGCGCGTTTCGCAAGCTCGCCAAGAAACTTCATCCGGATCTCAATCCCGGCGACAAGAAAGCCGAAGACCAGTTCAAGGAAATCTCCGCAGCCTACGAAATCGTTGGGGACGAGGACAAGCGCAAACGCTTCGACAAGGGTGAGATCGACATGAGTGGCGCCGAGCAGGCGCAGCGTAACTATTATCGCGACTACGCATCCCAATCGGCCGGTGGCGGGCGCTACCAGAACAATGCGGGGTTTGCCGATTTCGGCGACAACGACGACATCTTTTCCAGCTTCTTCTCCGGTCGCGCGCGCAGCGGTGGCCAGTTCCGATCCCAGGGCAAGGACCGGCAATACTCAATGGAAGTTTCGTTTCTCGACGCCATCAACGGCACCAAGACCCAGATCAGGCTGCCGGACGGTCCGGCGCTTGACCTACAGATCCCGCCAGGAACCCGCGACGGCCAGAGCCTGCGGCTGAAGGGCAAGGGCGAGCCCGGCATCGGCGGCGGGCCGCCGGGCGATGCACTCGTGGAAATCCGCGTCCGCCCCCACAAATTCTATGTGCGCGATGGCGACGACATCCGCTTCGACCTGCCGATATCCCTGTCCGAGGCGATACTCGGGGGCAAGGTGCGCGTACCGACGCCTTCCGGTGCGGTCAACGTCACCCTGACCGCGCATTCCAACGGCGGCAAGGTCCTGCGACTAAAGGGTAAAGGTGCGCCGAAACGTGGTGGCGGTGCAGGTGATGTCTATGTTTCGCTGAAAATCGTCCTGCCGGATGCTCATGAACAGGCGCTGACCGACTTCATGACCGAATGGGCGGCGAGCCATCCTCAGGATCCGAGAAAGAGCATGGAGGAGTAGCCATGAATGATCTTGAATTCCGTAGTGCGCTGAAGATCGACGTGACTATGGTCGACGTCTGGATCGAGCAAGGATGGCTCATTCCGGAATTGCAGGACGGCGAGCGCGAATTCCATGATGACGACGTCGCCCGCGCGAGACTGATCATCGATCTGACCCGTGACATGGGCGTCAACGAGGCTGGAATCGACCTGATCATGGACCTTGTCGACCAGATCCACGGCTTGCGCGGCACGCTGCGCGGCATGCTTGGCGCCATGGAACAGCAGGATGATGACGTAAGACGGCGGTTACGCCAAAAACTCGATGCGGTTGCTGCCCGCAGGTAGTTATTTCGCGTTTATTTAACGGGCGGACATTGCGATTAACCGGATGTACCAGTTCGGGACATGACTAGGCTCAAATGGCAGACCTGAATCCCCGAACAGTCCACCTCCGGTAGAAAGACAGCAACGCCCCAATCGCGGCGCCGCAGGGCGATGCTTCTTACTACCAAGAAAAACAGCTGCTTACGCGCCTCTCCCCGCATTCCTCTCGGAACACAATCGCACGTTACGTTAACTGCCGGAATTGTGCCGAATTGCGACGAGGAAATCATCGGCACTTTACGTCACAGGCACTGCTGGGCAGGGGCTCTGGCTGGAAGCCCGAACAAAACGCCAACACAACAATAAGTTCACGCCGCACTAATCCAGTTCGCAACCCTACGCGTAAATCGTGTTGTCGTCGGCAAAGCAGTGACTGGCAATAGCTACCGCAACGCATACGATACGGGCTGCGAAAGAGATAAACTTCCTCATGGTTAACACTATCAGAGGTAGAAGATTGAATTCGACAGGTCGGAATAAGCCGGATTGATTACTTATGCTTGTATTCTGTACTACGCAATTTTGCCGCATTGAGCTTGGATTTTCAGTTGAAAGTCAGGCTCATCAGGCACATGCGCAAAGGGGAATAAAAATGAGGCAGCACAATTGATCCGTTTAAATATCTTGGTTAGGTTGCCGCAGGGAATAATAATCACGCCACAACTGGCGTTAGAAGGATAAGGCCATGAAAGAAGCTCCCCATACCGTTGACGTACACGTTGGCAAGACCATCCGTATTAAGCGTTTGATGCGTAAGGTTTCGCAAACTGAACTGGGCGATCGCGTCGGCGTCACATTCCAGCAGATCCAGAAATATGAGAAGGGCTCCAACCGCGTTTCGGCGAGCATGCTGGTGGAAATCGCCGGTGCTCTTGAAGTCGACGTTCGCTCTTTCTTCGAGGATCTCTCCGCAAATGCCAACGACAATCCGACGCCAAGCGACGAATTCGTCGTGTCGCGCGATGGCGTATTGCTGAACGCGGCCTTCCTGTCAATCAAGAACGAACAGGTCCGCAAGAAGATCGTCAAGCTCGTCCAGGCGATTGCCGGCATGGAGCAGATTGAAAGCGAAGCTGCCGAATAAGGCAGCCTCGCAACATCACGACGATTAGTGCCGCTCCAGGACGACGAGGTTTTCTCGCGCGTCTTTCATGGCAAGCTTTGTCTTTGTGCCGATCAACTTCTCCAGGTTGACGTCCAACTCGCGCTCGGGATCGATTCCATCCCAATCGATCACGACCTGCAGCAGTGCCATGTTTGTCAGATGCATCAGATTGTTCAGCTTGAGCTTTTGTGCTTCGTCCTTTGCTGCGGCGAGCAAGCGGAATATCCGCGCGTATTCGCTACCCGTGCCTTCGTCCATCGTCTGAATGTTCATCTCATCTGCCTCTCTGAGCCGCTCCAAACACCACTTTGGAGCTTCAGTCCGAGCCATCATTCAGGCGGGGCGTTATTCGAGCGTTACAGGCGTGACGGGCTGGTAACTTCCGCATGCAGCATCTCCCAATGCGACGTCGCAGAGAACCCCCAACTGCGCGTTCCGGCACCAAATTTCACGTCGTTGACGTAGTCCAGAACCATGTTGGCATCGGCGCGCTTGCGCTCGATCTTGTTGGCGCGAATCAGTCGCAGGATTTCCTGTGCGCGCATTTGGCTTTCGAAGGCGCAACGTTCGACGGCCTTCGAATAGCTGCGCTCCGAAAAGTGCAGCGCACGCCCGGCAAGGAGCAGCTTCTTGTATTCACCCGAGAGCAGCAGACCCTGCCGGTTCAAGGCCTCGATCGTCGGCTGGAAATCCACCCAAGGGACCGAAAGCGGCATCCAGCCAAGCTCCTGCGGGGCGTGAACGAGCGCCACCGCCTCGTCGTCGATCAAGCGGCCCTCGGCGTAGTCCTCATAGATCGTACCGACACCGACCATACCGAATGCTGAGCATTCCGCCGCGCGAAGTGCGCCCATGCTGGCGCCACCAGCGACAACCACATTCTGCTCAAGCGCGAACAGGATCTCTTTATGCCAGACGGATGGCATCTCACCGAAATAGCCATCGATAATGCCGATCACGCGCGCGCCCTCCTGCACTGCCTGCAGGATATCACCACGAGCAGCGGGATCGCGAAACTCTATTTCAGGATAGGCTTGCTGTAACCGCGCGATATCCCGCCCGAAGCTTGGTCCTGCGAATATCACTCTCATGCGTGAGCTCCCTGCATGGCGCCAACGGCGCGCAGACCGAGTTGGATGAATTCGCCGCTGACATCAACCTCCAAACCAGGAACAATGACGCGGACGACCGAGACCGGCAGCCGAGGATGCGGCAGTGGCACGGCAACCACCTGCTCTATCCCGCGCGCGCGCAAACGATCGAGAATATGGTGGATGTTTTCCTGGATACTGCGCTGTACCGGCACCGAGAAAGCTGGTGTGACCGGCGTTTCATCGCAAAGGTCAATCAGCTGCTGCATCGGCCCTTCGCCATCAAGGCGCTGGTAGACACGCGGTGAGAAGTCGTCACGACTGCCGGCGATCGCCGTCAGCCGGCTCTGCGCCGCTTCGGTGATGGCTCGAAGCGCTGCCCGGATCGGATCTGGATGGCAACCGCAGCCGCCACAGACATGAGTCCAGCGCGCATCGACACGATCACCGAGGTCGCCGGGAACAATCACCGCGAGGAAGCTTGGGACACCGATGTCCGTCGTCATGTCGAGCAGCAGCACTTTCATGCCGGCGCGGGCAATACGGTCGGTAATGATATCGATGACAGGATCGCCGAACGCCGCAGAATCAATGCGCAGGCCGCGCAATTCATCGAAAGGGCGCAACTGCGTCAGCGCCCAGGCGTCGCGCTCCACCAGTTCGCACAGACCGTGCAGCACCGCCTCCGCGGGCCCGTTGCCCGATGCCAGGCCATCGCTCGACTGTTCGAAGCCGGCAGGACGCGTGCCGCGATGATCAAGCCCGACCAGCGACCACGGTACGAAGACCTGCCGATCGTTCATGATGTCGAGACCCTCGCTCCAAGCGAGCGGGCCTCCTTCAATTTCGGAAGGAACGCATCGCGCGACCGAATCGAGATCGATCAGCGGCGCACGCTCTGCCCTCATGCCGGCAAGCGTTGCGATAACCAAATCGTCGGGCTGCATCTCGGCCACCCGTGTCTCGACGGCTTCCATGGCAGCCGACGTCATTGCCGCATCTTCGTCGATGCCCTTGCCCTGAAAGACTGAGAGCGTGAAGCTGTTCGGTCGGGTCGCGAAGGCGACGGGAATCTCAAGAAGATCAAGTGCCGTCAAAAGACCGACACGGGTAATTCCGAGTTCGGCGAAATGCGGCTTGATCGCCGCGAATGTCTGTCCAGGCGTCAAGGCACGGTCGTGGTAGGCGCTGACGCCCGCCGCGGAAAGCTTGAGATCCCCAGCCAAGTCCTTGAGTGCGGCCTGAACAGACATTCGCAATAACCTCAACGGAACTTAAGAGCGTGAACGATGTTGGCCGTGGCGTTGGTGTCGAACTGGACGGCGTGCTGCTTGAGAACAGCCTGTGCTGCTGCCGAGAGACGGACGGTGGAGGATGCCTTGTTTGCGGTGGTGTTCATGTTTTTCTCCTGTTGGTAGCAGCGTTGTGCTGCATGCAGGAGGACAATGACGGGTCGGCGTTATTCAGGTGTGACTCGGAATCACCTTGGAAAACCGGTCAATGCAACAAGGTGTAACGCTTCAGGACAGGCCGGCCATCCTGAGTCCATCTATCAGCTGGCGTGTATCGTCAGGGTTGCGATCCGGTACGAAACGCCAGACATCTTCGGTGCGGAAATCCGGAAAATTCTCGAGGACAACCGAAGCGTAATGTTCCGCGGAGGCTACATCACCGTTCTTGGCGTGAGCGGCGGCCAACAGGCGCGACGTTGCCGGCCTGTCTTTGACACGATCGAGCACCTCGATCGCCTTGGCATAGTTTTCCTGGACGAAGTGAATGCCGCCTAAGTTCCAGTAGTAGTAGTCTGGCGGCAGCGGATTGAGCTTCAGCGCGGCATGGCTGAGTTCCAGCGCACGCTCGCTCTGGCCGTCATGCAGCAGTGCGTCGGCGTGATCGGCCAGAATGTCCGCGTCGTTCGGATTGAGCATCTGCGCTTCCGCGAAGAAGTCCAGGCTGTCGGCAAATCGGCGACGGTAGAGCGCGACGAAACCAAGTTCGCGCATCGCCCTACCACTGTTCGGATCGCTGTCACGCGCCAACCAGGCGGACTTGTCCGCCTCCTCGAGAAGGTCCGTATCCTTCATGCCGCGAACCAGCCATTCCATTCCCAGCACACGCGCCATACCGGCATGCGCCGACGAGAACCGGTCGTGGCGCGAAATCGCCGACTTGAACCATTTTCGCGCCTGGCGGAGATGCTGAAGATCAGTCTTGGAAACGAGCCTCTTGCCTTCGAGATAAAGACGATAGGCCGACGGCGAAACGTCGTGCATCATGTCCGTGAGCTCGCGCCGCTCGATCGTATCGGCAAGCGTCATGACGATCCGTCGTGCCAACTGCCCGAAAGACTGGTTGACCTTCTGCATCGCCAGCGGCAGGTCGATCGCCCACAGCACTTCGGCGGTCGATGTCTTGGTCAGCCTGCACGTGGCATAGATCTCGTCCTCGCGACCGTGAATGGTCACATAAACAGTATAGTCGAACCGCAGCTCCGGCGGCATCGGCTGCAGCTCGCCGCTGGCAAGGCTACGGTTGAGAATCTCGACACTGGTATGCGCCGCAATGACCTTGAAGCCACGCTGCTGGCTCAAACCGATCGTGACGTCCTCAAGCAGTGCGCGACCGACACGCTGCAGCAAAGGCTCCGAAAGCATCGTTTCCGGCGGCAGGATCAGGACCCGGGGCTGACCAAGCGGATCGGCGGCCATAGAAGGGGCCGATACCGGCTCGGCCGTGAGCGGTGCAGCCGGAGCGATGACACCGAGTTGTTGAGCGAGAGCGACGGTCGTAGCGTCCGGCTCGGCGCCATACTCGGCCTTCAGCTCGTTGCGGCAGCGAAAATAAGCCTGGCGGGCCGATGCCAGATCACCCGAGGCGGCATGGGCACTCATCAGAGCCCGGCAAGCCAGCTCGTGCGCGGGGTCGTTTACAGCGAGCAGCCCGGCGAGCAGAAGGGTATCGGCCAGCGTCAGCTTTTCAGGCGTATCAAGCAATGTGACGATGTGTGCATCACGGCATTCCGCGACACGCCGGCGTTCGATCGTCACCCATTCGTCGGCCTCCATTGTCGGCGCGCGGAAACCATCGAGAAGATCGCCCTGCAGCAGGCTCCAATCGTTGCGCGGCAGTGGCTGGGTCGCGTCTCGCAAAATGAGAACATCGGCCGACCAGCTTTCGGCGTCTAGGGAAAGATGCGTATTGGTTGCCTTGATCAGCCGCGGAAAACCGTCAGGCACGCTTCGATCGATGCGGGCAAGCAGCTGACGCAAACTGCCGGCGCGCTGCTTGGAAACGTCGGACTGCCAGAGCATGCCCCTCAGCGTTTCACGTTCCATGCCGGACTGAGTCGCGAGCGCCAGAAACGCCAGCAACGGGTAGGCTTTTTCGGGGAGCGCAATTTCGCTGCCATTGGCGAAAAGCGCGGGCTTTCCGAGCAAGCGAAGGAGAAGGCCGTTGTTGTTAGCCACCGATACCACGGACAACTCGCGTTTGGATGATCCGAACGCAAGTATAGTGAAAAGCGATTGCAACGCAAAAGGAATGCGCCTGATCGGTTGAGTTTTTCAACCGTTAGATGATGGCGAGCGAAAACAGGCTGAAGAGAGCGTATCTAAGACCGATTGCCTGTCCCATCGCGACGCAGACAGGTATTGCGCGCAAGGAAATGGCGCCGGTCCTTCGACCGGCGCCATGATATGAAGCGCCAATTCACTTACGCAGCAACAGAAGCGGAGCCGGAAAGAGGAACTTCAGAGATCGTCTTCAGGACGCGCGAAGCGATCTGGTAAGGGCAACCCTGCGAGTTCGGGCGGCGATCTTCCAGATAGCCCTTGTAATCGTTCTTGATGAACGAATGCGGGACGCGGATCGAAGCACCACGGTCGGCAACGCCGTAGGAAAACTTGTTCCATGGAGCAGTTTCGTGCTTGCCGGTCAGGCGCTTGTCGTTATCAGGACCGTAGACAGCAATATGGTCGAGAAGGTTTTTGTCGAACTGCGCCATCAGCGCTTCGAAATATTCCTTGCCACCAACTTCGCGCATGTACTTGGTCGAGAAGTTGCAATGCATGCCAGAACCGTTCCAGTCGGTGTCGCCGAGCGGCTTGCAATGATACTCGATGTCGATGCCGTACTTTTCAGTCAGACGCTGCAGAAGGTAGCGAGCCATCCAGATTTCGTCGGCGGCACGCTTGGAGCCTTTACCGAAGATCTGGAATTCCCACTGACCCTTTGCCACTTCGGCATTGATGCCTTCGTGATTGATGCCGGCAGCGAGGCAGAGATCGAGATGCTCTTCGACGATTTCGCGGGCAACGTCGCCAACGTTGGAATAGCCAACGCCTGTATAATAAGGGCCCTGCGGGGCAGGGTAGCCCTGTTCAGGGAAGCCGAGCGGACGGCCGTTTTGATAGAAGAAGTATTCCTGCTCGAAGCCGAACCATGTGCCTTCATCGTCAAGGATGGTGGCGCGAGCGTTGGTCGCATGCGGCGTAACGCCATCAGGCATCATGACTTCGCACATGACGAGCACGCCATTGGTACGAGCCGGGTCCGGGTAAACGGCAACGGGCTTCAGGACGCAATCCGACGAACGGCCTTCGGCCTGCATCGTCGAGCTACCATCGAAGCCCCAGAGCGGGAGCTGATCAAGCGTCGGGAATTCTGCGAATTCCTTGACCTGCGTCTTACCGCGAAGGTTTGGTACCGGTGTGTATCCATCGAGCCAGATGTACTCGAGCTTAAACTTGGTCATGTGCGAGTCTCTCAAACAAAGGTGTGAGCAAACCCTCGAGCGAACGTGACGGCCGAAACCATCCCGCCCGTGAAGGGATGCTTAGGAGTATGCATGTACCGTGCCAGTTGCCGACAGGAAGGCAACCGTTTCGGCGTGTTCACGAACGAAAATGCGGGAGATGGGAAATTTCCCGCCATCCGCGCGTTAAGGAACTCTCAACGGAGTCAACCGGTTAAGGAGATGAACTGCCGTGTTGGGCCGACTTCGGCGCAAGATGTAAAAATGAGCGCGCAACCACGCATTTTTTTCGCAATTCCAGATTTTGACTATTATTTATGCATATGCACATATAATATACCTGCTAGTTTCCTGATATAAAGCTAGCCAAACCATGATTGCCCACTAAACCAACATTTATTGCACTTTTTTCAATCAAATAGCGCATTCTCTGTGCACATGTGATATTGTCTTATCAACGCTCTAGAGCGGACTCATTTTGGAGGCATGACATGATTACTGGTGTGCATCACGAGTCGGCAACTATTTACGCTTTCCCGGCGAAGCGTTTTGTCGCGCCGGCAAGTCGGCAGATGACGGATTTGGAAGCGGCCATGGTTCCCTGTGTCTATGACAGCTGCTGGTATCACGATGATGCCATGAAGCAGGAAGAGGCGTCTGCAAAGCCCCGATTTACGCCACGCGTCGTCGACTGACTGCAAAGCGATCGCGGCAACCTCCGGTCCCGGTCGATGCATGTGTCGACCAACGCATAGCGTTGGGCCGGCGTTTAAAGTGGCTTGCGCATCCATCCGTCAAGCGCCATGACGGGGCCTGAGAGTTCAGTTCCCGGATAGACAGATGCCGAAGAAACAGATCGCCATCATCGGCGGCGGCCCAGCAGGGCTTATGGCAGCCGAGGTGCTGTCCACATCAGGTAACCGCGTCTCGGTTTACGAGGCCATGCCGACAGTCGCCCGCAAGTTTCTGCTTGCCGGAAAATCCGGACTCAACATCACTCATTCAGAAGACTATGCTCATTTTGCCGAGCGTTTCGGTAACACGAGTGACAAGCTTCGACACGCTCTTGATGCTTTTCAACCGAGCGACGTCAGAGCCTGGGCTGCGGAATTGCAGGTGGAGACATTTGTCGGAACGTCCGGCCGTGTGTTCCCGGTCGCCATGAAAGCGTCGCCACTGCTACGCGCTTGGCTCAAGCGCCTTGAGGCGAAGGGCATAGACATCCTGACGCGGCATCGTTGGCAGGGCTTCTCGGATGCAGGCTATGCCTTCGACACGCCCGACGGCCCGCGCGCAATTCGGCCGGACGCCGTTCTGCTGGCGCTCGGAGGTGCAAGCTGGCCGAAGCTGGGATCCGACGCTCGTTGGACCACATGGCTGAAAGCCAAGGACATTTCCGTCAACGACTTCCAGCCGGCCAACTGCGGTTTCAACGTCGCATGGAGCGCGATTTTTCAAGACCGCTTCGCCGGCGCAGCGGTAAAATCGGTAGTCGCGACCTCTGCGGCCGGATCCCTACCCGGCGAGTTCGTCATCACCCGACACGGCATCGAAGGCAGCCTAGTCTACGCACATGCAGCCGCGTTGCGCGACCGGTTGGCGATGGGGCAGACTGCGACCCTCGAGCTCGACCTAGCGCCGGGCCGGTCTCGCGAGCGGATCGAATATGATCTGTCGCGGCAAGACACGAAAACCAGCCTGGCGAACCGTCTGCGCAAGGGAGCCGGGCTTGATGGCGTAAAGGCGAACCTGCTGCGTGAGTGCGGCAGCGATAGCGACCTTCACGACCCGAAGCGGCTGGCACAGCGTATCAAGTCGCTTTCCATTGCGGTCACCTCCACCCGCCCGATCGCGGAAGCCATCTCGTCCGCCGGTGGTGTTGCCTGGGGTGAGATCGACGAAAGCTACATGCTTATTAAGCGACCCGGCATTTTCGTGGCCGGCGAGATGTTGGACTGGGAGGCACCAACCGGCGGCTATCTGCTGACGGCCTGCTTTGCGACAGGCAGAGCGGCGGGGCGCGGTGTTGAGGCTTGGCTGCAACGCTAAAGGTGCACATTGCGCGGGTCGCGACCAACAGCAGCGAAAGTGGACACAAACCGTCTCACCGGCGCGGCTGAAACGTATGCTCCGGCGCGGGAAATCGGCCCGATCGTACCTCGTCGGCATAGTTCTCCACCGCCTGAGAGACCAGAGGCCCCAGTTCGGCAAAGCGCTTGACAAAACGCGGCTTGAAATCGGCGAACAGTCCAAGCATGTCGTCGGATACAAGCACTTGGCCGTCGCAGGCCGGCGAAGCACCGATACCGATCGTCGGAACGGCAAGTGAAGCGGTGATCTCCCGCGCCAAGGGCTCGACCGTTCCCTCGACAACGATCGCAAATGCTCCGGCATCGGCTACAGCCAGCGCGTCACGGCGGATCTTTTGCGCTTCCTGCTCTGAATGACCGAGTGACCTGAAACCGCCAGCCGTGTTGACGAGCTGCGGCATCAAGCCCACATGTCCGAACACCGGCACGCCGCGCGACGTCAGAAAGGCGATGGTCTCGGCCATCTCCTCGCCACCCTCGAGCTTGATGCCGTCGCAGCCGGTTTCCTGCATGACGCGCACGGCGCTGCGGAAGGCCTGCTCTTTCGATTCCTGATAGCTTCCGAACGGCAGATCGACGATCACGCAGGCATGGGCCGCTGCGCGCATGACGGCGCGGCCATGGGCGATCATCATCTCAAGGGTCACGCCAACCGTGGTGTCCATTCCATAGAGCACCATTCCGACGGAGTCGCCGACCAGCAGCAGATCGCAATGGGGATCCAGCAAGCGGCTGATGGGAGTGGTATAGGCGGTGAGGCAGACGATACGCTCGCCTCCCTTCATGGCGCGGATCGATGTGGTCGTCAGCCGCTTCTGCTTGCCCTGCGCGCTCACTATGCCGCCCTCGAATTCGCGGTCGGTCGCAGACCAATGACACGGTTGTCGAGAAGTCTTGTCTTTCCCACCCGGACAAACAGCGCCACCAGCGCCGGAGCCGATTGCAGCGAAGACAAAGGCTGAAGCGTTTCGGGATGCCTGACAGCAACCACCTCCGCCTTGGCCAAGGGTTCATTGGCGATGAAACGCGTCAACGCCTCTTCCATAAGAGCCGGATCATCGCAGCCTTCGGCATAAAGACGTTCGGCCTCCGCAAGCGCCATCGGCACGATCACGGCAGCGGTGCGCTCTTCCGGATTGAGATAGACATTCCGGGACGAGCAGGCGAGGCCATCAACCTCGCGCACTGTTGGCACGGCAACCACGGCGACCGGCTGTGCCAAATCCTCAACCATGCGCCTGATGAGCGCCACTTGCTGGTAGTCCTTCTCCCCGAAATATGCGGCGTGCGGCTGGACGATATTGAAGAGCTTGGCGACGACGGTGGCAACACCGGCAAAATGACCGGGTCGCACCTGACCTTCCAGCTGCCGGCCAAGATCCGGAACATCGACAACGGTCAGCATTGGCCGAGGGTACATATCGGTCACATCGGGCGCGAACAGCACATCGACGCCAGCCTCCTCCAGCAAGCCGGCATCGCGGTCGAGGTCACGCGGATATATCGCCAGATCTTCTCCTGCGCCGAACTGCAACGGATTGACGAAGATTGACACCACGGTGACGGCGTTTGCCGCCCGGGCGCGCGAAACGAGCTCCAGATGACCCGCATGCAGAAATCCCATCGTGGGCACCAGACCGATCGTCTTCTCATCCCGGCGATACTCAGCAAGGTGAGTCCTGATGTCTGTGATCGATTTGATAATATTCATGAATCCCCCACCAGAGCCACGGCAACAAAACTGGCGTGGCAAGATTGCGGATAGAACTCGATCTGAAAAATGAGTCAATGGGAGCTTCAAGGTTCATATCGATTAAGCAAATATAACACGACATCTTGCCGACCTGCGAGGATATGGCGGTGATGCCACGCCCAACCCGTCTCCTCACCTCAGCTGCCGGTCAAACGAATGCAGGCCATCGAACTTCCACGAAAGGCTGTGCTGCCAAACGAGAGGTCATATTGTATTTGAACAATCTAAGTTCATGAACCCACAACTTCTCCGGCAGGGAAAAATGGATCGTTCAGAGTACAGATCCGAGCTGGATGGGGTGCGTACTATTTGCATATTGCTCACAATTGCCAACCATACTCCAAACGTCCCTTTTGCAGTCAACGGAACTGTCGGCGTGGATATATTCTTCGCCTTGAGCGGATGGCTAATCACGAGCCTTTTGATCACCGAGAACGAGAACACCAAATCCATAAACGTTCCTGCATTTTATGTCCGCCGATTTTTCCGAATTATCCCGCTCTACGTGTTGACCGTGATCCTCTACGGCATGGCTGCGGTTGCGATGCAGCGATTGCATGGAGATGAAACCGACCTGCAAAACTACGTATATGCTTTACCTTGGCTCTTGACCTTCAATTCTGAATACAGAAGCACCGATGCTGGAAACATCTTTGGGCAGGCATGGACCTTAGGCGTCGAAGAAAAATTCTATCTGATCTGGCCTTTGTTTATGCTCGCGTATTTGAAGGGACATAGGATTGCGCTCATCCTGCTTATTCCCGTTCTTCTCTTTCTCGTGGGCCTTAACGACGAGTTCGGGCTTTTGCGCGGTTATCTCGGGCTGATGTTTGGTACGGCGCTGGCGGTCGCCTGCCGCACAAAGATGGTATCCGCGTTTCTTGAGAACCCAACAACTACCTATGGCGCTCTCATCGTCATTGTCGTCGCTTACGGGCTAAGCCGTCTTTCGCCCCATCCATTCCATTGGAATATTTTGATATCGTTTTCCTCCGCATTTTTCATCGGCGGCTTGTGGATGAACCGACAAACAAGAGTGGGCAAGATTCTGTCCATCAGGCCTTTGGCCTATGCGGGGAAACTCACTTATGCGATCTACCTGACGCATGTGCTGGTTATAAATGCCGTGGCAATCGCGTTGAACAGATTCGTGACCGAGCCATCGTTCACCTTGATTTTTGTTGTCTCCTACGTAGCCTGCATAGCGCTGGGAACGGCATTGCATTTCAGTTTCGAACGCCCCCTGATAGACATGGGCCGAAAGATCAGCCGCAGCATGCGTGTCGGCAGGCGGGTCGCGGTACCGACTGAAAATCATCCGACATGATTATCGCCTTACAGCCCGACCCTGGTTTCCGCCAAGAATTTCGCAATCCCGGCGTTTTCCTTTTGTAAGAGTATGGTGATGCCGTCTGCCGGGCGTGTCGCGCTACCGTTTGGCCGCCGCTTAGGTTGAAGCGCGCCAGCCTGCGACTGATGGGCACGTCCGGCAACGGCCGTCCATCTCGCTCGGTTATACACACAAACTTATACATTCTTTTGTCCAAACTCCGCCCCAGTGATGGTAGAAGAAGGGCACTGAAATAGCGAATGCCCTTCACGGGTGTCACGACGATGTCCGACAGCAGCGGAGGGACTGTGACCAATCCATACGAGATTCTCGGTGTCCGACGGGACGCGAGTGACGAGCAGATCAAATCGGCCTATCGCCGACGCGCCAAGTCAACGCATCCGGATTCCGGCGGCGACCCCAGTGCTTTTGGTCGCGTGCAGAAGGCCTATGAGTTGCTGCTTGATCCAGTGCGCCGAAAAGTGTTCGATGACACGGGATACGACGTCGAGCTTGCGGACCCGGTCGATCTGCAGGCACTGATGGTCATCGAGAAGCTTGTCAACGAGCTGACACTCGACGAGCGCGAGCCCGGCACTTTCGATCCTCTGTCACGAATGCGGGAAGACCTTTCCGAGGACATGCGCAAGGCGCGCTTCAGCAAGCGCGAACTCGAACGACACTCCTCGCGTATCGAGCACCATCTGGAGCGTCTGGAAAAACGGCCATCGACCGACATTCTCGGTTCGATGCTGCGCGCCCGCGTGAAGGCGATTGCCTCGGCGATCAGCGAGACGGAAGCCAAGATCAAGGCAAGCGAGCGCGCCTGCGAAATGCTCTATGACTATGCCTATGAAGTGGACGTGCAGGAAAACGAAAACGGCCTCCTCGGGGAAGAGGAAGCCGTTCCGACAATTTCGTCACCTAAACGCGAGGATCGTCCTCTCTGGGTCGTTCCCGCCGCGGCCCAGGAAGGCTGAAGCAGCCGCCATGTGAAAACGTTACGCGGCGCGTTGTTCCGTGCCTTGGATGGCGGCCAGCTTCCATTCAGCGCCGGACTTGCGCACGAATGTCCAGACCTCCGTGCTTTCAGTCGGGGAACGCGCGTCACCGCTCACGACGCGACCGCCTTCACGCTCCACGAGAGCGTCGATCGATGAGTAACGCATGGCGAGCGTCGCGTATTCCGCTCCGTCTTCACGCCACGCTTCAGCGACATCGCCCTGCAGCAGCTTGACGTCCGAAACCTGGTTGCGCACGCCGTTGGTGGCGTTCTCACCGAGCTCTTCGGCAAGATAGGACATCGCTTCCGGCGTCGTCAGCCGGCGCAGCGTGCCGTAGTCTTCCGCACCATAGGCCGTCTGCACTTCAGTCAGCAATTCTTCGAACTGGTCCAGATCGTTCTGTCTGATCCCAATCTCGTCGTTCGGCTTGTTGTTCTGCGGTTGAGGCACGGGGCTACCAAAACCTGCGCCGGAACCGATCGTAGGGATCCGGAACGATGAATTTCCGTTGGACGCCATCGGGCTCATAGCGCTCGGTGCCGGTCCGCCATAAGCCGGCTGCTGCCGGCGATTGGCGAAATAGCGGATAGCGAGCATCGCAACGCCCGCGATCAGCGCGAACTGCAGCAGCATGCCAAGGAAACCGAAGCCGCCGCCGAAACCATGGCCGAGCAGCATCCCAAGCAAACCGCCGGCCACGAGACCGCCGATCATCGACCGGCCAAAGCCGCCGAAAAGGCCACCTGGTCGCTGCATGCCACCAGCGGGCTGATTGAGACCGGGTGCATTCGTCTGCGTGCGGGGCGTCATGGAGCGCTCGATCGGCGCCGACATCGTCGGGGCCGTCTGGGTGGCCGGCGGAGCCTGGAACGTACGCGTCCCACGGCTACCGAAGCCCGAACCTCCCGCACGCCGTGCATCGGCCTCCCCGATAGAGGCAAATACGGTAACGCCTGTCAGGGCGGCTACCGCCGCAACCTTGGCAAAACGTGAAACGGCACGAGGCATCTTGAGGTCTCCCATGTATCAACCGATAAGTGTCGGACCTATATATAGGTGGCTTTTTTGGCGTTTGAAGCTTTCTGTTGAATCTAGTTTACTGGCAAACGTCCACCCAAGTCGCATTGGTAATTTCAGCAAGGCGATCGACGGAGATTCGCACGGCCGAATTTGTCGAGCCCGCAGCCGGCACGACGAGATCGAACTGCTTCAACGATAGGTCGCAATAGACGCGCAGAGGCGACGGAAGCCCGAATGGGCAAACGCCGCCGACGGGGTGGCTGGTGACGGCAACCACCTCTTCCGCTCCAAGCATCCTCCCCTTGGCGCCGAACGCATCCTTGAATTTGCGATTGTCCAGTCTGGCGAGCCCATTGGCGACGACGAGAATGGGCTCGCATCCGACGCGCAGGCAGATCGTCTTGGCGATCTGCGCCGGATCGACTCCATGCGCTTGCGCGGCTTGGGCGACCGTTGCGGAGCTGAGCTCGGTTTCGATTATTTCGAGTTCGGGAGCGGAGGCGGCGAGGAAAGCACGGACGGTTTCAAGGCTCATGGCGGTTCTGACGTAATCCTCAAGAGAAAGGCGCATTTGGTTCAGGCAATGTCGATATGCGGCTCGTTCTTCTCAGCATTCGTCTCGATCAGGCGGACATCGTTTTCAAGACAGAACTGACGGACGGATGGCATAACGCATTGATCGGTGATGAAGGTGTGCACTTGTGACAGCTGAGCGATCCGCACCGGTGCAGTGCGCTCGAACTTGGTAGAGTCGGAGACGAGGATCACATGGCGCGCATTGGCGATGATGGCCTGCGCAACCTTTACCTCGCGAAAATCATAGTCGAGCAGAGCGCCATCCTCATCGATCGCCGAGGCGCCGATCACGGCATAATCGACCTTGAACTGCCTGATGAAGTCGACAGCGGCCTCTCCGACGATACCACCGTCCGCCCCGCGGACCACGCCACCCGCTATGACGACTTCGATCGCCGGCAAGAGCCTCAGCCGGTTGGCGACGTTGATGTTGTTGGTGATCACCATCAGCTCGTGGTGGTTTATCAGCGCCTCGCCAACAGCTTCGGTGGTTGTTCCGATGTTGATGAACAGCGAAGCGTTGTTGGGGATCAGGTTGGCGGCTGCGATACCGATCGCCTGCTTCTCCGCCGACGCGATCTGGCGGCGCGCCTCGTATTTGACGTTCTCGGTCCCGCTGGGAAACACCGCGCCGCCGTGCACCCGTGTCAGAATCTGGGCGTCGCAAATATCGTTTAGATCCTTGCGGATCGTCTGTGGCGTGACCTGAAAGTGCGCCGACAGTTCCTCGACGAAAATCCGCCCCTTGGACTTGGCCATGTCGATTATTTCGGTCTGCCGATCGCTGAGGAACATGGCGCGAGGTCTTTCGCTTTGATTTCGTTTTTGTAGCCTTTGCCATCCATAGCAGAGCGAAAGCAGACAGGCAAAACGAGAGGTTGGAACGGCGCTTGTCGAGACATCATCGCGCATTCTCAACGATGCGAACAACCTCGCCTGCGACGAGACAAACCGCATGACGTCGCTGACTGGATATACTTTCAAACCCAAGATTAAATTGCTGTAATATATGAACTTTTGGCAATGATAACGTAACTTACATTTAATTTGAAAATACATTCTGCTCGCAGCATATGTAACTCACGCGCTCAGTTTTCCGGATGAAAGCTCCCGCGATCGAGCAACCAATTTTCAGGACGGACATCATGTCGACCATTCTCAACCGCCGCCGCTCAGCCGCTTTGCTGGGTGTTGCCATCATCGCCGGAGCGGCAGCGCTTCCCTATGCATACGAAACTTCGCCTGCAATTGCCGCGCCGGCCGCCGCCGCCCTGTCGGCATCCGGCAGCGGCTCGTTTGCCGATATCGTTGACGCCGACAAGCCGGCGGTTGTCACCATCGTCACCACGATGAAGGCGGCTGACGCCGGCGAAGATGCGGACAATTCCGAAATGCAGGAGCAGTTCCGCCACTTCTTCGAACAGCAGGGCATCCCAACGCCACGTCAGGCGCCGCAACGGCAGTCCAGCGAGCATGCGCAGGCGCTTGGCTCCGGCTTCATCGTCAGCAAGGACGGCTATATCGTCACCAACAACCACGTGATCGCCAACGCCACAGACATCAAGGTGACGCTGGACGACGGCACGGAACTGCCCGCGAAGCTGGTCGGCGCAGACAGCAAGGCCGACCTGGCGGTTGTCAAAGTCGAAGCTCCCAAGGCGCTTCCGACAATATCTTGGGGCGATTCCAGCAAGCTCAAGCTCGGCGACCAGATCCTTGCAATCGGCAACCCATTCGGCATCGGCACGACGGTTACGGCTGGCATCGTCTCGGCCCGCGGGAGAGACCTGCACAGCGGCCCCTATGACGACTTTATCCAGATCGACGCCCCCATCAATCATGGTAATTCGGGCGGACCGCTCGTTGATAGGGAAGGCAATGTCGTCGGGATCAACACCGCCATCTATTCTCCGAATGGCGGCAGCGTCGGCGTAGGCTTCGCCATCCCCTCCGATGAGGCCAAGGCCATCGTCGCGAAACTACAGAAAAGCGGCTCGATCGAGCACGGCTATCTCGGCGTGCAGATCCAGGCGGTCACGCAGGACGTCGCCGATGCCGTCGGCCTTGCCAAGCCACAGGGCGCACTGGTTGCCGATGTGACCGCCGGGTCACCGGCCGCGATCGCCGGCTTCAAGACAGGTGACGTCGTCACCAGCGTCGGAAGCGGCAACGTCACTTCGCCGAAGGACCTGTCGCGCCTCGTTGCCGATCTTTCGCCGGGCGACAAGCAGACGATTACTGTCTGGCGCGGCGACAAGAGCGTCGACCTGACGGTGGCCATTGGCGGAAACGACGACGGCCAGCAGCTGGCAAGTGCCAAGGCTGACGACAAGCAGAGCCAAAGCGGGCCGAAGATCGGCGTCGCTCTTGCCGATCTCACGCCTGATATCCGCGAACAGCTTGGCATCTCGCAGAAGGTCGAAGGCGCGGTCGTGGCCAATGTCGCTCCAGACAAGCCCGCCGCGAAGGCCGGCCTGCAGGCTGGCGACATCATCCTGTCCGTGAACGACAAAACCGTTCACGATGCGAGTGAAGCCAAGAACGCGGTGGCGGATGCGGCAAAGACCGAGAAGAAGTCTGTGCTGCTACTCGTGCAGCGAGACGGCAACAAGACGTTTGTCGCTGTTGCCTTCGCTGCAGCCTAGCGTTCGGAAGGACCGGCATCACCACATGCCGGTCCTTTTACATTTGACATCCGCTCATCATATCCACCGTTCTAAAGCCGCCCGAAAGCCGCAAGAACGGTACGTTCGGACTGCGCGAGATAGGTCTCAAGCGCAGCAGCGGCCTCCTCCGCCCTTCCGGCCTCAAGCGTTTCCAAAATGGCAAAGTTCATTTCGACATAAGGTGCGTGCAGCAATTCGGGGTTCGCAAGCAGGCCAAAACTCAGCCGCAGCTCGGCGGCAATCTGCGCATAGAACCCGCTGAGCCGCTGGCTGTCGGCAAGATCGACAATCGAGGCATGGAAAACCATGTTCTGGCTGCCAACCGCAGCCCAATCGCTATTCTCGGAGGCTTTCCGCGCGCTTTCCACAGCGCCTCGCATACGCGCGACGGCCGGGTGTTTCGGGTAGGCCTTGGCCAGCGCCTGGCATTCAATAATCCTGCGGATGCGGTAGATGTCGATAATCGAGGCCATGCTCGGAGTTGCAACGAACACACCGCGGTTCGGCTCGTGCCGCAACAATCCTTCCTTGGTGAGTAATCGGAACGCCTCGCGCAGCGAATTGCGCGACACATCGAGATCAGCACTCAATGCCGCCTCGGACAGGCGCTGACCCGGCTTCAGCTCACCGGATATGAGCTTGTCACGGATTGAATCGGCAAGCCTCGGCGCCAGCGCTGATGTGGTATCCTGCTCGACCATGAATATCCCTTGATAGCGTCGAAAAGACGCGTGGACCCTGCGGCATCGATAGCCTGCTTCGCGCGGAAACGGAACCGCTTGCCCAAGGCAATCACATGTTTGTCCAGCAAGGCGATCCTCGGTGTCGTTGGCGGTCGTCACCGATCAGGGCCAAGCCATCGATTTTACGGTTCGGGCCAAAGCGGTCACGATCGGGCAAACCACGCGAGACAGGCCGCGATCCAAGCAAACAGGGCCTTAAAACTCGGGCAATGCGCCTAGTATTTGCACAATTTGGTAGAACAATAAATTTAAATCGTTGAACAATATTGACAGAATTGTGAAACGCGGCGACCTTGCCCTTATCAATAATCAAGTCAACCCAACGAAATTGGGAATAAGGTCAACCGGAGAGGGTTCCATGGATCAACAATCACCACCAGACAACAAACCGACAGGCATGTCCGTCAGGTCGCGACGCTCGGCGCTTATGGCCGCGGTCTTTCTTATGTCGATGTCGGCCGTTGGGCCGGGCTTCATCACCCAGACGGCCACCTTCACCGCCAAGCTTGGCGCCGCCTTCGCCTTCGGCATTCTGGTGTCGATCCTGATCGACTTCGTCGTCCAGGCGAACATCTGGCGCATCGTCACGATCACGAAGATGCGGGCGTCCGACATCGCCAATGCCGCAATTCCGGGTTCCGGATATCTGCTGGCCGTTCTGGTGATCATCGGTGGCCTGTTCTTCAACATCGGCAACATCGGCGGCGCAGGCCTCGGCTTCAACGCCATGATCGACCTCGACCCGAAGATCGGTGGCGCGATCGGCGCGATCGCGGCAATCGGCATTTTCCTTTCCCGCCGCGCCGGTGTCGCGATGGACCGCGTCGTCTACGTCGCGGCGTTCATCAAGCTCGCTCTCATTCTTTACGCAGCCTATGTGTCCGGCCCGCCAGTCGCTGAAGCCCTGCGTCAGACGATCTTCCCTGACACCATCGATTTCGCCACCATCACCACCATCGTCGGCGGAACCGTCGGCGGCTACATCACCTATGCTGGCGCCCACCGCCTGCTGGACAAGGGCACAGTCGGCGTCGAGAATCTGGCTGCCGTCAACCGCGCCGCTTTCAGCGGCATCGCCATAACAGGCGTGCTGCGCTTCATCCTGTTTCTTGCCGTTCTCGGCGTCGTCTCGAGCGGCGTGATCATCGATCTGTCGGGCAAGGCAGCCAATCCTGCGGGCCAGGCCTTCCAGGCTGCGGCAGGCAACATCGGCTTCCGCCTGTTCGGCGCGGTTTTGCTCGCATCGGCCATGACCAGCATCATTGGTGCGGCCTATACCTCTGTATCTTTTCTGACCGCCTTCAAGAAGGACATGACGGAACGCCAGCGCAACTTCGCGACTGTCGGCTTCATTGCCATATCGCTGATCAGTTATATGCTGATGACGACGACACCAGCCGCGATGCTCGTCTTCGTTGGCGGCCTGAACGGTCTGGTTCTGCCGATTGGTCTGTCGATCTTCATGTACGCGGCATGGGCTCGCCCGGACCTCATGGGCGGCTATCGCTATCCCCGCTGGTTGCTGATCCTCGGCATCCTGACATGTGCGCTCACCTGGTACATGGGCTACAAGTCGATCGGCCCGATCTTCGCGCTTCTCTCGGCATAAGGAGACTGACATGACTGCCATCGATCTCAACAGCGATCTCGGCGAAAGCTATGGCGCCTGGGCCATGGGCGACGACACAGCGATGCTTGCCATCGTCTCCAGCGCCAACGTTGCCTGCGGCTTCCATGCCGGAGATTCCCTCGGCATCCTGAAAACCGTCAAGGCCGCTGCCGAAAAAGGTGTCTCGATCGGGGCTCATGTCTCCTACCCGGATCGCGTCGGCTTCGGCCGGCGCGACATGGATGTCACTCCGGCCGAACTGATCGCCGACGTCATCTACCAGATCGGCGCATTGAAGGGCGTCGCCGCGGCCGCCGGCGTCATGGTCGGCTACGTCAAGCCGCACGGCGCGCTCTACAACCGCATTGCCCATGATCTGAAGCAGGGTCAGGCGGTGATCGACGGCATCAAGGCCATCGATCCCTCGCTGGTGCTGATGGGTCTGGCTGGCGCGCCCATTCTCGATCTGGCGCGCAAATCCGGGCTTCAGGTCGTCGCCGAAGCTTTTGCCGATCGCGCCTATACGCCCGATGGCCAGCTTGTTTCGCGCCGAGAAGCCGGTGCTGTCCTTCACGACACGCAGCTGATCGCCCGGCGCATGCTGCAGCTCGCGCACGAGGGCACGCTGGAAGCGATCGACGGGTCGATCGTCAAGATTGATGCACAGTCGATTTGCGTGCATGGCGACAGCCCCGGCGCCGTTGCCATCGCCCAGGAAATCCGCCGCGCCTTCGAAGCCGATGGCATCGCCGTCCGCTCATTCCTGTCGGCGTGATCTGAGACTGCACAGGGAACTGCAATGATTGCCATGTTAGCGTTGCGCCCGCCATTCGCCATCACCCATGCTCCCGGTCATCTGTTCATCACCGACATTCCCGATTCCGCCTACCACGCCTGAGGTTCCGATGCGTTTCCTGCCCGTCAGCCTAACAGTCATACTGGTCGAGCTTGCCGATCTCGATGAGACTTTGGCTCTGTTCGCCTCGCTCGAAGCCGATCCGCTGGCCGGCATCATCGACATGGTGCCTGCCGCCCGCACCCTGATGATCCGCTTTCGCCCCGAAAAGCTGACGGCGGAGGCGCTGACAGCCGAAATCGCCACGCGTGACCTTTCGGCGCGTGTCGCGCCCTCGGAGATGCTGGTGGAAATCCCGGTCATGTATGACGGAGAGGATCTTGGCGACGTTGCCAACCTGACTGGTCTCTCCATCGAGGAGGTCATCCGCCGTCACACCGAAAGCACGTTCACCGTCGCCTTCTGCGGCTTCGCGCCCGGTTTCGGTTATCTCGTCGGCGGTGATCCGGCATTGCACGTCGCGCGCCGCCAAAGCCCACGCACGAAAATTCCTGCCGGATCCGTTGCACTGGCCGGCGCGTTCTCAGGCGTCTATCCGCAAAACAGTCCAGGTGGCTGGCAGATCATCGGCACAACGCCGGAGAAGATGTGGGACCTGTCGCGCGATCCTCCGGCGCTGTTCCAGCCGGGTTATCGCGTACGCTTTTTCGATCTGGCCAAGAAATCGGCGCCGGTGCCCACGGTAGCGTCGACGGCTCCGTCAGCCGTTCCCACCGGATCGGCCACCGACGACTTGACGTTCAACGTCCTCGCAGCCCCGATGCCGGCGCTCTTTCAGGATGCCGGCCGTTTCGGCCAGACCGGCCAGGGCGTCTCCTCGTCCGGCGCGCTCGATCAGGGGGCGCTGAAAGCCGCCAATCGTGTTGTCGGCAATCCTGCCGGCACCGCCGCCCTCGAAGTTATCCTGGGCGGTTTCGCCTTCGAAGTGTCCGGCCGCACGGTCATTGGCGTCACCGGCGCCCCCTGCCCGATCACCATTCGCGATGCCTCGGGGCGCAGCACATCGGCCGAAACCTATTGGCCGATCTCGCTGGAAGCCGGCGATATCGTCACGCTCGGGCAGGCGCCGAAGGGCATGCGCAGCTATCTCGCCGTGCGTGGCGGTTTTGTCGTGGCACCTGTGCTTGGCAGTGCCTCGACCGACACGCTTGCCGTCGTCGGACCCGATCCTGTTACCGCCGGTACCGTCCTGACGATCGGCAGGACCGACGGACTGGCCAGCGTCTCGATCACCGAGGCCGCAGCCTTCGACCATCCCGCTTCCGGCGAGACAGTCACGCTCGACGTCGTCATGGGCCCCCGCAGCGACTGGTTCACCGACGCCGGCATCGCGACGCTCTCCTCCCAACTCTGGCAGGTAACGCCGCAGTCAAACCGCGTCGGTATCCGTATTGCCGGTGACGTGTCGCTACAACGCAAGGACAACACCGAGCTGCCGAGCGAAGGAACAGCAACCGGGGCCATCCAGGTGCCACATAGCGGCCAGCCGGTGCTGTTCCTCGCCGACCATCCATTGACCGGCGGCTATCCCGTGATCGGAAACATTGCCGAGTATCATCTCGATCTCGCCGGGCAGATACCTGTTAACGCGCAGATCCGCTTCAGGCCCGTGACATCCTTTGCCGACATCGAGCCACGCAAGGCTTGAGGCAACCGGGGCCGGCCACCAGGAACATTTGAGGAGACATCCATGAAAAAAGTGCTGATCGCCAATCGGGGTGAAATCGCCGTCCGCATCATCCGCGCCTGTCGCGACCACGGGATCCAGTCAGTCGCAGTCTATGCCGATCCGGATCTCGATGCGCTCTTCGTAACCTTGGCCGACGAGGCTTACGGCCTAGAGGGTAGCCGCCCGGCGGAGACCTACCTCGACATCGAGAAACTGCTTGGCATTGCCAAGCGTTCAGGCGCCGACGCCGTTCATCCGGGCTATGGCTTCCTGTCGGAGCGAGCGGAATTTGCCCGCGCGGTGCAGGAGGCCGGATTGACCTGGATCGGACCCGATCCCCAGGTAATCGAAGCACTCGGCGACAAGGTCGAGGCGCGACGCATCGCCACCAGCGTCGGCGCGCCACTGGTGGCCGGCAGCGACGGTCCGGTCGAGACATCCGCCGAAGTCATCGCGTTTGCCGAGAAATACGGCCTGCCGGTTGCCATCAAGGCTGCCCATGGCGGCGGCGGACGCGGTCTGAAAGTGGCATGGAAGATGGAAGAGATCGCCGATCTCTACGAATCCGCTGTGCGCGAGGCAAAGGCCGCTTTTGGTCGCGGCGAATGCTTCCTCGAGCGCTTCCTCGACCGCCCCCGCCACATCGAGGCGCAGGTTATTGCAGACAAGCATGGCAATGTCTTGGTGCTGGGCACGCGCGACTGCTCTCTGCAGCGACGCAATCAAAAGCTCGTCGAAGAGGCGCCAGCACCATTCCTTTCCGATGCCCAACGCCATGAGATACACGACGCCGCCAAGCGCATCTGCGCCGCCGCCGGCTATTCCAGTGCCGGTACCGTCGAGTTCCTACTCGGTGTCGATGGCACGATCTCATTTCTTGAGGTCAACACGCGCCTGCAGGTCGAACACCCGGTGACCGAAGAAACCACCGGCATCGACCTCGTCATCGAGCAGTTTCGCATCGCTGACGGCTTGCCATTGCTTGTCACCGAAACGCCGGCGCCGCGCGGCCATTCGATCGAATTCCGCATCAACGCCGAAGACCCGGGCCGCGGCTTCCTGCCGACTCCCGGAACCATCACCGCTTTCGACGCGCCGGCAGGACCCGGCATTCGCCTCGATAGCGGCGTGGTCTCCGGCTCGACTGTGCCCGGCACGTTCGATTCTCTTATGGCCAAGCTGATCGTCACCGGCGCCACCCGCGAACAAGCGCTGGCCCGCGCCCGGCGTGCGCTTGAAGAATTCAACATCGAAGGTATTGCCACCGTGTTGCCGTTCCACCGGGCGGCGATTGATCATCGCGACTTCACTGGCGAGGATGGTTTCAAGGTCCACACCCGATGGATTGAGACTGACTTTGCCTCGACGCTTGAGGCCACGGCCCGACCTGAGCCTGCCGCCGACACCTCCCTGATCCGCACCCACGTCGAGATAGACGGAAAGCGTCACGAACTGGCAATCCCGGCCACCCTCCTCTCCGGTTTCAGCACAAAGATGCCCAGCGCATCGACGGGCACGGTCGAAACTGCAAGTGACCCCGCAGCGTTGCTGGCACCGATCGCCGGCACCCTACAGGCTTGGAAAATCGAAGACGGCGCGCGTGTGGAGAAAGGTGATCTTCTCGCCATCATGGAAGCGATGAAGATGGAAACGCAGGTGACAGCGCCCCGCGCCGGCGTTTTCCGCATCGACACCGCCCAGGGCAGCTACGTTGCTGCGGGAGCGACGCTCGGCCGGTTCGTAGACTGATCGTCCCACGAGTAGGCCTGGACGCCGAGAGGCCGTTCCGGCCATTCGCACCTATAATTTCGCTCGGCGCGCCTGATCCGCGCCGCGCTGTCATCCGCCTGTCAAACAAACGTCCTACTTACCTCCGAAACAGATTGCACACCCGTGCAATGGAGGCGTTTGAATGGACCGTGACGGGTTTTTGGAACTGCGAGGCGTTGCCTGCCGCTACGGCTCAACGCAGGTCCTCGACAAAATCGAGTTGACGATCGCACGCGGCGAATTCGTCGCACTGCTCGGGTCGTCCGGCTGCGGCAAGACCACGCTGCTGCGCGTGCTCGCCGGTTTCATCTCGCCATCATCCGGCTCGGTCAACGTCAACAAACGCGACGTCACGCAACTGCCGCCGGACAAGCGCGGCATGGCGCTTGTCTTCCAATCCTACGCGCTTTGGCCACACATGACGGTGGCGCAGAATATCGGCTACGGACTGAAGCTCAAACGCATGGCACGGGCGGAGATCGCCGAGCGGGTCGCGGCCATGCAGTCGCTGCTTGGCCTTGAAGGTCTTGGCGGGCGAAAGCCTGCGGCCCTGTCCGGCGGCCAGCGCCAGCGTGTCGCTCTTGGGCGGGCATTGGCCGTTGATCCCGAAATCCTGCTGCTCGACGAGCCCTTGTCGAACCTTGATGCCCGTATCAGGCTGACGGTGCGCCACGAATTGCGCGCTTTGCAGAAACGGCTCGGCATCACCGCCGTCCACGTCACCCATGACCGCGAGGAGGCCATGGTGATGGCCGATCGCATCGTGATCATGAATGCCGGGCGCATTGCCCAGCAAGGCGCGCCCGAGGACGTCTACAACCGCCCGGCATCAGCCTTCGTCGCCGCGTTCATGGGCGCCGAGAACGTCTTGGCGTTGAGCGGCGCTCTGGAGGGCGATGACTTCGCAATAGCTGCCGGCCCGGCCAATGCGGCTGGAAACGTTGCGTTGATGGGACGGCCGCTCGTCGCCGGCTCGCTTGAGGCGCGTTTCCGTCCCGAGGCCGCGCAGCTGTTTTCAGCCGACATACCGATCGCAGCGCCCGGGATTACCTTTGCCGGCGAGATTTCCGCTGTCAGCTATCCCGGTGGGCACTGGCGCCATTCCGTCAAGATCGGCGACCGCGAAATCATGGCGGACGCGCCGCGGGCCTTCGAGGTTGGTCAGAGCGTCAAGGTCCATGTCGCTCCCGAAGCACTGTTTCTTTTCAATACGCCGGATGCACGGCCGGCTTCCACCATTTCCCGGCCGTCGGCCGGGAAAGCCCACGCCTGATAATCTATTCACATGGAGAACCACTCATGAAGCGACTGACTTACGCAGCTTTGGCCGCAGCACTCGTGGCCCTTCCCGTCAAGGCCGAAGAGCTGACCGTTGCGACCGCCGGCGACCAGAACATGGTCGATTACATCAACCAGTATCTCGGACCGTTGTTCGAGAAGGCCTATCCGGGCGACACCGTCCGCGCCGTCGGCACCGGCCCGGGTGATGCCGGTTCGCAGAAAATCCTCGAGCGCTTCGACGCGCAGGCCGGTGCGAAGGCCAAGGTCTGGGACGTCGACGTCGCCGTGGTGCATGAGAAGTTCGTTGGCCCGATGGTCGAAAAGGGTTATCTCGAAAAGTACCGCGGTACGATCGACACAGGCAAGCTCGTCTCGCGCGAGAACGCCAAGAACGCCCTCGGCACCGACGTCGATGGCTTCGTCATGCCGATGTTCAACAGTCAGACGGCGATCGCCTACAATCCGGCTCTCGTGCCCAACCCGCCGAAGAGCTATGCAGAACTGGCAGAATGGGCAAAGGCCCATCCGAAGCAGTTCGGCTACAACGGCATCAAGGGCGGCGCGTCTGGCGTCAGCTTTGTCATGGGCTGGGTCTATGCCTTCGGCGGCGGCGACGCCGGCAACCTGATGACCGGCCCCTTCAAGGAAGACGAAACGAAGAAGTGGGACGGCGCATTCAAGAGCCTCGCCGACTTCACCAAGAACGCGACGCTGACGCCCGGCAATGCCGGCACGCTGGATCTCCTCAGCCGGGGCGAGATTGCCATGGGTCCGGTCTGGGTCGACATGTTCTACTCCTGGCAGGCCAACGGCCAGCTGCCTCCCGAGATGAAGCTGGTCCTGCCGGCTCCAGGCATGCCCGGCCAGCCGATGCACTACGTCGTACCCGCCAACACGGGACACAAGGAACTCGCAGAAAAGTTCATCGCCCTTGCGACGAGCCCTGAGGTTCAGGCGGAAGGCATCGTCAAGCGCTTTAACTGGTATCCGGGTATCGACGCCCAGTACGTGAAGCCGAAACTCGACGACGCGACCTGGAACAAGCTTTTCGTCGATATCACCCCTGAAGACTTGGCCACCAAAGGCAAGCCCTTCCCGATCGCGCCTTACAACAAGGCAATCCTGGAAGCCTACGAGCAGTCGGTCAAGTAAACCGGCAGACGTGCTCCCCATCCGCCCGGGCGGGGAGCACCCTTATTTCTTCGAATGGTCCTGTCATGCCCAAACGTCTCCTCGGTCTTCTGCTTGTCACGCCGGCACTGGCGGTGATCACGGCTCTTTTCATCCTGCCACTGATCATGTCCGCAGTCGGTGCCTTCAAGGTCGATGGCGGCGTGTACGGGCTTGGCAATTTCTACAAGACTTTCGACCTCTATCTGAACGACATCGTCTTCACCGTTATCATTGTCAGCCTCTCTACGGCGCTGGTCGGCCTCGGGGCAATCGCCATCGGTGGCTATCTGACACTCGGCGAACATCCACTTGCGGTCTCGATCCTGCGTTGGCTCTATCGCTGGCCGATGTTCATCCCTTTCATCGTCGTTGGCCAGATCCTGCGCACCTTCCTGTCCAAGAACGGCATGATGAACAACACATTCATCAGCCTTGGCCTGATGACGCCGCTCGATGCCACCAGCTTCCTCGACTGGCGCGGCATCGTCATCGCCTTCGTCTGGAAGCAGACGCCGTTCGTCGCGCTGCTGGTCGCCGGCGCCATGACCTCGATCAACCGTGACACGATCGAGGCTGCCCGCAACCTCGGCGCCTCGCGCTTGCGCGTGCTGGTCGAAATCGTCGTGCCGCAGGTTGTCGTCACTCTGACCGTCGGTCTCATCCTCTCCTTCGTGACGATGATGTCGGTTCTATCAGTGCCACTGATGATCAATGCCCAGTCGCCGACCATGCTGACGGCTGATATCGCCTTCCGCGTCAACGCCTATGGCGACTATGGCGTGGCCAATGCGCTCGGACTCGTCTCACTCGTCCTCGCATCGTCCGTCGCATGGATCTACCTTCGCCAGAATCTCAAGGAGCGGGCATGACAACCGCGACATTACCACAGTCCCGTTTTTCCTTGTCCGTTCTCTGGTGGCTGCCGCGCGGCATTATCTTCGGGCTGACGGCATTCTTCATCTTCGGCCCCCTGTTCAACATGCTGCTCTGGACCGTCGCCGAGAAATGGTATTTTCCGCATACGCTGCCGCTGCAATACGGCTTCAGTTCCTGGGCGAAGGTTTTTGCGCCGCGCGGTGGCGCTCTGGATTCACTCAGCAATTCCTTGCTGGTGGCGGTGCTGACGGTCCTTGTTTCTCTGGCGCTGGCCATCCCGGCCGGCTATGCGCTGGCGCGGCTGAAGCTGCCGTTGCGCGGCCTCATCTTGCTCGCGTTTCTGATACCGCAGGCGTTTCCGAACCTCACGGTCTACGTCAACGTCGCCCGGATCTTCTACGAGATCCATCTCAACGGCACGATTCCGGGCGTCGTCCTCGTTCACGTCTCGCATGGCCTTGTCTATGCCGTCTGGATCGCTACCGCCGCCTTCTCGGCGATCGACATTGAGTTGGAACAGGCGGCGCGGTCGGCGGGTGCCGGCGCGATGCGCGCGTTCTGGGATATAACGCTGCCGCTTGCAGCGCCCGGATTGATGGCCAGTGCCATCTTTGTCTTCCTCGAAAGCCTTGACGAGTTCACCGGCAGCTACTTCGTTGGCGCGCCCGACGTGAACATGTTGCCGCTGCTGCTCTACACGGCCGGTTCCGGCGGCAACTACCAGATCGCATCGATTACCGCGCTGCTGCTGCTTGTTCCGTCACTGATCTTCATGTTCGTGGTTGAACGCTTCTTGAAGGCCGAAGTGCTGTCGCGGGTCGGGCAGTAGCGGGCTTAGCTGGACTTAACATGCGTACAACCAATGCGCCGAAGCACTTCGAAATTTCCTACGCCCGACGCGCCAGCAACGGCTCATCCAGATCCCTGCGCTGACCGAATTCCTGCAACAATCTGGTCGCAGCATTGCGATCGACCGCCTTGTGAAACAGATAGCCCTGCCCCAGCAGACATCCGAGTTCGCGCAGGTGACCGGCCTGGCTTTCCGTCTCGATGCCTTCGGCCACCACGCGTATTCCAAGCTTGTTGGCAATCCCCATGACGCCCTCGACGATCACCGCGCCCGCGTCGCCCGGCACCAGGCGATCAACGAACGACTTGTCGATCTTGATGATGTCGATCGGCACAGTCAGAAGATGCGTCAGCGACGCAAAGCCCGTGCCGAAGTCGTCGAGCGCCACCCGCAGCCCTTGCGCCCGCATGGCCTTGATCTCATCGGCGACGACATGATCGCCCTGGCCGAGATATACCGACTCCGTCACCTCAAGGATGACATGCTTCAGCGGAATTCGCGCGGCAGCGAAGGCGTTGCATAACCGCTCCTGCAGTTTTCCGGCATGAAAGTCGGCTGCCGACAAATTGATGCCGACGTGCTGGAATGGCAACTCCAGGTCGAGCCAGTGCCGAATATCCGCCGCGACGCGTGACAGCATCCGCTCCGTCAATGCCGAAGCAACCTGGGCATCCGACGTCGCCTCATGAAAGTTCGCGGCTGAAATCAATTCACCCGATGCCGTCGTCATGCGACACAACGCCTCGAAGCCAACCACCTCCCTGGTATCGAGGCGAAGTATCGGCTGGTAATGAGCATCGATACGGTTTTCCGCCAAGGCAATCTCAACATCGCGTATCGCCCGGAAGCGACGCGTCAACGCGGTTCCCAGGCTGGCATTGTATTCGGTGTAGCGGCCGCGATTGCGCTCCTTGCCATGATAGAGCGCAACATCCGCGTTATGCCTGACCTGCTCAGGCGCATCGCCTTTTGCTGCAATCGCCCCACCGACCGATGCAGCAGGAAAAATAGCGTGCCCCTCGCATCTGGCTGGGCGCTTGATTTCGTCAAGAATCTCCGTCGCTCTTGATGCGAGGGTAGCGTAGTCGCGCTGCTGCAAAATGACTGCGAACTCGTCGCCGCCCAGCCTGAAAGTCTTTCCGGCCGGCATGACAGCCGCCATGCGCCTTGCTACGACTTGGATCAGAGCGTCACCCGTCGCGTGCCCGAAGGTATCGTTGGTGAGCTTGAGGTTATCCAGATCGACCAGCAACATGGCCCAGGATTCACCGCCGTCGCCATTCTGCTGCTTGAGGACATCGTTGAACCGTGAACGGTTCGGCAGTCCGGTCAATGCGTCGGTATAGGTCAGGATTTCACGCTCGCGGGCGCGCTCGTTGCGTTCAAGCGCGATGCTGCAAAGATGAACGCAGGTATCGACGACATCGCGCTCAAGCTGGCTGGGACCTCGGCATTCGCGATAGTAGAAGGCAAAGGTCGCGATCACCCGGTCGCCACTTAGGATCGGCGTCGACCAGCAAGCCCGGAAGCCGAGCGGCAATGCCAGCGCCTTGAATTCCCGCCAGCGGATATCGTTCTCGATATCTGTTACGGTGATTGGCACTCCGTGATAGGCGGCAGTTCCGCAGGAACCGGTGAGGGGGCCGACCGGAATATTCTCGAGGGCCGCCGAATAGGCCGCCGGCAGCGATGGTCCGGCGAGGGGGTGAATGTGTCCATCCTCCACAGACAACACCGAGCATACCGTCCATGGAAACACTGCCTCCACACGGACGCAGAGTTCTTCAACGATCGATGTCAACGGCTCGCCTTTGGCGATCATTTCAAGAATGGCGTTTTGCAGGGTGAGCATTGACGTCCCAGTCGAGATAGCTGGTGTCCACTCTGGCACGCGGGCGTTCAAATCAAATTGAAGCCTTCATTAAACTTCTATCTTTGCGCATATTCTTTATAAGTGTTGACTTATTCAATCTTGAATGGCAGCGCTCTTTTCCATGATGAGAATAACGAGCCAACATCTGCGCTGCTTTGACGACGTCAGGAGCGCCCTACGTCCTTGACATAGACATTGGCCTCCACCGCAGCAGCAATGAATGCATTTCGAGCTTCGGACGGCGGCCGCTTTCCGCTCAAGACCTGCTGACAGGTGCGCTTGGCGGTCCTCAGGCTTCGCCCTCTCGCGACCGGCCAAGCCGTACTCAAGGCTACGATCGCTTCCGTCGTGTTGGTGACCGTTTTAAATTCACCGTATCTCCCAGCCTGGAACGAGATCGGCCTACTCCATCTTTTCGGATCCATAACGCAATACCTCCGATGGAGATCAACGCATGAGCTGGCCAGCCGTTCCGCAACTATCGGAGCATGGATTCCGCCAATGCTGTCCGAAAACGGCATCGCACGCGAACAAGAGCGGCCGCCCTGTCCATAGACAAAAGCGGCCGCTGCGGCTTCCATAAAAGTAGGGTCTGACCGTAATCTGATCAGGCCGCCTTGCGCTCGGTCGAAAAATGACCGCACCAATCGTCAGAGTTGACAACCGGCCACAGCCCTCGAGCATCTGCGTCCGGCTGGCTGACCGGGGGATTGAAACGACAGAGGCCGGCATTCTCCGCAACGGTGCGATTGTTCGCAGCGTGATTTTCATAGAATGCGCAGACGTTGCAGGATGTGTTGCTCGACATGATAGTCTCCTTTTCAGATGCACGCTCTTAAAGTTGAGCTTTAAATTCATAAATATTAGAATGATTCTAAAAACAAATGAAGGTTGATGCAAGGATTTTTTCGCGCCCTGCGTTTATTTTCCTGTGTTTAGGATAAGTTTGGGGTGACCGATGATCGCCACCTGACGCAACGCGACGGCGACATCCGGCGCTGCTGCGCCTCTGGTCCGGCTATTTATTAGTGAATCGACAGCTTAACGGCGGTCGCGGTTTGAGAGAGAGACGGCATCAGTCCGCTTGCTTTGCGTCCGCACCAGACACGCATCTGGCTCGTTTCAAACGCCTTGGAAACAGCCATGCTTGCTGAACGAGGCATGGGTGCGACATGACGTACCAAGCGGGAACAACGCCTCATAGTTTGATCTAAATCAAAGCCCGGACCGCACGCGCGGACTAGCGTTCCGTATGCGCCAAAAAACACTCATATCACAATACGTTCGCCGGTTTGTCGCACCACTTCCACTCCTCCTCCTGGGAGGATGCAATATGGTGGTGATGAACCCAACAGGGGATATCGCTCTTCAGGAGCGCAATCTCATTCTCGTCGCACTCGGCCTGATGCTTATCGTCGTCATCCCGGTGCTCACGCTGATCGTGGTCTTCGCCTTGCGATATCGCAAGGGTCGAGCACCCGAGAAATACGATCCGAACTTCACCCATTCGACGCCAATCGAAGTGGTGGTCTGGTCCATTCCGCTGGTGATCATCGCATGTCTCGGCGTAATCACTTGGATTACCTCCCATACGCTGGATCCGTTCCGGCCGCTCGACCGTATCTCTGCCGACAAGCCTCTCGCCAAAGACCACAAGCCTCTCGACATTCAGGTTGTCGCCATGGATTGGAAGTGGCTCTTCATTTATCCCGAACAAGGCATTGCGACCGTCAATGAGTTGGCCCTCCCGGTCGATGTCCCCGTGCGTTTTTCCATAACCTCGACAAACCAGTTCAACACCTTCTCGGCGCCCACGCTGGCCGGCATGATCTATGCGATGCCGGGCATGAAATCGATGCTGCACGCCGTGCTAAACGAGCCGGGCGACAGCTGGGGCTACTCGGGCAATTACACCGGTGCCGGTTATTCCGACATGCGGTTCCAATTGCACGGTTTCGACAAGGCAGGGTTCGATCAATGGGCCGCTGGGATAAAGGCCGCAGGCGAGACGCTGTCGACGGACCGTTATGTCGAGTTGGACAAGCCGAGCCAGAAGGTGCCCGTCATGCACTTCTCCGCGGTCGCCTCCGGCCTCTTCGACCGGGTGGTCAATCGCTGCGTGGTTGCCGGCACCGATTGTATCGCCGACATCATGAAGAAGGACCGCTCCCACGATAGCGACAATGGCGGCATGTTCGCGCCGCATGCGGTGAACCACGCGTCCATGACGCTGAGCCAAGGCATGCCCATGAGCGGCCAGCCCATGACTGGCGACCTCGCCCCCGGCCACTCTGCCGCTCACAACCACACCAACACCGACGCGCTTGCCGCGCCTGAAGAGCAGGGCTCCAATGCAAGACCATAGCTTTCTCACGACAGTCTTCGGGCGGCTGACGCTCGAATCGCTGCCGATCCATGAGCCGATCCTAGTCGGCACCTTCATCGCGGTCGCCGCACTCGGTCTGATCGTTGTCGCCGCACTCACCTATTTCCGCCTCTGGGGCTACCTTTGGAAGGAGTGGTTCACGTCCGTCGATCACAAGAAGATCGGCATCATGTATATCGTGCTTGCGATCATCATGCTTTTGCGCGGGTTCTCGGACGCCGTGATGATGCGCCTGCAGCAGGCCGTTGCCTTCGGGGGCAACGAGGGCTTCCTGCACTCGAGCCACTACGACCAGATCTTCACCGCCCACGGGACGATCATGATCTTCTTCGTGGCGATCCCGCTAGTCGTCGGCATCGTCAACTTCGTCATGCCGCTGCAGATCGGCGCACGCGACGTCGCCTTCCCTTACTTGAACAACCTCAGCTTCTGGCTGACGGTGGCGGGTTCGGTGCTGGTCATGATCTCGCTGTTCGTCGGCGAATTCGCGCGCACCGGCTGGCTCTCTTATGCACCGCTGGCCGAAAAGGCCTTCAGTCCGGATACAGGCGTCGATTATTATCTGTGGTCGCTCGAGATCGCCGGCATCGGCACGACGCTCTCGGCCGTCAACATGGTCGCCACCGTCATCAAGATGCGTGCGCCCGGCATGAGCCTGATGAAGATGCCGGTCTTCACCTGGACCGCGCTCTGCAGCAACGTTCTCGCCATCGCCATCTTCCCGGCGCTGACGGCTGCCTTCTTCCTGCTGCTGCTCGACCGCTATCTCGACACCGCCTTCTTTATCAATGACCTCGGCGGCAACGCGATGCTCTACTGGAACATGGTGTGGATGTGGGGTCATCCCGAGGTTTACGTTCTGATCCTGCCGGCGTTCGGTATCTATTCGGAAATCACAGCGACCTTCACCGGCAAGCGTCTGTTCGGCTACGGGTCGATGGTCTACGCCACCGTCGTCATCACCATCCTGTCCTACCTCGTCTGGCTGCACCACTATTTCACCATGGGCTCAGGGGCCAGCGTCAACGCCTTCTTCGGCATCGCCACGATGGTCATCGCCATTCCCACGGGCGCCAAGGTGTTCAACTGGCTGTTCACGATGTTCCGCGGCGAAATCCGCTTCGAACTGCCGATGATGTGGGTCGTCGCCTTTATGCTGACCTTCGTGGTCGGCGGCATGACCGGCGTGCTTCTGGCTGTGCCTGCAGCCGACTTCGTGCTGCACAACTCGCTGTTCCTTGTGGCGCACTTCCACAACACCATTATCGGCGGCGTCGTGTTCGGTCTGTTTGCCGGCATGACCTACTGGTTCCCGAAGGCCTTCGGCTTCAAGATGGATGAGTTCTGGGGCAAGGTCGCCTTCTGGGGCTGGGTTATCGGCTACTGGATCGCATGGACGCCGATCTACATCGTCGGCCTGATGGGCACGACACGCCGCGTCAACCACTTCGACGATCCGTCTCTGCAGCCCTACTTCGTCATCGCGCTGATCGGCGCGGCTATCATCCTCGTCGGCATTCTCGGCTTCGTGATGGCGATCGTCATGGGTATCGTGAAGCGCAACAAGCTGCGCGATGTCACCGGCGACCCCTGGGACGGCCGCACCCTGGAATGGTCGACGACCTCGCCTCCGCCAGCCTACAACTTCGCGATCACGCCCATCGTCTACGAACTCGACGCCTGGCATGACATGAAGCAACACGGCTACAAGCATCCGACCGAGGGTTTCCGCCCCGTTCACATGCCGCGCAACACCGCGACAGGGGTCATCGTCGCGGCGCTGGCCACGGCACTCGGCTTCGGCATGATCTGGTACATGTGGTGGCTGGCCGCCATCAGCTTCGCCGGCATCCTGATCGTCTCGATCGTCCACACCTTCAACTTCAGCCGCGACTACTACATCCCGGCCGATGCGATCGCGCTTACCGAAGGCAAGCGTCCGCAACAGCCGGCAGCGAGGGCCTGACATGACCATCCAACTCGTCAACAAGGACGCCCCGCGCGTCTACCACCAGCCGGAAGCCGAGGAGCATTATCACAGTGGCGGCGCCACGATGCTCGGCTTCTGGATCTACCTGATGAGCGACGCCCTGATCTTCGCCTCGCTGTTTGCCGTCTACGGCACGCTCAGCCGCAACTATGCGGGGGGGCCTCCGCCGCAGCACCTGTTCGAGCTGCCGCTGGTGGCGCTCAACACCGGATTCCTCCTGGCATCGTCGATCGTATTGTCGATCGGCATGCAGGCGATGGCGGCTGGGCGTACCGCGCAGATGTGGCGGCTGCTCGCCGTCACCGGCGTGCTCGGCGCGGCGTTCCTTTGCGTCGAACTCTATGAGTTCTCGTCGCTGATCTCCGAGGGCGCGACGCCGCAACGCAGCGCCTTCCTGTCGGCATTCTTCACGCTGGTCGGCACGCATGGCCTGCACGTGCTGTTCGGCCTGGTGTGGCTCGTCACGCTGCTGGTGCAGATCGCCCAGCACGGGCTGACAGCAGACAACAAGCGCCGCCTGCTGTGCCTCTCGATGTTCTGGCACTTCCTCGACATCATCTGGATCGGCGTCTTTACCGTCGTCTACCTGTTTGGAGCACTCCGTTGACCGCACCTCACAACACCCACATCGACCATGGGGCCGCTCACAGCAGCAAAGGCAGTCTCTGGACCGGATCGATCCTGTCGATCATCCTCACCGTTATCCCGTTCTGGCTGGTGATGTCGGGAGCGCTGGAGAGTGCAACAGCGACGACCGTGACGATCTTCGTGCTCGCCATCGCGCAGATCATCGTGCACGTCGTCTGCTTTCTGCATGTCGACAGCCGCTCGGAAAACGGCTGGACGCTGCTGGCCTTCATTTTCACGGCCATCATCGTCGGCATCACCATCATCGGCACCATCTGGGTCATGTATCACATGAACCTCAACATGATGCCGATGAGCGTCGATGGGATGAGCCAGATACAGTGACATCGGGACGCCGATACCACACAAGTCTCGGCACTCCCATTTCCGTAAACAGCGATCAAGGGCGGGCAGGTAATTGCCCGCCCTTTGAACTGGAACTGGACACCCAAGCCCATGCCAACAGAGGCGCAGAAATTCCGAAGCTAGGAAATCCTTGTGAGCATCTGAAAATGCTCAATTTTATGACGCTGATCTTCACATAACTGTGTATCGACGTAAGCCGGTTCGTTCGATAGGCAGGCCGACGTCCGGCAGATGCGGCGGACGCAAAAAGCCTCCCAAGGCTGCGGCTGCGACCGGTCATTGCTACGAGGCGACGACCGGTTGCAGTTTCGAGCTAAAAATCCCAATCACTACCTGCTCTGCAATGCAGCCCACAGCTTGTCACCTGCGGGCCGATCAATATGGGCCTCCGCCAGCATCTGCGTCGAAAACAGCATGCCCGGGCCAAGATCGGCGCGCCGATCCCTGACGTGATCGAGAATGGTGCCTGTCTGTAGATCGATGCGTATCGTGTCGCTGATCGTGCCCTCGCTTGAGGTTCCCCAGATGCGTATGTCGATCGATACCGTACCGACTGGGGGGCGACCAATGATCATGCCGCCATGCGTGAGCGTCATCCAGTCTGGCAGCGCGCGTCCATCCGCCAACGTCACGCTGAAGCTCGCGTCCTCCACGTCGCCGGTCGAAGTCGGCATGATGTAGAGATAGCCTTCGTTGATTATGGTATCGACGGTGAACCAGGTGGTATCGTCGCCACCGGATCCGGCAAGATGGATATTCGACCCGCCCTTGAAAAAGCCGATATGCAGATCGTCGAGCCGGCGGCCTCTTTCTATCCAGTCGGCGATCTGCCGGACAGCATGAAGCACGGCGCCATCGCGCCGCAGCGAGCCGATACCATTCAGGTCCTTGATGGCGTAAACCACGTCGCCAACGGGTCCATCCGCGGTGATGTCATCCGAGATCGCGCCGAGATTTTCCAGTACCTCGTCCATCCCGGAGCCAAGGTCCTCGCCCTCGCCACCGCGCGGCGCGCCAGGATCGTCGCCACCGACGGGGAATTGAATCGGATCGTCCCTTTCCAGGGGCGGTTTCTCGCCCGCTGGCGGTTCTTCGACAGGATCAGTTGGGCCAGCGGTACCGACGGCAATCGCTACGGTATATGTCGATGACGCTTGTCCGTCGGACACGGTGTAGGTGAAGCTGTCAGGACCTTGATAGCCGGCGACTGGGGTATAGGTGTAGCCGCCGTTGGGGTTGATACTCACCGTGCCATGCGCAGCGCCGGTGTCAATTCCATAGGTTACGGGCGATCCCTCGACGTCAAATGCAGGTGGAAGCGAGCCTGTCACCGTCTGATCCTGCCCAACGGCGATCGCCGTTCCGGAGCCGACGGGGGCATCATTGACCGGTGTGACCGTGACGAACACGCGATAAACAGTCATCGCCCTGCCGTCGCTCACCGAATAGCTGAACTGGTCTGTGCCGTTGAAATTGCGATCGGGCATGAACGTGTAGCGCCCGTCGGCCGTGATGGTGACGACGCCATGTGCGGGGCTCCCCGCCAGGCCGTAGGTCACCGCGTCGCCATCCGGATCCGCCGCGACCGGCAGGCGGCCAGTTGTCGGCGTGTCCTCGGCAAGCGTCAGCGTCGCATCGTTGCCGACCGGAGCACTATTGGCGGCGCCAACCGATACGGTCACGGTATATACCGATGTCGCCGATCCGTCGGACACGGTGTATGTGAACCGATCGCTGCCGCTGAAGTTCGCATCTGGCTGATAGGTATAGGTTCCGTTCGCGCCGACAGTGACAGTGCCATGGACCGCTTGCGCGCCCAGCCCATAGGTCACGGCAGTTCCTTCGGGATCGACGGCTGCTGGCAGGTTGCCTGTGGCAACGGTCCCCTCCTCCACCGAGATCGAGGTGTCCGAACCGATGGGCGCGTCGTTGACGGCTGCAATCGAGACGGTGACGCGATAGACGTTGGTGGCAAGGCCATCGCTGACCGAGTAGCTGAAGCTGTCGGTTCCGTTGTAGTTGCTGTCGGGGGTATAGCTGAACGCGCCGCTGGCGTCGATCGTCACGGTCCCATGTCCCGCCGCCGCGGCCAGACCATAAACCAGGGAACTGCCGTCTGCATCGCTCGCCGACGGCAACTGACCGGTGAATGTCGTGTCCTCGGCAAGGGAAATCGCCGCATCCGAACCGACAGGCGCATCGTTGACCGGCGTGACGTTGATGAACACGCGGTAGATCACCGTGGCCCGCCCATCGCTGACGGAATAGCTGAACTGGTCGGCGCCATTGTAGTTGCGATCGGCGATGTATGAGTACCGACCGTCGGCCATAACAGTCACGACACCATGCGCCGCGTCTGCTGCCAGACCATAGGCCACGGGATCGCCATCCGCATCCGTGGCCACCGGCAATCTACCCATGAAGGGTGTATCCTCGGCGACGGTTAGCGTGGCATCCTGCGCCGATGGCGCGCTGTTGTTGGCGCCGACGGAGACAGTCACCGTGTAGACCGACAGGGCCGTGCCGTCGGAGAGCGTGTAGGTGAACTGATCGTTCCCGGCGAAGCCCGCGTCCGGCTGATAGCTATAGGCGCCGTTCGCCCCGATGGTAACGGTGCCGTGGGCCGCCTGGGCGCCCAGTCCATAAGTCACGGCGGAGCCCTCGACGTCGAAGGCCGGCGGCAGATTGCCCGTGGAGACCGTTCCCTGCAGGACCGAAATCGAGGTGTCGGCTCCGACAGGCGCGTCGTTGATCGCGCTGACCGTCACCGAGACCCGGTAGACGTTGATAGCCGTACCATCGCTGACCGAATAGCTGAAGCTGTCGATACCATTGTAGTTGCTGTCAGGCGTGTAGCTGAATGTGCCGTCGGTGTTGACGGTCACGGCCCCGTGGCCTGCGGCAGCGGCGAGACCATAGGTGACGGACTGGTTGTCGGCATCTACCGCCGGTGGCAACTGGCCCAAGAATGTGTTGTCCTCGCCGACCGATATGGCGGTGTCGGAACCGACAGGCGCGTCGTTGACCGCCTGCACGTTGATGATGACGGTGTAGCTGACGGTCTCCGTTCCGTCGTACAGCGTGTAAGTGAACTGATCCGGCCCGGAATAGTTCGGCTGCGGGACGTAGCTGAAGGTACCATCCGCATTAACGGTGACTGCGCCGTGGGCTGCCGGTGTTCCCAGGCCATAGAGAATGGTGTCGCCGTCCGCGTCCGAGGCAAGCGGCAGTGAACCGCTGTAGCTCGTATCTTCCGAGACCGAAATCGCAACATCCGAACCGGTCGGCGCATCGTTTTCAGCGCCGACGGTTACCGTCACGGTGTAAACCGACGTGACCGTGCCGTCGAAGACCGCATAGGTGAAGGTGTCGGTGCCGGAGAAATTCGAGGCTGGCGCGTAGCTATACGACCCGTCACTGAGCACCGTCGCCACCCCGTGGCTCGCGCCGCTCTGAAGCAGATAGGTCAGCGGATCACCATCCGGATCGACAGCGACCGGCAACTGTCCGCTGACCGAGCCATCCTCATCGACGGTGATCGACACGTTGCTGCCAACAGGTGCGTCGTTGACGGCGCTCACGTTGATCGCGACGGTGTAGGTCGATGCTGCGACGCCGTCGGTCACCCGGTATGTGAAGCTGTCGGTGCCATTGTAGTTGGCGGCAGGCACGTATCGGTAGGTGCCATCGGCATTGATGGTTACGGTGCCATGCAGCGCCTGCGTGCCCAGACCATATGTGACCGAATCGCCGTCGACATCGCTGGCGGCGGGCAGCACGCCATCGAAGGGGATGTCCTCCGACACGGTGATGGCGGCGTTCGAGCCGACTGGGGCGTCGTTGACCGCCGTCACGATTACAGAGACCACGTAGGTCGATTGGTCAAGCCCATCGGAAACAGTGTAGGTGAACGTGTCGGTCCCGTTGTAATTCGCGTCCGGGCGATAGCTGTAGGTGCCATCGGCAGCGATGGTGACCGCGCCATGGGCGGGGGCTATGCCCAGTCCGTAGGTCAGCGGGTCGCCGTCCGGATCGGTCGCAAGCGGCAGACTGCCGCTGGCCAAGCCGTCCTCGGCCACGGTGATGGTGGCGTTGGAACCACTCGGCGGATCGTTCACCGCGCCGACCGTCACGCTGACCAGGTAGGTGGAGATTGCCGTACCATCGTCGACGCTGAAGCTGAAGCTATCCGGACCATTGTAGCCTGCCGCTGGTGTATAGCTGTAACTGCCGTCCGCGTTCACAGTCGCTGTACCATGCGCTGCCTGCACCGCGAGACCGTAAGATACGGTATCGCCATCGACATCGAACGCCGGAGGCAACTGGCCGCTGACTGTTTCGTCCTCCTCGACCGACACCGATGTGCCTGTGCTGACCGGGAGGTCGTTGACCGCGGCGACGGTGATCAAAACGGTATAGGTCGATGTCGTCTGGCCATCGGAGACGCTGTAGGTGAAGCTGTCGGCGCCGTTATAGTTCGGCGCCGGCACATACTGGTAGGTGCCGCCTGCATCGACCGTAACCGTGCCGTGGCCCGCCTGCCCCGAAAGCGCGTAAGTCAGGCCGACGTTGTCCACATCGGTCGCGACCGGCAGCGTGGCACTCAGGGTCTGATCTTCCTGTGCGGTGACCGACAGGTCCGCACCCACTGGCGCGTCGTTGACAGCAACCACCGTGACCGTAATCGTCACCGTCGTCGAGCCACCCTGCCCGTCGCTGATGTTGATGTCGAAGCTGTCGCTACCGTTGAAATTGGTGTTCGGAGAATAGAGATAACGCCCGGCAGCATCGACGACGACGGTGCCATTGCCGGGAGCCGATGCGACGACATAGGTCAGCGGATCACCATCCGCGTCGCTTGCCGTCACATTGCCGGAGACGGGTGTGTCCTCGAGCGTCTGGATCATCGATCCGCTCGCAACAGGCGCATCGTTGACCGACGCCAGTAGGATGGTGGCGCTATCCGTATCGGTCTGGACGCCGCCCGCACCGCTGTTGCCGCCATCGCTGGTCGTCATCGTCAGCGTCACCGGCAGATCGGAATTCGATGCCGGCTGGTAGACGGGGGCCGCCGCGCCGGAAAGATAGGCGTTGATATCCGCGAGCGTGCCGGACAGCACGATCGTCCCCGATCCGCTGCCCACGACTTGGACGTTGCCGCCAGCCGACGCCGTCAACGTGCCTGCATCGACACTCAGCGTCACCGTCAACGTCCCGGAACCGGCATCGACATCACCGATCGAGATACCGGCAAGCGTCAGCGGTGTATCCTCAGTCCCGTTGAAGGTCACTGGAAGGGTGTTGAAGGGTGCGTCGTTGACACTAGTCACCGTGCCACTGACAACGCCTTGCGCGGAGAGGTTTCCGTCGGACACAGTATAGGTAAAGCTGAGGGAGCCTCCAAAATCCTGCGCTGCGGCGAAGGTCAGCGTTCCGTCAGTGTTGAGCGTCACCGTGCCGGAAGCGAGCGTGACGCTGCCGCCCGCCACGATCGCCTGTCCGTCGATCTCGGTGATGCTGAGCGGATCGCCGTCTGGATCGCTGTCGTTATCGAGAACGGCGATGACGATCTCGCCATCCTCGGCGACTGTAAAGCTGTTGTCACCAGCCACAGGTGGATCATTGACCGGTGCGACGGCGATGATGGCGGTCGCGGTGTCGGTGCCGCCATTGCCATCATCGATGCGATAGACAAAGCTGTCGGTGCCGTTGAAGCCGGCGGTCGGGGTATAGGTGAAGCTGCCGTCAAGGTTGAGGACCAGAGTGCCATGCGCGGTCGTGGTCACCACGGACACGGCCAGCGGATCGCCGTCCGGATCGATATCCGGGCCATTGCCGTTGGAGACAAGCACAGATCCGCTCAGGACTGCGCCTTCGTTGACGGCAAAATTGTCGTTGACGGCATCCGGCGCCGGATTGGTGACGGTCCAGGCAAATGTCCGGACGACCGCCCCGCCAGCGCCATCGCTTGCGGTTACGGCGACGGTATAAATGGCGGTGCCGCTGGCCCCCGACGCCCCTGCGAGAATCCGCCCGGTGATCTCACCCGTGCGCTGATCGAAGCCAAGGCCGGGCGGCAGGCCGGCGATGTCAAATGTCAGCGTGTCGCCGTCAACATCGGTGAACAGCGCACCTACAGCCAGCGTCACCGTCTGCCCGTCAAGACTGGACTGCTGCGGCAACCCGGGCGCCTCCGGCGCGTCATTCACGCCGGTCACAGTGACAGTCAAGGTTGCGGTCGCGATACCTCCATGGCCGTCCGAAATCGTGTAGTCGATCGAGGTCGTCGCAGTCTCGCCGGCGCGCAGCGAGTCGAAATCGCTGCCGGGATCGAAGGTATAGGATCCGTTGGCGGCAATCACGAAGCGTCCACCGCCCTGTGCGGGAATGGCAATGCCGACACCACCACTCGTGGCCCCGACGCCGACGACAGTCAGTGCATCCCCGTCAGCGTCGCTATCGGCACCGGCTCCCCCGACAATCACGTTGCCGGAGATCGCCGCATTCTCGGTCGTGGCCGCGGTATCGTTGACGGCAACGGGCGGATCGTTGACGGCACCGACCGAGATCGTCACGGTCGCTGTCGTGCTGGCGAGGCCCGGATCCCTGACAATGACGATGAAGCTGTCGGTTCCGTTGAAATTCGGATTGGGGGTATAGGTGTAGGTGCCATCGGCGTTGACCACCACTGTCCCGTTCGCTGCCGGGCTTTGGAGGGCGTAGCTCAGATCGACGGCGGTGTTGTCGATATCCGTCGCTGCGAACTGTCCGGAAGCCGAACCATCTTCGTTGATCGATAGGACGACATCCTGAAGCACCGGCGCGTCGTTGATGGGCGCAACCATGACGCTGACGGTGTGCGTGACAACGGCGGTTCCATCGGAGATCGTGTAGGTGAAGCTGTCCGTACCGTTGAAATCGGCGGCCGGTGTGTAGGTGTAGAAGCCTGCGGCATCGATAGTGACACTGCCGTGAGCTGGTTGTGTGCCCGCCGCATAGGCCAGCGGATCGCCATCGACATCGGTCGCGGTCGGCAACCGGCCACTGGTCGCGGTGTCTTCGTTGGTGACGATCGACAGATCCGAGCCTACGGGAAGATCGTTGACGCCTGATACGGTTACCGTGAACGTGGCCGTTGCGGTCCCGCCCTGGCCATCGGAGATCGTGTATGTGACGCTTGTCGTTCGCTGTTGGCCTGCCCGCAGCTCGTCGAAATCCGTGCCCGGAACAAAGCTGTAGCTGCCGTTGCTTGAAATCACGAACAGCCCGCCGTTGGTACCGAGTGCCGGTGCCCCCACATTGGCTATCGTGCCGTTGACTGCACTGACGACAATGGCATCCCCGTCGGGATCAACATCGACGCCATTGCCGTTGTCGGCGAAAACCGAGCCGGCGATATCGGCATTCTCGCCGGTGCTGGCTGCATCGTCGCGGGCGACCGGCGCCGGGTTCGACACCGTCACCGTAAAGGTCTGGTCAACCGAGCTGTTGCCGTCACTGGCGAACACGGTCACCGAATAGATCCCTCCGTTCGGCTGCGAGGCGTCGGAGGCTATCGTCCCGGTGATGACGCCACCGGCGGAGATCGAAAGCCCCTGGGGCAGACCGGCAGCGGAAAATGCCAGACCTGCGGTATCGACGTCGCTGAAATATCCGGAAACGTCCAACCGGACGGTTTGCGCATCCGCATACGCCTGGTTGGCGATCGGCGCGCCGACGGGCGCGTCATCGACCGGCACGACCTCGACCGTGATCGTATAGGTCACAGTCGCAGTACCGTCGGACACAGAGTAGGTAAAGCTGTCGTTACCGTTGAAATTAGCAGGCGGCGTATAGGTGTAGCTGCCGTTGGCGCTGATGGTGACCACACCATTTACCGGCGGCGTGGCGATCGCAAAAGTCACAGGGTCGCCATCCGGGTCTGTCGCAGTCGGAAGGAAGCCGCTGGCGGATGTATCCTCGTTTGTTCGAATGCTGCCGTCGCTGCCCACCGGCGCATCATTGACGCCCGACACCGACACCGACAGCGTTGCCGGCGCCGATCCGCCGTGGCCATCCGAGACGACGTAGTACACCGAGGCAACCCTTGTCTCGCCCGCCTTGAGCGCCTGGAAATCGACCCCCGGATCGAAACGATAGCTGCCATCTGCATTGATGACGAATTGGCCCCCTGTCGAGCCGGCAATCGTCGCGCCGACCGCACCGCCACCGACCGACGACACGACGAGACTGTCGCCGTCGGCATCGCGATCGTTGCCGAGAACGCCCGGAGCCGCACCTGTCACCGCGGTGTTCTCGTCTGTCGTGATCGCATCGTCGATGGCGACCGGCGCATCGTTGACGGCACCGACCGAAACCGTCGCCACCGCGGCAGCCGAGGTCGCGCCGCCATCGTCGGTGACGCTGATCGCGATTGTCCGGTTGCCCGCGGTCGGATTGTCGCTGGCATTTTCATACTGGATGGCCCGCACCAGCGCAGTGGCCGAGGCATTGTCGATCGCTCCGCCGGCAGCATTGGCAATCGAAATTGCATTGGCGCCGTCATAGGTGTAGCGGAAGGTCGTACCGCCGAAGCTGATCGTCCCGCTGCCGGCCGTGCCGTAGAGGATGTCGATAGCCCCGTTCAGGTGAATGGTTTCCGAGCCGGCATCGGAGAAGCCGGCAAGCACAACGTTTAGGGCTGTCAGCCCATTCTCGGCATCGAACACCACGGCATCGCCGCTTGCGATGGCGACCGGCGCATCGCCTTCGTCGAACGATATCGTGCTATCAACGCCGGTCGCGGCGCCATTCAGATCGATCACTCCGACATCGTTGACCGACGCGACCGAGATCACAATCGACGCGTCGGCGAAGCCGCCATTGCCATCGCTGATCCGGTAGGTCAGCGGCACCGATCCGAAGAAGTCGGCAGCGGGCGTGAATGTCAGCGATCCATCGGCATTGAGCAGTATGGTGCCGCCGGTGATGGCGACAGGACCGCCGACGGCGATCGGCTGGCCGTCGATCGCGACAACCGTCAGTGGATCACCATCAGGATCGACATCCAGCCCGCCGCCGCCAGTACCTGCGCCGGTGATCGGGTTGAACGTAACCGGTACATCCTCGTTGGTCTGGACCGTATCATTGACCGCCACCGGCGCCGGATTGGTGACGGAGAAGACGAACTGGGTCGATACCTGTCCGCCATGACCGTCATTTGCGGCTACCGTGATGGGATAGGGACTGCCCGCGGAGGCATTGGCGGTCAAGGTGCCGCTGATCAGACCAGTAGCCGAATCATAGGTCAGCCCCGGAGGCAGGCCATTGACGCTGATCGACAGCGCGTCGCCATCTATATCGGTGAAGAAGCCTCTGACGTCGAAGCTGACGGCAGAGCCGTCGGCCTGCGAACGGTCGGGAATTGGCGTTGCGACCGGCACGTCATTGACCGGAACCACGGTGACCACCACCGTCGCCGTATCGCTTCCGCCATTGCCGTCGGCGACGGTGTAGGTGAAGGACGCCGTTCCAGCATAATTCGGGGCGGGCGCAAAGCGTAGCACCTGCGCGTTGTTGACGACCACCAGCTGCACCGAGCCGTTCGCGGTCTGGATTGCCGGACCGTCGACGCTCAGGTTGACCCCGTTGACAAGGATGATCGTGTTGGTATCGCCATCCGGATCCACGTCATTGCCCAGTACCGCGATATCGACCGGCTTATCTTCGAGCGTCGTCGCCGTATCGTTCATTGCGTCGGGGGCGATATTCTTGATCACATAGGTAAAATCGGCCTCGGCGCTTGCGCCGCCTGCATCGGTGGCGATGACCCTGATCGCGTAGTTCGCCGACCCCATCGGCCCGGACGCACCGGCGGCGATCCGGCCACTGATGATGCCGGTTGTCGTGCTGAATGTCAGCCCCGGCGGCAGTCCCTGCACGTCGAAAGTCAGCGCGCCACCTTCCGGATCGGCGAAGTAGGCCGAGATGTCGAAGGAGATCGTGTCTCCGTCGTTGCGCTCCATGTCGGCGATATCGCTGGCGACCGGCGGATCGTTCTCGGCTCCGACGGTGATGGTCAGGACCCCGCTGCTCAAGCCTCCCTGGCCATCGGTTACGCGATAGACGACGGTATCGATGCCGTTGAAGTCACGATCCGGCGTGTAGTTCAGCGTTCCGTCGCTGTTGACCGTCACGGTGCCGTGGCCGGCCTGCGGCGGGAAGGCCGGATCGATAAACAGCGTATCGCCATCCGGATCGGTGTCGTTTCCGAGCACGTTGATGTTAAGAAGCGGAACATCCTCGTCCGTCGTCGCCGTGTCGTTGACGGCGATCGGCGCGGGATTGGTCACGGTCAGATTGAAGGTGACGGTGCGCGTGCCTCCGTGACCATCGTTGGCCAGCACCGTCACCAGGTAGAGCGGACCACCAGCCGACGCGCCGGATGCAATCGTTCCGCTAATTGCGCCATCACTGCCCATCGACAGCCCGGCAGGCAGTCCGGTGGCGGAAAAGCTTAGCGCGTCGCCGTCAACATCCGTGAAGAAGTCGCTGACATCGATCGGTTTTCCGTTCAGCGATTGCCCATCGGCAAGCGTCACATCGGGTATCGGTGTCGCGGTCGGCGCGTCGTTGCGCCCGGTGATGGTGACGCTGATGGTCGCGGTATCGCTTTCCCCATCGGCGTCGGTAACACGGTAGGTAACGGATGTGGTTCTTGTTTCGGTCGCAGCGAGATCGTCGAAATCGCTCCCCGGGTTGAAGCTATAGATGCCGTTGGCATTGACGGTGAAAGTACCACCGTTCGAACCCGCGACCGGCTGGCCGACGCCGGCTGCCTGTCCGTTCACCCGATCGATGGATATCGCATCATTGTCGGGATCGCTGTCGTTACCCAGCGCATTGCCACCGCCGCTCTGGTTCTGGGCAAGCGACAAGGTGTCATCGAATGCCTTTGGCGGGAAGTTTCCGATGATCCAGGTGATCGTCCGCGATATCGTGCCGCCATGGCCATCGGAAACCGTGATGTTTGCAACATAGGGTTCGGGCCGCGAGGCATCATTTGGCAGGCTGCCTGAAATGACACCGGTCGTAGTATTGATGCTCAGCCCCGGCGGCAGATCGGCAGCTGCGAAGGACAGCGTATCGCCATCGCGATCGGAGAAGTAGGTGCTGACATCGAATGTCACAGCCTGTCCATCGCTGTCCATCTGCGACGGGAGCGGAGCATTTGCCTCGGGCGCATCATTGACGGGGTTGATGGTGATCGTCACCGTTGCGGTGGACACACCGCCCTGGCCATCGGAAATGGTGTAGATGATCGTGTCGGTGCCGTTGAAATCGGCGGCGGGCGTGTAGGTAATGGCGCCTGCGATGGTGAAGGTCAGCGTACCATGCCCGGCTGCCGCGGAAATAAGGCTCAGCGTATCACCGTCCGGATCCGTATCGGCGCCGGTCGTACCGTTACCGGTGATGACATTGAACGTCGCCGCCTGATCCTCGTTGATCGTCAGTGTGTCATTGACGGCGGTCGGACCCGGATTGGTCACCGTCAGCGCGAAGCTCTGGGAGACCGCAGCGCCAGTGCCGTTTGGACCGTCATGGGCCGTGACGGTGATCTGATAGACGCCCGACGCTCCACCCTGGCTGGCGTTGTGATCGATCGCGCCGAAGATCAGGCCGGTGGCGGCATCGAAGCTGAGACCTGCCGGCAGGCCTGTTATCGTATAGTTCAACGTATCTCCATCCGGATCGTCGAAGAAATCCGACACGCGATAGACCAGCGACTGCCCATCGGCTCGCACCCGATCCGGAATCGGATTGGTGCCTTCGGGCGCATCATTCTCAGGAATGACCGTGATCGTCACGGTCGCAGTATCGATGCCGCCATTGCCGTCGTCGATGGAATAGCTGAAGGTTTCCTGACCGTTGTAGTCCGGGTTCGGCGTGAAGCGCAGCAGTGGACGGCCGTTGGTGCCCGGCACCAGCTGGACCGTGCCATGTGTCGTTGCCACCGATGGCCCATTCAGTTGCAGCACAACGTTGTTAACGCGGATCACCTCGTCATTGTCGCCGTCGGGATCGCCATCATTGACCAGCACGTCGATATCGACGGGCGTATCTTCGTTGGTGGTCGCCGTATCGTCTCGCGCCACCGGCGGGAGGTTCAGGACCGTGTAGTTGAAGCTGACCGACGTCGAGCCGCCCTTGCCGTCGGCTGCGGTGACCGTGACGGTATAGACCGCCTCGCCGGTCGGGCCGGATGCGTCGGCTGCGATGCGGCCGGACACAAGTCCGGTTACGGGATCGATGCTCAGTCCGGTCGGCAGGCCACTGGCGGAATAGGTCAGTGTGTCGCCATCCGCATCCGAGAAGAACGCCGAGAGATTGAGAGTATCGACGTCGCCGTCGTTCCGTGTTCTGTCGGCGATCGGCTCGCCGGCGGGTGCGTCGTTGACGGCGAGGACCGTGACGGTCACGGTCGCGGTCGATGTACCGCCATTGCCATCCGAGATCGTGTAGGTAATGGTGTCCGTGCCGTTGAAATTGCCGTTTGCCTGATATGTGATCTGGCCACCGGAGCCGAGCGTCACCGCTCCGTTCGCGGCACTGGCCGCGGTGACCGTGAGTGGATCTCCATCCGGATCGCTGTCAGCGATGCCGCCACTGGCCGATCCGTCCAATACGTTGATGACAACCGCGGTATCCTCGTTGACGGTCACCCGGTCGTTGACGGCAATCGGCGGCGGGTTGCTGACGGAGAAGGAAAAGCTCTGGCTCGTCGTCCCGCCATTGCCGTCGCTGACGCTGACCATAACGGCGTAGACGCCGTTGCCAGTTGGTCCGCCGATGCTTGCCTGGCGATCAATCGTGCCGCTGACGATGCCTGTCGCACTGATGGACAGACCAGCTGGCAGACCGCTGACGGCATAGCTCAGCGTGTCATTGTCCACATCCGAGAAAAAGCTGGACACGTCGAAGCTGACCGAAGCGCCATCCGCACCCGACCTTGCCGGCAAGGGTGAACCGGCCGGCGCGTCGTTGACGGGTGCGACGTTGACGGTAACGGTGTATTCGCTACGCCCGCCCTTGCCATCGCTGACGACGAAGCTGAACCGGTCTGTGCCGTTGAAGTTCGGATTCGGCCGATAGCTGTAGGTTCCGTCGCTTTTGATCGTCACGCTGCCATTGGCAGCCGCCGTTGTCCCCGCCGCGTAGGTCACCGGATCGCCGTCAATATCCGATGCTGCGGGCAAGCTGCTGGAAACCAGCCCGTCCTCGTTGACGGAAACAACCGTGTCGGAGGCAACAGGCGCGTCGTTGACCGGTGTCACCGTGCCGCTGACCGTCGCCGTCGCGGTTCCGCCATGACCATCGGAGACGGTGTAAGTGAAAGACAGGCTACCATTGTAATTGTCATCAGGCGTGAAGGTCAGCGTACCGTTGGCATTCAGCCGCACACTGCCACCGGTGACGGCCACGATACCATTTGCGACGATGGCGTTGCCATTGATGGCCGTGACGGCAAGCGTATCGCCGTCGATATCGCTGTCGTTGCCGAGCACGTCGAAGGTGACGGCGGTATCCTCTGGCGTTGTGAACGTATCGCTTGCGGCAACTGGCACGTCGTTGATTGCTGTGACAGTACCGGCCACCGTTGCGGTCGCAGTGCCGCCGTGGCCGTCTGAAACGGTGTAGGTGAAGGATGGGCTGCCATTGTAGTTGGCACCAGGTGTGAAGGTCAGCGTGCCATCGACATTCAGGCGCACCGTGCCACCCGATATGGTGACCGATCCGCCGACCGTGATGTTTGCGCCGTTGATCGCCATCACCACGAGCGCATCGCCATCGACATCACTGTCGTTGCCAACTACGTCGAAGGTGACAGGCGTGTCCTCGAGCGTCGAGAAACTGTCGCCTGCTGCGATAGGCGTATCGTTGACCGGCGTCACTGTGCCATTGACTGTCGCGGTTGCCGTCCCGCCATTGCCGTCGGATATGGTGTAGTTGAAGGTCGGGCTGCCATTGTAATTTGCGGCCGGCGTGAAGGTCAGCGTGCCATCGGCGTTCAGCGCCACGACCCCGCCGGTGATGGCAACGGGGCTGCCCACCGAAATGCCAGACCCGTTGATCTGGGTGATCGTCAGGCTGTCGCCGTCAGCGTCGCTGTCGTTGCCGAGGACAGCGATGACAACCGGTTGGTCTTCCAGCGTGGTGAAGCTGTCATCCTGGCTGACGGGAGCGTCTTGGACGGCGATGACGGTGCCGTTCACCGTGGCCGTCGCAGTGCCGCCGTGGCCATCGGAGATGGTGTAAGTGAACGATGGCGTGCCGTTGTAGTTGGCCGTGGGCGTAAAGGTCAGCCTGCCGTCGGCGTTGAGCCGGACGCTACCGCCCGCAACGGCGATCGACCCACCGACGATAATGCCCGATCCATTGATCTGGGTTACGGCAATCGCGTCACCATCTGGATCGCTGTCATTGCCGCGAACGTCGAACGTCAGCGCCACGTCTTCATTGGTCGTGAAGCTGTCGTCGACAGCCACCGGCGGATCCTGGACCGGATTGACTGTGCCGCTGACCGTCCCCGTCGCGGTGCCGCCCTGTCCATCGGAGACCGTATAGGTGAAGGATGGGCTGCCATTGTAGTCAGTGGTCGGCGCGAAGGTCAGCCGCCCGTCAGCGTTGAGCGTGACCACGCCACCGGTCACCGCCACCGAGCCGCCCGACGCTATCGCGCTGCCATTGATCTGGGTGACCACAAGGGATCCGGCATCGACATCGCTGTCGTTCAGACGGACGTCGAAGGTTACCGGCGTATCCTCATTGGTGGTGAAGCTGTCGCCGACAGCCACCGGCACGTCGTTCTGGCCGGTCACGGTGACGGTGACCGTTGCGGTCGAGAACCCGCCCTGCCCGTCCGTGATGGTATAAGTGATTTCAGTTACACGCGTCACGCCCGCAGCGAGATCGTCGAACGCTGTGCCGGGGTTGAAGCCGTAGGTGCCGTCCGCATTAATGGTGAACGTGCCGCCATTGGAGCCCGAAACGGGCTGCCCTACTCCTGCCGCACTGCCGCCGACGGCTGAGACGGAGATCGGATCGCCATCTGGATCAGCATCGAGGCCGTTGCCGTTATTGGCGAAAACCGACCCGGATAGCGACGCGTTTTCCGTGGTCGCCAGACTATCGGCAGCAGCGACCGGCGCAGGATTGAGCACCGCCCAGGTGAAACTGCGGCTCGACGTTGCCCCGCCGAGATCGGTCGCCGTCACGGTCACCGCGTACGGGCCGTTTACGCTGGCGCTGCGGTTGACGGCGCCGCTGATGACGCCGGTGGTCGTATTGATCGTCAATCCCGGCGGCAAGCCTGTTGCGGAAAAGGTCAGGACATCGCCGCTATCCGGATCGCTGAAGTTGCCGGCGACGCCAAGCGATACGCTTTGCGCATCGCTGGCGGTCTGGTTGGCAATCGGTGTCGAGATCGGCGCGTCGTTGACACCCGTCACGGTAACGGTCACCGTCGCGGTCGAAAAGCCGCCGTGGCCGTCGGATAGCTGATACGTGACGCTGGAAGCGCGCTGCTGGCCGACTGCAAGATCGACGAAGGCCGAACCCGGATTGAAAACCGCCGCCCCATTGGCACCGATGGCAAACGTCCCGCCATTCGAGCCGGCGACGGCCAGCCCGACATTGCCGGCCGCGCCATTGATCGCCGAGACCTGAAGGGTGTCACCATCCACATCGGTATCGTTGGAAAGCACGTTCAGGCTTGTCGTCGTCCCAGCATCAGTCTGCGCGGTATCGTTGACACCGACCGGGGCGTCGTTGACCGAGTTCACCGTCACGCTGACCAGATATTGCACGGTCACGCTACCGTCGGTTACGCTATAGGTGAAGCTGTCCTGGCCGTTGAAATTGGCGGCCGGCGTGTAGGCATATGTGCCGTTGGCATTAACGACGACCGTGCCGTGAGATGGCGCGATGGCACCGGCGCCATAGGTGAGGCTGTCGCCGTCGACGTCGGTCGCGACAGGCAGGGTGCCGGAGAAGACACTGTCTTCATTGGTCGAGATCGCGACATCAGTGCCAACGGGTGCATCGTTGACGGCGGCAACGGTGATGGTCGCGGTATCCGTGTCCGACAGAGCGCCGCCGATGCCAGTGTTCCCATTGTCGTTGGTGACCATGGTGAGGGTCACGGGGCCGTTGGCATTGGCAACCGGATTGAACGTCGGCCGGGATCCGGATGCGGCGAGGAAGGTGTTGAGATTGGCGACGCTGCCCGTCAGCACCAGCGTGCCGGAACCGGAGCCGCTGACCGTTACGCCGGATGCCGTGACCGCCGAAAGCGTCCCCGAATTGACGCTGAGCGTGACCGAGACGGCACCGTTGCCGGCATCGACATCTGCGACCTGCAGACCGGCCAGCGACAGCGCCGTGTCTTCGTTCGTGCCGAGGCTCGATGGCAAGGTATTAACCGGTGCATCGTTCACGGCGGTGACGTTGAAGGTGAAGCTGTTGGGGCTCTGATCCGTATCCTGGCCACCATTGGCCGTGCCGCCATTGTCGCGGACCTGGAAGGTGAAGGAAGCGAGACCGGTGCCGTTTGCATTTGTGGTCGGCGTGAATGTCAGGTTGGCGATGTTGGCGGCGGAGATCACCTGCCCTACCGTGACAGCCGTGCCGCCGAGCGACAAGACGCCATTCGTCGGCAACGTTGTGATGACCACCGAAGCAAAGCTGTTGGCCGGGCTGTCGTTTGGATCGCTGAAGCCGAAGCTGGCGGCGGTGAAGGTGTAGACGCCATCCTCGTTGATCGTCACCGTGCTGTCGGCGCCGGCAGGCGCATCGTTGACTGATGTTATCGCGATCGTCGCCGTGTCGATATCGACCAGCGCCATGCCGCCGGTATTGCCGTTGTCGTTGGTGGACATCGTCAGCGTGACGCTGGCGGTCGAGTTGGCGGCAGGCGTAAAGCTTGGCCGAGTCGCGGCGGCAAGATAGGCGTTGATATCGGTGAGCGTGCCGGACAGCGTCAGGGCCTGCGATCCCGAGCCAGAAACTGCGACGCCGCCGGATCCGATGGCCGACAGCGCGCCGGAATTGACCGAGAGCGTCACCGTCATCGTGCCGGAACCGGCGTCCTGATCACTGATCTGCAGGCCGGCGAGGCTGAGCGCGCTATCCTCGATCGCGGTGAAGGACGGCGGCAAGGTATTCACCGGCGGGGTGTTGACCGAAGCAACAGCGACGGACACCTGCGCGGTTTCGGTCGTGCCGCCTGACGTGACGGTGTAGCTGAAGGTGGCAACGCCGTTGTAATCGAGCGTCGGGGTGAAGACCAACTGGCTGGAGGCGTTGAGCCGCACGGTACCGTTTGCGACCGCCACAGCGGCACCGCCGGCGGTGATCGCCGTACCGTTGACGGATGTGATCAGCCGGCCGGGATTTTCGAAACTGTCATTGGCAAGAACCGAAATGACCACCGGCACGTCTTCATCAGTCGACACAAAATCATTGGCGATGTCGGCCACCGGAGTGATGGTGACAGCGATCGTGCTGTTCGCAGCAAGCGCACCATCCGATGTCTGCACCGAGATCTGCGCGGAACCGCTGTAATCGGCGACCGGCGCGTAGCTGGCGCCCGCCAGCGCGGCGTTGATGGCAGCCGTCGTGCCTGAGAAGGTCATTGTCTGGTCGGCCGTGCCGTCACCTGACGTAAACGACAGGCCCGATGTGCCCGAGAGCGAAAAGGCGCCATTGGTCACGGTAATGGTGACGGTCAGCGAGCCGTTGTCGACATCGGATACGACGATGGCATTGCCGCCCGAAGGCGAGAAAACGATCGAGGTGTCTTCCGCCGTCGTCTGCGCGGCCGGGACGGTGTTCACCGGTGCATCGTTGACTGCGGCCACGATGACGGTCACCGCGGCAGTCTCGGTAACGCCGCCTGACGTCACTGTGTAGGTAAAGCTGGTGGTGCCGTTGAAATTGGCGGCGGGCGTGTAGGTGATGGTGCCATCGGCTGCGAAGGTTACCGTTCCCTGACCGGCCGGCGGCTGGGTCACCGATGTCACAACCCTGCCCGGATTCTCGAAATTATCCGCCGTTGCGCCGTTGGTGCCGGTGATCGCATTGAAGGTGATTGATGTATCTTCGTTTGTCGTCAGGTTGTCCGCGACGATATCGGCCACCGGCGTTACCGTGATTGCCACGGTGTCGGTGTCAGTCAAACTTCCGTCCGTGGTCTGGATGGTGATCTGCGCAGCCCCGTTGTAGTCGGCTGTCGGTGTGTAAGTGAGGCCCACAAGCGCAGCGTTGATCTGCGCCGCGGTGCCGGCGATCCGGACCGTCGCGGTGCCATTGCTGGTGATCGTGGCGCCGGTGCCGGTCGTAACGTTGGCGATACCGTTGGTGATCGTGACGGTCGTCGTCAGCAGGTCGCCGTCGACGTCGGTGACGGAAACCCCTGGAACGGCAAGTGGCATGTCTTCGGCTATGGTCTGCGCGCCCGGAACCGTGTTGACGGGCGCATCGTTGACCGCGGCGATCGTGACGCTGACGGTTGCCGTCTCTGTCACTCCACCTGAAGTCACCGTGTAGGTGAAGCTGGCGCTACCGTTGATGTTGGCATTCGGCGTGAAGGTGAGCGTACCGTTGGCATTGAGCCGTACCGTACCACTGGCCACGTTGACGACACCGTTCGTTACAATCGCTGAGCCGTTGATCGCGGTAATCGCATGACCGGGATTTTCGAAACTGTCATTGGCATCGACCGCGATGTCGATGGAGCTATCCTCGTTCGTCGCGGCCGTGTCGTTGGTGATGTCGGCGACAGCCGTGACCGAGATTGTCTGCGTATCCGTATCGGTCAGCTGCCCGTCGCTACTGGTCATCGTCAGCGTAATGGAACCGTTGAAGTCGGACACGGGTGTAAAGCTTGGCCGCGCTGGGGAGGACAGGTAGGCGTTTATGCTCGACAGCGTTCCGGACAGGGTAATGGTCGCACTTCCCGATCCGGTCACGGTCACGCCAGAGCCGGTTGTTGCCGTGAGCACGCCCGAGCCGACCGAGAGCGTCACTGCTGTCGTACCGGAGCCTATATCGGGATCGGCGACTGAAAGACCGGTGAGCGAAACCGTGCCGTCCTCACCGACGGTCCAGCCGCCGGCCGGCAAGGTGTTCACCGGCGCGTCGTTGACGGGGATGACAGCAACCGTGGTGACCGCTGTGTTGGATGTCGCCGCTCCATCGGACACCGTGACGTTGATCGAGCGCGTGACCGAACCTGGATCGTCCGAGCTGGAGGCATAGCGGATCTGGGCCAGCGCTGTCTGGTAGGCGGCCTTGGTGGCCGATCCGCTCAGCGTCAGTGTGAAGGTCGATGCGTTGTAGCTCGCCGTGATGCCGGATGGCAGCGCCCCTGCAACCGAAAGCGCGTCGCCCCCTTGGCCGTTGACGATCACGATGGTGGCCGACACCATGTTGGCGCTGTCGATATCGCTGACCAGCACGCCGGTATTGACGATCGCCACGCCGGCGCCGTTTTCCGTGTAGCTGGTGGCATAGCCCGTCCCGGCGGCGGAGGAATCGAGATCGAGCACCGGTGCGTCGTTGACGGGGTTGACCGTGATCGTCGCGGTATCGATATCGGTCAGCGCGCCCCCGGAGCCGCTGTTGCCGCCGTCATTGGTCGTCATCGTCAGCGTCACGGCGCCGTTGAAATCTACTGCTGGCGTGAACACGGGACGCGCAGTGCTGGCGAGATAGGCGTTGATGCTGGCAAGGCTGCCGGACAGCGTCATCGACGACGTGCCAGATCCGCTGATCGTGACGCCGGTGCCGGAGGTCGCCGCCAACTGACCGGAACTGACACCGAGCACGACCGTGATCGTACCACTGCCGGCATCAACGTCGGAGATTGCGAGGCCGGTCAGCGCCAGCGTTGTGTCCTCATCAATGGCCCAGCCGCCCGGAGGCAGCGTGTTGACAGGCGCATCGTTAACAGGATCGATGGTGATCGTGCGGGTATCGAGATCGGTTAGCGCCCCGCCTGATCCGGTGTTGCCGCCATCGTTGGTGGTCATCGTCAGCGTGACCGTGCCATTGGCGTTGGCCGCCGGATTGAAAAGCGGCACCGCTGCCGACGCGAGATAGGAATTGATCGCCGAGAGCGTGCCTGAGAGCGTCAGCGCGGCCGAACCGGACCCGGCAACGGTGACGCCTGCCCCTGACGTCGCGGTGAGCGTCCCGCTGGCGACGCCGAGCGTGACTGTCATGGTGCCGCTGCCGGCGTCGACGTCGGCGACCGACAGGCCCGAAAGCGCGATCGCCGTGTCCTCGCTGGTGTTCCAGCCCGATGCCGGGAGGCTGTTGACGGGCGCATCGTTGACGGCGGAAACATTGACCGTGACCGTCGCGGTTTCCGTCACGCCGCCCGACGTCACCGTGTAGGTGAAGCTCGTCTGTCCGTTGAAATTGGCCGATGGCGTATAGACAAGCGTGCCGTCGGCGGCGAAGCTGACGCTGCCCTGGCCGTTCGGCGGCTGCGTCACGGATGTGACGACGCGGCCGGCATTTTCGAAATTGTCGGGCGTCGCGCCATTGGTTCCGGTGATGACGTTGAATGTGATCGCCGTGTCTTCGGTTGCAGCGATCGTATCCGGCGTGATGTCGGCCACCGGGTTGAGCGTAATCGCTACCGTATCGGTATCGGTCAGCGATCCGTCGGAGGTCGAGACGGTCAGCGTATCGGCACCGTTGAAATCGGCGCGCCCCGTGTAGCGCAGCGACGCCAGAACGCTGTTGACCTGCGCCAGCGTGCCAGAGATCGTCACCGTGGCAGTGCCGTTTCCCGTCACGGTCCCAGCCGTCACCGAGGGCGAAAGCATGCCGTTGGCGACCGACAGGGTGACAGTCACCGAACCGCTATCCACATCGTTGATCGAGATGCCGGAGATTGCCGTCTGCACGTCTTCGTCGAGTGTCACGCCGCCCGGCACCGTATTGACCGGCGCATCATTGACCGCGATCACTGCAACGGTCGCAACCGCCACGTTCGAGTTTGCCGCGCCGTCATTGACGGAGACATTGATGCTGCGCGGCGTAGTCGACGGGTTCTCGGATGTCGAGAGGAAACGGATCTGCTGCAGGGCGATCTCGTAGTTCGCCTTGGTGGCGGAACCTGTCAGCGTCATCGTGAAGGTCGCGGCATTGTAGCTTGCCGTGATGCCTGAGGGCAGCGCGCCGGCCACCGATAAAAGGTCGCCGGCCTGCCCGCTTGTGATCACCGCGGTCAGCGACGCCATGTTGGTATTGTCGACATCGGTGATGACCCGATCGGTGTCAGCGATCGCAACCCCCGTTCCGTTCTCGGTATAGGTCGTCGAATAACCGGTCCCGGCACCGGAGGCATCGAGATCGAGCACGGGCGCATCGTTGACCGGCGTGATCGAGATGGTCGCCGTGTCTGTATCGACGAGCGTTCCGCCAGTGCCGAAATTGCCGCCGTCGCTCGTCGTCATTGTCAGCGTGACGCTGCCATTGGCATCGGCCAGTGGCTGGTAGACAGGCGCAGCCGCGGAAGCGAGGTAGGCGTTGATACTGGCCAGCGTACCCGTCATGACGAGCGTGCCACTGCCGCTGCCGGACACCGCAACATTGCCGCCGGAAGCAGCCGTCAACGTGCCCGTCGGAACCTGCAGCGTCACGGTCATCGTGCCCGCTCCGGCATCCGGATCGGCGATCGACAGGCCAGACAAAGTAACGCTGGTGTCCTCGTTCGTCGTCCAGCCGGCACTCGGTAGGGTGTTGGCGGGCGCGTCGTTGACCGCGGTGATCGCAACGCTTGCAACCGCGCTGTTGGAATTTGTGCTGCCGTCGTTGACCGTCACACTGATGCTGCGCGATGCCGCGGCGCCGTTCAGCGTCGGGTTGTCGGAGCTTGAGGTGTAAAGCACCTGCCCGAGAGCGGTCTGGTATGCGGACTTGGTCGCGGAGCCTGTCAGGGTCAGGGTAAAGGTCGCGGCATTGTACGACGCGGTGATGCCTGCCGGCAGAGAGCCGGTGACGGAGAGAATGTCACCCGCCTGGCCATTGGTGATGACGATCGCAGCCGTTGTCATGTTGGCGTTGTCGACATCGACAACGCTGGCGACGTTCGCGGCGATCGAAGCGCCCGCTCCGTTTTCGGTGTAGGTGCTGGCAAAGCCGCTCCCGGCGGCAGACGAATCGAGATCCAGAACCGGCGCGTCGTTGACGGGAACGACGGTGATCGTGCGCGTATCCGTGTCGGTCAGCGCTCCGCCGGTGCCGCTGTTGCCGCCGTCGTTGGAGACCATGGTCAACGTAACCGCGCCGTTGGCATCGGCGACAGGCACGTAGACCGGCGCGGTGGCCGAGGCGAGGTAGGCATTGATGCCGGCAAGCGTGCCGGTCAGGGTCAACTGCGTGGTGCCCGCGCCGGTAACAGTCACGCCGCCGCTGGATGCCGCCGTCAGCGTTCCCGAGCCTACCGACAAGGTCACGGTCACGGTGCCAGTTCCCGCATCGGGATCGGCGACGGACAGGGCGGTGAGCGTCAGGCTGGTGTCTTCGTTTGTTGTCCAGCCCGAGACCGGAAGAGTATTGACCGGGGCATCGTTGACGGCGACGACAGAAATCGTCGTGGTGGCAACGGCGGAGCTCAAGCCTCCGTCATTGACCGTAACGTTGACGAGGCGTGATGTCGTGCCTGGGTTATCGCCACTGTTGGAGAACGTGATGGCGCGGATCGCCGCGGCATAGTTGGCCTTGCTTGCCGTGCCTGTCAGCGTCACGGTCACCTGCCCAGCAACTGACGTATCGACCGATCCGCTGATGCCGGATGGCAGGGTACCCACGGTCAGGAGATCGCCGGCCTGGGCATTGGTGAGGACGATGCTCGCCGAGCGCATGGTGGTGCTGTCGAGATCGCGCACATCCGCGGCAGCGCTGGCGATCGACATACCGGCACCATTTTCAGTATAGGTCGTCGCGTAATTGACGCCGGCAACGCTATCGACATTCCTGAAGGCGCTGACGTTATCGATGAAGATGTCGTCGGTGCTCGGCGTCAGTAGTCCGCCGACAGCGGAATAGCTGAACACCAGATCTCCGGTTGCAACCACCGTTGATGGCAGGTTGATCGTGACAGCTGTGCGGCCCCATGCGGTCGTACCTGCAGCAGAGGCAGCAACTGTGGAAGGCGAGCCCGATGCGCCATTGAAATAGGTGATGGTCGCCGTGTTCGGCGTTCCGTTTAAGGTACCCGTGGTGATGCGCGCGTAGAGGACGCCGCCAATTGTGACGTCGAGTGTCGCCGGCGTATTATTGTCGTTCGTAATTCCCAGCAGAAGATCGTTGCTCCAGCCGAGATCGAACGTCAGCTGAGCTGCACCCGATGGCGCAAGGCCGTCGGTCCAGCCGGACACGTTGGCCTGGGTGAGTGTTCCGGTTCCGCCGTTCAACGTCCAGGCATAGCCGCCATTGCCCGTCGCGCCGGCACTGCCGCCTGCTGTCCATCCGGTGGTGCCAGGGGTGGCGCCGTTGGTGATGATCTGCGTCGGCGTCGTGCCCGAGTTCAAGTCAACGATAGGTGGCTGCGCGACGTAGCCGAAATCGCCCGCCAGATTGGACGCGCCGATAGTGGCAAGCGCCAGCGATTGTGTTGCGCCTGAGGTGGTGGAGGGCGCGGCGCCGAGCACGCCGTTCGCGTCGTTGACGCGGACGACATATTGGCCGGGAAGCACGCCGGTGAAGAGGTAGTTGCCGTTGGCATCGGTCGTATCGGTGGCGAGAACGCGCTCCCCGGTGTTGGCTACGCCGTCGCCGTTGACGTCGTCGATCAGCTGAACAGTGACATTGCCGATGCCGACGTCGCCGGCATTGAAGGTGCCGCTTTTGTCGATGTCGTTGAAAACCTTGTCGCCGATCGTCCCCGTCGGCGGCGTCCACCGCGCAGCGTCCGAGATGTTGGTGAGTGCTGTCGAGCCGTTGGTGGTTATCGTTATAGCCGATCCAATGGCAGCACCGGTCACCGGATTGATCTGGCGGATATCGCCACCGACAAGATAAGTGTTGCCGTTAATATCGCCGCCGCCCTGGCCATCTGCTCCACCACTGGCATTGGCGAAACTGTCGATGATCGCGCCCGTCGTCAGGTTATATCGCGTGATTCCTGTCGTGGTGATGCTGAGCAACGTGCCGTTCGTGCCGTCGATCGCAAAATCGCCCCAGTCATTGGCAGCGGTGATCACCGAGCCGAATGTCGTGGCCCCAGTCATCGTGCGACCGTTACTGCTGAAGGTGATACGATAAATCTGGTCGTTGTTCGTTCCCGTCAGGTTCTCGATGCCGAGATAAAGCGCACCGTTGTGGAAGGTGGAAGCCCCGCCGCCGACGCCGGAATCACCCGTCACGATGTTGGTCGTGGCGCCCGTGGTCAGATCCGAATCAATCAGGATGTGGGTGTTGCCGATATAGTCGTAGGCAAATAGCGCCTTGTTTCCCGACACGGCATTACTGTCAGCGTAGTAAATCAGTCCATTCGTCTGATCGACAGCCAGGGAATTTATCGTGCCCGACAAGTTGATGCCGCCGATGCTTCCCGGCGCGGTGGTGATCATCGTCGCCTTGCCTGTCAGCACATCGACGCTGTAGATAGACCTGCCTGCTGACACCAGCAGCGCGCCATTGCCGTTCGAAGTCGCAATGTTGAGGGTATCGGCGAAATCGGAGTGGCTCCGCTCGGTGCCGACCAGATCAGACCCGATGTCGCCGTCATGATATTCAAGGTCCCAGTTTCCGCCGAGCGCAGCACTGCCCGTCGCATCGGTGGACGCGGCGATATCGGCGCCCGTAAGATACCCGAGCATTTTCACCGCGCCTGCGCCGGCCTCGCCTTCCGCGAAATTACAGCCATAGACCAAAATGTCCGCATCACCGGTCAGCGAGTCCCGCATAGATGTGAGGTCGGCGGCATAGTCCGTCGCCATCGTGTTCGTCGTCAAGGACGACGTGCCGAGCTGCAGGAAACCGTCCTTGCCGTGCGATATGATATGGATCGCCTCGACATCATGCATCGAGGCCAGAGTCTCGGCCAGTTCATGGACGCCGTTCTCGTCGGGACCGACCACGAGGATCTTGAAATTATCGCCGAGATCCTTGACGAGCGATTGGTAATCGGGAACCGACGAATCGATCACGACGACCTGACGCGGCTGGGCAACGGCAGCAGTATCCGATGCCGCTGATTCTGCCTGGTGATCGACCAGCGCTGAAACCAGCGCTTCGTGGCCATCACTTCCGCCATCATGCGCCATCGTATCGGCATCGCCATGGTCGGCCTGATCCTGGTGCGCCTTCTCTTGGGATTTTTCCACTGTCGCCGCACCGGCAGCGTCGAAGGCGATGCGCTGCTCCAACTCCATGAGCATGGCGCCGTATTTCGGCTTGGCATTCCTTCCCGGCAGCTTTGCACTGCGGTCGGGGTCGGGGCGCACGTACCGTTCGTTCATGGGGTTTCCTCCACGACAACGCGTTTCTGTTGACCGGGTGCCCGTATTAGCCCGGCAATCTTCTGTCTCAGTTCACCTCAGCGCCGGCTCCCTACACCGGCAATCTCAACCCTAGTGAGCATGCCATTAACAACCTACTAATATTCCAGTGATCCATTTAGTTATTCCTAAATCAACCATGACAGGAATCACACCATGCACCTTACTGAAGCATCAATTAGCCACTGGCAATAAAGAATACGCTGAAAAATTGCATTTTGTTAAGGCTCGATTAACCATGTTGGCAAAGACTGAAGCCAATTCGACGGCAATTTCGAGCTCTGCGGGGCCGCCAGATCCGAAGAATGCATACCCCGTGATTGCATATCCGCGCATACCGGCTACCTCAGACTCAGTCGCAGGCGGAAAAAGGTTTGAGGAACAGTTTCAATGAAATTTCCTGCAATTGTCGCGCTTTCCGCCGGTCTGATCGCGACAGGGTGTACCGTTACGCCCAAACCACTCCCTCCGGAAGCGCATGCGAATTTCGGCAAGCAGAGACTTGCCCTTGCCACGGCCAACCAGGAGCCCATCTCAGACAAGGTGGATCTCTATGAAGCCATGGCGAGAGCCCTGAAATACAACCTCGACACCAAGGTGGAGGTCATGCAGGCAGCACTGAAATTGCGGGAAGCGGATCTGGTCAGCTATTCCGCACTCCCAAAGATTGTATCAAGCGCTGGCTATGCCGGGCGCAGTCAGGCCGATGCCAGCGAGCCCTCTACGCGCGATGATAGTATCGTGACGGCCGATCTGACTGCTTCTTGGAACATCCTCGATTTCGGCCTCTCCTATGTCCGCGCCAAGCAGGCGACCGACGAGGTCCTGGTACAGGACGAGATGAAACGGCGGATGGTCAATAAGGTGATCGAGGACGTGCGCACTGCCTACTGGCGCGCCGTCAGCTATGAGCGGTTGGTCGGGCGCATGCGCGCGCTTGAAGGCCGTGTCGCGCGTGCCTTGAAGGATACGCGAAACCTGTCTTCCAACGGAGAGACGTCGCCGCTGGTGGCGCTGACCTACGAGCGCGAACTGATCGAGGTGAAGCGCGAGGTCGAATTGCTGGAGGGCGAGCTGATGGTCGCCAAGACCCAGCTAGCAGCACTGATGAACGTGAAACCAGGCACGCCCTTCGCGCTCGCGGTGCCGACGCGGCGCGATACGCAGCTGAAGATCAGCTACACCTCGGACGAGATGTTCAACATCGCCGTCACCAACCGCCCGGAAATGCGTGAGATCTCCTATCGGCTGCGGATCAACGAGCGCGAAGTGGACGCGGCCCTGCTGGACCTTCTGCCTGGCATCAATTTCTACGCCGGACCGAACTACGACTCCAACGAATTCATCGCCACCAACGACTGGGTCTCCTGGGGCGCCAAAGTCAGCTTCAACCTGATGAAACTGGCGACAATGCCCGCTGTCGTGAAGAAGATCGATGCGGAAAAGCAGGCGCTCGATACCCGCTCGCTCTCCGTTGCCATGGCTGTCATGACGCAGGTCCATATCAGCCGTGCGCGCTATGCGCATCTGAAACACTCCTACTCGACGGCGTCGGCGCTTTCCAATGTCTCCCATCGGATCCTGACCCAGGTTCGGTCGGAAACGGCGGCGCAGAAAACCAGCGAGCAGATGCTGATCCGCGAAGAGATGAACGCGCTTCTGGCCGACGCCAAGCTCGACATGGCCTATGCCGACTTGCAGAACGCCTACGCCAACATCTACGCCTCGCTCGGCATCGACCCGTTCCCGCAGACGCTGCGCACCACCCAACCGGTCAACGACATGGCGACCGAACTGCGCAACATGTGGCTAGAGCGCGGTGAACAGAAGACTGACTTGGTGGCTGTCAAATAGAGATGGAAGGACGTTGGCCGTGAAGCGCATTGCAGCACTCATTGTGTCGATCCAGCTGGCGATTGGCGGCACTGTGTTCGCGGCGGGCGATCAACAGCCGGATACCAATGCCGTGCTGCAGGGCTTGCGCGGCATTGTGCGGGCGGCGGACGAGGCATCGATATCGAGCGATCTCGGCTTTCCGATCGCAAGCCTGCCGTTCAAGGAAGGCGAGAGCTTCAGCAAGGGCGATGTCCTTGCGACATTCGAATGCGGGGATATCCAGGCGCAGCTGAAGTCCGCGGAGGCGGCGCTGGCCGCGGCGCAGATTGCCGTTGCCAACGACGAGCGTCTGGCCCGCTCCAACGCGGCCGGCAAATTCGAGGTCGAGCTGTCGCGCGCCAAGGCCAATCAGGCCGCCGGCGAGGCCGATGCCTACCGCAGCAAGCTCGGCCGCTGCACCATAGCAGCACCGTTTGACGGCCGGATTGGCGCCATGCCTTCGCACGCCCACGAGACGCCGGAGCCGAGCCGTCCGATCATGCACATCGTCGCCAGCAACGATTTGCTCATTGATGTACTGGTGCCCTCGATCTGGCTCCGGTGGCTACGTAGCGGCGAGCAGTTTTCGATGCGCATAGACGAGACCACCAAGACGCTGCCGGTCGATATCATCCGGATCGGCGCGACCGTCGATCCCGTTAGCCAGACCGTCAAGATCACCGGGCGCTTCTCCGGCGACACGACGGGGGTCTTGCCGGGCATGAGCGGCCCGACAACCTTCAAACCTCCGGGCGAATGAGGCGAGAACCCATGCAGCGAACCCAGAAACCGCTTGGCGAAACCGTGAAGCTGCAGCCGCCTGTAACAGCCGGTCCGCAACCGCTTGAGATCTTGCTGCGCATCGAGGCGGATGCGCGTCGAGTGGACAGTGTCGGCGAACTCCGGTTTCTCATTGCCAACGAAACCATGAAGCTGACCAAGGCGCGGCAGATCTTCGTGCTTTCCGTCGCCAGGAGCACTGCCAAGGTCGAAACCGTTTCGTCGATCGGGGCGGTGGATCGGAATTCCCCTCGCATCCGGTTTGTCGAAGGGCTGATCAGGCAACTCCGTCTCGAAGCCGGCCTGTCGAAAAACAAGGCATTCGCGCTTCCAGCCTACTGCCCGCCCGGTGAAATCGAGCAGGACAGCTACCCCTTTCAGTTCATGGTCTGGTTGCCATTTCAACTGCGTGACGCGCATGTCTTTGCCGGAATGCTCCTCGCCCGAGAAGCGCCCTGGCAGGACGCCGATCTCCTGCTCGCGGAGCGCCTGGCCGAAACCTACGCCCATGCCTGGGGTGCGCTGAGCGGAACACGTCGGCTGAAACGCAGCCTGCCCGTGAAGCCGGTGATTGCCGTGGCCGCGCTTCTCGCGGCGGCCGCCATGTTTATCCCTGTCCACATGACCGTCCTTGCCCCTAGCGAAGTGGTGCCCGTGGCGCCGGAGATCGTCGCCGCGCCCCTCGATGGCGCGATCGAGGAGATGCTCGTCAATCCCAATGACCCTGTCACGAAGGGACAGCCGCTCTTCAGGCTCGCCGATACCGCGCTTCGCAACGAGCTTCAGGTCGCCGAGCAGGATGTGAAGGTGGCGCAGGCGCGGCTGATGCAGATCAGCCAACGCGCCATCGCCGACCCCGATGCCAGACGGGATCTCGCAGTGACGCGAAGCGAGCTGAGCGTCGCCTCCGCCAAGCGCGATTACGCAGCTGACATGCTGGCGCGCGCCAGCGTCAAGGCTGAAACCGACGGGGTGGCAATCTTCACCGACAAGCGCGACTGGATCGGTCGGCCGGTGTCGATCGGCGAACGAGTGATGGAAGTCGCCGATCCGGACCGTGTCCAGCTGCGCATCGACGTCCCGGTGGCGGATGCGATCGCGGTCGAGAACGGGGCCACCGTCAGCGCCTTTCTCGACGCCGATCCGCTGCACCCGGTGGCGGCCAAGACGCTCTCGTCGTCCTTCGATCCGCAGATGATCGAGGGCAATGTCCTGGCCTACCGTGTTTACGCCGGCTTCGACGCTGTGCCCGAGGGTGGATTGCGTCTAGGCATCCGCGGCACATCGCAGATCTTCGGCGAGAAAGTGCCATTGGCCTATTATCTGTTCCGCAGACCGATCGCCGCGATACGGCAACGGCTGGGACTATGAATACCGCCCCACAGGACCTCTGGCTGCCGCCACTGCGCGAGGACCTGCAGATCGTTCGCGGCGGAACAGGGCTATCCGGCGAGCCCGTCTGGATCGTGCTCGATCCGGTCCGTAATCGCTTCTTTCGCATCACTTTCGAAATGTTTCAGCTACTGAGCCTATGGAACATCGCCCGATCCATGCGCGGGCTCGTTCAGGCCGTTGATGCGCAATTCGGCCGAACACCAGAGCAGGAGGAAGTTCAAGCCGCCATCCGGATGCTGGAGGCGAGCTTTTTCGTGCGAGAGCCGGCATCCGGGACGTGGCGTGCGCTGCATGCCAGCGCGACAAGACGCCATTCGCTGTTCATGCGGCTCATTCACAACTATCTCTTCTTCCGGATCCCACTGGTGCGGCCTGACCGCTTCATCAGGAAGACGGCCCCCTACGTCGCCATTGTCTTCAGCCCCGGCTTCCAGATCCTGACAGTGGTCGCCGCAATTCTCGGCCTATACCTGGTCTCGCGGCAATGGGATGCGTTCACCGGCACCTTCCCCTATGTGTTCACCCCGGAAGGCATCATCGTGTCGGTGCTGTCGGTCGGCTTCATCAAATCCATGCATGAGCTCGGCCACGCCTATGTCGCGCGGCGTCATGGTTGCCGGGTGCCGACCATGGGGATCGCCTTCATGGTGCTGGTGCCGCTGCTCTATACCGATGTCAGCGATGCCTGGCGGTTGAAGTCGCGGTTTCAGCGGCTTCGCATCGACATGGCCGGCGTTCTCACGGAAATCCATATCGCGGTGTTTGCGATGTTGCTCTGGGTTTTTCTGCCCGACGGGCCATTTCGCTCAGCGGCGTTCGTGCTGGCGGCGACCGGCTGGGTTCTCAGCCTGATCGTCAACCTCAATCCGTTCATGCGCTTCGACGGCTACTACATCTTCGCCGACCTGCTGGGTGTCGAGAATCTGCAGCCACGGGCGTTCCGGCATCTGCGCTGGCGGCTCCGACGCATGCTGTTCAACACCGCCGAGGAACGACCGGACCGTTTCGGCCCAAAGCTCGACGCGACCGTCACGCTTTACGCCATCGCCACTGCGATCTACCGGCTGTTCCTGTATTTCGGCATCGCGCTGCTCGTCTACCATTTCACCATCAAGATTGTCGGCGTCATGCTGTTTGCCGTCGAGATCGGTTTCTTCATCCTTCGTCCGGTGCTGTCCGAAATCAGGGAGTGGTGGCAGATGCGCCATGAGATCATCGCAAGCCGTCGGAGCTGGCTATCTTTCAGCCTGTTGCTTGCCCTTCTGCTGCTATGCTCCCTACCTATCTTCAAAAGCGTGTCGGCGCCGGCAGCGCTCTATCCCAGCGTCTTCACCCGGCTCTTTCCCGTCGAGCCAGGCAGAATCGAGCAGATCGGCGCCAAGCGCGGCGACGTCGTCAGGAAGGACGATGTGCTCTTCGTCATCAGCCGTCCGGAGTTGCAACAGGAGCTCCGCACCACACAGATAGAAGCGGAACTGACCGGCTACCGCCTTGCGCGTGTTCAGGCCGACCCGCAAAACCTCGTCGATCGCGGTATCCTTCAATCGCAACTGGCCGCACTTGAGGCAAAACGGGATGGGCTGATCCGGCGACAATCGTCGCTAATCGTGCGTGCACCTTTCGACGGAACCGTGGCCGATATCGATCCGCAGGTCCATGTCGGTCGCTGGATCAGCCGGAAAGATCAGTTGGCGACGATCGCCGATACCTCGAGGATGACCGCAAGGGGCTTTGTGACGGGGTCCGATCGAGGGCGGATCGAGACAGGCGCGCAAGGCTGGTTCGTGCCGGATGATCTCTCGCTCTCACGGCTGCCGGTTCGGCTCTCGTCCATTGCGTCCGCCGGAGCGGCCGAAATCGACATTCCGCAGCTCACATCCGAATTTCACGGAGAGATTGCGGTTCATCCGCAGAGCGGACATGAACGCGTCAGGTTGAGTCCCGTCGCGGCACAATATGCGATCACGGCAGAGGCGACCGAAGCGCCTTTGTCGCAAACCATCAGAGGTGTCGTCGTCGTTGATGGCAAGGGCGAGAGCATCGCGGGTCGCGTGTGGCGACAGGTTGTAAAAGTTCTCGTTCGGGAGGCCGGCGCGTGACCGCAGGGATAACGATTATGAAACCATTGGAAGCATAAGAACTTTATTATAAAATCGAAGGGCGTATTTTTACCTCTCGGAATGCTGATGAAAGGATGCGAAAATGCGCCTCTTCAAGAAGAAAACGAACTACGCGCACCTGAGATGGAACCGCAACGCAAGTGGTGAGCCTTACGCCAGTCACGGCCGCTTCAGACTGACAATCAAGCGGTCCAATGAAATCTGGTTTTACCGTGTCTCCGACCTGAACGGCGAGCTGCCGCCGGTCGATAGCAGGTCTTATTACAGCGAGGAAGCAACGCTCGAGGCAGCACAGAGCGAGATCGATGAGAGCAAGGCAGAGATTGAGCTCAGACCGGAATATTGATCTTAAAGGCTGTAAAACCCACCAAGCTGAAAAACACCGCACCCTTGCAGGCGCGGCGTTCGTAATCGGGACGGCAACGGCGGCGTAGCCTTTACGCGGCGTTGGCGTATCGCGATGCGTACCATTTGCGGAACAAATCGTACTGCTTTTCGAGATGGCGGCGCTGGGAGGCGCTGAGCTTGTCGCTTTCGTTGAAATGCAGTGCGTAGCGATCGTCGCCGTTCAGCACCATCAGATACTTGTAGTGCAGAACCAGATCCGGACCTTCGTCATAGGTCGAGAGCACCATCAGAGCCTCTTCAAGCTCCAGCGCTTCGCGGCGCGCGGCGGCATCGCCGTTGGCGGCCTTTTCGCACAGCGAAACCAGATGCAGGACTTCCTTGGGCAGCGCATTGCCGATACCGGTGATAGCGCCGCCGGCACCGCAATTTACGAAGCCATGATAGACGCCCGTGTCGACACCAACCATCAGGGTCAGGCCATCGTCGCCAGCCGTGATGTTCTCGGCCGCGTAGGTCATGTCGGCCTTGCCGCCGAATTCCTTGAAGCCGACGAGGTTGGAAAAGCGCGAGCGCAGGTCGAAGAACAAATCGGCGCGGGTGGCGAAACCGTAATAGGGGCTATTGTAGATGACGGCTGGCAGATCCTTGCCGGCAGCAAGCACGGCCGAGAAGTGGTCGCGCTGCGCGGAGACAGATGAGCCACGCGACAGCACGCGCGGAATGACCATCAGACCCTTGGCGCCGACCTTGGCAGCGTGCGCGGCATGGCTGACAGCCGACTGCGTATTGATCGCGCCGGTCCCGACGACAACGGGAACGCCGGCTTCAGCCAGGCGCTTCACGCCTTCCTGACGCTGCTCGTCGGTCAGCAACGGCCAGTCGCCCATCGAGCCGCAATAGACGACGCCGGACATGCCGAGCGACACGAGTTCCTTGCCCTTTTCGACGAGCGCATCGAAGTTCGGGCTGCGGTCGGGATTGCACGGCGTCATCAGAGCCGGGATGCAACCTTTGAATACTGAATCTGCCATCGACTGTTCCTCGTCATCGTTAGGATTGCATGGTTGAACGAACGCAATTCGCCTCACCATTCATGCTGTGATATATCACATGACCAAATGATTGTCGATGATGGAAATGCGAGGGACTGAAGACCGGCTCGTTTTCATCGCCAAAAAATCCGCGGGATGCCCCGATATCGTGATGCCAAGCTCGGAAGAGAAACGCGCGCCAACGGATGCCTGCTAAACGCGTCAGAAGCCTCAAACGTACGAATACGTAAGTTGGATTGACCGTAGGCGCATTAAAAATACGCATGGCTCAATAAATGCGCATCAAAATTGCGTATCGACGGTGATCGCAAACTTGACTCTTTAAATCAAGATAGGTAAACAATGCTGACATAATTCTCGGGGCCGCCGTCCGGCAGCCTTTGCGTAGGTTCATTTTCGATGCGAACACGAGCGAACAGCAAAACGACGGCCGACACGGTTGCGATGACGCAGCCGGCCGTCATTCGCGCCACCACGCGCACGGCCGACAAAAAACGCCTTTAAAATCGATAGCGGATGAGCGTGCACGGTAACCTGCGGCGCCGTCCGCGGGAAGAAGCGACACGCGCGCCGCGGCGCGCCTCCAAGGAGACGGCAGATGAACGCACCAGAGCAGGTCACGGGCCTCTACGACATCACCGAAGACAAGAGCAGCTGTGGTGTCGGCTTCATCACCCGCAAGGACGGCGTCCAGACCCATGACGTGCTGAAACGCGGCCACGAAGCGCTCTGTGCAGTGCCCCATCGCGGCGGCATGTCGGCGGAAGGTGTCGGCGACGGCGCCGGCATCTCTGTCGATCTCTCCCTGTCGTTCTTTCGTGGACTGACCGGCAACCCGGACCTTGAGCTCGGCCGCTTCGGCGTCGGCAATTTTTTCCTTCCGAACGATCTGGGCGAACACCAGCGCGCCACCGAAATCATCGAAGGCGCGTTCGCCGAGCAGGGCTTTCCGGTACTGCTCATCCGAGAGGTGCCGATCGACAACAGCGCCATCCGCCCGGCCGCCGTACGCCACCAACTGGCGATCCGGCAGTGGATCTTTGCTGCGCCGAATGCTGTGAAGACCCTGGCGGAGTTCGACTGGCGCATCCACAAGGCGCTGCTGGCAATCGAGGCGATCGCATACACCGATCCGGCGCTGGCCGGTTTCTACCCGCTGTCGCTCAGCGCCCGCACCCAGGTTTTCAAAGGCCGCCTGAACTCAAACGAGGTGCTGCCCTATTTCCGCGACCTGGTGAACCCGGCGCATGAAATCCACACCATGTATTTCCACACGCGGTTCTCGACAAACACCGATCCGCATCCGTCGATGGCGCAACCTTTCCGGCTGATGGCGCATAATGGCGAGTTGAATACCGACAAGAAGAACCGGCTTTCCGAAGCGGCGATCGCGCTTGCGCGCAATTCGGCGATCATTCGTCCGAAGGGTCAGTCCGACAGTTGCCGGCTCGATCAGACGTTGCAGAGCCGGGTGATGGAAGAGGGTCTCGATCTCGTCACCGCTGTCGTATCGATGATGCCGCCAGCCTGGGAGAACGACGATACGTTGTCGGAAGACGTGCGCGCCATGTTCGAATACTTCTCGCTTTATGAGGAAAAGAACGACGGCCCGGCAGCCCTGATCTTCGGCAACGGTTCCATCGTCGGCGCAAGGCTCGATCGTCTCGGCCTGCGGCCGTTGCGCACCGTCGAAACATCGGAATACCTCTGCGTGATGTCCGAAGCCGGCCAGATCGCGTTCCCGCCGGAAAGCGTGCTCAGCCGCGGCCGGATCGAAGCTGGTGGCATGCTGTACTTCGATCACGCCGCTGGCCGCGCCTTCGCCACGAACGAGGCCCTGGAAATGCTGGCGGCGCAACGCGACTACAAGACGCTGCTGACCGAGTCCCGCGTGCGGCTGGAAGACCTGCCCGAGATTCCCGCCGACCAGCAGGGATCGCCGCTGCGCTACAACGGCGACCTGGAACGCTACCAACGCTACGTTGCATATTCGCACAACCAGGAGAGTTTCAAGTTCCTGATGGATCCGATGCTGGCCACCGGCGCCGAAAAGATCTCGGCCATGGGGTACGGCAACGCCATCAACGCGCTGTCCGATCAGGAAGGCGGCGTCGCCAAGTATTTCTCGCAGCGTTTCGCGCAGGTCACCAACCCGCCACTCGACAGCATCCGCGAGGCCGATGGAATGACGCTGCGCGTGGCACTCGGCGCCAAGCCGAACATTGGCGCCAAGGCCGCGCGGCAGATCGTCGTGCGCTCCCCGATCCTGACGCATCTCGACATGCTGAAGATCCGCGAGCAGACGGAGACACCGCTACGCCGTTTCGAGATGCTTTATACCCCGGTCGTCGGCGACTCGAAGGCCAACGAGACGGCCCTTGAGGTCGCCATCTCCAGGCTTTGTGATGCCGTCGAAGCGTTTGCGGCGGAAGAAGGCGGCATCGTCGTCGTGACCGACCGCCACGTGGCCCGCGACCGGGCGGCACTGCCGATGATCATCGTCATCTCGGCGCTCAACCAGCGCCTGATCGAAACCGGTCTGCGCCTGCGGGTCTCAGTCATCGCCGAAAGCGGCCAGATTTCTTCGTCGCACCATATCGCGGCCGCGCTCGGTTTTGGTGCCGCAGCGGTCTATCCGCTCGGCGTCCAGTTCCGGGCCGAGGAAAAGTTCGGCGCCGATGCCGACAAGGCGTTCAAGCGCTTTGCCAAGGCCGCCGAGAAGTCTTTGATGAAGACGATGGGCAAGGTCGGCCTCTGCACCGCCGAAAGCTATATCGGTGGCGAGTTCTTCGAGCCGAACTTCCTCGACACCAACGATCCGGTGTTGAGACGTTATTTCCCGAACGTCAAGACGCCCGTCGGCGGTGTGGATTTTGCCGTGATCTCACAGGCCGTCTGCGACTGGCATACGCGGGCGCTGACCGTGAAAAGCGAGAACGAGATCCCTCTACTGGGGCTTTTCAAGGAGCGCGCCGAGGGCGCCGGGCACTCCTACGGCACGACCGCCGTGCGCGGTTTCGTCGATATGACGGAAGAGAAGATCGACTTCGATGGGGCACCCGGCGACGCCGACCAATCGGACGTCTTTCGTCTGCTGCCGCTGAACCGGCTGGAGGATGCCTTCGGTCTCAACGACGCGGCGTACTCCAGCACCAGTTTCGAGAAGCTGACGCCGGAGGCGATCGACCGATTCGCGATCACGCCTGGCTACCGCGCTTTTGCGCGGATGATGATGGAGGAGCGCATGCGCCGCCCCGCCGCCCTGCGTGACGTGCTGGAACTGCCGGCCGATATCAGCTTCTGCACCAGCCCCGAAGACTTTCGCCGTGAGATGGGCCGCTTCTCCCGCAAGGGCAACAACTCATTCATGGTGCGTAGCCTCTCCTGCGAACGCGTGAGCGAAGACGAGTTCCGGCTGCGGTTGACAACAGCCAATGCCAGCCAGCTGACGCTGCTGGCGGCACTCGGGCAATCGCTGGTGATCCGCTTCAAGACCGACATCACCGGCCACTGGATCGAAGGTGGCGCGCTTGCCGTACATGCGACGGGTCAGGCGCGCGATTACCTCTCGCTGCTGCGCACGGCACCGGGTAGCATCCCGATGACAGAGGTCCAGAAGGCAAGCGAGATCACCCCGCTGCTCGCCTCCGGCGCAATGAGCCACGGCGCACTTGTGGCCGCCGCCCATGAGGCTGTCGCCCACGGCACCAACATGGCCGGGGGCATGTCGAACTCCGGCGAAGGCGGCGAGCACCTGTCTCGCTACGGCACCATCCGCGCCTCGAAGATCAAGCAGTTTGCCTCTGGTCGCTTTGGCATCTGGGCGGGCTATCTCGCCGATCCGATGCTGGAGGAGATCGAGATCAAGATCGGCCAGGGTGCCAAGCCCGGCGAAGGTGGGCAGTTGCCCTCTCCCAAGGTCACCGTTGAGATCGCCGCCGCCCGCGGCGGCACGCCCGGCGTCGAGCTTGTCTCGCCGCCACCGCATCACGACACTTATTCGATCGAGGATCTGGCGCAGCTTATCCACGACGCCAAGGCGGCGCGTGTGCGCGTTGTCGTCAAGCTGGTGTCGTCGGAAGGGATAGGCACCATCGCGGTCGGCGTCGCCAAGGCGGGCGCCGATGTCATCAACGTTGCCGGCAACACCGGCGGCACCGGCGCCGCCGCCGTCACCAGCCTCAAGTACACGGGACGCGCTGCCGAGATCGGCATCGCCGAGGTGCATCAGGCGCTTTGCGCGAACGGTTTGCGCGAGAAGGTGACGCTGCGCTGCTCGGGTGCGCACCAGACCGCGAGCGACGTCATCAAGTCGGCGCTACTCGGCGGCGACAGCTTCGAGTTCGGCACTACGGCGCTGATGATGCTGAAGTGCGTGATGGCCAAGAACTGCAACATCAAGTGCCCAGCCGGGCTGACCACCAACCAGGAGGTCTTCAACGGCGATCCGCGCGCGCTGGCACAGTATCTGCTGAACATCGCCCACGAGACCCGCGAACTGCTGGCAGCACTCGGCATGCCGTCGCTGCGCGCCGCCCGTGGACGCTCGGATCTTCTTCATCTCCTCGACCACCCCTCCAGCGTCGGGCAGCTTGACCTCCGCGCGATGCTTGCCGTGGTCGAGGAGGTGAAGATCACCGATCCCGTCTACATGGAGAAGGACTATGCCGTCGATGACGGCTTCCTCGATCTCGTGCGGTCGGCCCTGATCGAAAGCAGAAAGTCCGGCATCGAGCTCGGCGGCAATCGCTTCCTCAACAACTGCAACAAGAGCGTTGGCGGACAGCTGGCTGTCGATATCGAGCGCATACTGAACTACGAACTCGACGACGCCACCGCTGCCGCCCTGCCATCCGTGCGGCAGGACGAGCGCGGTCGCCGCTTCCTCGAACCGGGCAGCGTCAACATCGCCACCTCCGGCTCCGCCGGTCAGTCCTACGGCGCCTTCTGCAATGACGGCATGGTGCTGACCCATACCGGCACCTGCAACGACGGCGTCGGCAAGAGCGCATGCGGCGGCACCATCGTCGTACGCTCCCCGGGCGGTGGTTTCGACGAGGCCGGCGGCAACGTGCTGATCGGCAACTTCGCACTGTTCGGCGCCACCGGTGGGCGCACCTTCGTGGAAGGCCAGGCCGGCGACCGGTTCGCGGTGCGCAACTCGGGCGCGACCGCCGTCATCGAGGGAGTAGGCGATTTCTGCTGCGAATACATGACCAATGGTGCTGTTCTCAACCTCGGAAGCTTCGGCAAGGGTTTTGGAAACGGCATGAGCGGCGGTTTCGTCTACCAGTATGACCCTTACGGCGATCTGCCGAAGAAGGTCAGCCATGACTCGATCCTGATCGGCTCGATCTCCGACGACGGCGAGCAGGCCGCGATCCACAATCAGGCCATCCATATGCTGCTGACCTGGCACCTCGCAGAGACGGGCTCGGCAAAGGCGCGGTGGTTGCTGGAGAACTGGGAAAGCGAGCAGCATAATTTCGTCTACGGCATGCCGCGGGCACTGCTGCTCTATCAGGACAGCGATGCGATCCTGAACGCAAAGCCGCGCAAGGAGTTGATCGAAGAGTTGGCATCGGCGCTGGCCGCCCATCAGGTGCGCAAGTTCAAGCTCGCCTATCGCGACCGCAAGGCTGTGCTGAACGGCCGCGTGCCGGGATATGAGGAGACAGATACCGAGGACATGTTCGCGCTGCTGAACAACTACACGGTCCTATCCATGGCACAGGGTCTGGCCATGGCACGCGTACCGAATGCACTCGGACCTTCTGAGCCCGCCGTCGAGAAGGCGGTGCGCAATCTGCTGCTGACCGAGGATTTCGCGCTGATGAGCAAGCTCATGCGCCATTCCCGTGACGCCGTCGACGGTCACACGGACGAGCGGCTGGCTGTGATGATCGCCGCCAAGCGGCTCGCAGACTACAAGGAAGCGCTTTCGCGCCGCAACATCCTGTCGATGGACAGCCCCGGCACCTACGGCTGGATCATCCATCGGCATGCACGCAACATCGAGAAGATCGGCCGCCTGCCGAGCTTCGAGGAGCTGTTCGCCAAGCGCGCGTTCTCCGACCTGACTGCCCCAGCAAGAGCCAGCCGAGTATGACGATGAAAGTACCCTACATCCCTGCCGACGCCCCCTTCAATGGCGACCAGCGCGCCTGGCTGTCCGGCTTTCTGGCCGGGCTGCATTCGCGCCTGGCAATGGACGGCGACGGCAGCGTTGCGGTGGCGAATGCCCCGCAACAGACAACGGCAAGCCCTGTGCATATCCTCTACGGCACACAGACCGGCAACGCCGAAGGCGTTGCCATGGACGCCGCGGTCGCCGCGCGCGCCGCCGGTATGCAACCGGCTGTCGAAGCGCTCGACGATGTCGACATGGCCCGCTTCGCTACGATGAAGCGGGTGATCATCGTGGCCTCCACCTATGGCGAGGGCGAGATGCCAGATAACGCCCAGCTTTTCTGGGAAGCGCTGTCGGCCGAGACGGCGCCTCGGCTGGAGAGCATGAACTTCGGCGTCTTGGCGCTTGGCGACACCGGTTATGACGGCTTCTGCCAGGCAGGCAAGCTGATCGATACACGGCTCGAACAGCTCGGCGCCCACCGCATGACCAACAGGCTCGACTGCGACATCGATTACGAAGACGCCGCCGCCGCCTGGGTTGGCGAAGCGATGCCGCTTGCGGCGGCTGTCGATGGTGGGCAGAGCGAACCGCACGCACCTGCGGAAGCCGTCGCCCTCCCTGTGCGCGAGAAATCGCAGTGGAACCGCAAATCGCCCTATTCGTCTGTCGTCGCCGTAAACAGATTGTTGTCCGGCACGACCTCGGCCAAGGAAATCCGCCACTTCGAATTCAACCTCGGCGACAGCGGCATCTCCTATGAAGCCGGCGACGCGCTCGGCGTCATGCCTGTCAACAACACCGGACTGGTATCGGCCATCCTGCAACAGCTGGGTGCAAGTACTGACACCCCGGTCGCAGGTCTGGCCAATTCTCTCAGCCAGGAACTGACGAACGGGTTCGAGATTTCGACACCGTCCCGCGAGTTGATCGCCGAAGTAGAGAAGCGTGCGGGTCACGAGGAACTGAGCCATATCCTCCGCCACGGCGACAAGGAAGCGCTGGAAAGCTGGCTCTGGGGCAAGGATACACTCGATCTGCTGCAGTTACTGCCTGCAGACGCGATGACCGCATCCGATTTCGTCGGCCTGTTGAAGCCCCTGCAGCACCGGGCCTATTCGATCTCATCGAGCCCGCTGGCTGCAGATGGCCGCGTCCATCTGACGATCGCCAGCGTGCGCTACACGACCAACGGTCGCGAGCATGGAGGGGTCTGCTCAACTTATCTGGCGGATCAGGCCGAAGGGTCGAAGGCCGGGATCTTTGTTTCGCAGAACAAGGCCTTCCGCGTCCCTGGTGATGATACGGCACCAGCCATCATGGTCGGCCCCGGCACCGGCATCGCGCCGTTCCGCGCCTTCCTGCAGGAACGCCAAGCACGGGGCGCCAAGGGGCGAAACTGGCTGTTCTTCGGCGACCAGCACCGCGCCGACGACTTCATCTATGAAGACGAACTGACCCAGATGAGTGGCACCGGATTGCTGACGCGCCTCGACCTCGCCTTTTCTCGTGATCAGAGCGAGAAGGTCTACGTGCAGACGCGGATGCGCGAGAACGGCAAGGCGCTTTATGCCTGGCTGGAAGAAGGTGGTCATTTCTACGTGTGCGGCGATGCGACCAGAATGGCCAAGGACGTCGATCAGGCTTTGCATGACGTCGTCGCGAAACATGGCGGACGATCGGCGGAGGCCGCATCGGAATACGTCAATGTCCTGAAACGCGAGAAACGCTACGTCCGCGACGTCTACTGACACCAAATCGGACCACTTCGGCGGTCCGATATTTTTTCCATACCCAATGAGCAGGAAGCGACGGCACAGCCCCTCACATGCATATCGCGGCGCTTCGGCTTGCCCGGCGCGGCCGGCACCCGCGTTATCCTCTCGCGGAAAATCGCTGTCAAAGAGGACTCTTCTCATCGCTTGAAAAAAATTAAGATCGCCGACTGACTTTAATCGCCGATCCGGCGTGTCATTTCAGAACGGAGATCCATATAGTTTATTGGATATTAAGGACGTCGAATGACACTCCGCCGAGCTTGGCTACGAAGCATGTAAATCGGTGCTGGCAAGAATCGCTTGCATGAATGGCATGGCGGAAAACATGGAACATGAAGGTTTCGATCTCCCATTTCTCCTCAAGGAAATTGATATCCTTGCGGATGAACTCAGCAAGCTGCCCGCGTCGATGGACAGGACGGCGCTTGAACTTAGACTGGCACAGATGCGCCAGATCGTTGAACTGCGACATACTCGCCACGGCATGAAGAACCTCGATCCCAACTGAAAGCGGACTGTGTGCATCTGGAGCGACGCGGAGCCAAGCGGCGTAGCCGGTCTCTGCCCAGCGCGACTCGTTGTTCGAGGATGTGACGTTTTGAAAGGCTGTTTCGAATTTTCCGGGAAGGCTCTTCGAAACCCTCGGAAAAACGGGTAATGAGCGGCCGCAGAAGACGCATATAGATGACAAGGGAGTTCTCCATGGAAACCGTGACGATCGACAACCGCAGTGACTTCGCGCTTTGGGCGATCGAGCGCGCCAAGCTCGTTGTCAGCGAAGAAGGCACGGCGCTGGCCCTTGCGGCCCGCGATATGGATGACGCAGCGATTGGCGTTGCCGGCAACGCATTGGGGCAGGCCATCGCCGACGCCATGCTTGAGGTCTATGATGGCTTGATGAACGGCGCGACCGAGGATTGATCATCGTTCAGCCCGCGCGCCGATCCTGATAAAAGATGGGTTGCGAGATTGAGTGGAACCTTTGGGACGCTCGCGGGTTTTACAATCGCAACGTTATGAAATCCGCGTTGCTTGGATCAGCAAGCCCAAAGCAGTCCAACAAAAAGCCCGGCGCCGCCCCTCGCGCCGGGCTTTTTATGTGTCGGCCAAACAGCTAAGGCGATGCGCTGGTTGTTATACTTGACCAAACGCAACTCATGCGCAATACAATATATAATTCAAGGTTGCGTCTTGCTGGCCGCGCGCACAGCTTTGACGATATTTTGGGACACACAGCGTTGGATAGTCGGCCTTGGGCAGTACCTGTGACGATCATCGGCCGTGGGGGCAGGTCGGTTCAGACGATCAGAAGCGCCCGTGAAGCCTTGCGCATGCTTTTCAACGCTTGGCCAGTCGCCGACGGGAAGGCATATTTCTCGGCTCTGCAGTTATGCGATGGTGTCGCCATCGGCAATGCATCGCCCGAAGAGGCACGACTTGCCTTTCTGGCCGCCGCAGAGGAAGCCAAGATCGCTTACGATACTCGGCCGGAACCTCTTCTGATGCGTGGCGATCGGTCGTGATCACGAGTCCACAGCGACACAAAGCCCGGCAACGCCTCTGCGGCTACTCCTCGAATGTGTAGGATGCGCACATCTGATCCGAGCTTTTCGGCGCGCGATTGCCTGTGAAGACCGCAATGGCCGACAAGCCTGCGCCCGCCGTCCAGTTCGCGACATAGGTCACCGGGCCGGAACCGCACAAGCGGTTTCCGTTGAGAAGCTCCGGGTCATCCGGTTCGGCGACACGGTAGACCGAGGCCGGAAGGCGCTCGCCATCGACAATGAAGTGATCCGCGATCAAGCTGGAGAATGCAAGCTCATCCCCGGTCTCGAACGTGATGCTGAAATCGTCCATCAACACGTCGCCAGTCACCGACATGGCGGTATTGCTGACGGCCTTGTAGTCGTCAGCCCATGCAGGAATGGCGGCAAGAGTAGCGAACAACGCCAGAGAAAGCAGTGAGAGAAGAGAGCGCATGGTCGGCCTTTGAATACGGGCGGCATCGAAGATGCGGCGCCCACGCAATTATTCGGCAGCGGGCTTCAGCGACGTGATGATCGCCTGCAGTTCGGGCCCATGCGCCTCCTGCGTGCCCTTCGATCCCCAATAGGTAATGACGAGCAACTTATCCGGCTTGGGGGAAACGAGGGAAATGCCGATGTTGACGGCGCCATTGGTGTCGGTGCCGGTCCAGTCAAAATTTGTCATGTCCATGCCGTTGATGGCTTCATCCGACTTCTTCTGCGTGGAGCCGTCGACCTTCACGCCATTCTTGTCGAGGAAAGCGATCGCATCGTCGATGACCTTGTCGACGCTTTTGCCTTCAGCCACGTCGATGGAGAGATAAATGGCGGAATCGTCGGACGTCGCCTGGATGCCGGTTTCCGTCTCCTCAGGAGCCCAGCTATCAGGTATCGCGATCTGCGCAACCGGTGCATCACTCGGAAACTCGAGAGTCTTCGCATAGCTGACGCCTGGCAAAATGGCGGCGAGAAGCGCGCCGACGATCATCGTCTTCATGTGTTGTCCTCAATGGTGGGGCAGTGGTGAAAGCATACTATAGTCTCCACATTAAGAACCTGCGCATACGGCAACTCGAATCCACGCGATCCCGGAATAAAAAAGGGCCGGCGCAGACGTTCTTGTCCGCGCCGGCCCTTCTGGTTCGTATCTCCCTTATTCGCCGGGAACGGCTGCCGGGTGATCGTGAACTGGTGTTGCCTCCTCAGCTGGCTTCGGATCTTTCCAGGCAATAAGCCGGTAGAACATCGGGATGAAGAAGGTGGCGATGAAGGTCGCCGCCAGCATCCCGCCGATAACCCCGGTTCCGATCGCATGCCGGCTTGCCGAACCAGCGCCGGTGCTGATGGCGAGTGGCACGACGCCGAGGATGAAGGCCAACGATGTCATGACGATCGGTCTAAAGCGCAGGCGCGCCGCCTCGATCGCCGCCTCGCCGGCACTCATCCCGTCCTGTCGCTTCAGAACCGCAAACTCCACGATCAGGATGGCGTTCTTGGCCGCAAGACCAATCAGCGTCACCATGCCGATCTGGAAGTAGACGTCGTTGGTCAAGCCACGCAACTGCGTTGCCAGCAGGGCACCGAACAACGCAAACGGGATGGCCGTGATGACGGCAAGCGGCAGGGTCCACTTCTCGTACTGCGCGGCGAGGATCAGGAACACCATGACAATACCGAAGAGCATGGCTTGCGTTCCCGCGCCACCGGTTGCCAGTTCCTGATAGGCAGAGCCGGTCCAGGCAATCTGGTAGTCGGCCGGCAACGTTTGCGCCGCCACCTCCTGCAATGCCTTGATGGCGTCGCCTGATGTGTAGCCCGGTGCCGGGTTGCCGGTTACCTTGGCGGAGTTGAACGCATTGAAGCGCTCGACCTGATCCGGACCGATGATGCGGCTGACTTTGACCAACGCATCCAGCGGAATCATGCTGCCGGCGTTGGAGCGTACGAATACCTGGCGAAGATCATCAGGCGACTGCCGGAACGCAGCCTCGGACTGAAGCTTCACCTGATAATTGCGTCCGTAAAGAGTGAAATCGTTGACATAGAGACTACCGAAGGTCGCCTGCATGGCATCGAAAACCGTGTCGATCGGCACGCCGAGGGCCTTGGCTTTCTCGCGGTCCAGATCTGCATGGTATTGCGGAACGCTTGCGTCGAAGGTGGTGCGTACCGCTGTCAGTTCCGGCCGCTTCGATGCGGCAGCCACGAGTTGCGCCGTCTGATCGGCAAGCGCAGCAATGCCCTTGCCGCCACGATCCTGAACATATGCCTCGAAACCGCCGGTCGTGCTCAGACCCTGGATCGGTGGGGGATTGAAGGCCAGAACCATACCGTCCTTGATGCCACTGTTGGCGCCAATGATCGGCCCGGCGATGTTGCGCGCGTCCAGTGCTGGCGTCGTTCGCTCTTTCCAGTCATCGAGGATGATGAAGGAAACGCCGGCACTGGTCTTCAAGCCACCGGACAGGATGTCGAAACCGGAGACTGCAAAGACGTCCTTCACGCCCGGAAGTTTCTGCGTATTGGTTACCACTTGGTCCATTACCGCTTCGGTGCGCGGCAAGGCGGCAGCGGATGGCAGGATCGCAATCTGCAGAACCCAACCCTGATCCTCGTTGGGAACAAGTGAGCCAGGAGTGGTGTAGAAAAGATAGCCCGTGGCTCCGAGCAAACCGGCAACCAGCAGCAAGCCGATGGCAAAACGCTTGACGAAGAACCGCACGCCGGCTGTGTATCCTGCGGTCAACCGCTCGAACCCACGATTGAAGATGCGGAACGGCAGGGCCGGTTCGTGATGCCCAGGCTTCAGGATGAGGCCGCACAGAGCTGGCGTCAACGTGAGGGCCACAATGCCAGACAGGATCACCGAGATGGCGATTGTCACGGCAAACTGCTTGTACATTTGCCCCGCGAGTCCACCCATGAACGAGACCGGGATGAATACAGAGCAAAGCACGAGAACAATGGCCACCACCGGACCGGTTACCTCTCCCATCGCCTTGATTGCGGCGTCCTTGGGTGACAATTTCTCCACCGTCATGAGACGCTCGACGTTCTCAAGCACCACAATGGCATCGTCCACAACGATGCCGATCGCCAGCACCAGACCGAATAGGGTCAACAGGTTGATCGAGAAGCCAAGCATGTACATGCCGGCGAATGTTCCGATGATCGAGATGGGTACCGCAATAACCGGAATAAGCGTTGCTCTCCAGTTTTGCAGGAACAGGAAAACGACGATGATCACCAACACGATTGCCTCGAAGAAAGTGTGGATCACTTCTTCGATCGATACCTGGATGAACTTTGTCGTATCATAAGGGATCCGGTAGTCGACACCGTCCGGAAAGGAGCCTTTCAGCTCTGCCAAGCGCGTGGACAATGCCTCCATTGTGCTCAGGGCGTTGGCTCCCGGCTGCAGATAGACCGCGATCGGGACTGCGGGCGTGCCGTTCAGGCTGCTCTGCACCGCATAGCTTTTTGTGCCGAGTTCGACACGTGCAACATCCTTGAGGCGCAGCGTCGCGGCATTGCTGCTGGAACGCAGAATGATATTGCCGAAGGCTTCGGCATCCGTCAGACGTCCCTGCGTGGTAACGCTATAGGTGAACGGTTCGCCGCTTGGGCTGGGCTGATCGCCGAACCGGCCAGCAGCAAACTGCGAGTTCTGCTCCTGAATGGCGGTGGAGACGTCGCTTGGGGTCAGGTTGTACTGCGCCATCTTGTCGGGCCGCAGCCAGACGCGCATGGAATAATCGATATCACCGAGGATGTTGACGTCACCGACACCGGGAATACGCTTGAGATCGTCAAGCACATTCAACAGCGCATAATTGCCCACGTATGTCCGGTCATATTGGGTGTTCGTCGAGAACATCGCCACGAAGGCCAGGATCGAATTCGAACGTTTCGCAACCACGACGCCTTGGCGAGTGACCTCCTGCGGCAAGGTCGATGTAGCACGTTGAACGCGGTTGTTGACGTTGATCGCGGCTTGGTCCGGATCGGTGCCAAGCGCAAACGTCACCGTGATCTGCATCGTGCCGCTGTTGGAGTTCGTCGACTGCATGTAAAGCATGTTTTCGACGCCGTTGATCTGCTGCTCCAACGGGGCCGCAACGGTCTGGGCAACTGTTTCGGCGCTCGCACCCGGATAGGTGGCCGTGACTACCACCTGCGGCGGCACCAATTCGGGATACTGCGCAATCGGCAGGGACCGCATCGCCAGCAGACCGGCGATAACGATAACAATGGAAATGACGGCCGCGAAAACCGGCCGATCGATAAAAAATCTGTTGCCCATCAGTTTGCCACGACCTTGTTTTCGTCCTTGGCAGCACTGGGCTCAATTGCAGCCGCTGCAGCTGTCGCCTGAACCGGTGAACCAGGACGAACCTTGATGACGCCTTCCGTGATGAGCTGCTCGCCGGCTGTGAGGCCAGACGTAACAATCCAGTTGCTGCCGACCTTCTGTCCGAGTGTGACGGAATTGATCTTCGCCTTGCCATCCTTGCCGACGGTATAGACGAACTGCCCCTGCGGGCTCTGCATCAGCGCGACCTCGGGAATAACGATCGCCGCGTCCGCTGTCACGCCGCTGACCGTTGCACGAACGAATTGCCCCGGAATGAGCTGACGCTCTGGGTTGTCAACGACCGCACGCGCCTGAATGGTGCCGGTGTTGACGTCAACCGTCGCCGAGGTGAAATCGACCAGACCTTCGTGATCGTAGGTTGAACCATCGCCGAATGTCAGCTTCACCCGCAGTGTGAGGTCAGGGCTCTTGGCCTTTTTCAGGTCAACGAGATGACGGATTTCACGGGCTTCCGAGTCCGAAAACGAAAAGTTGACGTAAACGGGATCGAGTTGCGTGATACTGGTGAGCAGGCTTGAATCCGTGCTGATCAAGCTTCCTTCGGAAACCTGTTCCAGGCTGGTGATGCCATCGATTGGCGCTGTCACCTTGGTATAGCTGAGATTGAGTTTCGCTGTCTGAACCTGCGCCTGGGCGGACGCGACGGAGGCCTCCGCAAGTTCACGGGTGGAAATCGCGTCGTCCCGGCTCTTTTCGCTGCCGACATTCTGGTCGAACAGGCTGATGTTGCGCTTTTCTTCACGCAGGCCTTGGTTCAATTGTGCTTGCGCTTGCTTCAAAACCGCCTCAGCCTGACCCAACGCCGCTTCATAAGGCGCTGGATCGATCAGGAAGAGGACATCGCCCGCCTTGACCTCCGCGCCCTCGATAAAGTTGCGCTTCAGCAAAATGCCGCTAACGCGTGCACGCACCTCCGTTTGACGGAATGCCGATATTCGCGCTGCATATTCATAGCTCAGGGGAATGGATGTCGGAACGACATTGACCGTTGATACCGACGGTGGCGGCGGCGCGCCGGCCTGCTGGGCCAGAACGATGGAAGACATTGATGTCAGAACTGCCACGAGCAGACAGCCGTGGATGGTCGAAAGCAGCCGATTCTTAACGTTCACTATGTTTCGCCTTTATTATCAGCCCGATTCAACCGGGCATCTCTCTATTCCTCCTCCCTCTGGCCCTCCGCCAGTCAGTTCATGTCATGACAATGTTCACTCAACGCCGGTGGCAAATATCCTTCTTCGCTCACCCATTGCTTGAACTAAAACTCAACGTTCATTCGTCTGTCAGAAGCAGCGATGGACGACACAGCCACCCGCACCCGCTTGACGATTTTCAAACGTTATTGAGTTACGTAACAGCTCAAACGCAACATGTTAAGGTGCTAGAATTCACATAGCCCGATGAACCACGATCATGAATGACCATGGCATCCCCTGCTTTTTACCATCTTCACGCCCTACCGGGGCCATCATTGCGGCGGCAAGCCGCGACTATTTGCCACCAACAGATGCTTATTTAATCGCGGAAAACAGCGGTGAAACGGCATTTTACGGATTTGGCACGCTAATAGTTCGCCGTCGAAATTCAGCCTGTGGCCGTCCATGGACCGATGAGGAAACATCAGAGCCGCTCGACCGATCACGTTCGTGTTAACCAGTTGTTAACCATGCCCGTCGTTTACATCATCTACCGACCATATCGGTCGTTGATTCGAAGACCAACGCCAGATTGCGCTGGCCGCGAGGAAATACGATTACGGCGATCGGAACGATGAGCTTCTTGAGACTGATAGCGCTTGCAGGGTTGGCGGGTCTCGTGGCCAGCTGCACCTCGACGGGGAGTATCCGACAGCCGACCGGCCCGGAGACCATTCCCAGTGAGAAAGCGCTTGTCTTGCCACCGCCGGGCGGGCCGTCGATCGTCAGCGTCATCGAGCAGAAACGTGGCAACGGCGTCGAACAATCCATTTCCCTGTTCACATCGTCGTCGGTGGCCGGACAAAACTTTCTGAAAGTGCAGTTTCTTGGCGCCAGCGGTGCCAACCCCGCCACGGGCAATGCGTCCTACCGGATGGTCAACGAGACAGGCATCGCTCGCGAAATCGCCGCATCCGTTCCAGGCGTGCGGATGGCAAGATCTGCAACATTCCTGCAGAACAGCTACGGACCCTTCGGCTACGCTTCCGGCAAAAGCCATGCCGGAGACACCTGCCTTTATGCCTGGCAGCAGGTCCGATCCAGCCGGTCGGATCAGACGCAGGCGCGCAATTTTGGAATGATCCAAATTCGCCTGCGATTATGCGATGCACGAGCAACAGAGCGCCAGCTCCTTGGTGTCATGTATGGCTATACCGTGATCGGCACCTTCAACGGCGAGATCTGGAACCCATATGGCATGACCCGTGGCGTCGATCCGACGCTTGGACAGACCGGCAGCCCGATCTATCCCGACGAGGGTGGGTACCGCAGTTCGCCCATGCCAATCGGCTACGAGCCTGCACAGACTCCCACGGCGGTGCGGCCTACGGTGATGCGCAGGGCGGCCGCGCCGACTTCTGCAGCCCCCCCGGCATTGCCACAGGCTATCGGCCCGCGCGTGCCGGATCCGGAGACGTCCGAGAACACGCAGTATACGCCAGCGGCTGCGCCCATATCGGCGAATGCACCGCAACAGCCGGTCCAGCAGCAAGTGCAACAGCAAGCAATGAGCAACGGTGGCGTCACCGTCCCCTCGCCCGACTGCATCGGCAACGCGACCATGACGGCCGCCTGCCATAGATAGATGACGACAGGCCGGCCCTTCGGGAACCCGGCTCAATGCCTTCGAAGGAAAGCCGATGCATAAGGCCCGCAGCATCTTGATCTGGGCAGTGGTCGCACTCTGCGTTGTCACGCTGGTCACCCTGCCGGTTAACCTGCAGACGCAGCTGATCGCCAGCATCACCGTCGTCGCCGTCATGGCCATCATCAAGGGATTGAAGGGCGAAGGTACGTGGCGCCTGATCGCGCTTGCCTTCGGCACGTCGATCGTCATGCGTTACGTCTACTGGCGCACCACCAGCACGTTGCCACCGATCAACCAACCAGAAAACTTCATTCCTGGCCTGCTGCTCTATCTTGCCGAAATGTACAGCGTCGCGATGCTGGCGCTCAGTCTGTTCATCGTCGCGACGCCGCTACCGCCACGCCCATCTCGGGCCGGCAAGCTGGACCGGTTCCCGCATGTCGACGTTTTCGTTCCGACCTACAATGAAGACTCGCATCTTCTCGCAAACACGCTTTCCGCCGCCAAGGCCATGGACTACCCCGCCGACAAGCTTCACGTCTGGCTGCTCGATGACGGCGGTACGGTACAGAAGCGAAACTCCAACAAGCTCCTCGAGGCCCAGGCGGCGGTTGCCCGACACAACGAACTCAAGCAATTATGCGAGGACATCGGCGTCACCTACCTGACGCGCGAGCGCAACGAGCACGCAAAGGCCGGCAACCTCAACAACGGGATGGCACATTCCTCGGGTGAGCTCATCGCCGTCTTCGATGCCGACCATGCGCCGGCGCGCGACTTTCTTTTGGAGACGGTAGGTTATTTCGACGACGATCCGAAACTGTTCCTGGTGCAGACACCACACTTCTTTATCAACCCCGATCCGCTCGAGCGCAACCTGCGCACCTTCGACAACATGCCCAGCGAGAACGAGATGTTCTACGGCATCATCCAGCGCGGTCTCGACAAATGGAACGCCGCTTTCTTCTGCGGATCGGCAGCGGTTCTCAGCCGCAAGGCACTGGAATCGCAGCAAGGCTTCAGCGGGATTAGCATCACGGAAGACTGCGAGACGGCGCTTGCCCTGCACGGCAGCGGCTGGAACAGCATCTACGTCGACAAGCCGCTGATCGCAGGACTGCAACCGGCGACGTTCGCCAGCTTCATCGGCCAGCGCAGCCGCTGGGCGCAGGGCATGATGCAGATCCTGCGCTTCCGCTTCCCGCTGCTGAAGCGCGGCCTGACGATCCCGCAGCGTTTCTGCTACATGTCGTCGACGCTGTTCTGGCTGTTCCCTTTCCCGCGCACAGTGTTCCTGTTCGCACCGTTGTTCTACCTGTTCTTCGACCTCGAGATCTTCACGGCGTCGGGCGGCGAGTTCCTCGCCTATACGCTGGCCTACATGCTCGTGAACCTGATCATGCAAAACTACCTCTATGGCTCCTTCCGCTGGCCATGGATCTCGGAGCTCTATGAATACGTGCAGACCGTTCACCTTTTGCCGGCGGTGATTTCGGTCATGCTCAATCCACGCAAGCCGACCTTCAAGGTCACCGCAAAGGACGAGTCCATCGCTGTCAGCCGCCTGTCGGAGATCAGCCGACCGTTCTTCGTGATCTTTGCCGTGCAGATCATCGCGCTGATCGTCACCATCTACCGGATCTACACGGAGCCGTACAAGGCCGACGTCACGCTTGTCGTTGGCGGTTGGAACCTGATCAATCTGATCATGGCCGGCTGCGCGCTGGGCGTCGTTTCCGAGCGCGGCGAACGCGCTTCCTCGCGTCGCGTCCGGGTCAACCGCCGCGCCGAGTTCGGCATCAACGGCAAATGGTATACAGCCTCGATCGAAGACGTGTCGGTTCACGGCGCCCGATTGCATGTGTTCGACAAGCACCTCGAGCAATCGCTGGTCGGCGTCGAAGGCGAAGTCCGTTTCCGCCCATTCAGTGGTGCGGACGTGGAAACGCTACCATTGATCATACGCAACATTCAGCCGACCGATGGCTTATTGGCCGTCGGCTGCCAATACGTTCCGAAGAGCGCGCTCGACCATCGGCTCATCGCCGACCTGATGTTTGCCAACTCGGCGCAATGGACGCAGTTCCAGGAGGGCCGGCGACGCAATCCAGGGCTGATCCGCGGAACGATCTGGTTCGTGGGATTGGCACTCTACCAGACCAGCCGAGGGCTGGTATACTTCTTCCGCAGCATGCGGCCGGAACGCGAGGAGCAACGGCAATCGGCAAAGGCGAATAGCTGATGAAAAAACTCGCTCCCGCTTTTACGTTTTTCCTCTGTGCATCGGCCTTGGCTTACGCGCAGACGACGCCGTTCGACATGTCGGGCGAGCGCCCTGCGGAAACGCCGCAGACGGTGCCACGCTTGGTGGTGCCTTCAACGCCGACCGTGGCCCCGGCACCAGTTCCCGTCATCGTTACACAGCCACCGCCAGCAGTCGCACCAACGGCCCAGCCCCCCGCAAACCCGAGAGCGATCGAACCGTTTGCAGTCAACCCTGCTGCACCTCCTCAGCCTCCTCAACAGGCAACACAGCCTTCTCTCCCAACTGCGCCGCCGGCGCCAGCGGCGCAGAAGGTCGGCGTGCCGCCATCTGCCATTCCGAACGACGCCTCCCGGCGCTATGTCGTCCCGTTTGCAAAACTCGGAATGGACGGCGAGTATGACCGGCGGTCTTGGTCTGTCTATCTCACACCCGAGCAGGCAGCGGCACCAGCCACCTTCAATTTCAGCTATCAGAACGCTATCGTCGTTGCGCCTGAGGCATCGCAGTTTACCATTCTCATCAACAACAGAGTGATAGGTGAACAGCGCGTCGGGTCACCGGACGGTGCGAGCGCGGTATCTCTCAGCGTTCCGCCGCGCCTACTGCAGCCCGGCGCAAATCTCCTGACGATCGAGGCGGTGCAGCGTCATCGAACCGATTGCAGCGTTCAATCGACTTACGAGCTATGGTCCGATATTGACCCCGCCCAGACCTTCTTGAGCTTCACCGGTGAAGAAGCCGCCAAATTTTCCAGCACCGATGCCATTCGCGCGATCGGCGTCGATGCCGCCGGCCAAACGACTTTCAATTTCGTCGTCCCGGCTCTGGAGCAGCCTGGAACGACGAAGCCGCTTTTGAGATTGGCCCAGGGCCTGTCGATCCTGAGCAGCATGCCGAACCAGACCATGTCGTTCACCACCGATTCCTTGCCACCATCTTCCCCCGGACGGCTGACCGTGCTGGTGGGCACGCCGAGCGACCTGCAGCCATTGTTCGCCGTGCCAGCTGCGGCCCAAACGGCAGCTCTGGCGACTTTTGCCATAGATCCGCGCTCCGGAGCGCCCGTGCTGCTGGTCACCGGTCCTTCGTGGGCGGCAATCTCGACCGCCGTGGATACCATCGTATCGACGACCGACAGGGCGGTTTCAACAAGTCGCGACGCACTTGCGACTCAACGCTGGACTGCGCCCGATGCGCCGCTGCTGTTTTCCGACAGAACAGTGGCGTTCTCGCAGCTCGGCGTCAAATCGACCGAGTTTTCTGGCCGGCGCTTTCGCACCGGATTCAACATTGCCGTTCCTGCGGATTTCTACGCCAATGCCTATGGCGAGGCGACCGTGCTGCTCGATGCCGCCTATACGCAGAACGTTTTGCCCGGCAGCCACATCGACGTGTACGTCAACGGCAACATTGCCTCGACTTTACCCATTACCACCACTGGGGGCGGTATTTTCCGGCACCTTCCGATCCGCGTAACGATGCGACACTTCAAGCCGGGTCTGAACACCGTATCGCTTGAGGCGATCCTCCTGACCAAGGACGATGATGCTTGCGTTCCGGGAACCACGGCCAGTGCCGGACCGCGCTTTGCGCTGTTCGATACCAGCGAATTCCACATGCCCGACTTCGCACGCGTTGGCCAGCGCCCCAACCTCGCGGCTCTGGCCGGAACCGGCTACCCATACGGTCGTGCGGCAAGCCCTACGCCGATCTTCATCGACCGCGTCGATGCCGACACCCTTTCAGCAACCGCTACCCTGCTCGCTCAGATGGCTCTGGTTGCCGGACGCCCTATCGATGTCGATCCCGCGGCTTCGCCAGCCGCGATCGGAGATCGCAATGCCATCTTCATCGGATCTATCTCGCAGATGCCGCAAGCGGTGCTCTCGCAGCTGAACATAGCAACCACCAGCCAGGCGACATGGAGACCGCTCGCCGCTACGCAGACTACGCCAGGCGAAACATCCGTCATGTTCGACGAATGGCGTTCGAAGGTGAGCGGCGGCGTGTGGCAGGGCCAGATAACCTCTTTCCAGGAATGGCTGCGGCGCAATTTCGATATCTCGCTGAGCTCTTTGCAGTTCATACCGGGTGCCGAGGAATTGTTTACGCCCTCCAACGCCAACAGCTTCATGATTGCACAGGGGACCGGTGCCTCCGGTAATTCGACGTGGACGATCGTTGCCGCGCCATCGGCAAAGGATCTGAGAGATGGTGCCGACGCCATAACGAAGCAGTTGAATTGGCCTGAAATCGCCGGGCATGTCAGCACATATTCCGCAGCGACTGGCAAGATCGAAACCGTTCCGGTCAGTCGTTTCGATTTCATCGAAACCGACAACTGGAGCTTCGCCAACTATCGACTGATTGCGGCGAACTGGCTATCGACCAACATCCTGTCCTACGCGGTGCTGCTGGTCATCCTGTCGTTGCTGATCGGCGTTGCAACATCAGGCATGCTGAAAAATCTCGGCAGGCGAAAATGATCCGATGGAAGACCATCCTGACAGCAGGCCTTGCCTGCCTTGCAGCCCTTGTGTGCCAGCCGGCATGCGCGACGGGTGTACGGATCGATGCTGCGGCATGGAGCGCCTACAAGTCGAAATTCCTGGATGTCAGCGGCCGTATCGTTGACAACGCCAACGGCAATATCAGTCACAGCGAGGGTCAAGGCTACGGCATGTGGCTCGCATACCTCGCCAACGATCCTGCCGACTTCGAGCAGATCTGGTACTTTACCCGCACCGAACTGCTACTGCGCGACGACGGATTGGCGGTCTGGAAATGGGACCCGTCAACCAAGCCGCATGTTACCGATGCCAATAATGCGTCAGACGGCGACATGCTGATCGCTTACGCGCTCGCTCTGGCAGGTTCCGCCTGGCACAATCAGGCCTATCTCGAGGCCGCCGCCAAGATCGCCAATGCGCTGCTGGCGCACGCCGTTGTCCGATCGGCTGGCCACACCGTTCTTCTGCCGGCCGTCGATGGTTTCAACGCGCCAGGTCGCCGCGATGGCCCGGTGATCAATCCGTCTTACTGGATCTATGAGGCCATTCCCGTGATGGCCTTGCTTTCGCCATCGGACAAGTGGCAGGCGTTGAGCCGTGACGGGCTTTCTCTTTTGAAGTCCATGCAGTTTGGGCCCCGCAAGCTGCCCGCCGACTGGGTGAGTCTGCGACGCCAGCCCGCGCCTGCGGAAGGCTTCGAGGCCGAGTTTGGCTACAACGCCGTGCGCATTCCGCTTTATCTCACCCGCGCGGGAGTTTCGGACAAGGAACTTCTGGAAAGATTGAAGTCAGGGATGACTTCGGGCGACGGTACGCCGGCGACGATCGATCTGAACACCGGGCAGCCAAAACATCTGCTCTCGGACCCGGGTTATCGAATTGTTAACGATGTTGTGGCCTGTGTGGTTGATGGAACGAAGCTTCCCGCGTCAGCCAGGCAGTTCGCGCCATCACTCTACTATCCGTCAACTCTTCAGCTTCTGGGGTTGGCTTTTGTCGCGGAGAAACATCCGGAGTGCCTGTGAAATCCTCTCTTGTTGCAGTCTCGGTCGCGATCGTGGTGGCAGGCCTTGTCACAGCGCTGAAGGACCGTGCGGCCATTCAGGAGGCCCTGGGCTTTGACGCTGCGGAGCCATCTCCACAAGTGATGCTGATGGGGCGGATCACCGGACCAGACGGTTCGCCGGAACATCGAACGATCGACGTACAATCGATCTCGGAGCAAATTCAGGCCACTGTGGCGGCTCCCGCCGACCAGCAGCCGGGAAGCCAACCTCCCCCCCCGACAAACGAGGTATTCGCGCAGGCCCCGCAGCAGAGCACGACACAGCGTTTGGCGCCGACTGCCCAACCATCCACTGCACCAAAGGTCGACGAAAGCGCGCTTCGTTATTTCGCAAGTCGTGGTGACAAAGCCAGGCTTCAGGCGGAAATATCGCGGCTTCAAGCGCTCTATCCCGACTGGGTGCCGCCTGCCGATCCACTGGCCATCCCGCAGGGGGGCGACGCTCAGCTCGAGGCGATGTGGCAACTCTATGCCGACGGCCGCTATGCGGAGCTTCGCAAGTCAATCGCCGACCGGCGGACGGCCGAAGCCGACTGGCAGCCTCCCTCAGATCTCCTCGACCGTCTCGATGTCGCCGAAGCGCGCGCGCGACTGGTGAACGCCTCTGATCTTAAGCAATACGCGACGGTGGTTCAGATAGGTGCCGGCACGCCAAGCCTGCTGACCTGCGCCGACATCGACATCCTTTGGCGCGTCGCGGAAGCCTTCGCGCGCACCGACCGCATACAGCGCGCTCAGGATGCTTACGGATATATCCTTAAAACCTGCACCAACCCGCAGGAGCGACTGGCAACCATCCAAAAGGCCTCAGCCTTGCTCTCCTACGCCCCGATGCAGGTTTTGCTGGGGCTCGAACGTCCGGATGGCAATGGCGGCCGCGAGTTTGACAGCATCCGAAATGACTTGGCGCGGAGCTTCGTCGCCGCCGGCAACGCAAATCCTGATCTAGCAATCTCGCCCGACTACCTGTCGCTCGTGCAGCGCCTTGCAGAAACCCAGGGCCTCGCCTCGGACAATTTGCTGCTTGGGTGGTATCATCTACGCCGCCAGAACAATGCCGACGCACAGAAGTGGTTTCGCGCGGCGCGCGCGAAGGAGGATTCGGCAAGCGCGTCGCAGGGGCTGGCGCTGGCGCTGATTGCCGACAAGAAGGAGCAGGAAGCCGAAGACGTCATGTACAAGTGGCGCGACGATTCTGAGGACGCCACCGCGACCTACCTTGCCGCAACCGCCAATGTGATGGCACAGCAACCGCCTGCAACGATAGCAGAGGACGTTCTCGGACGGATGGCGGCTGAGGTTATTGCCCAGAAATACGTGCCGACAGCGCAGCAGTTCGGTTGGTATGCACGGTCGCTCAACCAGCCGCAAACCGCTGCGCGATGGTTCGAAACCGCCCTGCGCTGGAAGCCGGACGACGAACCCTCCGCCTATGGCCTGGCGATCACGCGAGAGCAGCTGAACGACCGCAAGGGCGTTGCCGAAATGCAGCGGCTTTGGGCTGGACGATCAACCCGTATCGCGCAGCTGGGTGAGACGTCTTCACTCACACCGCAGGAGCAAGCCGCCCTCCCCTCGCCCGGCCCCGCACCGCAGCCGCGGCAGGCGCAGGCTTACGTACCCCAAGTGATCGCGGCACCCTCCTCCGGTGTCCAAGCCAGCCCGCAGCAACAGCCAGAGCCGGCCATGGCACCAAGGGAAACGGTCAAACCCGCCAGAACTGCCAACGTTAGCCGTGGTGGAAACCAATCCCGCGGCTGCTCATCGACGGTGGATGCCCGACAGCTGAACGCCGGCAGCGCCCTTGACCGTGGGTGGTGCCTGATGGATCTCAACCGGCCCATGGAAGCTGTCGAGGCCTTCGAGGCAGCACTCGCAAGCCCCGTCCGCAAGGTCCGGGAAGACGCGGCCTATGGTCAGAGCCTGGCCTATCTGCGAGCGGGCCTGTCGAACAACGCTGCCGTCGCTGCCACCAAGGCGCCGCAAAGTCGCCAGCGTGCGTCCGAACTGCAGGTCTCAATTCTGTCCGATCGCGCACTCGCGGCGTTCAACGCCAAACGCTACCGCGAGGCGCTGGTCTATCTCGATCAACGCGCACAACTGCAGCAGGAACGGATCGATCTCCTCGTTCTCAGGGGCTACTGCTATTTGAACCTGCAGATGTACGGCGATGCCGAGCGGATCTTTAATGCCGCTGCCACGGTTGGAAGCAAGGACGGATATCGCGGATTGGCAGACCTAAAGGCGGCAACGCATCCGGACGCGAAGCTTTAGGACGCATCTAGTTCGGAGGCCGCTGCGTTTCCGCTGCGGTCGTGAGCGTTAGCCATCAGGCGATCGAGGTTATCTAACAGGTTAGCAAGTCTGGCTGCTGATCGATCTGCAGCTCTCCGGCGTCCTGCGCGCTCAACCAAGCAATAGGCCCGAGCGATCACGCAAGGTAGCGCTGGAACCAGGCAATCGTCCTTTCCCAGGCCAGCTTGGCCGCAGCCTCATCATAACGGGGTGTCGAATCGTTATGAAACCCATGATTGACGCCGGGGTAGATGTAAGCCTCGTAGGTCTTTCCGTCTGCCTTCAATGCCGCCTCATAGGGCGGCCAGCCATCGGTGATGCCCTTGTCGAGCTCGGCATAGTGGATCAGCAATGGCGCCTTGATCTTCTCGACGCTGGCAGCACTCGGCTGACGTCCGTAGAACGGAACCGCGGCAGCCAGCTCGGGATAGGCGACCGCCGCTGCATTGGAGACGCCGCCGCCGTAGCAAAAGCCGGTGATGCCAACCTTTCCGGTGGTCATGTCACTCTTCATCATGAACTCGATCGCCGCGAAAAAGTCGTTCATGAGCTTTTCGGGATCAACCTTCTGCTGCAGTTCACGACCCTTCTCATCGTTGCCCGGATATCCGCCGACCGACGTAAGTCCATCCGGCGCCAGGGCAATGAACCCAGCCTTGGCGACGCGACGCGCCACGTCCTCGATGTAGGGGTTGAGACCCCTGTTCTCATGGACGACCACGACGGCGGGTAACTTCCCTGTCGCCTTCGCCGGGCGGACGAGATAGCCGCGCACCTCTCCATTCCCCTTCGGAGATGGGTAGGTGATGTATTCCGCTACGATATCAGGATCCGTAAACTCGACTTGCGTTGCCAACGCGTAGTCCGGGCTCATCGACGACAGGATAGCTGCGGCAGTCAGTCCTCCGACGGCGAACTTGCCGGCCCGGTCGAGAAACTCTCGTTTCGTTATGCGGCCATGGGCATAATAATCGTAAAGCTCGAGCAGTTCCTGCGGAAAATCCTTGGCGGTCAGGCGTGTCATGGCTTTCCTCCTCGTACGGAATTTTGTCCGATCCTACACCGGGAAGGCGGCAGGTCCGTTCAATCTTTCGCGAGGGAGTTGCCGCCTTACGCCGAGGTGACTAGCACTTAGCCTTGCGATACGAACTAACCCGCCAATACCGCTAGGCCAACACGGACCGCTATTTGACCTGCTTGTTGCCGGACTGCTGTGCAAGAGCGTTTGCGGCGCCTTGCAAATCTGCCTGATCGGCCAGAATGGCGCCAGCCTCGTTCAACAGCACGTCCTTGGCGTTCTTCCGCGCGTTTTCCAACGCGATGTCGGCGCTCAGGCTACGCTCATTCGATTGCAAGCCATCATCTTGCGCCGGGTCTACGCCATCGCCCGCCTGCTTGCGTGCCTTCATGCGGTTTTCGCGAGCCGTGAGCTCCTTGCGACGCTCGGCCTCGTTGAGGGAGATCGAAGTCTTGTCACGCTGAGATTTCAGCTCGGCGACGTCTTCCACAAAACGCTGGAACTCAGGATCGTTCTCGGCGCGAGCATTATGCCGGCTTTGCAGTTCCGGCAGCAGCGCCTTCACATCGCCCGCAGCCTTGTAGTTGGCTGGCTTGATCTGTCTCCAGGGAAGCGCGTTGTCATAGCTTGCCTCACCGAAAGTCTTGGGGTCGGAGAAGCCGGGCAGCGTGATATCGGGTGTCACGCCACGCAGCTGCGTGGTTCCGCCGTTGACGCGGAAGAACTGGGCGATCGTCAACTTCAGCTCACCGAAAGCCGGCTTGCTGTTGTGCGCCACGTCGTCGAGATTGACCACTGTCTGCACGGTGCCCTTGCCGAAGCTCGGTTCGCCGATGATGACGCCACGACCGTAATCCTGTATCGCCGCAGCGAAAATTTCCGAAGCGGATGCCGAACCACGATTGATCAGGACACCCACCGGACCGGTCCATGCCGGCACCGGAAGATCGTCGCTCTGGACCTGCACCTTGCCATCGGCATCGCGCTGCTGAACTACGGGGCCCTTTCCGACGAACAGGCCGGTAAGGTCAATCGCTTCGGAGAGCGAGCCGCCGCCATTGTTACGCAGATCGATGAGGACGCCGTCGACCTTTTCCTGCTTCAGCTCCGCGAGAAGCTTGGCGACGTCGCGGCTTGCGCTGCGGTAGTCCTTGTCGCCTTTGCGCCGCGCGTCGAAGTCTTCGTAGAACGCCGGCAGCGTGATGACGCCTATCTTTCGCGCGGCTTCACCGTCCTTGACGGGCAGGATGGTCTTCTGGGCGGCTTGTTTTTCCAGGCTGATCTTGTCGCGCACGAGGCTGACAATGGTATGGCTTCCCTCCGCACCGGCATCCGCCGGCAGGATGTCCAGGCGCACGACGGAATCCTTTTCGCCCCGGATCATCTGCACGACTTCATCCAGCCGCGTCCCCACCACTTCCTTGATTGCTCCGTCCACTCCCTGCCCGACACCGGTAATTCTGTCTCCGACAGCGAGCTTGCCTGACAATTGTGCCGGACCGCCAGGAACGAGCTCACGGATCGTCGTATAATCATCGCGCTCCTGCAGCACCGCGCCAATACCGACCAGCGAAAGCTTCATCGAGATATCGAAATCGGCCGCGGCCCTCGCGCCAAAGTAATCCGTGTGCGGATCTATCGACGTCGTGTAGGCGTCCATGAAGGACTGGAACACATCCTCGCTCTTGTATTTGTAGGCGCGATCGAGGGCGTTCGCGTAACGCTTGTCCAGCGTGTCGCGAATTGCCGCGTCCGTTTTGCCGCTCAGTTTCAACCGAAGCCAATCGGCCTTGATCCGCTTGCGCCAGAGTTCGTTGGAGTCGGCTTCCGACTGCGGCCAAGGCTGGTCGTCACGTGACAGGGTGTAATCTTCCTGCACGGTGAAATCGAAACCCTGCTTCAACAGATCGCGCGCGTAGGTCATACGATCGACGACGCGTTGCTCATAGGTATTGAAGATTGAAAACGGGATCTGCAGGTTTTCCCGCTTGATGGCGTCATCGATCTTGCTTTTGTCGGCCATGAACGTGTCGATATCCGACTTCAGGAACAGCACGCGGTCTGGGTCAAGAGACTTGATGAATCGATCCATGATCTTCGCCGACAGCGCATCATCGAGCGCGACCGGCTTATAGCCGTAGCGCGTCAGGAACTGCGAGCTCAGTTGAGCGGCTTCTCCCTGCGTCTTCAGCGGCGCCAAGACCGGAGGTGAGCCGGTTTCCAGAGCATATGCCGAGGGTGCGACAGCCAGGAACATGCCAAGGAAGACGTGATATATGCGCATTCAGCTTCGATCCAATATCTTAATCCGACTCTTTGTCTTTAATGTAGGTGGAACAATTATGGTTTTTTGGCAACCGGTTGCATCGGATGTGGCAATACAGTTGTCACTATCTGTCACGATTTATTGAGTGGGCCACAATCCGGCCATTTCTGTTCATGGACTTGATGATGTCAACCAAGCGCCTGCATCCGCCTTTCGGGTTGGCGGGTTGGCTTCTATCCGATCGGTCCGCACAGCGCTCATTGAGGCGTTCGCGCAGCGCGCCACTCTGATTTCGAGGCGCGCTGTCGGCCCGCAGGCGAAAAACTCGCGCGAGCGCTGCTGCAAACCGTGTTTATGCGCCGCTGTACCGCGTGAGCTACGGAATTTGGATATTCTTGTCTTGACGTACTTACCCGTCCTTTAAACAGTTACAAACAAGCCTTTCATCCGTTACTCTCAACGAGCCTATATCTGTATGACGACAATCTCCCCCCACACCCGCGATGAGATCCTGTCCCGCGTCGGCGATGTGTTTTACGCCGGCGGCACCTATCTTGTCGGGATGACAGAGCTCGTTAGGCACCTGCGAACAACGAAAGCGACCTTCTATCGCCACTTCGAGAGCAAGGAAGCGCTGATCGTCGCTTATCTCGTCGAACGCGACATGCAAGTGCGGGAACAGCTGTCGAGCCTTACCCTCGACCGCACGGGTGCGGAGCCCATCCTCGACGTGTTCTCTAACCTCGAACGGAAAACCAGCGCCGAAAATTTTCGTGGCTGCGCGTTTCTGATCGCGGCTATCGAGAACCCGCGCTCCCCCGAGATCCAGCAGACATCGCGCAGCCACAAGCTTTTCCTGAAAAGCTTTTTCAAAGGCCTGCTTGGTGCAGACGCCGATGATGCACTCGCCGAACAGCTGTTGCTGATCTATGAGGGGGCGCTTGCGGGCGCGGTGCTTCGACGCGAAGCGAACGCTGCGACGACGGCCAAGGAGATCGCCGCGAGACTTCTTGGCACCTGCTCGGCAGATCGTTCCTAAGCCGGCAGAACGTCGATCAGCCCGTCGGCCTCATTGTAGCGCACCGTGGTGCCGTAGATCTCGCTCATGACGGCGAGATCTTCAGCGATTTCGCGCGCGAGGTCAGGTTTCGCGCAGGCCGGGAGACCCCGTTCTGAGGGCCGTGATCTATTGATGTTGAGGTCCAGCGGTAGAAGCCTGATCTTGATCGCGCCCAGCGTCGAGCCTTTCCAGCAGATTGCCACCCGAAAACAGCGCATCACCAGCGGCCACCGGACGCATTTCAAACTCTCCGCTATTGGCGCTTCGAGCTGCGCACAACCAAAACGGCAATCAGTTCGCCAGCGGCGGTCGTATGAAAGAAAATGAAAACCCACATCATCCAAATTTATTTCAAAATATCGAAATGAATTGGAATTTTATTCCTTTCGAATAACGATCGCCATGCCCTAAAGGTCGACAGTAGAACGACCGTTCTTGTGCTCCATTTGTCGTGGAACACGAACGTAGGCAACAGGATTGAGCAGATGCCCAAGGAAGCCCGGATCAGCGCGCACGTGCCGCCTGTCATCGCCTGCAATCTTGACGCCGAGCAGTCCGAGTTCCTACGCCAGCATGACAGCCGGCCCGTGGTGCTCGACTATACGGAAAAAGCGGAGGCTTGGGACGTCCCCGAGGAAGCCGATTTTCTTTTCACTTTCTTTCATGGCTGGGCAAATGCGCCGAAGGAAAAGCCGGAAGGCTGGCCTTTCAATCTGAAGTGGATCCAGATTGCGTCAGCCGGGATTGATGCCTTTCCCGATTGGGTCTTTGAAGCACCGCTTGTCACCACCGGCCGCGGAATTTCCGCCGAGGCGATCGCGGAATACGTCGTCGCCGCTATCTTCGCGCACGAGAAAAGGTTGTTCAACGACGTGCTGGTCCACTCCCGCGACGGCTGGAACAAGCGCACCCTTGGCCTCGTCTCCGGCAAGTCCGTCGGTCTCTACGGGTTCGGGGCGATCGGCCAACGAAGCGCGGAGAAGCTTGGGGCCCTCGGCATGAAGGTGAGCGCCGTCAGACGCGGCCAGCCTGACGGCAGCGCCTCCGGCGTTCGGTTTTACGGAACGCTTGAGGAGATGATCGCCGACGTCGATCATCTCGTGCTTTCCGTACCATTGACCCCGTTGACCCGCCGCGTTGTCGATAGCGCGGTCCTCTCGGCCGCAAAACCCGGACTTCATCTTGTCAACATTTGCCGCGGCGAGGTAGTCGACGACGAGGCATTGCTTGCAGCCCTCGAAAGCGGACAGCTGGCCGCTGCGACCCTCGACGTCACGGCGCCGGAGCCATTGCCGGACGGACATCCGTTCTATACGCATCCGAACATCCGGCTGACGCCGCATATCTCGTGGTCGTCGGAAGACAATGCATCGCGCATCGCGGCCAAGCTGCATGCAAACCTCGATCGCTTCCTCGCCGGAGAGCCGCTTCCCGATGTCGTCATCGACGGTCGCGGCTACTAGACGGAACGGGAACTGGGAAGAACAGACCTTGATACCAAGCACGCGAACCAAGACATCGGACGTCATCCATGCCCGCTTGGCGCCTTTTGCATTATCGTGTGCTTTGCCGTTCGCCCAGGAAGACTACGAGCAGTTCGGCGCGCTGATCCGCGACGCCGGGCTTGCCGTCGCGAACTAAATCACATCGGCGGCGACATCAGGGTTGCCGCTGTCCACTTTTCATCAGGCCACGGCCCAGCATCTGAGATTAGACCATGAGCAAACAGATTGATTACTTTTTTGGAATTGGTTCCCCTTGGGCTTTCATCGGCCTGGATGCATTCACTGCGGTGGCTGACCGTTTCGGCGCCGAGATCAAGCCATACATCATCCGGCTTCCCGAAGAGAATGGCGGCATCCTGTCCAAGAACCGACCCGAGGCCCGCCGTGCCTATTGGACAAAAGACCTGAAGCGTTGGGCGGCCTATCGCGGCAAGAAGTTGAACTTCGACAATCGCGCCGCCTTGTCCGACGCGACCCCTGCTGCGTTGCTTGTGATTGCAGCGCAGTTGGAAGGCAAGGATTGGCTCGGCCTGACCAAGGCGTTGCAGGAGGCCTTCTGGAGCCACGCCAAGGATATCGGCAACGCCGAGGTTCGCATTGCAATCGCCGATTCCATCGGACTTGACGGCCGAAGCCTTGAGGCGCGCGCGCAGTTGGAAGACGCAAAGACGACCTGGACCACCAACTACGACGTGGCGAAGTCCGCAGGCGTATTTGGCTTTCCCACGTTCCGCTACGAAGGCGAACTCTACTGGGGCCAGGACAGCCTTCCCTTCCTGGAACGCCACCTGAACGGCGAGGCTGTGTCTGCCTGACGTCGACACGATGACGGCCAGAGCCGAAGCTCCGGCCGTCACTTTTTTGCATGATGCCTGCGAGACCGGACATGGTGACGCGTTCCTATTCATGGCCCAGGCCTCACCCTTAAGGGGTCCAAAAATGACTGACGCCATCGCCCCTGTCCTTGATGCTCTGTCCACGCGCTTTGGCGAGCGTTTTTCCGTGTCTCACGCTCTTCGCGAACAGCACGGCCGTGGAGAATCCCATCACACATCGGCCGTTCCCGACGCCGTCGTTTTCGCCGAGAGCACCGAAGAGGTCTCGGAAATCGTCGCGCTGTGTGCGGCGGCCGGGGTCCCTGTGATCGCGTTCGGCGCCGGCACGTCGCTCGAGGGCCACCTTGCAGCCGTCAACGGCGGCGTCTCGATTGATCTGTCGCGCATGTCCGAGGTGCTGCGCGTCAGCGCTGAAGATCTAGACTGTACGGTGCAGGCCGGCGTGACCCGTGAGCAATTGAACACGCACCTGCGCGATGTCGGTCTGTTTTTCCCGATCGATCCAGGTGCCAACGCCTCCATCGGCGGCATGGCGGCGACGCGCGCATCGGGCACGAATGCCGTTCGCTACGGCACGATGCGCGAAAACGTGTTGTCGCTAACCGTCGTGCTGCCGAGCGGGCAGATCATCCGAACCGGCGGACGGGCACGCAAATCGTCCGCCGGATACGACCTCACCAGGCTTCTCGTCGGCTCAGAAGGCACGCTCGGCATCATCACCGAGGTGACGTTGCGACTTTACGGCATTCCGGAAACCATCTCGGCCGCGCTTTGCTCGTTCGAAAGCGTCGAACAGGCCGTGGCTGCCGCCATCGCGATCGTCCAGCTCGGTATTCCCGTTGCGCGGATGGAGTTGATGGACCGTGGCCTGATCGAAGCGGTCAACGCCTATTCGCAACTGTCGCTGAAGATCGAGGATACGCTCGCCTTTGAATTCCATGGCTCTCCGGCCGGTGTTCAGGAACAGGTCGAGATGGTCGCCGCCATCGTCGAGGAGAATGGCGGCAAGGATTTCGAGTGGGCCAATGCGCCCGAAGAGCGCAACCGGCTGTGGAAGGCCCGTCACAATGCGTTCTACGCGGTCGTCTCGCAGCGGGCCAATGCCAAGGGCTGGTCTTCCGATATCTGCGTACCGGTCTCGCAACTCGGCGCCTGCATTCTCGATACTCGCGAACTCTTGCGTGATTGCAGCGTGCCAGCCGCCATTCTTGGCCATGTTGGGGATGGAAACTACCATGTCGTTTTCGCTGTGGATCCGACGAACCAGCAAGAGCTCGATGAGGTTGCCGCCATCAACAGCAAGATGGTGGAATACGCGATCTCCGTCGGCGGAACATCGACCGGCGAACACGGCGTCGGCACCGGCAAGATCAAATACCTCAGGAAAGAACACGGAGACGCCGTGGATCTCATGGCTGTCATCAAGAACGCAATCGACCCGAATGGCATCATGAACCCTGGGAAAATCCTGGCGCACTAGGCGTCAATCCCGCGGCACACTGCCCGATCACCAAGGAGCCCGTTGCATGAACACCTTCAAGCCTCACAGCTCCCACTGGGGAGCATTTTCAGGCCGTTACAGCGATCGCCATCTGGACATCCAGCCCCATCCCGACGATCCACATCCGTCACCGCTGTTGGGCAACCTATCAGCGGTGACCCATAGTGCGGCACGCATCCGACGGCCGGCGATCAGGCGCGGATGGCTCGAGGGAAAGCCAGGCCACGCGCAAGATCGGGGTGCCGATGGCTACGTCGAGGTCAGTTGGCCGCAGGCGTCGGAGATCGTCGCGAAAGAGCTGAGCCGCGTTTACGGCGAGTTCGGTGCGCAGGCCGTGTTCGGCGGATCCTACGGCTGGTCGAGTGCAGGCCGTTTCCATCACGCGCAGAGCCAGGTCCACAGGTTCCTGAATGTCCTGGGTGGCTACGTTCGCTCGGTCAACACCTACAGCTCCGGTGCGGCAATGGTGATCATCCCGCACGTGTTGGGACCCTACGACCACTTCGACCGCAAGAGCGTGACCTGGGATGCCATCGAGCGCAGTACCGAAATCGTTGTCGCCTTCGGCGGGATGGCGATCAAGAATGCCGACGTGCATGGCGGCGGCATCAGCGCGCACATCGTTCGCCAGAAGCTCGCCGGCGCGAGTGCCCGCGGCGCCCGCTTCGTGCTCGTCAGCCCGCTGAAAGACGATTCGCCCGAGGAGATCGGCGCGCAATGGCTGCCGATCATACCGGGCACCGACGTCGCGCTGATGCTCGCCCTTGCCCATGTGCTTGTCAGCGAAAAGCTGCATGACCGCGAATTTCTCGATCGATACACGGTCGGCTACGAGCGCTTCGAGGACTATCTGCTGGGCCGTACGGATGGTGTGGAAAAGACCGCCCGATGGGCTTCCGGGATTTGTGGCATCCCCGTCGATAGCATCGAGAGTCTCGCGCGGGCGATGGCGGGCGCCAGAACATTGATCACCGTCAGTCATTCTCTGCAGCGGGCCGACTACGGCGAGCAGCCGGTGTGGATGGGCATCGTGCTGGCCGCGATGCTGGGGCAGATGGGGTTGGATGGCGGTGGCTATTCCTACTCGCTAGGCGCATTGGGCAACATCGGCAAGAGCCTGCTCGGCGTTCCACTGCCGACGTTCAGCCAGTTCAAGAACCCTGTGACGGACTTCATTCCCGTCGCGCGCATCGCCGACATGCTGCTCAATCCGGGCGCCGCCTACGCCTATAATGGCCAGGCCATGCGCTATCCCGATATCCGCCTGGTCTACTGGGCAGGCGGCAACCCGTTCCATCATCATCAGGATATCAACCGCCTGCGTGCGGCATTCAAAAAGCCGGAGACGATCATCGTGCACGAGACGGCGTGGACGTCGTCGGCGCGCCATGCGGATATCATCCTGCCGGCGACGACAACGCTCGAGCGCGACGATATCGGCGCCGCGGACCGCGACCCGCTGATGATTGCGATGAAGAAGCTTATCGAACCGGTCGGCGAAGCACGGGATGATTATGCGATCTTTTCGGAGATCGCTCGTTGCCTGGGGAAATTCGAGACTTTCACCGAAAACCGCAGCAGCAAAGAGTGGCTCTCGGTTCTATTCGAGACGACCCGCGCGGCCCTCGCCGCGGGAGGACACGAGCCCCCGGATTTCGATGTGTTCTGGGAGAAGGGCGAACTGCGCCTTCCGATCAAGCCCGACATGGGCGGTCCGGCAAATGCGTTTAGAGCCGATCCCCTCGCAAACGCGCTGCAGACACCATCCGGAAAGATCGAGATTTTTTCCGAGACCATCGAAAGCTTCGGTTACGACGATTGTCGCGGCCATCCGCATTGGTATCCGCCACGACAAGAGGTCGAAGGCAGCGACAGCCACTTTCCACTTCACCTGATCTCCAATCAGCCGCATCAGCGTCTGCACAGCCAGCTGGACTACGGCGATTTCAGCCGATCCACCAAGATCAAGGGCCGGGAGCCGGTGCGGATCAACCCGGCCGATGCTGCCGAGCGTGGCATTTCGAATGGCGAAATCGTCAGACTGTTCAACGCGCGCGGCAGTTGCCTCGCCGCTGCCATGCTGAGCAACGATCTGCGTCGGGGCGTCCTGCAACTTGCGACGGGCGCGTGGTTCGAGCCGGATGATAGGTCAGCGGACAAGGCCATGTGCATTCACGGCAATCCGAATATTCTGACGCGCGACATCGGCACGTCACAACTCGCGCAAGGCTCAACCGGCCAACTCACCAAAGTGGAAATCGAGCGTTTCGTCGGCGAACTTCCGCCCGTGCGGATTTTCGAACTGATGAAATTTGTCGGCGACCCGACCGACTGAACGTCGTCAAACCGCCTGTCAATCCACGCATCTGGTTCCTTTCGTGAACCACTCGGTCAGCGTCCCTTCCCTTGTGATCGCAAACAATAAGCCTCAACAATTTCACCACGCGGGATCATCGGCTCTCGATAAGTTTGCACCGCATCAGCTCCGTCCAGCACCCGGAAAACGATGATCCTTCAAACGGCCGAAATCAGAGACAAATAATCCACTGTTTCTATAGAAAAAGAACGACCGGTCTTTAATGGTTCCGTGCTGTTCCCTAGGCTGTCCTTCATGATTTTTATCAAAGCCAGTTGGGACACGGGAAATGTCGAAAAGGAAAAGCTGCCGAACGCCTGAGAATATAACGCGAATGACGGCGATCTCCTGAGCCACGTCACCATCGCGGACACGAGCAATCAGCAATTTTACCAACACGGGTGATCACCGGTCCGAGAGTTTGTGCCGTTCGGTAAAAGCTCTCACGGGCAGAACGGCACCTTTCCCGCAGCCACAACCCGCTTGAAATTTCCTTCCCGCCACGCTCGCCGCCATCCGGATCAACACCATTCGAACCACCAGGATATTCTTATGACCGAACGTTCCACCTCGCTCTCGCTCACCCGGCGCCGCCTGCTCCTTACCACCTCAGCCGCAGCAGCTGCCTTGCTGATAGCGACGGCAGACTTCACGCCCGCTTTCAGCGCCGACACGCCGCGCGATGGTGGCGACATTACGTTTCTTATCGATTCTCTCAGCGATACCTGGATCCCCAACAACAGCGCGATCTCCAGTTTCCAGGGCCACATCTGGGGCCATGTGACCGACAAGCTGCTTTACGTCGATGCCGAGGGCAAGGTCAGCCCATGGCTCGCCGAGCGCTGGGAGCAGAACGACACTGCCACCGAATTCACCCTGCACCTGAAGAGCGGCGTGACGTTTTCCGATGGCGCGCCACTCGACGCCGCGGCAGTCGTTGCCAACCTCGACATCTGGTACGCCGGCCGCAAGAACGAGGGCATCAATCCCATCGGTCTCTTCCCGAAAACTTACGATCACGCCGAGGCTGTCGATGCGACGACCGTGAAGATTTTCTTCAAGAAACCAACTCTCGGCTTTATTCCGACACTCGGTTACCACGGCTCGATCCTGATCTCGCCTAAGAGCATTGCACAGCCGGCCACCGAGCAGGCGGACCTGAGCAAGACCTCGGGAAGCGGGCCGTATGTGGTCGAATCCTGGAAAGAAGGCGATTACGTCAAGCTCATCAAGCGCAAGGATTACAACTGGGGTCCCGCAGCCGTCGGCCATACCGGCCCTGCCTATCTCGACTCGATAACCTACAAGCTGGTATCCGAGCCGTCGCTCCGCGTCGCTTCGGTGCAGTCAGGGCAGGCGGACGTGGCCTACAACGCCTCGCCGCAGGAGCTGAAGTCGCTCAAGGAAGAAGGCTTCACTGTCGCCACGCCGCGCTACCTCGGCTTCGTCAATGGCTGGGCGGTCAACACAAAGCTCGCGCCCTATGACGACGTCAAGGTGCGCCAGGCGCTACAGGCCGGCATCAACCGCCAGGAAATCATCGACACCGTCTACACGCCGGACTGGAAGCTTGCCACCTCCTTCATTCAGAGCAACGTGCCGGGAGCGACAGACCACAGCGATCTGCTGACCTACAACCCCGAGAAGGCCGAAAAGCTGCTCGACGAGGCAGGCTGGGTAAAGGGTGCCGACGGCATTCGCAGCAAGGACGGCAAGCCGCTGGCGCTGACGATCCACTCCAACCCCTATCTGGCGACCTCGAAGTCGGTGGACGAGCTGATTGCCCAACAGCTCGGGAAGATCGGCTGGAAGGTCGTCATTCGTGCCTACGACGTCGTGACGTTCGGAGAGAAGGTCAAGTTCGGCGGCGCGGCTATCCCCACCTACGAAGTGACGCGCAGCTTCATCGATGCCGGAACGGTTGCAGGTATCCTGACCAACGCCAACAACGGCGAAAACTGGTTCGCGCTCGGCGAGACCGATACCCGGATCAACGAACTGCGCGACAAGATCGCCGGGGCAGGCTCGGTCGATATCCGGACACCGCTCCTCGACGACCTGCAGAAATACGTCCTCGAGCAGGGCTATTTCATTCCGCGCACGCAGATCGTCCAGCGCATCTATGTGCAGTCTCCGACGCTCAAGGGCGAGACCTACAACGGCGTCGCCTATGCCAGCTACTACACGGCCAGCAAGACCGACTAACGCGCACCGGAGGTAACCGCATGAACAATGCCTACCTAACCTACGCCACGAAGCGGCTCGGCCAGGCGGTGCTCGTCATACTGCTCGCCTATGTCTTCACCTTCGTGGTCGTCAGCATCCTGCCTGGCGACCCGATTACCAGCGTCCTTCGTAACCCGCAGAACGGGTTTACGGAGGAGGAAATCACCGAGATCATCGCGGCCCAGGGTCTGGACAGGCCGATCCCGGTGCAGCTGTGGTCGTCGCTATCAGGCTTCCTGACCGGGGATCTCGGGATGTCGATGCGGTCCAACCGACCCGTATCGACGTTGATCGCCGAGGTGCTGCCATCGACGCTCATTCTCGCGACAGCAGGTCTCGCCGTCGCGCTGATCCTTGCGGCGGCAGTCGCCTATGGCACGCGGTTCGTTCCAAAAAGGTACGGCCAGGGACTTTTGCGCGGGTTTCCATCCCTATTCCTGTCGGTGCCCAACTTCGTGATCGGCTTGGTGCTGATCCACGTCTTCGGCTTCCAGATCGGGCTTTTTCGTGTCATCGAACCCAATAGCGTCTGGGCGACTGTGTTCGCGGCAGTCGCACTTGGGATTCCGATTTCCGCTCAGATCGCCGAGGTGCTGATCGCAAATCTCGATCATGAGGCCGATCAGGAATATGCGGCGGTCGCGCGCGCTCGCGGTATCGGACAGATGCGTCTGTTTCTAAAACATCTGCTCAAACCGGCATCCTTGCCTGTCGTCACCGTCATCGCGCTGACCATCGGCGAACTGCTGGGCGGATCCCTGATCACCGAGACCGTCTTCGGGCGCACCGGCATCGGCAGCCTCGTGCAGCGGTCAGTGAGCACACAGGATCTCCCGGTCCTTCAGGCCGTCGTCTCGCTGGGCGCTGTTGTCTTCGTTCTCGTCAACCTGATCGCTGACCTGGTCTATCCGCTGCTCGACCCGCGCGTGAAGCTTGTTGGCGGCGCAAGACGCCGACCGGCGACCGCCGATGAGAACTCAATCGATATCGACAGTGCGGTGACCCGATGAGCTTCGCCTCCACATTCCAATCACCCTTGAACCGCCTGGGCTGGCTGCCATCCACTCGAATACCGGCCACGGTTGCTCTCTCCCTCGCGATCGTTGCAATCGTGATCGCCTGGTCGCTCCTACCCGGCTATTTCACCGGCCACAGCCCGGTCGTCGGGGTGCCGGCCGACAAGCTGCTCGGCCCGAGCCTGGCGCACTGGTTTGGAACCGATCATCTCGGACGAGATGTCTACGCGCGCGTCGTCTACGGAACGGCCTCTTCGGTATCGAGCGCCCTCATCGCCGTGGTGATCGGCGTCGTCGCGGGTGGCCTTATCGGTCTCGTGGCCGGGTTTCTCGGCGGCTGGGTGGATATCGTGCTTGCCCGTCTCGTCGATGTCCTGCTGGCCATCCCAAAGTTTTTGCTCGCGGTCATCGTCGTTACCGCGATCGGCTTCGAGACGATCAATGCTGCCATTGCCACCGGCGTCTCCGCGGTTGCGATCTTTGCCCGCGTCATGCGCTCGGAAGTGATCAAAACGAGGCAAGCGACGTTTGTGGAGTCGTCGTTCCTTCTGGGAGGCTCGCGCTGGTACATCCTGATGCGGCACGTGTTGCCAAACGCGTCGCGCTCCGTGCTGCCACTCGCCGTGTTGCAGTTCGGGGATGCAATTCTTGTGATCGCCAGCCTTGCGTTTCTTGGCTACGGCGACCCGCCTCCAGCCTCCGACTGGGGTCTGCTGGTCTCGATCGGCAAGGATTACCTCAAATGGCCCTGGCTCGTTTATGCACCGGCCTTTGTCACGATTGCTACCGTCCTCTCTGTGAATAGGATCAGCCGATGGCTTCGCAAGACAGACTGAACGTCAACTATGCCGATTTCAGAAACGAGACATCGCAGCCACCTCTCCCAATCCCGCTGCTGAGAGCCGACGGCCTGTCGGTATCCTACGGATCGAACCAGGTCGTCAGCGGCGTGAACTTCGAGTTGGGTCACGGCAAGAGCCTGGCGTTGATAGGCGAGTCGGGATCAGGCAAGTCGACCATCGCACGCGCTGTCCTGCGGCTGCTGCCAAAGGGAGGGCACGCGTCCGGCCGGATAGAGTTCGGCGGCCAGGATATACTCGGCCTGTCCGAGCAGGGCTTCCGTCCCCTTCGCGGCAAAGCCATCGGCTTCGTACCGCAGGACCCCGGCAACGCGCTCAATCCGGTGCGCACGATCGGTGTTCAGGCGATGGAAGCGGCAGCACTGGTTGGTGAGCCGAATAAGCTTGTCCGCAAGGCGCTGATCCTGGAGACCTTCGCTCAGGTCGGGTTGGACAATCCGCAGCGGGTCTACGATTCCTATCCGCACCAGTTATCCGGGGGCATGCTGCAACGCGTGCTGATCGGCCTCGCAGTCCTGCCGCGGCCGGCCCTGCTGGTTGCGGACGAGCCCACATCCGCGCTCGATGTGACAATCCAGAAACGTATCCTCGATCTGCTCTCGCGCTTGCAGCAGGACCTGAATATCAGCCTTCTCCTCATCACCCACGATCTTGCGATCGCGGCTGAGCGGGCAGACACACTGGTTGTACTCAAGGACGGTGTCGTGCAGGAAGCCGGCAATACACGGGCCATTTTCTCCTCGCCTTCATCGGCCTATGCCAGGAAGCTTCATGCCGATGTGCCGGCACTCAATCCAGATCGATATGCCAAGCTGCGCGAGCCCGCCTCGCGGCTGCCCAAGATCGGAGCGGCCGAGGCGCCGAAGATCGATGTCAATGCGATCAGCAAGCGGTTCGTCGTCGACGGCAAGGTCCTGACGGCTGTCGATGACGTATCATTTTCCGTTGCGGCAGGCACGACACACGCGCTGGTCGGTGAATCCGGTTCGGGCAAGACGACGACCATTCGGCTTCTGCTCGGGCTTGAAGAAGCCGACGCCGGACAGATCACGGTCGCTGGCGAGCGTCTTGTGGGTCGCTCGCAAGGATCGTTCCGCGCGGTGTGGCGGCATCTGCAGCTGGTCTACCAGAACCCTTTCACCTCGCTGGACCCAACATGGAAAGTCGAGCATCTCGTGCGTGAACCGCTTGATCGCTTCAAGATCGGGACCTCCCAGGAACGCGCGGAAAAGGTCCGCGAGGCGCTTGCCGATGTTGGGCTCGGGGAGCAGTTCCTTGGTCGCAAACCGGGTGCGCTTTCGGGCGGCCAGCGGCAGCGCGTCGCGATTGCCCGGTCATTGGTGCTGAAGCCGGATGTGATCGTACTCGACGAGCCGACCTCCGCGCTCGATGTCAGCGTGCAAGCCGACATCGTGGAAGTGCTTCTTTCACTGCAGGCGAAGCTTGGCCTGACCTATATCTTTGTTTCCCATGACCTGGCGCTGGTGCGCCAGCTTGCGCACACCGTCTCGGTGATGCAGCGGGGGAAGATCGTCGAAGACGGAGCGGTTTCCGATATCTTCGGCAATCCACGGCATCCCTATACCGCGTCGCTGCTGGAATCGATCCCTGCAGGCATCTCCGGCCCTTCGACTGCGCTGCAGCCAAAATCCCGGCGCGTTCGTCAGCAGGAAAAAATCGCATGACCATCGCAACAACCGTCGCTCCCCTGCCCGCATCGTTCCGCCCGAAGCAACGGCTCGGTTTCAACACGCGCGTGTCGTTCAACGACGAGGCCGGACCCGCACAAGGGTTGCGGGACGGGATCGAACTGTTCAAACAGGCCGAGCAGCTGGGCTATCAGTCGGGTTGGGCCTATCAACGCCACTTCGACCACTATCTCTCGTCCCCGCTTCCGTTCTTCGCCGCCGCCGGTCAACATACCCGGCGCATCCGGCTGGGCTCCGCAGTCATTCCCATGCGCTACCAGGACCCGATCTTGCTCGCCGAGGCGGCCGGCACCACGGACCTGCTGATCGACGGCAGGCTGGAACTGGCCATTTCGACCGGGGCCAACGCGGCATTCGATGCGGTTTTCGGCGCCGTCGACACGGATGCGCGGACAGAAGCAAAGCGTAGGCAGGCACGCTTTCTCTCCGCAATCTCTGGCGACGTTCTTCATACGGTGGCGGGCACCAGCGAGGGTGCGCATCAGGGCGCCGCATTGCGCGTGACGCCGCACAGCCCAACCTTGCGGTCGCGGATCCGGCAAGGATCGGCGAGCCTGAGTTCGGCGGTTCAGGCGGCGGAGCTAGGCATCGGCCTGATCTCGGGGACCGTGCAGCATGATCAGGACGACGGCGAGGCATTCGGACACTATCAGGCGCGCATCATCGAGGCCTTCCGCACCACATGGCGCAAGACGTGGTCGACGGAACCGCCACCGGTCGCCGTCGCGGCCTCAGTGCTGGTTGGCACGACAGCCGAGCTACGACAGAAATATGCGGCCTACGACCTTGAGCGTCGCACCAAAGGGATTGGCGCCTCGCGGCCAAAGGGCGCCCTCGAGCCCGCCGCGCCTCCAGTTGGCGCACAGATATCTCCGGTGTTCCAAGGGAGCCCTGATGAGGTGATCGAGGCGGTATTCAATGATCCAGGCCTCGCCAGCGCGGACGAAATCGTGCTCTTCCTGCCGCCTGCGTTCGGTCTTGCGGAGAACATCAGGCTGCTGACGGATTTCGCTGAAACAGTCGCGCCAAGCCTTGGCTGGTCACCCGCGTCCTGACCATGCATAGGCACGGTTGGCGCGGTTCGGACGCAATTGCGCCAGGACCCGCCTTCACACCAATTTTCATCCGGCCCGCATCTTGGATAATATTTTCTACAGATTGAGTAGATAAAGAAATACCTGTCTTTCTTGCCATCCGATGCGGTCTTACGGTCAAGCCTATTGATTGACAACTTTCGAGGAGGTCGCATATGGCCGCGGAATTCATCAGCGTCAGCTTTCCCAACGCATCGAACGACCTCAATCCGATTCCCAATGCACCGGTGGATCCGCAATTTCTTGAGCGATATGCCCGGGCCCTGGACGACTACGGCTTCAACTATACGCTGATCCCATACTCGTCGTCGTCGTTCGATCCCTTTACACTTGGCGCGACCGTTCTGGCGCACACCAAGAACATCAAGATCATTGTGGCTCTGCGGCCAAATACCGTCTATCCGACCGTTGCCGCAAAATCGCTTGCCACGCTCGACCAATTGAGCGGCGGCCGCGTGGTCGTCCACTTTATTGCCGGCGGCAGCGACGAAGAACAGGCTCGTGAAGGCGACTTCCTAAGCAAGGAAGAGCGTTACGAGCGGCAGGAAGAATATATCCGTATTCTGCGCTTGGCCTGGACCTCGAAGGAGCCCTTCGATTTCGACGGGAAATACTATCAGTTCAAGCAGTTCCGCAGCGCGGTGCGCCCGACGAACGGCCTGATCCCGATTTCGCTCGGCGGCTCGTCGGATGCTGCTTATCGTATCGGCGGTTCGCTCTGCGACATCTTTGGGCTGTGGGGCGAGCCGCTCGCCGAAACGAAGCAGCAGATCGAGCGCATCTATGCGGAAGCAGCAAAGGCCGGCCGCACGGATCGCCCGCGCATCTGGGTCACCTTTCGGCCGATCGTCGCCGAGACCGATGAATTGGCCTGGGAGAAGGCGCACAAGGTCTTGGACCAGTTGACCGCCAACCGCCAGAAGGGCCTGCACCGCGCACCGGTCAATGCAGCAGCTCCGGCGAATGTCGGCTCGCAGCGACTGCTAGAAATCGCCAAGCGTGGCGATGTGCATGACCGCGCGCTCTGGTATCCGACAGTGACCGCCACCAATGCCAGCGGCGCCACCACCGCTCTGGTCGGTTCGCCGCGCACCATTGCCGATTCGATCCTCGATTATATCGACCTTGGCGCCGACCTGATCTCGATCCGGGGCTACGACAACTACAACGATGCGGTCGATTATGGCCGTTACATCCTGCCGCTCGTGCGTGAAGGAATTCGCGAACGGGAAGCAGCGAAGAACAAGGCTGCCGCCTGATATTGCGGTTCGACGATCGTCAGACTGCATGATCCGATATCTCGGCGGACAGGATACCCTCTCGCCGGGACTTTCATCCGTCGATAGCCAGAAAGCCTCGACCCCTATGCCCAAAGATCTAAGCGCCCTTGAAGACACCGTGCGGGTTCTCGCGGAAGCAGCACCGGATGCAGACCAGACCGGTGAATTTCCGTGGACCGGAATTCGCGCCGTTCATCAAAGCGGGCTGCTCGACAGCACGGTCGCTGCCCGCTACGGCGGCCAGGGTGCAACGCTACTGGACGCGGCGCACATTCTTGCGGGGTTGGGACGAGGCGACCCGTCGGTGGCGTTGATCAGCGCCATGACCATCTTCAATCATCTTGGCCAGGCTGCCAAGAACAACTGGCCGGACGATCTCTACAAGCGCCTCCTGGCGGAAGGAAAGCAGCGGCCGCTGCTCCTCAACGCCGCGCGTGTTGAGCCGGAGTTGGGGTCGCCTGCCCGTGGCGGCCTGCCCGCGACGCGTGCGCGTCGCACGGCCAACGGCTGGTCGATCACCGGACGCAAGCGTTTCGTGACAGGTGCCTACGGCCTGACGCATTTTCTCGTGTGGGCGCATACGGATGAGGCATCTCCTCGCGTCGGCACATTCGTCGTGCCGAACGGTTTGCCTGGCATCAAAGTGATCGAGAACTGGAAGAGCCTGGGCATGCGCGCCACGGGTTCGCATGATGTCGAATATACCGACGTCGAGATCCCGGCGGAAAATGTGCTCGATCTCGTTGACCCCTCAGTGGCGCAGCAGGACAACCGCGCCCATGCAGCCATTACCCTGGCGCTGACCTCAATCTATCTCGGCGCAGCCGAAGCCGCGCAGGCCGCCTTCATCCGGTTTGCGCACGAGCGCGTGCCCACCAATCTGGGTCACCCGATCGCCCGGACAGAGCGTTTCGTGACGCTATCGGGCGAGATCGATCTGCTCGTCTCCGGTGCAAGGCAGATCATTTTTGGGGCACTGGAGGCAAACCTTGGCGATGCGGAAACGCTGATGAGGGCGCGTCTTCTTGCCGGCCGACAAATCCGGGACGCCGTGCAAATCGCCGTGCGCGGAATCGGTAATCCGGGCCTCAGCGCAGATCTTGGGCTGGAACGACACTTTAGAGACATTCAGTCGGTTCTTGTGCATGCGCCACAGGAAGATACGTCTGTCTCGATGCTGGGCCGCGCCGCTTTCGATCGCTGGAACCGTGACGAGACCGCACGTTCGAACTATCCGAAGGGATTGACCGTCCTAAAGTCGGCATAGCCAGACGGCGCGCGATCGGCGCCCGCCTCTTCTTTTTTTCTCAGACGCCACCGCTCAAGGCAAAGGTGTGAAAGGAATTGTACATGAACAACGATCTGATCGTCGGCTTCTCGGGCAACATAACACGTCCGTCGAGCACACGGCGCTTTGTCGATAGCGTCACGCAGTCACTTGCCGCGCAGGCTGGTTTGCCGCACGCGGTCTTCGACGTCGAAGACCTCGGGCCCTCGCTGGCAACAGCCAGATCGATCGACGATCTCGATCCCACAGCAAAGAAAGTGATCCAGACCATCGTCGAGGCAGAAGCACTCGTTATCGGTTCGCCGACCTATAAAGGCAGCTATACCGGCCTGTTCAAGCACGTCTTCGATCTTCTCGATCCGGCATCACTGCGCGGCAAGCCCATCATCCTGACCGCGACTGGCGGAGGCGATCGTCATTCGCTCGTCGTCGAACACCAGTTGCGCCCACTCTTCGCCTTTTTTGAAGCATTCGTCCTGCCAACGGCGATCTATGCGTCGAGCCGCGACTTCACGGACGGCCAGCCGTCACCCGTTATTCTCGGGCGTGTGAACCAAGCGTTGGCAGAGGCCTCCGTGCTCGTCAAAGCCCGCGCGAGGGCCGACGCGATCGCCGCGGAATAGAAACGGCATATTGCTGCGGCAATCGACAGAACAGCAATGACAGATCAGCGGAAATACGTGGTCGGCGTCACCGACCATATGTTCGGCAAGCCCGACCTTGAAGCCAAGGTGCTTGGCGACGATGTCGAGATCGACTTCTTCGGGAGCACCGACGAAGGCTCATTCGAGCCCAATCGGCTCGCCAGACTGGACGCATTGTTGGTCTGGGGCGCGCGTGTTGGAGCGCGCAGCATCGCTCACCTCACGCGTTGTCGCGGCGTGGTGCGTTATGGCGTCGGATACGAGAAGATCGACCTGCCGGCACTCGCGGCTGCGGGCATCCCGTTCGCCAACAATCCCGACTACGGTACAGAGGAAGTCGCCGATCATGCGGTTGCGATGATCCTCTCCCTGCATCGGCGATTGTGGGAACATGACGCACGCTCCCGCGGCTACACATCGGGCTGGCAGGTGCACAGTCTCAAGCCGCTTGCCCGCTCGAACCGTGCTACCGTTGGTGTGGTCGGCGTCGGGCGGATCGGGACGGCGGTGATCAACCGCCTGAAGCCGTTCGGCTTTCGCGTTCTGGGGTACGACCCGGGCCAGCCGCCTGGCCATGAGAAAGCGATCGGCTATGAACGCGTCGAACGGCTCGACGATCTTTTTGCCCACGCTGACATCGTGACACTGCATTGCCCCGCCAACGCGCAGACATGCGGCATGCTCGATGCCGCCGGCCTTTCGCGGCTCAAGCAAGGAACCATCCTGGTCAACACGGCGCGCGGAGAGCTGCTGGACGATCTCGATGCGCTGGAGGCTGCCCTGCGCAGTGGCCACCTTGCGGCGGTGGCCATCGACACTCTGGCGAAAGAGCCGCCAGACGATCACCCGTTGCTGGCGGCATGGCGCGACCGCAGCAGCTGGCTCGAGGGACGACTTGTGATTACGCCGCACAATGCCTTCTATTCCGATCACGCCGCCATCGAGATGCGCCAAAACGCCGCGCAGACGGTGAACATCCTGCTACGCGAGGGTAGACTTCGGAATCAAATCACAGACTGATGTCCGGCGCTGATTGGCCGCGAGATTGAAACCGACCGTAATTTTTGCTTTGACGGCCCTGCCCGTCATGCTGTGAATGGAGTTGCGCTATGGTGCACGTGTCAACCAAGGACGCTCCATGAACATCGTCGTTTCCCTGCCTGTCGAAGACAAGACCGAGTGGTGGTGCCAGATACTGCGGGACTTGCTGCCGGGTTGGTGCGTTTATCCGATCAACAAGGTGCCGGATCCGGACGCGATAACCTACGCCGTGGTCTGGCGACCGGCGACCGGGGCGATGGTGCCTTTCAAGAATCTGAAAGCCATCGTGTCCATTGGAGCAGGGATCGATCACGTGCTTGTCGACGAGCAGTTACCACTGCACGTCCCGATCGTCCGCACGGTCGGGACCGATCTGACGCAACGGATGAAGGAATATGTGGCGCTGCATGTTCTGCGGCACCACCGCGAGATGCCACTCATACAGGCAAACCAGGCGCGCCAGCACTGGGAGCAGATCGTCGTTCCTCCCGCCACGCAAAGACGGGTGGGCGTCATGGGTCTGGGCAATCTAGGCGCGGCCGCGGCAGATCTCCTGAAACAGATCGGTTTTGAGGTGCGCGGCTGGTCGCGATCTATGAAAGACCTGCCGGGCATAGAATGCTACGCTGGAGATGACGGCCTGGGAGCCTTTCTCGATGGAACGGACATACTCGTCTGCCTCTTACCTTTAACCGAAAGCACCCGCGGCATTCTCAATGCCGACACCTTCAGCCGACTGAAGCCCGGGGCCAGCGTCATCAATGCTGCGCGCGGGCCGCATCTGGTCGAAAGCGATCTTGTCGAAGCCCTGGATTCGGGGCAGATCGGTGCTGCGACGCTCGATGTCTTCCCTGTGGAGCCGTTGCCCAGATCGCACCCCTTCTGGACCAACCCGAAGATCACCATCACACCGCATGTCGCCTCGCTGATCGACGCGCCGACCGGCAGCAAGATCGTGGCGAGGAATATCAAGACCTTCGAGGAGACGGGTACTGTCGCGGATATCGCGGATGCAGAACGCGGTTATTGATGGCACGGCTCGCGCCGCGTTGCGGAGCGCCGCCTCTAAAGTTCTGGCGCAGATCCGTTTATCCATGCTCTCTAGCCAGGGCGGTTGGGCTCGCTAATCCATCGCCAATGCCACATCCATTGAATTGAGAGTCGACATGCCCCCTTCCAACCTGCCATTCACCTGCGAGAAATCCCCGGCCAGCGGCGCGGGCGGCATGATCGTCACCAACCATCCTCTGGGCTCGGCAGCCGGGTACGAAATCCTGGCCGCGGGCGGCAATGCGGTGGATGCCGCGGTCGCCTCGCTCTTGGCGTTGACGGTGGTCGAGCCGATGATGGTCGGCATTGCCGGCGGCGGGCTATCACATCTTCGCATGGCCGACGGAACGCATGTGGTGATCGACGCGCTTTCGTGTGCAGCGGCGACCATGCATCCCGAAATCTACGAGCCGGTTTCGGACGAGCCGGCACGCTACATGGATGCCAAGGGCCGTCGCAACATCATCGGGGCCTCCTCGGTCGCGGTTCCTGGCAATCTGGCCGGCTGGTGCGACATGCAGGCGCGCTATGGCAGGCTGCCCTTTGCCGATATTGTCGAGCCAGCGATCCGGCTGGCGTCGCGCGGCTTTGCTGTCACGCATTATCTATCCGGCGCGATTGCCGAGGCAGCCGGCGAACTATTCCAAGATGCTGAGATCGCCAGAATCCTCATGCCCGGCAGTGCGGCACCGGCCCCGGGTGATCGCCTCGTGATGGGCGACTATGCCGAGAGCCTGCGACTGATCCAGCGTGAAGGCGCAGCCGCCCTGCATGGTGGCCCCCTTGGTGCGGCACTCGCCGCAAGACTATCGACCGGCGGCGGCGATGCGGGCTGGGTCACCGAAGCCGACCTGCGCGCCTACCGGCCGATCGAGCGCAAACCGATCATCGGTACCTATCGCGGTTTCGAGATCGCCGGTCCGCCGCCGCCGGCATCGTCCGGTGTGCATGTCAGCCAGATGCTCAACATGCTTGAGGCCTATGACATCCAGAGCATGGGCTTCGGCAGCCCCGCATCGCTGCATCTTCTCGTCGAAGTGATCCGCATTGCGTTTGCCGACCGTCGGGCATATTCGGGCGATCCGGCCTTTGTCGACGTGCCGGTCGAGCGGCTGACCTCCAAAGCCTATGCCGAGAAATGCCGCGCCCAGATCCGCCAGACTGCCGGCCTGCCGGCACTGCGGGCACCGGGTTATGAAAGCCAAGACACGACCCACATCACGGTGGCCGACCGGGACGGCAACATCGTCACCGCCACACACACGATCAACGGGCTTTTCGGCGCACGGCTGGCCGTGCCGGGCACCGGCATCATCCCCAACAACTACATGAGCAATTTCGACCCGCATCCCGGCAACGCCCTGTCGGTGGTTCCGGGCAAGCGCGTGCCGACGTCGATGGCGCCGATGATCCTGATGAAGGATGGCGCGCCGGTCTTCGCGCTCGGCCTGCCCGGCGGCTTGCGGATATTCCCATCGGCCATGCAGGCGATCGTCAATCTGATCGACCACAAGATGAGCTTGCAGGAAGCGGTGGAAGCACCGCGCATCTGGACTCAAGGCCAGGAAGTGGAAATCGAGCAGGCTTATGCGCCTCAGCAGACGAAGCTCGAGGAGTTCGGTCACGACGTGCGTGTGATGCCGCATATCGGCGGTGGTATGAACGCCATCGCGTTCGGTGAGACGATGATCGGCGCCGCGTGCTGGCGCGCCGATGGTACCGTGGCGGCACTCGGCGGCGGGCTGGCTCGTCCGGGTGTGAGATTCTGGCCGGACAAGGCACCGACGAAATCAACGTCGACTTGAAGCCATATCTCTAAAAGAACGCCCCGCCGTAGCGGGGCAAATCCTTATTTGCAGCCAGTCGCCGCGTTAGGGACGTTCGACTGATTGCCTGATGTGGGCGAGGGATTGGACGTTGATCCGGCCTGCTGGCGCTGACAATCGTTGGGATCGCCGCCCGATGCACCACTATTTTGTCCGTTCATGTTCGTGCTGTTAGTGGGATTGACGTCGAGAGCACCATTGTTGCTACTGTTAGCTCCGCCAGAACCATTTCCGGAACCGGACATGCTATCCGTCCCACTCTGGCTTGTTCCGCTTGAGTTGGCGCCGCTGCCGGCTCCCGACCCTTGACCAGCGCTGCCAGCCGTCTGCGCCATGGCCGAAGTCGCGAGGCCGAGTGCCATTGTGGATACCGCTACAATTTTTAAAAACATCTCATCCTCCATGTGTTGAGATGAAGGAGCAACTTCGACGGCAGCATGATGTTCCACGATTTCTTGCGCTGACGTTTGATCTCAGGTGCCTGCGTTGTCATTGAAAGGCAGGCCGCGTGCCCGCCAGACATCGCGTAGAGCGTCCTCGATCTCCTCGACAGAGAACTCGTTGAAGTTCGCCCATAGACCCACGGCTAGGGACTTGATGTCTGCCCCTGTTTCCGGATGATTTTCGGCACTGTCCGCGAGCAATCCGATTTCTCTGGTAAGTTCTTCGTTCTCGGTCATCTGGGCACCTTTGCACGGAGCAGTTGCTTATTCTGCGGACTCAAGACTTGAGATACGATCCGGTTCCATGCGAGCTGATACGCACAGGTATTCGATGTGGTGTTCCACGGGCTGTGTCGCCCGCACGCACCGTGCTTGCTAACGTCTTGAGTGCGCGCATGGTCACCAAGCTTGATCCGAACTCGTTGGCGCGGCGGCCAGCAAGCTAGCCGACGGCACGCTCTTCCCCTCGCTATCGTCGCACGCTCTGGCATCGGACGTTTCCTCAGTTGGGCAATCTTGCCGAAGAGGACTTGACCAAAGCGCAGCATCTTGCTTCGTATTAAGAAATTGTCCGCCATCAATATCGGGAGCTCATGAATGAGGCGCGAGGAACTGGTTGATCTCAACGCGTTCATGACTGTGGCCGATGAAGAGAACTTTACGCGCGCTGCCGCCAAACTCGGCACTTCGCAGTCGGCTTTGAGCCATACGATCAGACGGCTTGAGGCTCGCCTCGGTGTCCGGCTTCTGACCCGAACGACCCGCAACGTCGCCCCGACGGAGGCCGGCGAACGGCTGCTCGCGACGCTCAGGCCGGCGCTGGACAGTATCGGCTCCGAACTCGCGTCACTCGGCGATCTTCGCGAACGGCCGGCCGGCAATATCCGCATCACGACATCCGAGCACGCCACCGTGACCGTGCTCTGGCCGGCTCTGCGAAAAATGCTGGCCGACTATCCCGAGATCAATGTCGAGCTCGCGATCGACTCCAGCTTTACCGATATCGTCAGCGAACGTTTCGATGCAGGTGTGCGTCTGGGAGAAGCGCTCGCCAAGGACATGATCGCGGTCCGCATCGGGCCCGACCTGCGCATGGCGATCGTCGGGTCCCCGGCATATCTGGCGAAACAACCGAGGCCGGAGACACCGCAGGACCTCTCATCGCATTGTTGCATCAACCTTCGCATGTTGAGCGGAGGCGGACTCTACGCTTGGGAGCTGGAAAAGGAAGCGCGCGAGATCCGCGTCCGCGTGGAGGGCCAACTTGCATTCAACAACGTCAACATGATCGTGCAAGCAGCGAAGGATGGCTTCGGTCTGGGCTTCGTCATGGAGGATCATGTCAGGCAGGAACTGGCAGACGGGCGGCTCGTGCGGGTGCTGGAGGATTGGTGCCCGGTTTTTCCCGGATACCATCTCTACTATCCCAGTCGCCGGCAGCCCTCGGCGGCGTTTTCGATTCTGGTGGACGCGCTTCGCTATCGGGGTTGAACGCCAGCAGATAATAAGGCTCTCCATCCCAAAAGAACCTTTCCGACGACAGGGTGTTCCAAGGCGACCGAGCGCGTCTTCGGTCGCCAAGACGGACACAGGTGATCACATCCGACCGAACTTGGGCAGGTCAACCAGTGGATAAAACCATCAGCGCGCCAAGGTGCCAAGCAGTGCACCGATTCTTTCAAAGTCGCGAAGATTGGCAGCGTCGGTTTTTCGGAGCACGGTGCGAATTTGTGTCCGTACGGTGTCAAGCGACACGTCGCGATCGCGCGCGACAGCCTCCGCCGTCTGTCCGCCGAGCAAGGCAGCTGCAACGGCGCCTTCTGCCGAACTCAGACCGAAAAGGTCGCTGAAAATCGACGAGGACACGGCGCGCGTCTGCGATAATTCGTTGACCAGGATGAGCACGGGGCTGCCTTCTCCGGAAGCCGTTCGATCAAACGACGCCTGTTTCGGTAATGGTGAGATGAAAACCGCAAGCTGACCGATGCGGTCGCTGCCGACCGCATCGAACTCGAGGCGCACCGCCCCACCGTTTCCTCCTCGCGCCGCGTTTCGAATGATCGATCGCAATCGTACGCCTTCACCCCTGCTATCGACCAATATACGGGTGGCACCGTTGCTCAACACCATCGACAGCGAAAGTGGCAGGTTGCGACTTGAGAGGTACCGCGTAGCCGATGTGTTCGCGAACAGAACATTACAGTCCTCGTCCACCACGATAGCGCTACCTGGCAACGCCTCCAATGCCGCGCACCCTATCCGCGCATCCGACTCGGATCGACGCAATCTCTGACGCAACTGCAACCCTCGCTTGAAATGCGGCAACAAATGGCTGAGCGCTGCGCGTTCCTTAGCACCGAACGCCTTATGTTCGCGAAAAAAACCGATGGTCGTTCGATCGGAATCACCCACCACGCCGAGCAGCATATGTTCTTGGCCGTTTGGTCTGGCGAAGTCTTGATAGAACTCGGAGCGTCGATAAAGACTGGCGTCGAGGAGATCGTCGATCACAAGAACAGCGCAAGCCCCGTCTGGTTGCGGGCTTAGATGGGAAAGGGCTGATCGGATAGGGTCGATGTGAAGGTAGTGGTTTGTATACCGGTCTTCTCCCGGCTTGGACAATTGAAAGACATTCGCCGACCGACCATCGGCACCATGAAAACGCAATGTACCGTCATCTGCTCCCAAATAGGAAAACAACGCCCTGCCGACAGCGAGCCACTTGGGATCGCTGGTCGCGGCGTCATAGATGTCGCCGATAATTGCATTGAGTTCCATAAGCACCATGCCCCGCATTATTGAAATGCCGACAACAACCTACGATGCCCCATGTTAGCAACTTAAAATACCCAAGCCAATATTACATTGCATTGTTCGACTATACTTTTGACTGGTCTGCGGCATCGGAGAGGCGCACCAAATGAAACCGCTCCAGGATGCCAACGTGACCGTGACTGGTGAACGGAAAACCGCTCCGACAGGGGCTATCGGAGCGGTTCGACTGACCTTATTTCGCCGGGTTCGGCCCGATGCGCTTGCCATGGCTGACGCGTTCTGCCGCCTTGTGGACCATGGTGTAAGCGTAGTCGATGCCCATGCCGTAGGCGCCGGAATGTTCCTTCACGAGCGTGGTGACGGCATCATAGGTTTCCTTGCGGGCCCAGTCGCGCTGCCACTCGAGCAGGACCTGCTGCCAGGTGACCGGGATGACGCCCGCCTGAACCATGCGGTCCATCGCGTATTTGTGGGCGTCGCTCGACGTGCCGCCCGAGGCATCCGCCACCATGTAGATCTCATAGTCCGGCACATCGCGCAGCGCAGAAAGCGAAAACGTGGTGTTGCAGACTTCGGTCCAAAGACCGGAAACCACGATCTTCTTGCGACCATCGGCGGCATTCTTCGCCAACGCGTCGCGAACGTTCTGGTCATCCCAGTAGTTCATCGAAGTGCGCTCCAGGATGTCGTTTTCGGGAAACACCGACAGCAATTCCGGAAACGTGTTGCCGGAGAAGGATTCCGTTTCGACCGTGGTGATCGTCGTCGGTATGTTGAAAATCTTGCCCGCCTTGGCAAGGCCGACCACGTTGTTCTTCAGAACTTGCCGATCGATCGACTGCACACCAAACGCCATCTGGGGCTGCTGGTCGATGAAGATGAGCTGGCTGTTTGAGGGGGTCAGGACTTCGAGCTTCGACATTGTGATTTTCCGTTCTGATAGGTGGCGCCGATTTGCGGCGGTTGGGATTTGACAAGCCTTCGGCGTTGGGCTGCCTGTTCAAGCAGCCATGCGGGACGGCAAGACGGTGTTTTAGTGGTTTAAGCGTGAGGTTCTAACCTCGACCTTACGCGGCGAGTGGCTCTAGATTAGCCTCGATCCGGTCGCGGAAATTCTCGTAGCGGCTTGGCAGCTTCAGTGCCTCACCAAGATGCGCAGTATCCTCATCTCGATCGAAACCTGGCTCGTTGGTAGCAATTTCGAACAGGATGCCGCCGGGCGTGCGAAAGTAGATCGCCCAGAAGTAATCGCGGTCAATGACCGGCGTGACCTGATATCCGGTATCCATCAGCGCCTTGCGGACCTCGAGCTGCTTTTCGCGGTTCTCGACGGCGAAAGCGATATGATGGACCGAACCGGCACCCTGGCGGGCAAACGGCGTTTTCGGAAGAGACACCAGATCGATCTTGTCGGCTCCGTTGCCACCGGGAATGATGAACCGGGTAACCTCGCCGTCGACTTCCGCACGTTCATACCCCATGAACCGAAGCAGTTCTTCGGTGGCGGCAGTCTCGTGCAGATTGAAACGCGCGCCGGAAAAGCCGCGGATGGCGACGTCGTCGGCAACATCCTGACCGGTCCAAGCAGGACGGTTGTCATCGGCATTCTCGACCAAGGCAAAACCCTCTCCATCAGGACCGATGAAGCGCAGACGATTGGCGCCGAACACGGTGTCGACCGCAACCCCACCGACGCCCTGAGCAACGAGCCGATACTTCCAGAATGACAGCGCACCCTTGGGAATGGCGAACTCTGTTTCCCCGACTTCGCCGACACCCGGACGGCCTAGCATCATGTTTGGGAACGGGAAGTAAGTCATGACGGAACCGGGCGTGCCGTTTTCATCGCCATAATACAGGTGGTAGACGCTTGGATCGTCAAAATTGACCGTCTTCTTCACGCGCCGCAGGCCGAGCGTATCAGTGAAGAACTTGTTATTCTGGCGTGCATCGGACGCCATGGAGGTAATGTGATGCAGTCCCTTGATGTCCTTGATCATGGCCGTTGCCTTTCTGCGCTGGCGTTGTTCGTTTCGTTGATGGAGATTTAACCGGGTTGATTGCCAGACAAAATTGCAATATTTCTCTCGAATGAATTGCACTTTTTGAAACAATCGAGATGAACGACTATAAAGCCCTGAGAATCTTCCTGTTGGCCGCCGAGAAGCGCAATTTCGCTCAGGTGGCTCGTGAACTCGACATGACCCCTGCCGCCGTGACGCGAGCGATCGCAGCGCTTGAAGACGATCTCGGCGTTCAACTGTTCGTTCGAACCACGCGGCAGGTGTCGCTGACGACAGACGGTGCCGTGTTTGCAGCGCAAATCCAGCCAGCCGTGGAGGCGCTTGATAGCGCCCGCAAGGATGTCCGAAATGCGCATAAGGCTGATCAAGGCCGCCTGAGAATCAGCGCGCCAACATGGTTCGGAAAGGCCGTGCTGCCGCCAATTCTTTCAGGCTTTCGTGAACTCTATCCGAAGATGAGCTTCGAGATCTCGCTTTCGGATGGGCTGGTGAATATTGTTGACGACGATTACGATCTGGCGATACGTATCTCGTCCCAGCCGTCGGACAAGTTCACGATCTGGCGCAAGATCCGCATCGTGCCGCGCATCCTGGTCGCAGCGCCCGGTAGCCGCTTCACACACATGCAGCATCCGAGTGAACTAACCCCAGACGATTGCCTCGCCTATAGCGGCGAAAGCAGGCGGGAGACCTGGGTTCTGTCGGATGGCGGCTCGAGCATGACGATCGCGGCCGGGCGGGCGTTCAGCGCAAACAATGGCGAAGTTCTGGCCGACATGGCCGCCGATGGCGCTGGCGTTGCCATGCTACCCGGCTTTCATATTTCGGAGCATCTGAGAACCGGGCGCCTCGTTCACGTCCTGCAAGGATGGTCGCCACCAGATCTCTGGCTGACGCTCTATTATCCTCCCTATCAGGCTCTACCACCGCGCATTGCTTCATTCTCGAAATTCTTCGAACAGCAGGTCGCGGCGCATATGGTGATGCTGGATTGAGCGCCATCAGGGGCAATATGCGAAGCGGTTTCGCTTTGAGAGAATTGCATTCGGTAAGAACATCTGGAAAGCTTGGGAACCGGTAACAGCCCACTGTGGCTCCGCGGCCTCCATACCCACTGACACTTCGCGGAAATTCTGTTCTTTTCCATTTTAGGATGCCGTGTTTTGCAGGGAACCTGACACAGAACACATGAAGCAGCCACGGGGATGGCGACACCCAGAGGAACATCAGAAAAGGACCGCGGATTGACTGAAAAGCAGAGAGAGCGCTTCAGCCTTCTCCTCGAAGCGCCGGCCGATGTGATCCATCGCTTGCCACGGATTGGTCGGCTGATGATCATCAATAGCCGTGAAGGCGTTACCCACGAGCGCATCGGACTCTTGGAAGACATCACGGCCGAGCAGAAGTGGCTTGCCTGTACCGGCGGGGCGCATGACTGCCGGATCCATCTGCCATCCATTGCGAAAATGGTCATCGACACATCAAGCGTGATGGCCGAAAAAGCTTATCCGAGAATCGATTTCTACGACGCCGACGCCCGGGCGATGTTCAGCGTGGTCAGCTTCGAGGGTCTGGATCCCTTCCTGGCGGCAATCGATGGCTTCAAGACAGAGGCTTATCTCGACGCCAGAAGCCCTTTCGAGATCAAGGAACGTAACGAAGCATCGCCTGATGACCCCGGCATGGCGCCGTTAAACGCGGCACTCGCTTCCGCCGCGACAGTCGCGATCAGCATCGCCCGGCCCGGCTTCACCCAGAGATGGCGAGGGACCATCGAAAAACTCGTTCCATCAATGGGCTTCATCAATGTGATGGTTCCGGACTTTCATTTTCATCTCCGCGCAGGGGCGGTTGGCTATTGGAAGACGGCAAGCGATGAAGACGGCATCACTCTCGACGCCTATGACCCGAACGGCGTATCACTCGGTCTGACTCTGTCATCGTCATCCGTCACAGCTTTTGGCGTCGCCGAACCCGCAACCTGACGCACAAGGAACTGCGAGCATAAAAATGCCCGCCGCGAGACCGGCGGCGGGCATCTGCTCTTTGGCTCGGGAGAGAGTGTGAGCCTTAGATATTGGCGAGTAGTTCGTTGATGCGCGACTCCATATCGGAGAGCGCGGCGTCGACTTCCTTCTGACCGGTGACAGCAGCGCTCATCTCCTGGCCGATGATATCCTGGATCGCGAACTGGCGCTGAACGGTCGATGGCAACGGCCTGCCGAGCGTCGCGATCGACGAGATCGTGTCGCGATGCGGCAGCGCCTTGAATTCTGCGGAATCTAGAACCGCCTTCACGGCTGGAAGATGGCCGGTGCGCGACCAGTCGAAGTCGTTGTCGTGGAAGAATTTCAGGAACTTGCCGATCGCGGCGGTGTCCTCCGGCGAGCGATCCTTCTGCGACACCGCCCAGCTGTGGCCGTCGGCGTACTGCGCCTTCTTGCCGGGGAAGAGCTGCGGATAAGGGTAGACGGCATAGCCGCCCTTGTTCAGCGCCGTACCTGCCGTCTCCGACGATGCCGTGTAATCGCCGATCACCCAGGTACCATTCAGATGCACGCCGCCTTCGCCAGCGAGGAAGGCATTGATGCTGGCGGCATAGTCGAGATCCTTGACCGTGTCGCCGTTATCATAGATCGCCTTGTAGAGTTCGAGGACCTTCTTGGCTTCCGGCGTGTTGATCTTCACCTGCTTCGGATCCGCGAAGAAAGCCGAATCCTGCTGGAACAGATAGGTGTAGAGATTGCGGGTGTAGAGTGCCACTTCGTTGGCGAGATTCTGCACGAAGTAGGGCTTGCCGGTCTTTTCCTTGAACTGCTTGGCCTGGGCCAGAAGCTCTTCGGGACTGGTCGGCAGCTTCGGAGTGCCGTCGGCGTTGACGAGCTCGGCCTTTTTGAACAGGTCCATGTTGATGTGGTAAAGCATGGTCCAGTTGTCGATCGGCAGGCCGTAGATCTTGCCTTCCTTGGTGACGCCGCCGAGGCTGGCATCGGTGAAATCGCTCGGCGCGACGCCGACGGATTTCAACACGTCGTCGAGCGGCATGATCAGCCCCTTCGACTGGTAGTCTGCCAGCACAGACTGGTGGATGGTGACGATATCGGGCGGGTCGCCGGCGGCGAACTGCGCCGTCAACTGGTCGTAGCCCGGCCACTCAACCGTGGTGACGGTCACGTGCACATCCGGATTGTCGGCGTTGAACTTGTTGATCAGCGAGGTGATGATCCCGCACTCGCCGACGGCCTTGCTGACATCGGTGTTGCTGCCGAAATCCGCGTCGCAGGCACCGAAGAAGCGCTGCACCGTGAGTTCGGTGGCGGCGAATGTCGGCGATGCACCTGATAGCGCGATCACCGAGGCCGCCGCGAGCATGTATTTCCTCAAGGTATGCGTCATGTCCTACTCCTCCTCTTTGGGTCTTTTGACCCTTGGCTAGCCCCCTCCCCGGGAGCCGGTTGCGACGTCATCGCGATTTCGCCCTCAGCGCACGGCGGCGCCGGAAACGGCAGTCACGATGTATTTCTGGAAAAACAGGTAGAGAATAAGGATCGGCGCGCTGGCAAAGACCGCCTGCGACATCAAAAAGCCGAGGCCTTCCGACTGCGCGAAATTGGTCTGTGTCGAGGCGATGCCGACCGTCAGCGTGTACATTTCCTTCTTGGTACCGGAGATCAGCGGCCAGAAGTAATCGTTCCAGGCGCCGAGGAAGGTGAAAATGCCGAGCGTGGCCTGAGCCGGCACCGTCAATGGCAGCAGCACCTTCCAGAAGATCTTGAACCGGCTGGCATTGTCGAGAAGTGCTGCCTCGTCCAGCTCCTTGGGGATGGCGCGGAAATACTGCGTCATCAGGAATACGCCGAAGGGAGCCGACAGGCCGGGCAGGATCAGCCCGTGATAGGTGTTGTGGAATTTCAGCCAGCTGAACAGCTGGTGACGGGCAATCAATACGGCCTGTTCAGGCACGGCGAGCCCAAGCAGCACGATGATGAACAGCGTGTTGCGGTAGGGAAAGTTCAGCCGGGCGAAACCGTAGCCCGCCAGCGAAGACAGCACCAGCGTCGCAAACGTGACGCCGCCGGAGACGATGACGCTGTTCAGCACCCAGCGGAACACCGAGGATGTCGCGAGAATGTTGATGTAGTTGTTGAGCGTGTAGGGCGCGCTGAAGACGGAATTCATATCCGCCATCAGTTCCTTGTTGTCCTTCAGCGACAGTGCAACAACCCACAGGACCGGCGCCATCATGATCAGCGCACAGACAACGGCGAGGATGAGGATGACGCGATCGCCGAGAGACCGACCGATAATGTTACCGCCTGTCGCAGCACTCATCCTTCTTCTCCCTTGCGTCGCGAGATGGCATACTGCGCCATGGCAGCGATGAGGATCAGAATGAAGAGGATTTCCGAGGCCGCGGCGCCGAGACCCAGATCCCATTTGGTAAAGGCGGCTTCGTAGATGTAGTAGACGATTGGCTTCGACACGTTGTTCGGTCCGCCGAGCGTCATCAGCTTGGCCTGCCCGAACAGCTGGAACTGCAGGACGATCTGGATGATGACGACAAGGGCGAAGGTGCGACGGATCGACGGCAGTGTGATGTACCAGAGCGTGCGCCAGCGGCTGGCATTGTCGAGCGCGGCGGCCTCGTAGATATCTCCGGGGATCTGCTGCAAGGCCGAAAGAAACAGCATCATCGGCAGCCCTATGCACCACCAGATGGTCGCAATGGCAATGCCGATCATCGCCAGCTTCGGATCGGAGAGAAAGGCGGGCGGCGTTGCGCCGAACCAGCCGTAGATAGTCGCGAGCAGGCCGAAATTGCCGATGAAAACGATGCGCCAGATCAGCGTGACGATGGTGACCGACAGCACCGACGAGGAGAAATAGATGGTGCGGAGCGCCGCGGCCGTCCGAGTCTTTCGGTTCAGCGCCAGTGCCAGCATCAGGCCGATGACCGCGAGCGCCGGCACGGTCAGAGCCACGAAATAGAAGGTGTTGCCGATCGCCTGGATGAAGATCTTGTCGCGAAAAAGCCTGAAGTAATTGTCGATGCCGACAAACCGTCCGACGCCGAAGGCATCGGCCTTGTGCAGGCTGAGCCAGATGCCCCAGAAAAGCGGCACGACCAGCAAGGTAACAAAGAAGAACAGGTAGGGCAGCACGAAGAGTGCGTTACGCCACAATGGCGCGTTGACGTTTTGCACCGCCCGGCGTGCCGCGACCTTGGCCGTCACGCCGCTTCCTGACAAGGTGGCATCAGCCATGCCCGGCCTCCTCGTTGTGCCAGGCGTGACCGTCGCCGTCGAAGAGATGCGTCCTGCTGCCGTCAAGTGTCAGCCCCACCTCGTCGCCGATAGTGACGCGGCTGTTGCCGATATCCTCGGCAACCACCGTACTGCCGTCCTTAAGCCGCGTATAAAGCAGCGTCCGGTCACCCAGTCGTTCGAGCACGTCGACCTTGCCCGTTGTCGTTGCCGGCACGCCGTTGGCAATCTTCACTGCCTCGGCGCGAATGCCGAGCGCATGCGCGCCCGCGCCGATGCCGGCGGCGCGGATCGCTGTCTGCAACTCTGTCCCGTCAGGCAGACTGGCGCTGACGAAGCCGTTGCGCTCCGACAGGCTGACATCGAGGAAGTTCATCGTCGGTGAGCCGACGAAAGTGGCGACGAAGCGGCTGGCCGGGCGCGAATAGATCTCCATTGGCGAGCCGATCTGCTCGATCTTGCGATTGTTCATCACCACGATGCGATCCGCCAGCGTCATGGCCTCGATCTGGTCGTGGGTGACGAAGATCATCGTTGACTGCACCCGGTTGCGAAGCTGGGCAAGCTCGACGCGGGTGCGCACACGCAACGCCGCATCGAGGTTGGACAACGGCTCGTCGAACAGAAACGCCTTCGGCTCCTTGACGATTGCGCGGCCGATGGCGACGCGCTGGCGCTGGCCGCCGGAGAGCTGACCGGGCTTGCGCTCAAGCAGATGGCCGATCTCAAGCATTCGCGCCGCCTCCGCCACGCGGGCCGAGATCACTTCCGCGGGCACGGAGATATTGCGCAGGCCAAACGCCATGTTGTCGGCTACCGTCATATGGGGGTAAAGCGCGTAGCTCTGGAAGACCATGGCGATGTCGCGCTGCCCCGGCGGCAGCGTGTCTATGCGTTCTCCATTGATGGAGATGGTGCCTTCGTCGACGCTTTCGAGACCGGCGATCATCCGCAGCAGGGTTGACTTTCCGCAACCTGATGGTCCGAGGAAAACCATGAATTCGTTGGCCTTGATCGACAAGGACAGGCCATCGAGCACGGTCATCGATCCGTAGCGTTTGCTGACATTGTTGATTTCGATACTGGCTGTCATCCAACCGCTCCTGTTTCGCGATTGAAATCCAATATTTCGATATAAATACATGCTTGGCATGAACTGAACGAATTTGCGGCCGCTCTTACAAGCAGGTCACGTTCCGTCAGCGATAGTGCCAGAACAGAAGCAACTGCTTCCATCTCTTCCTCCCAGTGGCACGTCAAGACCGGTAAGCCGACGATAAGTCATCGGCTTACGATGTCAACACATGTTTGATATATATCGCATATCTTGATTTACAATATCAGGACTGCAGACGGATCACGCGATAGGACAGCGGCGCGATTTTCGCGTTGAGCTTTCCGTCCGAGAACACCGAGCCGCTGGCCTTAACCGGCACGACATTGTCCGGCTTTTCGGCGGTATTGGTGATGGTGAGATCCGAATGCGCGATCACCTGATCGTCGATAATCTTCAACCCGCCGAACTCAAGCAGGCTCGCGTCGAGATCGAGCGTTTCGGTGCCATGGCGGTTGACAATGAAGAACGTAACCGTTCCCGCGTCCTTGTCGTGAACGGCGGAGACATCGAGGTAAGGCACGTCGCCGACGTCGTCGACCTTGTAGGTCGGGCTGTCAACCATCAGCTTCAGCGCCGTGCCGCGGCCGTAGACCGATGCGAAATAGTAGGGATAGAAAATCGTCTGGCGCCACGCAGCGCCACCCGGCGTCGTCATGATCGGAGCGATGACGTTGACGAGTTGCGCCAGGCAGGCGATCTTCACGACATCGGCGCGATTGATGAAGACGTTGAGAATGCAACCCACCTGCAGCACGTCTTCGAAATTGTAATCGTCTTCAAGCAGCGCCGGAGCATGCGGCCAGCCGTTGGCGCCGGCAAGCGTCGCCTTGTCGCGCTCTTTGGAATGGTACCAGACGTTCCACTCATCGAAGGAGATATAGACGTCCTTGGTCGAGCGCTTCTTCGCCTTGATGTAATCGATGACACCGGCGACCGTGCCGATGTAGTTGTCGAGTTCGATGCTACGGGCCAGATAGTTGGCCGTGTTCTTCTCGCGGTTCTCGAAGTACATGTGCAGCGAGATATAATCGACCTCGTTGTAGGTGTGATCGAGAACGGTCGCTTCCCACTCCGGATAGGTCGGCATGTGGGCGTTGGACGAGCCGCAGACGACGAGTTCCAGCGAGCTGTCGAAGGCGCGCATGGCCTTGGCGGTTTCGTGCGCCAGGCGGCCATACTCGTCGGCCGTCTTGTGACCGATCTGCCAAGGGCCGTCCATCTCGTTGCCGAGGCACCAGAGCTTGACATCCCACGGCTCGGAACGACCGTTGGCGATGCGCTTGTCGCTCCACTCGCTGCCGCCGGGATGATTGACATATTCGAGGAAGTTGCGGGCCTCGTCGAGGCCACGTGAGCCGAGATTGACGGCCAGCATCATCTCGGTCTTGGCCGAGACGCACCACTCGGCAAATTCATGCATGCCGACCTGATTGCTTTCAGACGTGTGCCAGGCAAGGTCGAGGCGCGTCGGGCGGCTTTCTGTCGGCCCGATGCCGTCTTCCCAGTTATAGGCCGAAACGAAGTTGCCGCCGGGATAGCGCACGATCGGAACGTTCAGTTCCCTGACGAGATCGATAACATCCTTGCGCATGCCGTTCTCATCAGCGGTCGCATGGTCGGGCTCATAGATACCGGTATAGACGGCGCGGCCGAGATGCTCGATGAAGGAGCCGTACAGCCGCGGGTCGATGTCGGAAATGGTGTATTTGCTATGCGCGGTTACCGCAGCCTTCATGATATCCTCCACTATATCATTTTTTGTGATCTATATCACAATTTGAGATGAATAAAGCGGAAGCGACCCGTGCGGTCAAGGGCTAAATTCGCAAAACCGGATACGGTCAGCGAGTCTTCAGGCGCAGCAGGATATCCTGGTCGTAATTGCCGAAGCCGCGACCGAAAATGTTGATGCCGCCGGGATGCTTGGCATCATCGCGCACGCCGATACGCAGGCGAATCGAATGGTGCTCGTCCAGCTTGAGATCGGCGAGTGTCACGTTGGATATCCGCAGACCGTCAACGAAGGCGCCCTCGTCGTTGATACGGAAATTCTTCAGCTTGCCGTACTGCGACCCCTTGAGCTTCCACCAATCCGGCGTGAAAACCCCACGTTTGTCGCCAAAATCGCCCGGCGAGGTCCATGTTCCGATGTCGGTGCCGTTGACGCTCAGCGTTATGTCGGACGGCCAGTCGGCGCTGGTACCGGGGACTTCGGAGCTCAGTTCCATGACGAACTCGATCTCGCGAATGCGGGTGTTGGTGAGCCGGGCATTGTTGGGAAACTGGTATTCGACATGGCCGCGGGTGAACCAGATCAGCGCCGTCTTCATTCGATCGGGATCGAAGAACGTATTCGGCACATCGAGCAGACCGATGATGCCATCGACCGAACAGAGCCCGCAGGGCGCCGTGACCTCGAAGCTGGTATAGAGACCGAGTGGCATGGCCACCTCGATGGCATCCGGTTCAGTTTCCTTGATCTCGTTCTTGAAGACCACGAGGATCTCGTCATAGACGCTGTGGCAGACCTTCTGGTTGCCCTTGCGGGCCTTCTGCGTCTCGGTGCGGATCAGCCCCGCCTCTTCCAGCATCTGCACGTTGGTGGAGACGCTGGATTGCGGCAACGCAAGGATTTCAGCGATATCGTTGACGTTCAGCGGCCCCTTCTCGTTGAGAAGCTTGAGCACGGAGACCCTTGCCGGCGAAGCGAGCCCCTTGAGGACAGGCATATCCGCCTCGGGATCTACGACAAGAAAATTGCGGCTCATGGGATTCCGATCGGCAGGATGGAAATGTCTGATAGTGTTCTATATCGAATATTTTGATTTATTCAATTGTCCGTCATCGGAGCCGGCAAACAATCCGCCTCCTTGTTAACGACGCTGCCCGAATGCCGAGCTTGTGCCGTTGCGCGCAACGGCATGCAGTCTATTCTAATAGAAGCATGTTCGCCCATAGCCGCGAACGCAATATGGAGCCGTCGATCTTGAAATCTGCCTTTGCTGCCGCCCTCACCTTCATTGCCGTCCTCGTGCTGGTGGCCGCACCCGCCCAGGCGGACGGGTGGCAATCAAACGGACGAGGCACCAGCACTTGGCATGTGACCCCGTCGCTGGGCCAGTGCAACATCAGCCAGGCCCGCAACCGCGCAAGACGTGCGGGCTTCGACCGGGTCGATCTTGTCTATAGCGACGAGAATGTTCTTACCTTCCGAGGCCTGACCGCTGCCGGTGATCGTGGCGAGATCAGCTTCGGTAACGTTCGCGGATGCCCGGAAGTCGGCTTCGCCGATCCTCGGCAAGCACCGCCGCCGCGCTGATCGGCTCACTCCTCAGCTTGTGAAGCACCATTCTCACGGAAAAGTCCCGCGACAATGCCGCGGGACTTCTTGAGGCCGTGACCGGGAGAGAGTTGGTCAGGCGGCCTGTACCTTACGACCGGTTCGCGCCCATGCCGGCAACCAATCGCCGTGAGCGGCGAGCAGGTCGTCCACCATCGACCAGATCTGGTCGAGGTCGAGCTCAGCTGCCGTGTGCGGATCCATCATAGCAGCGTGATAGATATGCTCGCGGTTTTCGGTCATCAGCGCCTGAACGGTCAGTTCCTGAACGTTGATATTGGTGCGCATCAGCGCCGTCAGCTGCGGCGGCAGGTCGCCGATGAATGTCGGCTGGATACCCGACGCATCGACCAGGCACGGAACTTCCGCGGCGCAGTTGGATGGCAGAGAGGTGATGCAGCCATTGTTGCGGACGTTGCCGTAGATGACCGATGGCTCACCGGTCCAGACCGAGTTGATGATCGAGGACGCATATTCCTTCGACTGCTTGACCTCGATCTTCTCGGCCGAGCGATAGGCCGCTGCCTGGCCCTTCCAGCGCTCGATCTGCTCGATGCAGCGCTTCGGATACTCATCAAGCGGAATGCCGAACCTCTCGATCAGATCCTCGCGACCTTCCTTGATGAAGTAGGGTGTGTACTCGGCGAAATGCTCCGAGCTCTCGGTGACGAAGTAGCCGAGACGGGTCAGCATCTCGTAGCGCACCTTGTTCGGGCAACGCGGGTTCCACGTCGGCTTCGGCGCGCGGCCTTCGCGGTAGGCACGCACGAGATCAGGATAGAGGTCCTTGTAGGAACCGTCGGGCTGACGATGCTCGAACTTCAGGTAGAAGGCCATGTGGTTGATGCCGGCCGAGCGGTAGCGGATGTCCTCGTAGGGGATTTCGAGATCTTCAGCCAGTTCCATCGCCGTGCCCTGCACTGAGTGGCAGAGGCCGACTTGCTTGATCGTCGGATACTTCTCGGCGATCGACCATGTGTTGATCGCCATCGGGTTGACGTATTGCAGCATGATTGCCTCTGGGCAGACGGCAAGCATGTCCTCGCAGATCTTCCACAGATGCGGCACGGTGCGCAGGCCGCGCATGATGCCGCCGACGCCGAGCGTGTCGGCAATCGTTTGGCGCAGGCCGTATTTCTTAGGGATTTCGAAATCGGTGACCGTGCAGGGCTCGTAGCCGCCGATCTGGAAGGCGACGACGACGAAGTCGGCGCCTGCCAAGGCCTTGCGCTGGTCCGAATAGGTCTCCGCCTTCGCCTTGGCACCGAGCGTCGAGATCAGCTTGTTGACGACGATGGCGCTTTCTTCGAGACGCTGCGGGTTGATGTCCATCAGGGCGATGGTCGCACCCGACAGCGCCGGGCGCTGCAGCACGTCGCCGATGATGTTTTTCATGAAGACGGTGGAGCCAGCTCCGATAAAGGTGATCTTGGGATTTCTTGCCATAATATCCTCCGGCATGGGCAATCAGGCTACTTCGAAAGCGGCTTTCACGAGCCGTTCGGTGTAGGCGGTCTTGGGATTGGTGAGCACTTCGTTGACGGGTCCCTCTTCCATGATCTTGCCATGCTGCATGACAATCACCCGGTGGCAGAGGGCACGCACGACCTTGAGATCGTGCGAAATGAAGAGATAGCTGAGACCCCGCTCGTCCTGCAGCTTGCGCAGCAGTTCGATGATCTGCGCCTGAACCGACAGGTCGAGCGCCGATGTCGGCTCGTCGAGCAGGATGAATTCCGGCTCGAGCGCGATAGCGCGGGCAATGGCGATGCGCTGGCGCTGCCCGCCCGAGAACTCGTGCGGAAAGCGTGACAGGATGTTGCCGGGCATGCCGGCAGCGATCAGCGCTTCGCGGACGCGGTCAAGACGTTCCGCCTTGGTCGCACCAAGCCTGTTCACCACAAGCCCTTCCTCGATGATCTGGCCGATCGTCATGCGCGGATTGAGCGACGAGAACGGGTCCTGGAAGACGATCTGCATGCGCGAACGCAGTGGCCGCATCTCGGCGCGCGATTTGCCGTGGATCGGCTGGCGGTCGAAATAGATTTCGCCGTTGTCGGTATCGTTCAGCCTCAGAAGCGCCTGGCCGAACGTCGTCTTGCCGGATCCGGACTCGCCTACGAGGCCAAGCGTCTCATGCTTGCGCAGCGTCAGGCCAAGACTGTCGACGGCGACCAGTTCCTTGAGTTCTGGCTTGAAGAAGGTGCCGTGCCGCATCATGAACGACACGCGCACGTTCTTGGCATCAAGGATGACTTCGGACCCCTCTGGCAGCGGATTGGCCTGGCCGCGCGGTTCCGAGCTCAGCAGATGCTTGGTGTAGGCGTGCTGCGGATTGGCGAAGAGCCTCTCCGCCGTGTTGTGCTCTCGCATCTCGCCGTGCTGCATCACGTAGACATAGTCGGAGAACTGCCTGACAACGGTAAGATCATGGGTGATGAGGATCACCGCCATCCGCATTTCCTTCTGCAGGTTGCGGATGAGGTTTAGGATTTGCGCCTGGACGGTCACGTCGAGCGCCGTCGTCGGCTCGTCGGCGATCAGCACGTCGGGCTCGTTGGAGAGCGCCATGGCGATCATCACGCGCTGGCGCTGGCCGCCGGAGAGCTGATGCGGATACTGCCTCAACCGTGCTTCCGGGTCCGGGATCTGGACGTGCTTCAGCAGTTCAAGCGCCCGGGCATAGGCCTGCTTCTTGCTCATCTTCTGATGCACACGGATTGCCTCGACGATCTGGCTACCGATCGTGTAGATCGGATTCAGCGAGCTCATCGGCTCCTGGAAGATCATCGAGATCCGGTCGCCGCGCAGCTTGCGACGCTCGCGCTCGGAATATTTCAGGATGTTGGCGCCGTCATATTCGACGGTGGATTTCGATGAAATGACCGCGCGCTTCGACAGAAGCCCCATGACGGTGCGCGCCGTCACCGACTTGCCGGAGCCGGACTCGCCGACGATGGCGATGGTCTCACCACGATAGAGCTGAAAGGAGATGTCCTTCACCGCTTCCACGGTGCCATGCTCGACCTTGAAATTCACGCCGATGTTTCGCGCGTCGATAACAGGGCTTTCCGTGCGGCCCTCGTGATCGAGGCGAACCGGCGGGGCGAAGGAGTTGACGAGTGCAAGAGCCATGTTCTTCACCTCAATAGGGATCGACTGCATCGCGCAGGCCATCGCCCAGCGCATTGAACGCGAAGACGGTGATCAGCACGAAGCCGACAGGCGCCAGAATCCAGGGATAGGTGCCGATGACGGAATAGTTGGCCGTATCCTGCAGCATCAGACCCCAGGAGATCAGCGGCGGCTTCACGGCGAAACCGAGGAAGCCGAGGAAGGATTCGAGCAGCACGACGCTCGGGATGTGTAGGGTGACGGCGACGATCACGTGGCTCATCACATTCGGGAAGATGTGCTGGAAGATGATGCGCCGGTCGGTGGCGCCGACGGCCATGGCAGCGCGGACATAGTCGATGCGGGCGAGCGCCAGCGTCTTGCCGCGGACTTCGCGTGACATCTGCGCCCAGCCAAGCGCCGACATGACGATGATGACGAAGCCGAGGAACACGTTGGTCGGCGCCGTCACCGGAATGAGTGATGTCAGCGCCAGATAAAGCGGTAGCTGCGGGAAGGCGAGCACGACTTCGACGAAGCGCTGCACCCAGGTATCGAACGAGCCGCCGAAGTAACCCGAGACCATGCCGACCGTGGTGCCGATGACCGTTACAATGAAGACCACGGTTAGCGCGATGGTCAGCGATATCCGCGAGCCGATGATGGCGCGAGAGAGAACGTCGCGGCCGAACTTGTCGGTGCCGAGAAAATGGACCGGCTGACCATCGATCGAGCCGAAGAAGTGACGGCTCGTGGGGATCAGACCGAACAGCTTGTATTCGGCGCCGGTTACGAAGAAGCCAAGAAGGCGCGGGTTGTCGTAGTCGGGACCAACGATCGGCTGGAACGTCACGGGGTCAAGCTCTTCGGATTCGCCGAGAGCATAGACGCGCGGCGGATAGGTCAGGTTGCCGTCCTTGTCATGAAAGCTGATCATCTGCGGCGGCGCGAAGCCGACGTCGGTAGCTTTCGGGTCCATCGGCGCGAAGAAGTCCGCGAAAATAGACATAAGGATCAAAAGGGCGACGAGCACCAAGCCGATCAGGCCGGTCCAGGAACGCCTCAGCCGGCGCCAGACCAGGGACAGATAGCTTTCATTGCCACCCGGCTGGTTCTTGACGGTTTCCTCATGCGGGGGCGGAGGCGCGGAATCGAAGGCGAGCATATCAGGCTCCTCCGTACTGGCGGACACGCGGGTCCAGCAAGGCAAGCAGCATATCGGCAATGATGTTGCCGACGATGAGCGTGGCGGACAGCACCATCATGAAGGTGGCCGTGACGTATACGTCGCCGATCGCCATGGAGCCGACGATCGCCGGTCCGACCGTGGGAAGCGAGAAGATGATCGCAGTCTCGATCTCGCCTGTCAGCATGTAGGGCAGCACAACGCCCTGATACATGACCAGTGGATGCAGCGCATTCGGCACGGCATGGCGCATGACCACGGCGCTGCCAGACAAGCCTTTGGCCTTGGCGGTCTCGACATACTGGGCATTCAGCGTATCGAGCAGGTTACCGCGCATGACGCGCATGTTGTAGGCGAGGCCGCCGAAAGTGGCGATGGCGACAACAGGCCAGACGTGGCTGACGAGATCGGCGAACTTAGCCCAAGACCATGGCGCTCCGCCATATTGCGGCGAGAAGAAGCTTCCGATCTCGGAGACGTTGAAATGGAACACCATGAGATAGACGATGATCAGCGCCATCAGGAAGCGCGGCACCGTCATGCCGAGGAAGGAGATGCCGGAGAGCAGGCTGTCGATCCAGGAATACTGGCGGGTCGCTGCCCAGATACCGAAGCCGATGCCGAGCACCGATGCGAAGATGTGGCAGACAAGTGCCAGCAGCAGCGTGCGCGGCAGGCGCTCGCCGACGACGTCGGCCACCGGCTTGTTATAATACATGCTGTAGCCGAAATCGCCCTGGGTGATGATCCCCTTGATCCAGGCAAAGTACTGGATGACCATCGGCTGATCGAGACCGTGGGCGACTCGATAGGCCTGCGCCTGCTCTTCGGCCTGGGCGAAGGACGCGCCGCTCTGATTGATCAGCTGGGAACGGATGTAATCGGCATAGTCGCCGGGCGGTGCCTGGATGATCGCGAAGGTCACGATGCTGAGAATGATCAGCACCGGAATCGCGGAGGCTATGCGCACGAGCAGAAATCGGAACATCGGAGGGTTCGCCTCTCCTTGCGGCCTGTCGCGCCAATGGTGGTGCGGCCGGCTTTGTTGATCTTCGCCGGCCGCGCATCACGCGCGGCCGGTCCGTTCGTCGGGAGGAGGAGGCTTAGTTGATCGGGCCTTTTTCGCCGGGCTTGCCAGGCAGCTGCTGCGGGAACAACTCGTACTTGCCCTGCTTGTCGGCAGCCACCCACAGACGTTCGCGGATGACGCTATCTTCGGCCCAGTTGAACATGAAGATCGGAGTCCCCTCAGGCACGTTGGAGAAGCGCTTGTTGATGATCAGCGCACCCGGATATTCCGTAAGGCCAATGGTATCGACATTCTCGGTCGCAATCTTCTGGTACTGCTTCATCAGGTTGACGCGTTCGTCATTGTCCTGGCTAGTGCGGAACTTGTTGACGACGTCGACCAACTGCTGCTCGTAAGGCATCAGATCGAGCTTGTCGTCCTTGCCGGCGCGGTGCTGCCAGCTGGTGCGCGGGCCGACCGGAGCGAGCTGTTCGGTGTTCTGCACCACGGATGCAAGTTCCGTCGGGTTGCGCTGGATCAGCCAATCGAAACGGCCGCCGTAATGGGCGTCGTCACGCTTGGGGCCATCGAGGGCATTGAGAATGACCTTGATCCCGAGCTTCTCCATCTGTCCGACGACACCTTCCGCCAGGCTCTTGTCCGTGGTGTAGGTGTTGTTGACCAGAAGCACGACCTCGAGGTTCTTGCCACCTTCGGTGCCGGCCGGGAAATTCACGAAGCCGTCGCCATCGGTATCCTTCAGGCCGACCTTTTCGAGCAGCGCCTTGGCGCCCTTGAGGTCGAACGGATAGTAAACCACGGAGTTGCGGTCGTAGAAGCTGGTGCCCGAGGACAGCCCGCCCGGATAGATCGCCGTGAACGGACCCTTGACCAGCGAATCGCCGATTGCCTTGCGGTCGAGCGCCATGGTGACGGCCTTGCGGAAGTCCTCGTTGCGGTTCAGTTCGCGGATCGCCTGGCTGCGGGAATCGGGATCGCCCCAGCCGTTGGCCGAGAAGTTCATGCGCAGATTATAGCCGATCAGGCGCGGACCGAAGGCGAGACGGGCGGGTGCCGTCTTGTCGGCGGCGCGCTTCAGCGAGGCGACGAAGTTTTCCGGCTGCTCAAGGTTCGAGATGTCGCCGGAGCCGGCAACGGCCTGTACGTCGCGGTCAGCCCAGGTGGAGAGCTTGTAGTGCAGCTCATTGAGGTAAGGCAGCTGGTTGCCCTTCTCGTCGACCTTCCAATAATAAGGGTTGCGGCGCATGACGATGATGTCGTCGGCCCGATATTCCACCGGCACCCAGCCGCCCATGACAGGCATGTTCATGTATTCGGGCGGGAAGGCGTTCTTGAACTGGTCGTAGGTGTTCTTCGAATATTTCGGATGCTGCGGCTTCAGGATATGCGACGGACCCGGGCAGAAGTTCGGGTAGGCCATCGTGTAGAGATACTGCTTCGGGAAGGCTTCCTTGAAGGTCCATTCGACGGTGTGATCATCGATCTTCTTCAAGGTCGTGCCAACGCCGAAGGCTTCCGGGGAAGCACCGCCGCCGAGTGGCGAGACGTTCGGATCGACGACCTCGTCTTCCCAGTAGAACATGATATCGTCGGCGCCGAACGGCGCGCCGTCAGACCACTTGGCGCCTTCGACCAGATGCATGGTCAGCTTGTGGCCGTCTTCCGACCAGTCCCAGCTCTTGGCGAGGTTCGGAAGCGGCTCTGTGTCCTTGGCCTGGACCTGGAACAGCGGTGCGGTGCGCGTCAGGCATTCAGAGAGGCCGATGTCGATTCCGCCCCAGCCCTGCGTCTGGCCGGCGCCATAGTTCCAACCTTCAGGACGACCGCCAATGACGTGGCGAAGCGTATCGCCGTAGACGCCGACGCCGTCGACCATGTTCTCGGTCTTGAAGACCAGCGGCTCCTTGGGAAGGCGATCCTTGACGGGCGGCAGCTTGCCGGTGTCGACGAAGTTCTTCTTCACCCAATCCGGCTCGTTATACGATGGAAGCGCCTTGAACTCCTCGATGGAATCCCTGGACACGTACTTGATCTTGCCTTCGGCCGGAAACTGCGGCGGAACCGGAGGTGCCATCGGTTCGGCGGCATAGGCGCTCAAAGCCGAGACCGAGACGCTCAGCGCCAGTCCGGCAAGCACACCGATGTTGCGGAAATTTCTCATCGTCTCTCCCTTTTTCGTTTCGAGGCGCTGGTCGGCTACCCCGTTCTCCTCAACGATCCGGAAACGGGCTTGCGGCGATGGGTTCCCCTCCCGGGCCCCATCGCCACCCGTCCTCCGGGAAACTCAGACAGCCTGCTTGAGCGCTGCCTTTTCAGCACGAAGTTCATCGATCGAGCGAACGTTGCGGCGGGCAGCGCCTGCCCAGTCGCGGGTCTTGACGGTCGATTTCGTCAGGCGCTCCTTGGCTCCAGGAACGGCATGCGCGTATTGCGGCAGCCAACGCGCCTGGGCGACGACCATTTCGTCCACCATCTGCCAGACTTCCTCCGGTGTCGAGACCGCACCGACCAGCGGGTCGTGCAATACCGCAAGTTTCAGCAGGTCGATGTCGCCGCTGACGGCTGCGTGGACCGACATGCGCTGGACGTTGATCGAGGCCATGCAGGTCGCCGCACAGGCTTCCGGAATGGTGATGCCGGAGACCATGTTGATGCCGAAGCGATCGACGAAGCCGGGCGACTCGATGATGGCATCGGCGGGCAGGTTGGTGATGATGCCGTTGTTCTTGAGATTGAAGTGTCCGCGATAGACACGACCGGTCTCCAGCGCTTCAAGGATATGGCTGGCATGCTCGTTCGACCGCTTGGACGGATCGATCGGCTTTTCAGCCGATGCGAGGAATTGCGGGAATTCCGTCTCGAACCAGTTGCGGGTCTCTGTGGAGTGACGCAGGTAGCCGCCGGTCTCGCCGTGGATCCAGTCCGACATGTCGATCCACTTGGTGATCTCTTCCGGCCGCTTGCGGTACCATGGCAGGTATTCCGACAGGTGGCCGTTGCTTTCGGTCGAGTAGACGCCGAAGCGCTTCAAGACGTCAATGCGCAGCTTCTCCTGCTGCGAGAAGACGGGGTGTGCCTCGAATGCGGCAACCAGTTCGTCCTTGCCGATCTTGCGGCCGTTGAGCTTCAGATCGACGAACCATGTCTGGTGGTTGATGCCGGAGCAGATATAGTCGAGGTCGGGAAGCGACTTGGCGCCAAGGACCTCGGCAATCTGTTCGGCACCGTGCTGGACGCCGTGGCACAGGCCGACAGTATCGACCTTGCCGTATTCGATCGCCGCCCAGGTGTTCATCGCCATCGGATTCGCGTAGTTCAGAAACTTCGCACCCGGTTCGGCGACTTCGCGGATGTCCTTGCAGAAGTCGAGAATGACAGGGATGTTGCGCTGGCCATAGAGAATGCCACCGGCGCAGATCGTGTCACCGACGCACTGGTCTATGCCGTATTTGAGCGGAATGCGGATGTCGTCAGCATAGGCTTCCAGGCCGCCGACGCGCACGCAGCTGATGATGTATCGCGCGCCGGTCAGCGCCTCGCGACGGTTGGTGGTCGCAGTCACCTTGGTCGGCAGCTTGTTGGAAGAGACGATCGTGTCGAGGATCTGCTTGATCATCTGCAGATTGTGCTCGCTCATGTCGGTGAGCGCGAACTCGATGTCCTGAAACTCCGGCACGCACAGGATGTCCGTGAACAGCTTTTTCGTGAAGCCGACGCTGCCGGCGCCGATGATAGCGATTTTGAAACTCATGATCCTAACCTCGATGCGATCAAATTGCCCACACTGGATGACAGGAAGAAGAATAGGACACGGGCTTGCGCGTCGTGTCAAAAAAGGCCAGAAATCCGGCTTATTCTCCTCCCCGCCGCTAGGTGAGCCTGGCGGTGTTCTCTCTCTTGAGGCGGATTATGCGTATATTCGGCGGGGCCGCCAGAGAAGGATTATGCTTTCATGGGTAATTTTGTGCTGCAAGAATTGATCGATCGCGGCCCGTCAATGCGCACGGTTTCGCTGCCGCGCGGCCGACAATCCCTGCACACTATGCCGACTAGCACCGGCTACGAGTTGCGCGAGGATGCTACCTACGACTGGGATGGTCGCAAGCGCGGGCAGACGCCTTTTACCGTGTTGCAGCATACGATCAGCGGCGCGGGGAATCTCAGATACGAGAATCGCTCTTTTCGCGTGAAGGAGGGTGAGACGCTGCTGGTACTGGTGCCGCACAATCATCGCTACTGGATCGAGGATGGCGACCGTTGGGAATTCTTCTGGATATCGATGAACGGCGACGAGGCGCTGCGCATCCACCGCTCGATTCTAGCCGTGACCGGTCCGATCCTGAAGCTGCAACCGCAGACGATCGAGCATCTGGCAGATTGCAGCCTGCGCCTAATAACGGGCGCCGAGACGCCGGGGCTGGCATCGGCGATCGCCTATGAAGCGGCGATGGCGCTCTACGACGACGTGTTCGGCTCGCATCCTGTGTTCAGTGAGGAATACCGGACGATGCAGCATGTGATCGACTACATCACCGACAATCTGGAGAAGCCCCTGCCTGTGGAGGATCTCGCCCGTGTCGCCGGCCTCAGCCGGGCGCATTTTTCACGGATGTTCGCGGCCAACGAAGGCCTTCCACCGGCCGAATATGTTCTGCAGCGGCGATTGAAGCGCGCGGTGAAACTGCTGACGAAGACGGCCAACATGCCAGTGAAAGAGGTCGCGATCCGCTCGGGCTTCGAAGATGCCAATTACTTCTCCAAGGTGTTTCGTCGTGTCTACGGTACCAACCCCACCGAGTTTCGCACCACCGGGATGTATGCCAGCGTTGGCAGAACGCGCTGACAGCGCTGTCGCCAAACGAAGCTGGCACCTGGATTGCTCCCGAGGCACGCCGCGTCCATGATGGCTGCGATTCCACATCGCATAGTGCAGGATGGCTGATGCGCATCTTTCTCGTTCGCCACGGCGAATCTCTCGGCAACCTCAATGGCCAAGCCTACCGCCAGTTCGGCGATCACAACGTTCCGTTGAGCGAGTGGGGATACCGGCAGGCTTATGAAGCCGGCAGCGCCATAGGATCATATCTGGAGAGCGCACCGCTTGGTGGATCGAAAAAGCTGCGCGTCTGGTACTCGCCGTTTCTGAGAACACGTCAGAGCAAGGACGCGCTGCTCGAAGCCTTGCCGGCTGAATTGGTCGGATATGTCAGCGAGGACTATCTGCTGCGCGAACAGGATTTCGGCCTTTTCACCGAGATATACGACCACGCAGAGCAAAGGCAGAAGTTTCCCGATGAGTTCGAAAAATGGGCGCGTCTGCGCAACAACAGCGGAAAGTTCTATGCCCGACCGCCGGATGGCGAAAGCCGCGCTGACGTGGCGCAGCGGGTTCGCCTGTTCCTGCAGACGCTGATGCACGAGGCCGCGCGCGGCAGCGACAGCGTTGTCATCGTCAGTCATGGCGTGACCAATCGGGCCTTCGAGATGAATTTCATGCAGCAGCCTGTCGAGTGGTTCGAGCGCTCCGACAATCCCGGCAATTCCGACGTCATTTTGATCGAAGGCACGCATGCTGAGGGCTACACGTCATCTCTGCTGCACCAGGCCGCCGACAGGAGGCCGGAAGACGCGAGCGAGTTGCGCAACGCCTATGGCGCGAAGATGGGCACGGCGCCAAGGCAGGATGGTTTGCTGTAGAATTGGGCGCGGGACCGGCATGGCGGTGCAACGAAATCTGGCATATGAGACGACCAAGGCCACGATTACTCTCATCCTCTGACAAAACCGGACATGTCCCAACCTGCCGACGCCACATTCGAAACACGCCCGCCTCAATCGGCGCTTAACGCGCGTGCCTGCGGCTCTTGCACGCTCTGCTGTCGGCTGCCCGAAATCGATCATTTCGCCAAGCCGGCGAACACCTGTTGCCCGAACTGCACGGCTGGCAGCGGCTGTTCCATCTACGCGGACCGGCCGCAGCTCTGTCGCGACTTCCTGTGCGCCTGGATGATCAACAAGGCGCTCGGGCCCGAATGGGAGCCGTCGGTGGCGAACATGATGGTCTACGGTCAGGGCCAGCAGATCACCGTGCTCGTCGACCCCAACTACCCGTTGGCCTGGAAGACCGCTCCTTACGCAACGCAGCTCAACGACTGGGCCCGCGAGGCAGCAGGGAAAGGCGGCTATATCATCGTTTTCGTTGGGGATGCCGTCTTCAAGATCAACCCGTCCTAGCAGCGGCCCACCGCAGTCATTCCGCCGCGTGCCTGAGGATGTCGGGCTCGGTCGGCGCGATCCCGGCTGCTTCGGGAAAGAGATTGTGCCGAAGACCAACAAGCGCCATTCGTGCCGCCAGTGCGGCGGATGAGGTCGCGGGCCCTCTGACACTGTCCAACGCGGCGTCGAGCGCCATCAAAAGCATCGGGGCGGGCGCAAGATCCGCGCGGCGACGTCTCTGCCTGTAGTAAACGGCGATCGCGTCGAGAACGGCATCGACGGCCTCGCGTCCTTCACCGGGCAGCCGTTCCTTCTGCCGCTGGAGTGCGATGACATGGCTGCCCACGCGCATGTCCTTCAGCAGGTCCGCGCCGAGAATCGGCGAACCCTCCGGTATCGCGGCAAGCCGCGGCACTAGCAGCGACAGCCGATCGAGCATCGTGTGTAGCAGCGCCTGCAGATCTGGTTGACGTGACCTCTCCGCGGCAGCGGCAATATCCACCCATCCCGCCTGCAACAGTCGGCGCGCGCTCCACTCGGCGCCGACCGAACGGACAACCGCTGCGATTCCGATCGCCATGATGGTTCCGAAAACAGTGGCGATATTGGTGTTGAGGAAGGACGCGAGATCGAAGGCCGGCCGCGATTGTAGCGTCAACATTGTCGGGATGTTGGCAGAGAGCGCCATACCCAGCAGGAACGTGGATGGTTTGGCGATCAGCAGCCCAAGCGGCAGGAACAGGAAGCTCAGCGCTAGGGCCAATGACACGAACCCATCCAAGACCGGCATGACCGCAAAGATGAAGACGAAACTGAGGACCATGGCGACGATCGAGAATATCATGAATTTGCGGATGATCGGCGTCGGATTGTCCATGGTCGCGAAGAAGCAGATAAGAATGCCGGCAATCAGTGGCGCCCCGGCACCACTGCTCCATCCGGTCGCGATCCAGAACACCGTGCCAAGGATGATCGCCAATGCGGCCGAGAAACCGGAAAACAGCGCCATGCCATAGTCTTTGTGGATCGGTCGCAGCGCAGCCATGCCCAAACGGGGATAGGTCCGCCTGCGTGGCTGCGCCACGCCGGTCGCGATCTCTTGGCGCAACGCGACACAGTCGCTCCATATCCGCAGCAGATCGCGCAGTTGCGCCGTCAGGTCCAATAGCAGTAGCGCTTGCCAGTCCTCGGAAGTTCGTGCCTGCATTTCAACCGCTACCAGGCCAGCTAAAAATCCGGCACGCCGCTCTTCCGAAAGCGGGTCACTGCTTTGCAGCCATATCCCGACATCCTCGAGGAGTTGCTTCATCGCAGCCGGCGGCTGATAGCCCGCCTTCAGGAGAGCGGCGTGGACATCCGCAAGAGCCGAGATCACAGGCAAGACAGTGACCATCAGGCCCTGGAGTTCTCTGGAGCGATCGACAAGGGCGCTGTGGGCAGACGTGTCGTAGGAAACATGCGTGGTGAACATGCGTATGTCGGCAGCTTCCGCTGCCAGCCGACGGGGTATCTTCACGAGAGCCGGATCGTCCACTTGCCCCTCCAGCGCCGCGACCGTGATAGCCGATGCATCACGTAGCCATGCATCTATGCGCGTCGCCAGGATCGGGCCGGCATGGCGCGGGAAAACGATCCTGTTGATCAGCGCGGCACAAATGATTGCCAGCGATATTTCGATCATCCGCGACGTCGCGTAGGTGAAGACAGTTGCCGGCGCGTCGACCACCGGAAAACTCGTCAGTGCGGCCGTGTAGCCTGCCAGCATGAAGCAATAGCTGCGCGGCGTTCGGTCGAGAAGGCTGAGCGCAAGGCACAAGCCGACCCATAATGCCAGGGCAAGCGTCAGCAATTCCGGCGCGTTGACTAGGTTCGGCACCAGGATGATGCTCATCGTTCCGCCAACCACCGTGCCGACCAAACGGTAGACTGCCTTTGAGGTACTGGCGCCTGAAAGAGGGTGAGCCACGATGTAGACCGTCGTCACCGCCCAATAGGGGTTGGGGAGGTCGAAACACAGGGCGATGAACAGCGACAGCATCGCCGCCGCGAACGTCTTGAGCGAGAAGACCATATCCCATGGATCGGGAAGCCATGTCGGCTGCTTGTTTGTCATTTCAGGGGTGGCCTGCATACCATTATAGATCGCATGCATACTATACGCATACGATCTATAAAACCACAATATGCTTTACTCCATTGATGGCCGCCGCTAGCGGTTCTCCTAAGCGTGTGCAAAGAACGGAAAGACACGACATGGTTCGGCCATCGTATATTTCAGCGAAGCGCGTGACGATCACGTCGAGCCTTTTGCAGGCCGGCAGCATCTGGCGGCGAATGGCCGAGAAAGCGCTCGCCGATGACGGGATTTCCGCGTCGCGTGCCAATCTGCTGCTATGGGTAAGCCGTTCCGGCGGCGGTGCGAGGCAGGTACAATTGGCAGACAGTCTTGGTCTGGCGAGCCAGTCTCTCGTCAGATTGCTGGACGAGCTGAACAGCAGCGGTCACATCGAGCGCCGCGACGATCCCGAAGATCGACGCGCCAAGACGGTATGGCTGACACCGCAGGGACAGGCGCTTGCGGACCGAGTCGAACTGGTGATCAGCGCCTTGAGGGACAAGGTGCTCGCAGATATCGGCGATACAGATATTGAAGCGGCTCACCGGGTGATGGATGCCATCGTCAAGGCAAGCATCGATGGTTCGCACGAGAGCCGGTAACGCGGCGTCAGTTGATCAACTGCCACAACCGACCACCGGTCATGACAGGTGGTCGATTGGAACATGCAGCCGGCGCCAGTTTGAAACTCAGCGCCAGCCGAGCGCGGGTGCCACATGGGTCAGGATCGACTCGATCACATGGGCATTGTACTCCACCCCGAGCTGGTTCGGCACGGTCAACAACAGCGTGTCGGCTTCCGCGATGGCTTCATCCTTTCTGAGCTGCTCGACCAGAACGTCGGGCGCAGCGGCATAGCTTCGGCCGAAGATGGCTCTCGTCTTGTCGTCGATGAAGCCGATCTTGTCATCACCCTCCCCGCCCCGGCCAAAATAGGCGCGGTCACGATCGTTCATCAGTGCGAAGATGCTACGGCTGACCGATACGCGCGGCGTGCGCGTGTGGCCGGCGGCTTTCCACGCCGCGCGGTAAGCACGGATCTGGTCTGCCTGCTGGACATGAAACGGAAGTCCGGTCTCGTCATCCTTGAGCGTCGAGCTCTGCAGGTTCATGCCGAGGTTGGCCGCCCAGACAGCCGTGGCGTTCGAACCGGATCCCCACCAGATACGCTCGCGCAGCCCTTCGGAATGCGGCTCCAGCCGCAACTTTCCCGGAGGATTGGGAAACATCGGCCGAGGGTTGGGCTCGGCAAAGCCTTCGCCGCGCAGCACATCGAGCAGCACTTCGGCATGCCGGCGACCGATATCGGCATCAGATCCACCCTCCGGCGGCTGATAGCCGAAGTAGCGCCAGCCGTCGATCACCTGCTCGGGCGAGCCACGGCTGATGCCGAGCTGCAGGCGTCCACCGGCGATCAGGTCGGCGGCGCCTGCATCCTCGGCCATATAGAGCGGGTTCTCATAACGCATGTCGATGACGCCGGTCCCGATCTCGATCCGGCTGGTCCTGGCGCCGACGGCCGCCAGCAGCGGAAAGGGAGAGGCGAGTTGGCGGGCAAAGTGGTGCGCGCGAAAATAGGCGCCATCTGCACCAAGTTCTTCGGCCGCGACAGCGAGATCGATGGACTGAAGCAGCGCATCGCCGGCAGAGCGAGCCTGCGATTGCGGCGAAGGCGTCCAATGTCCGAAAGATAAGAAGCCGATTTTCTTCATCGTTTGCACCGTGAGAGTAGTCGAGAACAGATCGAAGCTTCATCGCACAGTTCCATCAACGGATACAGCCGGTGTCACGATCCGCGCACGCATGCGTGCCTTGCGTTTTTACGCGGTCTTTCTTGCGCCTTGTCCTGAAAGCTGCATTATCCGGCGCCAGCCTGTCGAAACCTTGGGCTTTGTATAATCACTCAAGGTCACGCCATGAGGCACAGCAGCCGATATCCGGTTGCCAGCCCGCTTCGCGCTAGCACAGGCTCGATCGATTTTCGCCGAGGTCGCCGATCTTAACAATTCGATCAGTATCATCTTGAGCTGGCAGCCCATCCAGCAGCGATTCACCCACATTGCCACCGAGGTCCGGTCGGCTATCCTTTTATCCTACTGCGTGTGGCTGTGAGCATGAACGCTTCGACGACACTTAGAGCGCTACGGCGTTCGGCTGCGGCGTGTTGCCAAGCCAATCGGACAAATTCGAAAGCATCGGCACAAGAGACGCCTGGCATGAGCTGTAAAAGATCATCTGGCCCTCGCGTCTCGTCGAAACCAGTCCCGCCGCGCGCAGCTTTGCCAGATGCTGCGACAACGCCGACTGGCTGATGCCCACCTGATTTGCAAGATCTCGAACGCTGACCTCTTCTTCGGCGAGCAGCCCGAGGATTGCGAGCCGGCGCGGGTTGCCCATTGCGGACAAGATCGTTGAATACATTTCGATCACCTGTGCATCACCCATTTCAATCAAAATCCATAGGACGGGGTCAACTGGCAACGTGCGCTATAAAACTGGACGATTATCCTCCGAAGGGGGCGCTATCGGATAGATAATCGGCGATCCCTGCGAGCCATAGCGCGCATCAGAATCGCAACTACAATACATGGGAAATTTTCCCATTTGTCAAGACGATCCCATTCGACGGTTGTTATCGGCTGGGACCGGGGGTGCCGCCACGAGGGCCGGGGGAGCTTGGGGGGCCTTCTGGTCCTCC
>UCCA01000013.1 GCA_900470805.1 Hyphomicrobiales bacterium | reverse complement strand
TGTCAAGACGATCCCATTCGACGGTTGTTATCGGCTGGGACCGGGGGTGCCGCCACGAGGGCCGGGGGAGCTTGGGGGGCCTTCTGGTCCTCCAAATCCTCCGGATGGGCCGCCGCGTGGCCCGGAGCCGGGATCACCCCATCCACTGGAAGAGGGCGGGCCACTTGGTGTCCCACCGCCATTTCGCGGAGGCCCGCCGCCGCGCCGATCTGCCCCAGTCCCTGGAGCTACCATGCGGCTTGAATCCCGAACGCTGATATCGACGAAGCCATGACCATCCGGAGAAAGCTGCATGCGGTTGCCGGGCGCCAATATCCCAAGTCCGAGGGTGACGCGTCCGCGCTCTTTACGGCCATAGGTTTCAACATTCACGATGCCCCGTCTGAGCCCCGGAACCACGGCCTCAGCTTCCATCCGAATGATCCGCTGACGATTACCCTTGCCGGCGAAACGCACTAGGGTTTGCTTCCCGAGCAGACGTCGGCTTGCCGTTTCCAGCGCGAGGCCGCCAATCCTGATGCGCGCGCCGTCGCGCTGCGGAATACCACGGACATGCGAGCCGTCCGACGCGAGACGGCGCTCGATACGTCTGGCAACGATCGTTCCATCGGGCTTCCTGATGCCGAAGACCGCCACGTGGCCACCCGTCGTGAAGCCTGCGGCGTCGATTTGGCTCGTGTCTATGTCTTGCGACAGGACAGCCATGCCGTTTCTGCTCATCCGGTCGATACGGCCTTGGACTTCGCTGACGATCATGATGCGTTGCGCACGCCCGCCCATCAGGAGAACTCGCACGATGTGACCAATCTGCATGGCGTTCGTCGAGGCACGCTTGCCATCGATAGACACCGGCGTCGACATATTGAAGGGAATATGGACGCCATTGACGATAATGCTGCCGAAGCCTTGGATTGTTCCGACAATCCCGGTGCCGCCGATACCCTGATCTTCGCCTTCGCCACCGTTGGCAACCGAGAGGCCGGACCCGCCAATGCCGTGATCGCCAATCGCCTGTTGTGCCACGGCGCTGGCCGCGACGGCGAACGGTAGTGAGACGCCCGCCAAAAGAAACAGTCGCCTCGATATCGTAACGGGCGTCATTCGTCGCCCCTGTTATCTGCATCGCCTGTCGGCGAAGGCTCCGATTTGACCTCCTGCGGCATGATATAGATACCGGCAATCCAACGGCTTTCGCCACCGGGATCATCCTGCAGGGCATTGTGGGCGATCTTGTTGAGCCTCAACAACAGCGCCATGGATTCCTGGCGCGCAATCTCGTCGAGGCGGGCGGCAAGAGCGGCGGATATGCGGTCGTAATGCACGGCGCGCTCGAAATAAGGAGGAGGCTCGTTCATCATGTTGGTTACCGCAGCAAGCGTGTGATCATGAAGGTTGCGGGCGAAATAATGCCGCAACGCTTCATCGCCGGCATTGGGGATAATCGATGCAACATCGAGATGAACGCGCCCGTCGTGATCCAGAAAGGCAAGCTGGCGGTCCAGCCATTCATCGAGAACGGCACGCGGATGAACATCCTTGGTGACTTGGCTGACTAGGCTCTCGAAAGACGGGCTGTCGTCTGGCGATGTTCTTACGAGAGCCCGTGGCGACCCGTCGTCATTGCAGTAAATCGGATCCGCCAGCCATCGGGCGATGATGCGGCTGGTCTGCGAAACGGCCAGCGGCGGCAGCGAAACCGCCAGGACCTGCCCACGGTACCGGCTGACATCCTTGCGATGGATACCGGTCAAAAGCGAAATGCGGCTGTCGGTCTGGGGCTTGTTCGGCAGCGCGAAATCATTCTCCGCCACCTCGATGTACAGTCGGCGAAGTACTGCGGAAAAAGACGGGAAGCTGAGACCCGACGCCAGCGCAAGTTTCACCAGCGGGCGGAGCACGCGGATCAATATCGCCTGCAAGCCTTCTTCGGAGAACGGCAATTTTGCGCGCGGCTTCAGCATCACCAATACTTGGCCTTTCGGAGACACGGTCGTCAGGCTGCCGACAATGTCGTCGCTTCCATCTACGACAAAGCCCTTCTACTCGCAATAGATAGGCATTCTTTGCAAGGGTGTCAGGCCGAAACCCCGGCGTACGAAACTAATAAACCAAAGATTCTTCACTTAGATTCAAAGCTTTGCAGGTGCTCCACTCTAAGCAGAGCGATCTTGCCTCGCAGAGAAAGCCTCGATACGAGCGATACAGTGGAAAAGTCCGAGGACCTCGATCCCGAATCTTCGCCGACAAAGTAAGCTGGTGTTGACGTCGCAGGATCGACGTGGATGCCATATGCACGCGGTAGCGGTTCTTGCGCCTGTGCTTGTCATAAATGCACAGCCGGCGATCACATTCGCGCGATCATAAACGGTCCGTTAGGAATCTGTTGACCATAATTGGCACCAAAGCAACGTCGCCCACGCTGCGTTTCGATGCCTGCTGGCTTTATCAAGGACGAGTTCCCGTGTTCCTGCACCAAGCAATCGTGTCCATCCCGACCACCGCCATAACGTTGGCGCTGTCGTTCGTCGCCCATCGGGTGATGTTGATCCTATTGCTCCTGTTTGCAGGTTTGGTCGGGACGGCACAGGCAGCAGCCGATGACCGGGCGTTGAAGCTCTTCTTCACGCATACGGGAGAAAGAGCAACCATAGTCTACAAGCGCAACGGCAAGTTCGACCCCAAGGGCTTGATGCAGATCAACCGCTTCCTGCGTGACTGGCGCAAGAACGAGCCGACTAAGATAGACCCGCGCCTTCTCGATCTTGTCTGGGAGGTCTACCAGCGCAGCGGCGCGAAGGAATCCATCCACGTGGTGTCCGCCTACCGCTCACCCTCGACCAACAATATGCTGCGAAGCCGTTCGCGCAGCACGGGTGTCGCCAAAAAAAGCCAGCATATGCTCGGCAAGGCGATGGATTTCTACATTCCCGGCGTGAAGCTCGCGACGCTTCGGGCACTAGCCATGCAGATGCAGGTCGGCGGCGTCGGTTTCTACCCTACCTCCGGATCACCATTCGTGCACCTCGACGTCGGAAATGTTCGCGCCTGGCCTCGAATGTCCCGTCAGGAACTCGCGCGACTGTTTCCAAACGGGCGCACCCTGCATCTGCCGGCCGATGGAAGGGCGCTACCAGGCTACGAACTGGCCATGGCGGACCAGAAGAAGCGATCCCGGTCACCCGCCAGTGAAATCATTCGCAAGATCGATGAGGACGGCGACGCTGGTTCTGAGGCTTCGTCAGAAGATCTGCCGCGCGGTCTTGTGACAGCCATGTTGCCCACGCCAAGAAGTCGAGCCGACAGGGGGATTGAGTTTCAGCTTGGCAGGAAATCGACTGAGGAACCCGTCAAGCCATCGGTTCCCGATCTGGCCGCGCTGACGATACCGTTGCCGACGCTAAGGCCGCTGGTGGATGAACTGACGGTTGCGTCGGTGCCGGCGAAAGTCGCGCCGATCATGCTGGCAAGTGCTGTTGTGGGCCGGGGCACTGCCGGCGAACTGGTCATTGCAAGCCAGAACAATGTCATGACAACCGCCAAGGTGGCGGCGCTGAAGCCGGTGCCAAGCTCCGACTCACCACAGATATCCGCAGGTGTCGGCGCGATTTCGACCAGAGCGCTGGTTTCCTGGGCCTTGCAGGCACCCGGCGCAGCAATAGAGATGACCGCTCCTCGTCTGCATGGCGCCGCCTACGATGAGGAAGATGAAGAGGGACTCGACGCCGAAGCGCTGGCAGATGACGATTTCGACACGAAGAGATTTGCCCTCGACGGCTGAACGGCTGGCACCGGCTCGCGCCTCGCCGCCACACCAGACTGCCTCCACAGCGACAACGAACGTATCAAGCGCCGCGAAGGATCGAGATTGCGGCCCTGCCTTCACAAAAGCCTATGGCTTCGCACAGCAGGATGCCCGCTTGAGGTAGCCGCGATCATGCCGGTGGCAGAGGTGATTATTCACCCCAAGTCCGCTCCAGCACCGCCAGCCAGTTGCCATGCGCAATCTTCGTCAGCGCCTCGTCGTCGTAGCCCGAGGCGCGCAGGGCGGCCAGCAGGCGCGGCAGCCCGGTGACGTCGCCGATCTTCTTCGAGATCAGGGTGCCGTCGAAATCCGAACCCAGCCCGACGTGATCGATGCCGACGCGTTCGACGAGGTAATCGACGTGCCGCACCATGACGGACAGGTCCAGCTCCGTATCGGCCTTTCCCTCCGGGTGCAGGAACTTGACCCCGAAATTCAGCCCGATCAGACCGCCACTATCGCGAATGGCGTCAAGCTGCCGGTCGGTCGCGTTGCGGCTGTGCGGGCAGACGGCGAAGGCATTGGAATGGGAGGCCACCAGCGGCGCGTCTGAAATCCCGGCAATATCCCAGAAGCCAGCATCATTCATATGCGAGAGATCGATCATGATCTTCAGGCGGTTGCACAATCGGATGAGGTCGCGCCCAGCCTCCGTCAATCCCGGTCCGATATCGGGGCTATGACCAAATCGGAAGGGCACGCCATGCGCAAAGATGTTCGGCCGGCTCCACACCGGGCCCAGGGTCCGCAGGCCTGCTGCGTGCAGGACATGGATGATATCGAGATCAGGACCAGCAGCCTCGATGCCCTCGATGTGAAAAACCGAGGCGAAGCTGCCATTGGCAATCGCCGCGCGGATCTCGGCAACCGATGTGCATATGGAGAAAGCGCCTTCGGACTGCGCCTCGATCCGGCGTAACAACGCAGCTTGCGCCATCGTCTGATCCACTGCGGATTGCCGCTCCACACGCGGCAGGTCACCGTTGGCATCAGGCTCCCGACTGGCAGCAGAGACATAGACGGCGCAAAGACCGCCCGCGAGACCACCCTGTCGTGCACGCGGAAGGTCGATATCCATCTTCGCATTACCGCCGAGGAAGCGGGTCTCGGCGCCGTCGCGACCTTCATGCATCATGCGCGAGAGGATATCGTTATGGCCGTCGAACACGGGAATATTGACCAGTTCACCGGCCCTGTTTGCATCCGTCAAAATATCACCTCGTCATTATTGTGGTGGTTGCCGATCGCGATCTCATCGCACCAAGATATCGGCTCAACGATCACCAAGTCCGCTCCTAGATAGGCGATTCGGGAAACGAATTCATGCCCCGGCAGCAAAGCAAGTGACAAACGCCTGCTTATAAGCGGTCTAGACATTGTCGCCGTTGTCTACCCTGGGTCCCGGCGTGGGTCACGTGGACGATCCCGATACCAACGAGATGGCAGCTATGCATCCATATCTATTGGCCAACGGCCATGGCGCGGCTAATTGACCTGACGGGAGGATCGACACGAACGGAGTCCTTGATGGAATTCAGCGCACCTCCCGGTACAGAGCTTACCCTTCGCACGCTGGCGATGCCCGCCGACGCCAACCCGGCGGGAGACATTTTCGGCGGCTGGGTGATGTCGCAGATGGATCTGGCGGCCTTCGTGCGCGCCAACGACATCGCAAAAAGCCGGACGGTCACGGTCGCGGTGCACGAAATCGTCTTCAAGAAGCCGGTCAAGATTGGCGACACGCTTTGCGTCTATACGGCAGTCGAAAAGATCGGCCGCACATCAATCACCTTGCGCGTCGAGGCCTGGACCCGCAGACACTACGAGCATTCGCGCGAGAAGGTGACCGATGCCGTCTTCGTCATGGTTGCGGTTGGTGATGACGGAAAGCCAAGGCCATTTTCTATCGATGAAACGGCAGCCGAAGCAGTCGTTGGCTGATATCCGACTGGCAACGTCGCCGGATAGGTTGAGCAATGCATCCGTCCAAGGGCGAATGTATGTTCTGCCAGATGCCGAAGATTCGGCAATGGCGAGGTGGCGAAAGCCACCTCGCGTCGTACTCACTCCGCAGCGACGACCCGCGACCGGGCGGTCAGCCCGATAACGGCGACGCCGAGGAGGGCCGAGACGCCGGCGAAAGCGAAGACACCGGCCGGTCCCTGGGTTTCGAAGATCAACCCGCCGAACACCGCGCCGCTGGAGATCGCCAGCTGGAAGGTGGTCAGCATCAAGGCGCCGGCACTCTCCGCCTCATCGGATGCCGCCTGCGTGACGAAGCTTTGAACACTGACTGGCAAGGCGCCGAAGGCGAGGCCCCACAGAGCCGTTGCGATCACCGAGATGGCTGGGGAAATCCCCGCAAAGGCCAGCACGAAAGTGGTCAGCGCAATGCCGCCCGCCGCAAGCGTCATCGCCAATCGGGTGTTGCGTTCGGCGATCAGGCCACCGAGAATGTTGCCTATGAAGCCGCCAATGCCGAACGCCAGCAGGATTGCCGAAATGCCTTCGACGTCAAACTGTGGCACCGCTTCGAGAAACGGACGAATAAAAGTGAAGGCCGCGAAATGGCCGGCCACGACCAGAAGTACGGTCAGCAGGCCGCGACGGATGGCCGGACGGCGCAAGACGGCAGCCATGGTGCCAAGTCCCGCCGGACCGGTGGACGGCATGGCAGGCAGGGTTAGCACCTGCGCGACCAGCGCCACGACGCCGACGACCGCCGCGATATGGAATGCAAACCGCCAACCGAGAACATCGCCCACCCAGGCGCCGACCGGCGCCGCACAGACGGTTGCGGCAGACACGCCGGTCATGATGATGGCCATCGCGCGCGGCATCAGCCGCTCCGGCACCAGCCGCATGGCAAGCGCCAGCGACATCGCCCAGAAGCCGCCGAGCCCAATGCCGAGCAGCGCGCGGGATATCAGAAGCATCGGCAGACTGTTTGCAAAAGCGGCCAGCAGGCTCGACACGATCAACAGCGCCGTCAGCCCGAAGAGCGCGTAGCGCCGATCGAAACGGCTCGTGCCGATGACCACGGCGGGACCGGCAACGGCGCCCACGAGGGCCGTCATCGTCACCGATTGGCCGGCGGCCCCGATGCTGACGCCGAGATCCTGAGACATCGGCGTCAGCAGGCTGGCCGGCAGAAACTCTGCGGTGACAAGGCCAAAGACCCCGAGTGCGAGCGAGATCACGCCGGCCCACGCAGCGGGTACCTTGTCCTTGTGTTCGCCTGATAAATTTGCAGCTTGGGTATTCATATGCCGTCTCCATGATTATCGGCACAGGTCTAGACAGAGCGACTTGGCGTTTCTATGCTGAATAATCCACAAGACATGATCATTCGTCCAAATTCTGAAAGACAGGCCATGACCGACCCTTTGACCGAAATGCTTCGCGGCCTGCGGCTCGATGGTGTCGAATATGGCCGCTGCCAGCCCTCCGCCCCTTGGGCCACGGCCTTTCCGACACAGGACGAAGCGCAGTTCCATTTTCTCGCGGCCGGCAGCGCCTTCCTGCAGGCGCCATCCGGCGAGTGGCTGGAAATGCGTCCGGGAGATGCGGTCCTGCTGCCGCGCGGCGACGCGCATGTGGTGGCCAGCCAGCCGGGGTTGACGCCGACACCTGTCGCCAACTTCCCGCGCAAGGCGGTGTGCGATGGCATCATCGACCTGCAATGCGCATGCTCCGATCCCACCAATCTTCTGTTCTTCGCCGTCATGCGCTTCAACGTCGACAAGCGGCATCCGCTGCTGCAGCTCATGCCGGACGTGATGCGCACCAGCGATCTGGCCGTGAGCGAGCCCGCCATCCCCGCACTTCTGGACGCCATGGCACGCGAAGTCGAAATGAACCGGGTCGGCGCCGGCGGCATTCTCTCGCGTCTCGCCGACGTTCTGACCGCAACCATCATCCGAACATGGGTAGAACACGGCTGCGGCGACGCCACCGGCTGGCTTGCCGCCGTGCGCAATCCCGAGGTGGGACGAGTGCTGGCGGCAATCCATCTCGATCCTGCGCATGACTGGAGCGTGGAAGAACTCGCGCGCCACATGGGCGCATCCCGTTCCGGCTTTGCGCAACGCTTCGTCAGCGTGGTCGGCGAGACCCCTGCCCGATACGTGGCGCGGATGCGCATGCACCAGGCGCACGAATGGCTACGCGAAGGACAACGCGTGGCGACCGTTGCGGAACGTCTCGGCTACGAGTCAGAGGCCTCGTTCAGCCGCGCCTTCAAGCGAGTTATCGGCGCGTCGCCGAGCCATTTTCGCGAGCGCACCAAGCCGCACGCTGCCATCGCGGCGACCGCGTAGCGACAAGTTGCGGAAGCCATCACGACTTCGCGATCAGGCTTTTCACCCGTCTGGCAAAGGTATCCATCTGGAACGGCTTCGTAAGAACGTGCATTCCCTGATCAAGATGTCCGTGGTTGAGAACCGCGTTCTCGGCATAGCCGGTGATGAACAACACCTCGAGCGCCGGCCTGGCGACGCGCGCGGCATCCGCCAGTTGCCGGCCGTTCATTCCGCCCGGGAGCCCGACATCGGTGATCAGCAGATTGATGACGCTCTGCGAGTTGAGAATCTTCAGCGCGGACTGTGCATCGGCGGCCTCGATCACTGAATATCCGAGTTCTTCGAGCTGCTCGGCGGCGACCATCCGGATCAGCGGTTCGTCATCCACCAGCAGAATGAGTTCGCCGCCATGGGCGCGCGGTGCGTCGCTGAAGCTCGGATCCGGCTCGTCCGGCTGCTCGTCGCCTGCGTGGCGGGGGAGATAGATGCAGATCATCGTTCCCTTGTCGATTTCCGAATAGATACGGACCGAACCACCCGACTGGCCGGCAAAGCCATAGACCATCGACAGCCCAAGCCCGGTCCCCTGCCCGATCGGCTTGGTCGTGAAGAACGGATCAAAGGCCCGGGCCATGACATCGGCGGACATGCCGGTGCCGGTATCGCTGACGCAGAGCGACACATACTGGCCTGGCTCGAGACCGCGCTGCAGGCCGGCGCGCTCATCCATCCATCGGTTGCCGGTCTCGATCGTCACCTTGCCGCCGTGCGGCATCGCGTCCCGGGCATTGAGGCAGAGGTTGAGCAAGGCATTTTCCAGCTGCCCGGCATCGACGAAGGTTGTCCAGAGCCCAGCAGCACCGGCTGTCTCCAGCTCTACGGCCGGCCCCATGCTGCGACCGATCAGGTCACGCATACCGTCGATCAGTGTGTTGAGATTGGTCGGCCTTGGATCGAGTGTCTGCCGTCTGGAAAACGCCAGCAGCCGCTGGGTCAATCCGGCGGCCCTTTTTACGGCGGTCGTGGCACCGGTGATGTAGCGGTCGATATCACCGATCCGCCCCTGCGCAAGCCGGGTCGACATGATCTCCAGGCTGCCGCCGATGCCAGCCAAGATATTGTTAAAATCATGCGCAAGGCCGCCCGTCAGCTGCCCCACCGCTTCCATTTTCTGCGACTGTCGAAGCGTCTCCTCAATGGCCATCAGCTCTGCGGTGCGAAGCTCGACCTTTTCTTCCAGCGTGGCGTTCAGGTTGGCAAGCTCTGCTGCCTGCACTCGGGTGTTCTCGATATCGGTGTTCGTCCCGATCCAGCTCGTTATCGTGCCTTCGGCATTCAAAACCGGCTCGGCGCGGACGAGGAACCAGCGGTAGGTTCCGTCATGCCCGCGAATTCGGAACGAGTTCTCGTAGACCGCACCGACGTTTATGGAGGAAATCCAGGCGGCATGGGCGGCCTCCCGGTCATCAGGATGGACGATGCGACTCCAGTTCGATCCGTCGAGGCTGCCCGGCCGCTCGCCCGTATAGGCGTAGACGCGATCATTGAACCAGTGAAGGTCACCATCAGCGCCGCTTGCCCAGACGTGGTTTGGCACGGCCTGGGCAAAGGCGCGAAATTGCGCTTCGCTCTCACGCAAGCCAGCTTCGGCGGTCTTGCGTGCGGTGATGTCTTGAAACAAAACCGCGACCTGCTTGCGGCTCGACGGCTCGATACGCACGGCGGCAAGTTCGAGGTATCGGCCGGTGGCCTCCAACTCCCGCTCGAACCGGATCTGCTTGCCCGTTCGCAGCACGCCACCGTAGCGCTCGACCCAGTCGTCCGCCTCGCTGCCGACCATCTCCCTGAGCTTTTGGCCGACGACATCAGGAATGCCGGCGTGGCGCGCATAGGCGTCATTGGCCTGGACATGGATGTAGTCGCTGAGCGGTCCATGGGGTCCATCGAAAAACTCGATGATGCAGAACCCCTCGTCGATCGCATCGAACAGCGAGCGGTAGAGTTCCTCGCTTTCCCGCAAGGCCGTCTCGGCGACAGTGCGATCCGTAACATCAGCACCTTCTATGAAAATACCGGTGATGGCTCCATCGCTGTCACGCAGCGGTTGATAGACGAAATCCACATAGCGCTCGTTGATCTCACCGCCGCGCACGGCCTGCACGGCATAACGATATCCTTGAGCGGAAAATGGCTCCCCCGTGCGGAAGACCTTATCAAGCAATCGAAGGAACCCCTGTTCCACAGCATCAGGGAGCGCATCAGCTACGGTTTTTCCGACGACGTTTCGATGGCCTACCAGCCGCTCATATCCGGGATTGACGCGCTCGAAACGATGCTCCGGGCCGCGAAGGATAGCCATGAACGTCGGAGCCTGCTCGAACATCTGCGAGAGCTTTTCTCGCTCTGCCGCAAGTTCGCGCTGGGCAAAGAATTCGGTTGTCGCATCCCGCACGATCTTGACGAAGCCGATATGTTTGCGGGCATCGTCACGCAATGGCGTCAATTCGCCCGAAGCCCAGAAGCGCGAACCATCCGACCGCACCCGCCAACCTTCGTTGATGGCTCGGCCGTGTTCGACCGCAGTTGCCATCTCCTTCTGTAACTGACCTGCCTGCTGGTCTTCCGAGGTAAAGATACGGCTTAACGACTGGCCCGACATCTCTTGCACGCCCCAGCCCAACACCCGTTCGGCACCGGAATTCCACTCGGTGACGATTCCGTCGAGATCGGTCGCTATGATCGCAAACGATAGGGCGCTGTCGATGATTGCGCGCATGCGCTCCTGTTCCGTACCCAACCTGTCATCCATCACGCGCAGCAGCCCATCACAATTCCCGGATCATCATTCGCCGCGAGCCTCGAGGTCCGCTGCCGACAATGCAATATTTGTTGTTTAGCAAGAAAAGGAAATATCCTGATCGTCTGAACCTTCAATAGCCCATGAGCGGTCGGAGATACGGAACAAAAACCAACCTCGCGCGGTTCCGGTTCCGACATCGCAACCAGAGACCGTTTATGAATATTCCGAACTCGACCTACCGCCTGCAGTTTCGAAACGGCATGACGTTCGACAAGGCTGTCGATCTCGTCCCCTATCTCAAGTCCCTCGGTATCAGCCACCTTTACGCCTCGCCGATCTTCACCGCGACGTCTGGATCGACGCACGGCTACGACATCACCGATTTCAACGAGATCGATCCAGTTATCGGTGGTCAAGACGGCTTTGATCGTTTGAGCGCTTCGCTGCAGGATGCCGGGCTCGGGTTGATCCTGGACATCGTTCCAAACCACATGGCGGCTTCGACGGAAAATCCCTGGTGGGCGGATGTGCTCAAGTTCGGTCGCGAGAGCCGCTATGCACGGCATTTCGACATCGACTGGAGTGCTCGGCTGACGCTGCCGATCCTGGGCAAGCCGTTTGAGGGGGCATTGGCCGACGGCGAAATGAGCCTGCTTCGCGACGCGCGGAGCGGTGACTGGATGCTCTGCTACTTCGACAATCGCTTCCCCCTGCATCCAGAAAGCACGGTCGACATTTCCGGCGATGGCACGGACAAGGCACTGATCTCGCGCATTCACGATCTGCAGCCTTACCGGCTAATGTTCTGGCAGGATGCATCGAAAACGCTGAGTTATCGGCGTTTTTTCGAGGTAACCGGACTTGTCGGCGTGCGTGTCGAGGACGAAGCGGTCTTTGCGGACAGCCACCGCTTGGTGTTCGAGATGGTACGCGCCGGCAAGGTGCAGGGCCTGCGTCTCGACCATATCGACGGGTTGGCCGATCCGGCAGCTTATCTTGAGCGCCTGCGTGCCGCTGTCGGTCCGCAGACCTTCATCGTTGCGGAAAAGATCCTCGGGAAGGATGAAGAGCTGCCGGAGAGCTGGCCGATCGAGGGGACGACCGGCTACGAGTTTATCTCGGCGCTCAGCGACCTGTTCATCGATGAACAAGGCATCGACGAGTTCAAAACCGCTTACGCCGACATATCGCCCGGAACGGCCGATTTTGCCGCCGGGCTTCGCGCCGCTAAGGCGCTTATGGTCATGCGCAACTTCGAAGGCGAGACAACTCGTCTTGTAGAGATTGCGCATTCGCTGATCCCATCCGTCGACCCGCGCCTAATTGCCGACGCCATCCTTGAGATGCTGGTCGCCTTTCCAGTCTATCGGACCTATGGACGAAACGGACGGAGCAACGCCGCCGATCTGGCCATCATCGAGCAGGTCACGACATCCGCAGCGCGGCATGTCACTGACGAGTCCGCACTCGAAGCGGTTGCGGCACTGCTTCATGCCGGGCCGGAGGCCGAGGAGTTCCAACGGCGTTTCCAGCAACTGAGCGGCCCTGTCATGGCCAAGGCCATGGAGGATACGCTGTTCTATCGCTACAATCTCCTGCTCGCGGCAAACGAGGTGGGCGGTGAGCCGGGGGAGCGGCCGGGCGGTGCCGATGTGTTTCACCGGCAAATGCAGCAAAGGGCAAGACGGCAGCCGCATGGGCTGTCAGCGACATCCACCCACGATACGAAACGCGGCGAAGATGCCCGCGCGCGCCTTTACGTGCTTAGCGAGGATCCCGATACCTGGCGCCGTGGCTTCGAACGCTGGCAGGAGATGAACCGGCATCATCTCGTCGACCTGCCCGGCGGCCTGACGCCGCACAGCAATGTCGCGTGGATGCTCTATCAGGCTCTCGCCGGCATTTGGCCGGAAGAGTTCCGGGAAGGCCGGGCCGAATCGCTCGGCGAGCGCTTTGTCGCCTATGCCGAAAAGGCCGTGCGCGAAGCCAAGCTCGAGACCAGCTGGGACGCGCCGCATCAGCAATACGAAGACGCCGTAAAAGCGTATGCCTCGGCACTGACCGCTTCCGCCAGCCTGACGTTTCACGAAGACTTCGCGGAAGTCATGAAGCCGATCGCGGCCGCCGGATATCTCAACAGCCTCTCGCAGACGCTGTTCAAGCTGACTGCTCCAGGCATACCGGATATCTACCAAGGCACCGAAGCTGTCGATTTCAGCCTTGTGGATCCGGACAACCGGCGCCCCATCGATTTCAAGCATCTGTCGCACATGCTCGCATCAACCGCCTCGACATCGCAGCTGACCGTTCCGGCGCTGAAGCAGCGTATCGTGAAGATCGCCCTGGATCTCCGAAACCGTGATCCGATGCTGTTTTCTCACGGTAAATACGTTCCTCTAGAGATAATTGGCCGCCACAAGGCCCACGCCGTCGCTTACGCTCGCGAGCTTGATGGACATTACGCGATCAGCGTGGCGCCGAGGATGATGCTCGGACGGCTTGAACCGGGCGCGCTTTTCGCGTGCCCCGAATTCTGGGACGGCACAGCCATTGCCGTGCCCGCGGCGTTTGGCGGCCGGAAACACGATCTGATTACCGGACACGAGGTCGGTGCCGGCGAGACGATCCCGCTTTCGCATCTGCTCGGCCGACAGCCTGTTGCCCTTCTCCAACCCACGGACTGACCGACGTCGGATAGCTTGACGATTATCCAAACACATTCGCCGCAGCGACGCTTTGTCGACGAACTTTCCTGCGTCGAGGGCGTTTACCGCAGCCCGCCAATTTCATCGAAAGACTTCGCATGACAGATATGATCTTCGGCCCCGTGATCTCCGAAAGCGGGGTTCTGTTTCGTTTTTGGGCACCGTTGATCGACAGTGCCGGCCTGAAGATCGACGGCCGCGCTCCGGAAGCCATGCATCGTTCGGCCGACGGCTGGTTTCGTTGCGAGCTCGCGGGGATCGGAGCCGGCACGCACTACAAGTTCGTCCTGCCGGATGGTCTGGAGGTTTCGGACCCTGCATCCCGCTTCCAGCCGCACGACGTCCACGGTGTCAGCGAGGTGGTCGATCTAGGCGCGTTCGACTGGCAAGACCTGACGTGGGCCGGCCGTGCTTGGGAGGAGATGGTCATTTATGAAATGCATGTTGGCACCTTTACCGAGGAGGGTACCTTCTCCGCCGCCTGCGACCGGCTTGATCATTTGCAGCAACTGGGCGTCACGGCAATCCAGCTGATGCCGCTTGCCGATTTTCCGGGCCGTTATGGCTGGGGATATGACGGAGTGCTTCCCTACGCCCCCGACAGCAGCTACGGCCGGCCGGAAGATCTGATGGCCTTGGTGGATGCCGCGCATCAGCGCGGCATCAGCGTCTTTCTCGACGTTGTCTACAACCACTTCGGCCCCGATGGAAACTACCTTCCCAGCTACGCTCCGCTCTTCAGCGATGCGCACATCACGCCTTGGGGCAAGGGCATAAACTACGACGGCAAGCTTTCGCGGCCCATCCGAGAATTCGCCATCCAGAACGCGATTTACTGGGTAACAGAATTCAAGCTCGACGGACTACGGCTGGATGCGGTGCACGCCATCAAGGACGACAGCGAGGAGCATTTTCTCCACGAACTGGCGCGACGGGTGCGCGCTGCGGCCGGTGACCGACACATGCACCTGATCGTCGAGAACGAGAATAACGACAGCGACCTGCTGAAACGCAGTGACAACGGACAGGCACAACTGTTCACTGCGCAATGGAACGACGACATCCACCACGCGCTGCACATCGCCGCCACAGGCGAGACATTTGGCTATTACGCCGACTATCAGGCTGAGCACGACGCCATCGGCAAGGCTCTTGCGGAGGGTTTCGTGTTTCAGGGCCAGACCATGCCCTACCGCGGCGAGATGCGCGGCAAAGGCACGGCCGACCTGCCGCCGACGGCTTTCATATCCTTCATCCAGAACCACGACCAGATCGGCAACCGAGCACTGGGCGATCGCGTGATGGCATCGCAGCCCGTCAACGTGATCAAGGCGATGGCTGCCGTCTATCTGCTTGCCCCGCAAATCCCGATGCTTTTCATGGGCGAGGAATGGGGCGCACAGGAGCCGTTCCCTTACTTCTGCGATCACAATGAGGAAATCAACGCGATGGTCCGCAAAGGCCGGCGCGAGGAGCTTTCGCGACTGCCGGGCTTCGATACCGACGATATTCCCGACCCGACGGCTCCATTTACCTTCGAGATGGCCAAGCTTGGCTGGTGGAACCTAGCCGGCGCATCTTGTGCCGAAATGCTCGAATTCTACAAAGCGCTCCTGAGAATCCGCCATGAGACGATCGTGCCGCTTCTGCATGGCGCAGGCCGTGGTACTTCGTCGGGCAAGCCGAACGGCGGGCCAATTTCGATCGACTGGCCAGTGCGGGACGACAGCAGACTTCATCTGCGCGCCAACCTCAGTGATGAAGCGGTCCCGCGCAAAGCTCTTCCCAAGAAGGCGAAAGAGGTATTCACCCTAGGCAGGGATATGGGTGCCAAACTCGCACCATGGTCCGTGGTCTGGGCACTCAGCCGGCATTGACGCCTGCTCCACGCGCGATGGCGTTGGCGGTTACTCCGACCATACTGTCGGCGCTTTCGGCCCGAATCCGCGGTAGGCTTGCAGGATATTCGCGCTGGACGAATTCGATGATCTTTTCACGCATTTCGCATCTGACGTCGAAGGTCTTTGGCGCATTGGACGCAGACACCAGAATGCGGATTTCCATGACGTTTTCGCGGAAATCCGTGACCTGAACGGCAACGACGCGACGATCCCACAGCTTGGATGCCGCCGCGATCTCCTCGACCTTGGCGCGGATGACCGATACCGGTATCGAATAATCGAGATAGATCATCACCGTGCCGATCAGCGCCGAACTTTCTCGGGTCCAGTTCTGAAACGGGTTCTCGATGAAATAGCTGAGCGGCAGGATCATCCGTCGCCAATCCCACAGCTTGACCACGACATAGGTCGAGGTGATCTCCTCGACATTGCCCCACTCACCCTCGACGATCAGCGCATCGTCGATGCGGATCGGCTGGGTTATAGCCAACTGTATGCCGGCGAAAATGTTCTTCAGCACCGGCTGCAGCGCGATACCGAGCACAATGCCGGCAACGCCCGCGGAGGCGAGCAGGCTGACGCCATATTGTTGCACCTCCGGAAACGTCATCAATGCCGCTGCGATGGTGAGCGCCACGATCATGAACCCGGCGATCCGCTCGGCGATGCGCGACTGGGTGACGTGGGTGCGCGCCAGCAGATTGTCTTCCGCGTCGAGCTTGAAGCGCCGGAGGTAGACCGTCATCCAGATGTGGAGACTGGTCTTCGCCGACCAGCCGAGCACGACGATGAAGCCGAGCAGCAGGATGTGGCGGATAACCTGCGCCTGATCCGTCGTCAACGGTGCGATGGCAGCGCCAAGCGAAAGGGTGAAGGTCAGCAGCCCAAGCCTCAGCGGCCGCTTTCCGCGCGACACAAGCGATCGCCAGAACAGATCCCGCGTCTCGACCAGCCGCGTCAGAAAGCGGAAAGTGAAGCGATGGATCAAGAGGCCGACGACGAAGGCCGCTGCCATGACGCCGACACTGACGAGCCAGGCGGGCAGCCACGCTGTCTCGTCCCGAAATTCTTGTACGAACCATTCCATTCGACAACAGCTAGGGTGCAATGCAGCATGGGAAAGGCCGGACGCATGATTTAGACCTCGATATTTTCCAGGGTCAACGCATCGACGCGCCGCTATAATAGGCCGTTAGATCGCATACCGTTCACAAAACTGGGACCTGCCCCAAGAAAATTTGCGGTTCGCGCTGCATTGCAATACCCATCCTCGCCGACATGCATTATCGATTTTCCTTCGCCCGACCTCCCTGCTCCTCCCAGCAGCGGGAGGGCGCTTTTCGAGAAACAGGATAAGCCACAGCATGACCAATACTTTGATCGAAACCATCAAGAAGCGCCGCAGCCAATACGCACTCGGCAAGACTCTGCCGATTTCCAAGGACGATGCCACCAAGCTCATTCAGGACGCCGTCAAGCACACGCCGTCTTCCTTCAATTCGCAGAGCTCGCGCGTGCTCGTTCTTTACGGTGCGGAAAGCGAAAAGCTCTGGGGCTTTGTCATGGAAGCCCTGCGCAAGATCGTACCGGCCGATTCATTCGCGTCGACGGAAACCCGCATCAACAGCTTTGCCGCCGGTGCCGGCACGGTTCTCTTCTTCGAAGACCAGGACGTCGTGAAGGGCCTGCAGGAGAAATTCGCGCTCTATGCCGAGAACTTCCCGATCTGGTCGGAACAGTCGAGCGGAATGGCACAGTTCTCCGTCTGGGCCGCCCTCGCCGAATCCAACATCGGCGCCAGCCTGCAGCACTACAACCCGCTGGCCGACGCCGAAATTGCAGCCGCTTGGAACATCCCTGCCTCGTGGAAGCTGCGCGCCCAGATGCCGTTCGGCGCGAATTCCGCAGCATTCGCCGAAAAAGCGTTCATGGACGATAGCGCCCGTTTCAAGGTGTTTGGCTGATCGAATACCCGGTGGCGCGCGAGCGCCGCCGGGCTCCCCGCATGTAGCCTCGACGTCCAGCTTATATGCGCGAATCAAAACATGATTAATACAGTCATATTTTATTGCATCTGCGAAAGAGGATGGATAGAAGAGCGTCCGTAAACGCGATTTCATCCTGAATTTCTCGAGACCATCCATGACTGCGCATTGGATCGCCAGCGAGGGCAACCAGCCCATACCGCCAAACGGCCAGACAACACTGTTGGATATGGCGATCGTCACCCATTACGAGGAGTTGTGCGGCAGTGTCCGCCGCAGGGGGCATCCGCCAGCCGTGGCGCGTGAAATCGTTCACGATCTCTACGTCAGGCTGCGGGACAAGCACGCGGCTGTTGGCGACAAGCGCTCGCTGAAAGCATTCCTGATCCGGGCCTGCGTCAACCTCGGCATTGATCGCTTCCGTCGCGAACGATTTGAATCCCGCCTTTTCTCGGGGAGCGCGAGCGAAGCGCTGCAAATCAGCGCGTCGCTCGAGTCTCCCGACAGCGCCCTCGATCTGCGTCATCGCCTGATGATGCTGAAGATGGCGATCATGGAGATGTCCTTGCAGCGCAGGCGAGTTTTCATCGCAAGCCGTGTCGGGATGCTGTCGTCGGACGAGATTGCCGTTCGGTTCAAGATCAGCCGCAACATGGTGGACCGGCATTTGCGTAAGGCCTATCTCCATTGCCTCACCCGCATCGAAGGCGACCTTTGAAACACAATCGCTCCACCGCGAAGGCCTCGACCATGCCTGCCAATCGCAATAGCGACAAGAAATTGACCGAGCAGGCGGTGGATTGGTTCCTACGCATTCAGGATAATCGTGACGACGCCGAGCTTGAAGCGGAGTTTCAGGCGTGGTTGGCGCACGATCCAGCAAGAGCCTTGGTCTATCAGCGGGTTCAACGACTGATGGGGGATGCCAGCCGGATGCTGTCGAGCGATTTGGACTTCACCCGCAAGGCCGCGAAAAGATCTCTGCCGCGTCCCCACAATCTCATCGCGACAGTCGCGCTTCTCCTTCTCTGTTCCGGCGGCTTCCTGCTGGCGGACGGGCCTATGCGATTGAGGGCGGATATCATATCAGGCGTCGGGCAGCCGCACACCATCACTCTTTCTGACGGTTCGACGGTCGAACTCAACGCCAGTTCCGCGATCGCGGTCAATCTTGAGGGAAGCCAGCGGCGGATCACGCTGCTGCGCGGAGAAGCCTATTTCCAGGTCGCGGCCGATCCAAAGCGCCCCTTCGTCGTCACGGCCGGCAACGGCACGACGACGGCGCTCGGAACCGCCTTCGATATCAATCTCACCGACAACGCCACACGTGTGATCGTTACGGAACACGCTGTCGTGGTTGGGCCGGAAGACAGCAAGCAGAAGCAGCGGCTCAACGAACGGGAACAACTCACCTATGATGGCGAGGGGCGCGTGGGCGATGTCGAGGCCGCCGATCCCGACATGGCGCTTGCCTGGCGGCAGGGGCGGCTTGCGTTCGAAGACCGACCACTCGCAGCCGTGGTCGAAGACATCGCGCGTTATATCCCCGGCAAGATCATTATCGCCCAGACGGCGCTGGCAGACAGGCGCATTTCCGGAAGCCTGAATCTGACGGCACCGGAAGAGACGCTCGGCAGTTTCGCCAACGCCTTCCAGATCAACGTCACCCGGGTCGGGCCCTATCTGACAATCCTGAGCAAATAATTTTGCGCATGCCTGTCCCTGATACGCCGCCCCGTCCGTCAACCCCTCAGACGCACATTGAATAGGACAGGTCTGGGGATCCATGACGCATTCATCGCATACCGGCGGCACCCGCCCGCTGCTTCTTCTGCTTTCGGCACTTCTCGCCGGCACAACAACCGCAATGACAACAGGCTCCGCGCATGGCCAGCAGGCCGCAGCGATGCAGGTCAATCTTCCCGGCGGCAGCCTGACCAGTGCGCTGAACGCGCTGTCGGCGCAGACGCGGCTGCAGGTCGTCTTCGACGCATCTGTCACACAAGGCGTGAGAACAGCCGGCGTATCAGGTCGTCTGACCCCCGATGCTGCGCTATCGGCTTTGCTCGCTGGCACCGGCATCACCTATCGCTACAGCGGCTCGTCGATGGTTACGCTCAGCAAGCCCGGAACCTTGGCAGAGGCGGACAGCGGCGACACGACCTATCTCTCCAAGATCGTCGTCAAAGGCAATCGCTACTATGGCGACAACGCGCCCAACGTCGCCGTTATCGGATCGGAAGCGATCGAACACGCGCAAGCCCAGAGCATTCCCGAACTGGTGAAGAGAGCGCCCGGCGTATCGATGGGCGGCGGCGTGCGCCTGCAAGGCCAGACCATCTCGATCCGCGGATTTTCCCGGCAGTCGGACACGCGTATCCTGCTGGACGGGGCGCCGAAGAATTTCGAGCGATACGATCAGGGCACGATTTTCGTCGAGCCGGAACTGCTGAAGCGCGTCGAAATCCAGAAAGGCGCGACATCGGTGCGCTACGGCAATGGCGGCTTCGGCGGCACCATCCTGATGGAGAGCAAGGACGCGGCCGACATGCTGAAGCCGGGCCAGAGCTGGGGCGCCTGGGGCAAGACCGGATACCAGTCCGCCAACAAGGAACTGCTCGAAAGCGGCGCCATATACGGCCAGTCGGACTTCGGCACGCCGATCACCTACAATGGCCTGCTCTCGCTGACGTGGCGCAAGGGCGACGACATGCGCATCGGGGGTGGAGAAGTCTACGCGTTCTCGGACTCGAAGCTCGCCTCCGGCATGATGAAGGCCGGCGCCGAATTCGACGGCAACGAAATCAACACCTCGGTGATTTACGGCCGAAGCAACAATTGGGGACCGATCGCTGCTATTCGCGGCCAGCTTGATATCAACGCCAACGACATAAAGAACTACGGCTACAACGAGGCCGCCGCCCGGCGATTGGCGTGGCGAGAACTGACAGACCTTACCTCGACCTTCGAATACAAATACACCGGCGACAGCGACCTGGTGAACGCCCGCTTCATGGCTAGCTATTCATCGACGGGGCAGCACGCAACCCGCACGCACTATGGTACCATCCCCTCCGCTTCTCTCGGCGGCGTGGAGAATGATGCTACCTATTCCGACCTGAGGTTCGAGGCGGAAAACACTTCAAACTTCACCATGGGCGGTCTTGATCACAAGCTGAACTACGGTCTGCAGTACAACGCCCACAAGCGCGACGTGATGATGTTCGATCTCGCTCACGCCAAGTCGGCAGATTACAATTTCGGCTACTATGCGCCGTGGATCATGCCTGAGGGGACGCAGGACACGGCGTCGGCCTTCGTTCGCGACACCATCAGCCTGACGGATACGCTGAAGGTGACACCGGGTTTACGTTTCGACTATGTCCGGTCGGAAGGTATCCCGAATGCCGCGCCTCGATACAACGACCCTGCAGCCGGTCATGACTTTTCTGCCGTTACCCACAAGGGCTTTACCCCTGCGATAAGCCTGGAATGGCAGGCGACGCCGGATGTCCGGTTTTTCGCAGACTGGGCTTATGCGATGCGGGCACCGAACATCGACGAGATCTACTCGAACCAGAGTGTCTCAACCACGGCCGCTGCCACCAGCCGCGGCCTTGGTCTCGAGCGGAACAACACCCTCAATCTCGGCGTGGACGTCGGTTTTGACGACGTGTTCTTGTTTGGCGATTCGCTGTCTACGCGGCTCTCGGTGTTCAACAACCATGTGACCAATCCGGTTACGCGCCGCTTTGGCACCGCCAATCTGAGCGGCATGGGCGCGGTGGGTCCAGTGCCCTTCTACTGGAACACACCTTCCTACTACACGCGCGGGATAGAGGTTCAGGCCCACTACGAGACTGAAAAAATGTTCGCCGACCTCGGCTTGTCCTGGATGAACGGCAAGCGGCACGGCGCCGTCAACAACATCTTCTACACCGAAACCTATGTGAATGATCTGGCGCCGACAACCGTGCTCGCGACGCTTGGCATGAAGCTTCCGGAACAAGCCGTTTCCTTTGGCTGGACAGGAACAATCGTCGGCGCTCAGGAACGCACGCCTTATAAGCAGGACAAAGGCACTCTTTACGCTCGCGAACCAAGCGCCGGCTACGCCGTCCACGGAATCTTCCTGGACTGGACGCCGAAACAGGGATTGATGCAGGATACCGAGCTGCATGTCGCGCTCGACAACATCTTCGACAAGAAATACTTGCCCTATCTCAGCGACGGCATTTCGGCGATGCCAGGACGCAATTTCAAGATATCGCTTAGCCGGCGCTTTTGAGCGCGCGCGGTTCCGGCCCACGATAGCAATCACATATGTGGACCGAAGCGGCTCAACCACTTCGGTTCTGAATTGAAGGATATAGCTTCAAGAGCGCCCGCGGTGTCGGATGAGAAATCGTTACGCCGTACGCTGAAGGCGGCTCGCAAGTTCTCGGGCAAACAGCCGCAGCAGCGGCACCACCGCAAACAAATATCGCCGCCAAAGTCTTTTGGGATCCGACGCAAGGCGGTGGACCCACTCCAATCCGAGCTTCCGCATCCACATCGGCGCACGTTTCTTGGCACCAAGCAGAAATTCCAGCGAGGCGCCGATGCACAGTCCAACACCACACGCGTCAGGTCGCTGCGCTAACTCGTGTGCGATCTTCTCAGACTGCGGCGATCCAATAGCAATGAATAGGAAACGCGCCGGCTCCGCAGCCGCAAAATCGACGCAAGCCTGCAGACCCGTCGGATCACCCAGAACGTTCTTCGGCGGAACGAAACTCCTGAAAGCAACCTCGGGAAAGGCTGCAGCCATATCACGGGCGATCTCGTCATTGGCTGCGATCAGCGCAATCCGGTCGCCCGGCTTGATCACCGTCTTGAACAGGCGTGCCGTCAAATCAGAACCGGTGACAAGTGGCAGGTCCAGCGATACCGCATGCGACAGGGTCGAGATCGGCTTGCTATCGCAGAGCGACATCCAGGCGTCATCGTAATAAGGCGCCAGTAGTCTGTCGCCATTCAGCCGAACGACGTGATCCACATTCGGTGTCACGACATAGCGAAACTTCCACTGGTCTTCGCTGCCTCGCACCATATCGACGGCCGCCTCCTGCGCAATGTCATCGAAAGGCGCACCAAGGAAATAATGGCGTGTCTGGCCAACAGGGGCGGCGCGAGCCGGGGGTATTTCCAATGCCGGCATGTGGTTTTTCCTATAGGCAAAAGCTAGCGCTGTCGCCGCTTCGCCGTTACTGGGCAGCAAGTGAATACTTTTCCATATTCATCAGAGTAAATGATTGCATCCGTCCCGCAATTGGTCGGAAATCAGCAATTCGGCGTACGGCGCCCACTACAACACCACCGCGCTCATCCGAAGTATCTACGTATTACTAATGGAAACCGATATACTTTTACTTGGCATTGCTTGAAAATGTATTTCATTCGATTTTCCGAGGGGAATTACTTTTGATCTACGCATTGGCTACTGCCGCAGTGACAATGATGGGCGCGGTCGTGGCCTTCCCGGTCATTATCTTTGCCGCCGAATGCATGGCGGGAAGCTGGCCGGCACGGAGAAAGCCAACGGCAAATACAAACCAGCGTCCGCCGGTCTCCGTACTAATCCCTGCTCATAACGAAGCCCTCGGCATTGCAGAGACGCTTCGTAGCATTCGCGGAGAAGCGCGGGCCGGAGATCGGGTAGTGGTGGTTGCAGATAATTGCGATGACCGAACCGCTGAGATCGCTCGCGGCGAGGGTGCCGAGGTCGTCGAACGCCATGACGCGCAACGTCGTGGCAAAGGTTTCGCACTTGCAGCCGGCATTGAATATCTGCGTCTTGCGCCGACGGAGATCGTCGTCTTCGTTGACGCGGACTGCAAGATCGCCGCAGGAACATTGGACAGCCTCGCCGCCGACGTTGTGGCCACGGGAAGACCAATTCAGGCGCTCAACCTGCAGATCGCGCCCGCCCGCTCAAGCGTCAATATCGCGGTTGCGGAGTTTGCATTCCTGATCAAAAACAAAATTCGACCGCTCGGATTGAAAAGGTTGGGCTTCCCCTGCCTGCTTACAGGCACCGGGATGGCTCTTCCTTGGTCGCTGTTGCAAAACTTCGATCTTGCGACCGGGCATCAGGTCGAGGATATGAAATTCGCGATTGATCTGACCAAGACGGGACATGCGCCGCGCTTCTGCGAAAGGGCAAAGGTCACAAGTTATTTTCCCCAATCTCAACAGGGCGCCGAAACCCAACGCCGCCGCTGGGAAGGCGGGCATATCGCCATGATGCGCTTTGCCCTGACTGCGCTGGCGCAACCGCGCAGCTGGCGGAATCTCGATTATCTTATCCTGCTGCTCGACATTATGGTGCCCCCACTCACGCTGCTCGGAACACTCGTGCTGTGTGTGATGATTCTGACGGGCGCCGCTGGGCTTCTGGGTTTGAATTTCCTGCCGTTGGCAATTGCTGGCGCGAGTGCGATCCTTTTCACCGTAGCGATAGCCGTTTGCTGGATGGCCCATGGTCGATCGATCCTGCCGGCGGCGAAACTCGCGCGGTTACCGGTCTACGCCGTCACAAAGATGACGCGCTATCCGCGAACGCTGCTTTCCGCTGACCCGAACTGGGTGAGAACCGACCGCGCTGGACCACAACATGGGCCTGAGTGAAACAATGACCACCACCAACCTCAATCACATCATCCTCACGCGTTTCAATCTGCCATCATTCGGCCATGAGAGCATCGTGCGCGCCAAAGAGGGATGGTTGCGAAACCGTGTGGAACTGTTCAATACATACTGCCTGCCGTCAGTGAAGGCTCAGAGTTGCAAGAATTTTCGATGGATCATCTATTTCGATCCGGAGAGCCCGGCCTGGCTGATGGATCACATCGAACAATGGAAGCAGTCAGGCTTCATCGTTCCGATATTTCGAGCGTCCGTCAGCAGAACGCAACTCATTTCCGACATCCACAGTATTGTCGAACAACCAACCTTGCCTCTGATAACCACCAATCTCGACAATGACGATGGTTTGGCGAACGATTTCATCGCACGACTGCAGCAGGTAACTTGTCGTCAGCCACGGACGGCGCTCTATCTTGCAAACGGCATCATCAAGAGCAACGGCAAGACCTTTCTCCGAAGGGACCTGCGTAATGCCTTTTGCTCGGTGAGGGAAAACGGAGCTGACCCGGTAACCTGCTGGGCGGCTTATCACAATCGCCTCGGTCTCGAAATGCAAGAAGAAATTGTCTACGGCGCGCCGGCATGGCTGCAAGTCATCCACGGTGAGAATGTAAGCAACAGGGTTCAGGGCACGTTATGCTCGCCTACAAACCATCGGAAGCTCTTTACGGGTATGCTTGACGACGTCAACGAGCCGGGACTTAGGGAATTGGCGAAAGACCTGATGGTCCAGCGACCCAAGCGTCTTGTTCGGGAGGGCCTTCGAGGAGCATGCAAACGGGCCGTCTTTGCAATATTCGGATTGCAGGGGCTTGATAAGGCAAAACATTTTTATGCGCGCCTCGTCCAAAAATTGCACGCTGCACCGAGGCGTAGCAAGAATGTGGCAAATACCCATAAGTGACCGGCACTTACATACCCAAAGTCAGCCCACGCTCACTTGAAGCAACAAGCGCGAGGCTTTCCCTTTGACCCCTTAGGCCTACAAACGAGGTTGATGATGAAAGATATGAGAGGAAAAGATGCGACGATAGGCATCCGGGAAAAACATAACCCCGGCGCGCCCACTCCGCTCGCTGTTATCACAATCGCGTACAACAGTGCAGACGTGCTGCCAGGTTTGTTGTCTTCCCTCGAGGCTGGGCTGGCCGGAATTCCCAAGCGAGAGATCATCGTTGTCGACAATAACTCACGCGACAACTCGATAGCGCTCGCGTCAGCACATCCTGCGCGACCACACGTCATCCCGACCGGTCGTAACGGTGGCTACTCTGCGGGAATCAATGCCGCCACGGCGGCGATCCCCCCGGAATGGAATATCCTGATATTAAACGCTGACCTGAGGCTTTTTCCCGGCGCTGCAAAGCTGATGGCTGACCGGCTCAGCGATCCGAGGGTCGGCATCGTCGTTCCGCAGATTCTCAATGAAGACGGCAGCCGGTCCTTGTCGCTGCGTCGCGAACCATCCCTAACGACCGTCTGGAGCGAAGCGCTGCTCGGCGGAAGACTATCCGGTCTGCTGAAGACCGGAGAGGTTGTGGCGGATCTCAGGCATTACGAAAAGCCACGACAGGTTGAATGGGCAACGGGTGCAGCGCTGATGGTGTCGGCACAAGCGCGTGCGATGGTCGGCAACTGGGATGAAAACTTCTTCCTCTACAGCGAAGAAGTCGACTACATGCGTCGGGCGCGCGCCGCTGGATTTACCGTCGAATACGAACCAGGCGCCCGCGTCATGCACATTGGCGGAGACACGAAGGCAAGCCCTTTCCTCTATTCGGTCCAGACCACCAGCAGGCTTCGTGACTACAACAGCCGCAATGGAGCAGCAGCCAGGGCGCTGTTCCGAGCAGGCGTCGTAGCGGGGGAAGCCATCAGATCCATAAGGGGTAAAAGTCACCGTGCCGCCTTGAGGGCTGCTCTGAGCCCGGTGCGCCCCATCATAGTGCCATAATGTACTCTCCCTTCCCGGCAGCCGTGGAATTGCCTATCAGCCGTATTCGATTCAAATTCGCTGAAAGCTGTTTTCAGCAAAGAATGATTTCGAATCAAACTCCAACCGGATTAAATCGCGATACTGGGTAAGATGAGACTGCCATAAAGTGACGTTGAGATCGGCAGGCTCTGCCAATGGCGACGCATTTTCAACAGACAGATTGCTCATGTGTTCTCAGCCTTGAGCCGCATTTTTTGCAAGTGGTAGAAGCCGCTCAAGCCGCCATGATGGCCAAGATCTCTGCCATGTCGACATTTAGTTTTATTCATCACGTCGACTGTCGATCGAGAAAATTTTCAAAGGCAACTTCATAAGCGCAAAACTGGCGTTCTGCGTCGCCGGCGATTCACAAACCTGCACATATCCAAGGTCCATAGTGAAGGCGCGTGAAGTGTTGCCTAAAGGCATCGTCCGTCGACATAGCCAATCAGAGGCCACATGTCGTTACTCAAGAATTCGGGTATTCGTACCAAGATACTATCGCTTATCATTCCAATTTGTCTGGTCGGCATCGGCGCAACCCTATTTTTGTCGGACAAATTTAAAACTGTCGATTCGACCTATTCCGAGTTCATTGCCAGGGATTACCAAGCCGAGGTGGACTTGGTGGCGGCAACGCGAAGCCTCGTAGCCACGGGTTATGCCGCTTACCAAACGCTTTCCTACGATATCGAGGACCCTGCCTACAAAACGGCGAACGACTTCTACAAGGAAAACGTCACCAGCTTGGTTGGTCGACTGACACAGTCCAAAGGCGGACGCCCACAGGATGCGGCCGCGATCGATTCGTTCATCGCCAGATCAAGGGAGGTCATCGAACAGACGGATGCGGGCGTCAACCTCGGCCACGCCAATCGAGATAGCGACGCGAAAGCCGCACTCGCAAGAGCCGACACTCTCATCACGCCGTTGCTCGCCGACATGCGAGATCTGACCACCTTGATGAAGAAAAACATCAATGCCCGTGCCAGCTTACTCACCGCACAAACGAATTCCACGATCCTGATAGCCCTTTCCATCCTGACGGTCGCGTTTGCGACAAGCATCGGCGCCGCTCTATTCGTGTCGGCGCGCGGGATTACGATGCCGATCGCCAGATTGCGCGAACGGATGACATCGCTCGCAGGCGGGGATACGACCGCGCTTGTAGAAGGTCAGGACCGCCGTGATGAAGTCGGTCAGATGGCAAAGGCAGTCTCAGTGTTCCGCGACAATGCACTGGAGCGCATTCGACTGGAGCAAGACGCCGAGTCCATACGCAATGCGTCGGAAATCGACCGAACAAAACGCGAGGCGCAAAAGGCCAGAGACGATGCCGATATCCAGTTCACCGTCGATCAGTTGGCCGAGGCTTTAGGAAAGCTGTCCGCAGGCGATGTCGGGCACCGGATCGAGGTGCCGTTCGTGGCGCATCTCGATGGTCTACGAACCAATTACAACAGCTCCGTCTCAACCCTCAGTGAAACCCTCCGAGCGGTCGGCCAAAATGCCCGCAGCATTGATTCAGGGGCAAACGAAATCCGCTCCGCGGCGGACGATCTGTCCAGGCGGACAGAACAACAAGCTGCTTCCGTTGAAGAAACGGCCGCCGCGCTCGAGGAAATCACCACGACCGTCAAAGACTCCAGCAAGCGTGCAGAAGAGGTCGGCGGTTTGGTCTCGCGCGCGCGCATAGGTGCGGAAAAGTCCGGCTCCGTCGTTCGTGAGGCGGTCGTCGCCATGCGGGAGATCGAACGTTCTTCGGGCGAAATTACCAACATCATCGGCGTCATCGACGAGATCGCCTTCCAGACCAATCTTCTAGCACTGAATGCTGGAGTGGAAGCGGCGCGGGCCGGCGAAGCTGGAAAGGGATTTGCCGTCGTTGCACAAGAAGTGCGTGAACTCGCTCAGAGATCTGCCGATGCGGCCAGGGAAATCAAAGCCCTGATTGCGACGTCAAGCGATCACGTGCGCTCCGGCGTGGAACTGGTTGACAACACTGGGACCGCGCTCGACGTCATTGTCGCGGAAATCCAGGAAATCAATCGGCATGTATACGCGATCGTTGAATCGGTCCGCGAACAATCGTTGAGCCTCCAGGAGATCAACACCGCGGTCAACGCCATGGATCAGGGCACTCAGCAGAACGCGGCCATGGTCGAGCAGTCAACCGCTGCTAGCCATAACCTCGCCAAGGAGGCTGCTTCGTTGAACGAACTGATATCGCGCTTCAACCTTTACAGCGAAGGTCGGCGCACTGCACCCGCGTCCACGTTTCTTCGTGAAGCTTCATAGGTCAGCCGATCAAGCAGGCGCTGCACCTGCGTAGTGGCGGCGGACTGATCCGAGACAAATGACGGTGGGTTGGGACAGCGGATCTGATGGCCCAATCCACCGCTAACTAAAAGCCGAGGCGGCTGGAAAAGACGCTCTAGGCATCAACGCACTCACGTCGTTCGAACGTGTTGTTTTGACTTGTGCCAAACTGTCGACGATGCGTCGGGCCACATCCTGCCAGCGCGAACTCGCGGACCGCGCCAGAGCCTCCGTGCCCATTGCACGGGCGATCTTTGCATCCGACAGGCGTAGCATCGCGTCCACAAGAGCCTCGTGATCATAAGGATCGACACTGATAGCGGCATCCCCCAGCAAGTGGCCTGCGCCGCCACACGTCGTCGCGATAACCGGAAGGCCGGAGGAGGCCGCCTCCAGATACGCAATCGGCGAAGGATCAAACAGGCTCGGCAGGACGAATGCGGTTGCATTTGAAAACAGCTGGTCAAGGAGGCGCTGGCTATCCGCATTCTCTCTCGCGAGAAAGCCGTAGCCATGTACACCAGGTTGATCCAGAGGCGGATGGCTACCAACCACATGAAGGGTTGCGTTCGGAATCTGTTCACGCACCTTGGCAAACGCGGCAACAACGGCGGCGCCGTTCTTGCGCTGCCATTCCACGCCTACGAATAGAAAGTTCGGCACATCGAATTGCCGATCATGGACCATATTCGATCTGGGTCTATGTCCCATTCCGACCACTGGGACGCGCGCTTCCGGGATGTCAAAATCCTCGATCATCGACTGCTTTGCCCATTGCGTGCTCACACATGCGACGTCTGCCCTTCGGCAAGCCGTTCTTTGAAGTGCGATCCATGAATCGAGCACATCGGCAGGCAGACCGAGCCGGCTTAGGTGCGAATCGGCGTAACGTAGGAGAAGCGGAAAGGTACCGTCGTCATAGGTTGCCAGCGGCACATCAGATCGCCGAGTGGCCAGAGCAAGATCAAAAACATCTGTACCCATTGCAATAATGCCATCCAGATGGCCAGCCCGTTCGATCGATTCCGCGATTTTCTGTGTTCTGGATCTGACATAACCGGGAGACCGGTCGACGATCAGATATCCAAGTCCGGAAAATTTGGACCGGATCTTAATCGGAACCTGTCGCCAAACTGGAAGGACGCAGGGGATCGGCACAACTTCCAATCCGATCGTTTCCAGCCCCCCGAACAACCCGTGAGGTGTCCCAGACCAATTCTTTGGCGAAGATGGATCGTGATTTGGATATATTATGCCGATGCGCTTCACTGACAAACATCCCTCTTTCATCGGTGTTCACAATATTCGAATTTAATGTATAACAGATAGTATAGGTAAGAAACATAGGCATTGTCATGTCAATTGTAGTACGCTTGGAGAAGCTGCATGGCTAATACTATTGATGTAGCCATTCCATGCTATAAATATGGTGCGTTCTTAACTGAATGCGTTGAAAGCGTTTTGTCTCAGGAAAACGTGGAGGTGCGCGTTCTGATTCTGGACGACTGCTCCCCCGATGACACTGAGGAGGTCGGGAAGGCGCTTGCCGACCGCTACCCTCAGGTCGAGTTTCGGCGACACGCTGTCAACATTGGGCATATCGCGACGTACAATGAGGGAATCGAATGGGCAAGCGCAGAGCTGTTTCTCCTTCTTTCAGCGGATGACTATTTGCTGCCCGGCGCATTGGCTCGCGCGGCGGAACTCATGACAGCCGTGCCCGATATGAGCTTTGCGTTCGGAAATGCCGTCATGCTGTCAGACGACGGCAAGCAAGTTGAGAGCAACCCTCTTGGGAGCGACCCAGGGGCGATTCCAACGATCCTTTCCTGCACGGAGTTTGTTCGGCGCATGAAGGGGAGGAACAATGTCCCCACACCAACCGCGGTCATCCGGACGAGCGCGCAGAAGCGTGTCGGAGGCTACAATCGAGATCTGCCCCATGCGGGTGATCTCGCAATGTGGCTCCTTCTGGCGGCCGAGGGCCCGATCGGCTTCGTCAATACGCCGCAAGCCGTCTACCGGATACACTCGCAGAACATGTCCCGAGCGTATTCGTCAACGCGTCTACCCGATATTCAGCAGCGATACGCCGCGGTCGAGCACTTTCTTGCCCGAAGCGGAAACCGGCTGCCTGATACCAAGTCATTGCGGGCGACACTGATGAAAGATCTCGCAAGGGAGTCAGCTTCTCACGCGTGCAGCGCCTTCAACGATGGGGACGTCCAGATTTCGCTTGAGCTGGAAAGGCTAGCGCGACACCTTCACAAAGGCGTATGGCGAACCATTCCGGGACTGCGAATCTTGAGCAGAAGGGCGATGGGTCAGCGTGCATGGCAAGTGGTGCGATCCTTGGCAAATGGCTACCGGAATAGAGATTTAAAGCGCGCGGTCTTCCGATAAGGGCGTTGCACCCACGCCGATGTCGGGACGATTGAGACGACTGCCCTTCGCGGCAAGCCCTCTCTATGGTCGGATCGGTTGGCCTGCTTTGAATGCACGTCCATTTCCAGCACAGAGCGCCGGGCACGCCTGAAACGTTTATGACCTGTGATGGTCCATCATCCTTTTCAGCCACGGAACAGCAAGCGCCCACGATAGGATCGTCACGGGGGAGTCATACCCTTTGCGGCCGTCACGCCATCGTCATCGCTGCCATATTGTCTTGCCGAAAAGCGACAAATCTATTGCTTGCGCGGCTGCAGATCCAAACCGCCTACGTGCTTCGTAACGACCAGCAGATAACGCGGCTGTTTCACGGCTCCCGGATCGCGGTGTCCAACCCCTTCAACAAGGGATACAGAAAATACGAGATCACCGTCCGGCGCCCGACCATGATTTCCGCTGATACTGCCATTCCTGGAAGCAGCCGAACCGGGTCCTTCTCCGTCCCCAGAAGATTGTCGGCCAACAGCACCCGGGCTTTGAAGAACGGCGAATTCGACTGACTAGCCGCTGCATCCTGTTGCGAGGGCGTGAAGGTGTCGCGGCTGATCGTCCGCACGGTTCCAGAGGCCGTCCCATATTTCTGGAAAGGATAAGCATCAAATTTGATGCGAGCTTCGCTATCGGTGGCGATCCGGCCAATATCTCGGGAGTTGATGGAAACTTCTGCTTCCAGAGGCACGTTGAGTGGAACAAGGGTCACGATCGGCTCGGCTTCCTTGACCACGGAGCCCACGGAGCGCTGCGCGAGATCGAGAACGACAGCATCCGCCGGCGCGGTCAGAGCAACCATGTTGCGGCGTAGCTCCATTTTTTTGAGCTCCTCGCCCGCGGTGTCGCGCTGGCTACGAAGCTCGACGAGCTGTTCCATGGTCGCGCGACGAAAATCCTCGATGAAAGCTTGCCGGTCGGCCTGAAGCTTTGCAAACGAATGCTCGGCCTCGTTCGCACGCCCTCTGATTGCCGAGAGGCTGGCATCCACATCGAGACGAGCATCGCGAGAGGCAAGCAACGTGATTAGCGAGCCGCTTTCGCGGTCGTAAAGACGCGAGCGGGCGTCTTCGATGCGGGAAAGGTTTTCGCGTCTGTCATTAAGAACGGATTCCTGGCTTTTGCTGGCATCAAGCGCCGCGGCTTGGCCGGCAATCTGCTGTTGAAAGTTCTGAAGCTGAGCCTGGTAAAAGGCGCGACGCTGGCCAAAGAGCTGCACCTGCAAAATCTCGTTCGGCGTGGCGCCTGCCATTGTCGAATAATCGGCACCGGACAGCTCTGCTTCGATACGCTTGACCTGTGCATCAAGGGCCGCGAATTTCGCCGCCAGTTGGTCTACATCAGCCTGGCTGAAGGTTGCGTCAAGGGTTGCCAATGTCTGGCCGGCACGCACAACCTCGCCCGCCGTGACGTCGATCGTACGGATGATCGATGTTTCGAGGGGCTGGACGACAATGGTCGGCTGGGTCGTGACCAGCTTGCCCGGTGCGATCACAACCTCGTCTATCGATGAGACCGACGCCCAGATAATGGCCGAGACGATCAATGCGGTTACGCAATAGAGCGTCATGCGCGCGACCCGCGGGGGGGCGCGCTCCTCGAGCTCGACCGCATCGGACTGGAACTCCGCGATAACAGGCATGAATGTTGTGCTGGACGCCAGCTGATTTCCAGGCTTTGGCGACGGTACAGGCAGATTTTCCTTCGGCTTTTGCGCGCGCATGTTCATGCTACCTGCCTCATCTGCTGCGACCAAAGGTGACGATAGGTCATGCATCGGCTGACGAGCTGATCATGCCGGCCGATATCGGCAATCTTGCCGCGCTCGACGACAAGGATGGCGTCGGAATCGACGAGCGTCGACAGCCGATGGGAAACGATGATCACCGTTCGGCCCGCGGCAATCTGGCTAAGGTTTTCCCGGATGATCGCTTCGCTATCAGGATCGAGGGCGCTGGTCGCCTCATCGAATATCAGAAGTTTCGGGTCGGTGATCAGCGCTCTTGCGATCGCTAGCCTCTGCTTTTGGCCTCCGGAGAGATTGGATGCATTCTCCTCCAGCATCGTTTCAAAGCCGCGCGGCAGACGCTCGATGAATTCCTCGGCACCCGCGATACGCGCAACCTCGACGATTTCCTCGATGCTCGCATCCGGCTTTGCCGCGGCAATGTTTTCGCGCACGGTGCCGCGAAACAGGAAGTTGTCCTGCAACACGACGCCTATGCTTGTTCTGAGGTGAACGAGATCGATCTCGCGACTATCATAGCCATCGACGCGTACGAGCCCTTGCTGGCTTTGATAAAGTCCCTGTATCAGCCGAGTGATCGTCGTCTTGCCCGAACCGCTCTTGCCAACGATCCCAAAGACGGATCCTTCCGGAATTGCAAAGGAGACGTTGTCGAGTGCCGGAGCGCCGTCCGGACCATATCGGAAGCTTACCTTGTCGAACTCGATGCGCCCCTTGAGAAGCGGGCGAATACCCCGTCCGCGACCGAATTGCTCCGGCTTCTGGTTCATGATCTCGCCGAGCATGCGAACAGACAGGGCAACTTCCTGATATTCGTGCACCATGGTTACAATCTGAACAAGCGGTCCGGATACTCTGCCGGCAAGCATGTTGAATGCGACGAGCGCACCAACCGTCATTGCGCCGTTGAAAACGTCGAGCGCGCCAAGGCCGATGATCGCGACGCTCATAAGCTTTTCCAGAAGACCGGTCATTGCCTGAGCGGCTGTTGAGATCTTGTCGACGCGGAATCGCACGGAAATTGCCTGCGCTGAGTGATCGTCCCAAACTTTGCGCTGGCGGGGTTCAAGAGCCAGCGACTTGACTGTGCGCATACCGTGAACCGTTTCGACGAGAAGGGCCTGCCTGTCACCCTCAGCCTTGTACAGCGCCTGTAGGCGCCGCTGAAACGGCCCGACAAGTGTCATCACCACGAGACCGACAAGGACAGCGAACCCGAGCACGACGAACGTCAGCTTGACGCTGTAAAGCAGCAAGATCGGGATAAACACCAGCAGCGACAACCCATCCAGAAGGGTCAGAAATAGGCGACCGGTCAGGAATTCGCGAATGCGACCGGTCTGCTGCATGTGCTTCACGATAACCCCAGCGGAGGCCTGTTCGAAAAGCGCGATCGGTAGATTCAGCAAGTGTCCGAATGTGCGGGTGGCGATCCTGATGTCGATCCTGTTGGTTGCGTAGAGCAAAAGGTAACGGCGCAGGAATGTGAAGGTCGCGTCGAAAATCAACGCGACAGCGATGCCGATGGTCAATACCGTCAGCGTCGCATAGCTCTGATGCACGAGAACCTTGTCGATGACGAGCTGAAAAAACATGGGCGTCATGAGCCCGAGGCCATAGAGCACGAATGCGGCCAGCGCGACGTCCCGAAAGAAACTACGCTGCTTGATGACTTCAGGGATGAACCAGCGAAACCCAAATGGCTGGTCGTCGTCGGTTAGCCTCGGGCTACGCTTCATCAGGATGACCGAACCGCGCCAGGATTTGCCGAACTGCTCCTCGGTCAGCAGTATGAACTCGGGCCGGGTCGCCAGCGGATCGAGCACACGAACCTGCTTCTCCTCCCCATCCAAGGCACCCGCCACGACCACCCAGTTGCCGTTTTCGAGTTCGGCGAGGATCGGATATGCGTTGCCCAGTCGAAACAGCGCCGGCCAGCCCAGAGTAAGATGCTTGGCTTTCAGGCCGGAATCTTTTGCCATACGCAACAACTGGCGGAGAGCCACAGGCTCTTCGCCGACAGCATAGTCATGCTGCAGTCGCTCGGGCGATAGGTCGACACCATGGTGGCGGGCCACCAGAGCGAGGCAGTGTAGATTGGTGTGCAAAAACATACGCGTGGCCCACCCAAAGCAATGTTGACGTGATCAGTTGAAATTCGGCGAGGCGTTAACCGGCGCATGTCCAGGCTCAATGATCTCCGCGATCGGGAGCGTTGGTGCATCGTTGACACGACGCACAGCCCCGGCCTCTACCAGTCCAGCGAGTGCTTTCTGCATCAGATCGACGGCATTCGCGAAAGCATCGACTGGCAAGATGATACGCTGGCGGAAGACCGGCACGGGATTGTTGCTTGCATCCCGCTCCGTGGCCGAAAGCGACATCAGGTCTATCCTGACAATCGTGCCCGTGACCGTGATTTCGCCGATGCCGTCTGTGTAAAGCTCGTTGCTCATGATGTGCCCCTCTGGCTACTCAGTCTCAAGTCAGTGATGTGCATGGGCGTGTTGCCATGCCGGAAAAGGATCGCGTAGATCTTGCGCCAAACGCGGATCGAAACCTGTCTCGTCACCAATCAGGCAGTCGTCCAAGGCAGCGCAAACGGCCTGCTGGTCGAGACCGGCGCCGATGAAAACAAGCTCCTGGCGGCGGTCACCCCATGTCTTGTCCCAATGGCGATCCAGGAACTGGCGAAACTGCGGATACCGTGGCCAGTTCGACTGCGGCACCGTCGCCCACCAGAATCCTTTGCTGCTGATTTGACGCTGGGTGCCGGCAATCGACAAAAGTCCGATTTCGTCCGCGCGTGTCGCCAACCAGAAATGGCCTTTGGCTCGGATCAGGCCGGGCCATTCACCAGCCAGAAAACGCTCAAGTTTCATGGGATCGAACGGACGGCGTGCACGATAAACGAAGCTGGCGATGCCGTACTCCTCCGTTTCCGAAACATGATCCCCCCAGCCATACAATTCCTTGTGCCACAGCGGGTGTCGTGCCGACTTGGCCTCGCTGAAAAGGCGTGTATCCAGGATCAAACCCAATGTTAGCTGACCATAATCTGCCTCCACCACCCGGGCGTCGGGATTGAGAGCCGCAATGATCTGGCGAATGACGATGCGCGTCTCGGCGCCAACCTCGGAAATCTTGTTGATGACAACCACATCGGCGAACTCGATCTGCTCGACGAGTAGATCGATCAGCGACCGCTTGTCGTCGGCATCGCGTGTTTCTCCCCGGTCACTCAGGAAATCCGTGCTCGAGAAATTGGCAAGAAGATTGGCGGCATCGACGACGGAAACCATCGTATCAAGCCGCGCGATGTCGCAAAGCGCTGCTCCATGCTCATCGCGAAAAGAGAAGGTCGCTGCGATCGGTAGTGGTTCGGCGATTCCGGTGCCTTCAATCAGCAGATAATCGAAACGACCCTCGGCAGCGAGCCTACGGACTTCACCAAGAAGATCGTCCCGCAAGGTGCAGCAGATGCAGCCGTTGGTCAGTTCCACCAATGTCTCGTCCGTTCGGGAAAGGTTGGCATCGCCGTCGCGAACGAGATCTGCATCGATATTGATCTCGCTCATGTCGTTGACAATAACCGCCACCCGAAGTCCCTCGCGATTGCGCAAGACGTGGTTGAGGATTGTGGTCTTGCCGGCTCCGAGAAAGCCGGCCAACACGGTCACTGGAAGCCTGGTATCGCCGATCGCCCGCTCCATGCTCACCCCTACGCCGCCAGCTGCGGCTTGAACGCCACGTCCACGTAGTAATTCGTGCTGTTATAGGTGCTGGTCGGAAACAACCCGCTCGAGCCGTAGGCATAGACGCCATTGCCGCCGCTGAGTGCGGATGACATGGCTTCTAGATTTCCGTTGGTTACCCCAGCCGAGTTGAAGTAGCCGCCGGTTGCCGAGTAATTGCCATTCGTGCTGTAAGACACGATGTAGGTGGTATCGGCGGCGATGGCCACCTGATTTGCAAGGCTGACCGATTGCCAGCCGCTTGCTGTTTCGTTGCTGAAGGTAGCGCTGCCGAGCAGCGTTCCGGATGCACTCCACAGATATCCGGTGTGGGTGCCAGTGTTTCCCGCACCCTTGTAGAACCGAATGCCGGTGATCCAGCCCGCTGCATCTGCCTGGAACTTCATGCCGAGATTGACGGCATTGTTGTCGTTAACCGAAACGGTCGTCGGCGTTGTGCCTGCAACGAACAGGTTCTGCTCCGCGCCTTGGCTTGGCGTTTGGCCGTTGACCGTCAGCCCCACCGTCGCCGATGCGGTTCCACCGGCACCGTCGGAGATCGCGTAGGAGAAGCTTGCGGCACC
>UCCA01000029.1 GCA_900470805.1 Hyphomicrobiales bacterium | reverse complement strand
CTTGCCGTCGCGGCCCTTCCAGTAGGTCGTGGTCGCAGCGGAAGTGATCGTGATACCACGCTCCTGCTCCTGCTCCATCCAGTCCATCGTGGCTGCGCCGTCGTGCACTTCGCCGATTTTGTGCGACTTGCCTGTGTAGTACAGGATACGCTCGGTCGTGGTGGTCTTGCCGGCGTCGATGTGCGCCATGATACCGAAATTACGGTAGTCTTCGATCTTATATTCGCGAGCCATAATGGACTGCCTTTCGATACCGTTCGGGATTACCAGCGATAATGCGAGAACGCACGGTTGGCATCAGCCATCTTGTGCGTGTCTTCGCGCTTCTTGACGGCGCTACCACGGTTGTTGGATGCATCGAGAAGCTCGCCGGACAGGCGATCGACCATCGTCGTTTCATTGCGCTTGCGAGCGGCAGTGATCAGCCAGCGAATTGCGAGGGCCTGGCGACGCTCGGGACGAACATCAACCGGAACCTGGTACGTAGCACCACCAACGCGGCGCGAACGGACTTCGACGTGCGGAGCGATGTTATCGAGAGCGGCGTGGAAAACGACCAGCGGCTCCTGCTTGGATCTGCTCTGTACGGAGTCGAACGCACCGTAGACAATGCTTTCAGCGACGGACTTCTTGCCGTCGAGCATGATCGCATTCATGAACTTGGTGACGATGAGATCGCCGAACTTCGGGTCCGGGTTGATCTCGCGCTTTTCTGCTCTGTGACGTCTGGACATAACTTCTCGTCTCTTAACCGTTAAGGCGCTTTATCACGCGGAGGACCTCACGCAGCGCCGGATTTCTTACAAAGCCCGAAGATTACTTCGGACGCTTCGCGCCGTACTTGGAGCGACGCTGCTTGCGGTTCTTGACACCCTGGGTATCGAGAACGCCGCGGATGATGTGGTAACGAACGCCCGGCAAGTCCTTTACGCGGCCGCCACGGATCATGACGACAGAGTGTTCCTGCAGGTTGTGACCTTCGCCAGGAATGTAGCCGATGACTTCAAAGCCATTGGTCAGACGAATCTTGGCGACCTTACGCAGAGCCGAGTTCGGCTTCTTAGGCGTCGTCGTGTAAACGCGTGTGCAAACACCGCGCTTCTGCGGGTTTTCCTGCAGTGCAGGAACTTTGTTACGCTTTACGTTTGGCTGGCGCGGCTTGCGGATCAGCTGGTTTACGGTAGGCATTCAACCATCCCTTACGTTTATATCTCAAACCCTTGCGGGCGTAACTCAACGCCGTCTCCGGCAAGATCACACGCTTGTCTCAATGCGCAAAACGTGGCCCGATCTGTTTTCGCAGATGGACCACAAAGAGCAGAGGACGCAAAAGAAATGCGTCATGCGTGCAGGCAACATATCTTCAACGTGCGTTTCGAACCTTGTTTGAGGTGATATCCGGGGCGTGTCGCTCCAGATGGCCATGCCTCACATGGGTTCCGATGGCGCGGGTACTACTGGTTTCCCGCCGTCTCGTCAAGGCTGTTAACAAATAATCTTCCCGGGAAGCCCTTGAAACGCGGCCTTTCGACCCTCGTTTGAGGCTTTTAGACAAAATCGCGCGCGCCCGCCAAGTTAAACTTGGGCATTGCAGCGAAAGCGGCTAAGGAATCACAGATTGCAGACGCCAAGCGCCTGAAAACAGATTCAAATCTCGAATCGAAGGACAGAGAATGATTGCCAGCCCCGACAATGACAACAATACGGAAGGCCCGATGGTCTTCATCATCATCGGCAAGGGATACGAGACGGACGGTAGCGAGGGTGTTGACCTCCACATCATGCTGAAGGCCGCCGATGACGACAGCGCCGTGCGTGAGGCACTGAACGCGCTTTCAGAAGAAGGCTTCATCGAGGCCGACCTCGACCAGATCGGCATGCTCACCGAGATTCCGGAAGAAGAGCCGCACGCATCCGCCTACAAGGGTGCCGTCGACGGCGAAGTCGCGATCATTCGCTTCAGCTGAGTTTTTGATGAAGCCGGATGCGCTGAAGGTGCTGATCTACGCGACCTCAGGCAACCGGCTTCTCGTTTTCGACGAACCGGACTTTCCCGATGTGCTGCTGCAGGTGCCTGGGGGCACCGTCGAAGCCGGTGAGGACGTGGCTGATGCCGCCCGCCGCGAATTCCACGAGGAGACCGGGCTGTCGCCCACAGCGCCCCTCACCCCGCTTGCCTTTCACGACTACCGCTTCCTGAAAAACGGGGTCGAAGTCTGCCATCAGAGGCACTACTTTCATGTGGCGCTTGATGGCGAGCTGCCGGCCACATGGCTGCACCGCGAGCTGACGCCGTTTGGTGGCGGGCCGCCGATCGTTTTCCGCTTCCGCTGGATCGATGTCACCGATGCAGGACAACGCCTCGGATATGGCATGGAGCATTGCCTGTCGCTGATCGGCTGACGCCGCCTCTTCGCACCAGCCCCTTCCCTTGCCTGTCCTCCCTACCCCCTAGTCCAGAACGAAAAAACCGCCCGGATCGCTCCGGGCGGTTTTCAATTCGTCAGACCAGATACCGATTATTCGGCGGCTGGTGCAGGCTCGCTGGCGAGGTTCTGCAGCATCGGGGTTGCGACGTCCGCACCCGTGCCCTTGCGGCGTTCTTCCAAGATCATCTCGTCGCGCGATGTGGCGATACGGCGGATCTGGGTCATTGTACCGCCGGTACCGGCCGGGATAAGGCGGCCGACGATGACGTTTTCCTTCAGGCCCTGCAGACCGTCGGTCTTGCCGGCGATTGCAGCTTCCGTCAGCACCTTCGTCGTTTCCTGGAAGGACGCGGCGGAGATGAAGGACGGCGTCTGCAGCGACGCCTTGGTGATGCCGAGCAGAACCGGATCGCCGAAAGCAGGCTTCTTGCCCTGTTCGATCAGGCCGTCATTGACGTCTTCGAGCTCGATACGGTCGACGTTGTCGCCGACGATATAGGTCGAGTCGCCTGCATCGGTGATTTCCACCTTCTGCAGCATCTGACGGACAATCACTTCGATGTGCTTGTCGTTGATGACAACGCCCTGCAGACGATAGACTTCCTGAATTTCGTTCACGAGGTAGGAAGCCAGAGCCTCCACGCCCTTGATCGCCAGGATGTCGTGCGGTGCCGGGTTACCGTCGAGGATGTAGTCACCCTTTTCGATGTAGTCACCTTCCATCAGATGGAACGGCTTGCCCTTCGGGATCAGGTATTCGACTGGTTCGACACCGTCTTCGACAGGCTCGATGATGACGCGACGCTTGTTCTTGTAGTCGCGGCCGAGGCGGATCGTACCATCGATCTCAGCGATGATGGCGTGGTCCTTCGGACGACGAGCTTCGAACAGTTCGGCAACACGCGGCAGACCACCGGTGATGTCCTTGGTCTTGGCGCTTTCCAACGGCGAACGTGCAAGCACGTCACCCTGGGAAACCTTCTGACCAGGCTCGACCGACAGGATCGCGTCAACCGACAGCTGGAAGCGGGCATCAGCACCGCGTGGCAGCTTCATGACGTTGCCGCTTGCGTCCTTGATGACGATCGACGGCTTCAGATCCGAACCGCGCGGGGTCGAACGCCAGTCAATAACCTGACGCTTCGTGATACCCGTGGATTCATCGGTCGCTTCCAGAACCGAAAGACCGTCGACGACGTCTTCGAACTGAACGGTACCCGACACTTCCGTCATCATCGGACGTGTGTAGGGGTCCCACTCCGCCAGACGCTGACCGCGCTTGACCTTGTCGCCTTCGTCCACATGCAGCTTCGAACCGTAAGCGACGCGCTGCGAAGAACGCTCGACGCCACGCTCGTCCAGGATCTGGACGGTCATGTTGCGGCCCATGGCGACGAGAACGCCGTCAGAGTTGCGCAGCATGTTGCGGTTCTTCATCTGCACGGTACCTTCGTACGATGCTTCGAGGAACGACTGGTCAACCACGTTTGCCGTGCCACCAAGGTGGAACGTACGCATGGTGAGCTGGGTGCCCGGTTCACCGATCGACTGTGCGGCGATGACGCCGACGGCTTCACCCATGTTGACAGGTGTACCACGTGCCAGGTCGCGGCCGTAGCAGATCGAGCAAACGCCGGTCTGAACTTCGCAGGTCAGTGCCGAACGGATACGGATCGACTGGATGCCAGCCTTTTCGATCTCGATGACATCGGGCTCGAGGATCATTTTGCCGGCATCGACGATACGTTCGCCAGTGACCGGATGATCGATATCGTCGAGCGCCGTACGACCGAGGACGCGGACGCCGATGGATGCCACGACCTGACCGGCATCGACGATCGCCGTCATGGTGAGGCCCTTGTCGGTGCCGCAATCCACGAGGTTGACGATGCAATCCTGGGCGACGTCAACGAGACGGCGTGTCAGGTAACCGGAGTTCGCGGTCTTCAAGGCGGTGTCTGCCAGACCCTTACGGGCACCGTGGGTCGAGTTGAAGTACTCGTTAACGGTCAGGCCTTCCTTGAAGTTCGACGTGATCGGCGTTTCGATGATTTCGCCCGACGGCTTGGCCATCAGACCGCGCATGCCGCCCAGCTGACGCATCTGGTTCGGAGAACCACGGGCGCCCGAGTGGGACATCATGTAAATCGCGTTCATCGGCTTCTGGCGACCGGTCTTGTCGTCGAATTCGACAGCCTTAATGCGGGCCATCATGTCTTCGGCGACCTTTTCGGTGGCCTTGCCCCAAGCGTCAACGACCTTGTTGTACTTTTCGCCCTGCGTGATCAGGCCGTCATTGTACTGCTGTTCGTATTCCTTCACCAGGCTTTCGGTGTCACCGACGATCTTGGCCTTGGATTCCGGAATGACCATGTCGTCCTTACCGAACGAAATGCCGGCGCGGCAAGCATGGCCGAAGCCGAGCTGCATGATCCGGTCGCAGAATATGACCGTGTCCTTCTGGCCGCAATGACGGTAGACCGTGTCGATCATCTTGGAGATGTTCTTCTTGGTCATTTCCTGGTTGCAGACGTCGAAAGTTACCTTGCCGTTCTTCGGCAGAAGTTCGCCGATGAGCAGACGGCCAGGCGTCGTTTCATAGATCTTCGAGTACGGCTTGCCGTCTTCGTCGATCGACTTGAAGCGACCGCGGATTTTCGTGTGCAGGGTTACGGTCTTGGTCTCGAGCGCATGATGCAGTTCGCCGAGGTCGGAGAAGGCCATGCCTTCGCCCGGCTCGTTCTGGTTCATGATCGCCAGATAGTAGAGGCCGAGAACCATGTCCTGCGATGGAACGATGATCGGTGCACCGTTTGCAGGGTGCAGGATGTTGTTCGTCGACATCATCAGAACGCGGGCTTCGAGCTGGGCTTCGAGCGACAGCGGCACGTGAACAGCCATCTGGTCACCGTCGAAGTCGGCGTTGAAGGCCGTGCAGACGAGCGGGTGCAGCTGGATGGCCTTACCTTCGACCAGGGTGGGTTCGAAGGCCTGGATGCCCAGGCGGTGCAGCGTCGGTGCGCGGTTCAAGAGGACAGGATGCTCGCGGATGACCTCGTCCAGGATATCCCAGACTTCCGGCTTTTCCTTTTCGACCAGCTTCTTGGCCTGCTTGACGGTCGAGGAGTAACCCTTGGCGTCGAGGCGGGCGTAGATGAACGGCTTGAACAGTTCGAGCGCCATCTTCTTCGGCAGACCGCACTGGTGCAGCTTCAGTTCCGGACCGGTCACGATGACCGAACGGCCGGAATAGTCGACGCGCTTGCCGAGAAGGTTCTGGCGGAAGCGGCCCTGCTTGCCCTTGAGCATGTCGGACAGCGACTTCAGCGGACGCTTGTTGGCGCCGGTGATGACGCGGCCACGACGGCCGTTGTCGAACAACGCGTCCACAGATTCCTGCAGCATGCGCTTTTCGTTGCGGATGATGATGCCAGGAGCGCGCAGTTCAATCAGGCGCTTCAGACGGTTGTTACGGTTGATGACGCGGCGGTACAGATCGTTCAGATCCGAGGTCGCGAAACGGCCGCCGTCCAGGGGAACGAGCGGGCGCAGGTCCGGCGGGATGACCGGAACGACCTTCATGATCATCCATTCCGGACGGTTGCCTGATTCCATGAAGTTCTCGACGATCTTCAGGCGCTTCATCAGCTTCTTCTGCTTGAGGTCCGACGTGGTGTCGGCCAGATCCGAGCGCAGATCGCCCGCAATCTTCTCAAGGTTCATCGATGCCAGCATCTCGAAGATGGCTTCGGCGCCGATCATGGCTGTGAACTGGTCTTCACCGTATTCGTCGACGGCGAGCATGTACTCTTCTTCCGAAAGAAGCTGATGCTCCTTCAGGGCGGTGAGGCCTGGCTCGGTGACGATGTAGTTTTCAAAGTAGAGAACGCGCTCGACATCCTTCAGCGTCATGTCGAGCAGCGTGGAAATACGGCTCGGCAGGGACTTCAGGAACCAGATGTGGGCAACGGGAGCGGCGAGCTCGATGTGGCCCATGCGCTCACGGCGAACGCGCGACAGCGTCACTTCGACGCCGCACTTTTCGCAGATGATGCCCTTGTACTTCATGCGCTTGTACTTGCCGCACAAGCATTCGTAGTCCTTGATCGGTCCGAAGATTCGCGCGCAGAAAAGACCATCGCGTTCTGGCTTGAACGTACGATAGTTGATCGTTTCCGGCTTCTTGATCTCACCATAAGACCAGGAGAGAATCTTCTCCGGAGACGCAATCGAAATCCGGATGGAATCGAAATTCTGCGCAGGCACCTGCGGATTGAAAAGATTCATGACCTCTTGGTTCATGCCTGTCTCCTTCATGGGCTTAGCGCCCTCAAACTGCGATGGTCAGCGGCAATTCCCGGGCGCCGCGCCATAGCAAAAAACGACAATAACCGCAAAATGCGGCGAAATCGTCCCTGCCCGGCCGACACGATACGGGGCCAAGGCGGGAACGGTGCGCGCTGCGGAACAGCGCACACCCTATCGATGATTATTCGGCAGCGTCGGGCAGTTGGCCTGCCTGCTGCTCGTCAATCTTGGAGTTCTCGAGTTCGACGGAAAGACCCAGAGAGCGCATTTCCTTGACAAGAACGTTGAAGCTTTCCGGAATACCGGCTTCGAACGTATCGTCGCCACGGACAATGGCTTCGTAGACCTTGGTACGGCCGGCGACGTCGTCCGACTTCACCGTCAGCATTTCCTGCAGCGTGTATGCCGCACCGTATGCTTCCAGCGCCCAGACTTCCATTTCGCCGAAGCGCTGACCGCCGAACTGAGCCTTGCCGCCCAGCGGCTGCTGGGTAACGAGCGAGTAAGGACCGATCGAACGGGCGTGGATCTTGTCGTCGACCAAGTGGTTGAGCTTGAGCATGTAGATGTAGCCCACGGTCACCTGACGGTCGAACTGCTCGCCGGTACGGCCATCGTACAATGTCGACTGGCCGCTTTCCTTGAGACCCGCCAAAGCCAGCATCTCGTTGACGTCAACTTCGTGCGCGCCGTCGAAGACCGGGGTCGCGATCGAAACACCACGCTTCCACTGGTCTGCGAGACGGAGAACCGAGTCATCGTCGAAGTCCTGGACCTGTTCGGCCTTCGGACCGTCGCCGACTACGTCGCCGATCGTCTTGCGCAGCGGTGCGATATCGCCGTTTGCCTTGTAGGCATCGATCAGTTCGCCGATCTGACGACCCATGCCGGCGCAAGCCCAGCCCAGGTGCGTTTCGAGAATCTGACCGACGTTCATGCGCGAAGGCACGCCCAGCGGGTTCAGAACGACGTCGACGTGCGTACCATCTTCCAGGAACGGCATGTCTTCAACAGGAACGATGCGCGAGACAACGCCCTTGTTGCCGTGACGGCCGGCCATCTTGTCGCCTGGCTGGATCTTGCGCTTCACAGCAACGAAGACCTTGACCATCTTCATGACACCCGGAGGCATTTCGTCGCCGCGCTGGACCTTTTCGACCTTGTCCATGAAGCGCTGTTCAAGGCGCGACTTGGATTCGTCGTACTGGCCACGCAGGGCTTCGAGTTCGCTCTGCATCTTCTCGTCTTCGACCGCGAACATCCACCACTGTGAGCGGGGATATTCGGAGACGACGTTGTTCGCCAGCTCGGTGCCCTTCTTGAAGCCCTTCGGGCCCGCGATGGCAACCTGGCCGCGCAGCATGTCGACCAGACGACCGTAGACGTTACGGTCGAGGATCGCCTGCTCGTCGTCGCGGTCCTTTGCAAGACGCTCGATCTCTTCGCGCTCGATAGCCATCGCGCGCTCGTCCTTTTCAACGCCGTGGCGATTGAAGACGCGGACTTCGACGATCGTGCCATAGGTGCCCGGAGGCATGCGCATGGACGTGTCGCGAACGTCGGAAGCCTTTTCACCGAAGATGGCGCGCAGAAGCTTTTCTTCCGGCGTCATAGGGCTTTCGCCCTTTGGCGTGATCTTGCCGACCAGGATGTCGCCAGGAGCGACTTCAGCACCGATGTAAACGATGCCGGCTTCGTCGAGGTTCTTCAGCGCTTCTTCCGAAACGTTCGGAATGTCGCGGGTGATTTCCTCAGGACCAAGCTTGGTGTCACGTGCCATCACTTCGAATTCCTCGATGTGGATGGAGGTGAACACGTCGTCGGCAACGATACGCTCGGAGAGCAGGATCGAGTCTTCGTAGTTGTAGCCGTTCCAAGGCATGAACGCGACGAGCGCGTTGCGACCAAGGGCCAGATCGCCCAGATCCGTCGACGGGCCGTCGGCGAGAATGTCGCCACGGTTGACAACGTCACCGACGGTGACCAGCGGGCGCTGGTTGACGCAGGTGTTCTGGTTCGAACGCTGGAACTTCTGCAGGCGGTAGATATCGACGCCTGACTTGCCAGCTTCGAGGTCTTCCGTCGCACGGATAACGATACGCGTCGCGTCGACCTGGTCGACCACGCCGCCGCGGCGGGCGCCGATGGCAGCGCCGGAGTCACGGGCAACGATTGGCTCCATGCCGGTACCGACAAACGGTGCTTCCGCGCGCAGCAGAGGCACAGCCTGACGCTGCATGTTCGAGCCCATCAGAGCGCGGTTGGCATCGTCGTTTTCCAGGAACGGGATGAGAGCAGCCGCGACCGAAACAACCTGCTTCGGCGAGACGTCCATCAGGTTCATGCCGTCGCGTGGCGCAAGCATAACTTCGCCGGCGTGGCGGCAGACGACGAATTCGTCGACGAAGGAACCTTCGTTGTCGAGTTCGGCGTTGGCCTGGGCGACGTAGTACTTCGCTTCTTCCATGGCGGAGAGGTAAAGAACGTCGTTCGTTACCTTGCCGTCAACGATGCGGCGGTACGGGCTTTCGATGAAGCCGTACTTGTTGACGCGTGCGAAGGTGGCCAGCGAGTTGATCAGACCGATGTTCGGGCCTTCCGGCGTTTCGATCGGGCAAATACGGCCGTAGTGGGTCGGGTGAACGTCGCGGACTTCGAAGCCTGCGCGCTCGCGGGTCAGACCACCCGGGCCAAGTGCCGAAAGACGACGCTTGTGGGTGATTTCCGAAAGCGGGTTCACCTGGTCCATGAACTGCGACAGCTGCGAGGAGCCGAAGAATTCTCGAACGGCGGCAGCAGCCGGCTTGGCGTTGATCAGGTCCTGCGGCATAACCGTATCGATCTCGATCGAGGACATGCGTTCCTTGATCGCGCGCTCCATGCGGAGCAGGCCGAGACGGTATTGGTTTTCCATCAGTTCGCCGACAGAGCGAACGCGACGGTTGCCGAGGTTGTCGATGTCATCGATCTCGCCCTTGCCGTCGCGCAGTTCGACCAGCATCTTGACCACAGCCAGGATGTCGTCCTTGCGCAGGACACGAACGGTGTCTTCAACTTCGAGGTCGAGACGCATGTTCATCTTGACGCGGCCAACGGCGGAGAGGTCGTAACGCTCCGCATCGAAGAACAGCGAGTTGAACATGGCTTCGGCCGATTCCATGGTCGGCGGTTCACCCGGACGCATGACGCGGTAGATGTCGAACAGAGCGTCCTGACGGTTCTCGTTCTTGTCGGCGTTCAGCGTGTTGCGGATGTAGGCGCCGACATTGATGTGGTCGATGCCGAGAACCGGGATCTCTTCAAAGCCATGCGACAGAATGACGGCGAGCGTCTTCTCGTCGATTTCGTCACCGGCTTCAAGGTAGATTTCGCCGGTCGAGTAGTTGACGATGTCTTCGGCCAGGAAGTTGCCGTACAGGTCTTCGTCGGTTGCCTTCAGGGCCTTCAGGCCCTTTTCGGACAGCGTGCGAAGCAGACGCGGGGTCAGCTTCTTGCCGCCTTCGACAACAACTTCGCCGGTGTCGGCGTCGACCATGTCGGTGATCGTCTTCGCGCCCTTGAGGGTTTCAGGCGTAAACGGAATCCGCCAGCCCTTGCCTTCGCGAACGTAGTCGGACTTCGTGTAGAAGGTCGACAGGATTTCTTCGCCGTCCATGCCGAGCGCCATCAGCAGCGACGTCACCGGCAACTTGCGGCGACGGTCGATACGGGCGTAGACGATGTCCTTGGCGTCGAACTCGATATCGAGCCACGAACCGCGGTAAGGAATGACGCGGGCAGCGAACAGCAACTTGCCGGAAGAGTGGCTCTTGCCCTTGTCGTGGTCGAAGAATACGCCCGGCGAACGGTGCATCTGAGACACGATGACGCGCTCGGTGCCGTTGACGATGAACGTACCGTTGTTGGTCATGAGCGGCATGTCGCCCATGTAAACCGACTGTTCCTTGATGTCCTTGATGGACTTCGCGCCCGTATCCTCATCGATATCGAACACGATCAGACGCAGCGTCACCTTCAGCGGCGCGGCATAGGTCAGGTCGCGCTGGCGGCATTCGTCGACGTCGAACTTCGGCGGCTCGAATTCGTAGGACACGAATTCCAGCATGGAGGCGCCGGAGAAATCCGTGATCGGAAATACGGACTTGAAAACGGACTGAAGGCCCTCATCAGGGCGACCGCCCTTGGGCTCTTCAACCATCAGGAATTGGTCATAGGACGCCTTCTGAACCTCGATGAGGTTCGGCATCTCTGCGACTTCTGGAATCTTACCGAAAAACTTGCGTACGCGCCTACGACCATTGAACGTAAGGGTCTGAGCCATCGTCGCTCCTTCAAAAATTGCATCCGGGCCTGCAACGGACGGGAACCGATGGCCAGTCGACCCCGTCAACCAATGTGTGCTTCAAACTCGTCTCACTTCCCGAAACCACGAGGCCGGATTGCCTGCGCGTCTCGGTTCGAGACCATCCTCTTGAAGAACCCATTACCCAAAAGCCGTTTTCACATGGCTTTTGGGTAATTTGTTCCGGAAACGGCAAATGGGAGGTAGGAAAACCTACCTCCCAGATGTATTTCAAGCTTACTTAACGTCGGCCTTGGCGCCAGCGTCTTCAAGCTTCTTCTTGATGTCAGCAGCTTCAGCCTTGGAAACAGCTTCCTTGACAGCCTTAGGAGCGGCTTCAACGAGGTCCTTAGCTTCCTTCAGGCCGAGGCCGGTGATAGCGCGGACTTCCTTGATGACGTTGATCTTGTTGGCGCCAGCGTCAACGAGAACGACGTCAAACTCGGTCTTTTCTTCTTCAACGACAGCAGCAGCGCCACCGCCGGCAGCAGCAGCAACAGCTACCGGTGCAGCAGCGGATACGCCCCACTTTTCTTCGAGAAGCTTGGACAGTTCTGCGGCTTCCAGAACGGTCAGCGCGGAGAGGTCTTCAACGATCTTTACGAGATCAGCCATGTTATCAGTTCCTTATGTTCGGTTCGAACCGGTTGTTTATAAACAGCAAAAAACCGCCTTATGCGGCTTCGTCCTTCTTGGCGTAAGCCGAAAACACGCGAGCAAGCTGGCTTGCCGGTGCTGCAACAACGCCTGCGATGCGGGTAGCTGGCGTCTGGATCATGCCCAGCAGCTTCGCGCGCAGTTCGTCCAACGAAGGCAGGGTCGCAAGCGACTTGACTGCTTCAGCGTTGAGCGTGGTTGTTCCCATGGCGCCGCCCAGAACAACGATCTTATCGTTGGTCTTGGCGAAATCCACGACGACTTTCGGAGCGGTGATCGGGTCATTGCTGTATGCAATGAGGGTCTGACCGTTGAAGAGATCGGAGATCCCTTCCGCTTCCGTACCCTGAAGGGCGATCTTGGCCAGGCGGTTCTTCGCGACTTTGATGGTACCGCCAGCAGCACGCATCTTTGAACGGAAGTCGTTCATCTGCGCGACTGTAGCACCAGCATAGTGGGCCACGACGACTGAGCCCGAAGCCTTGAAGACTTCGTTCAGTTCCGTGACGAATTCGCGTTTTTCCGCTCTTTCCACTGCCTATCTCCAGTTGATGGGACCGTGACCGGACCCATCGGGTTGCCTTTGCCTCTTGGGATCAGAAGAGAACCCAAGCGACGCTTGAGGATCCTGTCCCCTCGCGCTCCGCGCCAATAAGGCTAAGAGGCACAAGGCATCCAAGGCTCGAACCAAATCGATCGAAGCAGAGCTTCATGCAATTCGGGTCTTACCCGTCTCATGCAGGCGAAGTGATTAAGGGAAAACCACCTGCAATCTCGGACAGGATTCCGGATTTCTCCGGAATATCCCGGCCTCTTTCGAGGCCAGGAATTCTTTAAGCCGGATCGAAATCCGGCTGAAATTCTTAAGCGGTGACCGAAGCGAGTTCGATCTTCACGCCTGGGCCCATCGTCGAAGAGATGGCTACGCGCTTGACGTAGTTGCCCTTCGCGCCGGCCGGCTTCGCCTTGATGACGGCGTCAGCGAAGGCCTTGATGTTTTCTTCGAGCGCCTTGGCGTCGAAGGAAGCCTTGCCGATACCGGCATGCACGATACCAGCCTTCTCGACGCGGAACTCGACAGCGCCGCCCTTGGAAGCCTTGACGGCACCAGCGACGTCCATCGTAACCGTGCCAACCTTCGGGTTCGGCATCATGCCACGTGGGCCGAGAACCTTACCGAGGCGACCGACGAGCGGCATCATGTCAGGCGTTGCAATGCAGCGATCGAAATCGATCTTGCCGCCCTGAACGATTTCGACGAGATCTTCGGCGCCGACGACGTCAGCACCAGCAGCCTTGGCTTCATCAGCCTTGGCGCCACGTGCGAAGACAGCGACGCGAACGTCACGGCCGGTGCCGTTCGGCAGGTTGACCACGCCGCGGACCATCTGGTCAGCGTGACGCGGATCAACACCGAGGTTCATCGAAACTTCGATGGTTTCGTCGAACTTGGCGACAGCCCGTTCCTTGACCATGCCGATAGCAAGGTTCAGATCGTAGAGCTTCGTAGGATCAACACCTTCGTTGATCTTCTTTGTGCGCTTGCCTGCCATGGTCTTATCCTACCACTTCCAGGCCCATGGCGCGGGCAGAGCCCTCGATCATCGCCATTGCGCCTTCGATATCAGCTGCGTTGAGATCCTTCATCTTGGCTTCGGCGATCGACTTGATCTGAGCCTTGGTGAGCTTGCCGGCGTTCGGGCCCTTGCCGGGCGTCTTCGAACCGGACGTGATCTTCGCTTCCTTCTTCAGCCAGTAGCTGACCGGAGGCTGCTTCATCGCGAACGTGAAGGACTTGTCCTGGTAGTAGGTGATGACGACCGGGATCGGCATACCCTTTTCCATTTCCTGCGTAGCGGCATTGAACGCCTTGCAGAATTCCATGATGTTAATGCCACGCTGACCAAGCGCCGGGCCGATTGGCGGGGACGGGTTAGCCGATCCTGCCTTGACCTGAAGCTTGAGCTGGCCTGCAACTTTCTTAGCCATATCTCTCTGCCTTTCACTGACGGCCGGTTGCCCGGCCAATAATGCCGGATCGCTCCGGCGGCTGCGGTTGCGTGGTACGGATTTTAGGACCCGGCTAAGGCGCCCTCACCTTCCACGCGCTTTACGGCTTGCGCCGCATGGACATAAGCCGTTTCCAGCTTACGTCCGGACATAAGCCGTTGCTGACTTATGTCCGAGCTCAGACCTTTTCGACCTGAGCGTATTCCAGTTCGACCGGCGTAGCGCGGCCGAAGATCGACACTTCCACCTTGAGGCGCGAACGCTCTTCGTCGACATCCTGAACCGTGCCGTTGAACGACGCGAATGGACCGTCGGAAACGCGGACCTGCTCGCCGATCTCGAACGTGACCGAAGACTTCGGGCGCTCGACACCTTCCTGAACCTGACCAAGGATACGGTCGGCTTCGGAATCGGGAATCGGAACAGGCCGATTGTCAGAACCCAGAAAGCCGGTAACCTTCGGCGTGTTCTTGATCAGGTGGTAGGCTTCGTCGGTCAGGTTGGCGCGAACCATCACATAACCGGGAAAGAACTTGCGCTCACTGTCGACCTTACGGCCGCGGCGCACTTCAACCACCTTTTCAGTCGGAACGAGAATCTTTTCGAAAAGATGCTCAAGACCCTTCTGACGGGCCTTGTTCTCGATGTCTTCCGCGACCTTCTTCTCAAAATTCGAATACGCGTGGACGATATACCAACGTGCCGCCATCTTATATCTCCACCCGATCAGTTGCCGATATTGAGCACGAAGCCCAGCAGCCAGCCGATCAACTGGTCCGCGGCAAAAAAGAACAGCGCGGCAAAGACCACCATCACAAGCACCATGATCGTCGAGATCATCGTTTCGCGGCGAGACGGCCAGGTAACTTTCAACGTTTCCGTGCGGACCTGCTGCAGAAACGTAAGCGGATTAGATTTGGATGCCATCGACTGCCCACGCAATTACGGCACGTAAAGCTGACTATATCAGCCCCACGCACCGCGTGTCTGTTGAACCCCTACATAAACACCGATTCCCCATTAGACAAGAGGGGAACCAAAGTTTAACGAATTTAGCCATGTACCAGCCTTTTGCGACATGCTGCAGTAAGTCCGCGCTGTTCGTTCAAGGAAATGGCAGGGGCAGTAAGGCTCGAACTTACGACCTGCGGTTTTGGAGACCGCCGCTCTACCAACTGAGCTATACCCCTTTACGCTTTTCAATCAGCCTGTTGGCCGGAGCCTAGAAACATCTTTGATAAGCATGGCGCTCCCTTTAAGACGCCGGAACGAGATTGGCAAGTGTGATTTTCATTTTTTCCCGTTCCGCGTCGTTGCTGGAAGACATCGTCAGACTTTTACATATCTGCGCCAATCGTGCTCTTCCCTGAAGCCGAGCACCTCGCGGATCTTCCGGTTGGAGAGCAAGCCTTCATACTCACCGATCTCGCGGGTGAATTTCACGTTGGGAAAGAATCGCGCGGCAAGCTCTCTGGACGGGGTGCTGGCCGAGACCGTATCGTTGGCCGCATTGAACACCTGAAAACCGAGGCCGTCCTTTTCAATGCACAGATGGCAGATCTGGCCGAGATCGCGGGCGTCGATATAGCTCCACGCGATCCGTTTGCGCATTTCAGGATTGGCGAAATAGGTCGGGAAATTTTCATATTCGTGCGGCTCGATGACATTTCCGATCCGCAGCGCATAGATGTCGGCACCAGACCTTTCGGCAAATGCCCTTGCGGTCTTTTCGTTGATCACCTTCGACAGCCCGTACGAATCCATCGGATTGACGTCGTAATCCTCCTCGAGCGGAAACTGATGGAAATCCCGGTGCCCTTCGGCGAAGCACACACCATAGGTGGTTTCACTGGAAGCGACTACGATCTTGCGGACGCCGAGCTTCACCGCTGCCTCGATGACATTATAGGTGCCCATCGTGTTGATGCGGAACGTCTCGTTGTCAGGCTTGATGAGGATGCGCGGGATAGCAGCGAAATGCACGATAGCATCATAGGGCTGGACGCCCCTGCCCGCTTCCAGATCCGGAAAATCGCGATGCATGGACAGCGCGTTGTAGACCTGGCCGCTGTCGGTGATGTCAACGATCAGATTGGTGACGCCCGGGCTGTCGAGCGGCACCAGATCGATGTTGTGGACCTCATAGCCGGCATTGACAAGCCACGGCACCGCGTGCCGCCCCGCCTTGCCCGAACCGCCGGTGAACAGAATGCGCTTCTTCATGAATATCCTCCTCCTGTATCCCACTGATAGATAAGGAGCTGAAATCCAGACGCAATCCTTGAACGTCAGTTTGCCGAAGGTTTGCTTTGTGGTTCCAAAGCGCATTCACGGTTGGCGCCAGTCCCCGGCGCGTTCTCGAAGGTGCAGCGCAAGTCAGGCGGATTTCCACATACCTTCTGTAACTGCCTGAAGCCGACACAACGACCGTCCGGCCCGCGATACCCCGGGCCGCCCTTGCAGCCGCATCCGCGGTAGGCAGGACGCTCTGGGCATGACGCTGCCGCAAACTCCGGCGAGGCTACCGCTGTCAGCAAGAAGCCAAAAGCAAGAAGTAAAAACAAGCGCATTATTCATCCGGAAGCTGTCAGTCGCCCACGATGCTACCATAGAAAAAGGCCCCGCCGTTTCCGGCAGGGCCTTCTTTAACTCATAGCAACCCGAGGATTACTCGACGATCGAGGC
>UCCA01000019.1 GCA_900470805.1 Hyphomicrobiales bacterium | reverse complement strand
ACGGGGACGAGAATCTTCATGTGGTCCTTCCTTCAACTCTGTCGCCAAGAAAATGCGCGTTTCCGCGCTGCTCCGATTGTCGATTGGCGACATGGATACGCGTTTTTCCTCCAAAGACAACGCTTCCATGACGCAGACAGGCAAATTCCACCCGGATTATATTACCTTTACGTTCACGTCAATAAATGACGCTTCACTTGTCCCAGGGCAGGCGCGGGCGGGGCGGCTGGCCCGGGATGGTGACCATGGCGGGATTGGGCGTGGCGCGGTCGCGAACGGCGCGTGGCGCCACCATCTGGCGGTCGAACAGCGGCACGCCGCTACGGCGCATGAGGACGACAAGCACGGCGCCCGCGAGGATGCCGCCAACATGGGCGCCCCAGGAGACGCTACCGTCGGGCTCCAGCGCCAGCATCACGAACTGCTGCCCGGTCCACAGGATCAGCGGCAGGAAGGCCGGCAGCGGCAGCGGCACGCGCATGAACACCAGCACCCAGATTTTCACGCGTGGATGCAGCATGAGATAGGCGGCGACGACGCCCGCGATGGCGCCCGAGGCGCCGATCAACGGCGCCTGCGAGGTCATGCCGACGAGGCCATGGAAGAGGGCGCCCGCGATGGCGCAAAGGAGATAGAAAACGAGGAAGCGGACATGGCCGAGCGCATCCTCGACATTGTCGCCGAAGACCCAGAGGAACAGCATGTTGGAGGCGAGGTGCCAGAAGCCGGAGTGGACGAAGGCGTAGCTGACATAGGTCAGCGGCTCCGGCGTATAGGCCAGCGCCGGCTCGAGATGGGCGTAGTGGAAGGCGACGGCCGGGATATAGCCGAGGCCGACAAACGCCGCCTGCGCGACGTCCTCGGTGGCGATGACGCCGGTGAACAGCCAGACGACAACATTGACCGCGATCAGCCCCATGGTGACCCACTGCAGCTTGATGTGCTTCAGCGTGTTGGCATCGTGCAGCGGTATGAACATGAGGCTCCGGCGGGGCTGATGGTGTTGCTGGCGACGCTAGCGGTTTTTGCCGGGAACCCAAAGCACATCCGCATGGCCGCGATCATTGGCGTGGCGGGCGGCGACGAACAGGAAGTCCGACAGGCGGTTGACGTATTTGAGCGCGGCCGGGCTGACGATCTCGCCGTCGCTACGGCCAAGCGTCACCATCAGCCGCTCGGCGCGGCGGGTGATGGTGCGGGCGAGGTGCAGATGGGCGGCGGCGGAGTGGCCGCCGGGCAGCACGAAGGATTTCAGCGGCTGCAGATCGCCGTTCAGCCTGTCGATGTCGCTCTCGATGCGGTCCACCTGGGTCTCGATGATGCGCAGCGGCTCGTATTCCGATGTTTCGCCGGTGTCGGGCGTGGCGAGATCGGCGCCGAGATCGAAGAGGTCGTTCTGGATCAGCATCAGCATGGCGTCGAGCTCGGGCATGCCCTGCATGTGCAGCCTAGCGATGCCGATCGCCGAATTGGCCTCGTCGATGGTGCCGTAGGCCTCGACGCGAAGGTCGTCCTTCAGCCGGCGCGGGCCGGAAACCAGCGCGGTCGTGCCGTCGTCGCCGGTCTTGGTGTAGATCTTGTTGAGCTTGACCATGTCGGTTTCTCCTCTCGTGCGGCCGTCAGGTCGGGCGACCGCCGCCGGTCAGCCACAGCGTCAGCATGATCAGGAGCACCGCGACGGCCTGCAGCAGCACGCGCAGCTGCATCAGCTTGTTGGACAGATTGGCATCGCCGCCCTTCATCATGTTGAACAGGCCGCGCACCAGAACGATGGCGACAAGGCCCATGACGATGATGGCGGCCACGTAGACGACAGTAGACATTCGGTTTCCTCCTCCTCAGTCGAACCTGCGTATCAGACGGTAGAAGAGGTCCGCAGGCAGCAGCTTCTTCAGGAGCATGCCCTGCCTGGCCGGCCGGGTCACTGGGTAATGTGGTCGCGGGCGCGGCGCGTTCAATGCATGCTTCAGCACGTCGTAGACGGCATCGGGTTCGAGCCGGTGGCGGTTGGGGCCGCCGGAGCCGTCGAGGCGGGCGAGCTGGCGGCGGTATTCCACCGCGTGCGACGAGCCCCTGACGTCGATGTGCTCGTTGATCTTGGCGAGAGAGGTGGCGACGAAGCGCGAGGCGATCGGGCCGGGCTCGATCAGGCTGACATGGATGCCGCTGCCTTCGAGCTCCATCCGCATGGTGATGCTCAGCCCCTCGAGCGCGAACTTGGAGGCGTTGTAGGCGCCGCGAAAGCGATAGGGCACGACGCCCAATATCGACGAGCACTGGACGATGCGGCCCTGGCGGCGCTTGCGCATCAACGGAATGATCTGCCGTGTCAGCTCGTGCCAGCCGAAGAAATTGGTCTCGAACTGTTCGCGCAGCACGTCGGTCTTGAGATCCTCGACGGCGCCGGGCTGTCCATAGGCGCCGTTGTTGAACAGCGCGTCGATGCGCCCGCCGCTTGCCTGCGTGACGTCGCGGACGAAATCGGTGATCTGATCGGTGCTTGTGTAGTCCATGCGGAATGCTTCGATGCCGTCGGCCTCCAGCGGTGCCAGATCCTCGAACTTGCGGACGGTAGCGAAGACGCGCCAGCCATCGGCCTTCAACGCACGGGCACAATAGGCGCCGATACCGGACGAACATCCGGTAATGATCACAGTGCGTTGATCCGACATGGAATGATTCCTGTACAAACTAGGACTCGTTTCCCATATTCGAACGGGCGACACAATGAGGAATGCCGGGAGCAGGAATGCCGAAACTCTTTCGCATCTTATACGATGTGGCCTACGACGCGATCTGGCATTTCCTCGAAGATGACGGCTTCGCCATGGCGAGCCATGTTGCGCTCTCCACCCTGCTTGCCGTCTTCCCATTCCTGATCTTCGGCACCGCTCTTGCCAATTTCCTCGGCGCCGACCAGTTTTCCTCGACCGCCGTTCACCTTGTCTTCGATACGTGGCCCGAGGCGATCGCCAAGCCGCTCGCCGACCAGGTGTTGCAGGTGCTGACCGTGCCGCGCGGGGGGCTGTTGACGATCTCCGTGCTGGCCGCCGCCTACTTCGCCTCCAACGGCGTCGAGGCGCTGCGCATCTCGCTCAACCGCGCCTATCGGGTGCAGGAGACGCGGCCGTGGTATTTTACCCGCCTTGCCAGCCTTGGTTTCGTGATGATTGCGGTGACGATCTTCGCGGCGATCAGCATCATGCTCGTCGCCGTGCCGCTGGCGCTCGATTATGCCCGCCAGTGGTTTCCGCTGTTTGCCGATACGCTCGACGTGGTGTTCGACTGGCGCATCTACGGCACGCTGTTCGTGCTGACGGTGGGCCTGCTGGTGGTGCATCTCTGGCTGCCGGCGGGGCGGCGCCGGGTGTCCGACGTCGTGCCGGGCGTGCTCCTGACGTTGATCCTGTGGTTCGCCGGCGCCGTCATCTTCGCCTATTACCTAGCGACCTTCGCCAACTACGCCGCCACCTATGCCGGTCTGGCGTCGGTGATGATCGTGCTGATCTTTCTCTACATGGTGGGGGTGATCTTCATCATCGGTGCCGAGCTCAACGCCGCACTGCTGAAGTTCCGGGTGCGGGCGATCTTCTCGCACAATTTCCTCAGCGGTCAGGGGCAGGAGCCGCTAAAGGCCGAGAAGGTGGCGGATGTCGTCCGCCGTGACGCCACCGGCTCTTAGTTCCGCGAGCCCGGTATCGCCGTTGCTCTTCGACAGCTTGCGACCGTCGGCATCCGTTATCAGCCGGTGATGATGGTAGATGGGCGCGGGAAGGGCGAGCAGCGCCTGCAGGACGCGGTGAACCGCCGTTGCGTGGTAGAGGTCGAGGCCGCGCACGACATGGGTGACGCCCTGCAGGGCATCGTCGATGACGACGGAGAGATGATAGCTCGACGGTGCATCCGAGCGCGAGAGGATGACGTCGCCCCAGCTCGCGGCATCGGCGGCAATCTGGCCCGTCTCGCCGTCGCCGGTCTCCTTCCAGAAAAGCGTCTCGCCGATGAGATCGAGCGCTTTCATCATATCCAGCCGCCAGGCGTGCCTGATGCCGGCTGCCAGCATCGCCTGCCGCTCGTCTTCCGATCGTTCGCGGTCGTCCGGCGGATAGAGCGGCGAACCGTCCGGGTCGCGCGGCCACGGATCGCCGCCTGCCTCGACTGCTGCGACGCGGGCCTTGACCTCGCCGCGCGTGAGGAAGGCCGGATAGGCGAGGCCGCGATCGATCAGCGTCTTCAACGCCGCCTGATAGTCGGCGAAATGATCGGACTGCCGTCGCACCGGCTTCTCCCAGCCGATGCCCAACCATTCGAGATCGGTACAGATGCCCTGTTCGAATTCGGGTGTGCAGCGGGTCAGATCTATGTCTTCGATGCGCAGAAGCAAACGACCGCCCGCCGCCTGTGCCATGTCGCGGTTCAGGAAAGCCGAGAGCGCATGGCCGAGATGCAACGGGCCGTTCGGGCTCGGGGCAAAACGGAAGACGGGCTTTTGACGGGGAATCGCGATCATGCTTTCTTCTGCCACGGATTTTGAGAGATCGCGAGGAAGCGTGCAGATCATTCGCAACGACGACGACGTGAAACAAGGGCTGGCGCAGCTGTTGGTGCTCGACCCGCGTCTGGCCGATATTGCCGCCGATGCCGGTGTGCTGCCGCTGAGACTGCGCGAGCCCGGCTTCGAGGGGCTGGCCCATATCATCGTGTCGCAGATGGTGTCGCGGGCGAGCGCAGAGGCGATCTGGCGGAGGATGCGGCCTGAGGGGGCATTGCTGACGGCGGAGGGATATGCGGCGCTGCATTCCGAAGCCTGGCGCGAGTTCGGCCTGTCGCGCGCCAAGGCCGAGACGCTGGCGCGGATCGCCGAGGCCGCTGCTTCGGGCGCGCTCGACCTTTCGGCGCTGTCACAGCTGCCGCCGGCCGAAGCCCTTTCCGCGTTGACGGCGCTGAAGGGCGTCGGGCCGTGGACGGCGGAGGTCTATCTGATGTTCTGCGGCGGTCATGCCGATGTCTTCCCAGCGGGAGACGTCGCTCTGCAGAACGCGGTCGCAGCCGCATTCGGCCTTTCCGAGCGGCCGGGCGCAAAGACGCTCGCCCTGCTGGCCGAGAGTTGGTCGCCGTGGAGATCGGTCGCCGCGCGGCTTTTCTGGGCGTATTATGCCGTAAAGCTCGGACGCGGCTTGCTGCCGGTGGCCTGAACTGCAACACTCGATATTGTGACGGTGTTGCTTGAATTTATTGGACTTCACAATGCCGTCACAACCGGCCTAATATAAGAGTGCAGATGCCGAATCGATCAGGAGAGTGCCTTGACGATTGCCGTTTCCCCTCAGGCCCTGCCAGCGCTCGTTCTGAACGCTGACTACAGGCCGCTGAGCTATTACCCCTTGTCGCTATGGTCCTGGCAGGACGCGATCAAGGCGGTCTTTCTTGACCGTGTGAACATCATTGCGGAATACGAACATTCGGTCTCTTCGCCGAGCTTTTCGATGCGTCTTCCGAGTGTCGTGTGCCTCAAGACCTACGTGCAGCCTTCGCGCAACCCGGCTTTCACGCGTTTCAACGTGTTCCTCCGGGACAAGTTCGAGTGCCAGTATTGCGGCCAGCACGAGGATCTGACCTTCGACCACGTCATCCCGCGCGCCCATGGCGGCGAGACGACCTGGCAGAACGTGGTGGCCGCCTGCTCCCCCTGCAATCTCAGGAAGGGCAGCAAGTTGCCGAAGCAGGCAGGCATGTTCCCGCATCAGAAGCCGTATCAGCCGACCGTGCAGGACCTGCACAACAACGGCCGGCTCTTCCCGCCGAACTACCTGCACGACAGCTGGCTGGACTATCTCTACTGGGATAGCGAGCTGCAGCCCTGACCGTTTCCGATCTGGAGCGCAGTTGCACTGATTACGCCGACTTGCGCACGCCGATGAAGGCGAAGGCGGCGAGGATGAGGCTGGCGATGACGTTCCAGCCGGCCATCGACAGGCCGGCCACGCGCAGCGCGGCTTCGGTGCAGGATGGACCCTTGATGGTGTTGAGCTCGGTCAGCAGATTGCCGGCATCCTGTGTCATGCTGCTGGCGCTGGTCGAGCAGGCGCTGGGGCCGGCCCAGAAATGCCATTCCACACCGGCGTGATAGACGCCGATGCCTGATCCGACGACCATCAGCAGCCCGCCCGCAAGCAGGAAGGTGCGGCCGATCCAGTTCGGCAGGCCGAGCGCGGAGGTGACTGCGCCGATGATGACCAGCGGGATGCCGTAGTAATAGGGCTGACGCTGCATCAGGCAGAGTTCGCAGGGAATATAGCCGCCGATATACTGGAAGCCGAGCGCCGAGCCGATGACGACAGCCATGCCGAGGGCCATCAGGATCGAATAGACGAAGGCCGGGCGGCGGAGGGAGAGATCGACGGTCATGCGGGAGCTCCGGGGCAATTGGCTCGATGATCTTATACTATGTCAGTGGGCAAGCAGCTTGTAGCCGACGCCGAGCACGATCAGCACGCCGGCGACCACCGCGGTGATCTGGCCGAGGCGCTTCTCGATGAAGTGGCGGATCGGCTCGCCGTAATGGCGCAACAGCCAGGCAAGGAACAGGAAGCGGGCGCCGCGGGCGATGATCGCCGAGATGACGAAGAAGCCGAGGTTCATGTGGATGACGCCGGCAAGGATGGTGACGATCTTGATCGGCGGCAGATGCGCGAGGCCCGAGGTCACCAGAAGCAGCAGCAGGATTTCCCACTCGTCGTGGATATAGACACGCATCTGCTCAAAGGCGTCAAGCTTGCCGTAGAACTCCAGCACCGGGCGGGCGATGGTGTCGTAGGCGTAATAACCCAGCATCCAGCCGGCGATGCCGCCAAGCACCGAGGCGACGGTGGCGACCACCGCGTAGCGATAGGCGCGCTCCGGCTTGGCCAGCGCCATCGGCAGGAAAAGGACATCGGCCGGAACCAGAAAGACGGAGCTTTCGACGAAGGCGATGACGGCAAGCCAGACTTCGGCCGATTTGCGGGCGGCCAGCGACATGGTCCAGTCGTACAATCTGCGAAGCATTCCGTTCCTTTCAGGTTGCGTGCATGAGCTTTATGAGGCCCGTCTGCGGCTGTAAATGCCTGCTGTGTCACTCGTGCGGCAGTGCAGCGAAAAAATCTTCGTGATCGGCAATGCCGCTTTCGGCGGGATCACGAGGCGATGCCGGACGGCTGGACGCGCTTCTGGCGCATGACGTTCATTTCCGTGCGCTCGCGCGCCATCTCGCTGACCATCTGGCGCAGCGCCGGATGCTTTGCCGTGAACATGTTGAAATCGCGCCGTTCAAGCACGAAGAACTGGCAGAAATCAACGGCGACGACATCGGCATTGCGACGGCCGCCGCTCAACAGCGCCATCTCGCCGAAGAAGGCGCCCGGCTCCAGCCGAATGGCGTCGTCGGCCAGCTGCACCTCGACGGCGCCGGAGGAGAGGAAATACATGCCGTCGCCGCGATCGCCCTTGCGCATGACGCGCTCGCCGGGCAGGGCCGATTTCGGGCGGAACAGCAGCAGCAGCTCTTCCTGCGAATTCTCGTCGACATTGGCGAATAGCGGGAAGGTTTCACTGAGCTCGCGCATCTCCAGCTGGTGCTGCTGCTCGCGGGCCTCTGTGACGGCGCGGATCTTGTCGAGCTCGCCGCTGAGCGCCTCGTATCGGGCGTGTCCGTGGCGGGCCGCCGCCGCAGGCCAGCGACGCTGCACGTAGACATAGAGCGCCTCGGCGCCGGCGCAGACGACGGGATTGAGGGTGATCGAGATGATGGCGCTGGCGAGAATGATGTCCTGGCCGTCGGTCGGCAGCAGGCCGAGCGACACGCCGAGGCCGGCGAGGATGAAGGAGAATTCGCCGATCTGGGCAAGACCGCCCGCCACCGTCAGCGCCATGGCCAGCGGATAGCGCAGCAGCGTGACAACGGCGAAGGAGATGATCGCCTTGCCGAAGATGATCAAGAGCAGAGCGGCCAGCACGCCAAGCGGCTGGCGCACCAGGATGGACGGATCGAACAGCATGCCGACGGAGACGAAGAACAGCACCGAGAAGGCGTTCTGCAGCGGCAGCGAATCGGCGGCCGCCCTGTGGCTGAGGTTGGATTCGCTCATGACGACGCCGGCGAAGAAGGCGCCGAGCGCGAAGGAGACGCCGAAGATCTGCGCCGAGCCGAAGGCGATGCCGAGCGCGATGGCCAGCACCGTCAGCGTGAACAGTTCGCGCGAGCCGGTGCGGGCGACGCGCGTGAGCAGCCAGGGCACGACCTTGGGCCCGAGGAAGATCGCCATCGCCGCGAAGGCGCCGACCTGCAGCAGGGTCAGGAGAAGGGTCAAGGCCAGCGGCATGTCGCTGCCGTGCGCGGCGTTGGCGGCGGGATGGCCGCCGAGTAGTTCGGCCAGCGCCGGCAGCAGCACCAGCGCCAGCACCATGGCGAGATCCTCGACGATCAGCCAGCCGATGGCAACGCGGCCGCTCGCCGAATTGACGAGGTTCCGCTCCTCCAGCGCCTTCAGAAGCACGACGGTGCTGGCCACCGACAGGCTGAGGCCGAAGACGATGCCGGCGCCGAGGCTCCAGCCCCACCATTCGGCAAGGCCGACGCCGAGAAGCGTGGCGAAGAGGATCTGGATGATGGCGCCCGGCACGGCGACGCCGCGCACGGCAAGCAGATCGCGCGCCGAGAAATGCAGGCCGACGCCGAACATCAGGAGGATGACACCCATCTCGGCCAGCTGGCTGGCGAGGCCGCTGTCGGCCACGAAACCGGGCGTGATCGGCCCCATCAGGATGCCGGCCATCAGATAGCCCACCAGCGGCGGCAGCCGCAGCCGGTCGGCGAGATAGCCGAGCACCGCCGCGCAGACGAAGCTGACGGCGATGGTCGCTATGAGCGGGACTTCCTGATGCACGCTTGCGTTTCCCTCTTGGCGCCTTCCCCGGTGGCACTTTCCATCGCGGTGCCCTTGTTATCGGCGAGGCACTTTGACCGATGTGGGCGGGAAATTAAACCGTTGATTTAAAATGAGCTATGTATCGTTGCCGATCGCAGCTTGGCGAAATGCACGCCGGATGGCCTCTCGGTCAAGCCAGCTATTCGACTGGATCATGGCTTTGTCCCCCTTTGCCACTTTATTCGTCATTGCTTGATTGCTTTGTTCGCGCTTAGGGCGCATGTTCGATCCTTCAGCAGCCACTTTCACGGGCGCTGCTGGTTGAGGGCCCCCAAACCCTAGCCCCCTATCGAAAGGAGGACCGCGATGTCTTCCAACGTAGATACCACCACCTATCTCTCAGGCGCCGATCTCGACTACCTGCATGGTATCCTCGCCGAAGCCGGCTATTCCGGCGACAGCGACACCGCAAGGCAGCTGCGCTCCAGCGGCGTTGCCGCCAACCTGCTGATCCGGCTGTTCCAGCAAGGCATGACCGGCCGCGCCGAACTTGCCGTCCAGCTCGAGCATGCGTTCGGGCGCTTCGTGCAGGTGCGCAAGAGCGCGGTTTCGCCGTTTCACCGCTACGCGATCCAGGGAATGCCGGTGAAGGCGCGGACGGGTCGGGTACTGCTGGCGCCGGGGAGCGTTGCGGCGCACTGACGAGCAATTCAGGTTCGATACAACTTTAGCGTATCCTAAAACTTAAAGTATAGAGATATCAGCTAAAACTGCTCGCATGAGCAAGTTTTCGCTACTGGTCATCCTGTCTTCGCTTGCGTCGTTTCTCGGCGCGGGCGGCTACACCTTGATCCCACGTCAGCTTTACGACCCGGCCTGCGACATCAAGGGCAATATCTCGATCAATTCGCGCGAGCGGATATTTCACGTTCGCGGCCAGCACGACTACGACGATACGATCATTCGTACCGAGTATGGCGAGCAGTGGTTTTGCTCCGAAGCGGATGCACGGGATGCGGGCTGGCGCAAGGCGGGGCGGTGAACGGGTAAATCAGTGGTGCCCCATGCCGGAGTCGAACCAGCACTTCTTTCGAAACTCGATTTTGAGTCGAGCGCGTCTACCAATTCCGCCAATGGGGCAACGGATACCGACGAGGCGGGTGTCTAGCATGCGTTCGACCGGCGGCGCAAGACGGCGGGAGTGGTTATCGGGCTGATTTCATGATGCTTCCGGCCGAAGATTTCGGCCGGAAGCTTTTTGCTTAGTGCGCGGCGGATACGGCGGGGGTGGCCAGACCGGTCTTTTTCAGGGTGATCGCCAGGATCGAGGCCAGCAGGCAGAAGGCGCCGGCGATGAAGAAGGCGGGCAGGTAGCTCTGCAGTTCGGTGCGCGACAGGCCGGCACCGTACGCCGCCGTGGCGGCGCCCAGCTGATGGCCGGTGAAGATCCAGCCGAAGACGATGCCGGCCTTTTCGCGACCGAAACGCTCCGTCGCCAGCTTGACCGTCGGCGGCACGGTGGCGATCCAGTCCAGCCCGTAGAAGACGGCGAAGATCGACAGGCCGTAGAACGAGAAGTCGCTGAACGGCAGGAACAGCAGCGACAGGCCGCGTAGGCCGTAATACCAGAAGAGCAGCCAGCGATTGTCGAAGCGATCGGACAGCCAGCCGGAGCCGATGGTGCCGAAGAAATCGAAGATGCCCATGACGGCGAGCACGCTGGCGGCCGCCACCGGCAGGATGCCGAAATCGCCGCAAAGCGTGACGAAATGGGTCTGGATCAGGCCGTTGGTGCTCAGCCCGCAAATGAAGAAGGTGGCGAACAGGATCCAGAAAGTCGAGGTCTTCGAGACCTCCTTCAACACGACGACGGGTGTGGCCAGCATGGTCAGCAGGCCGCCGGTGCGCGCCGGGGGCGGCGTCACCTGCGCCTCGCCGAAGGAGGGGAGGTTGAGGTCCGACGGGCGGTCGCGCATGAAGGCGAGAACCACGAGCGCGGCGAACAGGATCATGCCGCAAACGAAGAACACGGTGGCGCGCCAGCCATAGCTCTCCGTCAACTGCGCCATCAGCGGCAGGAAGACGAGCTGGCCGGTGGCGGAGCTGGCCGACAACATGCCGACGACGAGGCCGCGATGTTTCGTGAACCAGCGGGCCGAGACGGTAGCGGCCAGCACCATGGCGGTCAGCCCGGTGCCGAGGCCGACGACGATGCCCCAGAGCAGCAGAAGCTGCCAGATCTCGGTCATGAACAGCGAGCCGACGAAGCCGCTGGAGATCAGGATCATCGCGAAGACGATGACCTTGCGAACGCCGAAATAGTTCATGAAGGCGGCGGAGAACGGTCCCATCAGGCCGAACAGCACAAGGCGGACGGCGAGCGCGGAAGAGATCTGCGAGGTCTCCCAGCCGAACTCGTCCTGCAGCGGCTTGATCAGCACGCCGGGCGCGCCCATGGCGCCGGCGGTCACCAGCATGGTGACGAAGGTGGCGGCGACGACGACCCATCCATAGTGGATGTTGCGCCGCGCCAGCGTGGAGGCAAGTGCAGTGGAGACCATGGGACTGTTCCGTTCGGGGGCTGTCGGAAAGCGGATATAGAAACTTTACATGATGGCCATCATGTTTGTTGATTATTGATGATGGACGTCATATAAATTGTCAAGCGTCAATTTCAGCGGTCGTTTGCGGAGCGCCTCATGCGGGTCACCAAAGAGAAATTTGCCGAGAACCGGGAGAAGATCCTCGAGGTTGCTGGCGTGCTGTTTCGCGAGCGCGGCTTCGACGGCATCGGCGTTTCCGACATCATGAAGGCGGCGGGGATGACGCATGGCGGCTTTTACGGTCACTTCCAGTCGAAGGAGGATCTGGCGCTGGAGGTCAGCCGGGCGCTGATCGAGCGGGTGAAGATCCGCTGGGGCGAGATCATCGCCAAGGCGCCGGAGCGGCCGCTCGATGCGCTGGTGCGCCACTATCTAGATCGCTGCAGCGTCGATGATCCCGGCGGCAGCTGCGTCTTCGCCTCGCTGGTGCAGGAGGTCAGCCGCAGCCGCGGTGCCGTGCGCGAAACCTTCAACGACGGGCTGTCGGCGCTGGTCGATATCCTGTCGCGGATCGTCGACGGCGACACCGAGCAGGATCGCCGCGACAAGGGGTTCACGACGCTGTCGTCGATGATGGGTGCGGTTATCCTGGCGCGCGCCGTCGAAAGCCGCTCGCTCTCCGACAGCTTTCTCTACACGACGCGCGATGCTCTTTCGCCGGCTAAGGGGTGATCAGTCCCGCGACTGCATTCACTTGAAGCCTTCGACCTGATGCGGAACGTATGGCTTCTCCAATGCCGCGACATCCTCGGCCGACAGCTTGACTGAGAGCGCCGCGACGGCGTCGTCGATGTGGCCGGACTTGGAGGCGCCGATGATCGGGGCGGTGACGGCGCTTTTCTGCAGGATCCAGGCCGTGGCGATCTGGGCGCGCGAGACGCCGTGCTTCTTCGCCAGCTCACCGACGACGCCGATGATGGCGCGGTCGGCGTCCTCGGCCTGCTTGTAGAGCGTCTTGCCGAATTCGTCGGTTTCGCTGCGGGCGGTCTTCTCGTCCCAGTCCCGCGTCAGCCGGCCGCGCGCCAGCGGGCTCCAAGGGATGACGGCGATCTTCTGGTCTTGGCAGAAGGGCAGCATCTCGCGCTCTTCCTCGCGGTAGAGCAGGTTCAGATGGTCCTGCATGCTGACGAAGGGCGTCCAGCCGTTGGCCTTCGAGGTGTTGATCATCTTGGCGAACTGCCAGGCATACATGGAGGAAGCGCCGATATAGCGGGCCTTGCCCGCCTTCACCACGTCGTGCAGCGCTTCCAGCGTTTCCTCGATCGGCGTCGTGGGATCGAAGCGGTGGATCTGATAGAGATCGACGTAGTCGGTGCCGAGGCGGCGCAGGCTGTTGTCGATCTCGTCGAAGATCGCCTTGCGCGACAGGCCGGCGCCATTCGGGCCCGGGCGCATGCGGTTGAATACCTTGGTGGCGAGCACGATCTCCTCGCGCCGGGCGAAATCGCGAATGGCGCGGCCGACGATCTCCTCGGAGGAGCCGTCGGAATAGGTGTTGGCGGTGTCGAGGAAATTGATGCCGGCGTCCAGCGCCTGGCGGATCAGCGCGCGGCTCGGTTCCTCGCCCTGCGTCCAGGCGTGGTTGCCGCGATCGGGCTCGCCGAAGGTCATGCAGCCCAGGCAGATCTTCGAGACCTCAAGGCCAGTGCCGCCGAATTTGACGTAATCCATGAAAATGCTCCGTGATAGACAATGAGAACCCATGTGCTTTTGGCATTTAGGGCGGCCACCGGGAAAATGTCAGCGGTCGCGGCAGATAATGTCACGTCGTGGCCGGCAGCACAGGCGTTTCGCTTCACGCTTGCGTGTTCGAGATGCAGGGTGTTAGCTGCCGCGATAGAACCGGATCCTGCTTATGACCTTGCACCCATGAAATTGCCGCCGCGCGATCACTACGACGATCTTTATCGCGATTTCAGCTGGGCCATTCCCGAGGGCTTCAACATCGGCCGCGTGGTCAGCGATGATTGGGCGGCGCGCGATCCGGAGCGCATTTGTCTCGAACATTTCAGCCCTGACGGCCATCATCTGTCGATGAACTACGGCGGGCTTGCGGCGCGCTCGGCATCGCTGGCCAACGGGCTCGTTTCGCAAGGGCTTGCGAAAGGCGATCGGGTGGCGCTGCTGCTGCCGCAGTCGTTCGAGACGGTCGTCGCGCATGTAGCGATTTACAAGATGGGCGCGATCGCGGTGCCGCTGGCGTTGCTGTTCGGCGTCGAGGCGCTGGAATACCGGCTGAAGGCCTCGGGCGCTGCCGCCGTCGTCACCAATCGTTTCGGGCTCGAGCGGATCCGCCAGATCCGGGCGCGGCTGCCCGATCTGAAGACGGTGATCGGTGTCGACGGCGGCGAGGAGGATGGGGCAGGCGATGTGCTGTCGCTGGCGGTGCTGGAGAATCACCCACCGGTCTTCGAGGTGCCGCCGACCAGTCCGGACGAACCGGCGTTGATGATCTTCACCTCGGGCACGACGGGCGCGCCGAAGGGTGCGCTGCACGGGCATCGGGTGCTGGCCGGGCATATTCCCGGCATACAGTTCGCGCACGAAAACTTTCCGCGGCCCGGCGACAAGATGTGGACGCCGTCGGACTGGGCCTGGGCGGGCGGGTTGCTCAACGCGCTGTTGCCGAGCCTGATGCTCGGCGTGCCCGTCGTCTCTTCGCCAGCGCAGAAA